>CAWGJH010000009.1:0-49257 GCA_963822695.1 uncultured Actinomycetota bacterium
TGAGCAGTAGGCGGCGCTCGACGAAGACCCGCACGCGACACGCAGCGGCACAGCGAGGCTGGTAAGCCTGATTCGCCGTCGGTGCGGCGGCCGGTGGCATCAACGGTGACCAGGCGGGTGAGCCCGGCCAGCACCTCGCGTTCGGTCAGGCCGCTGGCCCGGACCGCCTCGGCGAGCGCGGCATCGGCATGCCGGGTCAGTGCTCCCTGGACACCACCGAGGTCGTGGTAGTGGGACAGGGTCAATCCCTCCGGCGGACAGGCCATCAGCCAACTCGCGCAGGATGAAGGCAAGCAGGGGCAGGGCCTCTCCGCTGTCGGTCTCGGCGACCAGCGTAGCCGCCAGTCCGTCATCAAGACGAAGCCTGGCCACTGTGGCGGGCCCCTCGATGACATCGCGCAACATCTCCCGGTCCAACGGGCTTAACACATAAGCCTCGATCGACACACCAGCCAACTCGGGGAGATGACGCAGGTCATCAAGGAACTCCGACCGCATCGCCACAACAACCTGCACTGGACCAGCGACCGCGTCGCGCAGCAGCCGCGCGAATCGCTGCCGGGCGGCCAAGGTCGTTCGGGTGAACAACTCCTCGGCCTGATCGATCGTCACCAGCAGCCGCCGCCGCGTGCCCGGGCCGGCGACTAGCAGATCCTCGGCCACATCCCGGAGACCCTCGGTGCCAGCGTCGAGCCTGCCGCGGACATCGCTGGCTGACCAGCCCATCCCCCGACGGTGGGCGGTAGCCGCCAGCACCCGGGCCAGCTCAGGCAGCGGATCGGTTCCCGGCACCAGTGTCGGCACGGTCAGCCATGCTGGGTCACTGTCGAGCAGCGGGACCACCGCAGCGTTGAGCAGCGAGGACTTCCCACAGCCCGACGGCCCAACGATGGCCAGCACCCCACCAGTGCCGCCCAGGGCGCGCAACCGGTTGCCCACCTCGCGAGCCTCCCCAGCGCGACCGAAAAACACCCGGCTCAGCTCTGCGGTGAACGGCTCCAACCCCGGGAAGGGATTCTCGCCCTCCCGCCACACACCTTCCCCGTCATCCAGCAACCGCACCGCCTGCAGCACTCGGACACGGGCTTGCTCGGGACCAGCCTCGTAGTCCGCGTACTGCAGGCGCGGCATCAGCGGATGCACCACGCCAGCCTCAGCGCGCAACGGAATCAGCCGGCACCCCAGCGCACCCGCGATCCCCACCTCAGCGGAACACCAGTTCGACGCCACAAACGACGACGTCACCACCCCGATCACCGCATCAGCCCGCCGCAACTCGCCGTAGAGGCGTTGCTCCCAGTCCTCACCGACGCCGATCCCGTCGCGAAGATCATGATCGAGAAACGGCTCGTGACCGGCTGCCCGCAGCCAACTCGACACCTCATCGGCGACCGGCCGGTCCGGGGTGGCATAGCTGATGAAGACGTGAGCCACAATCACCCCCGTGTAACGTCACGGCCGACGATACGGGCAACCCCACAGCCGACACGACGGAAATTCGCGGGACGCGGGGTTGCCTGATCATCTCGGGACCCCTCCCGTGACCGAGGAACCGGGACAGGTGCGGGAAAACCTGGGTGGCCCCCACAGGAGAGGCCACCCACGCGAGGCGGATCAGAACGGTGGTTCGTCGGTGTCGGTGGGCCGGTCGGCGTTGCCGCTGGTGCGCTGGGCGCGAGTGACCGTGACGGTGGCGAACTTAAGCGAGGCGCCGACGTCCTCCACGTCAAGCTCCAAGGTGGTGCGCGTGTCGCCCTCGCGGGTTTCGTAGGTTCTGGAGCGCAGCCGTCCGGTGACCACGACGCGGGAACCCCGAGTCAGGCTCTCGGCGGCCTGGCGCTACACGGTGCAGCGCAGGAAGAGGGCCTCACCGTCCGCCCAGCCGCCCGAGGCCTTGTCGAACCGGCGGGGCGTGGTCGCGACGGTGAGGTTGGCTATCGCGGTGCCGCTGGGGGTGAAGCGGAGTTCGGGGTCGCTGGTCAGGCTACCGGTGATGACGAGGGTCATCTCGTTCCTCCCCCTTCGGCTGTCACCAGGCAGCAGGGCGATTGGTGAAGATCGGGTGGAGGTCCTGGGTGATCCCCCACGAGAGGGACCACCCAGGCGAGGCGGGTTAGATAGGGTGGTTCGTCGGTGTCGGTGGGGGGCCGGTCGGTGTCGGCGTTGGTGCGCTGGGCGCGGGTGAGCGTGACGGTGGTGTTACTCGAGGGAGGCGCCGATGTCCTCGACGTCGCCCGCACGGCACACCCCGTATCGCTGTCGAGGTCCCCACCGAGGGGTTCGGTCTCGATCACTGCGGTCGGGCCGAGGTGTCACCGGAGCGCTGCGGCAAAGCAAGCCCGCCATGGCGAGGGATCGTGATCTGCGCTTTGTCCATGCTGGCTCAATCGAGCGCCCGGCGGCGAGCCCTCGGTATAGGAGTCCGGTGAACTCCCGGCACTGCTTATTATTTACGCGGTCAGGCCAGCACATGACCGCGGCCGCTACCCGCTGCGCGGGTAGGTGCAGGGTCAGTGATCCGCAGAAGTTGAGTACGAGGATCGAGGGGCGGTGCCGTGTGAACAGCAGAGTCTTTACGAGGTGGGCGTGCTGTACGGAGATCAGCTCGCCCCTGTGGGTCAGAAAGATGGCGCCATCTTGGCGAAGTAGAAGTGATTGACCATGGCAGTCGCGGTCACGATCCACGGGTAAGCCACCCCGTGGTGGAGTTGCGCCGCTTCTCAGTGCGGAAGATCCGGGCCTTCTCCTGTGCCCGACCGATGAACAACACTCCCTCCGAACCGTCGGATGGGGCCAGGTACTCGTGCATGACGTCGTCCTTGCGCTGACCCTTGACGAAATCGATCAGCGGCAGGCCGTGATCGGCGGCATATCGATCAAAATCGCCAACCGACCCGCCATCGCTCGAAAAGCGTCATCCTCATCGCGCACAACCCCAGGCTAATCGGCGACACAATTCGACCGGAACGACACGCGGTGCTCTACAAACATTCACTCGAATGGATTACTTATTACTTTAAGATTCATTAGTGCGATACTTGAGCGAGACTTAGTGCGATACTTGAGCGAGACTTAATCTGCATAGGTTAAAATTTGCACTTGCTGTGGTTTTCTGGCGCTACGGAGTCCGACACGCGGCCGAGGAGAGTCATGCCATTACGGGTGATGGTCATCGGTGCTGGGCTCGGCGGGCTGGCCCTGGCCAGCGCGCTAGCTCGAGCCGGAGTGGACGTGATCGTGTACGAGCGCGATCCGGCGTCCGACTCCCGCGCCCAGGGCGCCCGCTTCCACGTTGACGACCGAGGTGTGCGCGCGCTGCGTGCGTGCCTGTCGGCGGAGCAGTTCGCCTTCTTCGAGGCGACCACAGGCCCGCCGAGCGAGAGCCGTCGGGAGATCGGCCAGGTGGACGGCCGCTGGGGGCTCCTTGAGAAGCGCCCGTTCACCGGCACGGACGGTATCCCGGACAAGGCGCGGCCGGGATGGCCGGCGAGCCGCTGGCTGGTGCGCCGCCTGCTGATGTCGGGCGTCGCCGATCGGGTGCGGTTCGGAAAGGAGCTGGTGCGCTACGAGCCGCGCCCGGACGGCGGTGTTCGCGCTATGTTCGCCGACGGTGGCACCGACGTCGCGGACGTCTTGGTCGGCGCGGACGGCGTCGGCTCGGTGGTGCGCCGGCAGTACCTGCCGAACGCCGGGGTCGCCGACACCGGGATTCGATGGCTGGGCGGCAAGACCCCGCTGACCGCCCAGGTGCTGGCAACCGGCATACTGGACCTGATCGAGGGCAGCTTCACCATCACCGAGCTCGATGAGGTGGGCATGATCCTCGGGGTCGTCCGGTTCCAGGAGCCGCCGACGGTGGCGGCGGCGCGGCTGTTGCCCGGTTTCGATCCCGGCGACACCGAGGACTACGTGATGTGGGCGGTGCTGCCCGGCCGAGAGCGAGTTGACCGGTCCGGCGTCGATCTGCACACCGCCACCGGCGCCGAGATGTGGGCGCTGGTCACCGAGCTGACCCGCCGCGCCCATCCGGACCTGCGACTGATCATCGACCAAGCGTGGCCCGAGCAGAGCTACAGCGTGCAGGTGGCCACGGCGATCCCCGGCGAACCGTGGCCGCCCAGCACCGTGACGCTGCTGGGCGACGCCATTCACGCCATGCCCCCGAACGGGGGCTCCGGGGCCAACACCGCGTTCCAAGACGCGCGCCGGCTCGCGGCCAAGTTCATCGCTGTCGATCGCGGAGAACTTGACCTGCTGTCGGCGGTGGCCGATTACGAGGACCAGATGCGGCGCGACGGATTCGAAGCCGTCGACGCAGCGGTGCGCGGTATATCGTCTTTCGTTCTTCGCGCTCATCAGGAGTAAACCCGTGCCACCCACGACTGCTCACTTCAATGGGAGCGTCAACCTGACCGACGCCGAGACGGTGATGCGAGAGATCGCCTCGAGGGTGCCCTCTGACATACACCGCGCCAGTTATTTAGTGACTACAATCGTCGTCGCATGCGGCACGTCGCCCCTGGTGCCCCTGAGCAACCACCACCGCTGAACACGCCACCCCCAGCCACCAAAGCGACCGTACGCCGGACATCGTCATCCACGGGCACGCCATTACTGGATCCCGCTGGGGATCCGTTTACGGGCCGCTCGGGCGTGGCCTGCGCCAGCACCCGCGCACGGTCAGTGGCTCCTTGAGCGAATGAGGGCGATCGGTGTGGGGGCGGCTCTTGGTCTGGTCACCGGTTAGGCGACGAAGATAGCGTTGTCCGGCCAGGTCGCTTCCGGCAATTCACTGACCTGCTGGAAGGCCAGCTGTGGAACACCGTCCGGGGTTTTCAGCGCCAGCCAGTCGCCGCCACGCTCATCGACTTCTCTCGCCTCCGGTGGCTCCTCACCCGGCCGGTAGACCAACCCCAGAAGGCGTCGGTAGAACTCCGCCAGGGATCTGGCGTCAGTGCGGTCCAGCATCACCTGCCGCAGACTGGGCATGCTCTCTCGAGCGACGACGTAGATCACCTCCGCAGCCATTCTGCAGCCGGTCATCTTCTTCCACACGAGCCAGCAGCACCGTCCGGCCATCGGTAGATGAGGACGTCTTGACGGTCTCGTTGGGCAGGCGCCGAGGTTGAACGTGTGTCGATAAGGATCGGATATGACTCAGTCCGGGCCTAGGTGACGCGGGGTGAGCAGGATTTAAAAGCTATCCATGGAACGCGCGCCGGGGGTCGTCAACGGCTTCCAGCAGTGGCATGACGCTGGTCGCGGCCGGCACGTCGTCGATGAGGTGCCAGCGGGTGTTGCGGTCGGGCCAGTACAGTCGCCATCCCGCAGCGCTGTGACGCAGTCGCGCGAGGGGACGGGCGGTCCATTGCGGGCCGAACGGTGTGTCGGGGGCGTCCCAGGGCACCCGGCGTTCCACCAGGATCACGTCGTGGCCGCGGATCTCGTGCTCTAGGCGTACCTGATGCCGTGCACGCTCGGGGATCCGCTGCTGGCACCAGCGCTGGACGCGGGTGAGGTCGGTCTCGGGGAGATCGATGGCCACCCGGGCAGACTATCGGTTGAACATCGGTGAGGTAGCGGTGCAGGGACGGCTTGGGGATCGCGGTGTTGGTGGCGATCTGGCCAGGGCTGTGGCCCCGGCCGTGGAGTAGCCGCGCGTACTCGATCTTGTCTGCGGGGTGGGCGATGGGGCGGCCGGCGCGCCGACCGGCGGCTTCGGCGACGTGCGGGCGTGCGCGGCGCGTTCGGCGGTATAGGTGCGTTCCATCTCAGCGAACAGCGCCCACAACAGCGAGGAGATGCGTCAACCGGATGCTGTGACCGCCTGCCGCCGAGCTGCCGAGGCTGCAGTCGCACTGGGGTCAGGCGCTGATCCAATTGATAAGCTCATGTTCGTGGCTGAGGACGAGGGCCGGGCTGCACGAGCGAAACGTCTGCCTTATGTGCCGCTGCCGAGGGGCCTCATCGACCCTCGCGAACAGGCACGGACGGTGTTCGATGCAATCGCCGTCCTCTACGACGCGGCACGGCCGGATTACCCGCCTGAGGTGTTTGCCGAGCTTCAGGCCCGGTGCAACCTCGGTCCAGCCAGTCAAGTGCTTGAAATCGGCTGCGGCAGCGGGCAGGCTACCCGCTCTCTCGCCGAAAGCGGCTCTGCGATCCACGGTCTCGAACCCGGTCCAGTGCTCGCCGACGAGTGTGGTGGAGTGGGCGAATTTTTCCTTGGTCAGTCCGACGACGGTCCGCAGCACGAGCAACGTCCGGGGGTCGTCTTCGAGGACGCGGGTGAGCGACGCGGGGTCCACACGGGCGAAATTCTCAGTTGCGGCGACAGCGGTGGCGTAGACATCCCGGAAGTAGTCGGTCTCGTAGAATGGGGCTTGGTGAATGTAGGCAAAGTCAGGGGCCAGGTGGGGTACGTAGCCCTCGCGGGCGACGCGTGCCCAGATTTGTGAGTGGTCGGCTGTACCGTGATTGTGTGTCACGAGCCTGATCTGGGCGACGCGTTTATCCCAGCTCGGGGCTGTGAGAATCTTGTGGACGGTCTCCTCGATGCTGGGCAACTCAGCCGGCGTCCACGAGTGATCCGGGGATGTTGTCGGCCTGGTTGGTCGCAATGCGGTGTTGCGCCTCGGTGGCGAAGTTCTGGTGCAGTTCCAGGCCGCCGGCACGGCGGCCATGGCGGCGCGCTACTACGATCGTTGTGCCACCGCCAGCGAACGGGTCGATGACGATGCCATTGGGGGGACAGGTGGCGCTGATGAAGAAGGACGCGAGGCCTTCGGGCATCGCAGCGGTGTGCGCCACGCCGTAGTGCTGGTTATAGGTCTGGGGCACACTGACCACGTTCCCCGGGTCAGCGCCGCCATGGCGATAGGTCGTGGTGCGGTCGCGGCCGAACCCTGCCGCAGTGTTCCGCCGGCCGTGAGCGTCGAGCTTCCGGCGGTCGATCTCAACCGTGCTGGTCTTGTAAGGCACCCGGATGGCGTTCAGGTCAAAGTACGGTTTCGCTCCGCGGGCGAAGTGATAGACGTACTCGTAGGCGTCCTTGGTTCGGGGTCCGAACCGGCCGGGCACCGCATTTGGTTTGGCCCAGATGTAGGTTTCCAGCCACCGCCAGCCCATATTCTGCAGCGCGATGACGAGCTGGTAGACGTAGGGGTGGCGTTGACCTTTGAGCGGGCCGTTCTTGGCGACTCGGTTCTTGATGTTCAACACGAGTGAACCGGACTCGCAGGTCGCATTGTACATTGCGCGCGCAAACGGTAGGAACCACTCAACGTAACGGTCAGGGTGGATCCGGGAGTAAGCCCGGGCGTCGGCGTAGGGAGGCGACGTGAAGAACAAATCGACACTTGCGCTCGGCAACTGTGGAAGCCACACGGCCGCGTCGCCCCAGGTCACACCCTCGGCGAGGAGCTGCGCCAGCGCGGACTCCCCAGAGACTGGTACCTCAGATTGTGACGAGGACACCGGTTGCAACCGCACCCGCACACCCTAACCAGTCCTCCTCTCACCCTCCCGGACCGACACGCACAGGTGCAACCACGTGCGCCGGTGGAGGTGAACTCACGGGCCAGCCCCAGCGTGCGGCCGCCGTCATACATGACGGGCGGGGCGGCTGGCGTCTGTGGTCGCGAGAGGCGTGGGGGAGCGGGTGTTGGCCGCGCCACCACGCGATCAGGGTGGCTAGTGTCGCGGCGAGGGCGGCCACGAGCATGGCGGCCCTGTCGCCGCTAGCGCCGGCTGCTGGGTCACCGTGGTTGACGGCCTCGGCGACGGCGGGCAGCAGCGCCGCGCCGAGGGCCGCGCCGATCTGGCGGCTGGTGTTGATGACGCCACCGACCACGCCCTGGTCGTGTTCGGCGACACCGGCGGTGGCGGTGACCATTGTCCCGAACGCGGTGCCGGCGGTGCCGAAGCCGACCAGTATCACCGCGGCGAGCAGCGGGCTGTAGTGGCCATCGTCCGGGAGGTGAGTGAGCAGGAGGAACCCGGTCGCGGCGATGGCGCTGGTGAGCACCAGCATGCGTCGGATCCCGATGCGGCGGGCCAGCCGGGCGCCGAACGCGCCCGCAGTGAACCCGATGATGCCTTGTGGCGCGATGGCCAGCCCGGTCACCAGCGGTGTGTCGCCGAGTACCTGCTGGAAATACAGCGACAGCACCAGCATCTCCCCGGCGTTCCACAGGCCCAGCAGCAGGTTCAGGGTGCCAGCCGTGCGCAGGCTCGGTCGCTGCATCAGGTCGGGGCGAATGAGCGGGTCGGGGTGTCGCCGCTCGAGAACGAGGAAAGCGCCAGCGGCGATGGTGGAGAGTGCCAGTGCCCCGAGGATGCTAGGGGAGGCCCAGCCCAGGACGTCGGCCTGCGACACGGCGAACACGAGCGCGGCTGCGGCGGCGGTGATGAGCACGGCGCCGCCGGCGTCGAGCCGGCGTCCGGCGTGGGGCTGGCGCGACTCGGCGAGCAGCAGGGGCGCCAGCACCGCGGCCAGCAGTCCGACGGGTACGTTGACCAGGAACACCGCCCGCCAGCTGGTGAACTGCATGAGTACCCCGCCGAGGACCTGACCGGCCACGAAGCCGACCGACGCGGTCGCGCCGTACATCCCCAGCGCGCGCGTGCGCGGTGGGCCTTCGTCGAAGCCGGTGGTGATCAGGGAGAGCGCGGCGGGTGCCACCAGCGCGGCACCGGCGCCCTGCGCGGCGCGCGAGGCGAACAGCAGCGCCGGGTCGCGTGCCAGGCCACCGGCCAGTGATGCGACGGAAAAGATCACCAGCCCGGCGACGAACAGGCGCCGGCGGCCGAACAGGTCGGCGGCACGCCCGCCCAGGATCAGCAGGCCGCCGAAGGTGATCGCGTAGCTGGTGACCACCCACTGCATCGCTGCGGCCGCCAGGCCCAGTTCCCGTTCGATGGAGGGCAGCGCCACGTTCACGATGCTGAAGTCCAGGACGACCATGAACGAGGCCACCAGGATCAACGCCAGCGCGAGACCGGGATGGCGAGCGTTCATGACAGCCGCGGCACCGCCCGGCGCGCTGCCTGCCGCATGCGATGGCGCGCCCTGGTGCAGTGTGGTCATCACGACTACGTCCAATCTGGGGTCAGAGGTTCGCGCCGATCAGGTGTCCGATCCCGAAGACCAGCAGCGCGGCCGCCCCACCGACGAGTAGTTGACGGGCTCGCCCAGCTCGGTGAGCTTGTCCGCCCAGTGCGCGGCGTGCCTGAGCTCCACTGCGGCGAGCTCGCCGAAGATCTGCCGCCGCTGCCCGGTCGCCCCCTGGGCCAGCCCGCTGTGGATCGTCATGTCGCTGTCCTCCGTCGTCATCGGTCTCGATTGAAACTGAACGTATAGTTTCCACCTCGTCCAGCGACTGGAGCGACCCACCTGTTCCCGTCCGGCCGGTGACGTCAGTCTCAGCCGGTCTCAGCGAGCCAGGCCGCGCATTGCCATCTCGACGATCGCGTCGGCTGCCGTCTCATCCAGCGGCGCATGCCCCGCGACCAGCCGGTACATCGCGGGCCCGAACATCACGTCGATGGCGACCTCGGGGTCGGCATCGGCACGCAACTCACCGCGCGCGACACCGCGATCCCAGATCGCCCGCACCAAGTGCCGCCGCGAGCCCACCAGCCGATCACGCAACTCCACCGCCACCGCCGGATCGAACTGCGCCTCCCCGACGAGCTGGGCGAAGACCCGACCGCTCGGGCTGGCGTAGAAGCGGACCAGACCCCGCAGGGCGAGGCGGAAGTCCTCGTGCGCGGAGCCGGTGTCGGGATCGGCCGACTCGGCGAACATCTGCGACAGGAACGCCTCGACCGCCACCGCGTACTTGTTCGGCCACCACTTGTAGATCGTCGCCTTGCTGGTGCCACTGCGGGCGGCGATCTCTTCGGTCGTCATCGCGCGCAGACCGACCTCATGCATCAACTCCGACGTCGCCTGCAGTACCGCCATGCGGGATCGTTCGCTGCGCGGTCGGCCCGGACGGCGCTGTTCCTGTTCGGTGCTGCCCGTGGTCGTGCGGCTGGCGGTCATCGACGCATCCTCATGCAGATTGTAATACTGTACGTACAGTTTATCTCACGCTCAGTGCGAGGAGGGCCAGCGCTCGGTGGCCACGGCGTGCGGCCCTACCATCGTGCGCATGTCGCCGGTGTCTCGTGGTCGTAAGAGCAAGAAAAGCAAGACCACCTCTGGTCCGCAGGGTGCTGCTCGCCGTGGCGCCTATGGCACGCAGGCAGATCAACCGCGCTCGGCGTTGACGGTGATGCAGTCGCTGTTGAGTCCGCGGCGGCGGCCGGAGTGGTTCGATTCCTCGATGAAGGCTGTCCTCGATCGGGCTGGCGTCGTCATGGCGGCGCGGGGGCCTCGGGAACTGGAACAGGCGACGGCGGAGTTGTTGGGCGCCGAGCTGCACCGCATCCTCCATGAGGAACGCGAGGGGATGCGGTTTGACTGGTGGTTCGAGGAGCTCACGGAGGCTGCGGCGGCTCGGATCCGGGAGGAGGTGGGCAACCGGGACGGCGCGTGGGAGCCACTATGGGGATTGTTGCACGGTCTCACCTCGATCGGGTCGCCGGCGCTGCGGTCCATAGCGCGGATGGCGTTGGGCCGCGTGAAGAAGGAGTTGCGGGGCGCTGCGGCGGTGCGCCAGCAGCCGGACTGGCTGCGGCAGCTCGCGCGGATCAGGGCCACCGGTGAGGTGTGGGAGATGCGCGACGCCTACGGCACGCGCATCGCGTTGATTGCTGGTTTTTCCTATCCCGATGGGGTGGACCGCTCGGTGTTCCTGTTCGACATCGACGCGTGCGGGTTCATCGAGATCGTCCATGCGGGTGTCTTCGACGACGTGCAGCAGGCGGCCACCGCGTGGCGAGCGTATGTGGGTGATACGGCGGAGAGCGCACGGCCGGAGCGGGTCGAGACGGCGGAACGCCTGCTCTGCCTTGCCCATTGTGATTCCGGAGAAGAAATGCTCCGGGGAAGCGAATCGCGGACGGTGCTGGATAACTGGTTCCGGGCGCGCCGCCGCATCCACGATCTCGCGGATGCGCTGCGGAGGCGGGGAATGTCACTGCCGGCGGCGCGGTCATTGTATCATGATCTTGACACGGATCCGATGGTGGAGGCGTTCACCGGCTGGTATGTGCGGCGGCACGGTGCCGAGCCCGATCCGGAGGTCGTCGGTGCGTTGGCGGAGGAGTGGATGGAGGGGGCGCTGCCTGATACCTGGCATTCGGCCTCGCCGCATCGAGTCGCATTCCAGCTCTCGTTGATCAACGATTGGATCCTTGACGATCCGATCACCGTCGCGGCGAAGGCGCTGTTGCCCGAATGGGTGCGGTGGCACGGTGAGCAAGCCGGTCTACCCGAGCACCTTGTCAACCGTGGAGTCGCTGTCGCCGCAGGCGGTGTCCGGGCGGCATCGGACTGCGCGGGTCTCCGGGTTTAGTGTACGTCGGTTTCCCACAGTCACACGGTGTTGTCGGCGCTGGCAGTGTTTATCCAGACTGGCGAAAAGGGGACATCTGTCGTGCTGAACAGTTCAGATCCCTTCGATCGGGATATGGCTCCGATTATTGACACCAGCGTGGCGCACACGGCGCGGGTCTGGAACTACTGGCTGGGTGGCAAGGACCACTACCCGGCTGATCGAGAGGTCGGTGACTGGATTCTTGCCCAGATGCCCGACATTGTCAACATCGCCCGCGCTGTCCGGGGATTCCTGACCCGCGCGGTCTGGCACCTGGCCGCCGAAGCACGGATCTGCCAATTCCTTGACATCGGCACCGGCTTGCCCACGGCCAACAACACCCACGAGGTCGCTCAGGCCACCGAACCGAAGTGCCGCATCGTCTACGTCGACAACGATCCCCTGATCCTGGCTCACGCCCGCGCGCTGCTCACCAGCACCCCGCAGGGGCTTACCGACTATATCCACGCCGACTTGCGCGAGCCAGACACGATCCTCACTGCGGCGGCCAGGACACTGGACTTCACCCAACCCATCGCGCTCATGCTGCTGGGAGTCATGGAACATATCCTAGACAACGTTGAAGCGTACACAATCGTGGACCGGCTGCTGGATGCCCTGCCTTCCGGTAGCTATCTGGTGATGTCGGACCCCACGACAGACATTGGCGGCGAAGTGATGGCAGAGGCTATCCGGCTCTGGAATGAGAACGCCACACCCCCGATCACCCCTCGCAGCCGGCAGGAGTTCGCCCGCTTTTTCAATGGCTTGGTACTGCTCGATCCCGGCATTGTCTCGCCTTCGCTGTGGCGGCCTGAACCTAACGACCTCGGTGTCACCCCGGCCGAGGTGTTTCAATTCTGCGGTGTCGGGAGAAAGCCCTGAGTCATCCTCTTTGATGGCCCTGACGCCTTCGAGGTAGCTTAATGAGTCCAGTCGTGTCGCATCCGCGATTGTGCGGCTATCAGTGTCATCTGACCGGCGCACACAGCCTGGTGCAGGTGGTCTTCAAGTTCTTCCTTCTGGGTGGTCTTCGCTGCGGGTTGCGGGAACAGGTTGTTCGGATCTCTGGGCGCGCCGCCGATGGACAGAGACACTAGGTGATCTTCTTTATAACTGAGGGGTAAGCCTGTCTCACCGAAGTCATGCATCTGGCGGAGCTTGAGCGCGGTGATGTAGCTGGCTGGTGGCTGCACCTTATCGCTCCATCCCGGCACGCAGATCGTGCTGTGGATGGTGTCCTGAGTGACGTCCGGGTTGAGGGCGCCCGGGGTGCACCGCACGTCAGCGCGCCCATCGACCACCCGGCACGACGGGGACGCCAGCACAGTCGGGGCCGCCGTCAACCCCTGCATCGGCGCGGAGGTTGCGGCCGCCGCCGAGACGCCAGCGGCCGGGGCGGCGCCGCAGCCGGCCAACACCAGCAGCGCGGCCAGGTATGGAACTCGTCTGCTCATGGGGGTCTCTCCTTGTCTGTTAGCGAGAACGACCGGTCATACCCGCCCCAGAGGTGATCACCTCCCCCTCGGCCCCGGTGTTCCTGTGCGGCCACCGGGGCCGGTCAGGGGACGGAGGTGTCAGTGTGCGCCGGCTCCGGGCGTGGTGATGAGATCGTCGTGGTGTTCGACCGCGACGGGGGTCGTGTCCTGCTGGAGTATCCGGGCGTCGGAGGCCTGCGGTTGGTGCCGCAGCACGAGGTAATTCCCCGCCTCCAGGTGACCGCTGTACTTGGGCACGTGCTTCTTGGCGATGAAATGCCCCAGCACCGCGCCCAGCCCGCCGCCGGCTGCGGCCCCCTCGGCAGCGGCGAGCGCTCCCGCGGCCAGCGGGCCCAGCACCACCAGCGCGCCCACACCGGGCACGAACAGCAGCGCCGCTCCGGTCAGCACACCGAACAGCCCACCCACCCATGCCCCGCTCTTCGCCCCTGTCTTGGCGACGTCCCCGGTGGTGACGAAGCCGTGGACCTGCGTCTCACTGTGCAGGTCCTGCCCCAGGATCGACACCTGCCCGGCCGGCACCCCCTGCTCCAGCAAGGTGCGCACCGCCTCCTCCGCGTCCTTCATTGACCCGTACACACCCACCACCGCACCCGTTGACTCGCTCATGCGGGAACCATCCCTTCTCATCATGTTCTTCGTGGATTTAATTGCCCGGCCATGTTCCGGCAGCGACACTGATCAACAGACCCAAGGGCTTGATCATCTGTTCCTGCGGAGTAGACCTCGCAGCGCCAATGACATGAGCACACCCAGCACGACCGCCGCAGCGGGCACCGGCCGTCGCCGCACCGTCTCCGTCAATTGTTCGACACGCCCGGCCACCGGCGTAGGGAGCTTTGCCACTGCCTGGTTGGTCAGACCCCTCGCCTGCACCGTCGCCTCGCCGGCTTTGTCCTGCAACGTTTCGCTGCTCTTATGCAGCTTCTGCTTGACCTCTCCAATCGTGGCATGCACGGTTCCCTTCATCGTGCGCACCTTTCTCTTGACGTGTGCGGGCAGGCTCACCTTGTGTGCCAGCACGTCCGGAGTGTCGGCGAGTTGCTGACGGGTATGGGCGAGGTCCTCGCGAATCCTCACCAGGACATTGCCCGCTGACGTCTTGGGCTCACGTGACAAGATATGCAAGGTGTATCCTTCCCTGCTGGTCTCGATGGATGGTCTCGGTCCCCGCTACGTTCTTCGGACGGCACCCCGGTAGGACGCCGGATCCACTCTTGACGGCCCCCGCCCGCTCCGGCAACCAAGACCGTGGTTGCAACTGGTTACCCCACCTCACCGTCAGTAAACCCCGGTTCGTGGGAATGGCTCCCGTCGACGCGGACGTCTCCCGCGGGCCTGCAGGCGGGATGCTGCGGGATGCGGCTATGAGCAGGTCAAGGGTTCGGTTCCCTTAAGCGGCTCAGGTACTGGCGCTGCCGGACCGCATCACGCGCCTACCAGCGCTGGAGAGCCACCGAGTTCGGCTTATGCTCGCCAGTCGCCGGGAGGCTGACCTCGTAGCCCAACTCCTCCAGAACGCGGACCGCCTCGTCCGGAGCGTCACGTACGAGGGGCACCAACTTGCCGCCGTCGCCAGCGTTCGCGCCCCTCGGCGAGAACGGTCGATTGGCTGCCGGTCAGAGAATCCGAGTAGCTCGAAGATCGACTTGTGTACCACAAGGTAGTTGTGGGCTGTGTCTGAGGTGCACTGGAAGACGACTCGCAGGTAGCCGATAAGCGCCCCGTTCTTCGTCAGGGCGACCTTGGCGCGGTCAGCCGCGACCCGGACCGCGTAGCGGCCCTCGATGAAGGGGACCTGTACTTGGCGATCCTTGGGCGGAACGTCATCGGGACGTGGGATAACCGCGTCCAGAAGGTCTTGCATTTCCTGCGCGAAGGTCTGCACGGCTTTCTGGACATCGAACGTCACGCATCGTCTCCCAAGAGGAAGTCGATCTCCTCCAACTCGGCCAGAGCGTCCCGCTCCTCCGGTGTCAGTACGTGCTCGATGGCTCGCTGGCGGAGCTCGCGCTCAGGGATGTCGAGCCGCGCCAGAGCAGTGCGCCGGCGATCCACCAGTTGCTCGCGTGTGACTTCATAGAGTTCTGCGGTCATGCCTGCCTCCCCGTCGCCGGTCCCGGTACAGGAGAGTGCAGCAGCCACCCCTGACATCTTTCGGCCTCCTTGTTGCCCTTCCTGGGGAGGCTAGGTCCGACGAAGTCGGTGTGATCGAGTCAAGTTTGGTGTTACTAAGGAGATCGTAAGTAGCCAGACTGCCCATAATGGATCTATGCCCTGCTGACCTGCGGATACTCAGTCTCTGTGTCCATTTGAAAGTCTACCTACCAGCATTCACCTTAGTATGCGGCGAATCCGGCCTCTTGGGTGAGGTGGTCGAGGGCGCGTTGGTAGTTGCGGGCGGCGGTGTGCAGCGGGCTGGGCGTGGGTGGGTCGGGGTCGGTGAGTTGGGCCAGGCCGGGCTGCAGTATGCGGGTGTGGACGTGGGTGAGCAGCATGGCGTGGTGGCTGCCGGTGTCGGTGATCTGGTAGCGGTGGGTGCCGGGGATGCGGGTGATCAGGCCGTGGGCGCGGAGCCGGCGGAGGTCGTAGGTGATCTGGCCGGTGCTGAGTTCGTCGGGGGTCTTGCCGAGCAGGCCGGCGAGCAGGCCGCGGAGATCGCGGTTGAGGAACCCGTGGGGCAGCAGCCGAAAGACCAGCAGGGCTTGCGGGAGTGCGTGGGCACGGGGGTCACCCAGGCGTATCCCGGCGATGCGGTGACCGGTGTCGGTGATGATGGGGTCGTGCACGGCGGTGAATGCCTCCGCGGCGTGGATTGGATTGTGGCTGAGTTGTTGGACGCCCAGCAGGCGTCGGTTGGCGGAGAAGCCGATCTCCCGCGGAGCGGGCAGATTTGTCAGCCGTTTGGCGATACCGAAGTCGCGGGTATTGTTGATGGTGGTCTCGGTGCGCAGCGCTTTTCCATGTTTGTGGTATTGCTTGATTGCGGTGTGTTTGTAGTCGAGGTACACACTCGGGGTGACCCCCTCGGTGATCACCCGGGTGCGGAAGAGTCCCGGAGTCGGGCAGCGGCCTGTGGGCCTGATGCGACGGTCAAAGACCAGCCCGATCCGATCCGGTCGCCCGGCGTCGAGATTGTCGCGGATGACCTGTTCGAAAAACACTCGCCCGCTGACGGGTTTGTCCAGCATCTGAGTCAGGGAGAACTCCGCCCGCGGAATCGACAGTTCGTAGCGGTAGCCTGCGTCGTGGTCAGCTTCGGTGAACGCACCAGGCAGGATCGCCAGCCACTTGTCCACCAGGGCCTGGATCTGGGCTGGTCCTAGCCGATCACAGATGGCCTGCAGCGTACCCGGATCCTCAACAGTGGCGAAGCCGTTGTCCAATGCGGTGAAAGCGACCCCGTCCTTGGTCGCTTGGCGCTTGGCCCACTCATGCACGTTGAGACACAAACGACCATTATAAGGGAAATAGGAACAGAATTTCAGGAAAAACGGGCCGAAATCGTCATCCACCGCGTACATGTAGAAGTGATTGACCACCCCGGTGGTCTTCACGATCCACGGATAGGCCCTCCCCTCGGCGTCGCGGCGTTTCTCGGTGCGAAACAGTGATGTCTTCTCCTGTGCCCGCCCGATGAACAAGACCCCCTCCGTGCCGGTGAACGCCGCCAGGTGCTGATGCATGATGTCGTCTTTACGCTGACCCTTCACGAAATCGACCCACGGCACCCCCTGGTCGCGGGCGAACCGGCGCCACGCCTTAGTGACAGCGTCACTGATCGGCGCCATCGGCGCGGTCGAGGCGATCGGCAACCCCAACTGGCGGTGCACGAACCCGACCAGCCCCGCCGCGTACTGCAACTGGGGCACGTAGACGTTGAGGTACATCCGATCGATGCACTCCACCTCGAACACCACATGATCGGCCAGGACATCAGCCACGCTGCGCGCTACCGTCATCATGGGCTCCGGTCAACGGGGGCCTCACAGGCCAACCAAACCGCTACGGGCGGTTTCATACACCGGACCGGCACGCCGGTCACGGTCTAGATCCCGCCGACCGGAGCCCGCCTACCCAAACCAGCCACGGCACGCCTCGTCGGGCTGGGGCGCAGCCCCGTTAGGGCTGGGAGCAGCCGTACGACGACGCGGTTCACGGCTTGCGCCCGACGGCCCAGACTCGAGCCAGGTCGGACGCCACCAGCACCCCGGTGATCGCCGACCCGGTCAGGGCCACCACAGTGGCTACGAGCGGGGCGTCACGGTTGCGTATGGCGTTGACGAGCACCGCACCCATCCCAGGGAAGTTGAAGATGATTTCTACGGCCACCACGCCGCCCAACACCATGCCCACTGAGGTAGCCACACCGGCAGCGATCGTGGGAACGGCGCCGGGGAGCAGGTAGTGGACGAGGATCCGGTGACGTGGCAAACCGTCCATGATCGCCGAGTCCACGTGCGGCGCTGACAACTGCTCAGCCAGCGCGCTGCGCACGATCGGGGTGTTCCAGCCGATCTGCCGCACAGCGAGCGCGAGTACGGGAAGGACGAGCATCACAGACGATGTCGGTCTTCCGCTGCTGGAAGCCATCGTCACCGACGGCAGCAGCTGCAACCACAGTGCGAATACCACGACCAGGATGTTTGCCACCACGAATTCGGGCAGTGCCAGGATCATTGTGGACGAGGAGCGCACCACTCGGTCCAGAAGTTTCCCGGGGCGCAGCACCGAGACACCCCCGAGCGTGAGAGCGAGCAGGACGGTCAGCACCAGCGCGAGCGCGCCCAGCACCAGCGTGTTGTGAAAGGGCTGGCCCACGACATCCCAGACCGGTCGGCCCCGGGCCGAGACGCCCAGGTCGCCGGTGGCAAGTCCGCGCATCCAGTGCAGGAACCGCACGGCCACAGGCTGATCGAGTCCGAGTTGTCTCCGGCGCGCGGCCAGCTCGGCCGGTGACGCTTCACTGTCCAGGGTGGCCCGAGCGGCGTCGGTGGGAAGGATCTCGACTGCGAGGAAGGTCACGGCGAGCAACACCACGAGCAGCGCCACGCGCCGCAGGAGCAGTCCGGCGACGAGGGCTGTCCGGCTGCTCCTCAGGCGCTCAGCCATGTCTGCTCCAGCTGCACGCGCCCGTAGCCGGGCAATTGGGGAAGTCCCTGCACGGTGCTCTTGGCGAGATCCATACCCTCAGCCATGCCCCACAACAGGTAGCCGGACCGTTCGTATTCGATCTTCTGCATATCGTGCATGAGCTGTGTGCGCCGGTCGAGGTCAGGCGTGCTGAGCGCCAAGCGGTAGGCGCTGTCGAAAGCCGGATCGTGCCAGGCCGCTTCGTTGAACGTGGAGGTAGTTGGATTCCACCACCACCTCGCGCGGGCCGTCCGACGTAATTCCCTGCGCATCAATTCCCGGCAACCGAGAGGCACCGATTGTCAACTCCCGCAAACGGCGCAGCGACCACACGACGTCGTCAGAAGTGAGTGGTGTGCCGTCATGGAACCGGGCACCTTCGGCCAACTCGAAGCGCCATCGACGCAGGTTCGAACTCGGCTCCCAGCAAGTTGCCAAACGTGGCGCGTGTGGGAACGCCCCTCAGCTCAGCAGGTGGGCCGGTAAGGAATCCCGGGAGCGAAGGTAGTCCACTGTTCTCGGGTAAGACCTCCTCCAGTCGCTGCGCATGACCAACTGATGAGATGACCTGACAGCTCAAGAACTTTGCTGAGGTCCCACAGCCTGGCGGGGGTGTCGGCGCTGGCGGTGGCCAGGGTGTGTCCGTCGGGGCTGAACGCCACCCCAGTCACGGTGCCGACGTGGCCGGTGAGGGTGGCAGTCAGAGGCGACAGTGTCCGCCAGGGACATGTTGTTGGAGGGACCAGGTCATCGATCTTGCCACCCTCGATCTTGTAGACGCTGCTCTTGCGCTCCGCCAGCGAGGCGGCGCGCTGGGACCGGATGTGGAAGCGGCGGCAACCCCCGCCGAGTTCATCAGGACGGTGCAATGACACATTCTCCTCGTACGTCCCTCGGTATCGTCCACGTCGTGCCGCCGGCGTCAATGACGCTGCGGGATAGCCTGTGGCTAAGGGGCCTGGCCGGGACAGCGGGGATGGCGAGGAGTTAGGACCCCAGTCCCAGCCTGGCGGCCAGCTCACGACAGCGGTGATGACATCTTTGTTACCGACGGAGGAGAGTGCGTCGGCCCGTGTGCTCACTGCCGGCGAGCCCCGCATGCTCAGCATTGTTGAAGACGTGCCGGTCCTGTGCAGTGGTCCGGTGGATGCTCGCCGGATGGAGCGCGATCGTCAGCCCGTCGAGGCGGCCACCATCATCGTTTCCACCGGCAGCACCGCGCTCGACGACACGATCAACCTGGCATGAATGCCCCACGGACGAGTCACGGCGCCGGGAGCCCTGGACGTCCGATCTCCGCATTCCCCGGCGACGTGGCCGCCTGGGCGATTCCTGTCGCGGTGACTGTGGTCTGGAAGGCACCGGGCAGATCCAGCAACTGGTCATGCGTCATCGATGGCCTGCCGATCGGGTAACTCACGGGCACGGGGGCCGATACGCCAGGCCGGGCAGGTAGTGATCCCACTCGCTGGTGGTGATGGCGGGGATGATGCTACAGATTCGAGCGGCAACACGATCGACGTTGGTTTCCCACAGCCGTGCGGTGGTGTCGCCGCTGGCGGTGGCCAGGGTGTGCCCGTCGGGGCTGAACGCCACCAAGAAGACGGCGTTGGTGTGGCCGGTGAGGGTGGCCAGCGCCGTGGGATGGCGGGGGTCGCTGAGATCCCACAATCGCGCGGTGCCAGAGTCGGCGCGGCGTGAGGGTGTCGAGGGTGAACAAGTCGGTGGCCAGCAGCCCGGCGGCTTGGGCGTGCGGGAAGCTCCGCCACCCGGTGTCGGTTCGGCGTGGTGTCGGCCCGAGGTGGGCGGCGGCCAGGGTTCGGTGGATGGTGCCGGCGCCGAGGTGGTGTCCGAGCTCGACGAGGTCACCGTGGATGCGGCGGTGATCCCCGGGACGGATTCTCCCGTGCCAGGCGCACCACGAGGTCACGGATCTCGTCCCTGATCGGTGGGTGACTGGACCGGTTCGGATGGGTCCACTTTGTCCTGACCACGCGGTGGTGTCAGGCCAGTAACGTGGCTGGGGTAACGAGCCGACGTTGGCGCGGCTGCACGGGGAGCGACCGCGCTAACGCGGACAAGGTCGCTCGGTCCGGCTATCGAGGCTGCGGTCTGCTGAGCTGAGGACGCGGTACCGTGACCTCATGGCGCAAGATCAGGATCTTGATGTCTTTGGCTGTGGCGTTGCGGGCGAGTAACCCGAGCCAGCCGAACATCGTGACAGAGATCAAATACAGCAGTTTGAACAGCACGGCACCGGATCATGGCAGGATCACAGGCACCAAGGAAACACCAGGTCACCGCCTGTGTGACGAGTTTCGGCACGGTACAGGGTGGAGTGGGTGCCGCTGACGCGGTGGTTGAGCTTGTCGGGGGCGGTGAGCTGCTCGGCGCTGAGACGCTTGTTGCGCTGCTGTACTACCTGGCCCCCACCTCGGTCAGCCCCACCATTGCACGAGCAGCAGGTGGACCTCCTGCTGCTCCTCCAAGATGAGATAGACGATGTGGCCGGCCTGGCCGAGGCCGAAGGCCCAGCGCCGGACGGGCGCGTCCGGGTTGGCTGGGTGCTGGGGTCGCCCGTTCCACGGTGTCAGCTGAAGGACCTTGAGCACCTCGGCGTAGCTAGCCAGCGCCTCAACGGGCAGGGCGGCCACTTGTTCCGACACCGCAGTGTCGGGGATGATGCGGTACACCTACCGGCCCAGTCGCTGCCGGATCAACTCCTGCATGTCCTCGAACGGCGCCGCGTCCGGGTTGCGGCCGGTGCGCAGGATCTGCTCAGCTTTGGCCAGCATCCGGTAGTGCGACCCGGGGTCGCGCATCTCCATGTACGCGGTGTGCCGCCACTTGGTCAGCAGGTCGTGCACCTCGGTGAGGTCTTTGGACTGCTTGGCGCGCTCCAGCACAATGTCCCATTCGTGGTCGAACTCGACGGCCAGCGCCGGTGTCAGAGACGTGCGGATGGCCTGTGGGTCCGGCGGCGGTGGCGCGGGGTTCGGCAACGGCGTGGCGGGAGAAGCCATGCGTTCACCATAGCCCGCCCGACCGACACCCACGCCCGGTCCGACCGGCGCGTGCTGGCAGAACTGCTATAACCGCACCGTGGTGATCTGACGTTGGTGTGTTTACCTCGCCCAAGGAGCAGGAGCGAAACAGGAGCGGGGGATGGTTCTGTAGTGACCTGAACGACGGTCAACTGACGTCAACGGACCCTGTGCCGTGCCAAAATTCGATGCAGTGCCCTTGACCAGGAATTTCTCTGCTCGGGCTAGGCCGCTCGCTGGTACTGGTTGATCACACCGCCGAGAACCTTGCGGCGTCGGATCGGGGCATCGAGAGGGATCATGGTGGTCGGGTCGTGGTGGGGTGGGTGTTGGTTGAGGCTGTGGTGCGGGTGGTGGTCGTGTCGAGGGTGAACAAGTCGGTGGCCAGCAGCCCGGCGGCTTGGGTGTGCGGGAAGCTCCGCCACCCGGTGTCGGTTCGGCGTGGTGTCGGCCCGAGGTGGGCGGCGGCCAGGGTTCGGTGGATGTGTGCCGGCGCCGAGGTGGTGTCCGAGCTCGACGAGGTCACCGTGGATGCGGCGGTGATCCCCGGGACGGATTCTCCCGTGCCAGGCGTACCACGAGGTCACGGATCTCGTCCCTGATCGGTGGGTGACTGGACCGGTTCGGATGGGTCCACTTTGTCCTGAGCACGCGGTGGTGTCAGGCCAGTAACGTGGCTGGGGTGACGAGCCGATGTTGGCGCGGCTGCACGGGGAGCGACCGCGTCAACGCGGACAAGGTCGCTCGGTCCGGCTATCGAGGCTGCGGTCTGCTGAGCTGAGGACGGGGTACCGTGACCTCATGGCGCGAGATCAGGATCTTGATGTTTTTGGCTGTGGCGTTGCGGGTGCGCGACCCGAGCCAGCCGAACACCGTGACAGAGATCAAATACAGCAGTCTGAACAGCACGGCACCGGATCATGGCACGACACAGGCACCAAGGAAACACCAGGTCACCGCCTGTGTGACGAGTTTCGGTACGGTACAGGGCTTACCAGCGAGTACCACCTCGCAGCATGATCGAACCAAGCCCGAAAACCCGCAGGGCAAGCCCAGAACCCTACATTGGAGTCCTCAGGGGGTGAGCCAGAAACAGGCAACAACACGATCATGGACTGAGTTGCCGGGGAACGATCTCGTTCGCGTTCGTGGAGTCCACCGTCAACCAGGTGATCTCCCAGTGCATGGTCAAGAAGCAGCAGACGCGCTGGTCACCGACGGGCGCCCAGCTATTCCCGCAAATCCGCACACCGGTCCTCAACACGACCCGACCGCAGATTTCCAGCGCTGATACAGGGCCCGCACTTCACCCACCAGGGCGGCCTGGCTGAGCCCGCAACATAACCGATCCCGAGCGCTCCGAAGCGAGGACCTGTACCCGGATCGGACACAATGGTCCCCATGCCCACGATCGACGGAGCCGCAGTGGCGGCAGCTCTCGCCGACCGGGACCAGCTGGTGGCCTTCGCCGCCATGGTCCTGTCCTGTGACCCTGCGGTGGCCGATGCGAGGATGGGGTATGACGCGCGCGGCGGAGGGATTAGCTACATCACCGCGACCGGGGCCGCGAAGACCACAGGGATGCCCATCGCCACCGCCAAGCGGGCCCTGCGCGGACTGGAGTCCGCCGGCCTGGCCAGATGCAACAGCGAGGGCAATGCCTGGCGACCGGACATCACCGCCCTGGATGCGCTAGCCCTGCCGACGTAGGCCGAGGCTGCACCTATCACGGACAGGAGATCGACCCTGACGAGGACACCGATTCTCACTCCTGCTTGACATCAATGGTGCCGGTGCTGACGGCCAGCCGCCGTGCCGGTCACAACGGTGCGGGGGAGTGGGTGAGCCCGGTCAGCACGATGAGCATATCGGCCGGGCGATCTCCTTGCGGGCACGGTCGCCGCCGTGGGGGCAGTGGCCGGGCACGCGCCGGTTTGGCCAGACCCTATTGAGGTCGGCGGGGTGCATGTCCAGGCAGCAGAACAGCTTGAGGAGCACGGCGCCGCTTACTCGACAGCTGAGGCTTAACTACACTGCGAACTCGCCGCACTGTCATCGTGGGCCGCTATCGTGGTCGCCATGACCGCCGCCAACCCGTTCGATGCCTCGCCGGTTCCGGCGCTGCCGCCCGACACTTCGCCGACCGCGATTCGAGACGCGCTGATCGACGAGGAGCGCGCGCAGTTTGAGCGCGCTTATCAACAGGCGCTGGCCGAGGCGGCGAAGACACTAGACCTGACCCGGGTGCTGGACGTGCTACGCAACTACCACCGCATCGCGTGGCTGACCCAGCAACAAGGCCCCGAGACACACCGGCG
Source organism: uncultured Actinomycetota bacterium (assembly GCA_963822695.1). Taxonomy (GTDB): domain Bacteria; phylum Actinomycetota; class Actinomycetes; order Mycobacteriales; family Pseudonocardiaceae. The sequence goes on from CAWGJH010000009.1 coordinate 23,481, forward strand.
GATGCTGAATAAGGCCGCCGAGATCCTGCGAACCGGTGAGAACCCCGATGGTGTGGCACTCCAGGACGTCAAGGCACTGATTCGCGATCGCCTCGCCCAGTAGGTGTACCGAGTCATCACTGACAGCGCCACGCTGGACCAACTAGGAACTCAACCGGCATCGGCACCTGCTCGACGAACAACTCACCCAACGCGCTGGTGACTCGCTCGTCGAGCTCACTCACAGCAACGAACGGATATACCAGCGACACGTGCGCCGCCGCACGGCGGCGTGATTGTCTCTTGACTGATTCTGCCGGGCCGGAGCCGTACGCTTCATGCCACCCACTAGCGCGGCAAGCGATGATCAGCTGGTTTCTCAGCATGCCCAGTTGATCGGATTTGTCCTGCTGGAGTCGTTCGCCACAGCGCTGGTGTGGACCCCCGACAGGTGGACACATGCATGATTGAGCATGTATTAGCGGCAGCGCTCACGCGGTACCATTCCTCGGCCTCCACATAGCGGACACCTTCCAAACCAATGGTGATCTGGCGCACCTCGTTTGGGTGACCGGCCAGGATTCGCGCGCCGCGCGGTGATGGCGTGGTCGAGTGCACCCATGACGACGGCGATGGCAACCGAGGTACCGGGCATCGTGCTCCGTGGCCCCCTTAGGTCTCGGCCTCTGGATCGGACGCGGACAGTCCTTGGTTCTGTGGCCGACGAAAGCTGATCTGGATGACAGGCCCTTGAGGAGTCGCTCCCAGCCGGACGCCAGGTTCAATGGACGAAAATATCCCGAACGGTTGCCAGTCCTCTTCGCCGACGGCGAGGCCAGCGTAGTGCATGGCTGCGGACCAGTCTCGGTCGTGCGAGCCAAGAGGCCCGCGGTCAGGCCACGAGTAGCCGAGTGGGTTCCGGTCAACCACCGGTTCTCCGAACTCCAGTGAATCAACATCACTGGCCGCGGCACCGGCGAACCAGGACAACGCGTCACGGGCGATCGTGATGTTGGCGTCCGCGACCTCGTCTGCGCTCATCTCGCGGCTGGGAAGTTCGGTCATCCAGCACCCGGCGCCGTTCAGACCTGCGATCAGACGCTCGTCGTTGGGTTGTACAGTACCACCAACGCATGCGTCGCCATGAGCGGGATGAGTAAACCGAGGCGCCCGTTTTCGCGATCTTGTGCCCAAGTAAAGCCTCGGTCGTTGATGATGAAGCGCTCACTTCCGGAAGCTGAAAAGGAGAACCCAGTCGGCAGCCATGATGGGGGCTACCGATCGCGTCATCTCGGCAAAGCGTGACAGCTGTACGAGAGCGTTGGACGTGCCATCGCTGATCCTGTCGGTGAACTCAGGCGCACGGACGGTTAACCCGTGCTCCCGGGCCTCGGCCAGCTCGCTCGCTGCCGGTATGTCGGGAGCTGCGGGCTCATCGCCACTTCCGCTTCGAGCCGCCTGGGCCGCTTCAGCGTGGGTGAACAGCTCGCCTTGATCGGCACAACTCTTCGCCTGGTGACGTTCAGTGCTCTTTACAGGCCACACCACGACTCGTCCTTGCCGCTGGCGTTCCTGCCAGTTGGCGTATTCCCCGCTCATGACCACCGCTCCTCACCGATCACTGAGGCATGACGGCCGGACGTGGGGGAGGCCAGATCAAGGTACATAGCTGCACTCTCCGGCACGGCGGGGTGATCGTCCCTTGAGTGATCCCGGGACAGAGAGGGCGTTTGGGCGACGCAACGGCTTGACGGCACAACGGCTTGACGGCACACTGGTTGGCATGATGACCCAGACGGCGCATGGACCGATTACCTGCGCACCGCTGCGCGTGCGCCCGCCCTACGACCAGCGCGACATCGCTGGAGAACAGGGGCAGAACGAGACTGTCCAGCAGTGGTGGGACCGTCGGCGTGTCGACGGGATGGACGCGTTGCTCACGCCACTCGCGGACATTGACGTCAGCGACTACGAACGGGACACCCTGCAGTGGCTCACCGGCCGGGAGGATTCCACCATCGCCGTGGTCGCCGCCCTGCTGCATCGCGCCCGTGCCGCCCAGCCGCTGCCCGCCCAACGATGAAGATCACGTTGGACACGAGCGGGAACGCGGAGTTCCCACCGGTAGCTACGTCTAGCTCGTTGATTCAAAGTGCTATGTCCTGACCCATGGCACCCACTCTCGCCGACCGTCAGAACTACGACCAGGTGCTCATCTAGCTGAGGAAGGACAGCCCATGACCCACCGGGCCGCAGACCTGCGCGACGTGCCGGGGGGTAACACCCCACCCAGTTTCACCGCGTCCCCCACCACGACAGCAACGTCGAACAGCGCCTCGACGTCAGCACCTGCCGAAGCGGCCCCACCCAGCAAGTTCACCGTTCTGCTCGAGCCTGACGCCGCCGCTGACTTTGACCAACTCGCCCTGGACATCCGCCGATTGCTTGGCCGCCGGGTCTCCAAGGGAAACCTGGTACGAGCCCTCATCGCCCTGGCCGCTGCCGATCTCACGCTCCGCGACCAACTGATCGAGGGGCTCCGCAGCCGCACGACGACATGACGAAAATTTCCGGCACAGGCGGCTGCCCCGAGGGAATCCGATCGGTCACACCGGTCCGCGTGGAGCTAGCCGGTGTCCTGGTGCGCGTCGTGCAACTGCACCGACCCGTCGCAGGAGGATGTAGCGGCGCTCGGCCGTGTCGGTCAGTCATCCGTGGCCGGCCCCAGTGACACCACCTGTAAATCGCTCGGTCCTGCCCACCCTCGGCGAGATTGTGGGAACCGCCCGGTGCCCGGCAGGGAGCAACATAGTCATCAGCGACCTCGCACCAGCGACCTATTGGCGGCAGCAACTCGCCGCCACGGGCTTGGCGGGCGACAGGCTCACGATGGCGATGTACGGGCACGCCCTCCCAGAGGGCTGGCAGCACATGCAGTTCCAGGAAATTCCTGGCCCAGCGCCGGAAACGGATGGCCCTGGTCGTCCGCGACGCCACGGCACGTCTCGCCGAGCCGAACTATCGACCGGACTACGCCGACACCATCACCGGTGCGGTCCTCACTGAGCGTAGGCGTTGAAGACTGCTCGTTGACACAGTGGAACGAGATGCTGACTCTCCGTGATCCGGCGGGGTAGTAGGTTGTCTCTCAACCCTCGCAATGGGGCCCCGTCAGGGTACATAGCCGAACTGTCGGGCACCTTGGCGCACCGTCCCTGGATGCCGCGCTGCACCGGCACCACCAGCGCATCTGCCGCCGACACCGGGATCACCAGACCACTTGTGACCGTGTGTCGGCATAGCCACGTTCTCCATTCTCTGCGGTCTCTGACAGACCCCAGCACACTGCGGGCGGGAGTCAAGCCCGCGCACACCGCCAGCCGCACCGCAGCCTTCCAGATCACCAAGACTTGCGTACAGGTGGAGAGGCTCATGACGGACACGCCAGGGAGTTCTTACGGGAAGATGGTCGTGCTAGGGGTACGGCCGTGAACCCGTGGTGGATGGTACCTCTCTGGGGTGTGCTCGGTGCCCTCGTTGGCGCCGCGCTGGCTCGGCTGACTCACGCATCTCTGGCCTTTCCGAGTGAGGATCATCCGCTGATCACGGCTGTGACGGTCTCCTCGGCCACGGCGGTTCTGTTCGGGCTGCTGGCCTGGCGTGTCGGTGTCCGCCCGGAACTGCTCGCCGACAGTGCTCTCGCGGCGGTCTGTGTGCCGTTGGCCGTGATTGATCTTGTCGAGAACCGGATGCCCGCCAGGCTGCTGCTCCCCGCCTATCCCAGCCTTGCTGTGCTGTTCGGACTCGCGGCGGCCGTGGAGCACAACGCTGCCGCGATGCTCCGCTCGTGCGCTGGCATGACCATCCTGTTCACCTTTTACCTCGTCATCGCCCTTACGGCGCACCATGCCCTGGGTGCGGCTGATGTTCGACTCGCTGGTCTGCTCGGGCTTGCGCTGGCTTGGCAGGGCTGGGATACCCTCCTCTTCGGTGCTGTCCTCGGCTTGTGTTATGGCGCTCTCACCGGCGCCACGATGATCGTCCTGCGCCGGGCTTCCCGGCACACCCTGATCTCCCTCGACCCAGCCCTGATCGCGGGAGCCTTCACCGCCCTGCTCGTCCCTATCGGATGATCACCAAAAGCGCGACGTGCTGACGCCAGCCGGAAACCGGTCCGTTGCATAGCCCGTCGTCAAGCTGGGTGAGGATGAGGTCAGCGGAGTGCACCGCCTTCTCACTGCCCTTGGGTCAGCGTGCAAAGTGGTCGCTGGCCTGCTGCGTCAGGCCCGGCCCGATGCTGGTGGCCGTGAGCTGCGTGGCCTGGCCTGGTGCCTGGGAGTTGCGCTGGTCGGGTGAACCCGACCACTGTGCACTAGGGGGCACAGCGGAGCCCGGCACCGTGGTGGGCACGGCGGCTGGGTAAGTACCGAGGCAGGGAGAGACGGTGTGGACGAGGCGCAGGCGGTGGGCCGGCGGCTTCGTGAGGTGCGCAGCTGGCGTCAGCTGAATCTGCGAGAGGCCGCCGGTCTAGCCGGGTTGTCGTTCTCGTTCTGGGGCCAGGTCGAGCGCGGCGAGAAGCCAGTGGCCAACCGCGGAACCCTGGAGGCGATGGCAGACGCGCTGCGGGTACACCCGGCTGAGCTGACCGGGCAGCCCTGGGCCTCGCGGGACCCGGTCGGCGCCCAGGCACACGCCGGGCTGACGGCCATCGAGATCGCGCTGGAGCGCTACGAGCTAGGCGTCGATCCGGAGGTCACCGTGCGGCCCTGGCCGCAGCTCGCCGATGACCTGGAGCGTCTGGTCACGACCATGAGATGGACCGGGGACTACGCGGCACAAGGTGAGCTGACGCCGGTGCTGATCGGGGAGCTGCACGGCGCATACCTGCGCCTGCCGCACTAGCGCCCCGAGGTGCTGCTGGGGCTGATGAACGCCTACAGCTCAGCGATGTGGACCACCAAACGCCTCGGTGCTCGCGGGCTGCCGAGCCTGGCGGCCCGTGCCGTGCAGCGGTGCGCCAAGGTCCTCGGTGATCCGGTGTGGCTCGGTTACGCGGCCTTCCTGCGCGGGGACGCCACCGGGCGGCTGAACCGGGCCGCGCACTACCGCCGCTCGGTTGCCGCGGCGGAGAGCCTGACCAGCCGGCTGAGCTGCGGCGACGCGCTGCAGGCGTGCGGGATGCTGCATCTGTCGGCCGCGTGGGCTGCTGGGGCGCAGGCCGATCACGACACCGCGGCCACCCACCTTGCGGAGGCCTCGGCGCTGGCGGCCCAGATGGACACCGAGGTCGGGACCTGGACGCACCTGTGGTTCGGGCCGAGCACCGTCGGCATCTGGAAAAGCAGCATCGCCCTTGAATTTCGCGAGCATGGCTAAGCCCTCGAGGCCGCCAAGACGGTGCACCCCGAACTGCTGCCCGCCACCGTCTATCAAGCTGGGTTCTGGTCCGACGTCGGCCGGGCACTGGTCGCCGAGAAGAAGACTCGGGACAAAGGCGTGCGTGTGCTGGTGCGCGCCGAGCGGCTGGCCCCACAGGTGGTCCGCCACGACGTGTTCGTCCGGGAAGCCGTCACTGGTCTGCTGCACAAAGCCCGCCGCGACGCTGGCGGCCGTGAGCTGCGTGGTCTGGCTTGGCGCCTGGGAGTTGCGCCAGTCGGGTGAACCCAGCCACTGGGCACCACGGGTGCACACATGCCCGGCGGCGCGTGGGAAGCGGGGCGGTGGGGGAGTAAGACGGTGGCTAGCGCCGAGGGAGAGAAGGCCAGAGTGGACGAGGCACAGCTGTTGGGCCGGCGGCTTCGCGAAGTGCGCAGTTGGCGTCAGCTGAGTTTGCGGGAGGCCGCGGGCCTGGCCGGGTTGTCTTTCTCGTTCTGGGGTCAGGTCGAGCGCGGCGAGAAGCCGGTGGCCAACCGCAGAACGCTGGAGGCGATGGCGGGTGCTCTGCGGGTGCATCCAACCGAGCTGACCGGGCAGCCCTGGACCCCGCAGGACTCGTCCGGCGCCGAGGCGCAGGCCGGTCTGTTAGCGATCGAGATCGCGCTGGAGCGCTACGAGCTCGGCACCGACCCGGGCCTGACTGTGCGGGCCTGGCCGGAGATCGCCACTGATCTGGAGCACCTGGTCAAACTCAGGCACTGGGCCTCGGACTTCGCGGCGATAGGTGAGCTGGCGCCGGTGCTGATCGGGGAGCTGCACGGCGCGTACGTGCGCATGCCGCAACGGCGCCGCGCAGCAGTGCGCGGAGACCTTGGACGACCCGGTCTGGCTGGGCTATGCCGCCTGGCTACGCGGCGCTGCCACCGGGCAGTTCGACCGCGCCGCGCAGTACCAGCGCTCAGTGGCCGCAGCCGAGACCTTAACCAGTGAGCTGGTCTCCAGCGACGCGCTGCAAGCCTGCGGAATGCTGCACCTGTCCGCCGCGCTGGCGGCCGGGGCACGCGGTGACCACGACACCTCGGCCACCCACCTCGACGAGGCCTCCGCGCTGGCGTCCCGGCTGGACACCGAGGTCGGTACCTGGGCGCACCTGTGGTTCGGGGCCACCAACGTCGGTATCTGGCGCACCAGCATCGCCCTGGAGGTCGGCGAGCACGGCCAAGCCCTGCAGATCGCCAAGACTGTCCACCCCGAACTGCTGCCCAATCGTCGCCAGAGCGAGTTTTGGGCTGAGGTCGGCCGCGCCTTGGCCGCGGAGAAGAAAACTCGGGATAAGGCCGTGCGTGTGCTAGTGCACGCTGAGCAGCTGGCCCCGCAGCGGATCCACAACGACCTGTTCGTCCGCGAAACGGTCGCTGGCCTGTTGCGCCTGGCCCGGCGTGATGCTGGTGGCCGGGAGCTGCGTGGCTTGGCCTGGCGGATGGGACTCGCCCCGATCGGGTGAACCCGGCCCGTGTGCGCCACGGGCGCACACCGGCGCCCGGCACCGTGGAGGGCACGGTAGCGGGGCGAGTACCCGAGGGGAGGGATGGTGTGGATGAGGCGGGGACGTTGGGGGCGCGGGTGCGTGCGGTGCGCGGTTAGCGTGCGCTGAGTCTGCGGCAGGCCGCGGGCCTGGCTGGGTTGTCCTCCTCGGTGTGGGCTCAGGTGGAACGTGGCGATAAGCCGGTGGGTAACCGGAGAACTCTGGAGGCGATGGCGGGTGTGTTGCGGGTGCACCCGAGTGAGTTGACCGGGCAGCCCTGGGCGCCGCGGGATCTGGTCAGCTCTGAGGCGCACGCGGGGCTGATCGCGATGGAGACCGCGCTGGAGCGCTATGACCTCGGCGTGGATCCCGGTCTCCCGGTGCGGGACTGGCCGGGGATCACCCATGACCTGGACACCCTGGCCAAGCTGATGCACTGCAGCGCTGACTACGCCGCCCAGGGCGAGCTGACGCCGGCGCTGCTGGGGGAGCTGCACGGGGCGTACGTGCGCCTGCCCCACTACCGCCGGGAGGTGCTCCTGGGGTTGATCACGGCCTACAGCTCCGTGATGTGGACCACCAAACGCCTCGGCGTGCGGGCAGTGCCGGGCTTGGCGGCCCGCGCGGTGCGGCAGTGCGCCGAAGCCCTGGAAGATCCGGTGTGGCTGGGGTATGCGGCGTGGCTGCGCGGGGACGCCACCGGGGCGCTCGACCGCGCGGCCCAATACCGCCGCTCGGTGACTGCCGCGCAGGCACTGACCAGTCAGCTCAACCACACCGACGCCGTACAGGCGTGCGGGATGCTGCATCTGTCCGCCGCGCTCGCGGCTGCGGCGCAAGCCGACCACGACACCGCCGCCACTCACCTTGATGAGGCCTCGGCGCTGGCGGCCCGGATGGACACCGAGGCTGGCACCTGGGCGCGCCTGTGGTTCGGAGTCACCAACGTCGGCATCTGGCGCACCAGTCTCGCCGTGGAGCTCGGTGAGTACGGCCAGGCCGTGCGGGCCGCCACAGCGGTGCATCCCGAACTACTGCCCAGCACCGCCCGCCAGGCTGTGTTCTGGGCTGAGCTCGGCCGCGCCCTGCTCACCAGCACGAAGACCCGTGAGAAGGGCGTGCGCGTGCTGCGCCACGCCGAACAACTCGCCCCGCAGCGGATCCACCACGACGTATTCGTCCGCGAAGCGGTCGCCGACCTGCTGCGCCAGGCCCGACGCGACGCCGGCGGCCGGGAGCTGCGCGGCCTAGCCTGGCGCCTGGGAGTCGCCCCGATCGGGTGAACCGGGCACGCGTGCACCACAGGTGCACACACCTCATCAGGCCCCACGATTCTCCGCCTGCCCGAGGGAGCGCCCCTACCCGACACGCACCCGCGCACGGTGGAGCAACACCACGTGCCGCGCGCGGACCTGCGGTGGGTCCCGTCCCCGCTGCACAGCGCTGAGCCGATCAGGGAGGACCTCGGGCTCAGCCCCGAGCTGCTGGCGTCGTGGGCACTGCGGCGCGCGTACCGGGGCGGAGTAGCCAAATCGGGCGATCAGTATTTCGACTATGGCCGTCTGGCGCTGAGCTACCTGACCCGAACCCCTGATGAGCTCACCGAAGCTGGGTTGCTGGCGCTGGCCGAAGAGGATCCCTGGGGCCTGCGGCGGGTCAGCCTCCCCGAGACCGGACACACCCACTACGCGCAGCTGACCGCCACGCCCCGCCGGGTGACGCTATCGGTGCCCGAACCCCAGTTCCCTCGCAAGACCCCAGCTGGCCGCCGGTCGAGCTGCCCCGACCCCTTAGTGCTCCTGGCGGCCAGCCGGACCCAGGCAACGCCGTGGTCGCCGATCCCCACCAAGAGGACTGACCCCGATCCGCGGGAGGGCGTCCCTGAGATCGCCGGCTGGCCCCCGGGTGGAGCGAGCGACCCCCCGACGCTCCGCTCCCCGGGGCCAGCCGGCCACCACCATGCCAACTCCGGTCCCCCAGTGAGGGGCACCACCCCTGCTCCACCCCCGCGACCCACCTCCCACCGGGGCGTGACGTCGAGGGCACCCCCATTCCTTATGCTGTGCCAGGTCGAGCAGATCGCGGTGCGCCAGCAGCACGGGGCGATGTCGTCCCGACTGCACCAGCACGGCCAGGTCATCGGCCGGGACACCAACTGGCTACACGTGCGCTTCGACAAGGACCATCGGCTGATCATCTTGCGAGCGCACCTGGTGCGCGTGCTCGACCAAGCCCCGGACGGTGACTGATGTCCACCGCACCGATCCTGCGGGGACAGGAGAGGCCGTCGCTGCCGACACAGACCCTGGCCTGGCTCGCCGAGCAACCCCCCGCCGCGCGCACGCTGGTCCACCGGGTCTGGACCACACTCACCGACCTGCAACAATCCGGCCGCCACCCCAACCCCAGCGCACTGGCCGCTCTCCTGACCGAGCTGCTCGAGCACCAGCCTTCTACCCGCACCGGCCGCTGCCGCGCCTGCCCCCGCCACCACAGCTGGCACCCCTGGTACAGCTGGCGCTACCGGTGGCAATACCCCCTGTTCCCCTGCCCAGTCTGGATCACCACCGACCTCAAGCTGCATGACCCGTTCCGCGGCACTCGCCGCCCACGTCTAGGAGTCGCCCCCTCACCCCGAGCCGACCGGCGGGTAGGGCCTTACTAACTTTAGTCAGCCACACCTTGCGCGAGACCGTCGCGAGCTTCCTTGACGACGCCGTACCCACCCGCAAGATCAGCAATTAACTCGGGTGCTCCAAGGTCAGCATGACCAAGATTACTACCTCGGGCGCAAACTCACCGACCGGCAGGCCGCCGACATCCTCGAAAAGTTGCTCGGGTCCAGCGGCGCGCGAGCCGAAAAGTATCCCGTGATCTTGCCCCTCCGCTACACGGAGCGCATCTACCAGGGGTTTTGTGGGCCGCCTGGGGGTCGAACCCAGAACCCAAGGATTAAAAGTCCCCTGCTCCGAGTGTCGCGTAGTGCCAGGCAATGACGGTTAAGGCCGGTAAATGCACGTCAGCAGCCATTTTCGCTGGTTCGAGTGTCGCCTAGTGTCGGGCAGTGCCGGGTTCGCACAAAACAGCGGAGCCCGATATGAGCCCGCTGTTGGTTGTTAGTCACCGGCTTACGCCACATGGATTCCACCGTAGAGCCTTGATGGCGAGGCTACTAGTAGCCGGCCTCCACTCGCTCCACTGGCCTCTCCCATCCGTTGGGGCTCTTCGGGTAAACTTGATGAGCACCCGCTCGGGTGAGCAGCCTGGGCCCAACGGCCCCTGTCCTGAGGGCCGTTTCTTTGTCCTGGGTCAGCCGGACGCTGAGGTGGCTTCTCCTCATCTACCTGCCGAAAGGCCGATCATGGCCTGGAAGACATAGCGGATGACACCTCTGGCGCCGGTGGCCAGCGACGTGACGTGCGTGATCTCCCGTCGAGACGCCAACCGGAGGCCCGAGCGGCAAAACGGGAGAAGTGGACGCCCGTAAGAGCGAGTAGAAGCCCAGTTCGGCCCCAGTGCGATACAGTTGTGCAGACTTGGGCTTGCGACTGCATCGTGGGTACCAGTCCTCATAGTTATCGACCGGAGGCGTGGCTGCACCGCGTTCACCATCGATACCTGATCATTCAATTGGGTAGGGATGTGCTGCCCTCAACTCCGGGTAGGGAACCACTATGACCACAACCGACCGCCGCCGGGGCGGCGTCGCGATCGCCTTCCACTGCGAGCACTCGCCAACGCGCAGCCGCGTATTCGCCCTGGTTGCGGTGGCTGGGAGGCGCCCGTCGCTACATGCCGTACTGACATGCAACGACCCGATCATCGCCGAGCTCGCCGCCAGCGCACTCTCCGACGCGGCCAGCGGTGGTCGGGGTCGGCATGTCAACGACTTCATCGAGCGCGTCTCCCAACAGCTGCCCGATGCACCCGCGGCATCGTTTCGGCAGGCAGTCAACAACGTCCGCGCGTCAACCTGGGTATCAGATGAAGCACGATCCGTCGCGTACGACGCCCTACGAGACGGCTACGGCTACGAGCAGTGTGACGACCTACCCGTCACGCCGCTCGGGCGAGATGGAGCCGCCAGAACTGGCGACCAGCCACGTTTGGCTGATCTTCCAGGTCCAGTCGTGCAGGTTCTCAGCTATCTCGAGGTTCATGTGCACGACATCGAGTGCCTGCTTGCCGCAGCTGGCGCTCAGGGCTGGTCACCAGACGACGAACTGGACGGTGACTCGCCGGACGCGGCCCTCGATGCTGTCATGTATCTCGCTGATGGCGCCGTCAACGACCCGCCGGGCACCGACTTCCTATCGGCCGGCTCGGAGGGTCAACTGCTCGACAGGAGTCGCGGAGACGAAGTGTCGGACTGGAGCACAGAGGAACTGATCGCGAACTTCGGCACAGGGTGGCGGATAGGGGACAGGACAATCCGAATGACCGATCAGGAGAAGCCGCCGGATTTCGCGGTGTTGTACGCCGATAACCACCCGATCAGCCCGCGGATCGCCGCACAGCTCTGGGCAGCCGCCGACTTGATCGCGGATCCCGACGGCCTCACGCCCCTAGAGGAACGGCTGCCGCCCATCGCCCAACGGCAAGGCCCTGAGTTTGTCGAGTGGATGCGTGACGTGGTCAGGGCACTCCGTGACCGGCTAGCCGCTCCTGCAGGACCGGGCACGATCGAGAACATGGCCGAGCAGGTCGCGCTCGCTGCCATCATCGACGAAGCCGAGAGCGTCGCCGACCTAATCAGAGACGACCCTGAGTTGTGGCCGTGGATCACTGAGCTGCCCGCGGACGGCACCACGCTAAACGATATTCCGGATATCCTCTTGCGCGACGTCAACCACGAGTTGCTCCACAACCCGGCACTGGACGGCATCGAGAATGACGAAGAGTGGGCGGCCAAGGTGCGCGCACCGAACCTGCACCCGCGCCGCTGGTTTGAACCGTTCTACGCGATCTAGTGTTCCGTAATAGATAGACCTTTACTGAGAGTTTTTGTTGTTGTCGAGTAATTTCTGGAAGTCTTGGTGGGCCAGGAGGACTTTGGTGATAATCTCGTTTGTTGTCGCGGTCCAGGTGAAGGGCTGTGAGTCATGGTTCCAGTTTGCGATGTAGGCGTTGATGGTATTGATAAGCTGCCGCACGGACGTGAAGTCTCCTCGCCTGATGGCTTGTTTGGTGATGATGCCGAACCAGATCGAACAGATATCGGTATCGGAGTGACAGCGGGCGTCGTGCGAAACTGAGCCGTTCACAAACATCTGCAGCGTCCGCATTCGGGGCACGGTGGAACGCCGCACTCCTCGCATGGATAATGATTTGAGGCCGTATCATTGCCGCAAATTGGACAGATCGATACGGCCGTGTCCTGGGATGGGTTGGGGTCAAGTCCGGGGGTCGAACGGATATGATCATTGGCTGCTTGGCCGATACCTAGGATATCCAGCAGCATCACCGTTGTGCGCCGGGGTCCTGCATCTGCGAGCGCCCTTAGAAGCGAGCGCGAAGGACACGGGAGCACGTTAGCCGCGGGGCGCTCCGTGAATGCGAGGCAAAGGTCGGACGTCGTCCACCCGGTCCATCGCTGTCGGGTACCCAGGTCTCGTAGCGGATGGCGGGCGGGGACCGCGAGACCACGGGGTATGGCCAGGGGTGGCCAGCCGCTGCTGGCGGCGAACGTGACGGTTGCGGTGCGTCGTTGGATGAGAACGACGGCGCCGCGGACGGGGAGACGAGCGGCGAGAGCGATTGCGCACACCTCCTCGCTGGCGCGGCTGGCGGCGTAAAGCTGGCGAAGGTGTCCAGGTGCGGGTGCGCTGCTGGCGAGAATATGGGCGATCGTCAACGCGGGGAGAAGGATTTCAGCTGCGATCGCGTCGCAGAGGCGTTCGAGGTCGCTGGAAGGGTCAGGTCTGTCAGCGAGCCAGTCGAGAGCCTTGTCGTCTTCATTGATGAGGAGGTGGCCGAGTTCGTGTAACAGGGTGAAGTTCTGCCGCCGTGATCCCGGCGTTGGGGCGTAGCAGATGACGCGATCAGTCGCGAGTGAGACTCCGTCGCACCAGCCGCCGGCGCCGCGGCTGTCCCGGAGCTGTTCGACGGGCACCACGTTGATTGCGAACTCTCGTGTGAGCGCGTCCGCGGGGTTGAGCGCGAGTGCTTGCCGGACGTTCTCAGGTATGGCTGCGACGAGCCTGCTCGCGTGTAGCTTGAGGCTCATTCCTGCTACGCGCCGGTGAGCGGATCGTTGGTTTGTTCGCGACGGGCGCGTTCACTTGCGAGCAGTACGAGTACGACAGCCTTCCACTGGCGAGTGGTGAGAGTACGCGCTCCACGGTGCGCCGCGCTACTTAGGCGTCGCTGGAGATCTTCGCGAGCTGCAGTTGGGCCAAGTCCTAGGACCTGAGCCCACTGCTCAATGACCTCGTTCAGGGCATCGCTGTAGAGAGTCTGAACGAGTGTGTTCATGGCGTCGTCGGCCACGCTTGCTGGTCCGGATTCTGAACCGGTAAGCAGGTCTCGTGCCACGCCGAGCATTGCAGCGATGTCGGCCAGGAGTGCTGGGGCGACATGCTCCGGCCGACGTTCCCAGGTGAACACGTCCGCGGTGGTCGTTGACCACCCACGCTGCTGCAAAGAGCTGGCGACGTCGGAGGGTCGCAGGTTCCGGGCCTGCCGCGCGTCGCGCATAGCCGTGGGATCAAGAAGCGTGGTCGGAACGGCGCCAAGCGCAATGGCGGTTGGATCGGACTCAAGCGGTGGCAGCGACTCGTCGACGAGGAGACGATCGACGCTGCTCCACGCGTTGAGTACTCGTTGCCGGAGCACAATGCTGAGATCATCGAGATGGGGCAGGACGTCATGGCTTCCGTTCAACACGTCTAGGTAGTCCAGCGTGAGTCGGACTACCTGGTCAGCGTCTTGGAAAACGTTTTCCTGCGGCTGGTCTGCGTCCGATTCGTCAGACATATCCAGGCCCCTTTCGCCCGGCAGGGCTTCATCACTGGCCATGTCGCCGAGCCTTCGAGCCAGTGTTGGGTGGCTGGCTGACGTGCCGTTCGCGACGCACCACGCGGCCACGCGGGGTGTGACGCCTGCGCTCAGTGTTCATCGTCCCTCTCCTGCCTGCTGTTGAGGACGCCGGCCCATGTGCTCGACACCGAGTTCGCCGAGCAGGTCGGCGATGGGCCTCTTGAGCAGCTGTCCAACTCGTTGGCCAGTGAGGTTGTAACGGGCGCCGATCTCGACACGGCTGTGTCCGCCCAGCAGTAGAGACAGCATGATCGCTTCGCGCTCGGCCAGTCCGTCTATGGTCCGTTGCACTGCGGCCTGTACCTCCGCATTCCTCTGTCGCTCGATGACCTGATCAACGATGTCCGGGACCGCTTCTGCGGCCTCCGTGGACGGCTGATGGTTTCTCACGGGCGACCGAACCTCGCTCGGTACAAGGTCGTCTAGCCCAGGGCGCCACCGGCGGGCTGACGCGCGTCGCTGGTCGAGAGCGGCGTTGCGGGCGGACTGGACGAGGTAGGCGTCTGGGTCATCCGGGAAGTAGCCGTCGGAGAGTCGAGCAGCGACCCTGACAACAGCGGCGGAAACCGCGTCCTCGGCGTCATGTTGGTTACGCAAGATGGCACGTGCGGCGCGCAGCATCACATCACGATTTCGCAGGTACAGTGCGGCAAGGGTGGCTGGCTCGTCGTCGCTGGCCAAGTCGGCGGCCTTCCGTCGGCTGTCATCGGGCTCGTGCGAGTCACGCTTCTATGCAGGGAGACGTTATCGAGGCTTGACGCGAAAGCCGTCCCGGTCCCCCAATGTGGCTCTTCGCTGTTTCAAGTGGGTTACTCAGCGTGAGGACATGTAGGCGGGGGTTGGGCTGGTAAGGCTGGGTAGCTGGAGTTTGGCCGCGATGAGGTAAACGATAGTGATCATCTTGGTCTTGCTGCGGTAGCCCCGAGCACGGGCCTTGGCGGCCTGCACCAGCGAGTTGATCCCTTCGAGCAGGCCGTTGCTCAGGTGGTTTGCATGCCAGGCGAGGATGCCCTCCCAGTGGTTCTCGACTAGGGTGACGAACTCCTTGATCGGTTGCAGGCGGGAGCGTTTCGCGCCGTAGCACCAGCGCCGCAGGTACTCCGGTGCGTAGCTGGGGTCCTGGTCATAGAAGGCCTGGAAGTCCTGTCGCCAGCGCCGGGCCCGGGCGGTGGCCAACTGGGCGGAGGGGCGCATCAGCTGGTGGAGCTCACCTTGTTGCTTGGCCGAAAGGTTCGTGTGGTTTTTCAGCCACAGCCAGCGGGTGTGCTTGAGTTCCGGTCGGGTGGCGACCTCCTGGCGGCGCACGGCGTCGATGGCCTCGCTGAGCTTGGCGGACAGGTGGTAACGGTCGAAAGTCATCCTCGCGTTCGGCAGATGCTGGGCGATCCCGCTGATAAACGCCGTACTCATGTCGGAGCTGGTGTCGGTGACCTTCCCCGGGTCACCCCCGTGCTCGGCGAGATCAGCAGCGAAGCCGGCGACGGTCTCGGCTGAGCGTTCCTCGGTGGCGAAGACCACTCGCCGGGCGTCGAGGTCGGCGACGATGCTCACGTAGTCCTGGCCCTTGCGCGCGGAGGTCTCATCCATCCCGACCCGGCGCACGCTGGTGCCCTCGAGCTGGTCGCGGGCGGCGTTCACGTGGTGTTCCACCACCCGCCAGATCCGGGTGTCGTGCTCGCGGGTCACCTGCGCGACCTTCGCCATCGGCATCACGGCAGCGAAGCTGAGCACCAGCGCCTCGAACAACAGCGTGAACCCCGACCCGGGGCGCGCCCAGGGCACGCTCACCTGCCGCACCCCATGCTCGGGGCAGCGCACCCGCGGCAGCCGGGCATGCAACAACGCCCGGTACTGGAAAAAATCCAGATGCCGCCACGTCTCCTCCACCGTGTCATGCACCGGACAGCCACCGTGCGCACAGTCCTTGGCCGGACACGCGAACCAGGCACCACGAGCACAACCCAGGTACAGATCCAGCTGGGCCGCCTCGGGGTCAAACTCGGTCCGTGTCACCCGCCACGGCCCGCTCAGCCCCAGCGCCGTGGTGAAAACCCCAGCTCATCACCCCTATGACTCCCTGCTACGCGGCCATCACGAACAGTCACATAGCCAACGAAACGATCACCCCCTCGTCAACCCGCCACGCCGGAACCACACACTTGATCACTAAACCCACTTGATACAGCGAGGAGCCCCCAATGTCCCGGCCCGGTGTGGCCTCTTCGCCCACTGCAGCGGAACGGGGATTCGATGACGCCCAGAGGCTTATGCAGAACTCCTTGATAATATGATCGACAACTGGAGTCCCTGCAGGTCAGTGAGGTGGTCGCGGGGCCCGTCCCCGAGTTCTGCATAAGCCTCCCAGTGAGCCTGTCAATCTTGATCGGTGCCGTTGGGTGGGTCAACTACTGGTTGATCTTCGCCCTAGGGCAGGATCATCCCCGATGGATGACAGGGCGTGGTGGGAATATAGGCGGGCATTGCCAGCAACGGTGACCAATGCGGCGCGAGCGTATCTGCTCCAGGAGTACGAGCCGCTGATGAAGGAGCGACTTGATCTTGGTAGCCATGCCGGTGTCCTCCCTCGGGCTAAGGAGCCTGTGTACCGGTGGGTTCGGTTCAAGGAGGCGTACTCTCCTCGTCTAGTGCGCAACATGCTCGATGAGCTGCTCCCCGCGCCGTCTAGTCGCCGGGGCGACGAAACACCTGTTGTCTATGACCCCATGGTCGGCTCAGGCACCTCGCTCCTGGTGGCGGCCGAGCGAGGCTTACCCGCGCTCGGCGCCGATTTGATGCCCTATGCCACGTTCCTCTCATCGACCTTGGTCAGGTCGAGCCAGGCGGATCCGGACACGGTTCGGCAAATCGCCGAAGATGTGTTCTCGGGGCATGCCTCCATGCCGGGGCGGGCTGTTCTAGACGTGCCCGCAGCTAAGTGGGCCTTTGCGCCCGCGGTCGCGAGAACGCTGACTAAGTTGCTCAACGGAGTCGATCGTGCACCTGAAGGTGTGGACCGAGACCTAGTCCGGCTGGCGGTGCTGTCGGCGGTGGAACAGGTCAGCTACGCGGTCAAGGACGGTACGTCTCTTCGGCGTCGGCTGCCCGACGGTCCGGCGCGACCTGGTCGTCCAGGACAACAACGTAGCGCGATGGCCGCTGCGGACGTGCTCGTTGGGGTACGACAGCGCCTGGACGTGATTGTCGACGATCTTGAGCAGATCCGCTCCGCATCGGCGCGGGCGCCGGGCAGCGACAGCGTGCTCTTTAACCAGCGCGGAACGTTCCCGTCGCCCACTCCAATAGGTGCCGCTGGAGTGCGCATAGCACCGCTGGCTGTAGTGCGCGCGGACACTCGCGAGTGGCGGCCAGCTCGCGAATCCTGTGGTGTTGTCGTCTTCAGCCCGCCCTACCCAAACAGGTATGACTACTCGGCTGTCTACCAGTTGGAACTCGCTCTTGGCCAGTTCGTCTCAGACGCTGTCGGCCTGCGTTGTCTGCGCAAGCAGCTGCTGCGGTCACATCTCGAAGCGCCACCACGAGCGGAATACCGCATCGAGTTGTCGGCGCTTCGTGAGTTCCAGGCAGCCGTCAACGGCAGCCGCACGAAGGGGGATCAGTCGAGCCGAGTCTTGCGGATGGTGGCAGGCTTCTTTGAGGACATGGCCGAGGTACTCGCAAGAGTTGCCGAAGCCGTGCGGCCAGGCGGATCCGTTGGCTTGGTGGTAGGCACACAGACCTACCTCGGTCAACACCTTCCCACCGATCTCCTGCTGGCTGAGCTGGGACGCAGCGTCGGACTCGAGGTGCGTGAGCTGTGGGTTGTGCGGGCCAAGGGCGTCGCATCGCAGCAGCGACACAGGCTGGCTAGTTCACCGAGCCGCGAGACAGTCCTGATTCTGCGCAAGCCATCCCCGCCCCGTCGGTGTGGCTAGACGGCAGACGTCTACTGCCCCGCCAGCCGCGCCGCCGTATGTAAAAAGCCCTCAGCGATGGCGAGGCGGCCACCGCCGACCAGGTAGCCGCGGTCCAGCCCACGGTTGAACCGCTCGCAGCCGAATGCGACGGCTAGGCATTTGTGGCAGCCGCCGCGCTCGGCCAGGCAGACCGGGTCATGGACGCAGCTGGCAGCAGCCTCTGCGGCGTCGGTCAGCCAGAGGCGAAGGTGCTGTTCTGCGAGCGCGCCGAGTGCCCCGAGGTTGAAGGCGTTGAACTTGGCAACGAATATCAGTGTGCTTGCGACTCGTTCGAGTAGGTATTCGCCGACGGAATTGGCTGAGAAGCTGGAGTGGTAGGCCAGCGCATGCATCAGCAGATGCGACCAGACGTGGGTCACGCGCCGGATGGCGTCGGCGGCCTCGGTTGGTGCGGCTGCATAGGTAGTGTCGAGGACCCAGGCTCGGGCCTCCTCCGGGCTAGGTCCGGCGGTGGTGGGCCATGCCGGAGCCCAGTCGTTGGCGCGGCAGAAGTGCCACAGAACAACGGGGTCGCACTCGACTAGCAGTCCTTCGGTGTTGGCATCCACGGCGACGAGCGGGAGTTGTCCGGTATCCCGGGTGGCGTCTAAGGGTGACAGTCGAGCGCGCACATCGGGATACGCCCGGCTATAGCCGTATCCGACCAGCGCGATCGGGAAGTCGCGCACCAGAGCGATCCGGTGTAGGCCGAGCTGGTGCGCGGTCGTGAGCCCGGTATGAATCCTGTCCGCAAGTTCGCTGCCGCCGGATGACGACAGAGCAGCGGCGACGTCTGTGAGGTTGTTCACCGAGTGTCGAGCGTGGAGGAACGCTCTTTCGAATATGCGCCTGTCGCTGGCGGCTTCGTTGACGGTGTGGGGTTGAAGCATTGCTCTGGTTCGTTCTAGGGCGGGTTCGTCGCCACGGGTCGCATCGACGATGGCTTGTGCTCGCGCGATCGCCTCGATGTCGTCGGGATAGCGTTCTCTGAGCATGTCGAGCAGACTCGTGGCCTGCACTCCGGGACTCGCACCGGTCGCACCGCGGCCTGCTGCCAGCATCCCGGAAAGGTCGCCTATCGTGCCGACGTAGTGGCCCAGCGCGTAGACTGCGGCCCTGTCGTTGTTGCGTACGTTGCGGAGCTGGGCGGCGACGTTGACGAGGGTGAGGCGGTGACCGTAGTAGGCCCGTGTGTCCCGAGCGGTGACCAAGCTGAGATTACGGCTGCGGGTTAACGGGTCGGCGTCGGCGAACGTGCAGTCGGTGCAGGTTGTGAACTTCATACTCAGCCAGCGTCTGCAGGTGGGCTGGCCGCAGCGGAACCCGGCTGTGACGAAGGAACCGGTGTCTTCGAACGTGCGCTCGTCGTTCGGGTGCTCAGGGCATTGCGGGAGCTGTAGTTGTAGTCTCTTGCCGCAGGTGTGGACCTGGTAGTAGGGAAGTTGGCGGTAGGCGCCGGTGCGGCACTGTCGGCAGCGGCGGGTTTCCGGAATTTCGGTCTCGGCTTGGCGGACCGTGCGGAGGACTAGGACGTGCCCACAGTCGCCGCAGAACAGCCTTGTCGGCCAGACGTCCCACCTGACCCATTCGGGTCGGATAAGGCGGAACGTGTCCGCATGCTCCAGGAGGTTGTTGGGAAAGGCGGGGGCGTCACCGTTGGCGGCGCGCCACTGGGTTAACGTCAGGTCGAGCGCTTCCAGGACCTGCTCGATTGGGATGTCGGGACGTCCACCGCTGATGTCGCGCACGACGCAGTAGACGCCGTCAACCTCATGCTCGAACACTTGGCCGGGCAAGTGTCCGTATTCGACGGTGACGCGAGAACGTTGCATGGGATACCTCCAAGATCGCTTCTTGTTTACGGGAGGGACGGGTACGGATCAGCGGTGTCGCGGATCAGGTGTTGCCGTCCTCGTCAGCCATCTCTGGGAGGTCATCGTTTGAGTTCTCGTCGCCGCCGAGCATGGCGAACATCCGCGCGGCGATCGGGCCGTTCGCGCTGAAGTCGGCGGGTGCGTCAATGTCTCGGAAGCTGGTTGCCGGTCTCGGGCGCAGCCGTCGTTGTAGCTGGGGTTCGGTGCCGGACAGCGACGGCAGCAATGCGTCGAGTTCGTGATCAACGCGTTGGCGGAAGTTTCCAGCGACAACGGGGTCCAGTACGGCGCTGCGTAGGCCGAATGCGTCGTAGACTGACTCGCGCAGGCGGTCTACGCCTCGCTGACCCACGTCGGCGAGCCATGCCTCGGCTCTCGCCGCCTTGCCGAAGTCGACCGGCGCGGGTCCGTTGGATCCCGAGGCGTCTGTGTCGCGGCCAACCTCGTTGAGCAGGAGCGCCGCGAGCAGCCCGCTCGCGGTCTTGTGAGGTCCGTGAAGGCTGAACCGGTTGAGTGCGACGGGCTCGACGAGGGCGTTGACGTGTCGGTGAGTTGGGTCGAAGAAGTGGAACACGCTTCGGTCGCGCAGGTGGAAGCGGTTGAGGGCGGTGAAGATGAGCCCGACTTGTGTTCGGCCGGCGCGGGAGGTGGCCTGCACGTAGTAAGCGAGTGTCGATGGCATTCCCAGGACGAACTGGATATTGAGGCGTGCGAGGTCAACACCGTGACTCACCAGGCTGGTGCCAGCGATCACGGCCAGTTGACGGCCTGCAGGCGTGTCAAGGGTTTCCCGTTCGACGCGGCGAATGACGTCGCTGATCTCTGCCAGGCGGTTTGCCCCGGTGAGCCGCTGGGCCAGGAACGGCGCCGGATCACCGCGCTCGCCGACACGGGAGGCGTGGGTGAGGACGCGGTCTGCGTCGGTCTTACGGTTGACGTAGTAGAGCTGCAGCTCATAGGGGAAGAGCCACTCGTCCACTTCCTCAGGGCGGACCGTGGTTAACCCGAGTTCGGCGATCACGTCGGCCGGGTCCAGGCCACGAAGCCGTTCCAATTCGCGTCGGATGGCGTCACCGCACGCCAAGGAGAAGCTGGTGGTGTCCATGAGCGAAGGCAGCGCGCCGACGAATAGCCGGCGCGTCAGGTCGTCGTGGCGTTGGGCGTAGAAGGACTGGCCGTCAAGCCATCCTTCGCTGGGGAACCGTCGCGGCCGCAGCGCATACAGTTGGCGGACCTGGTTTGCGTAGTCGCTGATCGTCGCAGTTGCGGCGAGGACCTTGCTGGCCAAGCCGGAGCCCGTGCGGCACAGATGCTGCCAGAGGGTCTCGTAGTGAGCGGCGAAGGTGCCGAGTTCCTCGGCGAGCAGGTGCAGCTCGTCCTGAATGACCAGTGCTGGCGCCGGATCGTACGCGCTGGCCGCGGTCCACTCTCGGGGACTGCGGCCACAGTATTGGCGGGCCAAGCAGCGAGGCTCATTACGGCTGCCTTGCTGGAAGGTGACGAATCCATGGTCGGGGCATTGGTGTGCTGGGCCGTGGGTCAGATGGGAGAAGTGCGGATTGAAGGCGATGGTCGCAAGCTTGTCGACCGTGGCGACGAGGACGGTGGGAAGGTAACGGTAGACCTCGTCATCGGTGATCGACACGGGAAGATCTCGTAAGCAGTCCGGGCATGTATGTCGAAGCCGGATGCTGTCGGTATCGGGGCGAAGGGTGACATGTTCACCGCCGCAATATGGGCAGGTCGGGAGGACGACGTTCTCGCGCCGCCAGGAGTTGCTTTTCCGGGCTATGGCGGCGATGTCCCGCCACTTCGTGTCGGCTGGGTCGGTCAACCGGTTCGGTGTGTTGTTTCGCCCGACGAAGTACCCCAGCTCGAACGGCTCCCCCAAGTCCCATACAGGGCCGCCGTCGCTGGCGCCGCGTGGTTGTCGGTGACGGGCGGAGCGTACAAGTTCGCAGCACACGATCAGCCGCAGAATGCGGTCCAGTTGCTGTACGGAGAGCATGCGCAGTGGGAATCTGATGATACTGGTAGTGCCGAAGTTCTTGCCCCGCAGCCGGTCGAAGAACATGGCTACCGCTGTGATGCCATACAGCGCCGCGCTCTTGCCTCCGCCAGTGGGGAACCACAGTACGTCCGCGTGATTCAGCTCATCGCGTAGATGTTTGCCCGACGGCTCACGGGCAGCGAGCGCGGCCAGGTGCACGACGATGAACACGATCTGAAACAGGCGCCACTTGCGTACATTCGGCGGCCCGGTAGGGGTGTAAACCCCGCCCGGGGCGTCCATCCGGCGCATCGCCTGGTTCATCCAGGAGAAGGCGACTCCGAGTCCGCCAGGGTTTGGGCTACTCAGGTCGGCGTCGATGAGGTCGATACCGGCGATGAAGCGTCGGCGCTCGTCGGCGAACGTGTCGCGATCCGCGCGGCACCGCGTTAGCGCTTCCAGAGAAAGGGGTGGTCGGCTGTCGAGGAAGCTGTCCCACTGGTCGAGGAAGTCCTGCATGTCATCGGCAATGCGGCGTAGGACGGGGACAGGATCCCGGGCAAGATCGACAAAGGTGGGCTCCAAGTCGGGCCGCGACTCGTACACGGCCTGGCGGAAGACCGGGAACGCGGTGGTGACAAGGCGGCCGGCAGCGGGATCGGAGGTGTCCTCGTCGAGGCAGCAAAACCTGCCATGAGCGTAGACCTCGGGCGTGATGCGGTAGTCAGTGTCTACGATGCGGTAGCCCATGTTGACGAGGCTGCTGCCCGAGACAGTGGCATCGAAACCGGCGTCGTAGATAGAAACCTCAGGTAGGAAGCCACGATCTCGGGGAGCCCGGACGGCGGCGTTAGACAGGGTCAGTGCCAGGCGTACCCGTCCGCTTGGATCACGATGGGCTGTCGCCGTGAATCGTGGCTCCGCCGTGGGTCCGTCCAGTTCGGCTCGCCATTGGCGGCGAGCCAGGCGTCAAACGCCTCAGGATCGGTCATGGCCTCACGCGGAATACGTTGGGAGGCGCTGGTGAGCGGCGATACTGCCCACCGGCGGCACGTGTTCCGGATGTCGCGCCGACTCCGGCCCGGGACTCCACCGCCCTCATAGCTGCGGAGTGTAAGGCGCCCTGGTCATCAACGGTTATGGGAACGCTACTCTGCGGTACCGGGATATTCAGCTGAAGTGTGGCGGCGACGTCGTGGCGTTGATAAACCAGTCGGATCGGATCGCTAGCTTCTCGCTTCCTGCGCTTGGCCGTCGAACGCTCGGCTGGGTTGCCGGACGACACGCCAACGGCGTGGTCTGCGGCCACACTCCCCACAATCGTGGGAGCGCGCCCGTCCATCCCCGGCTCGCCTCGGCCGGCCAGTTGATCGTCCGACTCGGACGCCTCCTCCGCCACGCCGTCGCTCGATCCAGTCACCGAGGCCCTTACGTCCTCCGTTTGCGCTGCCTCCATGCTGGCAAGGAGAGCAGCATGTTCGAACTGTTCCTGATAGGTCGGATAGTGCTGCAGGTACAGAGCCAAGCGCACCTTCACGTTGACCGTGAGACGCCCGTCCTTTGGCTGGACAAGGCAGGTGAGGCCGAACTCGCTGGCCGGCAATTGATCGACTGGAACGCCAGGCTCAGCGGGAAGATCCCGAGCCACGACTGGTACCTCGGGCGGTGGTGGGTCTTGGGGCGCCAAGACGCCCAGGACAACGCGTTCCCTGGGCTGTCGGCCAAGCAGGCGATGCGCGGCCGTGTGGCGCCCGGCCAGTCGTTCGTGCGACACGTCGATGAAACGCCGCACGAGTCGCTCCTGGTCGGCGTGCGCCGCCACGCGCCGGGCGTGCTTGCTTACGTCCGTGCCAACCGGCGTCGCCGAATCATCGACCTCTGCGCGCGTGAGATCATCTGACCAGTCAGGTTCCGAGTCCACGAGCGATACATCTATATGAGTGTTCGATCCACCAGATACAGGCTTCGTAGCCACGGGTTCTAGCTCCAATCACCTCGTCGCTGCGGCATGGCATCGGACGACACCACCAAAGAACTGGACGCCAGCAGGTACGTCGGCGAAAGCGCGTGAGGCGAAGCGCCATCGTTGAGCCGCCCCTTGGTCGGCCCGTGGTAGGCGGCGCTGGCTCCGCGGCCCGGTCTGGATCATGGGGCTAGTCGTCGGAGGCAAGAACGGGTTCCTTGAGTACGGAGGTCGTCTGGATGCGCTCCACGCCATCTGGCGGGCTTCCTGGTGTATCCGTGGCCGTTGCCGCTGGCTCGGACAGCTGGGTTGCCTCATCAATGCTCAGGGGACGCCGCAGCGCGGACACGGGTGAGAGGACTGGAGGCTCCCACCGTAACAATTCGCCAGGCAGTCAGGTCGGCTGCGAGTTCCGCAATTTCCGTGCCGAGGGCGTCGGCCGCGCGGTCCAGAGCTTCGGTGTCGCCGCCGGCGTGCCACCCGGCGAGCTTGACGAAAGCGGAACCAACGGCGGTACGGTCGATCCGAACGGCCCGCATTACAGCCGCGATGCGGGCAGCTTCTCCGACGACGATGCCGTTCCCGGCGATCCGGCCGATGCGCGCCACGTTGGCGGGATCGACGGGACCGATTCGCCCTGGATCGCCCCATTGTGCAACTGCTGACGACGTAATGTCGGCACCCAGGTCACCGAGGCGGGCAGTCAACTCCCCGATCGTTCCGCTTAACGCACGAGCGTCATGGACCGCGGCCTGCCATAGCTGCAGCAGCAGACGGGCTACTTCTGGTCGTTGCTCGGCCAGGAGCGGCCGGATGCGGTCGAACAGTGTACGGCGCTCCGGCTCCGAAATGCCGATGAGAGTCATTCCCGGTGCCACGTCGGCGACAGGAAGCAGCTGTATGTCGTCATCGCGTATCCGCTGCACTCTGGCGGTCGCAGCAAGCAGGAACACGGCAGGTGCAACGTTTTCTTCCACTGGCGCGGTAGAGCGGACCACGATGGGCGTCGCTCGCACGCGTCGGCTCGGGCCTAGCAGGTTGAGATCGAAAACCTCGTGGCTGTCGCTCGGCTCGGCCTCGAGGTCCTCCATATCGGAGTCGGCCTCGCTGGGTGGCTCCGCTAGGGCAGCGGTGATCAGATCGTTGGGATCTGGGGGTTTCGATGGGAGCCTCGGGGTTACGTTCGATCGAGTTTGTTGTGACGCCCACCTGTAGCTCGCAGCCGTCCAGCTCGTCTTCGTCAGCCGAGGCGCCAGTGAGCGCAGCCAGGGTCATGCAGCGTGCTTCGCGCGCGTCCGCACGGCTTGGTTCACGGTGGGCGCTGTGCAGGGCGTGGTACAGCCGCGTGCTGTCAGCAGGTGCCCCGAGCACGATGAGCTGACCAAGATCGGCAGCGGCGTGCTCGCCCTCGCGCAGCCCGCGCCGCCGCCGGCGCTCTCCATCAACGTCAGCAAACGTAAGCCAGCGGCTTCGAGCATCGGCGTCCAGGAGACGGATACTTACCAGCGGCGAATCCTCTATGCGCAGCGTTCCGCTGCTGAGGAGCCGGCCAGTTAACGCATCACGGGCGCTTCGGGAGCCACACACAACGTCAAGCCGCTGGCGGCGACTAGAGGCGCTCTTGGATCAGGTCAGCAATGCATTCCTTGCATGGAACTGGGAACAGCGAAAGCCTCGTATAGCGCTATCAAGCTCGCTCGGACTGCGCCCCATTCAGCCGCGACGCGGGTGCGCCACGACGCGGGGAAGTCGTTGCGCGTATCAGCATCGAGGACATCATCGAGCAGCCGCCGCAACGTACGGCCACTGTATCGTGGCGCGATCCGGTCGTAGTCCCCCGTCCGGGTGGGCAGCTCCGCCAGCAGACGGGCAAGACGCGCCGCACGGCAGACGGGCCACGGCGTGGGCCGTCCACGCGGGTCGCGCAGCCGGCCAAGACGCTCCCGAACCTCGGCCAGGCCGACAAAGCTCGGGTCCTCGACCGCGAGCAGACGGGCTCGCCCCCGCGCCTCAACCGGCACACGGTACTCGACGCCCTCTACGGGTGGCGATGACAGCGTCGCGATGGAATCCTCCACC
>CAWGJH010000010.1:0-131798 GCA_963822695.1 uncultured Actinomycetota bacterium
GCTGGTCCCGCTTTCCCGCTGCCTTTCAGCTGCCGGCGTTCGCTTCTTGGGCATCCGTTCCCGCCAAGGAATTCAGCCCCCCTTACGGTCGGCCTACCGTCGCATCCCACAATCTCTGGGGACGAGACGGACCCTGGCGGGGTTTCCATGTTTCGCACGTGGGAGACCCGGCTGGGTTGGGTGGCCTCTGTACTCCGGGAACGGCGGTGTTCACGCGACCGTAGCGTGGTCCTCGGTCGCCGCCTGCCGCCTCTCAACGGCGCGGTCCCTGCGACCCCGGTGTCCCCACCCGTCCCAGGGCCTGGCAATAACGAAGCATCAACGAGGATTCACGGTTGTTCACCCGTCCAGCCTTCCCCTCGCCTGTAGCCCCCGGACGGAACGAGGACCCTTGGACTTGCCCCTGAGCTTCACACCCGACTGAGCCAGACCCAGCCACGCATGTCAGGGTGGGGACAGGTCTTGAACACTGACCCGGACTACGTCCTCGACATCAGCCGACCTCCTCGACGTCGTCACTCGCCACGTGCGACCTCACGTCGCAACCACGGTTTGCCTCGCTCTCCTTTCCGCCCGGGACCGGTTCGCCACCGGGCTTGTGACGGTCGCCGCGCTACGGCTGAAGCAGCACCGGGAGTTCGGCCAGCTTGCGGGACCCGGGTACCGGGCGCCAGGTCGGGGCGGCGGCGGTGCGCAGCGACGGGAACCGGTCGAACAGCGCCCGCAGCGCGACCTCGGTCTCTTGGCGGGCCAGGGCCGCGCCCAGGCAGTAGTGCGCGCCGTGCCCGAAGCCCAGGTGCCCCTCGCCGTGCCCGGACAGCACGCGGGTGACGTCGAAGCGGTCTGGCTCGGGGAAGCGGCGCGGGTCGAAGTTCGCCGACACCAGCACGGGCACCATCACCTCGCCCGCTCGCAGCGACACCCCGGCGAACTCCATGTCCTGGCAGGCGTAGCGCAGTCCTGCGATCAACGCCATGCCACAGGTGCGCACCAGCTCGTGCACCGCCGTAGGCCAGTGCTGCTGCTGCTCGCGTAGCAGGGCCAGTTGGTCGGGGTGCTCGAGCAGCGCGACCACACTGTTACCGATCAGGTGCGCGGTGGCCTCGTGCCCGGCCAGTACCAGGGTCAACACGAAGGTGACCAGGTCCTGGTCCGACAACCGGCCGTGTTCCTCGTCGTGGGCCCGGATCAGCGCGCTGAGCAGGTCATCCTCGGGGGTCTCGCGCCGGATGCCGATCAGTGCCCCGATACCGGCCACCATCTCCCGCAACGCCGGGGGCATCAGGTCCGGGCCCATCGACACCAGGGCACGACCCCACTCACGCCAGGCCGGGCGGTCCGCCTCGGGAATGCCCACCATCTCGCAGATCACCGTGATGGGTAGCGGGTAGCAGAACCGTTCGACCAGGTCGACCGGGCCACCCGAACGACTCGACTCCTTGCCCAGCTCGTCCAGCAACGACCCGGTGATCGCCTCTACTCGGGGGCGCAGCTCGCTGACCCGGCGCACGGTGAACGCCCGGGAGACCAGGGTGCGCAGCTGGGGGTGGTCGGGCGCGTCGGTGTGGGGGATCGAGTGGGTCAGGTAGGTGGCTTCCTCGGCGGTGAACCCGTAGGTCTGGATCAGCCGTTGCATCGGGTCCCCCATGTTGACGCCGGGTACCGAGGCTGGGTCGTTGACGAACCTCGGATCGCTCAGGACCGCGTTGGCCTCCTCGAACCGGGTGGCGTACCAGACCGGGACCTGGCCCATCAACGTGCCGGCCACCAGGGCACCCTGCTCCCGCAGCCGCCCGTACTCCCGGTAGGGATCGGCCAGGAACTCTGGCGCCATCGCGTCCGGCTCTCCGGTGTGGGTAGTCATCTCGTGCTCCTTACCCGGATGGATCACCGCACGCGGCGGCGCCACTCCTGGTCGATGTAGGTGATCAATGAGTCGTAGAGACCGGCCACGGTCGCGGCCAGCTCGGGGGTCGGGATGCCAGTGCCGGTCTGCAGCACCGAGGCGATCGCGTACTCCAGCAACTCGGCCCGCGCTTCCGGGTCGGCCGGCACGGCGGCCATGCTCTGCGGCCCGAGCAGATAGAACCCGACGGAGGTGGCGCTGAGCAGGTAGTGCTGCGCACCCGCGGGCAGGTCGGTGCGCACCAGCCCGGCCTCACGCAGCAGCCGCAGGTGCTCGGCGAACACCGCGTCCCGTCGCTCGGCGAGCTCGCCCAGCGTCGCGGCGGCCTCCTGGGCGAGTCAACCGAAAGTCTCCGGATCGCCCAGGTAGACCGCCCTGGCCACCGGATCCTCGGCCAGCCGCCGGTAAGCCGAGCCCATCATCCGGGCAGGCATCGCCTCGACCGGGTCGGCCCGCACCCGGTCAGCAACGTCGCGTTGTCCCTCGCGTTGCGCGCGCAGCAGCACCGTGATGAACAACGACTCCTTGTTCGGGAAGTGCAGATAGACCGTGCCCTTGCCGACGCCGGCGGCACGGGCCACGTCCTCGATGGTGACCCGCCGATAGCTCAGCCGGACCAACAGCTCGGCGGCGGCGTCGAGCACCCGAACCATCCGCTCAGACTCGATGACCCGATTTACAGTTTTGGTCACGCGGTCACAGTAGCGGACCTGTTGTTGAGTGGTTTCCCCGGCGGATGCCCAGAGCCAACGGTGCGGCCAACCACCGACTACGAGCACCACGGACGTCGGAGACGTGCCCTCAGCGACCTGCTCGGCGTCCGCGACCTGCCGCGCACCCGCACCGCGCTGATACCCCTGATGGAGACGCTTGCCATGCACGTCGCCGCCGTTTGTACTTCCTGGCACCAGCCTTACCAACACCCCCTGTGAGGATCGGCGTGTGCCACCCCAGATCCTGGTCTGAATGTGAGGATCGCCGGCGTGCCATCCCGGGCCATGGTCTGACCCGTAACGCAACTGGTGTGAATGCCTTGGGACTGATCTGTCGGCCCTGGTTTGGGGTGGTGCTTGCTCCCCGCCGGAGAGGGTGGGTGTGTCCCGTTAGGGGCCTTGCCGTCAACAGGGCACCGTCACAATTCTGACCACCCGCGCCGGTCTGGCGAGGGCCATCCGTTCCGTGACGACCAGGAGAAGGGACGACCATGCTCAGCATGCCGCAATCATCGGTGCCTAGCCAGGCCAGCAGTGATCCTGACGAGGTTGTCGTGGGGGTGGATACTCACAAGGACGTGCACGTGGCCGCGGTGCTCACGTCGCTGGGCGTGTTGCGAGAAAGCAAGAAGTTCCCCGCTACCGCGGCTGGTTACCAAGCGTTGCTGGCTTGGGTATGTACGTTCGGGGTATTCCGGCGGGCCGGAGTGGAGTGCACTGGCCTCTGACGGTGCGGCGCTGGCCCAGTACCTGCGGGCGGGGTGGTGTCGAGGTGATCGAGGTCCACCAGGTGCGACAAGGCCACCCGCCGCCGACGCGGTGAAGACCGACACTCTCGACGCCCAAGCCGCCGCCCGGGCGGTACTCAGCGGCCGGGCCAGCGCGACGGCGAAGGCCGGTGACGGGCCAGTGGAGATGCCGCAGGGTGTTCACGTTGGCCAAGGGCTCCGCCGTCAAAGCCCGCACCCAGACCATCAACCAACCCGAAAGCCGTGCTCGTCGCGGGGCGACCCCGCGCTGCGCGAGACCCTCTCGGGCCTGAGCACCACCATGCTCACCCCGCCGCTGCACACCACGAGAGCTCGATACACCCCAGGACACCACCAGCGCCGCCGCCTACACCCTGCAGCTACTACCCCCGGCGCATCAGTCAGCTCACCGACGAGATCCGCGAGCTGCAACAACAGATCACCGCCGCCATCACCAGTCACACCCCGACCCTGCTGACCCGCCGCGGCATCGGCCCGGACAACGCGGCGGCCCTGCTCATCGCCGCCGGCGACAACCCCCACCGCCTCCGCAGCGAGGCCTCCTTCGCCGCCCTGTGCGGCGTCAGCCCCCAGCAGGCATCCTCGGGCAAAACCACCCGCCACCGGCTCAATCGCGGCGGCGACCGCCAAGCCAACGCCGCGCTCTCCCGCATCACCCTGTCCCGCCTGCGCTGGGACGCCCGCACCCGCGACTACCTCGCCCGCCGCATCACCGAAGGCACAACCCACCGCGAAGCCATCCGCTGCCTGCAAGCGCTCCATCGCCCGCGAGATCTACCAGATCATCACGTCCCCACCCAACGCTGAGCCCTCAGCGGCGTGACATCCAGAGGGGCCTTACTGCCAGCGCGGCTGCCGGTGGCCAGGGTGCGCCCAGAGAAGAAGTGTCAACACATGTTGACGACGCCCGCAGAGGCCACCATCTCGCCGGGTCGCGAGCTGGCAGCCCGCGCGCGTCACGTGGCGGGACTGCTCCACCACCTCGCCGACGCGGCCGAGTCACGCCAACCGGGGACGGTCGGCTCCTAGATGCGCCACGTCCGGGTAGATCCACGCGAGTGTGCGCGAAGAGCTGATGATCGCCGCTGTGGCCCGTGAGCGAGCGGCCGGCGGCGCATCGTGGACCACGATCGGGGCCGCCCAAGACCCGCCCGTCAGCAGGCAAGCCGCCCAACAACGCTACCAACGCCTCCTCCGCCGCGCGAACCTCACCAACGACGGCGACACCGTACTCGAGCCACCACCTGAACCCGCACGACACGAGCAGACGAGCCCTCCGACCGTCAACGACGGTGTTGACGGGCCCTCCCGGCGTTCCCCGCAACGCCGGGAGCCGCCACACACGGCCATCTCCGCTGGCGGCATGGGGGCCGCCGAGGATCGGCGCGACCTGATCCGCGCCAGCGACTACCCGACCAGCGGCGCATGGTTGGTCACCGTCGAGGGCATGACCGTCGGCAGCGTCCAACCCACCTACAGCAGTACCCGCGCCAAGCGATGGACCGCCCTGATCAACGGCGTGTCCGTTCTCGGTGGGCGAGCCTTCCCCAGCCGCGACAAGGCCGCAATCCAGGTCCTCCTCGAGCACGAACACCACCAACACCGAACACCACCAACACCGGACGGCACGCGACGGTCGCCGACAGGGTTCCCAGTAGTCCAGAGCGGGACACAACGGGGTTGCGACATGAGGTCCCAACCCCTGATTTTCGCGGTCCCCCACCCGAACCGCAGTGCCCAACGGCTTTGATTGCCATCCTCCGGCCCTCCCGAAGGTCAACGGGCACCGACACGCACCTCCTCACCCACGAGGGATGGCCTGGATCGGCCACGCCGCCGCAGCCTGGCGCACGCGGTCGAGCCGGTCGTCGGAGACGGCCGGGTTGTACAGCAATGCCTCCTCCCCGTGCAGCTCGAACACCTCCGGCGCGAGGAACACGCACTGCGCGTAACCCTGGCAGCGGGTCAGGTCCACGACGATCCGCATCCCAAGCCACTCCCTCCGTCGCCTCAGCTCCCGGTCCCTTTCTGCAGCTTCGCCGCGACTCACTGCGAGCGCGCCCCTTCAACGCGCGCCGAATGTGCTCCTCGGCGGTGATGCGCTCCACCAACCTGATCGCCCTGGCTCATAGCCACCGGTAACCAGCCAACACACTGCCTGGCGGCTTGCCCGGCTTCACCGGGTGGCCAGGAGACGGGGGAACAGCGCCGCGGCGTTGTCGTGGTCAATGGCGCGGCGGGTCGCGTCGTCGAGGGGGTAGGACTGCAGGTTGGCCGCGAAGTGGCCGGCCACCGTGGGCTGGGCATAGGGGAAGTCGCTGCCATAGGTGATGCGCTGCGGGTCGGCGAAGGCGAGCAGGCTCGGCAGGGCGACCGGGCTGGCCGTCAGTGCGGTATCGAAATAGAACCGGCGCAGCTGGGCCGGGCCGTTGACCGGGTCGAGCCCGCCAGGAAGGGCCGTGAACCGCTCCGCGGCATAGGGCAGGAAGCCGCCGCCGTGCGAGAGCAGGATCTTTAGCCGGGGATAGCGGTCGAGCACCCCGTTACGGGCCATGAGCAGGGCGGCGCGGGTGGTGTCGAGAAGGAAGTCGGCGATGAACTCGGGCAGCCCGGGTACCGAGGGTCCGGCCAGCGGCCCGGGATGTACGAACACCACCGCGCTGCGTTCATCCAGGGCCGCCATCAGCGGGTCGAAGGCGGGATCGCCGAGGTAGCGACCCTCAACGCTGGCGAGCAGGATCACGCCGTCGGCGCCGAGCCGGTCGAAGGCCTCAGCGGCCTCGGCGATCGCGCCGTTGACGTCGGGCAGCGTCAGGGTGGCGAAGAAGCCGAACCGGTCGGGGTGATCTTTCACCAGCTCGGCGACCTGCTCGTTGACCACCCGCGCCATCCTGCGGGCCTCCACGTCGTCGCCCAGATGGACACCGGGCGTCGAGATGGACACGACGGCCGCGGCGATCCCGGCCTCGTCCAGGTAAGCGATCGCAGCACCCGGGCTCCAGGCGGGCAAAGCGATCCCGCTCCGTCCCATGGTGTCCAGGCCGTGGGAGTGCAGCCAGTCGGTCCACACCGGCGGGAGCACGTGGTGATGAGTGTCGATGGTGCCTGACGGGGTCATCGAGGGCCTCCCTGGTGATCGCCGACGGTCCGGGAACAGTCCGGCACCAGGACGATCTTGCCGAGGGTGTGCCGCTGCTCGAGCTCGGCGAAGGCGTCGCGCACCCGCTCCAGCGGGTAGGTGGCCGCGATCGGCAGGTCGATCTGCCCGTCGGCCACCAGCGACGCCATCTCGGCCAGCACCTCGGTGGACGTCGCTTCCGCGCTGCCCTCGGTCTTCGCCCCGATCTCGTGGGCCAACGGCCACGACGCCGGCACGATCGTGTCGATGCGGCCCGGGGCCACGCCGAGGTCCACGGCCACCTGCACGTACGGCGGCCCGAACAGGTCGACGAAGGCGTCGATGCCGCCGGGTGCCGCGGCGCGCAGCCGGTCGGCCAGCCCCTCGCCGTAGGCCACCGGCTCAACTCCGTGGTTGCGCAGCCACGCATGATGGGTCTCCGACGCGATGCCCAGCACCCGCGCTCCCCGCACCCGCAACAGCTGCACCAGCATGGTTCCCACGCCGCCGGCGGCCGCCGACACCACCACGGTGTCCCCGGACCCGGCCCCGACGGCCCGCGCCGCAGCGTAGGCCGTGGCCCCGACGACATACAGCGTACCGGCGGCCTCCCAGCTCAGCCCGGCCGGCTTCGGGATCAGCTGGGTGGCCGGCACGACGACGAACTCCGCATGGCTAGACCGCTGCCACGACCAGCCCAGCACCTCGTCGCCGACCGCGAAGTCGGCCACCCCGGCGCCCACCGCGGCCACCACGCCCGCCAGGTCGCTTCCCTGTCCCGACGGGAACGTGGCCGGCCACTGCTGGCGACGTAGAGCACGTCGCGGTCCCCGTAGCGGTCCAAGCGCACGGCCCGACCCCGTACTCCCTCAAGCTGCTCACTGCTCATCCGGGTACTCGCCTTTCACGCTCCGATCATGGCGTGCGGACGCGCGGAGAGGGGGTACGGCCAGGGTACGCTCAGCGGGCTCACCGGCGAGTATCAGATCGCAGCGTGATCGAGCCGGGCGACCATGAACCCGCAGGTCAAGCCAACAATCATATATTCGAGCCCCACACGCTGCTCTGGTGAGGGCAGCGCAGAAGGCGAGACAGCAGCCGAATCGTTCCTCCCCGACAAGGGTGCTCCGTCGTCGCGAACTCTACCCGTGCCAGGCGTGTCGAGCGCATTCCCGCTAGCGGGGTTTTCCTCCTGCGGTCAGCCAGTAGGTCAGTTGGTAGCTGCCCTCGATGACGAAGCCGGGTGTCGAGGCGATTGTTGCTGATACCTGGATGCCGCCATGTCTCAGACACTCGACTACAACCGGCGAGGACCGGATCGGTACAACCCGGCAGTCACGACCGCGGCGAGCAACGAGCTAGGAGTTAGTGATGCGCGGATCAGATAGGAGATAGATAGCTATGTCAGAAGTGAGGCTGCTTGATATCGGTAAGATCGAGCCACAGGTAATGACCAGGTGGGACATCACCGGCCACCAGGTCAACCGCCACCTGCTCAGCAAGGCGCTCACGGGGACGGATGACGTGGTCGTCGACCACATCACGTTCCCGCCCGGTTTCGTCCACCACATGCACCGGCACCCGTACGCTGACATGGTCATCATCCCGTTGAGCAGTGCGGTGCAGTTCCTCGGCGCGTGGGGAGCCCCCGTCGAGGTGTTGCCCGGACATCTCCTTGTCATCCCGCGTGGAAACTGGCATGAGGTCAGCAACGTGAGCACCGCTGACAGCCAGGCCCTGCACTTCTTCGCCGGGGTCGGTTCGGTTGACGATATCGGCTACGAAGCCTATAAGGAGCAGGGTGAGGCGACCCCCTCTCTGGGGCGCAGGCAAGGGAGCAGTTCATGCGGATAGCGATCATCGGACTGGGCAGGATGGGGCGCGCGTTCGCCGATCGGTTGCTCGACGAGGGTCACAATGTGAGCGTGTGGAACCGGACTCCTGGCCGGGCTGGTGCGCTCCAGGAGCGAGGAGCCAGGGTCATGGGCTCTGCGGATGACGTGGGCGAGGAGCGTGAGGCCGTCTTCCTCTGCCTGGCCGACGACCAGAGCACCCTCGACGTCGCGGCTCCGAAGGGCGAGGCGCGAGCGAGCTGGGCACAGACCCTGGTGGTCAACACGGGGACTGTCGCTCCCGAGGTCATCACTGCTCTTGCGCACGCTTACGGTGACAGGTTTGTCGCCGCGCAGATCATCGGGGCGCCCCAGGCTGTCCGCTCGGGTGTGGCCACATTCATCGTCGGCGGCCCGGCGTCAGCCCGTGAGGCGCTGCTACCAGTGTGGAAGGCGTTCGCAGCTCCGCTGGATGTCGGTGACCGCCCGCAGACCGCAGCGATCATGAAGCTGTTGCACAACCAGATGCTGTTAGTGCAGCTGGCCGTGATCGCCGAGACGCTACGAGCGGGCCGCGCCGCGGGTATCGACGACACCACCTTGGCAGCCACCTTGCACGAGTCGCCGATGATGCCGGCAGGTCTGCGCAACCGCATCGACGTCCTCTTCGACCCTGACCACGTCGGTTGGTTCAGCAGCGTCCAGGCCGTCAAGGATGTGACGCTCGCCTTGGACCTTGCGAAGGGCGGCGCACAGCTGCCAGTCACCGAGGCCGCGCGCGACGCCTACCGGCAGGTGGCCCAGGATGGATGGGAGACCTACGACATCACCGCCCTCGTCGAGTATGGCCGGCGCTCGCCGTGAGCCGACCGGGGCCAAAACGAGATCGAGCTGGGAGATCCGGGTCAGCCCCTCGGGCGTCGGCGTTCTGTGGCCGGCGGGCGGTGTTGCGTTGACTGAGGGTGGTCAGACTTGACCGTGGATTGGTGCCCGGGATCAGATGGTGCGGGCGAGTTCAGCGAGGGCCACCGGAGGCGATGGCGTGGGTCGAGATCCAGGCCGAGTTCATAGTGGTCGCGGCGGGAGATTCTGGACGTAGGCGTGCCCGGCACTGATCACCCCTGCCGTCCGGAGTCGTTTCAGGCCGCGCATTGGCCGCAGCCGGGTCTTCAAGAGCGCTCGGCCAGCAGCTCTTCGACGTCTCAGTAGGACAGCCCATAGCGCAGGTACCACCGCACTGCCAACGTGATGACGTCCGACGGAAACCGGAACCCCGCGACGCGGGACGGTGGTGGTGACACCCGAACATCGCGACGGCGCATCAGCCCAGCCTGCCCACAGCAATGATCCGTCGACGCAACAGTGCCGCAGGGAAGCGTCGCAACTAGCGATTAAGGTTGTATTCGACTTTTCGGGCGCCACAGATAACCGCCTCTACTGAAACGGCTCTTTCGTGTGGCGGTGTTCAGTGGACCACCGGGTGGGCTGGATCGACCCAGGGCACGTGTTCGGGCTCGGCCACCCCGTCGATGTCCAGGTTGACCACGATCGGCTCCTGGCCACTGCGGGCCACCACGCATTCCAGGGGCTCGTCATCGAGGGCGTTGATCTCTTGGTGCGGCACGAACGGCGGTACGAAGATGAACCCGCCCGGGCCGGCTTCGGCGGTGAATTCGAGGTTCGCGCCCCACCGCATCCGGACCCGGCCGCGGATCACGTAGATCACGGTCTCCAACTCGCCGTGATGGTGCGCCCCGGTCTTCGCGCCGGGGTGGACCGTGAAGGTCCCGGCCCACAGCTTCTGCGAGCCCGTCCGGTCATGGGTGACTGCGGCCGCGCGGGTCAACCCCGGTGTCTGCGGGGTGTTGGTGTCCAGCGCGTCGCCGGGGATGACCCGCACGCCCTCGGTGCGCCAATCCCGTGGTGCGCCAGGGTTGACTGTCCCCATGCTTTGAGGCTAGTCCGAGAAGCCGTGGCCCGGAACCACAGGGATCATGCGCCACGTTGGTCTGGCAGCGGTCAGACCTCGACGGGCACGGATCATCCCACTGCCTGCGTTGGTCACTGAACGCCTACAAGGCCGGCTGACCGGTGAAGAGGACCCGATGTGGCCGCTGTTCGCAGCAGCCGGCGCAGACGGACGCCCAACGTTCCGGTGGCCAGCGAACGTGCGCCGCAGTATCCGAGTAGTGCGCACGGAGATCGGGCTCGGGTGGATGACCCCACACACCTGGCGGCGCACCTATGCCACAATTCTCGACGACGAAGTGGGGCTATCGGATCGGCAGAAGGCCGACCTGATGGGGCACGCCAAGATCAGCATGATGAAAGACACCTATGTGCACTGCGGCGAGTTCCACGCCGACGCCGCCGTTTATGTGGACGCTGCCTACGCCGAGTGAGGGACTATGGACGGCTTGGGCTGTTCGGTCCCGGGTGCCGAGCCAGCGCTCTGCAGGGACGGCGCGTTGATACAGCCAGCTGACCGACCTCTGTTTCGCTCGGCAGCACTCACTACTGTACACCCCTGGCGACGCTTAAGGCGAGCAGCCCGACGGATCTTCCGACGATGAGTTCAAAGTCCACCCGATAGGAGTAGGACTACCTGGCATTTTACGGTGCCTGCCGCTGTGAGTTGGGTACTAGCGGTACTGAACCGCCCAAGCCGGCGAAACCGCAGCTGGTGCTGACGTGCGTCACATCCCCAGCCGTGATCATCACGGTATGATCTTGGATAGCCATCAGTGCTCCATTCCTGGGGTGTCGGTAAGAACGGCGTCATGAGCCGCAAACGCAACTGTTGTTGCTGGTCACGACACTGATCGTTTGCCACGCTGGGCGCTGTCTGGAGTGCCAAAGCGCTGCGGTGGCAGGGATGACCAGGCGATATGCCACCGATTGCGGCTCTTGGCAGCAGCTTCCTTACCGACACCCCGACAACCGGCACCGCACACAAGGCGTAACTGCCCCAGGCCCCTTCACCACACAGCGGATACGCGACAGTCGATTACGCGAGGTCACCAGTGTCACGTGCCGGGTTCTTTATGAGCGATCACACCAGTCGGCGACCAGATCGATGCGGGTCGGTTGCGACGACCCTCTGAATCCGGCAGGGAAGCGACGTGTTCGCCGATGTGCGGCTCGCCAGCGACTCAACCGAAGAATACCAACGCTTGCCCGAACAGCCTGGCGAGGCTGATGATTACTCCGGCGCAAGCTCCAGTCTTGTAGTCGAAGGAGACGACTTCGTCCCGCGCGATGCAGTAGAGGTTGCCGTCTGGGCCGAACCGCAATCCCCGAGGGTTGCAGAAGCGGGCCGCCGCATCGGGTTGGAGGATCCTGATGAGGCCGCCGATCGCACTGTCGTACTCCCGGACGCTCGAAAGGGCATCCTTGCAGGACACGACGTCCCAAAGGGCCACTCGGAGGACGCCATAATGTTGCCATTCGGAGCGATCGTGAGATCGAGGGGGCTCAGCTGCGGATCGTCAACCAGAGCTGGGACGACGAGTCTCCCATCCGTACCGAAGACTTTGATCGTTTCCTCCCCGGCACCCGAGGGGCCCATGCCCGAGGCGAGGAAGATGCGACCATCAGAATCGAACACAAAACCGCGTGGGAACGCGACAACTCCTGGGGTCAGGAGCGGCTCTGCGGGCCCGTCCAGGCTTGCCGGTACGGCCATGACTGTGCGGAGCCAACGCGAGCCAACGTAGTAGCGGCCGTCGGGCCCGAAGACTCCACTTCCGGGGTCGAGCCCGTCGATCGGGCTCCTCTCTCTCTTCGGATCTGTCTCTTCCGGTCAAGGGCGAGGATGCGATCGTTACCGCTGTTCACATAAAGCAGGTCGCCCGTCGGATCGACGCACAGGCCCCGTGGGTCCGTGATGCGGTTGTCTTCGCAGAAGGTTCCCAACAGGTTGCCGGCGAGGTCAAAGGCGAGGACGGCGCCGTAGCCGTCGCCGTTGGCGCCCTTTGTACTGGAGACAAGCACACTCATTTGATCAGTGGTGTTCCAGATGGAGGTGTACATTCAACCCTGGTAGGCGAGGTCGGCGGCGGTCAACCCTTCGAGCGCCATCCCCAGAGCGATGCCCTACCACCGTCGGACACGGCCGGTCAACATACGCACCGCTCACCACGATCACCGCCTCGCGGCCGGCCCAGCCCCCTTAGCGCCAGTTTTCGCAAGATCATTGCTGGACCCGCTGTTCGGCCAGGGGACGACGCTCGTGCCTCCGAGCCGGGAGCGGCGGTCTTCGAACTGACCAGCCGGCACCGAGCTTAGACGTGCGGCTGGCCGGTCGAGGCGCTGGTACCACCGTCCACCGGGAGCACCGCGCCGGTGATGTAACCGGCGGCGTCGCTGGCCAGGAACAGGACAGGAGGCGCGACGTCCTCGGGCAGGCCCGCACGGCCCAGGGCGATCCGGTTGACGAACGGCGCCAGCGACTGCTCGTCGCGCCCGACACCTTCGGTCAGCTCGGTCAGCGTGAACGCCGGCGCTACGGCGTTGAGGCGTACCCCGTACTGGCCCCAGTCCAGGGCCAGGCAGCGGACGAAGTTGGTGATCGCCGCTTTAGTGGCGTTGTAGGCGGCCTGGCCCCAGTCGCCCCGCTCGCCGGAGACCGAGGAGACGGCGACCAGACTGCCGCGGGAGTCGGCCAGGTGCGGGAGCGCGGCCTTGGCCAGGTGGAAGAAGGCGTCCACGTTCGTGGCCCGCAGCCGCTGCCACGCCTCGTCGGTGAGCTCGGTAATCGGCCCGGCCGCATAGTCGGCCGCGTTGCTGACCACAACATCGAGCCGGCCGAACCGGTTGACCACCTGCCGCACTAGCCCGGCCACTTGGGCGCCGTCGGACACGTCGGCGGGCAGCGCCGCAGCGCGCTCGGCCGGAAACCCTTCCAGCGCCCGCTCCAGACGGTCCTTGCGGCGGCCGGTGATCGCCACCGTGGCGCCCGCGTCGAGAAAGGCACGCGTGATAGCCAGGCCGATACCGCTGCCTCCGCCGGTGATCAGGACGACAGAGCCAGTGAAGTCGAAGCTCGCATGGTTCATGACGGCCCTCCGCCCCGCTACACGTCAGCCAACAGCCCGTCGGCGCACAGCTCCTGCTTCGAAGACTGTAGACGGGGTCCCGGACTGGTGAGCTCGCGTATTCAACTGTCGCCAGTTCTTGTGTGGTCACCAGCGGCGTAACGGCTCCAGGTCGCACCGGCGTGTGAGGCGATCTTGGCTGCGGTCACAGGGTGATAGCCGAGGGCGTCGGCGACGACGGGTGCTGGCATTTCCAGAAGGTGCTGGCGGATGGCGGCCGTGCGGGCGGTGCGGGTGGGCACGCCGAGCTTGTTGACGAGCGCGGCGAGGCTCTCGGGATGCATCGGCTGCCCTGCCCGGCGGCCGGGGAACAGCCAGCGCGAGTCGGGGTTGGTGGCGGTGTTCATGTTGCCCCGCTCGCTGATCCAGGCGAGCAGGAGCTGCGCGAACGGGGTGGGGACCGGTGATGGTGGCTCGCCGAGGCGGAGCAGCACCTGGTCCCCGTCGGTGATGACGTCATCGACGGTGAGCCGGACGATCCGGCTCAGACGCTCCTCTGCACTTGTCAAGTTGGCGCACCGATGCAGCTCGTGGTCACGCTGTGTGGTCAGTGGGGGGTGAGCAGCTCGTTGGCGATGTCTTCCTGCCGGGTTTGTGATCGCTCGACTTGTTCGATCTTGTCGCGGATGTGCACGAGGTTGAGTTCCAGTGCGTCGATTTCTCCGAACCAACCTTGGTCTTGCGCCGTCTGTAGTCGGTTGCGGGCGTTTATCTGGATGTTGACCAGTCGAGGTTTCATCTCCGGTGGAATTTCCAGCATGGGACAGCGTAAACAGGCGTGCTCATGAATGCAGGGCGTCGCGTAGGGCATGCGGCAGTGCCCGAGCTCCATGGTGCGTTTACCGAAGTGCTGCTCGAGCTTGGCCCATTCGGCACTGCTGGGATCGCGGTATTCTTCCGACGGGCGGCCGGCTCGTCGGCGCGCCAGGTGTGCTTGCATGTGTTGAATGACGTCCTGGGGGCAGATTGCCGTGTATCCTTGTGTGGTGTTCAGATCGATATGTCCGAGGACCTTGGCGGCAATATGAATTGGTAGCCCGCCGGACACGGCGTCGGTGGCGAATGCCACGTAGTCAGTCTCGGGGCTTGGGGCAGGAGTTCGGCGCGCAGCGCGCGGGCCGTCTGCGGGTGCAGTTCGATGGTCCACTCCGAGAGCACCCGGGCTCGGGGCTCATCGAGCACTCCAGCGTCCATCGCGGCGTGCACTGCGGGCAGCCGGGTCAGCAGGTCATGCGCCAACCAGAACTGCGCGTCAGCGGCCCGGCGGGTCAGCACCAACGCGGCGCGGATCTCATTCGCGGAGAACTCATCAGGAACAGCCATCCGGCGCACCGGATCGTCAACCGGGCCGACACCACACAGTCCGACCTCGACCATAGCGGCCATCAACTGGGCTCGGTCGTGATTGAGCTGCCGATACCGTGCCTTGAGCACGTGCACGCAATCGAAACCGGTCAGCCGGGCCAGGTCGATTCCGGACAGCACCTGCTCCAGCTGCGGCCCTGGTGGAATATCCGCCAAGTCCTCCGGAATCACCTGCCGAACCATCACGAACGGCACGCTACGACCCGACACCGACAAAGACCGCAGCGATGCACCCGTGTAGGGCGGGCGCCATGATGGGGGCATGACACCGGTGCGGATGACGGCCTGGGTGCATGGTCGTGTGCAGGGCGTGGGGTTTCGCTGGTGGGCCCGCTCACGAGCACTCGAACTAGGCTTGGTTGGCCATGCCGCCAACCTGTCCGATGGGCGGGTCGAGGTGGTCGCGGAAGGCCCGCGCGAGGCCTGTGAGCGGCTGCTCGTCGCGCTGCGCTCCGGGTCTACGCCCGGCCAGGTGAAGCAGGTTACGGAGCGGTTCACTCACGCCCGGGGCGGTGTCACCGGCTTCGTCGAGCGCTGAGCGCCCCTCCTGAGCGAGCGCAACCACCACCCTGCTCGGCACGAGGTTTCCCGAAAAGGCAGTGTTCGCCGTAGCGAGCCCGGGCTCGGCTGGCGGCCTGGGTACCCTGCTCGGGCATGCGATAACAGGTAACAGTAGGGGAGCAGCAAGGAGGGTCCAGCGCACCGTGCATTTGAAGAGCCTGACGCTGAAGGGCTTCAAGTCCTTCGCCTCGGCTACCACGCTGCGCTTCGAGCCCGGCATTACCTGCGTCGTGGGTCCCAATGGCTCGGGCAAGTCCAACGTGGTGGACGCGCTGTCCTGGGTGATGGGGGAGCAGGGCGCCAAGGCGCTGCGCGGTGGCAAGATGGAGGATGTCATCTTTGCCGGCACCGCCGATCGCCCCCCGCTGGGCCGCGCCGAGGTCACCCTGACCATTGACAACACCGACGGTGCGCTGCCCATCGACTACACTGAGGTGTCGGTCACTCGGCGGATGTTCCGTGATGGAGCAAGCGAGTACGAGATCAACGGCAGCAGTTGCCGGCTGCTCGACGTCCAGGAGCTGCTCTCGGATTCCGGGATCGGCCGTGAGATGCACGTCATCGTCGGTCAGGGCAAGCTCGACTCGATCCTGCAGTCCAAGCCCGAGGATCGCCGCGCGTTCATCGAGGAAGCTGCGGGCGTCCTCAAGCACCGCAAGCGCAAGGAGAAGGCGCTGCGCAAGCTGGACGCGATGCAGGCCAACCTGACCCGGCTATCCGACCTCACCGCCGAGCTGCGCCGACAGCTCAAGCCGCTGGGTAAGCAGGCCGAGATCGCCCGGCGGGCTCAGGCCGTGCAGGCCGATCTGCGTGACGCCCGGCTGCGGTTGCACGCCGACGACCTGGTGACCCTGCGTGAGGCGTTTGCCAGGGACGAGGCCGATGAGGCTGCGGCCAGGGCCCGCCGGACCGAGGTGGAGAGCGCGCTGGACGCGGCCCGCGCTGAGCAGGCCGGCTTGGAGGAACAGCTCGACGCCACAACGCCGAGGCTCTCGGTGGCGCAGGACACCTGGTATCAGCTCTCGGCGTTAGCCGAGCGGCTGCGCGGCACGGTGCAACTGGCGGTGCAGCGAGCCCGGCACCTCTCCGCTCCCACCGAGCAGCACCGCCCCGGTCGGGACCCCGACGAGCTGGAGCGCGAGGCTGCGGCTGCGCAGGCTACCGAGGCTGAACTGCACGCGGTGGTGGACGAGGCCAGCACGGCCCTGTCTGGCGCCCTGGACCGCCGCGTCGAGCTGGAGCAGGCCGTCGCCGACGCCGAGCGGGCGCAGCTGGCTGCGGTCCGCGCCGTCGCCGATCGGCGGGAGGGGCTGGCCCGGCTCGCCGGCCAGGTCGAGGCGCTTCGGTCCGCGTCAGGCGCTACCGGGGAGGAGATCGAGCGGCTGTCCAGCGCGCTGGCCGCCGCCAGAGAGCGGGCGCAGCGTGCGCAGCGGGAGTTCGACGAGCTGCAGCACAAGCTTGATGCCCTGCATGCCGGCGAGGTCGGGCTCGACGCGCGGCACGAGGCGGCGTTGGCCGCGCATGCCACCGCCGCGCGGCGCCGCGCCGAGCTTGCTGCGGCACACCGGGAGGCCGAGCAGCAGCGGGCCTCCTGGCGGGCTCGGGTGGAGGCGCTGTCGATCGGCCTGGCCCGCAAGGACGGTTCGCAGCCGTTGCTGGCCGCCGGTTTGCCC
Source organism: uncultured Actinomycetota bacterium (assembly GCA_963822695.1). Lineage (GTDB taxonomy): Bacteria > Actinomycetota > Actinomycetes > Mycobacteriales > Pseudonocardiaceae. The sequence goes on from CAWGJH010000010.1 coordinate 17,035, forward strand.
GGCGTGGTGGGCTCGGTTGCCGCGCTGCTCACCGTGGACGCCGGCGCGGAGGCCGCCGTGGCAGCCGCCCTGGGTGCCGCGGCGGACGCGCTGGCAGTGTCCGATGTGGACGTTGCGGCCACTGCGCTGTCCCTGTTGCGGGCGCAGGATGCTGGCCGCGCCGGCCTGCTCGTCGGCGGTGCACCGGCCACGGTGGACCGCTCAACCTGGCCGGAACTGCCGGCCGGTGCGCGGTGGGCGGTGGATCTGGTCCAGGCGCCGGAGGCCCTGTGCGCCGCGCTACACCGGCTGCTGGAGCGCACTGTGGTGGTCGGCGACGTGGGCGCTGCCCGGGCGCTGGTCGCCGCGGCGCCCACCATGCGGGCGGTGACCGTCGACGGCGACGTGCTCGGTGCCGATTGGGCGCAGGGCGGATCGGGTCGCAGCCTGAGCGTCATCGAGGTACAGGCCGCCGTCGAGGACGGTCAGTCCCGGTTGGCGGAGTCGGAAACGCGCGTCGAGCGGCTGGGCGCTGAGCTCGACGGGGCCAGCGCCGAGGAGGCCGATCGCGCCGAGGACGTCGACAACACCCTAGCCGCTCTGCACGAGTCGGACGCGCAACTAGCCGCGATCGCCGAGCAACTCGCGCGGCTCGGCCAGGCGGCCCGTTCCGCATCCGACGAGGCCGGTCGGCTACACGACCAGCGCGACGAGATGGAGGCGCGGCGGGCCGGCGCGCAGACCAGCCTGGCCGAGCTGGAGGAGCGGTTGCGGCTGGCTCAGGACGAGGCGGTGGATACCGAACCGGACACCTCGGAACGCGACGAAGCCGTCGCGGCGCTGAGCACCGCGCGCAGCGAGGAGGTCGAGGCGCGGCTGGCGCTGCGCACTGCCGAGGAGCGTGCCCGGGCGCTGGCCGGTCGGGCCGACGGGCTGCGTCGAAGCGCCCAGGCGGAGCGGGTGGCCCGGCAGCGGGCTGCCGCCGCGGCGGCAGCCCGGCAACGGGGCGCCGCGATGGCCGCAGAGGTGGTGCAGGCCGGGGAGTTCGCGTTGGGCCGCATCGAGATATCGCTGCAGCGGGCCGCAGCCGAGCGGGATGCGGTGATCGTCGAGCGGGCTCAATGGGAGCAAGGCCTGGCTGCGGTCCGGAGCCGGGTTCGCCAACTCGTGGGGGAGCTGGACAAGCTCACCGACACGGTGCATCGCGACGAGTTGCTGCGCGCTCAGCAGCGGCTGCGTATCGAGCAGCTCGAGACCAAGATTTCCGATGACTTCGGCATCGGTCTCGATGACCTCATCGCGGAGTACGGGCCCGCCGTGCCGGTGCCGCCGGCGGCAAGCGAGCTGGCCGAATACGAGACGGTGACGCAGCGCGGCGAGCAGGTCAGCGCCCCGCAGCCAGCTCCCTACGACCGGGCTTTGCAGACCCGCCGCGCCCAGCGCGCCGAGCGCGATCTCACCCTGCTCGGCAAGGTCAACCCGCTGGCGTTGGAGGAGTTCGCCGCGCTCGAGGAGCGCTACAAGTTCCTGTCCACCCAACTGGAAGACCTCAAGGCCACCCGACGCGATTTGCTCACCGTCATCGCTGAGGTCGACGAGAAGATCCTTGAGGTCTTCACCGAGGCCTTCCACGACGTGGCGCGCGAGTTCGAGACCGTCTTCGCCACGCTATTTCCCGGCGGGGAAGGAAGGTTACTGCTCACCGAGCCCGACGACATGCTCACCACCGGTATCGAGGTCGAGGCCCGCCCGCCTGGGAAGAAGGTCAAACGCCTGTCGCTGCTGTCCGGCGGGGAGCGCTCGCTCACCGCGGTGGCCATGCTGGTCGCGATCTTCCGGGCCCGGCCCTCGCCGTTCTACGTGCTCGACGAGGTGGAAGCGGCGCTGGACGAGACCAACCTCAGCCGCCTGATCGCGCTGTTCGAGCTGTTGCGGGACCGCTCGCAGCTGATCGTGATCACGCACCAGAAAGCGACGATGGAGGTTGCCGACGCGCTGTACGGGGTCAGCATGCGCGGCGACGGCATCACCACGGTGATCTCGCAGCGGCTGCGCGGCGTCACCGGCTCCGCGGGCGCGGCCTCACGTGTCAGGTGACGTCAACGAGGGGATTGTGCTGTGTCTGACCCGTCTTCTTACCCGTCGTCACTGCCGTTGACGATGTTGGACGAATCGCTCCTGCTCCTGCAGGAGACCCGCGCGTCGTGGAACGTGCAGTTCGAGTTAGGCACTGACCATCATCTGGACGAGGCCGGGTTCCGGCAGGCGGTGCTGGCCTGCTGCCGGCGTCATCCGCTGGCCCGTGCTCGAGTGGCATCGTCCCCGCAGGGCGAGACCGCTTACCGGTGGGACTTTGCCGATGAGGTGGATCTGGATCCGCTGCGGGTGGTGGATTGTCCGGACAGTGCCGCGCTGGACCGGCTGCGGGCCGAGCTGTACACCCCGCCTATTCCTCTGGCCACTTCCCCGGGGTTTCGCGTTGTCCTGGCCCGGCGGCCCGGTGGGGATCTAGTGCTGCTGTCGGCCAGTCACATCGTCGCCGACGGAGTCGGTGCCCTGCGTCTGATGCAGACCATCGTCCGGGCGTACCGGGGTGAGCCGGACCCGCCGGACCCTTTACCGCTGGCCGAGGCCCGCGACCTTGGCTCGTTCCTGGCCCCCAAGACCCGGAGCGAGAAGTGGGCACGGCAGCTGGAAGGGTTGCGACGAGTTCGCGAGGCGTTCGATCCACCGAGCCGGATCGCGGTCGTCGGCGGCACCGACCGTGCTGGTTTCGGGTTTGTCTTTCGTACCCTCGATATCGGCGAGACCACAACGCCGGGGTTGATGCAGCGGGCTCCGGGCACGACGATTAACGATGTCCTGGTCGCTGGATTGCACCTCACCGTGCAGTCCTGGAACGCCAAGCGCGGCGTGCAAACCGGACGGGTCGGAGTCATGGTGCCGGTCAATGTCCGCCCCGCTCACCGCTTGTGGGACGTCGTTAGCAACCTCACATCGAACGTCACCGTCTCCACTGTTCCGGATGATCGAGTGGACCTGGCAACCGCGACTACCGCGGTGGCCGAGCAGACCTACCAGGGTGCGACGAAACAACCGTACTTATGGTTTGTACGATCTTCTCGAAGGCACCAAGAAAGCACCGCTGGTGGTCAAGCGCGCGGTGTCTAGGCTGATACACCTGACCGGTAATCGGTTCGTGGACACCGCGATGCTGTCGAACCTGGGCCGCATCCCCGAGCCACCCACCCTCGCCACCAAGCCCGACTCTAGGCCACCGGAGTTGTGGTTCTCTCCGCCGTGCGACCCTGCCTGCAGCGTTTCTCTCGGCGTGGCCACCAGCGGAGCGCGACTGTCACTGGTCGCCCGTTACCGCTACGAACAATTCGACGCCGATGCCGCGGCAGAATTCACCGATCTGCTGATATCACAGATCGCCCGCCAGCACAGGTGCTGATCGGAGTCAGCCGGGCGTGGGCAGCAGGCCCAGTGCGGTGCCCGATCCGGCGAGGACTTGCGCCACGTGGCGGACCGTGCCATCCCCGCCGCGGGCGAGCACCACAGCGGCGCCAGCGGCCAGCGCGGCTCTGGCCTGACCGCCACCCGGGTCCTCGACGGTGGCCGAAAGCCACAGCGGTGGCGCCCACCCCAGCTCCGCGCACACTCTGGTGATCTGGGCCTGAAGCGTCGCCAGGTCGGCGACGTTGCTCGGGTTGACCACCACTGCCGGCAACGGCAACGGGCGGTCCGGCAGCGAGTGCGGCGCCGACTCGGGTTCCATAGCCGTTCAAGATAGGAGTTTTTCGGACGTCTCGCTGGACGGCGTCTGGTGGGGGTCGTCCTGGCTGCGCTGCGCTCACTAGGTGGGCACCTGGTGAGCTGGCGACACGTTCGGGAGTTCCGGGCTTTCTGGGGGCGGCCACGTTAGTGTTCGCGCTGCAACGGTGGCCTCGGGAGCGCTCCCGAGGAGTGGGGGAGCCCGGTGCTCCGTCTGGAGTCCGGGCAGCAGTCTTCTGACAATAAGGAGCAGTTCATGGTCAATATCGTTTCTGAGCGCAGCGTGTCCGAGCCGCTGCGGGTGCGGACCGAGCCTTTGGGCGATCACATCGCCGACCCCGGTCCGCTGGGTCTGGCCGGATTCGCGATGACCACCTTCGTGCTCAGCTGCGTCAACGCCGGCCTGGTCGCCAAGGCGATCGAGCCTGTCGTGCTGCCGCTGGCGCTGTTCTACGGCGGAGGAGTCCAGCTGCTGGCCGGCATGTGGGAGTTCCGCAAGGCAAACACCTTCGGCGCGCTGGCGTTCAGTTCTTACGGCGCGTTCTGGTTGTCCTTCGCCGCCTACGCCAAAGTCATCGCTCCGAGCCTGCCCGCTGCGGCTGCGGCGTCCGCGACCGGGTTGTTCCTGCTGGCCTGGACAATCTTCACCGCCTATATGACGGTAGCGTCACTGCGGGTCTCCGGCGTGGTGGCTGCGGTGTTCGTCGCCCTACTCGCGACGTTCATCTTCTTGACTATCGGCGCGTACTCGGGTGCTGCCGCCATGACCGGCATCGGTGGCTACCTCGGAATCGTGACCGCTGCGCTGGCCTGGTACGCCTCCTTCGCTGGGGTCACCAACGTGACGTTCAAGAAGGTTGTGCTGCCGGTCTTCTCGACTGCGGCCCGGTAGCGTGGATGGAAGCGGGTATGCCTGATTGTGGAGGGCGGCCAGTTACTCTGAGCCGGTGCCCCCCACCCCGCAATCCCCCCGCGCTGCCCTGGTCACGTTGGGCTGCGCCCGAAACGAGGTCGACTCCGAGGAACTAGCCGGCCGGCTGACCGATGATGGTTGGGAGCTGGTTGACCCTGACGACGGTGTGGCCGACGTGGTGGTGGTCAACACCTGTGGTTTCGTCGCCGCTGCCAAGAAGGACTCCATCGATACCCTGCTGGCTGCTGCGGACACCGGCGCCAAGGTCGTTGCGGTCGGTTGCCTGGCCGAGCGCTACGGCGCCGAACTGGCGCAGAGCCTGCCGGAGGCCGACGCCGTCTTGGGCTTCGACGCCTACCCGGAGCTGGGTGGTCGGCTGCGCGACGTACTCGCCGGCCAGCCGGTGCCCGCGCACCAGCCGGTGGATCGCCGCACCCTGTTACCGATCTCCCCGGCGTCCCGGCCGGCGGCCCTTGCTGGCGGTCCCGCGCTGCCCGGGCACGGCTGGGGGCCTCCGTTTGCGCCCGCCCGCCCGACGCGCCGCCGGCTGGATGACGCCCCGGTAGCCCCACTGAAGATCGCGTCGGGTTGTGATCGGCGCTGCGCGTTCTGCGCCATCCCTACCTTCCGAGGTGCGTTCGTTTCCCGCCCGGTCAACGAGGTGCTGGCCGAGGCGGCGTGGCTGGCCGGGTCGGGGGTGCGGGAGCTGGTGTTGGTCAGCGAGAACTCCACGTCTTATGGCAAGGACTTGGGCCGCCCGGGCGCCCTGGAGGAGCTGCTGCGCCGGCTGGCCGCCATCCCCGGGATCCTGCGCACCCGGGTGTCCTACCTGCAGCCGGCGGAGACCCGCCCCGCGTTGGTGACCACGATCGTCGGCACTCCCGGCGTGGCCAGCTACTTCGACCTGTCCTTCCAGCACGCCAGCGAGCCGGTGCTACGCCGCATGCGCCGGTTCGGCTCGCGCGAATCCTTCCTGGCCCTGCTGGACCAGATCCGGCGCCACGCTCCCACCGCCGGAGCGCGCAGCAACGTGATCGTCGGGTTTCCGGGGGAGACCGACGCCGACGTCGCGGAGCTGGAACGTTTTCTCACCGAGGCACGGCTGGACGCGGTGGGCGTATTCGGCTACTCCGACGAGGACGGCACTGAGGCCGCCGGCCTGCCCGGGCAGCACGACGAGGCCACCGTCGCTGAGCGCGTCGCACGGATCAACGGGCTGGTCGAGCAGCTCACCGCGCAGCGCGCCGAGGAGCGGATCGGGGAGACCGTGGACGTGCTGGTAGAGGCAGGCGCCGGGTCCGATGGATCAGCCGAGACTGTCGGGCGTGCGGAGCACCAGGCACCCGAGGTGGACGGTGAGTGCCTGCTCACCGGCTCGGGAGCGGACTCGTTCGCGCTCGGCGACATGGTGCGCTGTCGGGTGATCGCCGCCGAGGGTATCGACCTGGTCGTCGAGCCGATGGAGCTGATCGCCCCGGCTGGCGGCGTGCCGTGACCCCGCCTCCGGTAATCAAAGTCCCGCTGTGGAACCTGGCCAACCTGCTGACTATGTCACGGATGGGGCTTGTGCCGGTGTTCGTGCTCGCCTTATTCACCAGGGGTGGTAGCGATCCGGGATGGCGGGTCACCGCAGCGGTGGTATTCGGCGTCGCCTCGCTCACCGACCGGCTCGACGGCGACCTGGCCCGGCGTCGCGGCCTGATCACCAAGTTCGGCACGATTGCCGATCCGATCGCGGACAAGGCACTCATCGGAGCGGCGCTGGTGGGCCTGAGCATGCTGGGCGAGTTGGCTTGGTGGATCACCATGCTGATCGCCGTGCGCGAGTTGGGTGTCACTGCGCTGCGTTTCTGGGTCTTGCGGTACGGTGTGATCCCGGCCAGCCGTGGCGGCAAGGCGAAGGCGTTCGCCCAGGTGGTCGCGATCGAGCTCTACGTGCTCCCGCTCCTGCTGGCGGCACATCCGGTGCGCTGGGCAGCAATGGGCATCGCGGTGGGGCTCACGGTTATCACCGGCATCGACTATGTGGTGCGGGCACTGAGATTGCGCGCCTCCGGTCGCCGAGCCGTCGCGCTGCCATGACCGCCGATGTAGGTGTTCCTGCAGTGGCGGCGGCCGTGTCGTTCGCCCACGGCGGACGCCCGGCCAGCCGACTGGTGAGTACGGTAGGGGGCAAGCAAGCCGGTGAGCGTAGGCCGGCCAACACCCGGGAGGAAACGCGATGATGCTGCTGCGGGAGGCCATCGGCGATCGGCTGCGCCGGACGCGGACCTCGCAGCGCCGCACGCTGCGCGAGGTGTCCCGGGTGGCCCGGGTGAGTTTGGGCTATCTCTCCGAGGTGGAACGGGGTCGTAAGGAGCCATCCAGCGAACTCCTCGCATCGATCTGTGACGCACTGGACCTGCCGCTGGACGAGCTGTTGCGGCGGGTGGCCAACGATCTCGGTCCGGTGTATCTGCCCGAGGTGCCAGATACCCTTGCGGCCGAGCTGGTTGCGGCCTGAGCTGGCGAAGTGGGGCCAGATCAGGGGTAAACCCTAGTTCTCCCTGGGGGCGGTGGAAGCGCTGCCCCGCACCTGACACCATGGAGTCAGCACGCGGCTCCATGGGCGGGTTGGGGGCTGGGCGGGTGGGGCGCTGGTCGGGTGCGGCGAAGCCGGGCCCGATTGGTCACGAGGAGAGGCAGCGGAGAAATGGCCAACCCGTTTGTGAAGGCCTGGAAGTACCTCATGGCGGCGTTCTCGGCCAAGATCGATGAGCACGCCGATCCCAAGATACAGATCCAGCAGGCCATCGAAGAGGCGCAGCGCCAGCACCAGGCCCTGTCTCGGCAGGCTGCCGCCGTCATCGGCAACCAACGCCAACTGGAGGTCAAGCTCAACCGGCAGCTCGGCGAGATCGAGAAATACCAATCCTCGGCCAGGCAGGCCCTCGTGCTCGCCGACGAGGCGCGGCGGACGGGTGATGAGGACAAGGCGCGGCAGTACGAGCAGGCCGCAGAGTCCTTCGCCACCCAGTTGGTGACCGCGGAGCAGTCCGTGGAGGATCTCAAGACGCTGCACGATCAGTCCCTGCAAGCCGCAGGCCAGGCCAAGCAGGCGGTCGAGCGCAACGCGATGGTGCTGCAGCAGAAGCTCGCGGAGCGATCCAAGCTGCTCACTCAGCTGGAGCAGGCGAAGATGCAGGAGCAGGTCTCCGCCTCGCTGCAGTCCATGAGCGAGCTGGCCGCGCCGGGCAACACACCCTCCCTCGACGAGGTTCGGGACAAGATCGAGCGCCGCTACGCCAATGCCCTCGGGGCCGCCGAGCTGGCCAAGAACTCCGTGCAGGGCCGGATGCTCGAAGTGCAGCAATCCACACTGGACATGGCGGGCCGTACCCGGCTTGAGCAGATCCGCGCCTCGATCAGCGGGACGCCGATCGCGGGTGAGGTCACCGCCGGTGAGCCGGCGTCACAACCTGCCCCGCCGCGGCAGGTCCTGCCTCCGAACAGCCAGCCACCGCGTGGGCAGGGCTGATTTAAGTCTGGGCCAGGTCCGTCGGGATGCGACGTCGTAGCTGGCTGGTGCGCAGCATCCGGGCCAGCAGCACGTCGAGGGCCACCGCGACGTCCCGGGCCCCGGGGGTGTCCCAGCGCTGGATCGGCAGCCCGGCGCCTTGCGCGTGTTGCACCGCCGAGCGCTCCGGTAGCACAGTAGGGAGCACCAATGGCCCGAAGATCTCCCGCAGTTCGTTGATCCGGTAGTTGTGCTCGCTGGAGCGCACCTGGACCCGGTTGATCACCACGCCCAGAGGTTGCAGGTCGGGGTTGTGCTCGCGTTCGTGCTGCACGGCCTCGAAGGCACGTTGCACGCCGGCAACCGCGTAGATGGTCGGTTCGGTGACCAGCAGCGCCCGGTCGGCGGCCACCAGCGCCGAGCGGGTCAGCTGGCCCAGCGAGGGAGGGCAGTCCAGGAGCACCAGCCGGTAGGGCAGATTGTCGGCCATGGTGTCCAGCTTGGACAGCGCGTGGTCCAGCAGCCCGAGCCCGGCGCGGTCGGGATCCGGCCGGTTGTGCGCCTCGCTCTCCTCCCCACCGACCAGCACATCCAGGCCCTCACCCCAGGCGCTAGGCGCGATCGCGTTCCTGAGCACCGAGCGTTTCGAATCGGCCAGGACGTCGGCCAGCGTGGACTTCGTCTCGCCGGGCTCCAGGGTGGAGGTGCAATTGCCCTGCGGGTCAAGGTCTACGACCAAGGTTCGGATCTTCCGCTGCAGGGCAGCCCCGGCCAACCCGAGCACGATGGAGGTCTTGCCCACCCCGCCCTTGAGGCCGAGTACCGCCACGGTTCGCACCGGGGCAGCTTATGGTGCCCGCGTTCCCCTGATGTTCCCCCGGTGTTCCCCGCCCTTCCCTGCGGTTGAGCCGTCTAAGGTGCTGCCCATGCGAGCCTGTGCCGTGCACCGAGCATTGGAGGCCGAGGTCGCCGCGGCATGTCAACGGCTGGGCGTCGCCCCCCGGGTGCTGGACGTGGGCGGTGGCAGCGGCGTCTGGGCCGTGCCCCTGGCCCGATCCGGCTGCCTGGTGACGGTGGTGGAGCCCAACCCCAATGCGCTGGCCACGCTGCACCGTCGGGTCGCTGATGCCGGAGTCCAGCACCTGGTGAGGCCGGTGCAGGGGGACGCCGACTCGCTGGCCGACGCTGTTCCGGCAGCGAGTGCCGACCTCGTGCTCGGGCACGGCGTACTTGAGGTGGTCGAGGATCCCGCCGGGGCAATGCGAGCGTTAGCTGACGCCACTGCCCCCGGCGGCGCGGTATCGGTCCTGGTGGCTAACCGGTACGCAGCGGTGCTGGTCCGCGCGTTGGCCGGACGGCTGGCGCAGGCCCGCCGTGTGCTTGACGATCCGGATGGCAGGCTCGGCGCGGCTGACCCCGTGCTGCGCCGCTTCGATACCGGTGGTCTCATCGCGCTGCTAGCGGCCAGCGGGCTGGGCGTCGAGCTGGTGCAGGGCGATGGGGTGGTTGCCGACCTGGTGCCTGGCAGCGTGCTGGAGGCCCATCCCGGGGCAGCCGAGGCGCTCGCCGAGTTGGAGCTGTCCGCGGCCGGGCGGGCACCCCTGCGCGACATCGCCAGCCGCTTACACGCGTTGGCCCGGCGCCCGGCGATAACCGGCTAGCATGAACGATATCGAACGTGTGTTCGACTAGTCGGAGGATGTCGTCGGACGGTGTCATTGTGGGGGTCATGAGGGGGTGTCATGGGGCGCAGCGCTGACCTTCCCCGCGCGGACCTCGCACTGCGCGGGGTGGCCAGTTGTGCTGCCGATCGTGGCTGCCCCGTGCTGCACGTTGACATGGATGCCTTCTATGCCTCAGTCGAGGTTCGCGAACGTCCTGAACTGGCCGGGCGGCCCGTGGTGGTGGCGGGCGGCAGCAATCCGGCCGGGGACCGTGGCGTCGTGCTCTCAGCGAGTTACCAGGCCCGGGCGTTCGGGGTCCGCTCGGCTATGCCGGTTGCGCAGGCTCGCCGGCTGTGTCCGCAAGCGGAGTTCGTCTCGCCGCATTTCCCCCGCTATGCGGAGGTCTCTCGCGGCGTGATGGCGCTGTTCCGTGAGATCACCCCGCTGGTCGAGCCGCTGAGCCTGGATGAGGCCTTCCTCGACGTCGGCGGGTCCGTGCGCAGGCTGGGAATGAGCCCGGCCGGGATCGGGGAGTGGATCCGCGGCCAGGTCTACGACGCGCACCGGGTGACCTGCTCGGTGGGGGTGGCCCCGAGCAAGTTCCTCGCCAAGCTCGCCTCCGGGTTCTCCAAGCCGGACGGGCTGCTCGTGGTGCCTGCCGATGGTGCGCTCGAGTTCCTGCATCCGCTGCCGTTGTCCGCGTTGTGGGGAGTGGGCCGGCGCACCGCGCAGGCGCTGCGCCGGCTGGGGTGCGCCACCGTGGCCGACGTGGCGAGCACGCCACTGCCTGACTTGCGGCGTGCTGTGGGTGTCGCGTGTGCTCAGCACCTGCACGAGCTCGCCAACGGCCGGGACGAGCGGCACGTGGTGCCCGACGTGCCGGAGAAGTCTGTGGGGGCGGAGGAGACCTTCGCCCAGGATGTGGCTGACCGGGTGGTGCTGCGGCGCGAGCTGCTGCGGTTGGTCGATCGCGCCACGGCTGTGCTACGTGGCCGCAGCCTGAGCGGGCGAACCATCGCGCTGAAGATCCGCTACCCCGATTTCACCACTATTACCCGCTCCCGAACGCTGGCCGATCCGACCGACTCCGTGCCCGAGGTGTTCGCGGTGGTTGCCGACCTGTTGGACGGTAACCTGCCTTGCGGGGCGGCGGTCCGGTTACTGGGAGTGCGAGTGGAACAGTTGGTCCGGGGCGCGGCGACCGAACAGCTCACCCTGGATGGGGGGAGCGTGAGGGGGAGTTGGGGGGCGAACCGCACCAGTGCGAACTGGTCGGACGCCGAACGTGCGGCGGACGCCGCGCGGTCCCGGTTCGGCGGTGCCGCCGTGCGGCTCGCTAGCCTGTTGGAGACGCCAGCGCGGTCCGGTGGCGGGGAAACGCAGCTCTTCCCTGAATCGGGTAACCAGATCGGCTAGTCCATACCGCTGCGGGCTCGTATCCTCGATGCTAGGAGCCCACGGTAGGCAGCCGGTGGCCGCAGGTACTACCGTCGGGGTCGGACACCGTATCGACAACCGGAGTGCCGGAGGAGGAGCGATGCCACTCTCCGAGCACGAGCAGCGTCTGCTCGACCAGATTGAGCGCGCGCTCTATGCAGAGGACCCCAAGTTCGCGTCGAACGTGCGGGGAGCCCGGATGCGCAGCCGGCCTCATCGCCGCCGAATCCAGGGAATCGCGCTTTTCGTGCTGGGCTTGCTGCTCCTTGTCGCTGGTGTCATGCTTCCCTTCCGCCCGGTCGGGATCCCTGTCGTCAGCGTTCTCGGGTTCCTGGTGATGTTTGCCGGCGCCGTCGTCGCGATCTTCTCTCGCCGCGCTGCTGGGGAGGGTCGGGGCGCGGGATCGTCGGACCGTTCACCCACCGGGCAAGGTCGCAGCACCCTGGCCCAGCGGATGGAGCAGCGGTTCCGTCGCCGCTTCGAGGAGCATTAGTGTCAGGTCGCCCAGTACCTGTCGCCCAGTACCTAGGGCCGTCTGCGCAGTACTGAGCGTGGTAGCAGCCGGGCCATCCGGCTCAGCGGGGCGCACCGAGCCAGGCTGGCGCGCACGGCGTCCACGGCGGCGAAGAGCTCACGATCGGTGGTGCCGGACGGGCTGGGACGGCCGACGCTGGCGTACCAGGATCTCTCCACCGCACCGACCACGATGCGCAGCCCGGCTCGCCCCGGCTCATCCAGGGCGTGCTCATGGGCCAACCGCTCAGCTGTTGCCCGCACGGTCTCGCTCGCGGGGGGCACCACCCCGCGGTCCGCGGACTCCGCCAACACCTCCTCCCACGCGGCGGAGACCGCCAGCGGGCCGCCGGCGCCAACCAGGTGCAGCCGCCGGCGGCGTCGGCCCGCACGCACTCCCAGCGGGGTGAACCCCGCCAGCACACCGAGCCCCAGCAGCCCGGTCACGCGCAGCCCGATCCTGGTGCCGACGCCGATTCCGGGGTCACTGACGCTGGCCTGCGACGGTGCCGCGACGAGCGGGTCCGGCGCCGGCGTGGCGGACCCGCTCGTCGCGGTCGGCAGCGGTCCACCAGGTGCGGTGGGGCCAGCAGGCACATAATTCGGCATCACGGTGCGCCCGTCAGACGGGGGAGTCGGGTCGAACGGCAGCCATCCAGCGCCCGGGAACCAGGCCTCCACCCAGGCGTGCGCGTCGTCGGTGGTGATCAGCCGGGAGCCGTCGGTGACGGTGCCGGGGGTGAAGCCGACCGCGACCCGGGCCGGTACGTGCAGCGTCCGCAACATGATTGCCATCGCCGAGGCGAACTGCTCGCAGTAGCCCCGGCGGCTGGTGACCAGGAAATCCACCAGAGCGTCCTCGCTGTTGCCTGGGGCAGTGTGCAAGTCGTAGCGGAACCCGTTGCTGGGTTGGGTGAACCACCGGTTGAGGGCGACCGTGGCGTCGAACGCCGTCCGGGTGCCCGCGGTGACCTGGGTCGCCAGCTGGCCCACCCGCTGATCCACTCCGGCGGCGTCGAGGTACCGCGAATCGACGGTGCTGAACGGTGCACCACCAGCGGGGCCCGCTGCGCGGAGCAGCTGAGGATCCGACGCAGGGAGCACCCCCAACTCGCTGTACGGCCCAGCGCGCTGGCGGTGGGGGGAGAAGATGGTGATCGCGTCGGGGTCGTAGTTCCAGTCCTGACTGACACCGGCTAGCGCCAGCGGGTAGCCGAAGGCCGGCAGCCAGTTATCCACATAGTTGATCGGCTCGATCTGCACCCGCAGGATGGACCCGGATAACGGGGTGGATACCCCGGCGGGCAGTGGCAACCTCTCGGTCCTGTCCTCACTCGCCGGTACCGTGCCGTCCAGCGGGCCCCGCTGCCAGCCCACTCGGGTGGTGAACCGGCTCAGCGTCAGTGCCCGTAGGTAGGCCCGTGGGTAGACCCGTTGCTCCCCAGCCCCAGCCCCCGGACCCGGAACAGCGCCACGACGTTTCCGCTGGACAGTTGCCCGCGCAGGGAGGTGAAGGGGTTCAACCCGATCCCGCTTCCTGGCTGGCCAGTGCCAGTGCCAGTACCGGTGCTGGTTGACCGGCCGGTACCCACCGCGGTCACCGTCGCTCCGACGAGCAGTGCCACCACCATGGCGCCGGTAGTCACCGCGACCGCGGCGGGTGCGGCACCGATGTGCCCGCCAGAGCCGGCGGATGGCCCCCACACCAGTTGCCGTTGCCGACTGTCGACGGCGAGCAGCAGCGCGAAGCCCAGGGCGCTCAGCGTGAAGCTCCACCAGGGCAGCAGCCGGTCCGCCGCCGTGGCAGGCACGGTGACCACACACAACAGCACCAGCCCGGCGGAGGCGGGCGCGGCGGCTGAGACGGCCAGGGTGTGCACCGCAACGGCGGCCAGTCCGACGGCGACCACCACCAGGCAGAGCAGTTCGGCGCTTTCTGGCAGCGGGGACACGCCGACCCGGATCTGCTGGGCGGCCCGTGCAAGTAATGCGCGTAGCTGCGCCGCCGCAGTTGGTCCGGGCAGCACGACCAGCCAGCCGCTGGACGTGAATACCGCGGTGACCAGTCCCACCAGCGCGGCGAGCTGACCGGCCGCGACCACGATCGGTGGCATCCGCAGCCAGCGCAGGAGCACTCCGGCCGTGACCGCAATGGCGGTGGTCAGCACCACAAAGCCCCACCAGCGCGGCCCCGCGAGCACGCCGACCAACGAAGTCGCGGCGAGCGCGACAGCCAGCCCGGCGACCGCGGGTGGCAGCACCCGTGCGGTGAACCCGGTCACCGGGGCACCTGCAGCTTGCTGCGGGAACTGATACATAACTGGTCCCACACCGAGGATGGCGGCTGCTCCGGGCGGGCCACCGCGACTGACCAGCCCGCCGCGACGAGCAGCCGGGCGGCCTGCGCCGGATTGGGTGCGGCAGCCACACGTGAGTCGTCTCCGGCACTGTTCCAGGCCGCGACGTCCAGCAGCACGGCGTGGCTGCTCGTGCCGCGCGGGCGGTGCGCCAGCAGCAGTTCGATGACCACCGGTTCGACGGCCCCGAGCACGGCGATCACCTCCTGCCTGCTGGCCATCGCCGGGCCGCTGGCGAGGTCGTGCTGGTCGGTCGCACGCAGCGCGGCGAGGGCGTCGAGCGCGATGTCGATGGTGTGGTCGGTTCCGTCATCGGCGACAGCCCGCACCAGGCCGTCGCCGGTGACCAGCCGCACCCGCTGACCGCGCTGCCGTAGATGCACATACACGCTGGCGGCCAGTGACACCGCGTACTCCAGACTTGAGGTGGGACCGCTGCCCTGATGTGCCGCGTTGCGGTGGTCCAGCAGCACGGTGGCACCGCCGCGCTCCGGCCACTCCTCAACCCGCACCATCAGCTCGTCTCGCCGCGCCGTGGTGCGCCAGTGCACCTTGCGCAAGTCATCACCTTGCCGGTAACTGCGCACCACCACGGTGTCCTGGCCCGGGCCGACGCCTACTCGTCCGCCGCCCGCCTCGCCGGCACCCAGCTCACCTCCGGCGGGCAACCCGGTCAGTGGCACCACCATGGGGATCACGACCAGCCGGCTGTGCCCGGCGAGCGTGCGCTTGTACTCCGCCAGGCCGAGTGGATCGGTGATCCGCGCGATCAGCGGACCCAGCGAGTGCACCCTGCGCTCTACCGGGTGGAGCGGGTAGCTCAGCGCTACCGCGCCGCGCTGCGGTAGGCGGGCCACTACGGCTCGGCGGGAGCCGCCCAGTGCTGGGGGTACCACGTCCTCGAGCAGCAGCCGGCCGCTCAGCCCTCCGGTGCCGCGCAGCGTCAGGTGCGCCTGGCACTCGCTGCCGACCGCGATCCGAGATGGCACCAGCTTTCGGTCCGCCCGCAGCCTGAGCTGGGTGTGCCCGACGATCACGCTGGCCAGTAGCGGAAGCATGATGGCGAAAGCTGCCACCCGTAGCAGGTCCCGTTCGTTGACCAGCACCGCGCACAGCGCCGCCGTGAGTCCGGCGGCGAGCAGGCAGCGGCCGCGGGTGGTCAGGCCGGCGAGCCGTCCGGGCACCTAGGGCACCTGGGGTGGACGGCGCCAGACCGTGGCGCCGTCCCGGCCAGCGATGTCGCGGACGCTTGCGGGCGGTGGCCCGGTCGGTGCGTGGGGTACTGGCACGCGTGCCAGCACATCCCACACCAGGTCCTCCGGGGAAAGTCGATCAACGTGTGCCTGCGCGGTGAGCACCAGCCGGTGGGACAGCACCGGCTGCGCCATAGCCTGTACATCGTCGGGTACCACAAAGTCCCGGCCGGCCAGCGCGGCGCTCGCCCGGCTGGCGCGGATCAGCTGCAGTGTGGCGCGCGGCGAGGCGCCCAGCCGAAGCTCGGGCAACCGGCGGGTTGCGCTGACCACCTCTACGACGTAGCGGCGTAGGTCGGTGGACACGTGGATCAGGCGAACCGACTGGCACAGCGCTCTCACCTCGGCTGCGGTGGAGACCGGCTTCAGGGTGGCGAACGGGTCGGCGGCTGCGTGCTCATCGACCATCGCGAGCTCTGCGGCAGGGTCCGGGTAGCCCAGCGAGATCCGGGCGGTGAACCGGTCACGCTGGGCTTCGGGCAGCGGGTAGGTGCCTTCCATCTCCACCGGGTTCTGGGTTGCGATCACCATGAATGGGCCGGTGAGAGGGTAGCTGTGCCCGTCCACAGTGACCTGGCGCTCTTCCATGCACTCCAGCAACGCGGACTGGGTTTTGGGAGAGGCCCGGTTGATTTCGTCGCCGACCACCACGTTGGCGAAGACCGGGCCTGGTCGGAAGTCGAAGCCTCCGGTGCTGCGATTGAAGACGGACACCCCGGTGATGTCGCTGGGCAGCAGGTCCGGGGTGAACTGGATCCGGGTGACCGTGCAGTCGACGGACCGGGCCAACGCCTTGGCCAGTGACGTCTTGCCCACTCCTGGCACGTCCTCGACCAGTAGGTGACCCTCGGCAAGCAGGGTGATCAACGCGGTCCGGACCGCATCGGGCTTGCCGACCAGGATCCGCTCGACGTTGCCCACGATCCGCTGCGCAACGGCGTGCACGTCCGCCACGTGCGGCGAAAGCAGATCTCGGTGGCTCATGGCCCGATCCTGACAAGCAGATCTCGCGGGTTCACGTGATCTCTGGACCGCCTTCCGGGTCGCTGGTGTACCGGGGGTCGGTGCACGCACACGCTGAGTCGAGTCTGTCAAACATCGTCTGGATGACCACACTGCGGGAGGTGTCGCCGTTCCGCGCCAGAACAGACCAGGGCGGCTCCCCCCACTTCCCCCCACCCGTGCGCCCCCTGACGCGCCGGAAGCACCCGCGCTGCCTCGCCAGGCAGCGCCTGAGCCGCCGAGCAGCTCGCGCGCCGGGCGGTCACCCCACTTCTGGATTACGTCCCTGAACTGGTCAGATCATGCAGTGTACGGGAACACGGAGGTTCCTGCGCGTTGACAGTGGTGGAAAGTGGGGTACGGTGGTTGGCAGTGGAGCGGCAGTGGAGCTCCATGGCCGGTCCGCAGGGCTGGTGGGCTGGCTGGGGAGGTGGGTGGCGTGTTCCTGGGCACGCACACGCCCCGGCTCGACGACAAGGGCCGGTTGACGTTGCCGGCGAAGTTCCGCGATGCGCTCGCAGGGGGGTTGATGGTCACCAAGGGGCAGGACCACTGCCTTTACATCTTTCCGCGAGCCGAGTTCGAGGAGATGGCCCGCAAGGTGGCGCAGGCGCCGTTCACCAACGAGGCGGTGCGGGCCTACCAGCGTTACCTGTTCGCCGGCACCGACGAGCAACGCCCGGATGGGCAGGGCCGTATCTCGATCGCGGCCGAGCTGCGGCGCTACGCCGGGCTGAGTAAGGACTGCGCGGTGATCGGGGCAATCAACCGTTTGGAGATCTGGGATAGCGCGGCGTGGCAGCGCTATCTGGAGGAGCACGAGGAGGCCTACTCCCAGGCGCAGGAGGAGGTGTTGCCTGGCGTGATGTGACCCGGTGCCACGAGGCCTCCGCCCGGAGGCGCATCGACCGTGTTCAACACCATCAACGGCGATGCGCAACAACACGGACCAGCAGAGCCCTGACGCACCTTCCCCGGCGTCAGGATCTGGCACCGGGCGGAGACCTGGCGGCATCGCGGAGTGTTCCAGATACCGCACCGGCGATCCCCGGCTGCGTCGCGCAAGGAGGTGGGTGTGAGCGGAGGGAGGCTGCTGGTGACTGATCACCCGCCCGGTGACCCTGTGCCATCTCCCGGGCCATCACCCGGGCCACCTTCCGGGTTACCCCACCATGCTCCCGTCCTGCTGCACCGGTGCCTTGAGCTGCTCGGGCCCGCGTTGGCGGACCGACCGGCCGTGATGCTCGACGCCACGGTGGGTCTCGGTGGGCACGCGGTCGCGCTGCTCGACGCTCATCCTGCGCTCACCCTGGTTGGCCTCGACCGCGACCCGCAAGCGCTCGCTGTGGCCAGTGACCGGCTGCACGCATACTCCAGGCGTACCCATCTGGTGCATGCCGTCTATGCCGAATTGCCCGACGTATTGGCGAGCCTTGGGATCCCGCGCCTCGATGGTGTGCTGTTCGACCTGGGGGTGTCCTCACTGCAGCTCGACGCCGTCGAACGCGGCTTCTCCTACGCCCGCGACGCCGTGCTGGATATGCGAATGGATTCCAGTGGCGGGCCTACCGCGGCCGACGTGCTCAACGGCTACTCGCAGGCCGATCTCACCCGGGTGCTCCGGGAGTACGGCGAGGAGCGCTTCGCCGGCCGGATTGCCGCTGCGGTCGTGGCGCAACGGGCACAGCAGCCGCTGGATACCACCGCCCAACTGGTCGAGATCATCTATCAGAGTGTCCCGGCGGCCACCCGCCGGCACGGTGGCCATCCCGCCAAGCGGACCTTCCAAGCGTTGCGGATCGAGGTCAACGGCGAGCTAGCGGCGCTGCGTTCGGCGATACCTGCCGCGCTGGGTGCGCTGGCGGTCGGCGGTCGGCTGGTGGCGATGTCTTACCACTCGCTGGAGGACCGGATCGTCAAACGGGCGCTGTCCCAGCTGACCACCTCTCGCACCCCGGCTGGCCTGCCGGTCGAGCTACCAGATCACGGACCCCAGCTGCGCGCGTTGACCCGTGGCGCCGAACGCGCTGGCCCGGCCGAGATCGAGGCCAATCCACGGTCAGCATCGGTGCGATTGCGGGCCGCGCAGCGCATCGCGCCGGTTCCCCAGCGTCGATCCGACCAGGTCCGATCCGACCATGTCAGATCCGACCGGGACGGATCGGACTGGCCGGAGTCGATCTCGTGACGGCTCCCACCCGCACCGCGACCTCGACGCGTGGCCGGACCACCGCGCCCACCCGCCGCCGGGCCACCGGGGCGCCGCGAGGCCGTTCCCCGGCCGTCGCCCGCGCCTACGCTCGGCGTGCCCAGCGTACCGGGGCCCGCCACCGTGTCCCCGATACCGCGGACGCCGGCCGGACGCCCTTCGTGCTGCTGGTGATGGTGCTGCTGGGGGTGACGTTGGTATCCACGCTGTGGTTGTCCACGGCCGCCACCGCTGACTCCTACCGCTTGCAGCGCGCCCGCGAGGATGCCAGGAACCTGGCCGAGCGTTCAGAGAACCTGAGCCGAGAGGTGGCTACTCTGGAGACCGCACCTGAGCTGGCTCGCCGGGCTCGCGAGCTGGGCATGGTGCCGGCCGGGAACCCGGCCCGGCTGATCGTCCGCCCGGACGGCACCGTCATCCTGATCGGCCAGCCCCGGCGGGCCACCGCACCCGCCCCGCCGCCGGCGGTAGTACCTGCCCCACCGGCAGCAACACCCGTCCCACCGCCGCCGGCATTACCTGCACCTGCACCCGCGGCAGTACCTGACCAGCCAGCTCCGCCACGGGCGCCAGTATCGGGCCGTGCCTGATGGGCCCATTCCTGACAGGTGCACTGCCTTGGGCACAGTGACCACCGTCCGCACAACCGGGGTGCCTCGGCACCGCCGGAAACCCGGCTCGCCGGCAGCGGGTCTACGTAACCGGCTGGGGTCGGGTCGGGTGGTACTCGTGCTTGCGCTGGTGGCCGCCGGACTCAGACTGGTCGCCGTGCAGGGATTGCAGGCGGCGGAACTGTCCGCACAGGCTGCGAACCAGCGCACCACCGTGCAGACGCTGCCCGCGCAGCGCGGCACGATTACTGACCGCAACGGAACGCCGCTGGCGTTCAGCGTGGCGGCCGAGGCTTTGTACGCTCAGCCGAAGCGGATCACTGCCGAGCAGCGCGTGGTCCGGGCCGATCCGGACGCGCACAAGCAGGCGATGGCCCGCCGCGTCGCTCAGGTGCTCGGGCCGCTGGTGTCCGAGCAGGAACTCCTGAGCCAACTGCGCAGCGACCGCACCACAGTACTGCTGGCACCTTTGGTGACGCCGGCCCAGGCCAGAGCGATCCAGCGGGATTTCCCAGAGATCAGCGCGGAGCACCGGGAAGTCCGGCAGTATCCCGGCGGTGAGCTCGCAGCCAACGTCCTGGGGGTGGCGAACTGGCGGGCCGACGAGCGCACAGTGCGGGGGCTAGTCGGCCTGGAGAACTATGCTGACACCCTGCTGGCTGGCCGGGACGGTCGCCGGGTGGTGGACACCGCTGAGGGCTCGGACGCGGTCATCCCGGGCAGCGAGCGCGTCGAGCGGCAGCCGATACCTGGTTCGGGGCTGGAGCTCACCGTGGACTCCGACCTGCAGTTCACCGTGGCGCAAATACTCGGCGACTATGCCCGGAAATACCACGCCAAAGGGGCCAGCGCGGTGGTGCTCGACGCGCGCACCGCCGAGGTCTACGCGATGGCCAACGATGTCACCTTCGACCCGAACAACCTCGCGGCGGCGACCCCTGAGTTGCTGGGCAACCCGGCGGTCTCGGCTCCCTTCGAACCAGGTTCGGTGAACAAGGTGGTCACCGCCGCCGCGGCTATCGAGAACGGCATCGTCACCCCGGACACCGCGCTGCACGTCCCCGGCGAACTGCGGGTTGCCGACCGGACGGTCCGGGACGCGTGGCCGCACGGCACCTTGAACCTCACGTTCACCGGGGTGCTGGCCCGCTCCTCTAACGTCGGCGTGTTGCTCACCGCGCAGCGCCTGGGTAAGGACCGCTTTGTGGACATGCTCACGCGGATGGGTCTGGGTCAGCGCACCAACGTGGGGTTACCAGGGGAAAGCGCGGGCCAGGTGCCACCCGGGGACCGGTGGTCGGGCAGCACATTCGCCAACCTGCCCATCGGTCAAGGCCTGTCGATGACCGTGCTGCAGATGGCCGGCATGTACCAGGCGATCGCCAACGACGGCGTGCGCATCCCGCCGCGCATCGTCAGCGCAGAGATCGCTCCGGACGGTACCCGGACCACGACCCCACGACCAGCCGGTGTCCGGGTGGTCAGCCCGCAGACCGCCCGGACAGTGCGGGACATGCTGCGAGCGGTCGTGCAGGACGAGCCGGGACAGCGCGGCACCGGCCCGGAAGCGGCGCTGGACGGCTACCAGATCTCCGCCAAGACCGGCACCGCGCAGCAGGTCAACCCCGGCTGTGGCTGCTATAGCAACTCGAACTACTGGATCACCTTCGCCGGCATCCTGCCCGCCGACGCCCCGCGCTTCGTGGTCGGGATCATGCTCGATAACCCGGCCGTCGGCAGCGCCGCGCCGCTGTTCCACGACATCGCCTCCTACCTGGCGGGGCGCTACCAGATCCCGCTGTCCCCCGGACCTAGTCCCGTCGCCACCCTCACTCTCCCCGGGCTCTGACGCTGGGTCCGCTCCCGATCACGGAGGGCAGCGCCGGTAGCCTTCCTCCCCGCTGGGCCTTCAGCCCCACCCGCACCCGACCCCAGATCGTGACTGCTCCTGTGACTCCCTCGTTGGTCGAGACGCCGCTGCGCCCGTCGCACACCGCGCCGACCCCGGTGACCGCACTCGCCGCACTTGCTGGCGCGACCGTCTCGCGACCCCTGGATTCGGGCTCTCTGGAGTGGGCGTCCGATCAGACGCTGGTCACGGGCATCACGCTGCGTGCCCAACAGGCCCTTCCCGGCGACCTGTTTGCGGCGCTGCCCAGCCTGATACCCGGCCGGCCGCATGGTGCCGACTTCGCCGGCATCGCGTTGAACGCTGGCGCTGTCGCGGTGCTCACGGACCCTGCGGGTGCACACCGCCCGGCGCTGGCCGCCGCGACCGCCTACCGACCGGAGATCCCGGTGCTGGTCCACCCCGACCCCCGGTCGGTACTGGGCACCCTGTCCGCCCGCACCTTCGGTGACCCCTCCACCCGGCTGGCGGTGCTCGGGATCACCGGCACCGCCGGCAAGACCACCACGGCATACCTTCTCGAGGCGGGGTTGCGCGCGGCGGGCGCGCACACCGGCCTGGTCGGCACCGTGCAGGCGCGGATCCGCGAGGCGCTGCTGCCCAGCACGTTCACCACCCCGGAGGCCCCGGACCTGCAGGCGCTGCTGGCGCTGATGGCCGAACACGGCGTCACCCACGTGCCTATCGAAGTCTCCAGCCATGCGCTGGTGCTGGGCCGGGTGACCGGTACCACCTTCGCGGTCGGCGCGTTCACCAACCTGTCCCAGGATCATCTGGACTTCCACGCCGACTTCGAGGACTACTTCGCCGCCAAAGCGATGCTGTTCGACGGGCGGGCTAGCGCCGAGGTGGTGTGCATCGACGACGTCTGGGGGCAGAGGCTGGTCACAGGTGAGACCACGACGGTTTCGTTGAACGGCGACGCCACGTGGCACGCTACGGACATCACCGCCCAGCCCTCCGGCAGCCAGGCCTTCCGTGTCCTGGGTCCAGGCGGGTTTGACCAGCGCTTGGGGGTGCGGTTGCCCGGCGCGTTCAATGTGACCAACGCGCTGCTTGCGTTGGCCGTCGGCCACACCGCGGGGGCTGACCCGATGCTGCTAGCCCGCGGCATTGCCACCGCCCAGGTGCCCGGTCGGATGCAGCGGGTGGACTGCGGCCAGGGGTTCCTCGCTCTGGTCGACTACGCGCACAAGCCTGCTGCGGTGGCCGCGCTGCTCGACGCGGTGCGAGCCCAAGTCCCCGGGCGGCTGCTGGTGGTCCTGGGCTGCGGGGGAGACCGGGACACGGCCAAGCGCCCGCTGATGGGTGCCGAAGCGGCTCGCCGGGCCGATCTACTGGTGGTCACCGACGACAACCCGCGTACCGAGGACCCGACGGCGATCCGGGCGTCCATCCTCGCCGGAGTGCGAGGGGTCGCTGGCGCGTCGGTCGTGGAGATCGGCGATCGGGCGGAGGCGATCGCCTACGCCCTCACGCGGGCCCGCCCGGGGGATGCCGTGGTCGTCGCGGGCAAGGGCCACGAGACCATGCAAGAGGTGCACGGCATCAAGCACCCGTTCGTGGACGCGGACGTGCTCGCCAACCTGCTCGCCGACCTGCTCGAGGGGAGCCGCGGGTGAGCACCATCCTGGTCGCCTCCGGAGTCGCCCTGCTCGCCTCCATTCTGTTCACGCCCTACCTCATCCGGCTGTTCACCCGGCAGGGCTTTGGTCAGGAGATCCGGCAGGAAGGACCCCAGACTCACCACAGCAAGCGGGGCACGCCCACCATGGGGGGAGTGGCCATTCTGCTGGCGATGTGGAGTGGTTACCTGGTTGCGCATCTCACCGTCACCCGGCATGACATCACCGCGTCGGCTCTGCTCGTGCTGCTGCTCACCACGGTGCTGGGTGTGGTCGGCTTCCTGGACGACCTGATCAAGGTTCGGCGGCAGCGCAACCTGGGCCTGAACAAGACCGCCAAACTGGTCGGGCAGCTGGTCGCCGCGGTGTTGTTCGGCATCCTGACGATGGGTTTCCGAGACGGCGATGGCATCTCCCCGGCATCGACTCACCTGTCGTTCGTGCGGGATGTCGCCGTGGTGTCCTTCGGCGTCGTTGGATTCGTGGTCTTCAGCTACCTGCTGGTGTCTGCCTGGTCGAACGCGGTGAACCTGGCTGATGGCTTGGACGGGCTGGCGGCGGGGGCGGCGGCGATGGTGCTGGTGACCTATGTGATCGTCTCGTTCTGGCAGTACACCCAGGATTGCACCATCCAGGCCGTGCCCGGCTGCTACACCGTGCGCGACCCGCTCGACGTGGCCGTGGTGGCCGCCGCCGCGGTCGGTGGGTGCATCGGGTTTCTGTGGTGGAACGCCCCCCCAGCGAAGATTTTCATGGGCGACACCGGGTCGTTGGCCATCGGCGGGCTGCTGGCCGGCCTGTCCGTGGT
This sequence comes from uncultured Actinomycetota bacterium, assembly GCA_963822695.1. Taxonomy (GTDB): domain Bacteria; phylum Actinomycetota; class Actinomycetes; order Mycobacteriales; family Pseudonocardiaceae. The sequence goes on from CAWGJH010000010.1 coordinate 40,588, forward strand.
CACTCGAACCGAATTGCTCCTCGTCGTGATCGGTGGGCTGTTCGTCGTCGAGGCGCTGTCGGTGGTCATCCAGGTTGCGGTGTTTCGGACTACTCAGCGCCGGCCGTTCCGGATGGCACCATTTCATCACCACTTCGAGCTCGCCGGATGGCCCGAGACCACTGTCATCATCCGGTTCTGGCTCCTCGCGGCCATCTGCTGTGCGCTGGGCGCCGGTGTGTTCTACAGCGAGTGGTTGACGGCAGCCGGGGGGTGACGGGGTGCGTGCACCCATCAGCAATGTTAGTGACCTTTCTGGGGCCCGGGTGCTCGTGGCCGGGGCGCGGGTCACGGGAATCTCGGCTGCCCGGGTGCTAGTCGAGCTGGGCGCCGAGGTCACCGTCACCGACTCCGCACCCGCCCAGTTGGCGGCGCTGGCCGGTACCCCGGTGACGAGCGCAGTGCGGCTGGCGCTCGGGCTGGCCGCCCCGCCGCCGGGCACCGACCTGGTGGTGACCAGCCCTGGTTTCCGGCCGGACGCTCCGCTGTTGGTGGCCGCGCAACGCACCGGCGTGCCGGTGATCGGGGACGTGACGCTGGCCCGCTGGATCGATTGTGCTGTTTCGCGGCTCGGTGCTGGTTCGGGGCTCGATCGCGCCTCTCGATCCGGGGCCGACCAGACGGCAGCTGAGTGGCTGGTGGTCACCGGCACCAACGGTAAGACCACCACGGTGGGGATGCTCGAATCGATCTTGCGCGCCGCCGGGGTGGATGCGGTGGCCTGCGGCAACATCGGGCTCCCACTGCTGGACGCGGTGCGCGCCGGCCACCGCGTGCTCGCCGTGGAGCTGTCATCGTTCCAGTTGCACTGGTCGCGCGAGCTGACCCCACGGGCCGCCGTGGTGCTCAACGTCTCCGCCGATCACCTGGACTGGCACGGCTGCCTGGCCGGGTATGCCGCAGCCAAGGGCAGCGTGTACGCCGAGGGCACCACGGCGGTGGTCAACGCCGACGATGAGTGGTCGACGCGGCTGGCCGCTGGGCGTAGCGGGGTCGAGTTCACCATCAGTGAGCCAGCAGTTGGCCAATTGGGTGTGGTGGGCGAGGCGCTCGTTGACCGGGCCTTCGGCGATCCTGCCACTCGGGGTGGCAGCCCTGCCCGTCGGGGAGACAGCACAGTGCTCGCCAGCGTCGCCGACGTCCGGCCGGCCGGCCCACACAACCTTGCCAACGCGTTAGCCGCCGCGGCGCTGGCCCGCTGCATCGGGGTGGCGGCGCCGGCCATCGCCCAGGGATTGCGGGCCTTCACCCCTGGTGGGCACCGTGGTGTGCCAGTCGGCGAGCACGCTGGGGTGTGCTACGTCGACGATTCCAAGGCCACCAACCCGCATGCGGCGCGGGCCTCGTTGCTGGCCCGGCACCGGGTGGTGTGGGTGGCCGGAGGCCTGCTCAAGGGCGTTGACGTAGACGAGCTCGTCATCGACACCCGGGATCGGCTCCTCGGCGCTGTGCTGCTCGGCGCCGACCGCGCGGCGATCGCCGCCGCGCTGGCGCGACACGCCCCCAACCTCCCGGTGCGGGTGGTGGATTCGAGAGACGATGGCGCCATGATGGAGGTGGTGGCAGCAGCCGCCGAGCTAGCCAGTCCAGGCAGTGTCGTGCTCCTTGCCCCAGCGGCGGCGTCGATGGATATGTTCACCGACTACGCACATCGGGGCCGGGCGTTCGCCGCCGCTGTCGCCGCGCTGGGTATCCCCCGGTGAGTAGCTCCACCCGGCCGCCGGGTACGGCACCGGGTCGGCCGGCGGCCAGTCGGGTGGCGGCCAGTCGGGTGGCGCATGGGCGGGTGGCGGCCAGTCGGGTCGTAGCTGCCCGCGAGCGGCTCACCGCCTGGTTGGCCCGGCCGCTCACCTCGCTGCACCTGGTGCTCGCCGTTTTCGGCCTGTTGACCCTGTTCGGTCTGGTGATGGTGCTCTCCGCGTCCACTGTGGAGTCCTACACCAGGGCAGGCTCATCCTATGCGGTGTTTGTCCAACAACTGGCGTACTGCGGGCTCGGGCTGGTGTTGTTCTGGCTGGGGTTGCGGATGCCGGTGCGGATGCTACGTGGCACCAGTGGACTGTTCTTGCTGGGGTGTGTGGTGCTGCTGGCCATGGTGCTCAGCCCGTTGGGCGCCGAGATCAACGGCGCGCAGAAATGGCTGCGGCTGGGCCCGCTGTCCCTGCAACCCTCCGAGCCCACGAAGCTCGCCCTGGCCCTGTGGGGCGCGCACGTGTTGATCACCAAACGCGCGTTGTTGCGCCAGTGGCGGCACCTGCTGGTCCCGCTGGTTCCCATGGCCGTCGTCGTCTTCGCACTGGTGATGCTGCAGCCCGATCTGGGTACCACGATCACGCTGGCCATCGTGCTGCTCGCGCTGCTCTGGTTCGGCGGTGCGCCTGGCGAGCTGTTCGGCGCCATCGCGGTCGCCGCCGTCGCCGGGGCGGTTGTGATGGCCGGCATCGCCGGCTACCGATCAGCGAGAATTGAGTCCTTCCTGCACCCGGGTGCCGACCCCCAGGGCGCCGCTTACCAGGCCCGCCAGGCGATGTTTTCGCTGGCCGACGGCGGCTGGTGGGGGGTAGGCCTGGGGCAGGGCAGCGCCAAATGGCACTACCTGCCCAACGCGCATAACGACTTCATCTTCGCGATTATCGGGGAGGAATTGGGCTTTCTGGGCTGCCTGGTGGTGCTGCTGCTGTTCGGCACGCTGGCCTACGTGGGGATTCGGATCGCCGCGCGCAACACTGATCCGTGGATCAAGCTGGTAGCCGCCACCGTGACAACGTGGCTGGTCGGTCAGGCCACGATCAACATCGGGTACGTGGTCGGCTTGTTGCCGATTACCGGGATCCCGCTGCCGCTGATCTCTTCGGGGGGCACCTCCATTGCCCTGACGATGCTGGCCTTCGGGTTGCTGGCCAACTTCGCCCGGCATGAACCGCAGGCGGTGTCCGCGCTGCGTTACGAGTTCAGCCGTTCTGGACGTCAGGGTGCGATCTCCCGGTTGCTGCGGTTGCGCCCTCCGGTGCCCTACACTCCCGCGTCCCGGTCACGCACCGCGCCGGGGCCGATCCCGTCCGGTCGTGGTAGCCGAGGTGGGCTATGACTGCGGACTCTGTCGCCCGGGTGGTACCCCGCGCTCGACCGGCGCCGCAGCGCGACGCCGCATTCCGCGCGCCGCAGCGCCCGGCTGTCCCGCCCACTGCGGTGCAGCCGTCCGGGTCGGCCCGAACCTGGTGGCCCTGGCCGGCCGCCGGGATGGCGATGCTGACCCTGGCTGGTTCGCTGGCGTGGGTGCTGCTGGGTAGTTCGCTGTTCGACGCCCGCTCCGTGCAGGTGGTGGGCACCGGAGAGCTTTCCGCTGAGGTGGTGCGGGCGGTGGCGGACGTGCGACTGGGCACGCCGATGATGTGGCTGGACACCACGGCGATCGAGACCCGGGTAGCTGCGGTGCCGCAGGTGGCGAGTGTCCAGGTGCGGTGCAGCGTCGATGGCACGGTACGGATCGAAGTCACCGAACGCACCCCGATCGCGGTCGTGCGCCCTGGCAGTGGCGTGCACCTGGTGGACGCCACGGGAACCGACTACGCGACGATGCCCGTCGGGCCGCCTGGCCTGCCGGAGTTACGGGTGGCACGAGTCGGGCCCCGGGACAGCGCGACGGCGGCTGCGCTGACGGTGCTGACCAGGTTGCCCGAGTGGCTGCGCGTCCAGGTTCGCTCGATAGCCGCGAAGTCTCCGGCCGACGTCGTGCTGGGACTGGACACCGGGCGGAGAGGCACTGCGCGGGAGGTGCGGTGGGGTGGTGTGGAGGAGAGTGACCGCAAGGCGGCGGTGCTCGGCCCGCTACTGACCCAACCCGGCAAGATCTACGACGTCTCCAGCCCCACCTTGCCGACCATCGCCTGAGTCGCGAGTAGTTGTCGGGATCGTATGGTGTCGTGGGTGAGGACGATGCTGTGGCGGGGGACGGTGGCCAAGGCGTCGCGGGTGCGTGCCCAGATCTGGTGGCGGTGGTCGGGGGGGTGATCCGGGTCAGGCGAAGGAAGTCGAGGTAGCGGTCGTCGTGGTCGGGGTCGAAGAAGTCGCTGGTGGTGACGGTGCGCGAGGAGGCGTCGAGGCGGGGTTCGCCGTCGGGGTCAAGACGAGGGAAGATCAGTGCGGTGGCGGTGGCGGAGCGGGTGAGTTGCAGGCCGAGCCAGTCGGTGAGTTGGTGCGGGAATAGTTGGGTTTTGAGCTCGCGGCCGTGAGAGTCGCGCAGTGGGCTGGTGTGGCCGTTGAGGATGGCGGTGGTGACGGCGGGGTCGACGGTGGGGTGCAGGTGCTGCCCGGCGGCAAGCTGAGTGCGCACGCCGTCGAGGAGGCCATGGGCGTGCAGCAGCCCGAGTCCGAGCGCCGCGGCGGCGGGCCAGGGCAGCAGGGCCCGGGTGGCGGGGTGCAGGAAGACCCGGTCGTTGGCCAGAAGCTGGTGGCCCTGCGTGGTGAGCAGTAGCGCGGTGGTGGTCTTGCCGGCGCCTTTGGGTCCAAGCGCGAGGGTGGCGTCATTGTCGCGGACGGCGGCGCTGGCGTGCATGATGGCCCACCCATCGGCTTCGAGCTGGGCTCGGATGAGTTCGCGGGTGATGCGGGCGGCGGCCAGGCATAGGCCGAGGGACATGGTGGCGGTGAGGGTGAGCCGGGTGCGGCAGGTGTCGGTCTCGTAGGCGACCTGCTCAGCGGGATCGACCGCACAGACGGTGTTGTCGGTGTTGTCAGCGACGTGGAGGGGGTTGCGAGCAAACTCAATGATCCGGTGGGGCCGGGTGTTGAGGCTGTCCTGGGCGGCGGCGAAGCGGTCGGGATCGACGTGACAGTGGAGCACGGGGCCACTGGTGTCGGCCGCTGAGGTGGTGGGTCGCACGGTCCACCAGCAGCCGAAGTACTGGGTGATCCAGTCGGTGACGGCGGGGGCGTCGCTGATGACGAGAACGGTGGCGGGTCCGGCACTGACCAGCACGACGTGCGGCGGGATTGAGGTAGGCACGGCTCGCTTCCTTGTCAATTCTACAGATAGCTCTGGACGTGGTCATAAAGGATCTTGAACCGGTGCGCGCTGACGTCAAGTGCGGCTTGTTCGCTGGGGGAGTGTTCAGGCGGATCGTTCCAGTAGTGGCTGGCGACGAACCGCAGCCGTTGCCCGAGGTGGTACACGCCATCGGCGCCGGTAGTGGAGAATTCCTCGTGGCCGTCGGTGAGTCCGAGCAGCTTGGTTCGGAGCACTCCGCACCGTCATGGAGCTGGTACCTGTGTCGTCATGAAGCCGTTCCTATCTTCCCGTGCCGGGGTGTCGTGGCTTTGTTGAGCAGTTCGCACAGCTGCGCCGTCAGCGCCCGCGTGGCCCTGTTGTTTCCTAGAGATCCTTGGTCGCTAGTGCGACTGCGCTCAAGGCGCCGGGAACGCATCTATGCACCCGGACTTCACACAATTAGGTCACCGCAAACCGGCTATCGGTTGTTTGCCGACGGTTTCTTGTCAGGCCAATCCGGACATCCCGGAACACGGTTCCCCGTTGGCGCCGATATCACTCCTCGGCGAAGGCGTGAGTGGCGCGACGGTAGCGCTGGGACAATGCGGCCAGTCGGTGCGGGGGCCACAGGTCAGCCTGTTCGCTCACACTCAGGTCGCCGCCGCGGCGCAGCAGCCAGATATTGTCGAAGTCCGTCAGCACCGCGTCGCCGGGGATCCGGTACAGCAGGCTGGATACCAGCCGGATCATGTCATCCTCCTGATCGGAGATCTCGCCCTCCTTGTCGAGGCGGAACGCCACCAACACAGTTGGAGTGAACCCGAGGTCGGTGATCACCGAATTCCATGGCTGGGGTCTGGCCTCAACTACCCGGATCCAGGTGCCGAGCCCGGTCACCGTTCCCTCGTCGAGTACCTGCTCGGGGGTGACCGATGCGTCGAACGGCCCGATGGTCCGCGCGGCGTCGTGCAACGCGCGGGCGACCTGCGCCGCGGGCGACGACGTCGCCATGTCAAGAGTGTAGGAAATGGCCATCTGATAGTCCTCGCTTGGTGAGTCTACGGGTAGAGATGAAGTATGTTGCCCTGCTTGTCGATCGCGATGACCTCCTTGAGCCCCTTGATCGGCCAATCATGCAACTGGGCGCGCATCACGCCCACGTCGACGGGACTGTCAGCCAGGTTGAGCACGACACGGTCAGCTTGGCCGGTCCCGACCTTCTCCTCTTGGATACGGGTGGCGATGTTGCGGGCGTTGCCGGTCGTGGGCGCGATGTTGTCGAAGATCTTGCCGTTAATGCGGTAGTTGGGATTCTTGGGGCCGGGGACGGACGGGTTCTGCTCGACGTCGTACCCCGACCTGGCCAGCGTGTTGGCCGACTCGTTCTCCCGCTGCAGCGAGCGCCGGGTGTCGGCGTTGCCGTGAATGCGGGTCGGACGGCCGCTGGGCTTGGCATTCGGGTCCGGGGGCCGCGTGGGCGGTGTTTCGGCGCTCAGCTCGTCGCTGATCTTGGTGGCGTCAACGCCTTCCACGTCGGGGGACGGGGTACCGCTCATCGCGGCGTGGATGGCGGGTTCGACGCCTTTGGCGATCGCGACCGCCCCGCCGGTGATGACGAGCGCTGTCCCGGCAATCGTGGCGACTTCAATGATCGGTGCGGCTAGCGTGCCTTCGGCGTCGACGCTGAAGAGCTCAAGTGTTTCGACCACGGCGGCGATGATCGCGTCTAGCCCACCATCGGTGAGGATGCTGCCGATGACCAGGACCAGCCCGACGACACCGAGGCTGTCGACCACCGTCTTGATCTTGTCCTTGATCGCCTGCTGGGTGTCGTCGTTCCAGATGCGGAAGTCGACGAGGCTGTCCGCGACGTCGTCGAGCGCTTGGGGCAGCCCGGTGAGAATTGACTGTGGCCCCGCGGCTCGCTGCCAGAACTGTTCGAGCTCGTCGATGTCGGCGGAGCTGTTGTTGCCGAGCAGTCCTTGCAGTCTGGAGTGCAGGCCGGAGGCGAGGTCGCGAATCGCGCTTGCTGCTTTGCGGCACGCCTCGGCGGCTCTGTCCAGCTTTCCGGTGTCTGTGGTGGGAACGTATTTTTCTAGGAAGCCGGGCATCCACCAGGGCGCATCGCCGGTCAGGATCGCGAAATCGGTGTTGAACGGCCAGGGGTGAGGCGCGACGGATGACCAGAGCGGTGGGTTGCTGGTTTGGCCGGGGACGCTGTCCTGGTCGGCGGTCCAGTGGTTGAGGGCGGATACGTCGATGCCCTTGCCGATCGCGCCGAGGAGGTCGAAGGCGGTATGGAACCCGTCGTTGATGATATTGTCCATGGCAGCGGCCCAGCCATCTTGGTACTGCTGCGCGCCGTCGCACGCACCGGCCGCACCGCTGGCCGCATTCAGTCCGTTGAGCAGATCCTCGCGGATACGTTCGAGATCATCCTGCGAGTCGACGAACTGCTGAGCCACCGCATGGAAGTCGGTTGGGTATAAGTTCACTGGCACCGCAGGGCCACCATCCGGACCGCGCACCACCATCGTCGGAGTGAGTTGAACCATCACACCCGCCAGATCGCAACATTGGTCCGGACCGCCGACGAGTGATTGCGGTGCGCAGTCACGATAAGTTTGTGTAGTTCGGCCAAGTCGAGATTGATGTCTGCCGCTGTTTGCTGCCACAGCTCGTAGACTTGTCCGAACGCCTCAGCGGCTGCACCCGTCTACTGCTGGGTCATCGGCAGGATCTTGTCGTGCAACATCGACCGCAGGTCGTCGATTTCGCGCACGACCCTGCGCATCTCGGACTCGGCGCCCTCCAACACGGCGAAGTCCACTACCAGCTTGTCCACCCACCCTCACCCCTCAACCGAAGTTAAGGATCCACACAGACAAAAGGCGGATCGCAGAAACTTAATACAAGCTGGCGACGAAACCACTCGGTTGAGCCGTGTCCGGCAGATCAAAGGACGGGGTCGCGGAGCCAGATCATGATCGCGGTGACGTCGCGGTGCCATGGCCCCTCGCCGTGGCCTGACCGCACGGCACCGCACGAGCGGGGTTGCGGCGTCGATGACGCCGCACTTGCCGCGCCGTTGAGAGCTGGCCTTGTCGGGCTGGTTGACCTCAATCACCTCTACCTGCGTGGCCCGCAGATGAGAGCAACACTCCGGAGGAGCCGGTGCGCTCCACCCCGGCCCGCCGCAACACTCCAAACGGATGCCCAGGCCAGCAACTGCTGATACTCTGCTGCGGTCTTCGGGAAGCTGGCGGTGTCAGAAGCACATCCAGCATGCTATCGCCGCTGCGACGTGGAGATCTTTGTGCGTGTCCACGCTGAGAATGAGACGCAGATCGATACGGATCAGCCCGCCATGCCCGAGACGGTAAGTGCGGAGCTGGCCGAGATCGCCGGTGAGATGCGGGAAAGACCGCCAGCCGTGCTGGCCCGGACCGGGCTGCGGGGGTGATGGCCGCGATCATGACCGAGGACGTCACCGTGCATGTGGCACGCGAGTTGGGAATGCTGGCAAGAGCCCCTCGCTCGCCTCGGTCTACCGTGCCCTGGCTGAAGCCGACACGCTGGCCAAGACCAACTGACCCGGCCTGTGGAGGGTCCGTCAGGCTGGAACTTCGTGGCGTACCTTCCAAGTAGAGGTCAGCGCAAAAGAAGGTTTTGGTGATCATGGCTCGGTGGAGTGACTACACGACTGGCGAGCGCATCAAGATCTTGCGTGGGTCGGGGATGACCCAGGAGGGTCTGGCTGAAGCCTCCGGTCTGTCGGTGGCCATGATCCGCAAGGCCGAGCGGGACTTGGGGGCGTGGGGTTGCCGTCGCTGCTGCGCATCTCCGCGCTCTGCACGCTGATGTCTCGGTGATTCTCGGTCAGCAGGAGCCGCGCCGGGCTGTGCACCGTGATGATCGGGCGATGTTGCGTGAGTTGTCCCGCGCTGTCCACGACACTGCCACGGGCGTCGGTACGGATGAGGAACCGCCGTCCGGTCCGGAACTGGTATCCGGTTTGGCGGCCGGGTGGGACCGGTACCGTGCTGGAAAGTTCGCCGTCGCTGGTGGCTTGGTCGCCATCGTCGTGCGGCAGGCCGCCGCTTCGTGGCGGGCAGCATGCGTGACCACACACCCCCCGAACTCGACCCGATCAGCGGGACGGGTTGGTAACGCCCACAACCGCCCACGAAAGGAAAAGGAAGCATGAGCGTCCTTGAGTCCACCGAAGGCCTGGTGACCCGGGTGCGGGTCCTGGTCGGCTCCGACGTCGACCCGGTCCGCCTCGCCGGGAAGGTTCCCATCGCCAAGAGCGACTGCTCGTACTACTGCCCCGACGCGGTTACCGCCGAGCGGTGCATCAAGGCCCTGCGCGAGTACGACGAGCGCCTGCGCTCCCGCCCCGAGGAGCAGATGCTCTGGGACTGGGAATGCACCTACTTGGAAGCCGAGCCGGGCAACCCCAACGGCGGCGGCACCGTCATCCTCGGCGTCGCCTGGTTCGACCAGGCGTTCTTCGATGACCGGCGCGACGCCTGGTTCGGCGCCATGCACACCCGCATCTACCAGACGCTGGGCATCCCGCTGGACAACATCACAGTCACCCACTGGGCAGCCCTCACCAGCTGACCCCCGAACGCCCTTCCGACCTGCGACCCTCACCCAGCCCTGGGCCGGGGTCGCAGGTAGCCGTCCCCAGTCCAACCGTAGCTCTCCACCGGCTCCGCTGCGTCACACTGTTCACGCTGGCCTCGCTCGGGCCGCAGTGTCGCTGTGGCGAAGGGGGCGTCGTGGATCGGATCATCACTCGTCTCGGACTGGCCGACGATGAGCCCACAGTCCTGCACAACCGGCGAGGCACCACCGTCTACAAAATCAACAATATCGCATTGAAGATCACCAGTGGTCTCATGGCGGCCCGTGAAGGCGAGATCTTGCACCTGCTCGGCACCGAGTTCTACCGCGACCACGGATGGGACGAGGAGCGATCCTGGCTGATACTGCGGTGGATTGATGGCACCGGCCTGTGGACCGAGTTGGAGCGGGCTCACCGAGGTGACGACAGCGCCACGATCAAGGGGCGCATGCTCGCCCTGGCGGGCGGGGCGGCACAGGAACTGGCGAAACTCCACGCGGCTGGCTGGGCACACGGCGACCTGCAACCCGACCACGTCATCCTCGAGGGCGAAGTCATGCAGATCATCGACCTGGCCTGCGCCCAAGGACCCGCCGATGTGCCGTTCTACGTCCATCGTGGCGGGCTCGCACACACCACCGCCCCCGAGGTCGCCGAACTCATCCTCAACTCTGAAGAACACATCACGCTCACTGCCCAAGCCGACATCTGGTCCCTGGGGGCGTCATTGTGGTGGGCTTGGACCCATACGACACCTATCACCTACACCGACCCCGCAGCGGGCCGTATAGCGCAACTCAAAGACATCGCCGCCGCAGGTCGTCTCGATCCCAACGCTGCCCGGCCGTGGCCGTTCAAGGAATTCGAGGAGGCCGTCATGGCCTGCATGGCAACAGACCCCCGCGACCGCCCAACTGCCGAACACGTCGCCACCGCGCTGCGCTGAGCTGCCGCATACACTTGCGGCGCTGGATCGCTGGCCCGCTCGGCGTGCCTGCTGGACGTCACCGATGTCGGTGCCTACCGTCGCCCAGGACACAGAGCTGACATAACTCTAATCCTCCAGATGAGGTTGAGGGTTCTGCCACGCCGAGGGGAGCATGAGTTGTCCGGACGTCGGCGGGGTGCTGGCAGCGATGAGGAAGGCCGCACTGTGGTGGATCACGCAGGGATGAATAGCGAAGGTGCAAGCGGATGACGCCCCCGCACAACTACCTTGCCGTGATCAAGGTCGCCGGAATCGGCGGCGGCGGCGTCAATGCGGTCAACCGCATGATCGAGGTCGGGCTCAGCGGTGTCGAGTTCATCGCGGTGAACACCGATGCCCAGGCGCTGCTGATGTCCGACGCCGACGTCAAGCTCGATATTGGGCGGGAGCTCACTCGCGGTCTCGGCGCTGGGGCGAACCCGGAGGTCGGCCGCAAGGCCGCCGAGGACCACCGCGAGGAGATCGAGGAGGTTCTCAAAGGGGCTGACATGGTGTTCGTCACCGCCGGTGAGGGCGGTGGGACCGGCACCGGCGGCGCTCCAGTGGTGGCCAACATCGCTCGCAAGCTGGGTGCGTTGACCATTGGCGTGGTCACCAGGCCGTTCACCTTCGAGGGTAAGCGGCGAGCCGGTCAGGCCGAGGACGGCATCGCCGAGTTGCGAAACGAGTGCGACACCCTGATCGTCATCCCCAATGATCGACTGCTGCAGCTCGGCGACGTCAACGTGAGCCTGATGGATGCTTTCCGCTCCGCGGACGAGGTGCTGCTCTCTGGCGTCCAGGGCATCACCGACCTCATCACCACCCCTGGTCTGATCAACCTGGACTTCGCCGACGTGAAAAGCGTCATGTCCGGTGCAGGTAGTGCACTGATGGGTATCGGGTCGGCCCGAGGGGAGGGCAGGTCGGTGCAGGCCGCCGCGAAGGCCATCAACTCGCCGTTGTTGGAAGCGTCGATGGAGGGGGCTCACGGTGTCCTGCTGTCCATTGCCGGCGGCTCGGATCTTGGTTTGTTCGAGATCAACGAGGCCGCTTCGCTGGTGCAGGAGTCCGCACATCCCGAGGCCAACATCATCTTTGGCACGGTGATCGACGACTCGCTGGGTGACGAGGTGCGAATCACGGTGATAGCCGCTGGTTTCGACTCCGGTGTGCCGTCCCACAAGAAGCTGGACCCAACCCCGGTGGCCGCGCGAACGGTGGCCAGGGGACAGGCCGGACAGGTTGGCCAGGCCGGCCGGCCGCCGCCTCAGTCTGCGTCTCCTGCGGCTCGGTCCGCTACGGCTGGATCCATCGCAGCGGTGCCCCCCTCAGCGGTGTCTCCCACATCTGGGTCTTCGGTCGCGGCCCCGGCCCGTCAGACACCGCCCAATCAGGCCACCTGGCCGCCTCCCGCCGGCGGGCGGAAGCCGGGTCGGGCGGTACCCGTCACCGACGACTTCGACGATGATGACGAGGTGGACGTTCCGCCGTTCATGAAGCGGTGAGCACCATCAGCATCCGGCGGGTGGTCACCACTCGGCATGGCGGGGCATCAGTGCCGCCGTATGCCTCATTCAACTTAGGCGGGCACGTCGGCGACTGTCCCGAGGCGGTGGCTGCCAACCGAGAACGACTTGCCACCGGTATCGGGCTGCCCACGCAGCGCCTGGTCTGGATGGAGCAGGTGCACAGCCGCACCGTCACCGTGATCGACGGTCCGCGGCTGCAGCCGGTGCCGGCCAGCGATGCGTTGGTCACCGCTGAGCCCCGGCTCGCGGTGGCAGCGCTGGTCGCCGACTGCGTGCCGGTGCTGCTCGCTGACCCCGCCCGAAAGGTTGTCGCCGCCGTGCACGCGGGGCGGGTGGGGGCCCGGGCCGGGGTGCTGCCCGCTGCGCTGGAGGCGATGCTGCGGCTCGGCGCGCGCATCGAGGGAGTGGAGGTGTTGCTCGGTCCGTCGGCGTGTGGGCAGTGCTACGAGGTACCCGACCAGATGCAGGTCGAGGTGGAGGCCCGCTTGCCAGGCAGCGCTTGCCGCACTCGCCGGGGCACTGCGGGTCTGGACCTGCGGGCCGGGCTGTGGCGGCAGCTTGCTGCCGCTGGCGTGGCCCGGATCGGCGTTGACCCGCGGTGCACGATCGAGGACCCCGCGCTGTACAGCTACCGCCGCGATGGAGTCACTGGCCGGCTTGCGGCACTAATCTGGATCGAGGAGTGACGGTCTGGATCGAGGAATGCAGGGGTTGCCAGGGGAGCAGGTCGTAGACAGTCGCCGCGATGAGCTGGCGGCGGCGCTGGCGCGGGTTCGCGGTCGCATCGCCGCCGCGTGTGCCGCCGCGGGCCGGGACCCCACGCAGGTGCGGCTACTTCCGGTCACCAAGACCTTTCCGGCACGCGACGTGGCGCTGCTCGCTGACCTTGGCCTGCTCGACGTCGCCGAGGCTCGAGATTCCGAGGCCGCCGCCAAGGTGGCCGAGGTTATCGCGCTACGCCCGGCGGTCGGGATGCGCTGGCACATGGTCGGTCGAGTGCAGCGCAACAAGTCCCGGTCGGTGGCCCAGTGGGCGGTGCAGGTGCAGTCGGTGGATTCGCCCCGACTGGTCGAGGCCTTGGACCGGGCTGCTCGCACCGCGAGGGAGGCCGGGCACCGCCGCGCCGCCCTTGGCGTGCTTGTCCAGGCCAGCCTGGACGGCGACCCGACGCGTGGCGGCTGCCCGCTGCCACAACTCGAGGCGCTGGCCGATCAGGTGGCGGCCGCATCGCAGCTCCGGCTGGAAGGAGTGATGGGGGTTGCCCCACTCGGTGTCGATCCCGGGGCAGCCTTCGCCCAGCTCGGCGCAGCCGCCCAACGACTGCGCCGTTCGCACCCCGGCGCGGTCGAGCTTTCCGCCGGGATGAGCGGTGACTTCGAGCAGGCCATCGCGCACGGTTCGACCTGCGTGCGTGTCGGAACCGCGCTACTGGGCGATCGGCCATTAACCTCGCGCTGACCGTATCCCACGGCCCGACGGTCCGGCGGCGGGCCGTGTGTCGAGGGTCGGGACAGGAAGGCAAGACGATGAACGCGCTGCACAGGCTGAAGGCTTACTTCGGCATGGTCCCCGCCGAGGAGTTCGACGCAGCGGAGTTCGATGACTATCACCCGGGCTACCGCTCCGGTTACCCGGAGCCGGTCAATGGCAGCCAGGGCTATGACCCCCAGAACTATGATCCCCAGAACTATGATCTAGAGTGTGGATCGGGGTTTGATAGAGCCACAGCGAACGCTGGCTTCGCCACCCGGGCTGGGCATCATGCGGCGCCCAGGATGCACCCCACCCGCTGCCCTTCCCGGGCCACGGAGCCTCATACCGCTGCGTCCCCAGTGACCGACCCCTGGGCCGCCGCACAGGCTCCGGTGCGCGGCTCGCTGGCCATCGATACGGTGGCCATCAATACCCCGTCAACGGCCCGCCAACCGGTCGTACCGCAACGTGTCACGCCGGTGCCGCGAACCGCCCCGCTCGCCGAAGATCCGCTCGGAGACGACGGCGGGCACCCGCTGGCCCGCATCGTCACGTTGCACCCGCACAACTACAACGAGGCCCGGCCCATCGGGGAACGCTACCGCGAGGGCAATCCGGTGATCATGAATCTGACCGCGATGGAGGACCGAGATGCCAAGCGGCTCGTCGACTTCGCGGCTGGGCTGGCCTTCGCGCTGCGCGGCTCGATCGACAAGGTCACCAACAAGGTTTTCCTCCTCTCGCCACCCAACGTCGACGTGTCTGCCGAGGACAGACGCCGGATCGCCGAAGGTCGCTTTTTCAACTAACGCGGTCTAGGGGACCCGGTTCACCGCCGCTTAGCTACCGGTGGCAGAGTGTCGCCGTGGATGTGGTCCGTTGGGTCGTTTACTACCTGCTCTTCTTCTTCTGGCTGCTGCTCACGGCGCGTATCGTAGTGGAGCTTGTTCGCACCTTTGCACGCAGCTGGCAGCCGGTCGGGGGGGTAGCGATCGCCCTGGAGTCGGTCTATACCATGACCGATCCGCCGGTCCGGGCGCTCCGGCGGGTGATCAAGCCCATCCGGATCGGAGGTGTCGGGTTGGACCTGTCCATTATGCTTCTGCTGTTCGTGGTGCTCATACTGATGCGCGTGGTGGAGCCGATGAGGTTCTAGCGGCCCCTGGGTTCGGGGCGTGACGCCCCAAGATGTCCCCCTAGCATGTACATAGTCGTCGAGGAGTGCGTGAGGTGATCCGATGCCGTTGACCCCCGCCGACGTTCACAACGTCGCGTTCAGTAAGCCGCCGATCGGCAAGCGGGGCTACAACGAGGACGAGGTGGACGCCTTCCTCGACCTGGTTGAAGCCGAGCTGGCCCGGTTGATTGAGGAGAACAACGAGCTTCGCAACCAGGTTGAGCAGCTCGATCAGCAGCTGCGCGCTGCGCCGGTGGACACCGGGCGTAACCTTCGTACGCTGGAGCCTCCTCGGCCGGTGATGGCTCCAGTGCCGCCGCCGATGAGGGAGCAGACGTCCTCGGGTGGCGATCATCACGTCCAAGCCGCCAAGGTGTTGGGTCTGGCCCAGGAAATGGCGGACCGGTTGACCGGCGAGGCCAAGGCCGAGGCGGACGGGATGTTGGGCGAGGCCCGCACCAAGTCCGAGCAGCTGCTCTCCGATGCGCGGGCAAAGGCCGACGGCATGGTCAACGAGGCCAGAGGCCGATCCGAGACCCTGCTCAATGACGCCCGTACCAGAGCCGAGACCCTGGACCGGCAGTCCCGCGAGAAGGCTGTGTCGCTGGAGCGCGATGCGGCACGCAAGCACACCGAGATCATCGGTTCGATCAGCCAGGAGAAGAGCATCCTGGAGAAGAAGATCGACGAACTGCGCACGTTTGAGCGTGAGTACCGCACCCGCTTGAAGACCTACCTGGAGTCGCAACTCCGGGAACTCGATGGGCGTGGATCTGCCGCGCCAGCAGACGCGGTGCGCACTCAGGGCTTTGTCACGTCCGGGTTCGGTGCGCGTGCCGAAGCCGGTAGCTGACGCGCTCGACGTGTGTGTCACTGCGCTGCTCCTAGCAGCAGTAGGACTGATCGTTGTCGCACTCAGCACCGGTCATGCTGGGCTGGCGTGGGGATCGGTTGCGCTGAGCGTCGTGGCTGCGGCACTGATTCTCAGGCGTTGGCGGCGGTCCTGGTTGCAACGCCAGGACACGCCTGAGGATGAGCTGGTTCTCCCGCTGGAGGACGAGTCCATCGATACCCAGTTGGGCGAACAACCGTTGCACTCCGTGTCGGTGACCGGAAGCCAGGAGGCTCAGCCGGGCTCGGCGTCTGCCGATAAGGACGCCCAGCCCGGTGAGGAAGATACCGACGCTGCGGACCTGCTGGTGGTGTACGAGCTGATCGACGAGGTGCTGGTGGTTGATGAACACCCGCGCTACCATCTTGCATGTTGCCGGTTGCCCGACCACACGCGCGTCGATCGGTTGCCGGTGCGCGAGGCGAGGGAGCTGGGTTTCACGCCGTGTGCCCGCTGTCGGCCGGATACCACGCTTGCCCGCAAGCACCGGGCCGCCCGCGCGGCGACCACTGGGAGCAGTTGAGTTCGCAGCAGTGTCCCAGCACCCAACGTCCCAGCACCCACACCCACTGACGAGCCCTGCAGCAGCTCGTTGGCGTGAGCTGCTGCAGGCTCGGGCAATTCCCGCCGAGATCCTGGCCGCCGCCCCGAGAGACCCGAGCCGACATGATCCTGCCCGGTTCGTGGCGTCGGTGACCCCGAGGGACACCCCGTCGCGTCGCGCCGCGTTGCAGTTGCTGGGGCCTGATGGCGGAACCGTTCTCGATGTCGGGTGTGGTGCAGGTGCCGCCGGACTCGCCCTGGTGCCCAAGGTGTCGCACCTGACCGGGGTCGATCACGCTGACGACATGCTGCGCGCATTCGAGCGGGCCTGCGAGCAGCGCGGGTTGGCGCATCGCAGCGTGCACGGCCCGTGGCCGCAAGCGGCGGCTGATGCAGGCATCGCCGATGTGGTGGTCAGCCACCACGTGGGCTACAACACCCTCGACTTGGTGCCCTTCGTCGTCGCGCTCGGCGCCGCCGCCCGCCGCGGGGTTGTCGTCGAGCTGCACGCCGTGCATCCGGGGGCCTGGCTGGATCCGTTGTGGTTGCGCTTTCATGGGTTGCGCCGCCCGCCGCCCGCCACCGCCGACGACGTGCTGGCCTTGTTTGCCGAGGTGGGGATACACCCCGAGGTCCAGCGCTGGACCCGAACCGCCCAATCTCGCAATCCCGAGGCGGAGCTCGACTTCTCGATGCGGAGGCTGTGCCTGCCTGCCGAGCGCCGGGGCGAGGTCGCCGAGGCGGTGGCGAGGTTGGGCCCGCGGCACCGCGACCTGGTCACGATCTCCTGGTCCGGCTGACCCGTTAGCCTGCGGGACAATCCGGGCGTGAACGGGGTGGAGTTCGCGCTCGGGGCGGGGGCGGCGGTGTTGCTGCTGGCTGTGTTCGCCGTGCGGGTCTCCACCCGGCTCGGGCTGCCGTCGTTGCTGCTCTATCTGGCTATCGGCCTGCTGATCGGCGAGTCCGGCCTGGTCATCGATTTCTCCGATGCGCCGCTCACCGCCGCTCTGGGCATTGCCGGCCTGGTACTGATCCTGGCCGAGGGTGGTCTCACCACTCGCTGGTCGGTGATTCGCCCAGCGCTGGCCTGGGGGATCGCGCTGGCCACCGTGGCGGTCGGGGTGAACATCGCTATCACCGGATGGGCGCTGCACCTGTTGCTGCGTCTGGACTGGCGCACGGCGCTGCTGTGGGGCGCGGTGTTGTCCTCGACCGATGCGGCCGCAGTCTTCAGCGTGTTGCGGGCGCTGAAGGTGCCGCCCCGGCTGGCGGGCGCGCTTGAGATGGAGTCGGGCATCAACGACGCGCCGGTCTACATCGTGGTGGTGCTACTCGCGGCGGGCGACCCGCTGCGCTGGTGGACGCCCCTTCTGGTCGGCTACGAGCTGCTCGTCGGCGCTGTGGTGGGGGTGGCGCTGGGGATCGCGGGAGCATGGGCGCTGCGCCGGGCGGCGTTGCCCGCGACCGGTCTCTACCCGCTGGCGACCATCGCGGTCTGCGTGCTCGCCTTCGCCGCCGGACAAGGTCTGCACGCCTCGGGGTTCCTGGCGACCTACCTGGCCGGGCTGGTGCTCGGCAACGCTCACCTGCCGCACCGCGGAGATACTCTCTCCTTCGCCGAGGGTCTGGGCTGGCTCGCCCAGATCGCCCTGTTCGTGCTGCTGGGTCTCTACGCCTCGCCGGCTCGCTTGCCCGGTGTGCTGATCCCGGCGCTGGTCGCCGGGGCGGTGCTGGTCGTGCTGGCGCGTCCGTTGTCGGTGGCGCTCGCCCTGACACCGTTGCGGGTGCCCTGGCGGGAGCAGGTTTTTCTGTCGTGGTCGGGGTTGCGTGGTGCGGTACCCATTGTGCTGGCGTTGATCGCGCTCACCAGAGGCTTCCCGGGGGCCGGGCGGCTGGTGGACGTGGTGTTCGTCCTGGTTGTGCTGCTCACCGTGGTGCAGGGTGTCACGCTGCCGCTGGTCGTGCGGTGGCTGGGACTGTCCTGCCCGGAGCAGAGTTGGGACATGGAGGTCGACTCCGCTGCATTGGACGAGATGGACGCTGAGCTGCTCCAGATCCGGGTGCCCCGGCCCTCGCGGCTGCACGGTGTCTACCTCTGGGAGCTGAGGCTCCCCATCGGGGCGGTGGTCAGCCTGGTGGTGCGCAACGGGAACGGGTTCACCCCCCAACCGACCACCCGGCTGGAGGAGGGCGACCAGCTGTTGATCGTCACCACGGCTGGCAACCGGGATAAGGCTGAGCAGCGGATCCGAGCAGTGCACCGGGCCGGTCGGCTGGCCCGGTGGCGTGGGGAGACCGGCGTCTGAGGACCGGACCGGCGGTTGGTCACAATGGCGACATGAACCCATCGCAGCATGCCGAGGAATCGGCCGCCGGCGACCAGGACATCTCCGAGGTGTCGCCGGGCCGTCGCCGGACCGGCTTGCTGGCCACTACCGCCACTGTCACGCTCTTGCTGGACGTGCTGAGCAAGATCCTTGCGGTGATGATCCTGGAGGGCCATCGGCCGGTGGAGCTGTTGGGCGGCGCGCTGTACCTCGTGGTCTACCGCAACTCGGGTGCGGCGTTCTCGATGGCGACCGGGTTGACCTGGCTGCTGTCGCTGATCGCTCTAGGCGTCGTCGTGATGATCCTCCGGCTGGCGCCCCGGCTGCGCAGCGCCGGTTGGGCCCTCGGGCTCGGGCTGGTGCTGGGAGGTGCGCTGGGCAATCTGGTGGACCGGCTGCTGCGCGCCCCTGGTCCGCTGCGCGGGCACGTGGTGGACTTCCTGTCGCTGCTGGCGCCGGATGGCAGCGTGTGGCCGGTGTTCAACCTGGCAGACTCGGCGATCGTGTGCGGTGGTGTGCTGCTGGTCCTGCTCGCCGCCACCGGTCGGGACTTCGACGGCACCCATGTCCATCGACGGTCCGGCTGTCCTGAATCTGGCTGTCCTGAATCCGGCGGTACTGGATTTGGGGCCCCAGAATGAATGCTGTCCGGACGCTGCCGGTGCCTGAGGGGCTTGAGGGTATGCGCGTGGACGCCGGGCTGGCACGGTTGCTGGGGCTGTCTCGAACAGCGGTGGCTGGGCTGACCGAGGCCGGTGCGGTGCTGGTAGACGGCAGCCCGGTGGGCAAATCTGACCGCCTGGCTGCGGGCAGCTGGCTTGAGGTGACCCTGCCCGATCCTCAGCGCCCCGCCGCGGTAATGGCCGAGCCAGTGACCGGGCTGCGGGTGCTGTACGAGGATGCCGACCTGGTGGTGGTGGACAAGCCGGTCGGGGTGGCCGCGCACCCCAGCCCGGGCTGGACCGGACCCACCGTGCTCGGAGGGCTCGCTGCGGCTGGAATCCAGGTGGCTACGTCGGGCTCGGCCGAGCGCCACGGCGTGGTGCACCGGCTGGACGTGGGCACCAGCGGCCTGATGACGGTCGCCAAGTCGCAGCGCGGCTACTCGGCGCTGAAGCGGGCGTTCCGGGATCGCACTGTCGCCAAGCACTACCGGGTGCTGGTGCAGGGCCACCCGGATCCCACTCGAGGCACCATCGACGCCCCGATCGACCGGAGCCCCAAGCACGACTGGCGTTTTGCCGTGGTGGCTGGTGGCAAGCCGTCGGTGACGCACTACGAGGTGATCGAGGCGTTCCCGGCTGCCTCGCTGTGTGAGGTGAACCTGGAGACAGGTCGCACGCACCAGATCCGGGTGCACTTCGCCGCGCTGCGGCACCCATGTTGTGGGGACCTCACCTACGGTGCGGACCCCGCACTGGCGCAGCGGCTCGGGTTGGACAGGCAGTGGCTGCACGCCGCGCGGTTGGGTTTCCCACACCCCGCTGACGACCGCTGGGTGGAATTCACCAGCCCGGATCCGGACGACCTGCGCCGCGCGCTGGACGTGCTGGCCGCGCAGGCGTAATGGATCGGCATATCGTTCGGGTGGCGGCAGTTACGCGCTCATCGAAAGAGCCGACGGTCAGCGGGTCGCGTCCCGTTTCCGGCGTGTCTCGGCCGAACCCCTCCAACACCGACAGGGGCCCACGTGCTTGAATAGCCACATGCGCATGGCCTAACTTCGCTTCATGCCCGACGTACCGCCGGCCAACTCAGCGGCGCCGGGGGCCGGTGGACCGAGGGCACTAGCCGACGCTGCCGAGCTGTTCAAGGTGCTCGGCGCGGAAGTTCGCCTGGCAATCGTGGTCGAACTCGCCAAGGCGCCGCGGTCGGTGCAGGAGCTCGTCGACACTCTCGGGGTGCGTCAGCCGCTGGTATCCCAGCACCTGCGGGTGCTGCGGTCAGCCCGGCTGGTCACTGCCGAACGCTGCCACCGCCAGCGGTTATACCGGCTCGTGGACGAGCACGTGCGCCAGATCGTCACCGACGCCCTGCAACACGCCCTCGAGCATCCCTGTAAAAAAAGCGGCTCAAGCCGCGTGCGTGCACGTTGAACACGCGCAGTCCGCGCACGTGCAGTTGTTGCAGGCGTCTGCGCAGTGCTCACATTGACACATGGCGTGGTTGCAACTCGGGCAGTCGCAATCCGCGCAGTCGCACACGGCGCAGGAGTCCGAGCAATTCGCGCAACTGCAGGCGCTGCACTCGTCGTAGTGCACCCCCTTATCGGTGCGATGCTCGCGGTGAACGTGGCCGTCATGCAGATAGTCAACATGGTCGCCGTGCAGCACTGATTCGTGTCCGCACCCTGGGCCGTGGGTGTGGCTGTGGTGCTCTGCCTGCGTGTGCTTCATCGTAGTCAAGGTGCCTCCCTCTCCGGCGAACCATCTCATGCTTATATGCGCAGCTACGAATGTCAAGAGCGCAGGCGTGTGGCGGTCGGCGGACGGGGTTCGCTACCGCCGGTGCTCGGACTGATGGACGCTCAGCCCGGCTCACCGCGGCGCTTGCGATGGAGCACCCACGCCAGGTCCACCAACGCGATCACCGCCAGCACCGCGAGCACCACGCCGAACGCCACCAGTTTCGCCTTGATCATAACCACTGCGGCCACGGTGCAGAGCACCAGGCCAAAACCGGCCAGCACCGCCCGCAAGGTCAGTGCGCTGCGGGCCGGCGCAGCCCCGCCGAATCCCGCAGTCGGGTCGTGGTAGCCGGGCAGCCCCCGTTCGTAGTCGCCCCTGGTACGGCGGCGCGGGTGTGGGTTCGGCTGCTGAGACGTGTGTCCTCCGGATGGATCCCGGTTCGTCACCTGCTCCTCCCTGGGGCACGTAAGGGGCGTACCCGCCTCCCAGGCGTACCCACGGTGAACGGGGCAGAAAACGTCGGGCCAGCACCCCTGGCTGCGCCCGGCAGCGCCTCGGCAAGCGGACGACAAGCACATGATCTGGGTGAGGGGGGTATGGGCGGCTATGTCGCGCCGAGCACACCGTGCGGGTCGAGAACGAACTCTTAGGTACGCCCTGGTCGAACTCCTGATAACCCCGCGGTGCATCGTCCAAGGTGATCACGGTGGCGTTGACGTTCTTGGCGATCTGTACCCGATCATTAAGGATCGCCATCATCAGCTCGCGTTGATAACGCATGGCAGGGCATTGTCCGGTGGCGAACGAGTGCGCCTTGGCCCAGCCGACGCCGAACCGCAGGGACAGCGCTCCCCGCTGCGCATGGGGGTCACTGGCTCCGGGATCCTCCGTGACGTACAGCCCGGGAATGCCGATGGCGCCGCCGGCCCGAGTAACGTCCATCGCGGCGTTGAGCACCGTCGCCGGTGCCTCGCGCCCGTCTCTGCCACCACGCGCCTCGAATCCGACCGCATCGACCCGACCGTAGCGTCCACCTCGGCAACGCCGAGGATCTGCTCGATCTGGTCGGGCAACGGGCGTCTTGCGCTCCTTGCAGTTACGGCATCGGCCACAGGCCACGTGAAAAGGAACCGATACCAGATCACCCACGGCGACGAACTCGACGTCGCGGCCCTTCTCGACCACCTCTCCGGTGATTTCATGACCCAGCACCAAGCCTAGCGGTGCGGTCGTCCGGCCCCGCACCATGTGCTGGTCACTGCCACAGATGTTGGTGGCGAGGATCTTCACGATCACCCCGTGCGGGCACTGCCGTCACGCATTCGCGGGGGGGGGGGGGGGCACGTCAGGACCAGGCTTGAGCACGAACTCGGGGTAGTCGATGGACTCCACCGAGACCTTGCCAGGTCCCTGATACACGACTCCACGGTTACTGGCCACCTGCGTCAGCTCCCTCCCGGCCCACCGGCCACCATAGCTTGCCGCCCTAAAGTGGCAAACCCGCCGTGGTAAGGCTTCGTCCTGCGGGGTCGGCTTAGACGTCCGCACTGGTGTTCCCAGGCTGAGGTACACCCAGTGCGGAACACCCCGGGACAGCAGAGCAGGTGAGTCTCGCGGTCCGAAAAACAGCTGGACGGAGCTCACCGCAGGTGAACGAGACACGACCGCAGTCACTTCGATCACAACGCGTCATGGCGGCGGCGCGATTTTGCGCCCAGGCAAGGGCGTACGCAACGCACACTCATCGGCATGAGCGGACGTTGCGGCGCATCGGAGATTCTCACAACTGACCAGATGTAAAAGTTCTGCGAGAGGCCGTGTTCGACTTCTGTCCGCCCAGGTCGCGATTCCAAAAACACCTCTCAAAATTATCACATCCTTCGAGGGAGTTCTGACTCGAATCCGCGAGTAGTGGTGCGACACGGGTCGTGAGAGGGGAATAGGTGCCCTGTGGCCTGGGATGATGATGCTGTCAAGGACATGATCACTCGGGTTGGAAGGACACCTATCTGGTGGGCAGGTTACGTGGTGGGGAGCGGGTTTGTGATCGGGGTTATTCGGTGGGTGAGTTGCTGGTGGGCTTGGCTGCGGCCCAGTTGACGGGAGAAGATCATCTCATCGGCCTGGATCGGCATCGTGCGGAGGCGGTGGGTCAGGAGTTGATCGATCTGGATACCTTCTCAGGTCCGCCTACCTCAAGCCGGATTCCCAACCATTGACATCGCTGTCACCGTGGGAATCAACAATCTCCATAGTAGGATCATCATGGATGAGCATCGCGGGGGCGATCGCAAGCAGTATTCCAACAATGAGGGTCAACAAGGCTACGACAAGGGGCATAACATCTCCTCTCGACTCTCCGTAACTCCTGTGGACATAGATCCAAATTCAGGAATCATCGTTCGAGCCCTGTGATGGCGAAAAGTTATCCGAACAGGTAACCGGTGTGGCCTGGTGGTACACGGTGCCGCTCATTCGCGGCCTAGACTCCACCCGTCAGACGTGTGCTGTCTTCATGCGCAGTGATGACCTTCGCTACGTCTTTCAACGGCACCCCCGTCGCGACGCTGCGGGTGGCGGCTGCCTTCACCGAACGGGTCGTCGCGATCTGATCAAACCACGGGAACGGATACCAGCCTGGCACCGCTTCGCACGGGCTGTGTGAGGCCTGGTGCGGTTTCAGATGTCGCCGAGGTGCCCCGCTCTCCACCCCCGGTATCACCGGATCCAGACCGCACACCCCCACCCGACGATGATCCGGCTGCCAGTGTCAGCAAGCAGCTGGAGCGCATCAAGTGGTTCCTGTGGCACGGCAACCCTACCGTGCCCTGCAGATCATCGAGGACCTGGCGGTCGATCTCGACATCGACGGGCCCAGCGTCTCCCAGACCAAGCTACTCAGGGCGGTGCGCGAGTTCGGCGTCTACCTCGCCGCCAACACCGGGCGCATCCCCAACTACGGGGAGCGTCACCGCACCAGGGAGACCATCTCCACCTCGTTCGTCGAGTCCACGGTCAACCAAGTGATGAGCAAGCCTGGTCAAAAAGCAGCAGATGCGCTGGAACCCCCTCGGTGCCCATCTGCTCCTGCAAATCCGCACCCGGATCCTCAACAACACCCTCACCGACGACTACCGGCGCTGGTACCCCCCATTTCACCCACACCACCGATCAACAGAAGCTGGCCGCGTAGCTCCCCCATTAATCCCGCTCTCCGTTATGATGCAGGCACCGACGCCGTCGAGGGGAGACTGTCGTGCTGGCACTGCGGCGCGTTGTGCACGAGATTCACTCCATCGAGATCGGTTCCGCCACCCGGTACGCGCAGCACCAGCTCGTGGTGGGCCGGGACCAGTCCCAGGCGCTGTTCGCTGATCCAGCCCTGGAGTCGGCACGGGTGCACGTCGCGGTACCGGGAGACCGGACTCGGATCGTTGCGCCGCTCGACGTCGTGGAGCCGCGCACGAAGGGATCGGGAGGGGCACTCGGCGGGGGAGTGTTTCCTGGCTGGATGGCGCCGGTGAACCGCAAGCGCGGGGGCGACACCCACGTGCTGCGCGGGGCCGCGGTGCTCGCCGCCGGATACCTGCCCCGTAACCAGGAGGGCCTGATCGACATGTCCGGCCCGGCCGCACAGCGCTCTCCGGTCGCCCGGACGAACAACGTCGTGATCGAATTCGACCGCGCTGACGGTGCCTCCTGGCAGGACGCCGAGGTTGCGGTGCGCCGTGGGCTGCTGCGCCTGGCCGTGCACCTCGCCGACGCCGCTGTCGATGCCCCGCCCGACGCGATCGAAGAACTGGCACCCCCGCACCGTCCGGGAACGCCCACCGGCGGTCTGCCCCGCGTCGGTGTGATCACCAACTTGCAGACCCAGGGAGCGTTCAAGGATGTCTTCGTCTACGGGCGCAGCATGGCCGGCAGCCTGCCGACCTTGTTCGATCCGACCGAGATCGAGGACGGGGCCGTGGTCAGCGGTCAGTACGGGCACCCGGCGCTGCGCAATCCCACCTACCTGCACCAGAACCATCCGGTGATCGCCGAACTCCGCGCCCGCGATGGCCAGGACTTGTGCTTCGCGGGAGTGGTGCTGTGCCCGGAGCCGGTCGAACTGGCCGACAAAGAACTGGTCTCCGCGCATGCCGCCTGGCTGTGCCGCGCCGCTGGCTTCGACGCCGCCATCGTGACCAAGGAAGGCGCAGGCAACGCCGACAACGACCTGATGTTGAAGGTTGACGCGCTGGAGGCTGACGGCCTGACCGCGGTTGCGCTGTACGCCGAGTTGTCCGGTGCTGACGGCACCGGTCCACCGCTGGTGGCCGGTCCCCGAAGGGGCGCGGTGGTCAGTACCGGTAACTACGATCAGCGGGTGAAGTTGCCGGCGGTCGAGCGGGCTTTGGGGGGCGCTCGATTGGGCATCGCTGATGCGGACGCGACCGCGGCGGTCGAGGTGCCGACCGCCGCGATCCTGAGTGCCCTGAGCCCGCTGGGCGCCGGGTGGCTCACCTGCCGTTCGGAGCAGCAGTGGGCCGGCCAGCTGTGGGGAGGCGCGGCCTGATGCGCATCGTGCACTACGTCAATCAGTTCTATGCGGGGCTCGGTGGCGAGGAGGCGGCGGGTATCGGCCCCCGGGTACTCGACGGGATGGTGGGCCCTGGGCGGTTGCTGGCCCAGTTGCTCAATGCCGAGCACCAGGACGAATACCAGATTGTGGCCACGATCGTGTGCGGCGACGACTACGCCGCCTCTCACACCGCCGTCGTCGAGGAGTTGCTCGGGATGGCGCGTGCGGCCGGCGCCGAACTGCTGGTTGCTGGGCCCGCCTTCGGCAGCGGACGCTACGGGCTGGCGTGCGCCCGGCTGGTCGCCGCCGCCGACGCCGCTGGGTTGCCGGCGCTGGCCTCACTGCACCCCGACAACCCCGGCATCTCTGACGCGGGGGCCGCACCAGTCGTGGCCGCGGGTACCACCAGCCGACAGATGCGGCCGACATTGCAGACGGTCGCCACCGCAATCGCGAAGCTGGCCACCGGCGCGAAGCTGACGGTGGCGGACGGCCGAGTCGCCCGGGTCGCCCGGATCGGCCAACTGGTCGAGCAGCGCGCCGCGGCGCGGGCAGTCGGGCTCGTGCTGCGCCGCCTCGCCGGCGACCGGGAGAGCACCGAAGTCCCCATCGGTGGGTTCGACGTGGTCGCTCCATCGGCACCGGTCAACAAGGCGGCCAGCGCGACCATCGCGCTGGCCACCGAGGGTGCCGTGGTGCCAGCCGGCAACCCAGATCGGCTCGAGGCAGCCCGCGCCACCCGCTGGTTGCGCTACCAGATCGAGGGGGTCGACTCGCTGGCTGCCGGTGAGTGGGAGTCCGTGGACGGCGGCTTCGCCACCACCGCCGCCAATGCCGACCCGAACCGGATCCTGCCCCTGGACACCGCCCGCACCCTGGAGCGCGAGGGCGCGATCGGCCGGCTGCACAACGAATTTCTGGTCACGGTGGGCAACGGCACGCAGGTGGACACCGCGCGGCGCTTCGGCGTCGAGTGGGCCGCGGAGCTGCGCAAGGCGGGCGTGCAGGCGGCGATCCTGACCGCCACTTGAGGCACCGGGACGCGTTGCGGGTCAGCGCTTGCCAAGGAGCTGGAGCGGGCTGGCATCCCCACGGCTCTGATCACCAACCTCGTGACGATCGCTGAGCAGGTCGGCGCGCCGCGGATCGTGCCGGGTCGCGGCATCCCCTACCCGTCGGGCGATCCGAACCTGCCGCCACCTGCCGAGCGGGCCTGGCGGCGGCGACTGGTGCAACGGGCACTGGACGCGGTCGCGACCGCGGTCGAACGCCCCATGATCTTCGAAGTCGATGCTGCGGAGGAGACCCATGCCTGAAGCCGCCGTGGTCCGCGCCGCCAGCCTCGTACTCGCCCATACCCCGGGCCTCGCCCGGCACGGCTCCAAGCCGATGCGTACCCTCGCTGGCGAAGACAAGCTGACGGCCAGCTTCCTGGCGAACCTGCGCAACTTCGACGATGCCGTCAACTACCCGCCGCACCAGGCGTTTCTGGGCGCCTGCCACCCTCGTGAGCTGCCGTCCCGTCCGTGGGTCGGGGCTGACTGGCCCGGCGCGGACCGCTTCGCGCCGTTCGGCGAACTGATGCCGGAGGAGGAGTTCCTCGGGTTGATGGCCGCAGTCGACGAGTTCGACCTGCTGGTGCTCACCCCGGAGGTCGCCGAGCGGGCCGCCAAGCGGTTGGCTGAGCATCCGCTGGCGGCGCGCCTGGACCTGGGGCGGATCTCCGCGGCGACCGGGGATGTCGCCGCTGCCGTGGCGAGCGGCGCCCTGCCGGTGCACCTGGCGCCCGACTGTCTCGCTGGCGCGCTGCGCGTGGCGCACGCCGAGGACGAGTCATTGGCCGCGCACGTGCTGATGGAGAACCTGGCCTGCAAGGCCACCGGCGCGCTGGCGCTGCTGCACCTGCTGCACGACCACGGTCTCGACCGAGCGGCCATCGGCTACACGATCTCCTGCTCGGAGGAGGCCGTCGGCGACCGCTACCAGCGCGGCGGGGGCAACATGGGCAAGACGATCGCGTCGGTAGCCGGCTTGAGTGAGTCCTCCGGTGCGGACGTCAAAAATTTCTGCGCGGCGCCGATTCCCGCACTGGTGATCGCCGCCAGCCTCGTGGCGGCAGGAGTGGTCGAGCAGGTCGTGGTTGTCGCCGGAGGTTCACTACCCAAACTGGGAATGAAATTCGAGGGACACCTGCGCCACGGTCTGCCCGTGCTGGAAGATGTGATCGGCGGCGCCGCAATTCTGGTGACCGCCGACGACGGCATCTCACCTCGAATCCGGCTCGACGCCGTCGGGCGCCACCGGGTGTCCTCGGGCGGCGGCGGTGCGCAGATCCTGAACGACCTGGCCGTGCGGCCGCTAGAGGCGATCGGCGCGCGCATGCTGGACATCGACGACTACGCCACCGAGCTGCACAATCCGGAGATCACCGAGCCGCAGGGTTCGGGAGACGTCGCGGCGCGCAACTACCGTACGATCGCGGCGCTGGCCGCCCGCCGCAAGGAGATCGCCCGCGACGGCATTGAACCGTTTGTCGCGCAGCGTGGCATGCCGGGCTACGCGCCCACCCAGGGTCACATTGCGTCAGCGGTGTGTTACCTACCCCATGCCCTGAGCCGGCTGACGTCGGGACCGGCCGACCGGGTGTTGCTGCTCGCCAAGGGCAGCCTGTTCCTCGGGCGGATGAGCCAACAGTCCGATGGCATGAGCGTGCTGCTGGAACGCAATGGAGGCTGACACATGGCTGTGCTGGATGCGACGAGAGAGAACTTCGACGAGCTCGTCGGGTCAGGTGTGGTGCTCGTGGATGTGTGGGCGGAAAGCTGCCGTCCGTGCGTGGTGCTGGGGCCACACATGGAGAGCATCGCGAGTGGGAACCCAGATCTGACCGTGGTCAAGCTGGATGCCAGCAAAGCGCGGCGGCTGTGCATGTCACTGCAGGTGCGTGGACTTCCCACGATCCTGCTGCTCCACGACGGCCAGGAGGTGGCCCGGATTTCCGAGCCCAGCCTCACAGTAGAGCAGGTGGATACGTGGCTGACCACGGCGTTAGCCGAGTTACCCACAAAGGAGGCATGAATGTTCGACGGCAAGCAGGTCATCGCGATCGGGGAACGCGACGGGATTTCGGGGACGGCGATTGCGACCTGCGTCCAGGCGGCGGGTGCCCCGGTGGCCTATGTCGCCACCGAATGCTTCGTTTGAACCGCCGCCGGCGCCATGGACCTGTCCACCCAGGAGACGATCAAGCGCCTGGTCAACGAGCACGGCGCAGATGCGCTGCTCGTCCTGCTCGGCGCCCCGGACGCGGAAAGCGCCGGGATCGCCGCCGAGACGGTGGTGCTCGGTGATCCGAGTTGGGCAGGACCGCTGGCCGGGGTCCAGTTGGGCCTCCCCGTATACCACATCCTCGAAGACGAGCCCCGCGCCGCAATCCCCACCGAGGTGTGGGAAGAGCAGGTCGGGCTGATGATCGACGTGCTGGAGGTGGACGCCATCGCCGACGCCGTGCGTGAGTTTCGGGAGCAGGTTCCCTCGTGAGTGAGCGCGGGGCAAACCGTGGTCCTGGACGCGGATCAGCATCGCCGCTTCTGGACCTCGGCCGCCGGCACTGACCCCACCAGCTCAGCACTACCTCCCACGGTTTGCTCCGCTCTCGTCAACAGCGTGGGCGGGCTGGCCTGCACCACCCGCACGTGGTCCTCGGACCGACCAGTGGATCCCATGTCGTCGAGGAGCAGCACGAACCGGGATCACGTTTTAGTGTGGTTGCTGGGCCTCTGTGTCGGGCGCGCTGGTGGTGTGTTCGAGGTGGGCGATGTGTTGGTGGGCGGCAGCGGTCAAGGGCATGTTCTGGTCGAGTAGTTCGCGCACTCGGGTGGCCAGGGTGAGTTCGGCACGGCTGTAGCGGCGTTGTCCGCCGGCGGAGCGGCTGGGGGTGAGCAGTCCGGCGGCGTCGAGGCTGCGCAGGAACGCGGGTTGCACCCCGAGAAGGTCGGCGGCCAGGCCGATGGTGTAGGCCGGGTAGTCGGCGTCATCGAACTTGCCCGGTGGGTGTGGCGATCTTGTCACCTGGTCTCCGAGGGACGAAGGGGCACTGGCAGGCGAAGCGGAGAACGGCTGCCAGTGCCCCAGGGATACGGCGCCGTCCCGGTGACACCGACCAGGACGGATGGGCTCTCCTGAGGCGGCGGTAGCCTGCGGGTTATCGCTGCGGCCCGGAGACTCCGGGCTGGCGGTCGCGATGCGGGAGAGCAACACACCGTCGCCACCGAGGACAGGTACGCCGGTATCACCTCCTCGCGAAGGAGCAACCCCTATGTGACCACATGGTGAACTTTAGATTATTCAACACATGTTGTCTACTCCGGATCCCGGGTTCATGCGAGCGGAAGGCGGCTGACGGCCGCACCTGCGTGGCTCCATTCGGACGGTAGAGATCACGCGACGTGGCAGGACTGGGGACCAATTCAGTCCGTCGCCACCGCCCAGCTTGGACGGCATCGCTTAGAAACTCTCCAGAGACGGGCATAAATTTACAT
This sequence comes from uncultured Actinomycetota bacterium, assembly GCA_963822695.1. Classification (GTDB taxonomy): domain Bacteria; phylum Actinomycetota; class Actinomycetes; order Mycobacteriales; family Pseudonocardiaceae. The sequence continues at coordinate 70,671 of CAWGJH010000010.1, forward strand.
CCGTAGATGGTGTGAGTAATATCGAGACACCGCGATAGCAGTGCGTACTTGTAGCGTCGTGCAGACGCCACGGAAGGAGAGAACCCACGATGCTGATGCGTACCGACCCGTTCCGGGAGCTGGACCGCATGGCTCAGCAGCTGTTCGGTGCCAATGGCACCAGCGCGCGTCCGGCGGTGATGCCGATGGACGCCTACCGGGACGGTGAGCAGTTCGTCGTGCACTTCGACCTGCCCGGGGTGGACCCGTCCTCGATCGACCTCGACGTGGAACGCAACGTGCTCACCGTCAAGGCCGAGCGCACCCCTACCTATGCGGAGAACGTCGAGGTGCAGGTCGCTGAGCGGCCCCGCGGGGTGTTTTCCCGCCAGCTGTTTTTGGGTGACACCCTCGACGCCGATCGGATCGAGGCCAGCTACGACGCCGGGGTGTTGACTCTGCGCATTCCCATCGCCGAGAAGGCCAAACCCCGCAAGATCGAGATCACCGGGGGTAACTCGCCCAAGAAGATCAACTCCTGACCCTGGACCGCTCACAGCCCAGCGGATCCACTTGTCGGCGGGGTCTGTCCGCAACGTGCGCGGTAGACCCCGCTGGCAGGCAACCCACCACAGACGACAACAACGGCTTTCGCACCAGCGACGCCGGCGACGCTCCGGGCCAGTGCCGGGTACCGCCCCGCAAGGCACACCACGACAGGGCCCGCGTCAGAGCAGCGCCAGGCCGATAAACCCGGGGTCGCTGACAGCGGCTGAGCGCTCGACGGAAACCTGGCGATGCCCTGCTTGACAGCGCTGACCGCAGGTGTTAGACATTGCGCTGGCAATAACAGTGGACAGTCCAAAAGCGCCCGCACGAGGCGATGCAAGGGCAGGACATCAGGGAACGCAGGAGGTTGAGGAACGGTCGAGAGGAGGTGGTCGCCGCGACATTTCGGTGTACATCGCAATCAAGACAGCTTCATTCCCTCCCCCGGGGCCCGGCCGAGCGGCCGGGCCCCTTTCCCTGGGCACCCACCCGGCGTTGACTGAGCCGTTCCGCAATGGCTGCAGGCTGTACGTGGGGCGTTGTATGTAATGAGCAATCCGCCAAGTAAATGGTAAACCTCGTCGATGGGTTATACATCCATCACCGTGATCCTTAACCCGGCGGCAGGTTCGGGTACCCACCAGCCCCGTGTCCGTCGGGCCGCGCAGGACCGGCAGATCGATGTCCGTGAGATGCACGCGGGTGACGAAGCTGGTGCCCTGGCGCGGGAAGCAGCCGACGACGGTGCCCAGGTGCTGATCGCGGCGGGGAGAGACGGAACGCTCAGCGCCGTCGCGGGAGTGGCAGCCCAGCACGATATCCCCTTGGTCGTCGTTCCCTGCGGCACCCGCAACCACTTCGCCAAGGACTGCGGGGCCGCCACCATCAACCCGGTAGGCCAGCTCGCATCGACGTCGGCACGGTCAACGGCCGGGTGTTCCTCGACAACGTCTCGGTCGGCTTCTATGCCACCATGGTGCGCGATCCGCAGTACCGGCAGCGCCGGATCCGGGTCGCGGCGCGGTACGCACAGCGTGCCCTGCTCTGGGTGGGTGACGCGCATCGCTGCGCACCGCAGTACCTCACCGGGTCGTCACCCCGGAACAAGTGCTGGCGGTTCTGTACCATCCGTCCCGGTGCGTTACGGCTGCTGCAACCCTGCGCGAATACACCAGCGCAACGGCAGTTCTTCCGGCGATGGTGACCTCACCGAGCCACTCGATTCGAGGAGCGTCGAGCAGACCCGCCGCCAACTTGCCAACTTCGAAGTCCGCGGTCTCAGTGAGGGGGGAGCAGATGGCGGCGTACCGGCCCGACCCGGATCCATGGTTGGAGGGCGTCGGTGGCGCTTGTTCGTCGGTGGACGGGGATCGGGACCGCGCTCCAGCTCGACGCCCCAGTACCGGCCGGGTCGGTGCGCGCCTGGGCCGTTCGGGCATGATCATAGGCGGCGCGCTGGGTGGGGTCGCGGAGCACGGCGTAGGCGTGGAGCACCTCAGCGAGGCTGGGCAAGGCGAGCTGGCCGGGCTGTTGGTCGGCGTGGTGCTGTCGGCGAGTGTCGGGGTGGAGCTGGCGCAGCCGCCGCCGGTAGGCGCTGGCCAGCTCGCCGAGCTCCGCGTCCGGTGAGACCCCCAGGACTGCATAGAGGTCTGCGGCTCGCTGGTGCGCGCCACGGGGGTCCGGCGGCGGGGAGGAGGGTGGCATGGGGTGCTCTTGTGGTATTCGGTGCTGAGTCTCGCTGTCGGTTCATTGTCTCCTGCGACTCCGGTGAGCGCACCGGCGACCGGTATCGTCCCGTCGCGGTGGGGGCGGTGGCCGGCAGTCTGGTCCGTCAGGAGGTCGCTGGTTGGGTTGACCGTTGAGCGATGGGTTGATCCGCGCCGACCGCATCGTCGGTGTTCAGTGCCACCCCACTCGCCCTTGACGGGGAACGGAGCCGGTGGCTTTTAGACGTTGTTCTCGAAGTGGCCGTCGGCGCTGGCGTTGGTGGGACCCACTTGAGGGGAGTTCGTCGATCTCGATGTCCGCAGCCAGCGCACGCAGCAGCGCGGGGTCACTGGTCAGCACCGGCATCCCCCGGTTTCGAGCGGTCCACGCCGCATGGCCCGCAGCCAGACAGTCAGGCTTGCCGGCCTTGGCCAGCACCGCCGCCACCTGGCGGGCCTCATTGCGGGTGAGATCAACGACAACCGTGATCAGCAGATCGACGCGATGTAGGGACGGCCAGAAACGAACCCAAGGAGAGGGGTGGAATCCAGAACCACCCCACCGACAGCGCTCACGAAGCGTGGACCTGTGGATCATTTCCCTCTAGCCCGAGGAGGTGGCGTGCCCACGCATGGTGCTTTGCCTGCAGAGTCACACCCCGCTCGGCGTACAGGCGTGTCAGCCGCTCCAGCGCGGCGTCCTTGTCGAGTTGCGCCCGGACTGCCTTGCTGACATAAGCCGAGATGCTCGCCGCGTCGCCCTCGCCCGCCAGCCGCCGAAGCCGTTCCGCCTGCTCGACCGGCAGCGTCACCGTCACCCGCTCCGTGGTACGCATACCGAAAGACTACTCAGCGCATACCAAGCGCCTCGAATCGGGAGTTGAGCAGTGGATGGTCAATGTGCTGTGGAGTTCCCGCGTCACCGCATTACCGTTCGGGCGGCAACCCGGTGACGAGGAAGCTGACCCGGCAGGTCGAGAAAGCTACCCGGCCGCCGATACAGGTTCCTCGTCGATGTCTGCCGCGATGCCGGCCACGTCCCGTAGGCTATCGACGAGTCTTTCCCGCCGGCTACCAGTGCCCACAGGACACCGAGGAACTCGCCGCTGCGCCCTCGCCCATGGCCGCGCTCACCCTCGATGACTACGTCGCCCACACACTCCAGATCGTGCGCAGGGTCGCCGTGCACGGCCCGGTGGTCCTGGTCGGGCACAGCATGGGCGGCAGCACCGTGACCGGAGTCGCCAACACCGCCCCCGAGTTGTTAGCCCGCATCGTCTACCTCTGCGCCTACTGCTGCGTCCAGCTGCCCAACCTGCTTGCCTATTCCCAGACCCAGCAGAACGCTGAGAGCCTGCTTGGTCACGCCGCGGAGGTGGTCGGGATCGGTGACCTCGCCCGGACCGGAGCGGCGCGTACCAACCCCCGGACCGGACATCCCCAGGTCCTTGCCACCCAGCACGCGGTCTTAATGGCTGACCTAGACCCCGCCCTGGTGCCTGCGGTGCTCAACTACGCCTTCCAACCCGACGAGTCGCTCCACGCCGCCCTCGTCGAGATCCTCACCGCTGAGTTCGATTCGCACCAGGAGCCGTCTGGTGCGGACAGCGTTGCCGCTTTCGGGGTTCGGGTGGCGGGATCGAGGGTGTAACCGTGCCGTAGGTGGGAGGGCAGGGCCAGGCAGGCCCGAGTGGGTAGCCCAACCCCGCTACCGATGGCGTGTGAATCACGGCCGACACCTGTGATTCCTTCACATCGGAACCCTGACGAATGCCACTTGCCGCACCCCCGGAGTGGGCACGATTATTGCTGCATAGCGATGACCGGTCAGCAAGGGGGATCCAGTGGACAACGGTTACGAGGTGTACTGCATCGCGGATCCGTTGTTTTACGATTCGATGTCCGGGTGCGACCGGTCGGAGTCCTTCGATGCCGCGCGGCGTCCGGTGCCCGGTGGTTGGGAACGACGACCCCACAACAATTGGGTGGTCATGAACCCAGTGGGCGCTTCGGTGCCTCAGCAGGGCTGGAAAGTCCATGTGTCGGCGTGTCTCGACAACGCCGAACGAATTCTGGAAACCGTGTGGGCTTACTGTATCCCGCGCCGGATCACCTTTAAGTTCCTGGCCACACGACACATCGTCCACCTGCAGAACGCGAAGTACGCGCCTCGCGGATCCAGCGGCAAGTTCGTCACGATCTACCCGACCGACATCGACGCGCTTGGCACCATCCTGCACGACCTGGGCGAGCGGTTGGCCGGAGAGCCAGGCCCCTACATCCTCAGCGACCTGCGCTGGAACGAAGGCCCGCTCTACGTTCGCTATGGCGGTTTCGCACTGCGGCACTGCCTGTCGGCGCGGGGTGAGCAGGTCCCGGCCATCGAGGATCCCAGCGGAGCGCTGGTGCCGGACCGCAGGGATGCGGTGTTCTGCACTCCACCCTGGGTGACGTTGCCGGACCTGCTTGTTCCCCACCTTGCTGCGCGCAACGCCACGACCGTCGCGAAGCTGCCCTACCGCGTCGAGCAGGTCCTGCACTTCTCTAACGGCGGGGGCCTCTACGAGGCGACTGACCAGCGAACCGGAGCCCGGGTGGTGCTCAAGGAAGCCCGGCCGTACGCCGGGCTCGCCGCCGACGGCGCCGACGCGGTCCAGCGACTGCAGCGCGAACGGGACATACTCGAACACCTGGCCGGCATCGAGGGGGTGCCCGCTGTCCACGACCACTTCACCCTGGGCGATCATCACTTCCTCGCGCTGGAGTTCATCGAGGGAACGCCGTTGAACAAGGTCTTCGGGCAGCGCTACCCGATGAACCACCCCGCCGCCGGGCCAGCCGAGTTCGCCGCCTACACCGAATGGGCGTTGCAGGTGTGCGCCAAGATTGAAGAGATCATCACGGCCATTCATGGCCGTGGGATCATCCACGGCGATCTGCACCTGTTCAACGTCATCGTCCGGGACGACGGACGGATCACGCTGATTGATTTCGAGGTCGCGGCGAGGATCGATGAGGCACGCCGCCCCACCCTGGGCAGTCCCGCCTTCGCCGCCCCACGGGATCGGACCGGCTTCGACATTGACCGGTACTCCCTAGCCTGCCTGCGTCTTGCCCTGTTCCTCCCCTTGACCACCATGATCCGGCTCGACGCCGGAAAGCCGGAAGACTTCGCCGAGATCATCGCCGAACATTTCCCGGTGCCGCCTCCTTTCCTGGCCGAGGCGGTCCGGACGATCACCGGGACCAGCGGCACTGACCGGGATGCACCCCGACGGCGCGCCAGAGCGCTCCCGCCGCTACCTGAGGGGACAACCGGCTGGATAGCGGCCCGGGACTCGATCGTCGCTGGGATCCTGGCTAGTGCTACTCCGAAGCGCACCGATCGGTTGTTTCCCGGTGACATCGCCCAATTCAGCACCGGTGGCCTCAACCTCGCCCACGGCGCTGCCGGTGTGCTCTACGCGCTGTCGGTCACTCGGGCCATTCGGTACCCAGCCGGGGAGCACTGGCTGCTGGAACGGGCCGCTGCGGCAGAGCGCGGAACGCGGTTAGGTCTTTACGACGGGCTGCACGGCGTGGCGTACGTGTTGGCTGAGCTGGGATACCGCCAAGCCGCTCTCGACCTGATCGAGTTCTGCCTCACCGAGCAGGGCGACCAACTCGGCCCGGATCTGTCCGGCGGCCTGGCCGGCATCGCGCTTAACCTGGCCCACTTCGCGGGCTTGGCCGGCGATCCCACGCTGTTCGACCACGCGCTGCGTGCCGCCGAGATCGTTGCCGACCGGCTCGGGACCGCCGAGGGTTTCGGCACGATCAGCGGCGGAGATCACCCCTATGCCGGGCTGATGCAAGGCTCATCGGGGCCGGCGCTGATGTTCCTGCGGCTCTATGAGCACACCGGTGACCGCGGATTCCTCGAACTGTCCGCGACCGCGCTGCGCCAGGACCTGCGTCGCTGCCTGGTGCGTGACGACGGTTCGATGCTGGTGAACGAGGGCTGGCGGACTATGCCCTACTTGGACCGGGGCAGCGCGGGCATCGGCATGGTTCTTGATGAATACCTCACGCACCGGGCCGATGACGAGTTCGCGAACGCCGCGGCTGCCATTCGCCGCGCCGCGCGGTCCCGGTTCTACATCCAGCCGGGTCTCTTCAGCGGCCGGGCCGGAATGGTCCTGTACCTCAGCCGGGCATACCCACCTGGGCAGGCGGTCTGGAATCGTGAAGTGGCCGCCCAGATCCGGTGCCTTGGCTGGCACCGCGTTGATTACCAGGGTCACCTCGCTTTTCCCGGTGAACAGCTGCTTCGGCTGTCGATGGACTTGGCGAGCGGTGCCGCAGGTGTCCTGCTCGCGCTGGGTGCGGCTGTGCTTGAGCACCCCGTTGGTCTCCCGTTCCTCTGTGAACCCCGGCAGCTCCCGTCGCACGATGCCCCCGTGCCGGCGGTGCTGATGGGGAGGAACGGGCTGGTATCCGCGTCACCATACGGAGGGAGGTGAAACAATGGCACTTCTCGACCTGCAGGCCATGGAGCCGTCCGGCGGTTACGACGACTGCCACGACCGCGACCGTTGCTACGGGAGTGAGATCAGCCTGCTGCTCTGCGGCTGATATGTCATTGTCGGGTGGTCCGGGGCAGCCGGCGTTGCTCCGGACCACCCAATGATTCAGCCAATGATTCAACTAATGATGTCAGCCACCCACATGACTTGCCAGACCATCACGACGATGCGCCATCACGACGATGCGGAGGCCGTGTGAACAGCAATCCGGCCGGGGTGTTGGCGGGCCCGCGCAATCCGACGTCCAGGCACGCTGACCGCTTGCTGCTCTCGGCGGGTCGCCGTGGCGGGTGGTGGATCGGGTTCCTGGCGCTGGCCATGCTCGTCACCGCCGGCGCGGATGTCCTCCTGCCTACCGCGCTCGGTCACGCTCTGGACGCGCTACCCGGTGGTGGTCAAACCACGTGGGCACTGCTTTCCTGCGCGGGGCTGATCGCCATCATGGTGGCCGGGAAGGTGATCGGCGACATCGCCACCGGAGCGAGCAACGCCCGGTGCACGGCCTGGCTGCGGATGACGCTGATGCGGCATCTGGTGGCGATTGGCCCGGCGGTTACTCGCCGTTTCGAACCCGGAGACCTGGTGACCCGGGTGACCCGCAACGCCAGCGAGGCAGGCCAGGTCGGCGTGACCGCGGTCATGCTCGGCGTCGGCCTGATCCCGCCGGTCGGCAGCATCGTTGCCCTGACGTTGATCGATCCCTGGGTGGGGCTCACCGCGCTGGCCGGTCTGGTGGCGATGGCTGGGCTGCTACGGGTATTCGTCCGGGACAACACCGAGACCATCAGGGGCTACCTGCACAGCCAGGGACTGATCGCGGCGCGGCTGCTCGATGCGTTATCCGGAGCCCGCACGATCGCCGCCGCCGGCAGCATCGAGCGCGAGCGGCGACGGATCCTCCAGCCGTTGTCTGGGCTGCGCGAGCACGGCGTGCAGATGTGGCGCAACCAGGTGCGGATGACCGGCCAGGCCGCCGTGATAGGGCCGCTGCTGCAGCTGTCCGTGGTCGGTGTCGCCGGGTTCGGGGTGGTCGCCGGCCGGCTGAGCGTCGGCGAGCTTTATGCCGCGAGCCGGTACGCGGTGATGGCCGCCGGCATCGGCTCGGCGGTGGGATCCCTGAACAAGCTGTCCCGGGCCCGAGCTGGTGGCCGGCGCGCGGCTGAGGTGCTCACCGAACCGGTGACCCGATACGGCAACGCGAGGCTGCCCACCTGGTCTGATCGGGGTGAAGCAGGCGGCCGGCTCGAGTTTCGTGGCGTCCGGGTGTCCGCCGCCGGACAGACGGTCATCGACGGGCTCGATCTCGTCGTCCCGGCTGGTGCCACGGTGGCCGTGGTCGGCCGGTCCGGGGCGGGCAAGTCGCTGCTCGCCGCGCTGGCCGGTCGGCTCGCCGATCCGGAGCAGGGACAGGTGCTGCTCGATGGCGTGGCGCTGCCCGACCTGTCCCGGGCGCAGCTGCGCAGCGCGGTGGGCTTTGCCTTCGAGCGTCCGGCGCTGGTGGGCGACACGATCGAAGAAGTGATCAATTTCGGATCGCATAGCCGTATCAAGGCGAAGGTCCGCGAGGCCGCCGCTACCGCACGCGCGGACACCTTCGTCGAAAAACTGCCGGAGGGATACCGGACTGAGCTGGCCGCAGCCCCGCTATCCGGCGGTGAGAGGCAGCGGCTCGGCCTGGCCAGAGCCTTCGCGCGCCCCTACCGGGTGCTCATCCTCGACGACGCGACGTCCAGCCTGGACACCGTGACCGAGCGGCAGGTCAGTGCCGTGCTGGCCAGCGGGGGCCGGGGTCAGACCCGACTGATCATCGCGCACCGGGCATCCACGGCTGCCCGGACGGATCTAGTCGCCTGGCTCGATCGGGGCACGCTGCGCAGTCTGCGTCCCCATCGCGAGCTGTGGCGCGATCCGGACTACCGCGCCCTGTTCGGTGCCGAGGCAGCGCCCGCCGCATCACGCTCTGAAGTGCATGGTGGACCCACCGTATCCGTCGGAGTACCGGCATGAACACCGTGCCCGGGGTGCTGCTCGCCGTCTTACGTCGGCACCCGCGAGCGCTGTGGCGGTTGGCTGCATGGTCAGTGCTGGAGGTGCTTCCGCTGTTGCTGTCCGGCTACGGCGTGGCCCGCGCGCTGGATGACGGATTCCTTGCTGGTCGGCTGGGGACGGGGTTGGCGTGGCTCGGTGTGCTGGCCGTGGCGGTGCTTGTGGGGGCACTGGCCACCCGGCACGTCTACCGGATTCTCGCTGAGATCGTCGAGCCGTTCCGCGATGACCTGGTGGACAGCGTGGTGGGGGGTGCGCTGCAGCGGTCTACCGTGCTTGGTGGGCCACCCGACTCGGGCGCGGTCGCCCGGCTCACCCATCAGGTCGAGGTGGTGCGGGACACTTTCGCCGGTTTGCTCCTCCTCACCAGGGGCTTCGTGGTGAGCGCGGTCGGCGCGGTGATCGGGATAGCCGCGCTGACCGGAGTTATCGGCCTTCTGGTGCTGCCGCCGCTGCTGGCGGGTTTGGCTTTTTTCTTGGCCTCCTTACGCTCCATGATGACCCGGCAGCGCGATCACGTGCTGACCGACGAAGGGGTCGCTGAGTCCGCCAGCACCGTCGCGCACAGCGTGCGCGACGTGGTCGCCTGCGGTGCCGAGGACGAGGCCTGCGCGCGGGTGCAACGCGACGTCAACGCGCACGCGGAAGCGGAACGCACGCTGGCCCGGATGGCGGCGATCCGCACGCTGTCGGTGGCGGTCGGTGGCTGGTTGCCAGCGGTAGGCCTGCTGGTGGGGGCGCCCTGGCTGATTGCGACCGGCTCGACGCTGGGCACGATCGCCGGCGCTCTGGTCTACCTGACCCAGGGCCTGCTTCCGGCGCTGAAGTCGCTGGTCGATGGTCTGGGTGCCGGGGGACTACGGCTGGTGGTCACCCTGAATCGGCTTGTCGAGGCGGGGGAGCGCCCGCTGCCCGCCAGAACGGTGCAGCGGAGCTCGCTCAATCCCAGGGGGACCAATCCCACTGGGCATGACCTGGTGCTCGATGGCGTCACGTTCGGCTATGGCCGCCACGCCGAGCCGGTGGTGAGCCATGCGGACCTGGTAATCCCGGAGGGGCAGCACCTGGCCATGGTCGGTCCCAGTGGTGCGGGGAAGTCCACCCTGGCTGGGTTGCTCGCCGCGACGCACGTGCCCGACTTCGGCGCGGTCCGCCTGGGCGGGGTGCCGATCGGGGATCTTGACCCGCACACCCTGGCCAGCCGCCGGGTGTTGATCCCCCAGGAGGCGTACGTTTTCGCCGGGACAGTCGGCGAGAACCTGCGTTACCTGCATCCCGGTGCTACCTGCGCTGAGCTCGACACCGTGGTCGACACGCTGGGCCTGCGCTCCGTGGTGGCCCGCTGCGGTGGATATGACGCTGCGCTCGACCCCGGAATGCTCTCGGCCGGGGAACGGCAACTCATCGCCGTGGCCAGGGCGCACCTGACCCCGGCGCCCGTGCTGATTCTGGACGAGGCCACCTGCCACCTCGATCCGGTCGCAGAGGAGCGGGTAGAGCGGGTTCTGGCGGGCCGCGGTGGCACCCTCATCGTCGTTGCGCACCGGATCAGCTCCGCGCTGCGGGCGCAACGGATCGTGCTGATGAACGGTGCCGACATGGTATCGGGCACTCACCGGCAGCTGCTCGCGACTGCGCCGCTGTACCGCGACCTGGTCGGCCATTGGGACATGGGTCAGGGGGACATTGGTCTTGGTGTGGTGACGGCGGGCCGGAGCTGACCGTTGTTGCCAGCCCGCCGTCACCAAGACCTGTCAGATCCAGCCCGCCTCGGCGGCGATGCGAATGGCATCGATCCGGGTCCGGGCCTCCAGCTTGGTCATGACCCGAGAAAGGTAGTTGCATACCGTCCCGCGGCTGAGAAAGAGCCGTTGGGCGATCTCGGTCGGCGACGCCCCGCCTGATGCGAGGTCGAGCACCGTGAGTTCCCGGGGGGTCAGCGGGCTACCCGCCACGCCGATCGCGGCAACCGCGAGGGCGGGGTCGATTGCCCGCTTCCCCTTGGCGACCTGGCGGATAGTGGCCAGCAGCCGGCGGGGCTGCGCGTCCTTGTCCACCGCTCCAGCCACCGGCACATCCAGTGCCCGGCGGACCAAGCCCGGTCGTTGCGCTGAGGCAAGCACGACCACCTGGCATTCGGGTAGTCGCTCGTGCAGCGCCTGCGCGGTCGCGAGCACGTCCGATCCACCCTGGTCGACATCCAGCACCGCGATATCGGGTTGGTGCCGGATCGCGGTGGGGACCACGCGGTCACCCGTTGCCATTCCGGCCACCACTTCGATGTCGTCTTCGTTCGACAGCAGGGCGGCAAGTGCTCCACGAAGCAGACTCATGTCGATAACCAGGAATACCCGAATCGGGTTCGGATCCGGACTCGGTTTCTGAGCCGAACAGCGGACCATTGCCGAGGACTGGGTGGTAGGAGGCTGGGGGATACCGGTGTACTCATCACCAGCGGCAACGGTGCTCGCCGCAAGGTTTCGCGGTCCCTGGTGTCGTGAAATCATGAGACGCGAACGAGATAGATTCGGTCACGGAACGTGCATGGTCGCCAACGTGCTACCATTGGGCTGTCCCCTCCCCAAGGTGCCGGGGAAAAATGTGCGATCCACATCTATCCCAGACGGTTGAACGCGCCCTGTTGCCCCTTACAAGTGGTCCCAGCGGGACCGCACTGCAGGATCCCCCCGAGGGGACCCCGCACAGCTTGTCATCGCTACGACAGCCCACAGTGTTACATCGAGTACATTCTGTCACCATCGTTACTCTGTGTATATATTCACTGTCTTGATCAGCAGGTGATCGTAGGCTCGTGGGTCGTGACGGTACTTCCTCAGGCGACTGGACTTCCTGAAGCGGCTGGTGCCCTGGACTGGCTGGACAATGCAGCGGCCGTTCGCCGGACCGCGGGGTTGCGGCGGGTGCTGCGGCCGCGCTCGGCGCGTGAGCCGGTGATCGACCTGGCGTCCAACGATTACCTGGGTCTGGCCAGGGACCCCCGGGTCGTGCACGGCGCGGTGCATGCGGCGCGCACCTGGGGTACCGGGTCAACTGGATCCCGCCTGGTCACCGGCTCCACCGAGCTGCACTCCCAGCTGGAGGACGAGCTCGCCGCGTTTTGTGGCGCGGCGGCGGCCCTGGTGTTCTCCTCGGGCTACACCGCTAATCTCGGCGCGGTGACGGCGCTGTCCGGTCGGGGAGCTCTGGTGGTGTCCGACGCCGCCAGCCACGCCTCGCTGGTGGACGCGTGCCGGCTGTCCCGGGCCAGAGTTGTCGTCACCCCGCACGCTGACGTCTCAGCGGTGGACGCCGCGTTGGCTGCCCGGTCCGAGCGGCGCGCGTTGGTCGTCACCGATTCGGTGGTCAGCGCGAGCGGTGAGCTCGCGCCGCTTGCTGAGCTGCACGCGGTGTGCCGGCGGCACGGCGCGGTTCTGCTGGCTGATGAGGCGCACGGTCTCGGGGTGCGTGGGGCCGGCGGGCGGGGGCTGCTCGCGGAATACGGCCTGGCCGGCGAGCCCGATGTGGTGGCCACGGTCTCGTTATCGAAGTCGCTGGGCAGCCAGGGCGGTGCCGTACTGGGTTCTCGCGCGGTGATCGACCACCTCGTCAACACGGCGCGCAGCTTCATCTTCGACACCGGCCTGGCCCCGCCGGCGGCTGGCGGGGCGTTGGCCGCGCTGCGGGTGCTGCGCGCCGAGCCGGCACTGCCCGGCCGGGTGCTCGACGCTGCCGCGGTCATCGCCACCGCGGCTGGCGCACCCCGGCCGATGTCCGCGGTGGTCTCGATAGTCCTCGGCGCGCCGCGACTCGCGGTCGATATGGCTGCGGAGTGCCTGCGCCACGGTGTGCGGGTAGGCTGCCTGCGTCCACCGTCGGTGCCCGCCGGGACCAGCAGGCTGCGGCTGACGGCTCATGCCGCGCTGACCGATCCGGAGCGGGTGCGGGTGGCGCAGGTGCTCGCTGCGGTACTGGCCGGCGTGGTCAGATGACCGTGCTGGTGGTGACCGGGACGGGTACCGGGGTCGGCAAGACGGTGGTGACGTCGGCCATCGCCGCGCTCGCCATCGCCGCCGGTCACCGGGTGGCGGTGCTCAAAGCCGCGCAGACTGGCGTCGAGGCGGGCCAGCCAGGTGACGTCAACGACGTGCGACGGCTGGTGGGCCCCTCGGTCACCTGCCGGGAGCTGGCCCGCTACCCGGACCCGTTGGCACCGGCGACGGCGGCCCGCCGCGCTGGCCTGCCTCCGGTGACGCCGGCAATCGCCACCGCGGCGGTCCGGGAACTTGCCGCAGAACACGACCTGGTGCTGATCGAGGGTGCTGGGGGGTTGCTGGTACCCCTGGACGACAGCGGTAAAACGCTCGCCGATGTCGCCGCCGCCGTGGCCGCTCCAGTGCTCGTGGTGGCAGCCGCGGGGCTGGGCACCCTCAACCACACCGCACTAACCGTCGAAGTGTTGCGCACCCGCGGCCTGGGCTGCGTCGGGGTGGTGATCGGTGCGTGGCCCACCAGGCCTGACCTTGCCGCCCAGTGCAACCTCGCTGATCTGCCTGCCGTGACTGGTCTCCCGTTACTCGGCGCGCTACGGGAGGGCGCTGGCCTTCTCACTCCGGGGGAGTTCCTGCCAGTAGCTCGACGGGGACTCGAATCAGTATGGCAAGCGCTGGGTAGTTGCTTACTGCCGGTGTGACCGCGATGGACTGTCGGCACCGCCCTAATGAGAGCTAGCGGGTTGGCCATCCGGCAGACTCGCGCCAAGCCGCTGGCATGTGAGCACTGTGTGACCCTGTCAGCTGACTGAACGCGGGACGCCTTCCTGCATGTGGGACCTGCCGGTCGCCAGGAGCGTCGGGGGTGCTCAACCAGCGGCCGACCGGATCCCCGGCACGACTCTTGGCTGTCGCAGCCGGATCCCAGGATCGGATACGCGGTCAGCGTGATCGGTACTACCGACCGAGGCGGGTCGTAGTACGTGCCCCTCGACACTTGGACGCTGGCTATATAGAGTTATGGCCTATGAGTAGGTTGCGGATGACGGTGGCTGTCCAGGCGGTGTTGGGGTCGTTGCTCCAGCAGCCTGATGCCGAGCGGTACGGGTTGGAGATCGTGAATGCCAGTGGGGTAGAGGCGGGCACGATCTACCCGATCTTGCAACGATTGCGCGACGCCGGGTGGGTCAGAGATCGGTGGGAGGACCCGGAGCCCGCCCACATCGAGGGCCGACCCCCCCGCCGTTACTACCGACTGACCATGGAGGGCCGTGCTCGCGCCGTTCATGCGCTGCAAAGCGGTCGAGACCGCAGCGGACTGAGCCAGTTACTCGCTCCACCTCCCTCTGCCGCGCACCCCGCCTCCGAGGGAGGTACGCCATGAGCGAGCAGGGAGCATCCGCCGCCCTCGCTGTCGGCGGCAGCGTGGCTGGTGTGGCTGGTGCGGCTGATCTCGTCAGCGGCGGCGGGCTGGCTGATGTCGCCAGCGCCGGCGTCGGCGTGGCTGATGTGGCCAGCAGCGGCGTCGGTGTGGCTGATGTCACCGCCGGCGTCGGCGTCGGCGGCAGCGTGGTCCTCGGCTTCTTCACCGACGTCGGTACTCTAATCAGCGCCGCCTTCTTCAATGCCCTCGGCTTCCTGGGCGACGTAGCCGTCGGAATTGTTGTTGGCGGCAGCATCATCGCTGCCGCCGGCTTCCTCCTTTTCTCCCTCATGGCCGTCGTGATCGAGGTCGGAGCACGTCGAGGCGAACAGCAGATCCCGCGGACGCCGGCAATGGCAGCCCAGCCTTATGGGGGCCCGTCTCTAACACCCACGCCCAGGACGCTTCGATGGGTGTGCGGTCTCCTTCCCCGCGGCGAGGGTGCGGCCTGGTTGGCCGAGGTGCGGTCCTGCCTCGCCGAGGCGCAGGACGAGGACGAACGACGCCGGCATATCCGCGGCTACCGCCGCGCGGTGCCGCGCCTCGTCTGGACTAGCTGGGTCCTGCATTTGCGTGGCTCGGGATCTCGGACACTGTCGTGAGCACCAAGAGGAACGACGCCGCCGGGGCTCAACCCACCGACCCACCCTGGGCGCGATTGCTGTTCCTGTTGGTGCAGAGCCCTGATGGTCAGTGCTGGCGCGCGATCCTGCTGGTGACTCCGTTACTGCTACTCATGACCGGACTGGTCATGGTGACGGCGGTAGCTGCGCCCGTCAATTGGGCCGGTGGCGCCCTCGGCATCGGATCACTGACCGCGTTGGCAGTATCTCGGCGACGCATACGCGGAGGCTCAGAGCCGCCCACGGGCGCAGGCTCGGAATCGACAAGATCCGCCCGGCACTGCGGTACGCGGGTGGCCGTTCGTCCTGTTCAGCCGCCATCCGGCCCCGGGCCTGAGAAGGGCTGACGTACGGTAGTCAGGCCGGCACCACAGCGTGGCGCAGGTCGTACAGTGTCCTCACCGACGACGTCGCGGTCGCCTCTAAGCCGAACACCTCCCACCTACCGCAGCCTCAGTGGGTTCTGAAGTCACCGTGGATGCGTCATGGAGTTCTACTGGCGTCCGCCGGACGACCGAGGACACCGCGTGGGCGGTGGGAGGCGGGGAGCTGCCGCCGATGACGAAGTTGTTTCTCCCTGACCCGGACTGTGAGTACCCACGGCAGGGGCGCCGTGAGCTTCCGCCCTGGACCCGTGAGGTGAAGACCAGGCGGAGGCTCACGAAAGGGCCGGAGCGCGCGAATCCGCGTCTGGCTGCGCGAGTGGCCGAATGCCGTGCCGTCGGTGGCGGCTGCGTTTCGCGACGCGGGCATAGATCCCACTACTGCCATGGCCCGCGTCCAGCACGGCAAGGTCTGGCGGCCCGGATGTGGCTGGTCATGCTCGATGACCTCAGTTGGCAACAGTTGCCCACAGCGCGCCGTGAGCCCGTCGGTCGAATGCTCATCTACAAGCGCGACGACGTGAACGCAACTATCACGGCTAAATCTCGCAAACCCAGTTAAGCGGCTCACGGGGGACCACGGAAGGCGAGCCGCTGTTCCCAGCTTGCACCGGTGCGTTCCTCGCGCTGTCCCCGATCGGCTCACCACGGTGTGTGTGCTCGCCCAGAACGTGCCGATGTCAGTTCACCCGAGCCACTCGCCGAGGATGCCCAGTAGCGCCCTCGCGGCCTGTTCATCCAGCCGCAGCACGCAGCAATTCGCCACGTGCGGGTTCAGCACGATGGTCCCGTTCTCCTTGGTCACCAGCAGATTCGTGAACCCGACCGCGCCGTGCACCTGGCAAGTGGTCATGACCACCCGGCGATGGCTCCCCCGTACACCGCTCCCCGTGCCCGGGAAGGTCGGGGGAACGTCTGCTGTGCCGTCGGTTGTCGAGCGCACGAGTGACATGGGCTGATCAAAACGGCCCCAGCGGTAACCCGGAAGGTCCGCTAACTAGGGACCAAGGATCCCTAGGCCGTGTCCTGTAGATCATCGGACGGGATAGGGTGACCAGCTCTTGGGTGGTCTCAGTTCGCCGAGTTCGACATCAGAGCTGCTCGGCACGGCTTGGACAACCCTGCTGTCGAACTCGGCAACAGTGAAGTTGATCATTAAAAGATCCACAGGACAGAACCTAGCTCGACGCCGATCCATCCTTTGATGTAGGCGTCAACGCCGAGGACCCGCATGCCGATGATGGTGCCAGCACGGGCGTACACCAGGGAAGCGCCGAAGCCAGGGTGTCGAAGCCAGGGTGTCGTGCCGGAGCAGGCACTGATCCTGATGGCCGCGTCCGGTCTGCCGGCCAGCCACCCCGGCTTGCCCCGCAGGACCCGGCCGGTCCGGTCGATCCTCCGCAGCAGCAGCCCAGCCGTCACGGGAAGGCGTGCAGAGTCCCTCGCACGATTGCAGCCCCCAGCTTGATCGTGCCGTCGCGGTCCCTGCTGCGCAGTGTCCACTGCCAGGCGCCGAGTAACCTGTCGCTACCTACTTGCTGGGGTTCCGCTCCGGGGTCGCTCCCCGGGGCATCGGCAGGGGGTCCCGGCATGGAGAGGGTTTTCGGTGGAGGTTGACGACGCGCGGACGATCGGATGGCGGCTTCGGCGTGTCCGTGACGGTCGGGATAAGTCGCTGCGGGTGATCGCCGGGCTGGCCGGGATGAGCAAGGCAACCCTGAGCCGGATCGAGCGCGGTGAGCGTTCCCCGACCCTGAATGAGCTTGTCCGCCTCGCCGATGCGCTCCGGATCTCGGTGTCGGAGCTGACCAGGCTCCCCGTGCCCGCCCCCGCTAACGGGCATACCGACAGCACCACCAAAGCGATCGGGCTCGCGCTGGACGCGATCGAGGTCGGCCACCCCGGTGGGCTGGTGCTCCCCGTAGCGGTGCTGCGGGACCGGGCGGCCCGATTCCTCCAGTACAAGCGGACGTGCCGACTCCCCGAGGTCGCCACCGACCTGCCCGAACTGATCCGTGATGTGCACACCACGCTGGCTACCGGCGCCGATCATGGCGAGCTGCTCGATCTGGCCGTGTATGTGCATGTACACCTGGTCCGAAACTGGCTCATCCTCGCGGCCGCGCCCGCCGATCTGGTGCGCCGGGTCGTTTTCCTGGCGCGACGCCTGGCCCAGGAGCGAGGGGAGGTCACCACGCTCGGCGTGGCCGGGTTCGGCGTGGCCGAGACGCTGCTTCAAGGTGGGGCCTTCGAGCTGGGGAACATCGAACTTGACTCGCTGACCCTGCCGCCGACTACGGTCGCCACCGCCGGTCTGGTGGGCTTGCTCACCACGTCCCACGCGGCGGCCGCCGCGTTGAACGGTCGTCCGGACGAGGCGGCCGCCGCGATGGATGCGGCCGCTGACATGGCCGACCGGTTCGGCGAGCTCGGCGAGGCCGATCCGCTGGGGTTCGAGTTCGGGCCGACCAACGTCGGGTTTCGCCGGGTGCGTCTGGTCCTGGAGGCGGGTGAGCCGGACCGTGCGGTGAGTATTGCCGAAGGGCTGCACCCCGAACGCAACCCCTTCCCGACGAATCGTGCCTTCCACTGGGTGGGGTACGGGCGTGCATTGGCGCAGTTGCGGGGGCGCCGTGATGACGCGGTGCGGGCGCTGCGTCGCGCTGACCGAAAATCAAGTCGGGGACGGGCAGGGGTTGGACCCGGCGCAGCGCAGCGGAGCCGGGTGGGGGTGAAGCTGGTCCGAGAAATGGTGTCGGGGACGGGCAGGGGTTGGACCCGGCGCGGTGTTAGCGGAGCCGGGTGGGGGTGAAGTTGTTGTGCTGGGTTAGGTGGTGGGTTGGTGGGGGCGTGCTGGGTTGGGTGGTTAGGCGGCGGGGATGGGGTCGAAGCGGACGGTGAATCCCAGGGCGTTGGCTTGGCGGACGATGTTTCTCATGGCGCGTTGGGGGTCGCGGCGGGTGAAGTAGTCTCCGCCTAGGTCGTGGTAGTCCACGTCGTGGGTGAACATGTGCCATACCGAGGTCAGGATGGAGTGTTCCATCGCGACGATCGCTTTCTTCTTCCCTAACCGGGGTGCGAGGCGGTGGTAGCGTGCCCCGAGGTAGGTTTTGTTCTTCGTCCGGGAGGCGGCCATCGCGGCCGTGCCTAAGGCGGCCCCCAGCCATCGGTTACCGTGGCGGGTCTTGCCGGATTTGCGTTTCCCGGCGGATTCGTGGTGCCCGGGGCAGATGCCGGCCCAGGAGGCCAGGTGCCCGGCGGTGCGGAACCGGCTCATGTCGCCACCGGTCTCGGCGATGATCACCTCAGCGGTGGCTTGACCCACTCCGGGGATAGTCTGCAGTTGGTCAATCTGGCGGGCGAAAGGGAGCATCGCCTCCTCGATTCGGATCGAGAGTTCCAGGATCGCCGCCGAGAGCTGGTCGATGCGCTCCAGGTGCAGCCGACACAAAAAGGCGTGGTGCTCACCGAAGTTCCCGGTGAGTGCCTCCACCAGGTGGGGGATCTTGGACCGCATCCTCGCCTTGGCCATCTCGGCCAGCACATGCACATCGCGTTCACCTTCGATCAGCGCGGTCAGCATGGCCCGCCCGGAGACCCCGAGGATGTCGGTGGCCACCGAGGAGAGTTTGATCCCGGCGTCTTCGAGTTCCTTCTCCAGCCGCTGGACCTCCCGGGTCCGCTCCGCCGCTAGGGTGGAGCGGTAGCGGGTCAGGTCACGTAGGTGCCGGATCGGCTCCGGGGGCACGAACGAGGCCTTCAACAGGCCACACTCACCCATTTGACACAACCACGCGGCATCGGACACATCCGTCTTCCGCCCGGGGAGGCCCTTGGCGTGCGCGGCGTTGACCAGGATCACGTTCAGGCAATCTTCCAGCAGGTAGAACGCACCCCGCCAGTAGTCCCCCGTCGCTTCCATCACCACCAGGGTGACCTTCTCCGCGACCAGCCAGTCCCGCAGTTCCAACAGCGAGTTGGTGGTCGTGGCGAAGGTGCGGATCTCCTGACGACGGGACCGCTTCCCGCTCGGGCTCGGGGTTCGCACACACGCCTTCAGGTCCTTCTTCCCGATGTCCAACGCAGCGCACCGCTCATGCAACAACTCCATGAACCCTCCCAGAGACGAACCGATAGACCTCACACGCCCGTCCGGAGGGACCACAGGGCTTAAGAGTCTGACCCGCGTGCTCACGGCAACAATCGACAGTTCCTGTCGGTGGTCCCCCACACCATCCTGACTCCACGAGCTCAAAGGCATCACAGTACGATCGGCATCCCGGACGAGCGCGACCCCATTTTCCCGCCTCCACGGCGGCCCAGCGCAGCGGGGGGCTGGTTCCTGACCCGAAAATCAAGTCGGGGACGGGCAGGGGTTGGACCCGGCGCAGCGCAGCGGAGCCGGGTGGGGGTGAAGCTGGTCCGAGAAAATAGTGTCGGGGGCGGGCAGGGGTTGGACCCGGCGCGGCGTCAGGCGGGGCCGGGTGGGGTGGGGCTGTCGTGCTGGGTTGGGTGGTTAGGCGGCGGGGATGGGGTCGAAGCGGACGGTGAATCCCAGGGCGTTGGCTTGGCGGACGATGTTTCGCATGGCACGTTGGGGGTCGCGGCGGGTGAAGTAGTCCCCGCCCAGGTCGTGGTAGTCCACATCGTGGGTGAACATGTGCCACACCGAGGTCAGGATCGAGTGTTCCACCGCGACGATCGCTTTCTTCTTCCCTAACCGTGGCACGAGTCGGTGGTAGCGTGCCCCGAGGTAGGTCTTGTTCTTCGTCCGGGAAGCGGCCATCGCGGCGGTTCCCAGGGCGGCCCCGAGCCATCGGTTACCGTGGCGGGTCTTGCCGGATTTGCGTTTCCCTGCGGATTCGTGGTGCCCGGGGCAGACCCCGGCCCAGGAGGCCAGGTGCCCTGCGGTGCGGAACCGGCTCATGTCGCCACCGGTCTCAGCGATGATCACCTGCGCGGTGGCCTGACCCACCCCGGGGATGGTCTGCAATTGCTCAATCTGGCGGGCGAAAGGGAGCATCGCCTCCTCGATCCGAGATCGAGAGTTCCAGGATCGCCGCCGAGAGTTGGTCGATACGCTCCAGGTGCAGCCGACACAAAAAGGCGTGGTGCTCACCGAAGTTCCCGGTGAGTGCCTCCACCAGGTGGGGGATCTTGGACCGCATCCTCGCCTTGGCCATCTCGGCCAGCACATGCACATCGCGTTCACCTTCGATCAGCGCGGTCAGCATGGCCCGCCCGGAGACCCCGAGGATGTCGGTGGCCACCGAGGAGAGTTTGATCCCGGCGTCTTCGAGTTCCTTCTCCAGCCGCTGGGCCTCCCGGGTCCGTTCCGCCGCTAGGGTGGAGCGGTAGCGGGTCAGATCCCGCAGCTGCCGGATCGGCTCCGGGGGCACAAACGACGCTTTGAGCAGGCCGCACTCACCCAGCTGACACAACCATGCGGCATCGGACACATCCGTTTTGCGCCGGGGAGGCCCTTGGCGTGCGCGGCGTTGACCAGGATCACGTTCAGGCCCTCCTCCAGCAGGTAGAACGCGCCCCGCCAGTAGTCCCCCGTCGCTTCCATCACCACCAGGGTGACCTTCTCCGCGACCAGCCAGTCCCGCAACTCCACCAGCGAGTTGGTGGTCGTGGCGAAGGTGCGGATCTCCTGGCGACGGGACCGGCGCCCACTCGGGCTCGGGGTCCGCACACACGCCTTCAGGTCCTTCTTACCGATGTCCAACGCCGCGCACCGCTCATGCATCAACTCCATGAACCCTCCCCAGAGACGAACCGATAGGCCTCACACGCCCGTCCGGAGGGACCACAGGGCTTAAGAGTCTGACCCGCGTGCTCACGGCAACAATCGACAGTTCCTGTCGGTGGCCCCCAACACCATCCTGAGACACGAGCTCAAGAGCATCACAGTACGATCGGCGTCCCGGACAGGCGCGACCCCATTTTCCCGCCTCCACGGCGGCCCAGCGCAGCGGGGCAGGTTCTGAGACGATGAATCCCGTTAGTGTGCGGCGTAACCCGTTCGTTCGGGACACGATCGCCGTTTTGCTGCCGGGCGCGCGCCGCGATGCGGTCGGGCAGGAGCTGCGCGACATGGCCTACCGGGTCGGTCTGCAGGGGTAGCCCATCCGGGGGGCGTCTCGTCGGAGAGCCGCCCGCGCCTGTCGATCGTTCACGATCGTCAATCGTGATCGACGTACCCGAGATACCCCAGACGCTGCACTCCCAGCGTGAGCGTGGCCGGTTGCAGGTGCAGGGCCAACGCACCGACGACCACAGCTCTCACACGCTGCTGGTGATCCACGAGGCAGACGGCTCGTGGGCCATTCACGGCCTGGGCACACCCGGAGTGCGACTACCAGCGGCCACGATGATCGCCCTGTGCGAGTCCATCTTGAAGCGTGCCCGGTGAGCGCCGCCCCGCGCTGGGGCTTAAGCCCGCTGAACTGGCGCAGCCACGCCATCGACGAACGCCGCGACCATCCGATCGGTGTCCTGATTGCCGACTGCGGCCACAGACTGATGACGGTCCACCTGCACGACCGGCCCCACAGGACGCCGTGCGACGCGTGCGCCACCCAGCAGCTCGCTCGCGCGATGACCGACGATTCCCAGCAGATCGGCCCGGCGTGGGCCCAGAACATCCCGGTGAGCCGCCCCGCACGGTGGGCGTTGTCCTCGCTGGACTACGCAGCGCGCCTGGTAACGCCCCACGGCGACCAGCCTCACGACGTGCTCACAGCGCGATGCGGACACCCGCTGGCGACAGCGGCCACTGTGTCAACCTGCCACCGGGCCGATGTGGACGATCCCAGCCCACCCGGGGCAGCGCCTGCCCCACTAGATCCCCGGCCGGCCGCCGGTTGAGCCTTGCCCCCGTCATGCTCCCGGCGGCCGGTCGGTTCCAGCCACTCACGACCCCCGTTTCGACCCGGTGGCCGGGGGTCACCACTCACGCCCGAGGAGACATCCACGATGCACACCGCTGAGGTGGACGCCACGAACCTTCCTGTTCTGCGCGACGTCGATGGCACCCCCATTCCCTTCCAGAGCTGGGTCCAACAAGTCACAGTGGATGAGGAGTACGGGGGGCACGCTGTCCGGCTGCACCAGCAAGGCCAGGCCATCGGCCGGGGCACGCGCCTGCTGTACGTGCGTTTCGCCCGCGATAGGGAAACGGTCGCCCTGCGGCCCGACCTCGTCCGGGTCGTTCACACCACACCCGAGGGTGGCTGATGGCCGCCGTCACCTTCACCCGCCAGCGCGAGACCACCCATGAAGTGACCATCCCGATGCCGAGGGTCACGCCCACCGCGTCGCCGCTGTCCCCGATGCAGCTCTCGGAGCAGACGCTCGCGTGGCTCGCTGAGCGACCCGGCGCGCTCACCCACGTCCGCTCGGTGTGGGATGCGACGTGGCTGGACAGTCAGGCACCATCATGTTCCGTGCACAGTCTGGTGTACACCGTCGAATGGGGACTCCAAGGATTCGTCGCCCGACTGCCCGTGGCGCCCTCAGGCGCTCAACGCAGGACTGGACGGCACGCGCTATAACGCGATAAGCGGTCCAGTTCTAGCCTTGTCAACTCGTCTGCCGCAAAGGTTAGAGACCTGATGTGTAGGCAATGTCGGCGAGGAGGAGCCGGTCAGGTTGGTCGAGCCAGTAGTGATGGGTGCCGTCAGCTCTGGCGGTGAGGCCGTAGCGCCCGCGCCCGGGGTGGCCAATGCGCTTCCATTCGGCTGCGACGCGTTCGATGGTTATCCAGATGTTGCGGGGTCCGCCGTAGGTGACAGTGGTGTTGGCGCCGGTGGTGATCTCGGCCCAGCAGTCATCAGCGCGCAGCCACCAGATGTCGTGGGCCTCGCGCTGAGTATGCGTGATTGGCCCCAGGTTGGGTTCGACGATGCTGAGCAGGACGCGCAAGCCGGGCTCGTCGAGCAGGCGAGGGTCCAGATCGGTGCCGATAGTCTCGGCGTCGTCGAGGTTGATCACGAGGTTGAAGCGGCCGACGTTGGGCAGTGGACTTCCGGAGTGGAGCGGAGCCACATGAAGTGGCCGGGCAGGTCGAGCAGTCGGCCTTGCACGGTGTCGGGTGCAATCTTGTCGAGTACGGCGAGGCTGCTGGCCAGCTCTCCCCGTAGGTCGGTGACGATCCGCCCGCCGGGTGCGAGTTGATCGATCCACACCGGAGGGATAGTCGGCACCGCGCAGGTGGCGATGATCCTGTCGTACGGTGCGCGGTCGGGGACGCCGCCAGCGCCGTCTCCGACCGCCAGGGTGGGTTCATAGCCAAGACCGTGCAGGCGCTCGGCGGCGTCGGCGGCGAGGCCCGGGTGCAGCTCGATGCTTGCTACGTGGTCGGCGCCGAGGCGGTGGCAGAGCAGCGCGGCGTTGTAGCCGGTGGCGGTGCCGATCTCCAGCACGCTCGAACCGTCGATGACGTCGAGCAGTTGCAGCATGCGGACCATCAGGCTGGGCATGGTTGAGGAGCTTGTGGGGAATGGGACGTCCGTACCGGGCGCGATGGCGCACTGGACAACGAGGCTGGTGTCGCTATAGACCGCGTTGAGCCATTCGTCAACGGTAGCCGGATCGGCACCATCGACTATTGTGTCGTCGTCGCGGTAGAAGCGCGGGACGAAGAGATGCCGAGGGGTCTGTTCGATCGCCGCGCGCCAGCAGGGGTCGATGAGAACGCCCGCGTCCGCGAGTTCGGCGGCCAGCACCGTTGCCCGCCGCCGCCAGTCCGAGATATCGGTAGCCTGGGTCATGCGGGGTCTTCGGCGAGCGTGAACAGATCGGCCAGCGCAGCGGGGATCGGCAGGCCAGCGGTGTGGTGCAGCCAGAGCCACTGGGCAGACGGGTTACACTCAAGCATGATCCACTCCTCATCGGGGGTAATCACGAAATCGAACCCGCCGTAGTTGAGTTCGAACGCACGCAGGTAGGCCAACATCCCCACGGTGACCTCGGCGGGCACGTTGATTGGTAAGTAACGCAACGCGTCGTAGTCGGCACGCCAATCGACTCGGGCACGAGCTGAATCAGCCTCAATTGCCACCGCGAGCACCCGCTTGCCGACGACCGTGGCTCGCACCTCTCGGGCCTTCGGTACCCACGCCTGCAGCAGGTGCGCGGTGGCTGCGAAAGCGGTGTGGTCGATGTTGTGCGGATCTATGAGCGTCGTATAGGTGATCTTATGCTGGCCATTGTCAGCGAGGACCATTGAGGACAGTGTCTTGCACACGACCGGCCCGTCAGCGAGCTCGGCGAACTCCGCAACGTCAGAGGGATCGTTGCCGATCAGCGTGAGTGGAGTAGCCAGCCCGGCGTGGCGCGCGATTTCCAGCTGCAGTGGTTTCCATTCCGCCCGTGCGATGTGGTGGGGATGATTGACCCAGCGACAGCTGAGCGCGGCGAGTACCCCGCCCATGCCGAGACGGGCCTCTGCTTCGGCGTAGGCGCGGTCCGCGTCGGACATGCCTGGGGGGAAGGTGAAGTGACTGGGCCGCCGGTAATATACCGCGACGACCTCGTCAAGGTTTGTGGTCGTGTCCGGGCCGATGATCCGTCCTGACCAACCGTTGCTGTTGTGGATGGCGCTCAGCCACGCGCGGGCGGGGAAGTCGCCCAGGTCGTGACGGGCGGCCCGGATGCCCCGGCGCGTGATCTCGCTGATCACCGCGTCTGCGGTCGGGTCTTGGCGAACCAGTCAGCACAAGGACAGTACGGGGGGAAGCCATCAAACTCAGGTGTCGTACTGAGGGATGACGACGGTATCCGGCTCAACGACACCGTCCCTGGACCTCTCGGTCGCCTCCGTCTTGTCCCACTTGGTTGCGGTGGTGTCATGCTTGCCGCAGTGGATCGGAACTACAGCAAGGGTGGCTGAAAAGGGCCGCAGCGATCCGGGCACGTGCTCGAGGGGACGCTGCCCGCCGCCGCGCGTGTCGGCGAGCGGAAGCAGAGCGGACGGTGGAACCAACGGGTCAGCTGCGACCATGTGAATCCCTCCGGTCATCCCGGCGGTGATACGAGAAAGCACTGCCAGGAATCCTATTCACTGCTCCGGCCAAGTCGTCGTGACTGGCACAGAACTCACCAATCCTGTCACGATCTCGGCGAGCGGGGCAAGAAGACGCCAACCTGACCAGCTCGCGACCTCCGTAGTGGTGGTCATCGACTCGGGTCTGTCATCCCTGTAGGAGCGGGGCACTCACGTTGTTGGGGTGTGGTTCGGCTCAGTCCAGGTAGTCGCGCACTACGAACGACTGAGCGGCATGCTTGACCTGCGGGAACAGGAAAGATCGGGGAGCGGTACCCCCTGTAATATCCTGGACTGAGCCGACGCCACCAAACCCGGCGGAGGCCACCATGACCAACGTACCCACCCCTGCACTGCCCCCGGGCAGGCTGGCAAGCTCGCCGTGCCGCTCGACGCGCTGGACGGCGTGCCGCTCTCCGATGGTGAGCGTGCCTCCCTGACCTGGCTGGCCGGGTTCGAGGTGGACACCGTGGAGAACATCGCCGCAGTGATCACCCGCGCCCGGCAGACCCGGTAGCTGAGATGTCCGTTTTGTTCACTACCGGTGATCATGGTGTTTTGGCTGGTGAGAGTGTATCTGGCAGCGGCGTTTTACAGTTCACGGAAACGGTCGTCGGCTCGGACATCACGCCCGTACCGCGCCCTGATCGGTTAGTACTGAATGCTGATGCACTCCTGGCCGGGTGACGGTTCGGTGGGCAGTCGGCCGGCATGGCCGGTGGCGATGCGGTGGGCGCTCCATGCTGCTGCGGCGGCGTCGAGTACGTCGTCGAGGCGGGCATTGCCGGCGTCACCAAGTTGGTCGGGTAGGTGAATGCCGTGCCTGGCGAGGAGTGCTCGGCGAGTGATGTGCCCCGTCCAGCTGATCTTGCGGTGTTCCAGGGGCTGGCAGTCGTTCATGGCGACGAAGGACACCTCGGGGTGAACCTCGTGCAGCGGGTACTTGTTGGTGGCGAAACACTCGTTCGCTTCGCGGAGCTTGACGCGCAGTCCCCACGTCATAGGGGGCAGCCCGTACCCGTCGGGGGGCAGCTCATCCCGGGTCAGCTCCCGGCACCGTTGGTTGGCCTCCTTCCAAGAATCGTCGTACCAGGTGTTGTCCTCCCGCTGCCAGACCGCTCGCAGCGGCATCAGGAACACGGCGCCGCCGAGGTGTTTACCGACGAAGTCTCGCGCGTCGAGATCCGCCTGGCGTCGGCCGGTCTCGACCAGCCCCAGCGGCATGTCGATGCCCACCGCCTGGATGTCGTTGACGGCGGACAGCAGTTCGGTCAGGCGGTCCTTGATATGCGCGTCGATGAACGCGCCGCAGTCTAGCTCGACGCCGATCCATCCTTTGCCTTTCCTGCCTTTCCTGTAGGCGTCAACGCCGAGAACCCGCATGCCGATGATGGTGCCAGCACGGGCGTCCTAACGTCGCATTACCCACCACCTCCGGGGGCTGCCGGGCGCGAGTGATCACCGCGCGGCGATGCTCGTCCGCTGGCTTGCCCGGCAGAGTCACCTCGGATGCAGAAATCTGAAGGGTCAAGCTGAGACCGCTACGCGGCTGGGCTGGACGGTACCGAAGGGCAGTTGCCCGGCTACGGTGCTCCCAGCAACGGTCGTCTGGGGACGACCGCGGACCAAAGACGCCAGGAGCGTTCGCAGGGCTTCGGTCCGGATGTGGTACCGCCTAGCGATGTCGTCCAGCGGTATCGCCCTTCCTAGATCCAGTAGCTCGATCCCAATGACGACCCCGTGTCGGTCCAGATCAATATTCAGGTGTTCGCTGAACTCCACCGTGCGCGCTACGTGCCCAACGCTGAGCTGGACATACGCTGCGCCCGCGTCTTGGTCGATCTCCACCGAGACCACTGGCTCAGCTGTCGTCACTGTCGTCCTCCCAAGCCACGGTTACGATAAACCTCTCAAGGTCGGTGTCCCGGTCCGGCGCGACCCAAACCTTGAGCATCCGGCCACCCACATCGCCCTTGTACTGGTTCTTCCTTCCAGTCTGCACCCGTTGCACGTGCTCGTTTAGACACTGTCGCACGTTCTCCTCAGTAACACCACGCTTGATCATCTGATCGCGGGCGTGCCGGCTGTATCTGATGCGCATGCAGCTCACGCACCGGCTGGCTAAGCGAACTCCACCACGAAGGGCAGGATGCGTGTCTGACCGTCCTCCAGACTGACCTGTACCTCGTGCCGACCTTCGGTCTGCAGCGGGACGAGGAGCCCAACCGTCGCTACGACGCCGACACGACCATCGATGGGGAACGCATCGGATCGGCGTGCAGTCTGTCCCCTGATCCCGATCTCGAACTGACCTGTAGGTGGTCGCACCTTCACCTCGAATGAGACCGAAGTCTCCGCCTCCTCAAGGAGCGCCCGAAGCGTGACGAACAGCTGCTGGCCTGCGCCGCGCTCCGGCGCCTGGACGCGGTCGAAGCTGCCACCGACGATCGTCACCAGACCGGACGGATCAATACGCGCAAACTCGGACATGATGACGTAGTCAAGGGTGGCCACGTGGGCAAGCTCCTTCAGAGTCGTTCCAGCGAGCCGAGCATGCTACCGGTGAGGCCGTTCAGGTTGCTGGTCGGTCAGTCGAACTCACCGGCGCGGACCCCGGTAGAACCCGGTTAGCTGAGGGTGTCCGACTGCCCACTACCGTCGATCAAGAAAACTGACCTTAACCGGCGCTTACCCTGCAATCGAGATCTTCGTTTCCCCAGGTCGCGGAAACGGTCGATCAGACCGGCGACTCGGGCACCGTGCCCGTACCGGGCACCCCCGGCACACGATCATTGCGGCCTCGTCGTACTCCCGCCGCTGATCGAGCTGCCCCCGACCAGGAACCTCGTCAAGCAGCAGGTGTCGCCCGTGGACACTGTGTCGTCCCGGATGGCGCCGGTGAGGTGTTGGTACGCGCTGCCATCGTGGAGCGTGAGCGGCCTACGATTTCCATGGTGGCGAGCTCGGGGAAGCTGAGGATCAGCAGCACGGTGGCCGCTTGTATGTCGGGTGTCCTGGAGCTCCGCGTCCGTACGCCAGCGGCGGCCGTGTGCGGGTTCATAGCGTTGTCGGTCGGGTCAGCGAACAGCGACCCGCCGTCCACTGAGTGGCCATGCGTTCGTACTCGCGAAGCACTTCAACTAACTGTGGTGGCTGCACGCGGCACCGGGCAGGCTCGGGAGTCGGCGAGGATCGCGCTAAGGAGCCGCAGGGCGCCGTCCGGGTCCGCACTGCCCAGTGTCCACCGTCAGGCGCGCGCTAGCCTTTGCGTCGGCGAAGAGAGGGGCTGTGGTGAACCTTGAGGACGCATCGACGATCGGTGCGCGCGCTCGCATGATCCGCCGTCGCCGTGGGCTGAGCCTGGAAGTGGTGGCCGGACTGGCTGGGATCAGCGCGCCTTACCTGTCGATGCTGGAACATGGCCAGCGCGGATTCAACCGGCGTGGCCTGATCGAGGACCTGGCCGACGCGCTGGGCAGCTCTGTGGCCGACCTGACCGGGCAGCCCTACCTCCCACCGGACCGGGGAACGGCAGACGCTGTGGCTGTCGTCACCAAGATCACGCCGCTGCTTTACGACATCACTCTGGACGACGTGCCGGATATCCCAGCGCGTCCTGTCGAGCAACTCGCCCGCTGGGCCTCCGAGGCCAACGCCCAGTGCGATGAGGCCCGATACGCGCTCGCCGGTCGGGACCTGGATGTACTGCTGACCGAACTACACGTGCAGGCTGCGACCGGGACACCGGCGGTTGCCAGGACAGCCCTGGTGGCCCTGGTGGAGGCATGCGTGGTCGCCTTCGGAATCGCTCGGCAGCTGGGGCACCCACAGCTGGCGGTAAAGGCGATGGATCTGGGGTATGCCGCTGCTGCGCGCCTGGGTGACCCCGCGCTCGCTGGGTTCACTGGTCTCGCCCGAGCCGGTGCGTTCAGCCGTCTCGGCGCGCGCCGGACCGCTGGCGCTGTCCTTGCGCAAGCCCGTGCCACAGTGGCGGCGGAAGCCGACCCCACCGGCTCGGATGTACGCGCGGCGGAAGCACTCGGTATGACTCACTTGCTCGCGGCGCAACTTGCCGGTCGCAACGGGCATCCCGGTGATGCTGATGCCCACCTGGCCGAAGCGGCGGACCTCGCGCACGCCACCGGGGAGCGCAACACGCTGGCGTGGCATTTCGGCCCGGCCAATGTCGCCGCGTGGTCGCTGGCGATCGCCGTGGAGCGTGGCGAGGGACCAGGCCATGCCGAGCGACTCGACGCCGACCCGGTCAGGCCTGTGTCCGCAGGCCGGCGCAGCAGGTTGCACCTGGACCTCGCCCGCGGCTACGCGCAAGCAGAGGGTGGCAAAGACGGCGAGGCGATCCGACACCTCGACACCGCCGACCGCATCGCGCCCACCCGGATCCGCAACGACCCGATGGCCCGGGACCTGGTGGTTATCCTGGATCGGCGGGCGAAGCGCAGGGTGTGGGAGCTGGACAGCTTGCGTAATCGCTTCGGTATCGGCAAGCGGGTTTAACGGGACGTGAAGAGCTAGGTCCGATTTCACCGCATTGTCTTGCGGGTGAGTGCAGCAGAGCAGCCGCCAAAGAGCGAGCATCGACCCCACCACAACCGGCGCGTTATCCATACCACCTGTAGCACGCACGGTGGCGGTATCGGGTTCACCAACCTGGTGGTGAGCAAGCGCGACGGTGAGATCGTGCTCGACCCGCATGTGCCCGGCGCGTGCGTGATCATCCTCGATGAGAATGCCGCGACGGCGCTGTTCGAGGTTCTCCGGACGTGGCTCCGCCGATGAACGGCACCCCGGCCACCGTGCCCGATGAGCGCAAGGGACACCCCGTGAGTAGCCCGGCGCGCTGGGCGCGGTCCCCACTGGACTACCACGCCCACCTGCTACTCCCTCAGGGCGAGCACCCTCCGGGCGTGCTCAAGGCCCGCTGCGGCGAGCTGCTGACGACGAGCGTCACCCAGCACGACCAGCCACTACCCGGCCTGAACTGCCAACGCTGCCGTTTGATCTTCCTCGCGGACTCTGACGTCTGGGGTCCACGCGAGGAGTAGTTCCCGGCCGGCCGTCGGTTGAGCCCAGCCCCCGTCACGCTCCCGACGGCCGGTCGGTTCCAGCCACTCAAGACCCCCGTTTCGACCCGGTATTCGGGGGTCACCACTCACACCCGAGGAGACATCCACGATGCCCACCACTGAGGTGGACGCCACGAACCTTCCTGTGCTGCGTGACGCCGATGGCACCCCTATTCCCTTCCAGGGCCGGGTTCAACAGGTCGAGGTGGATGAGGCGCACGGGGCACAGCCCTTCCGGCTACACACGCAGGGCCACGCTATTGGTCGGGGAGTCCGCCTCCTCTACGTACGGTTCAGCGACGACACAGTCGCCATACGGCCCGACCTCGTCCGGGTCGTTCACGCCACGGACGGTGGCTGATGGCCACCACCACCCTCACTCACCAGCGCGAGACCACCCACGAATCGACCACCCCGATACCCAGGGTCAGGCCCACCGCGTCGCTGCTGCCCCCGATGCAGCTCTCGGAGCAGACACTCGCGTGGCTCGCTGAGCGACCCCAGGCGCTGCACCACGTCCGCTCGGTGTGGGATGCACTCACGGACAGCGCTGAGCGTCCTGACCTGGTCGCCACTTTGCGGGCCATCCTGATTGATCACCATTTCCTCACTCGCACCGGCCGATGTCACGCTTGCCGACACACCTGGCGACGTGGCTGGACAGTTAGGCGCCGTCATTTTCCGTGCAAGCTCTGGTACACCGTCGAATGAGGCCTCCAAGGATTCTTCACCCGACTGCCCGTGGTGCCCTCAGGCGCTCAGCGCCGGATTGGACGGCCGCGCGATGAGCGGCCCAGCTCAGCGCATGCCGCTCACTGGTGTGGCGAACGTGGCCGTGCCCGATCCCATGAGTACACAGCCCGCCGCACTCCTAGCTGGAGCATCCTGGTGATCCATCCCACCTCGATCAGCAGCGTCTTACAGCGGCACTGCATTCTTACCGCTAAAGACGTACCCACGGTCGGCCGTTGCAGGTCCCGCAGCCGCGCTGCCCCGCATCCATCACGGCGCCCGTCTGCGTACCGCACACGGCCATGAGCAAGCAGCACCGCCTGCTCACCGGTGCCGACCACTTCGCCGAGGCGGTGGTCATTTGGGCAGACGATCTCAAGGGATCTCAATCGAGACGGCTTCGTGCCCCGGCCGAGCGCGCTGCTCACGCTGGCGAAATCAGGCAGCGACGCCGGATCGACAAGGACCACAGGGTCGTAGCTCTCGGTTCCCTCCACCATTAGTTACCTACCTTGACGCCGACAGGGACGGGGACGGGCGGTCATCACAGGTCGCCCAGGCCCAGTCGCCGGGCCTCTTCGGCGGCGCGTTCGGAGGCGGTAGCCCGGGTGTAGCGGTCCAGCATGTCCCGGCGGGTCCAGCCGGCCACCGCCATCAGCCCGCCTTCGGAGCCCTCAGCGGACAGCCACCGTTGCGCGGCGGTGTGCCGGGTGACGTGGGGATGGAAGTCGGGGATGCCGGCCAGCTCGGCGCGATATTTGAGCGCGGCGTACAGCCCGTCGTAGCTCAGGTTCTTGCCCCGGTCGCCCAGCCACAACGCGGACGTGCCAGCCAGCCGATGCGAGCGCCGCAGCCGCAGATACCGGTCGAGGGCGCGGCCGGTCTGCGGGCCGAAGGGCACCGGGCGACCCTTGCCGCCCTTGCCGCGCCGCACGATGGCCAGGCCACGGGTCAGGTCCACGTCGGCGGTGCCCATCGCGACCACCTCACCGGCACGCACGATGGCCTCCAGCATGAACCGCACGATGGCCTCATCGCGGCGGTCCCGGAACTCCCGCCCGGTGCACGCCGTGACCAGCGCGCGGCACTGATCGTCGGTCAGCCGGGGCACCACCTTGACGTCCAGCTTCGGCGGCTTGAGGCCAAGCAGCTCGTCCCGGACGGTCTCGCCCTCCTCGGCGCACCATGCGGAGAACCGGCGCACCGCCAGCTGCCGGGACCGCGCGGTGGCCGCCTCGGCACCGGACTCCAGCACCCCGGCGATGAAGGCGTTGACGCTGGCCCGGTCCAGCACCGGGGGGACACCCTGTACGGCACACCAGGCCAGGAACTGCCGCACCCCGGCGGTGTAGCTCTTCACGGTCTGGGGGCTCTTGCGTTCGGCGCGCAGGTGCACCGTCCACGACTCCAGCAGCGCCGCCAGATCGGGTATCACGGGGTAACCGGCATAACCGATATCTTGACTAGCTACGGCGTGCTTGTCGAGTGTTGCCCTCAGATTAAGTAAAAGAGCTGGTCACATGACCTAAGGCGGGTTTAGGCTCAGTCCAGGTAGTCGCGCAGGACTTGGGAGCGGGAGGGGTGGCGCAGTTTGGACATTGTCTTGGACTCGATCTGGCGGATGCGCTCTCGGGTGACTCCGTAGACCTGCCCGATCTCATCGAGCGTGCGGGGTTGACCGTCGGTGAGTCCGAATCGCAGCCGCACCACACCGGCCTCCCGCTCCGAGAGCGTGGCCAGCACGGACTGCAGCTGGTCCTGCAGCAGGGTGAAGGAGACCGCGTCCACCGCGACCACGGCCTCGGAGTCCTCGATGAAGTCGCCGAGCTGAGAGTCGCCCTCATCGCCGATGGTCTGGTCCAGCGAGATGGGTTCCCGGGCGTACTGCTGGATCTCCAGCACCTTCTCTGGGGTGATGTCCATCTCCTTGGCCAGCTCTTCCGGGGTGGGCTCGCGGCCCAGGTCCTGGAGCAGCTCGCGCTGGATCCGACCCAGCTTGTTGATCACCTCGACCATATGCACCGGGATGCGGATGGTGCGGGCCTGATCGGCCATCGCTCGGGTGATGGCTTGCCGGATCCACCAGGTGGCGTAGGTGGAGAACTTGTAGCCCTTGGTGTAGTCGAACTTCTCCACCGCGCGGATCAAGCCCAGGTTGCCCTCCTGGATCAGGTCCAGGAACGCCATGCCGCGGCCGGTGTAGCGCTTGGCCAGTGACACGACGAGGCGAAGGTTGGCCTCCAGCAGGTGGTTTTTGGCGCGCTCGCCGTCGCGGACGATCCAGCGCAGATCCCGGCGCAGCTGCGGGGAGAGCTTGTCGGTCGCGTCCTCGGACCTGCGCACCCGCTCGGCGGCATAGAGCCCGGCCTCGATGCGCTTGGCGAGCTCCACCTCCTCCTCGGCGTTGAGCAGGGCTACTTTGCCGATCTGCTTGAGATACGCGCGTACCGAGTCAGCCGAGGCGGTGAGCTCGGCGTCCTTGCGGGCTTGGCGCAGCGCCTCGGACTCCTCCTCATCCCAGACGAAGTCCTCTGAACCGGGACCACTGGGCGCCTCTGCCTCCTCGGCGTCCACGGTGATCTCTTCGACCTCGATCTCAACGTCGGCGAGGTCCTCGGCAGCTGGGCCGCTCTCGATGTCACCCCCGGGATCGACTCCCAGGTTGACTCCAGGGGTGCTGTTGGGTTTCCCCCCTATGCCGGCTGCGGGTTTGGCCACGGTGGCGGGTTTGGTGTCCGTATTGGTGGTGTTGCTGCGGGTTTTCGCTCGGGTGCGCGCAGCGCCGTTGCGGGCGGAGGGCTTCTTCTCGGTCCCGGGATTCGAGGCAGCGGGGGCCGAGGCGACGGACTTCGGGGCTGCGGCGCGACGGGATGCGGGTTCTGCGGCTGCCACGGACGGCCTTTCGGAACAGTCGGTGTTCGGGCGCGGTGCGGGAATCGGGTCTCCGTCGGCGAGCCTGCCGCTGAAGCCAGCGCCGACAATCACGGCGGCCTGCCGGATTCCGGCGGTGCGATCCAGGGTGCTCGGGGACGGTGCCACGTTCCAGTGTACGACTCTGGCATTGTAACGACGCCGATCGCTCCCAGGGGCGCAGTGCCACAGCGCTTATCGCACGTGCCCCGCTGCGGCGGCTGCCGCGGCACCGACGATGGCGGTGCCGTTGCGCAACGTGGCCGCCACCACGGGGCTTCAGCACTCAGAAACGTGCAGGTAGCGGGGCTCGGACCGGACCCTAGCCCGGACCTCGCTACCACGGTGTGGTCGGATGGCGACATGCCGAGCGTTCGTAGGGACGACGTCGAGCAGTTGCGGGCCACCGCGGTGGCGGTAGTCCACCAGGTCGGCGACCTGATCGTGCGGATGCGGGTCGCGGGCGCTGGGCGGGTGGAGACCAAAACTAGCGCCACCGACGTGGTCACCGCCGCAGACACCGCAGCCGAGCGGTTAGCTCGGCGGCTGCTTGCGCAGTGGCGGCCATGCGAGCCGGTCCTGGGCGAGGAAGAGGGCGGCGCTGGCCCGCAGCCGGGAGGCCTGTGCTGGGTGATCGACCCTATCGACGGCACGGTGAACTACCTCTACGGGCTGCCTTGGTATGCGGTGTCGGTGGCGGTCCAACGGGACGGCCAGTCCCTGGCCGCAGCGGTGGGGCAGCCCGCCGCTGGCCGGCTGTGGAGCGCGGCGCGAGGCTGCGGGGCTGACTGCGACGGAGCCGCATTGCGGGTCAGCGGGGCTACCCAGCTGGAGTTGTCGCTGATCGGCACCGGTTTCTCCTACCGGTCCGAGCGACGGGCGCGGCAGGCGGCCATGGTAGCCGGCATGCTGCCGAGGATCCGGGACCTGCGCCGCGCTGGGTCGGCTGCCCTGGATCTGTGCTCAGTCGCGTCCGGTTGGTTGGACGGTTTCGCCGAGCACGGCCTGCACCGCTGGGACTGGGCGGCAGGTGCGCTGATCGCGGCCGAGGCCGGCGCGGTGGTGCGGTTGCCCCAGCGCGGATCGGATTTCTTGCTGGCCGCCACACCGGGGATCGTCAACGCGCTGGCGGACCTGGTGGCGCAGTGTGGTGCCGATGCGGTCTAAGGGCACGTCAGCATTTCACCTGACGGGCCCGGCGAAGGAGGTCCGGGTTCACCACGGGCCCCGACTGTGCCGTCTGGGTTATGGACTGGGGTCCTACCTGGGTGGCTAGGTCGGATGGCCCAGCTGGCACCGGCTGCTCGAGTCCGGCTAGGTCCAGTAAGGCCGTGCGAGCGGCGTCGTTGGGGTGCAGTGCGATGAACTTGGTGCCCAGTGCCAGGTTGACCCTCGCGTCTGGACGGACCTCACGGACGAGTTCGGCGCAAGGAACCGCCAAGCTCAACGTCCGGGCCGCAGCCTGCCCAGCGGTGCCGAAGCGGATCTCCCCGTAGCAGTGCAGGTCGAAGTCGGGATAGTGCGGATCGTTCGCGGGCGTGGGGGTGAGGGCAAACCCCAGTTGGGCCAGCGCGCCCTCGACGACGGCCGCCTTGCCGCCCACTCCGTTGGCGTTCAGCACTTGCACATGCGTGAACTGGGGTGGCGCAGGCGACACCCTATCCAGGCCATCGGCCGGGAGCCGCTGGCTGACGGTGGCGGCCGGATAGGTCCTCTGGTTCTCTGCGCCGGGGCTGGGGCAGCTGTCCTCGGACTGATGCAGCACGCTGAACCAGGCTAGCCCAGCCACGGTGCAGAGAATCACTGCCAGCAGGACCGCAGGCATCGGCCTGCGGGTGCGGTAACCCGCCATCCGCGCGCGTGAAGCAACCACGGCCCGTCCTCCCTGGCCCCATACCTGGCCAGTTCCTGCACCTGAGCGTAGGTGCGGGGCGGGAGTGGCGCAGCCGGTTACGGCGTGACTGGCGAGACACGCCGGGGAAATCCGCCGCCTGCGCTGGTCGGCGAGCTAATCTCTCGCAGCTCTGGCGCCGCCAAGCGGCTCACGGTACGGCGTACCAGGGCCGTACCCGCAGCGTCGAGACAGTGTGACCGACGTCTCGGGCACAAATCACCGTGCCTGTGCGTTTGTGCTGCGGCACGACCCGTACGACTCAGGGGTGGGAATCATGGCGACCGACTACGACGCTCCCCGGCGGAGCGAGGCCGATGAGCTTGTCGAGGACTCGCTGGACGAGCTCAAAGCGAGACGGAACGAGGCGCAGTCCGGTTCGGTCGACGTCGACGAGTCGGAGTCCGCGGAGAACTTCGAGTTGCCTGGCGCTGACCTGTCCGGCGAGGAGCTGATCGTTCGAGTGCTGCCCAAGCAGGCCGATGAGTTCACCTGTTCGAGCTGCTTCCTTGTCCATCACCGCAGCAGGCTGGCCGAACAACGCAACGGACGGATGGTCTGCCGGGATTGCGCGGCCTGACAGGGCCTCTTCTACCGGCCGGGGGAGCGCGGCCCGGAGCTGTCCTGCGACACCTCGTTGGTGTTGCCCCGCAGCAACGCGGCGAGTTTCTCGGCTTGACGGACGCTGAAGATCCAGTAAGGGGTGGGATCTGCTGGATCGGTGACGGTAATGTGCAACACGGGTCCCACCCACCCGGTGTGCAGTATGAACGCCGCTGGATCCAGGTCCGGACCCAGCGCGCGTCGCTTGGCGTTCGGGGAGATCACCTGGATCTGTCCCAGATAGCGGACCGGGATGTGCGCCGGGCCCACCCGCAACTCGCCGCCGCGCAGGGTGACCCGATGCCGACCCATCCGCATCAGCACCATGCTGGTCAGCGGCACTGTCAGCAGGTACGGCAGCCAGGCGCGCACCCCCGGGTACCCCAGGTGCACCTCGGCCGCTAGCAAGGTGGCCACCCCGAAACCCAGCGGCCACCACCACAACGGCACGGCGAGACGCTCATCGAAGGCCGGCTCGACGCCGGGCGGACACCGGTCCGGGGCTTGATGATCGGCCACCGGACCAAGGGTAGTCTCGCCGCCCGTGTGCCCGGCCGAGAAGCAGGGGAGAGTGCTCAGCAGTGTTCGGACGTCGCCGCAGTGCCCAAGTCAGGGCCCAAGTCAGGGCCCAAGTCAGGCCACAGCCACAGCCTCCTGACGAGGGCGTCGAGGTGCCTGACGGTGTCCTCGACGGAGGGTCGGCGTCCGGGCCCTACGATGCCGACGAGGCGCCCGATGACGGGTGGATCAGGCTGGATCTCGGCTCACTGCGGCTGCCGGTACCGGAGGGCGCACAACTTCAGGTCGAGGTGGACAGCTCCGGTCCGGTGCGCGCGGTGCACCTGATGACTGGCCTTGGCCGGTTCACGATCACCGCTTACGCCGCGCCCCGAAGTGGCGGGTTGTGGCGAGAGGTTGCCCCGGAGCTGGTGAGCTGGCTGCAAGCTCATGAGGCACGGGTCGGTCGGGTCGCTGGCGAGTGGGGCGAGGAGATCGAGGCCGTGACTGAGCAGGGAGTGCTGCGGTTCCTGGCGGTCGACGGGCCACGGTGGATGCTGCGCGGCGTCGCGGTCGGGATTGCCGAACATGCCGACGCCCGGACCGCGCTGCTGCGTGATGTCATCCGGCAGACCGTGGTGGTGCGTGGCCTAGAACCGCTGCCAGTGCGCAGCCCGTTGCCACTGCAGCTGCCCGGGCCACTGGGAGAGCAGCTCAAGCAAGCCACTGCCGAGCTGGTCAACGCCGCCGATGATGGTGGGGACACCACCCAGCGGGGCTGAACCCACAGATGGGCGACATCCGGCCGTGACCAAGCGGAATCGCGGTGCCGTCGGGCTACCCTGGGCCTCGAGCGGGTCCGACGCGGTACCCACGATCGCAGTCCGGAGATCGACATGAGCGGTGCGGCCCCCGGCTACTGGCGGCGACTGGTCCACCAGCTCACCTGCGATGCTTCCGAACTGGACGCTGAAGACCTGTCCCGCCGTGTTGAGCAGTCTGGCGCGCGGCGCGCCAGCGAATGCAGCTCCGGTCAGGCGGTCACCGTCCTGGGCCGACTGCGCAGCGTGGAGCACTGCCCCCAGGCTGCGGTGGCTACCCTCGAGGCCGAGCTGTTCGATGGTTCCGAGGCGATTACCCTGGTGTGGCTGGGGCGGCGCCGAATCCCTGGCATCGAGCCTGGTCGCACCCTGAAGGCGTCGGGCCGGATTGCCGTCCGGGACGGCCGCAAGGTCCTCTACAACCCCTATTACGAGCTGCAGCGGAGTTCATGACTCAACCCTTGCCAGAGCACGCGATCACGGCGCACCCGGACAAGGGGACCCTAGTGGGCTCCGAGCCGCGCACCCCCACCCTGCTGGAACAGCTGGGTGGCGTCGGTGGTCTGGTGTCCTCTGCTGTCCCAGCGGTGGTCTTCGTCGCGGTGAACCCGTTCGCCGGGCTGCAACCGGCGATCTGGGCATCGCTGGGTGCCGCGGTCGTGGTGGGGGTGTGGCGGCTGGTCTGCCGGGAGCCCCTCCAGCCGGCCGTGTCCGGGATC
This sequence comes from uncultured Actinomycetota bacterium, assembly GCA_963822695.1. Taxonomy (GTDB): domain Bacteria; phylum Actinomycetota; class Actinomycetes; order Mycobacteriales; family Pseudonocardiaceae. The sequence goes on from CAWGJH010000010.1 coordinate 109,243, forward strand.
CTCGGCGTGGCTGTCTGCGCCTTCATCGCCTACCACACCGGGCAGGCCCGGGGCTTCTTCCTGTACGGCATCTGGTACAGCCTGCTTGCTGGGGTGACGCTGATGGTGTCGGTGGTGGTGCGCCGTCCGCTGGTTGGCGTGCTGTGGTCGGTGCTCAACGGTTCCGGGTTCGGCTGGCGCGCCGACCGTCGCGCCCGGTTCGGCTTCGACGTGGCGACCATGGTCTGGGTAGTGTTCTTGCTGGCCCGTTTCGGTGTGCAGCACTACCTGTACGAGCTGCGGCAGGAAGAATGGCTCGGGGTGGCCCGGCTGGCGATGGGCCTGCCGCTGACCGCGGTGGCTGCGCTGGTCACCATCTGGGCTATCCGCCGCGCCGTGCGGGTGCCTGGCTAGGTCCGGTGACGGTTCAGCGCCGCCCGCACGTCGGGCTCGACCTCCGCGGCGGCGACGAAGAGCAACTCGTCCCCACCCTCAAGGGTATCGTCGCCCTGCGGGACGATCACCCGGCCACCACGCAGGATGGTGACCAGCGCGGCGTCGGCGGGCAACTGCAGCTGCCGCACCGGCCGGCCAGCCAGTGGCGTATCCGCTGGCAGCGTCACTTCGACCAGGTTTGCCTGCCCTTGCCGCAGGGTCATCAGCCGCACCAACTCGCCGACGGAGACCGCTTCCTCGACCATCGCGGCGAGTATCCGAGGGGTTGACACCGCGACGTCCACCCCCCACGCCTCGGTGAACAGCCACTCGTTTCGCGGGTTGTTGACCCGGGCCACTACCCGACGTACCGCGAACTCCGTCTTGGCCAGTAACGAGACCACCAGGTTGACCTTGTCGTCGCCGGTCGCCGCGATCACGACGTCGGAGTGCTCCAGCCCGGCCTCCTCCAGCGAGGCCAGCTCGCAGGCGTCGGCGAGGACCCATTCGGCGTCCTCGACCTCGCGCGGAGCAAGCTGATCGGGATCTCGCTCGATGAGCATCACCTGGTGGCCGAATTCGAGCAGTTCGGCCGCGATGGACCGGCCCACCGCGCCCGCTCCCGCGATGGTCACGCGCATGGCGGCTCCCAGGTCGGTGGAGTCCAAGTCGGTGGACTGGAGTGGCTCACTCGCTCAGTGAGCCGTGTGGGGCGCGGTGGCTGCCGCGGTGGTGACGTCGGTGACGGTGCCGGAGACAGCGGCGGCGTATACCTGATCGTCGGCCTGCACCACGGTGTTGTGGTTCGGCAACACTCCAGTCCCGAATCGGACGATGAAGGCGATCCGCGCGCCGGTGTGCTCCTCTAACTCGCCTACGGTGTACCCGGCCCACTCCTCGTGCAACGGCAGCTGCAGCACCGCCACCGTGCCCGACGGGTCGTGCCACGCGGCCGACACGCCGTCAGGTAGCAGCATCCGCAGGAAGCGGTCGGTAGTCCAGGGCACAGTAGCCACGGTCGGGATGCCAAGTCGCTCGTAGACCGCAGCTCGTTTGGGGTCGTAAATCCTGGCGACGACGTGCGCCACCCCGAAGGTCTCCCGGGCGACCCGGGCAGAGATGATGTTGGAATTGTCACCGTTGGATACTGCGGCGAACGCCCCCGCCTGCTCGATCCCGGCCTCGATGAGTACCTGGCGGTCAAAGCCGCCGCCGCGAACTTGCTGGCCGTGAAAGTCAGCGCCGAGTCTGCGGAAGGCCTGCAGGCTCTGGTCGATCACCGCCACGTCGTGGCCGAGACGTTCCAGCGCGAGAGCCAGACCGGCACCCACCCGGCCACAACCCATGATCACGACGTGCACGCGGTCACTCCCGGGTCGACGGTTGCCGGGCAACCGTATCGCCGAGGCCATCGCAGTCGCGCGCCGGGCCGTCACGCGGCCGTACGCTGTCGGACGACCCCCGCCGACTGCGCCAGCCAGGCGGCGTGGTATTCCAGCTCCGCGTGTTCCGGCTCCGTAGACTAGAGCGGCTGGCGAGCGAGGGGGAGATCCGGTGACTCTGTTGCAGTTGGTGCGCAGTCCTCAGGACGTCAAGTGCCTCGATATGGCCGCCCTGACGCAGTTGGCGGGTGAGATCCGCACATTTCTGGTCGAGAAGGTGTCCCGCACCGGAGGGCATCTCGGTCCGAACCTCGGTGCGGTGGAGCTCACCCTCGCGGTCCATCGGGTGTTCGACTCCCCATACGACCCGGTGATCTTTGACACTGGTCACCAGGCGTACGTGCACAAGATCGTCACTGGACGGATGGAGGGGTTCGACCGGTTGCGCAAGCGAGGTGGCCTGTCCGGCTATCCCTCCCGCGCCGAGAGCGAGCACGACTGGGTGGAGTCCAGTCACGCCTCGGCCGCACTGTCCTACGCCGACGGGCTGGCCAAGGCGTTCGCGCAGTGCGGGTCGCGCCGGCACGTCGTCGCGGTGGTCGGTGACGGTGCGCTGACCGGTGGGATGTGCTGGGAGGCGCTCAACAATATCGCCGCCGGCAAGGGTCGCTCGGTGATCATCGTGGTCAACGACAACGGCCGTTCGTACTCACCGACCATTGGGGGATTTGCCGATCACCTCTCCACGCTGCGGCTGCAGCCGAGCTACGAGCGGGTGCTGCGCACCGGCAAGCAGGCCTTGGAGCTTACCCCGGTGGTGGGTCGGGCGATCTATGCCGGTCTGCACGCAGCCAAGCGAGGGCTGAAGGACGCCCTGGCTCCGCAGATCCTCTTCGAGGACCTCGGACTGAAGTACCTGGGCCCGGTCGACGGGCACGACCTGCGCACCATGGAGGCCGCCCTGCGTCGGGCTAAGGACTTCGGTGGGCCAGTGATCGTGCACGCGGTGACCCGCAAGGGCAACGGTTACCTGCCCGCGGAGAACGACGCCGCCGAATTGATGCACCAGGTGAAGGTCATGGACCCCGAGACCGGTGCGCCTATCGCACCGGCCGGTATCTCCTGGACCAGCGTCTTCACCGAGGAGCTGATCAGGCTGGCCGGCGACCGCGAGGACCTGGTCGCGATCACCGCGGCGATGCCCGGCCCGACCGGCCTGGCCGCCTTCGCCCAGCGTTTCCCGGACCGCTGCTTCGACGTCGGCATTGCCGAACAGCATGCGGTCACCTCCGCGGCGGGGCTGGCCCTGGGTGGGTTGCACCCGGTGGTGTCGCTGTACTCCACGTTCCTCAACCGGGCGTTCGACCAGCTACTGATGGACGTGGCACTGCTGAGCGCCCCCGTCACCGTCACCCTGGACCGGGCTGGCATCACCGGTGATGACGGCGCCAGCCATAACGGCATGTGGGACCTGTCAGTGCTGGGGATCGTGCCGGGAATCCGGGTGGCCGCACCCCGGGACGCCGGCACCCTGCGCGAGGAGCTGGCCGAGGCCGTCGCGGTGGACGACGGACCGACGGCGGTGCGATTCCCCAAGGGCCCGGTGATCGAGGCAGTGCCGGCGCTGGAGCGTGTCGAGGGGGTGGATGTGCTGGCTCGGCCCGCGCCGGCGGACGGAGATGACGTACTGCTGGTGGGTGTCGGCGCGTTCGCCGCGCTCGCCGTGGCGGCCGCCGGACGGCTTGCCGACCAGGGCATCGGGGTCACCGTCGTCGACCCGCGCTGGGTGTTGCCGGTGCCTGAGGTGCTGGTGCGGATGGCCGCTCGGCACCGGCTGGTCGTCAGCGTGGAGGATGGTGGTCGGCATGGTGGTTTCGGCTGGTCGTTGGCTGCCGCCCTGCGTGATGCTGAGATTGACGTGCCGTGTCGTGATCTTGGCATCCCGCAGCGGTTCCTCGCGCACAGCTCTCGCGATGAGGTGCTCGCTGATCTCGGTCTGACCGCACAGGGTGTTGCCAGGGCGGTGACCGGCTGGGCGGCCGGGCTGATCAGGTCGAGCTGCGAACCCGCCACGGTGGAGAGCCCGGGCACCTCCTCCTAGGCGCATCCCGTCGCGGTGTCCCCGCCAGTGCCGCGGCGGTAGCGGAGTGTGGCACCGTTGGGGGGTGCGCATTCTGATCGTCGAGGACGAGCAGCCGCTGGCCGATGCGGTTGCCCGTGGCCTGCGCCGTGAGGGCATGGCCGTGGACGTCGCCTACGACGGCGACAGCGGGCATGAGAAGGCTGCCGTGACCCGGTACGACGTGGTGGTGCTCGACCGCGACCTGCCCGGGATGTCGGGTGACCGGCTGTGCGCCGAGATCACCGGATCCGGGACGGTGACGCGAGTGCTGATGCTCACCGCCAGTGGCACTGTGTCTGATCGGGTGGCTGGGCTCTCATTGGGAGCTGATGACTACTTGTCCAAGCCGTTCGCGTTCCCGGAGCTGGTGGCCCGGCTGCGCGCGCTGGGTCGCCGCGCTACCCCCGCGGTGCCCCCGGTGCTCAGCGCTGGTGATGTGGTGCTCGACCCGTCCCGGCGCGTCGCCAGCCGGTCTGGCACTCCGGTTGACCTCACTCGAAAGGAGTTCGGGGTGCTTGAGGTGCTGCTCGCCGCCGGGGGCGGGGTGGTCAGCAGTGAGGAGTTGCTGGAGCGGGTGTGGGACGAGCACGCCGATCCGTTCACCACCACGGTGCGGGTGACCGTGATGACCTTGCGCAAGAAGCTCGGCGAGCCGGGCATCATTGAGACTGTGGTCGGGTCCGGTTACCGAGTACCCAGTTCCGACCTTGCACCCGGCTGAGCGGTTGGTGAGGCCTCGCCGCGGGCCGGGACTGCGGGCCCGGCTCACGTTGCTCGCCACTGGGTTGTCGGCGGCGGTCAGTGTGCTGCTGCTGTGGTTGGGCTGGTTGCTGGTCGGCGGGGTGGTGGCTGCGGTGCCGGACTTGCCGCCGGGCAGCACCGTTCAGGTCGATGGTGTGCCGGTGGCCGCCCGCCAGCTTGGGGAGGCGCTGCAGCAGGCGGCCCGGCAGCGTGTGCTGCAGGCTGGGTCGGTGGCCTTCCTGCTTGCGGTCACCGCGACCGCGCTGCTGGCGTGGGTGATCACCGGCCAGGTGCTGCGGCCGCTGCAGGATGTGACCGCCACCGCGCGCCGGCTCTCCGCTGAGTCGCTGGATGAGCGGCTGCGGCTACCGGGGCCGCGGGATGAGGTGGCTGAGCTGGCCGACACCTTCGACGCGATGCTCGACCGGCTGCAAGCCGCTTTCCAGTCGCAGCGTCGATTCGTCGCGAACGCCAGCCACGAGCTGCGGACCCCGTTGGCGGTCGTGCGCACCGAAGTGGACGTGACGCTGGCGGATCCCGGTGCGGACGAGGCCGAGCTGCGCCGGATGGCCACGGTGATCCGGGATGCGACGTTGCGCGCCCAGCAGCTGGTAGACGGTCTGTTGGTGCTGGCCCGGACCGAGGGCGGCGCGCTTCGGACCCGGGAGCTGGCCGACCTTGCCAGCCTGACCGAGGCCGCGTTGCGGATCGTCGCGCCCGAGGCCCGCAGCCGGGGCTTGCGGGTGACCACCCGGATGACGCCGGTGTTGACGGTGGGCGACCCCGCGTTGCTGGAACGGGTGGTGGGCAACCTGGTGGAGAACGCCGTGCGGCATAACGTGAGTGGTGGCTGGGTGGAAGTCTGCACGGTCCTGGCGGGACCGCAGGCAACGCTGCGGGTCAGCAGTTCAGGCGAGGTGGTCGCGCCCGAGGCGGTGACCGCACTGTTTGACCCCTTCCACCGCGGCGGAGTGGCTCGGACCTCGCACGATGGGGCCGGATTGGGCCTGTCGATCGTCCGCGCCGTGGTGGCCGCGCACGCTGGCACGGTGCACGCCGAACCGGTCCCCGGTGGCGGGCTCGCCGTGACGGTGCACCTGCCAGCCGCCTAGGTGGCTCTTCAAGGCCTACCAACCGGGCTATGTAATGTCCATAACCGCTATCAACTGCCGTGTGCACGGTGATTGTTGTCCACAGGTGCAAGTGGTATCCACAGTGCTGAGCGCCACTGATTGGCGTCTAGTCCGCCGGACGTCATGCTGGAGCCTATGCACGAATGGTGGGTTCCCCTGCTGGAGCCAGACGGTCTGTTGCTGCGCGACCAAGCGCTCATCGCCGTTGATCCAGATGACTTGTTGACGGCGTTGCGGTCCGGCCGGTTGCGGCGGGTCCAGCGCGGGATCTATCTGCCTAGACGGATCGAGGTGACCCCGTCCGTGCTAGCACGGGCCGCGCTGCTCAGCTCCGGGGTGGTCGGTGCGGTCCCCAGTCACGCGACCGCAGCTCGGGTGCACCAGATCGCGGTGCCTGAGGAACACCGCGTGGAACATGTGACGGTGACGAGGAAACAGCGTCGCCGCAATCGCCCGGATCTGCACTTCCACACTCGATCAATCGGCTGTGGGGAGGTTGAGAGACGCGACGGCGTGCCGGTGACTTCTGTCGCCCGAACACTGGCCGACCTGGCGACAAGCCTGGAGCGCCTGCGCGCGGTATGGGCGATGGACGACGCTCTGCGTCGGCGGTTGTGCGTCAAGGCGGAGGTCCTCGCCGTCATCGAGCGGTGGCGCGGCGGTGCCGGCTGTGTATCGGCGCGGGAGCGGCTTGACGAGGCCGACGGGGTAGCGGAGTCGATCCTGGAGACGGCGGGACGCTTGGTGCTACGCGATCGCGGGGTGCCATTGCCGATCCCGCAGCACGAACTGCGATCACCGGACGGCACCCTGGTGGCTCGGCTCGATGGTGCCTACCTGCGCGAGAAGGTGGCCCTGGAATATGATGGCGCGGATCCGCACGGGCTGCCTGAAGCCGTCTTCCGCGACCGTTGGCGCCAGAACGGCCTGCCTGAATTGGGTTGGACTGTGCTCCGCTTCACCTGGTGGGATGTGATGCGTGATCCTGACGGAGTTGCCGCGATTGTGCAGCGAACGCTGCTTCGGCGAGCTGCCTGATACAAAATTCTGTCGGGGACGGGCATGTCAGCGGATCCGGAGACACTGAAGCTTCCCCAGCGCGGATTCCAGCACCCTGCTGAGGCACGATCGCAAACCGCGGTCACCGCTACATGCCGCGAAACAAAAAACCAACGGCGCCTCGACTACCACGGCTGGCGTGACACCATGCACGGCCGCGCAGTCGAGTCTCACTGACTGGTACACGTCGGTCGGCGTTGTTACCTGTCGCCTTCGACCTCGATCGCCGTGACTGGCGCAGCTTCCGCGTTGGCTAGCTCATGAAGCTGCCCACCGAGTATCTCCGCGCGCCCGTTTAGAGCGACAGGAGAATGACGGTGCTGCTGCGCCACGAAAACGACAGCGCCGGGCAGGTCGTAGACACATGCCTGGACGTAGCTACTTTGCTGGCCTCGAACGGGTTTGGTCGGCGTTGATCTAGTAGGTGATCGTCGGCTGCTCCGGTTGTCAGCTCCCGACGGTCCCCTATGAGGGCTCTCGGTCACCGGCTGCGCGAGTCCTGGGTTGAGGTGAGCACGGTGTCCGAGTCTTGCTGACCCCAGAAGTATCCGATGTCTTCGCTCGCGGTTCGGGCGCGTTGGGCGGTGTTCTGTTGCTGCCGTCGCGTCGTCGGCGCCTAGGGACCGAAGATCGCTAGACGCCGAGACCGCTTCGTTTACGGCCTGCGTCCCCGTCATGGGCTGCTCACCCCGGCCCAACGCCTAACGCTGCACCCGCACCGTGGCGCTGGGAGTCACTGGGCGAGGCCTCCGCCTGCGGCCTGTATGCGATCGCCCTGCTCGAGGGCCTGTAGTCCGAGTTTCACGGTCGCCCTTGGCGTCCCGGACGCACTACAGCTCCAGCAGCATGGCCTCGTGCGTCGCCGACCCTCAGGCACCTACTTCCAGCCCACCGACGACGTCCGGTTCTCCCTGCTGCTCGACGGACCCCACACCGTCCAAGGCGCCGGAGCACCCACTGCCATTTTCTCACCCTCCGCGCGCCTGGTAGGTGAGCTTTACGGTCAATGGTGCGTCCTGGGGTTGGTAGTCGTTAACATTGCCCTCTACGGGGGTTGGTGGTGCTTGAAGGGCTACCCGGGGGCTGATGTGAGGGCCGTGGCGAGGGGATGCGCGGTCAGTTCGCACTGCCACCGCCGGGCACCACCGGCGACGAGCTCCCGCTCCACCGCGGCGGCATCGAGCGGTTCAGGGGGCTCCCAGCACAGCTGGCGGACCACCTCGGGTGCCAGTAGGTTCTGCAATGGCAGCCGGTGGTGCTCGGCGATCTCGGTCAGCGTTGCACGCGCCGCAGTGAGCCGGACCGCCGCGGCCGGATCCCGGTCCGGCCAGCGGTTCAGCGGGGGTGGGCCCCCGCCCTGGGCACGCAGCGAGGGTAGCTCGCTGGCTGGCAAGACCCTCGCGGTCTGTATCGCGGACAGCCACGTCTTCACGTGCCGACGCTGCGAGCGGCCACTGAACACCGGCCGGGACAGTAGCGCGGCCTCGTCCGGCAGGTCGGCCAGCGCCGCGTCGATGATCGCGGCATCGGGCAGCACCCGACCCGGGGCGATGTCCCGCTGCCGGGCCAGTTGGTCGCGGGCGTGCCACAGCTCACGCACCACGGCCAAGTCGCGGGACTTTTGGATGCGATGCATCCCCGAGGTCCGCCGCCAAGGGTCAGTCCGTGGGACGGGCGGGCCAGCGTTGCGTACCGTCTCGAATTCCTCCGCAGCCCAGTCCGACTTGCCCTGGGCATCCAGCTCGGCGGCGATCATGGCCCGCAGCGGCAGCAGCAGCTCGACATCGAGCGCGGCGTAGGTCAACCACTCCGCAGGCAGCGGCCGGCGAGACCAGTCGGCGGCGCCATGTCCCTTCTGCAGGTGGTAGCCCAACAGTTCTTCGACCAGTGCCGCCAGGCCAACCCGTTCGAGTCCAGCCAGCCGGGCGGCCAACTCGGTGTCGAATACCGCGGCGGGCCGCAGCCCCAGTTCGGCCAAGCAGGGCAGGTCCTGGGAAGCGGCATGGAGCACCCATTCCAGGGGATTGAGCACGGTGGCCAGTTCGGACAGGTCATCAAGACCGATCGGGTCGATGAGCACCGTGCCCGCGCCCTCTCGCCGGAGCTGGACCAGATAGGCGCGCTGCCAGTAGCGATAGCCCGATGCGCGTTCGGTGTCCACGGCTACCGGGCCAGTGCCGCTGTCGAGCACAGCGACCGCGGTGTCCAAGGCTCCCGAGGAGGCGACCACCGGTGGCACCCCGGCGGCCGGCTCCAGCAACGGGACCGGAGTGGTGTCGGTCAGCGGATGACCCCCGCACGCATCGCGAGGGCGACCATCTGCGCTCGGTCACCGGTGCCGAGCTTGCGCCCAATCCGGGAGAGGTGGCTCTTGACGGTGAGCGCGGACAGGCTCAACGCCTCGCCGATCTCCTTGTTGGACTGGCCGTCGGCGACCAGTTGCAGCACTTCCACCTCCCTGGCGGACAGCTCTCGCGGCGTGTTGTCGGTGCCCGCCACCCGGGTGCCGGACGCCAGGATCGGCGCCACCGACGGGTCGGCGTATACCCCGCCCTCAAGCACTCGGCGCACGCCGTCGGTGACCACCGAGGGGGACGCCGATTTGAGCAGGTACGCCTGCGCGCCGGTCTGGAATGCCGTGCGCACGGCGTGCGGGTCGTCTGATGAGGCCAGCACCACGATGCGGGTCCAGCCCCATCCGCGCAGCTCGCCGATCAGGTCCAGCCCGCTACCGTCGGGCAGGGTCAGATCGAGTATCGCCAAATCGCACGGGCCCGAGGCCAGGGCGCGTGTCCTGGCCTCGGCTACCGATGCGGCTTCGTGCACAGTGACGGCTCCCATTGTCACCAGACGTGAGGCGATGGCCTCACGCAGTAACGGATGGTCGTCGACCACCAGCACCGTAAACAGTTCCTCCCGCGGATGCGGGACTAATGACGCCGGCATGGCACCGGATGGCGCCGACCTGACGGCCGCGCCGTATCCGACAGCAGCCACGTAGCTACCTCCCTGGAGTCGGTCGTGCCCCCGACCGCACCGGGACCCCGTTCCGAGTAACCGCGCCGTCACTCGAGCCGAGGATGGTGTCGTACGGGGCAGACTAGCTGTCCAAGCGGCCTCACGGGGGCTCTGCGTGAACCTTCTTGCCGATCTGCCCGCAAAGCCGCCATCGGCGGTCGCCCGATCAGGCGAGCCTTGACAAGACGAGGTAACGCCAGTGCCATGCTGGACGATTCACCCTAATTAACGCAATAACGGCAGGTCGTTGCGGGGAGACAGGCACGGCAGATGTGATCAACCGAGCCGCTTGCCGAGGGTCACCACTCCGACGGGGGGGAGCCCGGCGGCTGCCGCCACCAGCTCACAGAAAGCCTCGGCATGCGCCATCAGACTGCCGCCAACCGGGGTCCACGATGCCCGCAGCTCGATGTCGTTGGCCCGCTCAGGCCCCGCGATAGCGCCGAACCGGGCTGAGGAGGTCTGGGTGACGGTGCCCCCGAGGGCGGTGTGCTCGGCGCCTGAGCTGCCCAGCGCGTCGGCAAGCCAGGACCAGCTCACCGCTGGGAGCAGCGGGTCCCCAGCCAACTCAACGTCCAGCTCGGCACGGACGAAGCCGACCAGCCGCAGGGTGCCTTTCCAGCCGTCCTGGCCCGCCGGGTCGTGCAGGAGCACAAGCCGACCGGTTGCCGACGCGTGGATGGCGCCGGGAAGCTCAAGACCCCAGGCGGATGCCCATGGCGCGAGCCGGCGCGGCGCCGGGATCGGCTCGAACCGCATCTCGGGTCGAGGCCGCACCGCGCTGAGCGAGGCCACTGCGTTGCGGAAGATCTCCGGGGCATCCGCCAGATCGGGCACACCACGAACTGTAGGAGGATCATCGCCGCCAGTCTCGCCGAAACGCCGCTGCCCAGGGCGTTGGAAAGTGGGGCGGTTACCCGACCGGGGGCCAATCCGTGCGACGATAGCGGCTGAGATGACCAAGAGCACCGCACCGGCCACCGCCCGCCGGCTGCTTCCCGACGCCCCGCTGCTGGTCGCCGCCCGGGGTGAGCGCCCGACTCGTCTGCCGGTGTGGTTCATGAGGCAGGCTGGGCGGTCGCTGCCCGAGTATCGCGCGCTGCGCGCTGGCCAGCCGATGCTGCAGGCGTGCATGACTCCTGAGTTGGCGTGCGAAATCTCGCTGCAGCCCGTACGCCGGCACGGGGTGGACGCCGCGATCCTGTTCAGTGACATTATGGTGCCGCTGCACGCGGCGGGAGTTGGGTTGGACATCGTGCCGGGCACCGGTCCGGTGGTGGACAACCCGGTGCGGAGTGCCTCCGACGTCATGGCGTTGCCGGTACTGGAGCCCGATGCGGTCGAGCCGGTTGCCGCCGCGGTGCGGCTGCTGGTCGCCGAGCTGGGTCAGACCCCGCTGATCGGCTTCGCCGGGGCTCCATTCACCCTTGCGTCCTACCTTGTCGAGGGCGGGCCGAGCCGGCACCACGAGCGCACCAAGGCGCTCATGCACTCCGAGCCCGATGTCTGGCACGCGCTGCTGGACCGGCTCGCCGAACTCACCCTGACCTTCCTTGGGGTGCAGGCAGCCGCTGGGGTGGACGCGGTTCAGCTGTTCGATTCCTGGGCGGGCGCGCTGTCGGAACGGGAGTACCGGCAGTTCGTGCTCCCGCACTCGGCGCGGGTGCTGGCGGGCCTGGCCAGCACCGGCTTGCCGCGGATCCACTTCGGGGTGGGCACCGGGGAACTGCTCGGCGCGATGGCCCAAGCCGGCGCGGACGTCCTTGGAGTGGACTGGCGGACCCCCCTGGACGTCGCTGCGCAGCGAGTGCGGGCCGCCCGACCGCACGGACCGATCGTGCTCCAGGGCAACCTCGACCCGGCAGTCTTGCTGGCGGGTCGGCCGGCCGTCGAGCGAGAGGTGCTCCGGGTGATCGCTGAAGGTGTCGCAGCCGACGCCCACGTGCTCAATCTCGGTCACGGCGTTCTGCCAGAAACCGACCCGGACATGCTGACCCGCGTCGTGGAGCTGGCGCACTCGCGGTGAGCAGCATCCCCCCTGCGCGGGTCGTCCCTTCCCAGGTCGTCGCGTGCCGCGTGGCTGTGGTCGGTGGGGGGATCTCCGGGTTGGCTGCGGCGTACCGGTTGCGCACGCTACTCGACCCAGCCGCCGAGATCGTGCTCATCGAGGGTTCGCGGCGGCTCGGCGGGGCGCTGCGAACCCTCGAGCTGGGCGGCGTGGCGCTTGATATGGGCGCGGAGGCTTTTCTGATGCGCCGGCCCGAGGTGGTCGGGCTGGTCGAGGAACTGGGTCTGGGTGGGCAGCTGACGCACCCCACTCCGGCAGCCCCCACCGTGCGGGCCGGTGGCCGCACCCTGCCGCTGCCCACTCGCACCATGCTGGGCCTGCCCGGCGCGGCTGCCGACGTCGCCGGCCTGCTGTCCGCGCGGGGGGTGGCGCGGGTGGCCGCGGAACCCACGATGCCGCTGTGCTGGGAGCCCGGGCAGGACGCCGCGGTCGGGATGCTGCTGCGCGAGCGGGCTGGTGACGAGCTGGTCAACCGGCTGGTCGACCCATTGCTGGGCGGGGTGTACGCCGGGCGCGCCGACTCGCTGGGGTTGCGTGCGACGCTGCCTGCGGTGGCGACCGCGCTGGACCGTGGCGCTGGGTCGCTGCTCGCCGCGGCCAGTGCCGCGCTGTTGCCCGGGCAGCCGAGCGGCCGGCTCCCTCCCGGCGGCCCGTCTCCGGTGTTCGGCACCCTGCGTGGCGGGCTCAGTGTTCTGGTGCACGCCCTGGTGGCCGCCGCGGCGCTGCGTCCGATGCTCGGGTTACCGGTGCGCGGGCTGGCCCGCACTCTCGGCGGCTGGCGGCTGGCGCTGGGCGGCGCTGGGCAGGCTCCGCACGTCGATGCTGACGCTGTGCTGCTGGCCGTTCCGGCGCCGGCGTTGCGGCGGCTGCTGGCTGATCCGTTGCCCGCTGCCTCGGCTGCCGCAGGTCGGGTCGAGGTTGCCTCCTGCGCGGTGGTGGGACTCGCGCTGCCGTTGGCCGCCGCGCAGGCCCTGCCGGAGGCATCGGGCGTGCTGGTGGCCGCCGCCGAGCCCCTCTCGGTCAAGGCGTTCACCTTCTCCGGACGCAAGTGGGCGCACGCTCGCTCCGAGCAGGTGCTGCTGGTCCGGGCCTCGCTGGGCCGCCATGGGGAAACCCGGGTGCTGCACCGTGACGATGCGGAACTCCTCGACGCGGTACGCGCCGATCTCGCCGCGCTCACCGGGATCACCGCCATGCCGGTGGCCACCGAGGTGGTCCGCTGGGGCGGCGGGCTGCCGCAGTACGCGCCTGGGCACCTCGACGCCGTCGCTGCCCTTGAGCGGGACGTGACCGGGTCAGCCGGCCTCGCGGTTGCCGGCGCCACCCTGCACGGAATTGGCGTGCCCGCCTGCATCGCGACCGCCGACGCCGCCGCCCGCCGCATCGCTGGATACTTGACCGGGCTCACCGCACCCGCCGCGGCGCACGGTGGCACCATGGAGTCATGACCCGCCGGGACTACGCCGCGCTGAACTCCACCATCCGCTACACCATGTGGTCGGTCTTCCGGGTCGAGCCAGGGCGGCTGCCCGCCGACCGCGCTGAGCCTGCTGGCGAAGCACAGCACTACCTCGAGGCACTGGAGGGCAAGGGCGTGGTGGTGCGCGGAGTCTACGACCTCGCTGGCCTGCGCGCCGACGCGGACTGGATGATCTGGTGGCACGCTGAGGAGATCGAGGCGCTGCAGGCCGGGTACGCCGACCTGCGCCGCGCCACCGCACTGGGCCGGGCCAGCCTGCCGGTGTGGTCGACGGTGGCGTTGCACCGCCCCGCGGAGTTCAACAAGAGCCACGTGCCGGCGTTCCTGGCTGGTGAGGAGCCTAGGCGGTATGTCTGCGTCTACCCGTTCGTGCGTTCCTACGAGTGGTACCTGCTGCCTGACGAGCAGCGCCGCGAGCTGCTCGCGGAGCACGGCAGGCAGGCGCGCGACTATCCCGACGTGCGGGCCAACACGGTTGCCTCGTTCGCGCTGGGCGACTACGAGTGGATCCTCGCGTTCGAGGCCGACGAGCTGCATCGCATTGTCAACCTGATGCGCGCGTTGCGGGCCAGCCGGGCCCGGCGGCACGTCCGCAAGGAGGTGCCGTTCTTCACCGGTCCCCGGGTCCCCGTCGCCGAGTTGGTAGCTGGGCTGCCTTAGCTGGGTCGGTTTAACTGGTGGGTTGAGTCTCGTCGGGCACCAGCCGCAGCGAGATCGAGTTGATGCAGTAGCGCTGATCGGTGGGAGTCTCGTAACCCTCACCCTCGAAGACGTGCCCGAGATGGCTATGGCAGGTGGCGCAGAGCACCTCGACGCGCTTGGAGAACAGGCTGCGGTCCTCGCGCAGCAGCACCGCGTCACCAGCCAGCGGGGTGAAGAACGATGGCCACCCACAGTGCGACTCGAACTTGTGGTCGCTGCGGAACAGCTCCGCTCCGCAGGCCCGGCACTCGTACACCCCGCTGGTCTTGGTGTGTTCGTATTCGCCGGTCCCCGGAGGTTCGGTGGCTGCCCTGCGCAACACGGCGTACTCCTGCGGGGTGAGCTGCCCGCGCCACTGGGCGTCGGACTTGACGACCTTGGGCGTCACGCCCTTAACCGGTTCCATGGTTACCACGCTACGCGGACGGTGTCTGTGGGCGGTGTCTAGGGAATTTCTTGGATAGTCCACGTGAGTGTGGGACGAATCCGGTAGGTGTGCCGTAAGATCAGTGATGAGACGTCCGGGCAGAGCTAGAGCTGGCGGGAGGCATCGTGATCGTTCTTGGCATCATCCTCTTGGTGGTGGGGTACCTGCTCGGGATCCAGATTCTGTGGACTCTCGGGATTATACTGGTGGTCGTCGGGGTGATCCTCGTGCTGCTCGGATCGGTCGGACACCCCATTGGCGGCCGACGGCACTATTGGTGACGCTCGGCGTTCACTCCCGTGTTTGCTGAGGCTATGCGCCGTATCCACAACGGCTAATCGGTCAGCGCGTTGTTTGACGTTCCGTGATTCGGCCGAACCTGCGCAATCTCAGGCTGTTCGACACGACAAACAGCGAGGACAACGTCATGGTGCCACCGGCGATCAGTGGGTTGAGCAGGCCTAAGGCCGCTAGCGGCAGCGCGGCGATGTTGTAGCTGAACGCCCAGGCGAGGTTACTGTGAATGGTGCGCAGGGTGCTCCGGGCGAGCTTGATCGCGCTGGGTACCACGGTCAGGTCACTGCGCATCAGGATCAGATCGGCGGCGTCGAGCGCGACGTCGGTGCCGGAGACGACCGCCAAGCCGAGGTTGGCGCGGGCCAGCGCGGGTGCGTCGTTGACGCCGTCCCCGACCATGGCCACTGAACGTCCTTGCGCCTGCAGCGCCTCGATCACGGCGGCTTTGTCGTGCGGCAGCACCTCAGCGATGACCTCATCGATGCCGACCTGCGCGGCCACCGCCCGGGCGGTGGCCGCGTTGTCGCCGGTGAGCAGGACCGTACGCAGGCCGAGCCGGAGCAGTTCGGCGACCGCCGCAGCCGCGCTGGGCCGCACCGTGTCGGTCAGCGCGAAGGCGCCTTCCACGACACCGTCTGCGGCTACGACCACGGTCGTGCAGCCCCGCTGTTCCCAGCGGACCCGCTGCTCCTCCAGCGCGGTCGGTACCGGGATGTCGCGCGCAGCCAGCAGCCGCGCCGATCCCACCAGCACTTCCTGGCCGTCGACCAGGCCCCGGGCCCCGAGACCGGACAGGCTGGTGAAATCCGCTACCGGAGGGATCTCACCCAGCCCGGCCCGGGCCAGCGCGCTGATCGCCGCGGCAACAGCATGCTCGGAGGCGTCTTCCACGGCGCTGGCGTGGCGCAGCAGCGTGTCCAGCTCGGTCCCATTAACTAGGGCAACGTTGACCACCGCCATCCGGCCGGTGGTGATGGTTCCCGTCTTGTCCCACACCACCGTGTCGATGACCCTGGCCGACTCCAACGCCTGGTGACCCTTGATGAAGATGCCCAGTTCCGCTCCGCGCCCGGAGGCCACCATGAGGGCCGTCGGCGTGGCCAGACCCAGCGCGCACGGACAGGCGATGATCAGTACTGCCAGCGCCGAACTGAACGCGTGCTCGACCGACCCGCTGATGACCAGCCATCCGAGGAAGGTCAGGACCGCCAAGGCGAGCACGACCGGAACGAAGACCCCGCAGATTCGGTCCGCGAGCCGCTGGACGCTGGCCTTGTTGTTCTGCGCCTGCTCGACCAGCCGCACCAACTGAGCCAACTGAGTGTCTTGGCCCACTGTGGTGGCGCGGATGACAAGCCGGCCGCTGCGGGCGATGGTGCCGCCGATGACCGGGTTGCCCTCGGACACCTCGATGGGTGCCGATTCTCCGGTCATCGCGCTGCTGTCCACGCCGCTGTGACCCAGCACCACTTCGCCGTCGGTCGCGATGGTCTCGCCAGGGCGAACCACGAAGTGATCGCCTAGGCGCAGTTGCGCGACCGGGATGCGGTCCTCCTGCCCGTCGCGCAGCACGGACACGTCCCGCGCACCGATCGTGGCCAACCCGTTCAGCGCACCGCCGGCCCGCCGCTTGGCCCGCGCCTCAAACAACCGCCCACCGAGCAGGAAGATCGTCACTCCGACGGCCACGTCGAGGTAGATGGAGCCAGCGGGCCGGAAGATCAGTCCCCAGCCAGTGCCGGCCCGTTGTCCCGTGCCGTTGTCCACGAACCTGTTGTTGAAGAACATCGTGTAGACCGACCAGCAGCTGGCCGCGGTGATCCCTAACGACACCAGAGTGTCCATCGAGGTCGAACCATGCCTCGCGGCGACGACGGCCTTGCGGTGAAAAGGCCAGGCACACCACGTCACCACCGGCACGGTCATCGCCAGCAGCACCCATTGCCAGCCGGTGAACCGCGACGAGGGCAGGAACACCACCGTCATGGACAGATCCCCCAGCGGCACCCCGAGTAGCAGCGCCACCACCAGCCGACGCAGCAGGTACCGAACCGGGGCATCGGTCAGGTCGTCCTGCGCTGGCTGATCGGGCTCGATCGGCGCGGCGCGATAGCCGGCGCGCTCCACCTGCGCGATCAGCTCCGCGATCCCTACCTCAGCGGAGGTCGCCACGCTGGCTTTCTCCGTCGCGTAGTTCACGCTGGCGCGCACGCCGTCCAGCTTGTTGAGTGTGCGCTCCACGCGTGCCGCGCATGCCGCGCACGTCATACCCCCGATGGACAACTCGATCGACCGCGCGGCGGACGACGTCTGATCGAGCGACGAGGTCAACGGCATGACCTGGAGCTCGCCTCCTCGCGAACAGCTATGAGCGGACCCATTGACGGTGGACCCATTTACGGTGGGCACAGTGTGCCTTGCCGTGGTATCGAGGCATCCATCAGGAAGCGGGTGACCAGGTCGACGATGCAGGGGCTGCGAGGTAGCGCACCATGCGCCTGGCCCTGCCAGCTCACCAGCGTTCCTGAGGGCAGCGACTGCGCGGTGCGCCTGGCTCCTTCGGCGGGGGTCACCGGGTCGCCGGTGGTGGCCACCACAAGCATCGGCGGCAGCGCCCGTTCCAGCGATCCTCCCGGTGGCGGTGAGGGCACTGGCCACGCGCTGCACCACAGCAGTCGCGCCGCGAACAGCGGCCCGAACAGCGTGGACCGTTGCTGCCACTGGTGCGCCAGCTGCTGGGCACGCTCGGGTGGCACTCGAGTCGGGGTGTCGTTGCAGTGGGTTGCCAGGGCAGGGTCGAAGCGTGCCGGCAGCCCGCGGTCTCTGGCCAGTACTGGCGATACGAGCGCGGCCAGCGCGGCCCCGTCCCCGTCGCGGGCGGCCGCCAGCGCGTGCGACAGCTGGGGCCAGCGCTGGGGGTCGCCGATCGTCTCGAGCACCGCTTGGTAGGCGATACCCGCGGTGATCCGCTGCCACCCGACCTGCAGCGGAGCCCGGCGCAGCGCCTCGGCCAGGGCCACCAGGGCGCCTCGCGGGTCGGATCCCAGCGGGCAGCCTCGGGCCACGCAGTCGGTGGCGAATGCGGTGTAGCCAGCGTCCGCGGCGGCCAGCGTGGCCTCGGTTGCGCTCACGTCGTCAAGGATCGGATCAACGGTTCCGTCGAGCACTACCCGCCCGACGGAGCTGGGATACCGGCGCAGGAAGTCAGTCACCGCCCGGGACGCCTCACCGTGCGAGATCAGGTTGAGCACTGGGGCGTTCAGGGCCACCCGGAGCTGCTCGAGGTCGTCGGCGGTGCCTGTGGAGCTGATCGTGGTGAGCACCTCGCCGAGGTCTTGTGCACAGGTCTGGATCGCGGCGCGGGTGGTGTCGAGCAGCGAATCCAGCGCTCCGGCCTGGTCGGTGCCGGGATCGGCGCCGACGATCTGATTCCGGGTGGTCTTCGGTATGCAGTTCAGCGGTTCGCTGGGTCCGGTGCCACGGCGGCCCAGCCCGATCACGGTGAAACGGTCCAGGAGGACGGGCGGCAGCTGCTGTGCCAGCCGGGCGGCCCGGACCGTTCCGGGCTCCCCGGACGCCTCGCCGAGCACCACAAGCGGGGCTGGACCGTCGCCGACCCGGCTGAGGTCCAGCTTGAGGAAATTCCCGAACGCCGGTGTCGCCACCGTGGCGTCGACCCGAAGTTCGGTGCATTCCACCCGTCGTAGGCTTGCCATGCCGAGCTCAGTGCTGATCGCGCCGGTGCAGTCCCGCCAGGGCAGCGAATGACGGTCGTACTCGCCGGCCGGTGGCAGCGGTAGGCTGCCGGGCGGAGTCTGCTGAAAGCGTTGCGGTGGCAGGCTGGTGTCCCGCACCGCCACCGCAGGTCGGTTCGAGGGTCCCGCGGTGCAGCCGCCCATGAGCAGTGCCAGCAGCAGCATCGGTACCCCCAGACACCGCAGGATCCGGTGGCACACACACTCTCCTCGCACTCACGTCGGGGCGGCGTCGCGATCCTGACATCCCCCCGGTGAGCCTGCCGTGAGTATGACCCCTACCCACCGTAAGTCAGTGCGTGAGTACGTCGGTGACGGCGTCCAGGCCAGCGTCCAGGTCTTCGCAGGTGATCACCAGAGGGGGAGCGATCCGCAATGTCGTGGCGTGGGTCTCCTTGCAGAGCACGCCGCGGGTGAGCAGCGCCTCCGCCACTATGCGTGCGGTGGGGCCACCGGGAGCGATGTGCACGCCGGCCCACAATCCTCGGCCGGTGACCTGCGCGACCCCGTGCCCGACCAGCGTGCGCAGCCGGGTGTGCAGGTGCGCGCCCAGCTTCCGGGAGCGGGACTGGAACTCGCCGCTCGCCAGCAGGGCGATCACCGCACGGCCGACCGCGCAGGCCAATGGGTTGCCGCCGAAGGTCGATCCGTGCTCCCCGGGCCGCAGCACACCCAGCACCGCGCGCCGTCCCACGACGGCCGAGACCGGTAGGATCCCCCCGCCCAGCGCTTTGCCCAGGGTGTACAGGTCGGCCCGCACATCGTCATGGTCCAGGGCCAGTAGTTCTCCCGTGCGAGCCAACCCGGATTGGATCTCGTCGGCGATCAGCAGCGCGCCCGCGTCGTCGCAGGCCGCGCGGACTCCGGCCAGGTAACCCGGCGGCGGCACCAGCACTCCCGCCTCGCCTTGGACGGGCTCGACGAGCACCGCTGCTGTCCGGGACGTCATCGCGCCGCGGAGCGCGTCAAGGTCGCCGTAGGGCACCACGACGAAGCCAGGGGTGAACGGGCCGAACCCAGCCCGGGCCACCTCGTCGGTGGAGAACGAGACAAGGGTGGTGGTGCGGCCGTGGAAGTTCCCACCCGTGACCACGATTTCGGCGGTGCCGTCCGGGACACCCTTGACCCGGTGCGCCCACAGCCGCGCCACCTTGATCGCGGATTCGACGGCCTCAGCGCCGGTGTTCATGGGGAGTACCATCTCGGTTCCCGTCAGCTGGGCCAACTCCCGGCAGAACGCGCCGAGCAGGTTGTGGTGAAACGCCCGCGAGGTCAACGTCACCCGCCCCAGCTGGTCCACTGCGGCGGCGACCAAGGCGGGGTGCCGGTGCCCGAAGTTCAGCGCCGAGTAGCCGGCGAGGAAGTCCAGGTAACGCCGGCCGGTTACGTCGGTGACCCAGGCGCCCTCGCCGGAGGTGATCACCACCGGCAGCGGATGGTAGTTGTGCGTACTCCACTGCTCGTCGGTGTCGATGAAATCGGTGGCGGTCAGCGGTGAGTCCGAGGTAATTGCCGGTCCTCGGTACTGGCATTGAGTAGGTACACCGTCCCGCCCTCGGTACTGCGCTGGATCGGCACGGTGGGCTGGACCGGCACGGTGGGCTGGACCGGCGCTGGAGCCCCGCAGTCCTGCCCGAGCGCCTCCGCCAAGAGCTGGTGTGTGGCGGTCAACGCAGTGGTGACCTCAGTGCGCAGCGCCTCAAGTGCGGTCACCTCATTGGCCACCTGAACCCGCAGCTCGCGCAGCGCCGACTCGTCGCGTTCGACCGCGCAGACCCGGGCCGACAGCTGCTCGCTAGTAACCTGGAGCAGGAGGTGCAAGCCGGCGATGCTGCGAAGCACGTTGTCCTGGATCCGGGCGCTCGCCGCGGACTCACGTTGCGCGATCGCTTGCGTCGCATCCTGCTCGAGCTGATCGCGCTGCCGTCTCGCATGGTCGAGCAGCGACTTGGCCTCGTGGCTGGCACGTGCTCGCAGTCTCGTGATCTCGCCGTCGGCGTGGGCTCTCAGGTCAGCGATGTCCTGGTCGGTGCGGGCAAGCTTCGCGGCGATCTCTGCCTCGGCACGGGCCTTGAGTTCGGCTGCTTCCTCGTCAGCTAGCCGCATGATGCGCTGGATCCGGGCGCTGGCCTCGGCCATCGGGGTAGCCAGGACGCGCTCAACCCGCGAAGTCGCCTTGTCCATCTCCTGGCGCAGATGCTCGAGTAACTCGCTCTCCAACCGAAGGTGATTCAGCACCTTGCTGAGCTCGGCGACCTGGGTCAGGGCTGCGTCCCGATCTGCCGTAACCATCGCGATGCGGCCATCGAGCGATTCGAGATGATCCAAGACCTGCCTTCGGTTGAATCCGCTGAGTGCTGTCTCGAACGGTTGGTGCAGGGGGACTAAGTCGCCCTCATCCTGGTATCCGCGCACGGACAACGATGGTAGTTGAACGATTACGGCCCAACAACGCCTTCTTCGCCCCGAATCACCGGGCAGGTCACCCAAGCGCGGAAGCTCCTCCTGGTGCCGTCAGCGCGGCATGCCCGAACTTCGCGTGGCCACCGGCGCGCTGGTGGGCGATACTGGGATTGAACCAGTGACCTCTGCCGTGTCAACGCCGATTGGTGTTGTTGATCGCGATTGTGGGGTACTGCCTAGGTCGTCTGACCGGGGCGGACGTGCTCGGCGGTCTGTTGCTCTCGTGACCCGAGCTACAGCGTCTGCTGACTTCTTGCTGACTGCACCGCGTCGGCCGGTGCCGTTGCTGTGCAGCCACGGACTGGCGGCTCTCTGGCGGAGACTAGCTGCGCGCGGGTGGTGTGGACCAGGTGCGGGACCTGGTGTCGTGCTGGATGAGCGAGTGAGATCAGGAGGCGCACCCGCCCCCTGAGTAGGCGGCCGAGGGCTGGTGTTGCGAGCACCTGCCCACGGCCTTGATCCCCAACCTTGATACGGAGGGTGGAGACCCGATGCGAGACCCTACGCAGTTCGATCCGGACCGCCTGCGGGTGGTTCTAGATCATGGTGAGGTGGTGGAGCTGGATGGCGGCACGCTGGTCCTCGACGGGCGGGAGTCGCCGAGCGTGGTGCTTCGGCTGGCGCCCTGGCGTGCTCGGTCGGTGGCCAGGGTGTTGGAGGAGTGGTCGTCGGTGTCGCGGATCTTCCACCGCTCGGCCCGGCCATACCTGGACGAGCTGGACCTGTCGCGGACGCTGGAACTGGCCGCGTCCGCGCTGGGTGATGGCGATGAGCCGATCTTGCGGTCCCCTCGTGGCACCCGCGCCATTCCCCAATCGGCAGCGCTTGGCCGCCGTGGCGGTCCTCGGCGAGCGGGAGGCGCACCTGTCCGCGGTGCAGCGCCTCGCTCTGGTCGATGCCGCCGCGTGGTGGCTCTCGGAACCCAATGGTGGCGAGGAACTGGCCTATGCCCTGCTGGCTGCCACGTGTTCGGCGGAGGTCACCACGGAGCACGTCTATCTCGCTCTGATCACGCCACCCGATGAACCGGAGGATCATTCTGAGGGCCTGTCCTCGTAGTGGCCGGTTCTCCGGGTGAGTGTTGCCGGTCAAGGCTCACGCGTAGCGTGATCCCGTCAGGGACGCGCAGCGGCCTTGACCGGCAACACTCACCCGTTGAGAGAATCGGCGACGGAGAGGACAGGCCCGGACGCAACCACATCCTGCCTGCCCCGGCCCACACATCAAGCCCGGCGACCCGTGGGGACTTCTCGTTCTCGGGGTCGCCGGGCTTTCTGCTGTGCGCCGCCGCCGGGCCGGCCGCCCGCAGCGCAGCGAGGACCGGACCGGCCCGGCGAGCGAGCGCAGCGGCCGAAGGCCGCCTTGACCCGAGTAAGGAAACTTCTCACAGCGTGCGCATGTGTCGTCACGGTGCGCGCAAGTGGCGGGTCTGGTGCCAGATATGTAGTGCGTGCCTGTCGGCTCGGACTAGCGCAATGGGGAGATGTCGGACTAG
>CAWGJH010000011.1:0-189314 GCA_963822695.1 uncultured Actinomycetota bacterium
GACGTTACGCCAGAGAGAGAAATCATTGCTTTGATGTACCGGCGCGAGGGCGGCGGGCTGGAAAACACCCGCGGGTATCACGTGGTACATGCCGCCAGCGGCGGCTACCGATTTAGCGTCCCGGTGATGCAGGTACATACGGTGACCCTCGATACAGTCGCGGCGGATCGTCAACGTATTGATACTGGGCAACATTGGCCGCGCGGGCAGGTCGAATGGGTCGATGATGCTCCGGCGGAACGGCAGATCCGCGAAACTCGGCCGCTTTTTGCCCGCTACGAGCCATGCTTGCGCGAACTCGTGTCCTAATGCTTCACCCACATCAAGTACGTCGAAGTAACTCGTGTAGTTGAAGCCCAGTATTCCCCGGGAACCTGACCATTCCACGTCAAGCAGTCGATAGCTGACGCGATTGTCGAGTAGTTTGGGTCGGGCGAGGTCCCGGAGTGCGCGTGAGTAACGGTCATAACGTTCACCGTTGGCCATCAGAGGCCGCGCGCCAGCTGACTGTGCAGCCTTACCTCCCAGTTCCGGTGTCGGGGATTCAGCGCGCCACGCCAGCTCGATGTCAGCGAGGTCGACCGGACCGTCGGGCAGCCAGCTCGCCGACGTGAGGACTGTCGTTCCCGGGATGCGCTGCCGCGCCGGGTACAGCTCGACGGCCAGGTCGCCCAGGATCGCGCGGTGGGCGTTGAGCTGGCACCGGATGTCCCGCCAGTGTTCCTGGCTGTCCCGGATCGGGCCCGGCCGGTCGCTGACGTGCGAGGCGAACGGGCGCGCGTCCGCCGAGTGGTCCGGCAGCACGCCAAGCCGCTCCGGCGGGATGCCGAGCTTGCGCGCGATATAACGCCGCTCCGTGACGTCTCGCAGGGCCTGGGTGCCCTTCTCCAGCTTGGACAGCCGTGACTGCGTGGTGTTGAGGCGGGCAGCCGCCTCCTGCTGGGTCAGCCCCTCGTACGTGCGGTACCAGCGGATGATCTGTCCAACGTCCGAGCCATCCGGCGGCGCCGACGCGGCGTGCGCCACCTGTAACCAACCCATGAAGCCCCCGTCCCCGGTGTCCTCAGCCGTCCCCCTGATGATCGCAGATGAGGCAGTGACTGTCAGGTCGTCCACCACCCTCGCGGTCGCGTCCTCAGCGGTGGGAGCGGGATTATCGAACGGCGGGCTCGGTGGCTCCAGCCTGGCGCCTGTTTCGGCGATATTCCTGGTGAACCGTGCTTGGGCACCCTCTCCGGCGCGTTCCAAGGTGGTATCCAACGCTTGCTGCATCTCGGCGCTGGGTACACGGTCCGGTTTTTGGTGCCACGTTGCGACCGTCCGGACCGCGGTGCCCAGATGCGCGGCGAACGACTCATTGGTCATCCGTAGCGCGGCTTGCAACGCGCACGCGGTGCGACCCGTCCACAGCTGCACCGGCTCCATCAGAAACAGCCCCGAAAACCGCGAAGTGCACTACGTGCGCAGGGGAAGCGCACGAGCAGTGCATCGTCGGTGCATGGTTGGCGCGGCGGATTCACTGTTGACTTATCGGCATGAACAGCAACCACCCGGAACACTCAACCCCTCCCTCCTTTCCGGTTCGAGTCCACAAGTCTGACCACCGCTTCGACACTGGCGTTTATCTCCTTGAGCCGGTCGCTCAACTCGTCAATAGCGCCGAGCCGGGTCTCTATCTGCGCAAGACGATATTCGATCGCGGCCAGTCTTCCTGGAATGTCGTCATCGGAACGGCTCACCGGTTCGCCGATCTCCGGGACACGTTGACCCTTCAGTACCGCAGCCAGGTGCTGCGGGTGCCACCCCAGCGCCATGGACAGCGCTTCCAGCGTCCGCGCGCTCCGCCGACGCTGAGCGGAGTTGTGGTAAAGCTCGCCGACTGTTGCTTTCGAGACCTGCGAGCGCTCAATCAACTCGGCCTGATTGATGCCGAGTTCCGTCATGCGCTGGCTGATCGCCTGCGCGACGGCCGCCCAGTCCTCCGACACATATTCCTCCGCACCTCACCCTGGCGGCAAAGAGTAGCGCGGTCTCACGCGGCTTGACGGACGTATCCGAGCGCGGGCAGACCCACGCCCCACTATGGATTAAATCATCCGAACATGTGGCATTAAATCATCCAAGATGTCTCGATCAGAAGGGCTTCACTTCATGCGCACTAACAAGTCCAACGCCGGGTCTCCGGCGTACTACACGGTTCGGGAAGCCGCCTGGATGCTTGGCGTCAAGCCCCCCACCGTCTCTGCCGCGATTCGTCTGGGCACGCTGCGCGCTGTGCGGCGGCACAGCCGGCTGATGGTTCCAGCCAGTGCCCTGGCTCGACTGCTCGCAGAACCCACCATCGACAGTGGGGAGGAGTCCCGATGAGCCAGACACCGGAAAATGCCGTGCTAATCGTGGCGCTGGCCCTGGCCGGATTGGGGATGCTGGCGGCGTTTCGCAGCGGCGCCCGCAGCGGGCACCGCCTGGCCCGCCACAGCCAGGAAGTCACCCGCATGGGCGGCAACCTCCTCCGGGCGCTGGGCACCGCGGCGTTCATTGTCGCCGTGCAGTGGGCAGTGGTCTTGTTCACCACCGACGCCCGCGCCTGGGGCGTGGCGCTGGGCATCCCGGCACTGTTCGCCGGTGCCGCGATCGCCCGGATGTTCTCCGTCACCGACATCATCCACCCGCCCACCCACCAGCGGGATCGCCGATGACCAGCCACCGGACACCACGAGACGAACCCCCACCAGAACCGTCAGCGTTGACGGAGGCCCTGACCTCACTACCGGTCGCGGCCCAGACGCGCCAGATGACACCGGCCGAACCGGTATACGACGGCGAAGTTACGGACGATCTGCCGCGCGCCGTGCGGCGGGCGGTTGTCCGCCGGTTCGTGCACTGGTGGGGGCGTTCTCGGTGCGTGCCTATAGCACTCACATCCCGGCAAGCGCTCAGCCAGGCAGCCAAGAATGTGATCGTGTGGGTGGTGCGCTCGCCGTTTCGATTCGTCGGTGCGATCAGCCGGGGAGTGGTGGTCGCCGCGCGCGGGTGGCGTCGGTGGGTCCGGGTACACGACTACCGGGAGGCAGCCGAGCAGGCCGAGAAACTCGCGGACAAGTTCATCGAGATCCGCGCCTTAACGGTGTTCCGATGGAAACTCACCGCAACGGCGATCTGGGCCGGCGCGGCGGCGGTGATCGTCGTCGATCTCGTCTACGGCGCTGGTGCCCTGTGGATCGCAGCCGGGGTCGGCGCAGTGGCGCTGGCGCTCACCGGCCGACGCAAGGACGGCTCACCGGGGCGGAAGGCGGTGTTGGCCGGTCCGCGCACGCTGACATGGACCATGGACCCGCACGTGTTGGTTGACGCCTTCCGAGACGCCAAGCTGATCGGCAAGGACGAAAGCCTGCGCCTGGTCCAGCGCGCCGCGCGGGTCGGGGACGGGTGGGCGATCACCGTTGACCTGCCGGCCACCCGCAAAGCGGCCGATGTGATCAAGCATCGGGACGCGCTCGCCTCCGCCCTGGCCGTCGATGAGGTTCAGCTCATTGTCGAACGGGTGCGCGGCAAGGGTGGCCACGCGGGACGGGTGTTCCTCTGGGTAGCCGACGAGGACCCGTATTCAGGTCCGCCGTTGCGCACGCCACTGCTGGACGTGGAGTGCTGGGACGCGTGGCGGCCGGTGCCCTTTGGCCGTGACGCGCGCCACCGTCGGATCGATCTGCCCTTGGTGTGGACCTCGCTGCTCGTGGGGGCGATTCCCCGGCAAGGCAAGACCTTCGCGATCCGCCTCCCCGCCGCCGGGCTGATCCTGGACCCCCACACCCGGCTGTATGTGTTCGACGGCAAGGGCGGAAAGGACTGGGACGCCGCCGAACAGGTCGCCTACCGGTTCGTGCGCGGCGACGAACTCGACCACGCCTACGCGGTACGGGATCATCTCGCCGAACTCGTGACGGAAGTCCAATCCCGGTTCACCCGGATGGCCACCTTAGACGATGAGGTCTGCCCAGAATCGAAAATCACACCGGCCATGTCGCGAGACCCGGACCTCGGAATGCCGATCACCGCAGTGATCATCGACGAGGTCCACGTGTTCCTGGAAAATCCCACACGCGAACAAGTCGGCGGCAAGAAAACCACGCTAGGCGAGTACATCGCCGACCTGCTGACCTACCTGGCTCGCAAGGGACCCGCAGTCGGAATCATCGTCATCCTCGCCACCCAACGTCCGGACTCGAACACCATCCCCTCCCGGCTACGGGCAGTCCTCGGATCACGGTTCGCCCTACGGGTAATGGACTGGCGCGACTCCAACATCGTGCTGGGCGAGCAGATGAACACCCGCGGATACGACGCCTCCACCCTGCTGCCCTCCCACAAGGGAGTGGGGATCCTGCGGCCAGACGGCGAGACCGACGCCGGAGCCGACATGTTGGCAATGACGGTACGCACCTACTACATGCCCAACCCACAATGGCGGGACATCTGCGCACGCGGACGAGCGTTGCGGGAATCAGCCGGAACACTGGGCGGTCATGCGGCCGGCGACGATCAGCGACAGGCGATCGACCCGGCCAGTGTGGTCAAGGCACTCGGTGCTGGAGACGCGGTTGAGACCGAGGGGTGGAATGCGGACCGGCTAGCCGAGTTGGCGGAACCATTGGCTTCCGTTGTGAACTATCTCGGTGATGATCTCAGCCCACACGGACGGGAATTCGTACCCACGGCCGAGCTGACCGACAAACTGGACATAGAACCAAGCCTCTTCGCTCGACACATGGGCGAGTTGAGATGTCGGCCAACCCGCCAATACGTGCCGAGCGAGGACGGCGGGACACGCCGAGTGCGCGGCTATCTCACAGCCGACATCCGGGCAGCCGTCGAACGAGCAGCGACCGACGAAATCGGCTCCGACGCAGCAACCGAAACCGACTGATTCGTCGGTCGGCCAGTTCGCTTATTCCGCGCCCACTGGCGGAGATCGGTCAAGACACGCCGGAAGCCTCCCAACCACCCCATAAGTTGTTCCTGAGGAAAGGAAACATCTCTGACAGACAAGCCAAACCACTCACAACAACGACTCAGCACCACCAAGACGCGAAGAAGCGCTGAGCATGCACGACCAACCGCGACAGCACCGGATATCGACGCCACCGACTCACCCAGATCGCTACTACCCTCACGGAGGCAGCCCGTCCGGACTGCACAAGGGCTACCGCCGAACATCACCGATCCCGCGACCCTGGAGCGCCCCGCCACGGTTCTCCCCGAGTACGTCCGGGCCGTCGTCAACTCGTTCCCGCCGCTGACCCCCGAACAGCGAGACCGCATCGCCACCCTGCTGCACACCCCCGGTAACCGGAGAGGCGACCCGGCATGACGAACCCCCGCACCAAGGCCGGTTGGGTCCGGGACAGCAAGAACCCCACCGGGCCAGTGCTGACGTGTAACCCGGCCCAGTGGGTTGCGTTCACTGCTGCGATCAGCCGAGGACAATTCGGCTGATCGCAGCAGTAGAGTATACAGTGGGGGAAACCTGACCACGAGAACGGCCCCACCCGGTTCCGCTGTGTGGGGCCGTTGCCTTCGCGATTCAGCTCAGCTCGCTGGAAATCCGCCGGTTCTCCTCGCCGGATGCCCCGGGGCCAAAACCTTGGTGAGGAAGTCAGTACCGGCTACGCGGCGCTTAATGGCATCCCGGCCAGGCGTCAGACGCCGATGCGCCGACCTGGGCAAACAAAGTCGATCACTTGTAGAACGTCGCAGTTCAGACCACCTAATGTCCGATTTTGCCGGTTGATCTTGATTGACTGTCCTCCTGAGCCGGCATGCCGTCCAGCGCGGTGAGCAGCACGGTCAGGCGCTCTCCGACCATCGGTGTGTGTTATCACCCGATTGTCTCTGGAACAGGCCACTGATCCACCCGCTGACCGCATCCCTGATCGGGTCGCTACCCTGAGAGCTCAGCGCGTGACGAACTGACCGAGCGGCTCGGCCGCCGGTAGCTGGCTGATGTGAGACCACCTCGGCAATGTCGAAGCAGTCGCTGTCAGGCAGCACCGACCCGACGCCGATCGCGGACGCTAGCGCATCGCCCGTGACGCACCTCATCGTCTGCGCCAGGAGCACCTGCTCCCGACGGGTTGACTCGGCGGCGATGCGGTCCAGACATGACCAGCTGAGGAAGCGTGGTCTGACCGGGCAATCATCACTTCGCTGGGTCAGCGGTCACGCGTACTAGCCACCGAAGCCACTCTGCGTTGTTTGGGCTGACGTACGCTGCGCCGAGCGTCGCCTCCTCCAGTGCCGCTGGTTCGAGCAGACCGGCTGACGCCCGGACGGCGGCTATGCCGAACAACCAGCGGGAGAACACGCTATCAGTGTTGCGGCGCAAGATCTCGATGATCTCGGTCGAGAAGAGCGGCGATTTATCGGTAAGGCTGCGGAATCGGAACAGCATCCACCGAAGGTAGGGATCCGGATCGTTCTTGGCCGCAGGCGTCCAAGTGGAGTCGCGCATTCGGATAAGTCCTTCCAGCGCGATCCGCCGGACGGCCGGACACTCGTCCTGTGCGGCCGAGATCAGCAGAGGTCTGGTCTCGGGATCGTTGCCCGACCGGGCGAGGACGGCTGCCAGGGATGCCGCCCGGAGGATGTCGTGGTGCTGGAGGTGTTCGCGCAGGACTGCTGCCGCATCCGGATCCTCACCCCACCATGTCGCGAGGAGAAGGAGATCAGGGACACGCCGGGCGGCAAGTAGGGTCGCGCGATCGGGGACCGCATCGGATACGCCCCCGCTCAGGCGCTCGTAGGCCCAGTGGCGCAGCCCGTCGAATGGCGAACAGGCTGCCCACCCCAGAGCGTCCCACGTCCGGTCGTCGGCGGGCCAGCCGGTGACCAGACCGACGACGGCCGTGAAGTGGACCTCGATCGCCTGGTCCCGGGCGGCCTCGACCAGACCGGTCTGCGCCTCCGGGCTGCGCCATAGCTGGAGCAACCGGACCGCACTATACCGGTTCGACCAGTTCGGATCTCGCGCCGATTGGCGAAGCATCGAAACAGCGGCCGATGAGCCCGGCAACGTGCCCGTCAGCGTCCGCACGGCAGCCTGGCGAACGTGCTCGTTGTCATCGTCCAATGCCCTGGTCAACGCCAGATCGGTCTCGGACCAGCCCGGCCATCGCCGCGCCAGCACCCACAGCGCCTCCCCCCGGATCCACCAGTCCGCCGACCCGGTGAGCTCCAGAACGGCGCGCTGGGACGCGAGATCGTCTGGAAGGCACAGATCCGCTCGCTGAAGCCGCTCGAGAGCGGCGGACCGCAAGTCTGCAACCGACGCCTTGGCGGTACGGAGCTCACGCTGCAGCCGCATCCGGGTACGCCGAGCGAAGTCTTGGATGGAGCGGATGACATCGGTCTCCGCCACGTCGAGAGCGGCCAGCGTCACTGGGTGTCGCGGCCACCCGATCACCAGGGCCTCCAGCGCGGCTTGCCGATTGTCCAGGTTGACGTCACGGCTGGCCGAGGCGAGTCGGTCGAGCGTTCCCGGCTCCTCCGGCCAGTACGTGGTGATCAGTCGAATCGCAGCGGACCGCACCTCCCAGGCGGAATCACTCAACGACCGGACCGCGACCTCAAGGGATGACGCGGCTTCGGGATCGGACTCGATGAGCAGGTGAAGCGCAGTCTTGCGAACCACATAGTCGACGTCATCCAAGGCTTGTCGGATCGCATCGCGAGACTCGACTGAGTCAGGCCACCTCGCTGCTCGTACCTGAAGGTTGATCATGCGTGCCCCGAAATGCGGGTGAACGCTGGCGGTCCGCAGGACCGACTGGACCTGCTGCTCGTCAGCCGCCGACATCAAGGCGAACCGGATCCGCGACCGGACGCTTGGATTGTTGTCGCGAATTCCGAGACGGAACAGGTCTGAGTAATCATCGGTGACCGACGAAGGACGCGCCAGCCGCTCCGCGCTGAGCCGGCGGTAGACGACGTCGGGGTGGCGCAGATCCGCCCTGCGCGCATCGTCGAACGCCCCGTTGTCGTCAGCCTGGCGTTGCAGCTCCCACGCCGCGGTGGCCACGTCCGAATTGTGGTCGCGGCGGGCGATCTCGAGTAAGTCCCGGATCCGGCCGTCGTGCGGCCAACCCGTCGCGAGACTGCGCAACGCCTGGACACGGAGGTTAGGTGCCGGATCAGCCACGCAGTCGGCCAGCGCGTTGAACATCAGGTCATCGTCCGGCCAGGCTGCCCGCAGAGCCCCGGCGACGGCCTGGCGAACGCTCTCCTCGGGATGGTGCATCGCCGCATGCAGGCTCCTGCGGGTGTCGGGCAGGTCGCGCCACCGAAGACTGAGGGTGTCCAGGGCAAGCCGGCGGGTAGCCCCGTCGGAGTCGTTGATCGCCGCGGTGATGGCATGGTGGGTTGCCGGTGCGTCGGGTTCATTGAGGATCAACGACTCGAGCGCGAGCCAGCGGATCTGGGCTGAAGGGTCGGTGAGTCCACGACGACGCGCTCCGCTCGCCTCGTCGTGGTCTGGCCAGGCCGCCAGCAGCGCGGCCAAGCCGAACAGGCGGATCTCCGGAATCAGGTCGCGCGATGACTTGGTGATCAGGTGTAGCGCGTCCGGAAATGCGTCGCGCCGTGCGCTGACGATTTCGTAGGCCGCCAGGCGTACGTCCGGATCGGGATCGTCCGTCGCGGCCTGGACATCCGACATCGCCGCTTCGTCGAGCCCGGACCGGATCACGGCGTGCAGCGCCGCCTCGCGGATCGTCGAGCACCCGGCGACCGCCTCGGCCGGTCCGGGCGGCCTGGTCCCATCGACCATCACAGCACAGAGCAGCGTCGCGGCCCACCGCCGCGTCCGGACATCCGGATCCGTGGTGGCCGCCTCGACCATGGCGGCGTGCTCGCTGGCGTTCTGCTCAAGGCTTGCCATCATGGTCGTCGCGGTGTAACGCACCCAGTTCGACGGATCGCGGCGACCTCGTCGCAGCGCCCGCCACGTTTCGTCGTCGGGCCAGCGTGAGGCAAGAGATTCCAGGGCCGCCCGGCGTAACTGCCAGGATTGGCTCCGCGCGGCCCGGTGCAGGATCCGCATCACCTCGGGACGATCTCCCCAGAACCGTGCCGCGGTCTCCACGGCCTTCTGCCGGACCTTCTCGACGGTGTCCTCGCACAAGCGCAGCACTGCCGGCCGGAAGCGGGACAGCTGCGGTATCACGCTTGACAGACTCCGCAGGGCGGCCAGCCGAACGTTCGGGTCGGGATCGGCGATGGCGCGCTCCAGTGCTGACCCGCTGAACTCGGCGGCCTCGGACACCAGAACCTCAAGCGCGGCCCGCCGGGCGTCGGCGACCGGATCGTCAGCCACGATTCCGTCCAGGATGGCGACGTACTCCGTTGCCCGGCTGATCGGGTCGGTCCACGCGGTCAGCGCCGCCACGCGAACGTCGCCATGGTGATCGGTCTGCGCGAGCTTTAAGGCCTCCACCACCTCCGGATCATCGCGCCATCGTTGGGCCATAGCCCGGACCGCGGCACACCGCACCTGGGGGTCAGCGTCGCGGATGGCCCTACAGACGGCGTCGAAGGATTTCGGAGCCTCCGGCCATCGGCCGGCAAGCAACTCGACCCCCGTCTGCCGGACGTCCTCGTTGCTGTCCCGGATGGCGGCGAGGACCCGGTCGAACACCGCCGGCTCCCCCGCGAAACGGGCCACCACCAAGCGCAAGGCTGAGCGCCGCACCTGCCAGGCTGGATCGGAACAGGCCTGGAGCAAGTGCGCCATCGCCTCCTGTGGGTTCGCCGAGTCCGACGCCAAGGCGGTGACCGCGGCGTTCCGTACCGCCTGAGCACCATCGCCCCGCAGCGCCTGGATCACCGCCGGCCAGGCACCGGGCACCGTCGTCGCGTGCTGCGCCAAGGCCTCGACCGCCCGGCCGCGGACGGCCGCGTCGGCGTCCTTGGCGGCACGACGCATCAGATCATGCGCGCGGTCATCGTCCGGCCAGTTAGTGACCAGCAGGTCGAGACTGGTCCGGCGGACAAAGACTTCCTCGTCGGACAAACCCTCCGCTATGAGTTGAACGGTCGCCGGATCACGTTTCCAGGACTGCGCAAGCCCCAGCAGAGCGGCCTCGCGCTGTTCCGGGATGCCGCTTCGAACCGTCCCGTGCAGCAGCTCGCGCCCCTGGTCGTCCTTCGGGAACAACGCCGCTATGAATTGCGCGCCGAGCTTCGCCGCAGGTGGGGTGGTGGTGTACCGCCCGGTCTGGACGAACCAGTCACGAAACGCGGAACGCCCGGGCCACGCGGAGACGGCGCTCATCGCGGGGAGGACGGTATTCTCGAGGTGCGTCTTGCGGACGTCGTCGCCGAACGACCGCGTCGGCGACCTGAGCAGTTCGATGATCGCCTGCAGGGTGCGTTCAGCCGCATCAGCTGCGGCGTTCACGTTGCGGATCTCGGCGATGCACTGCGCGGCCAGCGCCACCGCCGCGAGCGGTCGCCGGTCCAGCGCCGAGGAGCGATGAGTGCCGGTGCTGGTGAGCAGATGATCGACGAGTCGGGTGGCCACCGTCGCATCGACCATGCCGGCGATCAGCCGGAGCACTTCGGCCCAGGCCGGGTCCTCGCTGCGTGGGACGAACACCTGCTCGATCAGGTCATCCTCGGATAGGGTACGGGCCTTCTCGAACCGGTTGACGATGTCGCTGGCACTGAAGTACTCCAACAGCGCGCGATGGACGAAACCGTACACGCTGGAGCCGTACCGGGCGAAGATGAAATTGCGCTCGCGCAGCTGCTTGACCATCGCGGTGCTGATCGCGGCCGCCTTCGCCGGCTCGTACCAGAAACGCTCGATCAGATAACTCTCAATGTCCTGAAACAGGTCGGTCTCGGCCAGGTTGTTGCCGGCGGACCCATGACTTCCCTCTTGCATCCGGATGGCGAGTTTGCGGAGGAGTTCCTTCTTGTCGTCCTCGCGGATGACGTCCGCGTCGATGTTTTCGTCCATCAGATGCTTGTTGACGTCCCAGTGCTGCACGAGCACACCGGCCGCGTGGTCGTACACCTTCCAGCGTTCCCGGGGCAGCTCCTGATGTTTGCCGATGATCGCGAGGATGGTCAGCAGCAGAGGGTTGCCGGCCAGTTCCCGGATCGGCGGGGAGTCGGTGATCGCACGGGTGAGTCGCTCCCGGCGCATCTCGGCCGCGCCCGGTCGGTCGTGCAGGGCAAGTTCGTACCAGCTGCGCAGGAAGGTATCAATCTTGTCGGGGTCGAGGTCCTGCACGGTGTAGTGCACGAAGTCCGCATCCCGGAGGACGCGTGGCCGGTAGCCGACCGACCGGGAGGTGACCACGACCCGGGTGAGTGGGAATTGGGCGGCGAATCCCGCGATGCGGCGGGACACGGTCTCGCGCAACCGTGGCTCGAAGATCTCGTCCAGGCCATCGAAGATGACCAACGCGCGCCCGTCGTCGCGCAGGTAGGATTCGGCTGTCTCTCGCTCCATCCCGAGGCCGTCTGTGCGCTTGCGGTAGTCGAGGTAGTCGCTGAAAGTCTCGTACTCGCCGCAGTTCAGCGCGTAGTCGCGCAGCTCTATCAGGATCGGCCGCCAGCCCTCGAGCGCGGCCAGAGCCGCCGGGGTGCGCCGTTCGGCCAGGGCCAGCGCCAGGTACCGGGCGAGCGTCGATTTGCCAGCGCCTGGATCGCCGAGTAGCACGCAGGCCCGGGCGAGCGGCGCGGCCAGCGCGTCGAAGGCACCCCATGCCGGTCGGCGCTGGTATGACTCGCGTGCCTGGTCCACCAGCTGCCTGTCTAGCCCGCGCGGCAGCTCCGAGCTGGTTGGGTCGGCCGCTTCCTCAAGTTTGCGGGCCAGTTCTTTGGGCAACTCGGTGTCTGGCATGTCCTCCCGGACATCGGGTTCGACGAAGACGTCCCGCAACGCGATCTGCAGATGCTCATCGCGGTCCGGCGGGGTCAGTGCCTCGAGATCGAGACGGCGGTATTCCTCTACCAGGCGGTTGCAGTAGGCCTCCCACGCAGTATTCGCACCCACGGTGATCCCGTGCCGGTCTTGCAAGTGTCGGCTCACCGCCTCGGCGACCTTGGCACGGAGATCCTCCCTCGACGTGAATCTGTCGCACACATGCGCATCGAGGACGCGGTCGCGGAACTCCTTAATCCGCGCCAAGTCCTCGTCCTGGGCCGAGTGCGGCCACAGCGCATCGTCGTCAAGCACAAATATCAGCCGGGGGATGCCGGCCTCACCCGCCGCGCGGTACTCCAGTTCAGTGATCGAGGTATGCCCACCAGCCGGTACGAACCCGTACCGCCAAGCCAGGACACCGATGTAGATGTCGGCCGACCGCACGTCATCCAGGCATCGATCGACTGGCCGCTCCTCGCCCGCGGTGTACGTCTCCATGGCGATGTCGTCCAGGCCCATCCGCTGCAGGGCAAACCGGATCACACCACGGCAATCCTTGAGATCCTGGTAAGTCGAGGAGACGTAAACCCGAGGAGAGCGTGCTGAGGCCGCTTCGGCGCGTGGTGCGGACATTGTGCGATTCTTACGGGACAACGACCTGTCGGAAGAACTCATGCGGGGCACCCTCGGCACGCTCGGAGGAAGCGAAGCTTAACTCAGCGCTTTCCCGCGACCAGCAGACCGTGCACGTCGGCGGTGGGCACGGTGCTCATGGACTAAGCCTCTGGGCGAGGCTGACCCAAATGTGTGTCATTCCTCGAGCCTCGTCTGGACCAGCCGCCTGGGCCACAGCTACCACCGAGGACCACCCCTGATCCTCGAACCCCTACCCGAGGCCCTCGCTCCCGACCGGCCCTCAGTACCGCTACTGATCCCGGCCGACACCGACTGGGAGGGCTCGCGGATCTGGGCACAGCTGCCCGAACCCGAACCAGAACCGCAACCACCATCGGAACCCGACGGCAGGGACGACATCCCACCGTTCTGATGCGAACCGCTACCACGGTCCTCACCGTGCGCAGCCATTGTGTACCCTCACCCCCTGCTCGCGGCTCGCGTGCGGACAAGGTGCTGGCCTGCGGGGGGTAGAGGGTGCCAGACCTGGAGTCGGCGTCACACGGAGGGAAATCTCGTATGCACCACCGCATCGTGAATGGTCCCCGCCACGCGGTGAACAGTCCTCGCTGCGGGGCCCGCGCTGTTGCGACGGCGGCCCGCGCTGTTGTGACGGGAGCCACTATGGCGTCGGCCGCTGCTGTGGCGTTGGTCGCTGCGCTGGTGCCCGGCACCGCAGCGGCCGCAGGCCCGGCCTGGGCACCTGCGGCACAGTCCACCATTCACCCTGGAGTGATGACCGTCACCAACGGTGGCGATTGCACCGCGAACTTCATTTTCTACAATGCCACTGACGTGTTCATCGGGCAGGCCGCGCACTGCGCCGGCACCGGAGCTCCGACCGAGACCAGCGGCTGCACCGCTGGCACCAAGCCGCTGGGCACGCCAGTCACCATCGCCGGGGCCAGCAAGCCGGGCACGCTGGTGTACAGCTCGTGGATCACCATGGCTCAGCGCGGCGAGAAAGATGCCAACACCTGCGACTTCAATGATCTCGCGCTCGTCAAGATCGACCGGGCTGATCTGGGCAAGGTCAACCCGAGCGTGCCTTTCTTCGGCGGACCGACCAGTATCGCCACTGGTCCTGCCGCCGTCGGTGAAGGAGTATTGACCTACGGCAACTCGCCGTTGCGGGCCGGAATCAGCGCGCTGTCCCCGAAGGAGGGGGTCATCATCCGCGACGAAGGCGATGGCTGGTCGCACATCTGCTACACCGCGACACCCGGCGTCCCCGGTGACTCGGGTAGCGCTGTCCTGACTAAAGACGGCAAGGCACTGGGTGTGTTGACCAGCCTGGCGGTGGCTCCGCTCGCTGGCAGCAACGGCGTCGGCGACCTGTCCCGAGAGCTGGACTACCTCAATGCCCATGGTGGCCTAGGCGCCGTCTCGCTGGCGCTAGGCACCGAACCCTTCCACTCTCTGTTCCCCTAGGGATCCTTGGGCCCTAGTCCCACGAGCCCGCCGAGCTGCACGTGCAGTTCACGGGGGTGTAGGGGCGGCGCGGCCCGTGGTTGTGTCAAGCTGTTGTTGTGCAGTTGGGGATGGTGGGTCTGGGGCGGATGGGCGCGAACATCGTGCGGCGGTTGATGCGCGGTGGACATGACTGCGTGGTCTATGATGTCAACGAGCAGTCCGTGCGGGAACTGATCGGCGATGGCGCGACCGGCGCGAGTTCGCTGGCAGACTTCGCGGCCAAGCTGAGCACTCCCCGGGCAGCGTGGATCATGGTTCCGACCGCGCTGGCCGGCCAGATCGTCGAGCAGCTCGCCGCGCACTTCGAACCGGGCGACATCATCATTGACGGCGGCAACAGCTATTATCGCGATGACATCGACCGCGCCCGCACGTTGTCCCAGCAGGGTATCCACTACCTCGATGTCGGCACCAGTGGTGGCGTGTGGGGCGTCGAGCGTGGATACTGCCTGATGATTGGCGGCGACCGGGACGCGATCGAGCACCTCGACCCGATCTTCCAGACGATCGCTCCGGGCGTGGCGGGCGCGGTCCGCACCCCTGGGCGCGATGGTGAGCCCACGACCGCCGAGCATGGTTACCTGCATTGTGGGCCGCCCGGTGCGGGTCATTTCGTCAAGATGGTGCACAACGGCATCGAGTATGGCCTGATGGCCGCCTACGCCGAGGGCTTCAACGTGCTGCGCCACGCCAACGTCGGAAGCAGCGAGGCACTGGCCGATGCGGAGACCGCGCCGCTGCGCGACCCGGAGTGCTACCAGTATGACTTTGACATCCCGCAGATCGCCGAGCTGTGGCGGCGCGGCACCGTGATCGCCTCGTGGTTGCTCGACCTCACCGCCAGTGCCCTGCATCAGTCACCGCACCTGGATGACTTCAGCGGCCGGGTCTCGGACTCCGGCGAGGGCCGCTGGACGGTGCTGGCCGCCGTCGAGGAGGGTGTCCCCGCGAACGTGCTGAGCGCCGCGTTGTATGAGCGCTTCAGTTCACGCCGCCAGGACGACTACGGCGATAAGCTGATTTCAGCGATGCGCAAGGAATTCGGCGGGCACGTCGAACGCCCGACTGGAGAGTGACCATGGTCTCCGATGCGGCCAGGCACAGCGACGGCGTCCTCGCGATCCTGTACGACATCGACGGCACGCTGATCACGGCCGGGGGCGCCAGCGCGGTCGCCTGGTGCCGGGCGTTCGCCGACCTCTACCAGATCCCCGTCAACGTCAACGAGTTCACCCACGCCGGCATGACCGATCCCGAGGTCGGCCGCCTGACCTTCACTGCCGTGATCGGCCACGACCCCACCCCGCGCGAGCTGGCCCAGGTGATGGCCAAGCAGCTGGAGCATCTGCCCGCCGCAGTCGCCGAATCCGCCGGCTACCGCGTGCTGCCGGGTGTGGCGCAGCTGCTGCCGTCGCTGGCGCACCGGGGTTACCTGCTGGGCTTGACCACCGGTCTCGTCGAGTCCGCGGCGCACATCAAGCTCGCCCGCGGCGACCTCAACAAGTACTTTCATTTCGGTGGGTACGGCTCAGACTCACCGGATCGCATCGAGCTGACCCGGCGCGGCATCCAGCGAGCCGGCATGGTGCTCGGCACGCCCGTGGATCCCCACCAAGTCTGGGTCGTCGGCGATACCCCACTGGACATCGCCGCCGCACACGGTGCTGGCGCCGTCGCGATCGGCGTCGCCAGCGGCGTGTACAGCACCGACGCGCTCCGCGATGCCGGCGCGGATCATGTCCTGTCTGCGCTCAGCGACGAGTTCCCGCTGTAGCGCTCAAGGGTGTGGCAAGGCGGCTCAGCTATCCACGCGGTGTGGATGGCGAGCGCTCGCAGTGGCGCCAGCGCCTTGAGGATCATCTCGTCGTACTCCGCCTGCGGGTTCGATGCCAGCACAATCGCACCGCCGGCCCCCACGGTGAGGTCGTCACCGCACCGCACCGCGGTGCGGATGACGATGTTCAGGTCGGCACCGCCGCCCAGGCCGAAGTAGCCCAGGGCACCGGAATAGACCCCGCGCGCTTCGCTCTCCAACAGGTCGATGATCTCCATGGTGCGGTGCTTGGGCGCCCCCGTCATGGAGCCGCCCGGAAAGCATGCCTGCGCGCAGCGGACCGCGCTCACCTCGCGCCGCAGCGTGCCACGGACGGTTGAGACGAGCTGGTGGACCGTCGCGTAAGTCTCGGTCGCCAGGTAGGTCGGCACGCAGATGCTGCCCGTCTCACACACCCGGCCCAGGTCGTTGCGCAGCAGATCCACGATCATCAGGTTTTCCGCGCGGGTCTTGGCGCACCGCACAAGCGACGCGCGCAGTTCCTCGTCCTGCGCCGGGTCGGTACCGCGCGGAGCCGTTCCTTTGATGGGCTTGCTCTCCACGCTGCGGCTACGGTCGACTCGCAGGAAGCGCTCCGGGGACGAGCAGGCCACCACCAACTTGTCACAGTGCAGGTAGGCGGCGTACGGCGCCGGATTGACCCGGCGCAGCCTGCGGTAGTCAGTGAGCGGGTCCCGCCCCGCAGGAAGGCGCAGCCGATTGGTCAGGCAGATCTCGTAGCTCTCCCCGGCCTGCAGCTGCCGCTGGCACTCCGCCACGTCAGCGAGGTAGTCACCCTTCGCGCGCACCAGCCACCGCTCCGGGTCGCCGTCCGGCCACTGCGGGTCCGGGACAGGCGGCGGAGGCTCGGCGGGTGGCAGCACTGCGAGTACTGCCTCGGTCTCCGCCAGCCACGCCCCAGCGTGCCGTACCGATTCAGCGTCCGCCGTGCTCAACGCCACCAGGTAGGTAACGTCCTGCGCGTGGTCGACGGCAATCAGCCGGTCGGCGAGCATCCAGACCGCGTCGGGGGTTTGCGCCTGGTGACGGTTGGTAGCGCCACAGTCGGCCTTGAGCTCGTAGCCGAAGTAACCCACGTAGCCGCCGGCGAGGTCGAACGGCAGTTCCTCGGCACCGTCAACCGGGCGGTCGGCCAGCCGCCGCTCCAGGACGTCGAAGATCGAGCCGTCTTCCCAGAAGGGCTCACGCCCCGACGCCGCGACGGCCACGGCCCCGTCGGCGAGCCGGTAGGACAGCACCTCGCTGAGCGGTCCCGAGGCGTCTCCGAGGAAGGAGAACCGAGCGTAACCCTCCACCACCCGGCTGCTGTCCAGCCAGAACGCGTACCGGCTTCGGGAGTGCAGGCCCACGAACACCGACTCTGTGTCGGCCGCGCCCCGCAGCCGCACCGCGTGAACCCGCAACCGCACTGCTGGTGCACCAGTAGGGGTGGCGGGCTCAGCCGCAGGGCTGGGCTCCAGCCCGGGTTCGACAGAACGGGGTTCGACAGAACGGGGTGGCAGGGGTCTTACCCTGCGTCTAGGCCGC
The DNA here is from genome assembly GCA_963822695.1 of uncultured Actinomycetota bacterium. Taxonomy (GTDB): domain Bacteria; phylum Actinomycetota; class Actinomycetes; order Mycobacteriales; family Pseudonocardiaceae. Next base: position 17,439 of record CAWGJH010000011.1, read on the forward strand.
CGGCTCAGCCGCCGGAAGTTCTCGAACAGCTCGAAGCCGTACTCGGTGGCAACCGACTCGGGGTGAAACTGCACACCCCAGTGCGGGCGCTCCCGGTGGCGCACCGCCATCACCACGCCGTCCTCCGCCCACGCTGTGGGCACTAGCACCCGCGGCAACGGCTCGGCAATGCACAGCGAGTGGTAACGCACGGCCGCGAACTCCTGCGGGATCCCCTCGAACAGGTCCCGCCCGTCGTGCCGCACCCGGGTCACGTGACCGTGCCGGGGCTGCGGCGCCCGCCGTACCTCAGCCCCCGCCAGCTGCCCGATGCCCTGATGCCCCAGACACACCCCCAGGGCGGGCAGGCCGCAGGTCAGCGCGGACCGCGAGTGGCCAAAGTCGCGCTTGCGGCCCGGGTGGCCCGGCCCCGGTGAGATCACGATATTGTCGAACTCGCGCAGGTCGAGCCCTGCCCACGCGGCATCGTCGTTGCGGAGCACATCCGGCTGCCTGCCGTTGACGGTCGCGAGCAGCTGCACGATATTGTGCGTGTACGAGTCATAGTTGTCGATCACGAGCGTCCGCACGGATCCCACACTTTCTCGGTGCGCACCCCGGCGAGTATCCGGCCGACATCGTGACCGTGGTCAACCCCGCCCGGGAGCTCGGGCTCCCCGGCGCGGATGCGCTGCCGCGGCTATGACGCGGCAGCGCCGACCAAGCCTGCCAATACACCGGCTCCGGCGGTGACTACCGCAGGGACCGTGGAGTATGAGTCTGCCGACGCGGAGGCCAGCACTACCACCACGTAGCGCAAATCCGTCCCGACCAGGCCAGTGCTGTTCATCACCGCCTGAGAGCCGCTGGTTCCCCAGCCCTGCTTGATAGCCCAGGTGGTGTGCGGCATCCCGTCCGGAATGCCGAAATACTGATTGAAGCCGTCCGCGGCAATCGGTGGGGCGCCAGCGAGCGCACCGAGCACGAGGTCCCGGTCGGGGGTGGGTAACTGATCGGTGATATAGCGATACACCGTCACCATGTCCTGCGATGTGATTTTCGTGTCGCCCCACTCACCGGGATCGTCAGCCCGCTGGGTGCCAGTGAGCCCGAGCAGGCCGACCATTCTGGTCACGATGGTGGGGCCACCGTCAGCAGTCCACAAGCGGTCCGCGATCTCGTCGTCGCTGTCAGCGAGCATCTGGTGTAGTTCTTGCTGTGTCGCGTCGTCCGGGATTGCCCAGTTATCCTTGGCCAATGCATCCAACGCGATCAACAACTTGACCACCGACATGGAGGCGAATTGCTGGCCGGCGTTCTGACTGGCCAGCACCGTGTCGGTTTGCCGATCGAAGACCTCGAAACCGACCTGGGCATTCGGCAGCACCGCCTGCATCGCCTGCTGCACCGCTGCCGCCGTGGTGACCTGGTCACCACCGGAGGGGACGGGGTTGTCAACCACCTTCATCGACGCGGCAGGTGGGGCCTGCGTCGTGCGCCCGGCCACACTCGCATGATGGACAGTTGGTGCGACCGCTGCGGAGGCCAACCCGGCGCCGGCAACGCAGAGTAGTACTGCTGTCACCAGTATCAGTAGACGCTTCACGTCCGTTGAATCGCGGCGCTGGGCTCATTTTTTACGCTACCCACAGAATTCTCGGGGAATCTTCAGGAAAATTTCAGGTTTTCCTTTTCCGGTACGGTTTCGCCGAGGATTAAAAAACGAATGGGGAGTTGGTGATCTGATTGACAGTGGTGTATAGCTGGTCGTGGTGTCGGGTGGGTACCACCCAGGTGGATGACCGTGTACCTACCTGTGAAGTTGCCACGGCAAGCGCCTGCACGACCCGAAACTCCGGGGAATCGGCCGATTGCGGATCGACTTCGATCACCAGCGCCGTCCGGATGAACGGCGGCATGAGCCTGCCCAGCCGAAACCCGACGAGCGTTGTTCATATCGGTCGCGTCATATGATTTCGCCGTTTCCTTGAGATTCTGGCCGACGAAACCGAATAGTGCCGCAGCGTCGAGCATTGTCTTGGTGGCCGCATCGGTGACCTGGACCAACGCACCGGAGACGGCCGGATGTCCAGCGGAACTCACCATGCCCACGAGCGTCTGGGCGAGATCCGTGGCAGCGGTCTTGGCGGCATCAACCAGCCCTAGGGAAGTATTCCGGGTCACCGGCCGGGTGCAGGCTCACCTGCGGAAGCTGGTGAGCCTGCGGGGTGTAGTGGGCGAACTCGCTTTTCAGCCGGCGGAGCTGACCGGCGATCGACTGCGCGATCCGATGCCGGATCGCCTCGGTGCCGGCCACCCCCGGCGCCAGCTCGACCGCGAGCACGTTCTTGAGGAACGGCGGGTACCCGAGCAACACCACCTGCTGGAACCGCAGACCCAGCGCGATGATCACCCGCAGGATCTCCTCAACATCACCACCAGGCATGAGCACCGTGATCGGGTAGCCCCTGACTGCCAGGTGCCGGCAGCTTCTCGCCCAGCGCCATGATCCTGCCTTCCACCCTTCACGCTATTCCTACTCATCGACGGGAACTCCCCTGGCCGCGGCGGTGTTACCGGATGGACACTGGATGCATGACGGAGATCACTTCAGAGGCGCAACTGCGGGAACTCGTCGGCGAGCCGCTCCCCCGAGTTGCCGCCAAGGACCGGCCTGCCCTACACGAGTACGACAAGCAGTGGCTCGCCAACTCTCCGTTCTGCCTCATTGCCACCTCGAGTGCGGACGGCAGCTGCGACGTCTCGCCCAAGGGCGACCCGCCGGGCTTCACTCTCGTGCTCGACGACACAACCATCGCCATCCCTGAGCGACCCGGCAATCGCCGTGCCGACGGCTTCCGGAACATCCTGGCCAACCCGCACGTCGGCCTGATCTACCTCGTTCCCGGACGAGGCGACACCTTGCGGATCAACGGCAGAGCACGTCTGGTGCGCGATGCCCCCTTCTTCACTCAGATGACGGTCAAGGGGCACCGGCCACTGTTGGCGCTCATCGTCGAGATCGACCAGGTGTTCTACCATTGCCCGAAGGCGTTCCTGCGCTCGAACCTGTGGCAGCCGGCCACGTGGGACGCGGAGGCGGTGCCATCCCGCGCTCAGATCGTCCAGCGCCTGGAACGACCGGATGAGACGCTGGAGGACCTGCAGGGGTACTACGGCCCCGCGTACGCCACCCGTCTCTACCAGACCAGCTGAGCTGAGGCGCCGCCAAGACCGTCCGGGGACTCTGCGACGGATCCTGGAGGGCTGCGATGGTCGGCAACCGATGCCGGATAGCGATGGACCTGGCCGGAAGGTCAGCCTCGCGCCGCAGCCGGCATTGGATCTCGTCAACAGTACGTGCGGCCGGGCCGGTGGGATGGTGGTTGCCATGCTGGTGGCGGTGGTGCCACCACGCGACGGTCTCCAAGACGCCCCGGCGGTGGCTGAAGGCCAGGCCGCCGAGCGTTCTGCCCTGCGTACCCCGCCAGCCCTGGCCAGGTCTGGTGTGCGCGCTGTTGTCACGCCGACTCCACGAACCGATCACCCTGGCATCCTTGGGTGGCAGACAAGCGCTGGTGCGCTCTACGTTCCTGGCCCGGGTGCGCCTCGGTGAGTTGGACGGTGCGTGCCGAGCTGCCAACGAAGCGGGTGGATTGCTGCGACAGCGCGACTCGCAGCACCTGTGGACCCGACTGGGTGAGTTCCGGAAATCCGTCCAGCCGTACGCCGCCACGGCGCAGGTCAAGGATTTCGACGCCACGTTCGGCGATCTGATCCGCACCGCATCACCCTGATCCGATCACGGCCCGCGATGATCAGGTGTTCCGGGGTGAAGCGTCAACCCCGACGTTGACCCGCGCGTCGGTGTGCCGGGTTGTGCTGCCGGTGACGGCTGTGACGGGCGCGGCTGCCTGCCGGGGCGGGGCGACGCCCGCCGGAGCCGCAGGCCCGGCTCGCAGCCATAGTGCCATGAGCGCCCCCAGTGCGCTGAGCCCCGCGGAGATCAGAAACAGGTCGTCCATCGCCCCGATGTTCGCCCGAATCTGCGTGCTCATATAGGTGAGATACCCACCCAACGTGGGCGGGGCGGCCGGGCCGAGGTTGGGGGGTGGGGTGTTCGCGGGTATCAATGCGGCGCGTCCGGCCAGCTGCTGGACAGACTGGGCAGTATAGATCGCGGTGAGCACGGCCACCCCGAGCGCACCCCCGACCCGCTGCACGACGTTGTTGAACGCGCTGCCGGTGTTGACCTGGGCCACCGGCAGGACTGCGAGACCCGCGGCAAAGATCGGCATCATGGCAATCCCCAGACCGACGCCTAGCCCCATCATCAACCACATGACCTGCCCGCGGGAGGTGTCGAGGGTGATCGTGCGCAACGCATAGATATCAACGGCCATGATCGCCAAGCCGATGGCCGCCGGCCAGCGGGGACCGATGCGGTCATAAATCCGCCCGGCGATAGGCATCAACACCGCCATCACGAGCGCCTGCGGCAGCAGGGCGAGCCCGCTCTCGAACGCCCCCCATCCCTGGTCCAGCTGCAGGAACTGCGGGATGTAGACCAGCACCGTGGTCAGCAAGACCATCACCACCGCGATCAACAGCAGTGATTGGGTGAACTCTCGGTACCGGAATATCCGGATATCCAGTAACGGGTCGGCGACCTCGAGCTCGATCACCACGAACAGCGCCAGGCTCAGCACGCCGAAGGTGAACAGACCCAGGATCCGGTAGGAATTCCACCCCCAGTCCGGGCCCTTCGACGTCGCCAGCAGCAGCGCGAACAACCCACCGCCCACGGTGAGGAAACCCAGCACGTCGAACCGCCGCTGGGCGTGCCCCGGAAATGCCGGTAACACCAGCGCCGCGGCCACCGCACCCAGGATCCCGATCGGCACGTTGATGTAGAAGATCAGCGGCCAGCTCTGGTACTGGACCAGATACCCGCCCAAGACCGGCCCGACCGCCGGGGCAACCACGACCCCTAGGCCATACAGGCCCATCGCAGCGCCAAGCCGCTCTCGCGGCACGATCCGGAACAAGATCGACAGTGTGATGACCGGAAGAATGCCACCCGGGATCGCCTGCACGATCCGGAAGGCCACCAGGCTGTTCAAGCTTCCGGCCAGCCCGCACAGCGCCGACCCGGCGGCGAACATCAGCAGCGACAGATTGTACACCCGGGTCAGCCCGAAGCGGTCCCCCAGCCATGCGGTGACCGGCACCACCACGCCCAGCATCAGCGTATACCCCGTGACCACCCACTGTGAGTCCTCGACGGTCACTCCGAACTGCTTCTGGATAGCAGGCAGGGCCACCGTGACGATGCTGGTATCCAGGACCGACACGAACGTCCCGACAACCAGCACCGCCAGCGGCAAGCCCCAGCCTCCACCGGAGGCCGGGTTCCCGATGGAACCAGATCCACCACCTGCCGGCTGGGCGGCGGCCCCGTTGTCGCTTACCGCCGGCTCCGTCGCTGGGCGAGTCATACCACCACTGTGCCATCAGAACGCCGCGTGCTCTACTCTGTGCTACTGCTTCTACCGCTTTGACTCAGGACATCTTGGTGTTACCTAGAGCACGAGAGGTGTGGACGGTGAGCAGCGTGGGTGAGGCTTGCGAGCCTGTGAAGGTTGCGGTTGACCACCGCAAGGGGCCTCGACGCCGCGGTGACGCGCTCTACGCGGCGATCTTCGAAGCTACTCTCGAGGAGTTGACCGCGGTGGGCTACGCCGAGTTGAAGATGGAGCACGTGGCCCACCGCGCCCGAGCCAGCAAGGGATCCCTGTACCGGCGCTGGTCCAGCCGCGCCGAGTTGGTCGCCGATGCGGTCCACCACACCTGTCCCGACTGGGGTGAGCCACCCGACACAGGCAACGTGTACGAGGACATCCTCAGCTGCCTGCGCGCAACCGCCACTCTCCTTAACGGCCCCTCCGGCGAGGCGGTCCGCGGTCTGATGGCCGAGACCATCCGAGATCCCGAGCTCATGGAGGTCATCCGGATCCGCTTCATCGACCCCGCCGTCGAGCGGTTTCTCGACGTGCTCCGGCGAGGCGCCACCCGTGGCGAAGTCCGCGCTACGGCGCTCACCCCCCGCATCGCCAGCGTCGGTCCCGACCTGCTACGCCAGCACTTCCTGGTGCACCGCCCCCCGATTCCCGACCGGGTGCTGATCGAGATCGTCGAGGAGGTGATTCTCCCCCTGATCCGTGCCTAACCGGCGCACCACATCACATTTCCCAAGTTAAGGTACGGCGCGTAGCCTACGGGGGGAGGGGGTCCATCACATCCACGGGGAGGTGTGAGCGTGGAAGGCCCAGTAACAGCGCCACCCGCGCCAACCAGCCAGCAACCCACCGACGGCACCGCGCCCGCACCAGCACCAGCACGGCGCCCGCTCAAACGCTCCACCCGCATCGCGCTGATCGTGATCCTGATCCTGGCCCTGATCGCCGGCACCGGCTTCCTCACCAGCTACTTCCTCAACGCCCGCAACTACGTCAGCACCGACAACGCCCAGATCGACGGCCAACAGATCCTAATCAACGCCCCCACCGCCGGCACCCTCGTTGACTGGCGCATCTTCCAAGGCGCCACGATCCAACAAAACCAGGTCGTCGGACGCATCAAAATCCAGGACGGGTTCGCCCAACCCCTCATGAGCATCCACGCCCCCGCCGAGGGCACCGTCGCGGTCAACAACGGCGTCCCGGGCACCTACGTCACCTCCGGCACCCAACTCGCCATCGCCTACGACCTCACCAAGATCTACGTCACCGCCCGCGTCGATGAAACCGACCTCAAAGCGGTCCGCATCGGCCAACTCGTCAACATCTACGTCAACGCCTACCCCAACGCCCACCTCACCGGCCACGTCCGCGAGATCGAAGGCGGAGCCGCCGCGGTGTTCTCCCTCTTCCCGCAAAGCAACAACAACGGCAGCAACTTCCAAAAAGTCACCCAAGTCATCCCAGTCAAGATCGGAATCGACGACCCCCAAAACCTCGACCTCGTCCCCGGCATGAACGTCACCGTCTACATCCACAAGCACTGACCGGGGTCAGCCGGCCAGCGGGTCGGCGACACCCGTACCGTCACCGCGGCGGGCGCCACGAACAATTCTGGACAGTTGAGCAACAAAAATACACGTCAACAGACACGGCTATGAGCAACTACCGGAGGCCTATGTCATGGCAATAGATCCCCCGGGACTAAAGGGGTGCGACTCAGAGCCACCGTTCAGCGCTGGGCGTCGAGAGGCCATCCGAGCAGTCGCAGTCCGGGCGCGTGCTGCGTCCAAGGTCTCCGCTGCCTCCACTGGCGCAACGGGCAACGTCACCGACCTGCTGGCACGCGCGAGCGACGGCGACCCGGCGGCCTGGGACGAAGTGATGCGCCGGTACGATAAAGTCGTGTCGACGACAGTGCGGTCTTTTCGACTGCAGGACGCCGACGCTCTCGACTCGGTGCAGACAACGTGGTTGCGGGTGGACATAGAGCAGCAGGCCATCGAGGCCGATGCCGCGCGGACGCTGTGGCGCCTCGTCGAGGAGTTGTCACCCCGCCAGCGGACCCTGCCGCGGGCGCTGTTCATTGACCATCCCCGGCCTTACGCCGAGGTCACTCGCACCGCCGGAATCCCGCCCGGCGCGATCGGACCCACCCGGGCGCGGGCCTTGCAGCAGCTTCGGGACAGGCTCAACGAACACGGGCTAGGACGGCGGTATGGCGATGAGACCGCGGCCGCGGCCACACCGTGCGCCGCACGAGGCCCGGTAGCTCGCAGCACTACACAGCCTGCGGCCAACTGGGTGATTAACAGTTCATCGTGTATCAATGCAGCGGCTACTGGCGATCTAATTGTGAGAGTCAACGTACAGGTAACAAAAAGGTTAAGGTCGTGGCAGCACGTGATGGCTGGCCGCAGCCCACCAGGGGTGCCACAGGCGTAAGCCCGACCGGGGTCCCTGTCAGGGTTCCTGGTCAGGAGCCCGGCGGGCGAAGCCAAGCTGGGGTCGCCGGCCATCAGCGAGTAGGGGGGTTTCCACCGATGGAGGGGTCGCCAGTACAGACCAACCCAGCATCGCTGGCCTTGGTGATCAACACGAAGTGCTCGCCGGATTACGCTGGCCACGGATAGTTAAATTGGCCGCCACTGTACGGATAACTGCAAGCGAAAATTGCAAGACTTGCCAGTTCCGCAGGTCGGCTGTTTACCGCTGACAGAGGAACCGCAGTCACCGTCTTCCATGGGAAGAATAAAGTTTCCTGGGGAGAAGAGAATTTCCTAGGAAAGGAGGAGGGAGAAGATATGAAGGTCACGGAAATCTTCCGGAGCGGCTACACCCCCGAGAAGGAAGGTTACAGCAGCTGGGGCGGTTGGGGTCACGGCGGCGGCTGGGGTGGCTGGGGCCACGGCGGCGGCTGGGGTGGCTGGGGCCACGGCGGCGGCTGGGGTGGCTGGGGCCACCGGAGCGGCTGGGGTGGCTGGGGCGGCTGGGGCTGCTAACTAGTCACTCAATTGATGATGTGGGCGGTGGCTCTCACTCCGAGTTCACAGCGGTGGGGGTCACCGCCCACGCCAAACCCGGCCAGCTAACAAGGATGAGTAGAGCGGAGTACGTGTGCGGGGGGTGGTGCGGTCATTGATGCGCCCGGCGTCGCGAGGCGGTGTCGGGGGTTTGGTGGAGGCGGCTCCGGCTGCGAGTGTGCGGGAGGTATTCCGCCGTTTTTGGCCTGATGCTCGGCCGTTTTTGCGGTGGATGTGGCTGAGCCTGGTGTTGATCATTGTGACGCCGTTGGTGGACACCGGGGCGATCTTGTTGTTCCAGGTGCTGGTCGATCGGGTGTTGACCCCGCGGGATTTCTCAGCGTTCCCGCCGGTGGCCGCCGCGTTTGTGGGTATCACCCTGCTGGTGGGCGGGTTGGGTTTCGCCGGCCAGTATCTGGGAGCGTGGATCGGGGAGAACTTCCTGCACCGGATGCGCACGAGGGTGTTCGCGCATCTGCACACCCTCTCGGTGAGTTTTTTCGACCGCCGCCGCCTGGGTGACATCCTCTCGCGGCTGACCGGTGACGTGGCCGCGATCGAGAGTGTGGTGCTCTCCGGGGTCATCGGGATCATCGCCAACCTGGTGAAGATCGTGGTATTCGCCGGGGTGCTGTTCTTCCTGGACTGGCGCCTGGCGTTGGCCTCGCTGATCGCGATACCCCTGTTCTGGGTCACCGCCCGGCTGTTCGCCCGCCGGATCAAGGTCGCCTCCCGGGAGGTCCGGGCCCGTGCCGGGTCGATCACCGTGGTCGCTGAGGAAAGCCTGGGCAACGCCACCCTGATCCAGGCCTACGGCCGCGAAGCCGCGGAGGTGGAGCGCTTCGCCGGCCAAAGTATGGGCAGTGTGAACGCCGAACTGGCCGCCACCCGCCTGGGGGCGATGTTCACCCCGCTAGTGGACCTGCTCCAGATACTCGGGGTCCTCACCATCCTGGGAGTCGGGATCTGGGAGCTGACCGCCGGACACATCAGCTTGGGTGGGCTGCTGGCCTTCCTGGTGTTCCTGTCCCAGCTCTACCAGCCCGTGCAGGGCCTCGGTTCCCTGTTCAACCTCCCTGTTCGGCGCCGCCGCGGCCGCCGAACGGATCATCGAACTCCTCGATGAGTGCCCGCACGTGAGCGCCCCCCCACACCCCGTCCCGCTCGGTCGAGCTCTCGGCCACCTCCAGCTTGAGCAGGTCAGCTTCACCTACCCCGACACCACCACCCCGGTGCTGACCGACGTCAGCTTCACCGCGGCGCCCGGGCAGACCACCGCCATCGTCGGCGCCAGCGGCGCGGGCAAAACCACCCTGCTCAAACTCCTCCTCCGCTTCTACGACCCCACCACCGGCCACATCACCCTGGACGGGACCGACCTGCGCGATCTACACCCCAACGAACTCCGCGCCAACATCGCCATCGTCCTCCAGGAAACCTTGCTGCTCGACGGCACGATCGCGGAGAACATCACCGCCGGCCGCCCCGAGGCCACCCACGAGGACCTCATCGCCGCCGCCCACGCCGCCGACGCTCACGACTTCATCACCGCCCTCCCCGAGGGCTACCACACCCGAGTCGGACAACGCGGGAGGTTGCTCTCCGGCGGGCAACGCCAACGCATCGCCATCGCCCGCGCCATGATTCGCGACGCCCCCCTCCTGCTCCTCGACGAACCCACCACCAGCCTCGACGCTGACGCCACTCAACGCATCCTTACCCCACTACGCCGACTCATCACCGGCCGCACCACTATCATCATCTCCCACAACCTGCTCACCGTCACCGACGCCGACCACATCATCTACCTCGAAAACGGCCGCATCACCGAAACCGGCACCCACACCCAACTCCTCACCAACAACAACCACTACGCCCACCTCTACCACCTTCACCACCCCCCCACACTCGCCAGCACCGCGACCCCATCCGTAGGGAATGGAGCAGTGACATGAGAATCGTGTGCATCGGCGGCGGACCGGCCGGGCTGTACTTCGCCATTTCGGCGAAACTGCGCGACGCCGGCCACGACATCACCGTCATCGAGCGGGATCCCCCCGGCGCCACTTACGGCTGGGGTGTGGTGTATTGGGACGACCTACTCGACATCTTGTTCCGCAACGACCCCGAGAGCGCCAGGGCAGTGCGAGCCGAGTCCGTCCTGTGGCAGGAACAACGGGTGATCCTGCGCAGCGAGCAGACCGCGTACCTGCCTGGGTACGGCTTCAGCGTGGGCCGCGCGGCCCTGCTCGACATCCTCGGCCAGCGAGCCACCGAACTCGGGATCGATATCCAGTACCGCCATGAGGTCGATGACCTTGCCGGACTGGCCGACGCTGATCTGGTCGTGATCTGCGACGGCGCCAACAGCCGGATGCGAGCCCGCCACGGCGACCACTTCGGCGCCCACGTGGACGTCGGCGGGAACCCTTACCTCTGGCTGGGTACCGACAAGGTTTTCGACAGCTTCACCTTCGCCTTCGAACAAACCTCAGCCGGGTGGATCTGGTTCCACGCCTACCCCTCGACCGCCGGGACCAGCACCTGCATCGTGGAATGCACCCAGCAGACCTGGCAGGCACTCGGATTCGACTCGCTCAGCAGCGAGGACAGCGTCGGGCTGCTGGAGAAGATCTTCGAGCATGCCCTCGATGGCCATACGCTGATCAGCCAATCCCGCGGCGAGCCGGCGCGGTGGCTGCGCTTCACCCAGGTGACCAACAAGACCTGGTACCACAACAACCTGGTACTCGCCGGCGACGCCGCCCACACCACCCACTTCACCCTCGGCTCCGGCACCAGGCTCGCGATGATCGACGCAGTCATGCTCGCCCACAGCATCTACCAACACGACGAGCTTTCCGCCGCGCTGGCGGACTATGACCGGCGAGGGCGCGCAGCGCTACGACTCATCCAAGCCGGAGCACGCACCAGCATGGCCTGGTTCGAACGCGCTGACCGCGGCCTCGACCGGGAGGACGCCGTGGCCTTCGCCTACTCCATGGCAGCACGCCAAGGGGCCCAACCACCGTGGCGTTACCAGATGCATCTCGCCACCCAAATCCCCACCGTGCGCACCACGCTGCGGGGGTTCCACACCGCCCGACGGCACTACCTCGCCCTCCGGCGGGGAGAATCGGCCGCTGTCCCCATGATGATCAATCAGCGAGTAACGCGCAGTTCCTGACCACCACGCTGCCCGAAGAGCGCTCGACCGCGACGATGGGAACCCTGACCATCGGTGTGGACATCGGTGGCACGAAGGTCGCTGCCGGCGTCGTCGATGAGCGCGGGACGATCGTCGCCACCACACACCGCGCCACGCCCGCCGACGACGTGTCGCGGATCGAGGGCGCGATAGTCGCCGCAGTCGGAGAGCTCACCCGCAAGTACCGCGTCGAGGCAGTCGGCATCGGGGCGGCTGGTTTCGTTGACGCGCAGCGTTCGACGGTGATGTTCGCCCCGAATCTCGCCTGGCGTGACGAGCCGCTCAAGGCGTCGCTTCAACGCCGGCTGGGGCTGCCCGTGGTGGTCGAGAACGACGCCAACGCTGCCGCGTGGGCTGAGGCCCGGTTCGGCGCTGGTCGCGGTGCGGACCACGTGGTGACCATCACGGTGGGAACCGGTATCGGGGGCGGCATCGTGGCGAACAGGCAGTTGCTGCGCGGCCAGTTCGGCGCGGCTGCGGAGATCGGCCACGTCATCGTCGTCCCGGATGGGCGGCGCTGCGGATGCGGTTTGCGGGGGTGCTGGGAGCAGTACGCCAGCGGCCGGGCGCTCGAGCGGGAAGCCCACGAGCTGGTCCGCGTCTACCCCGACACGGCCGGAGAACTGTTGCGACTCGCCAGCGGTCGGCCCGAGAACATCACCGGCGAGATGGTCACCCAGGCCGCCCATGCTGGCGATGAGGCGGCGTCGCGGTGCTTCGAGGTGGTCGGGAGGTGGCTAGGGCGGGGGCTGAGCGGGCTGGCCGCGATCCTGGACCCTGGCCTGTTCGTCATCGGTGGCGGTGTGTCCGCGGCCGGCGAAGTGTTGCGCGCTCCCGCGTCGGCCGCTTTCGCCGCATCCTTGACCGGCCGCGGATACCGGCCGGTAGCCGAGCTGCGGATCGCGGAGCTAGGTGCCGCGGCGGGCCTCGTCGGCGCCGCCGACCTGGCCCGCCGCACGTCGTAGCTGGCGCGGCTACCGTGCTTCCCTCGCCACGTTCGGCGGGCCATACTGAGCTTGACGCAGGCGCGCTCCCCCGCGCTCGACCCGAGCAAGTCGACCAGGGAGCAGAGCGTGATGACGCTTGGGTGGATCGGCGCCCATGGCGGTGCGGGCATCACCGGCGGCCAGGTGGTGCGCGCCCGGGCGGTATGGATAGACCTCAATGTGGCGTTCCCGCTGCCACCCGATCACCACCAGCGCGTCGTCGCCGATGGTCTCGACCTCACGGGTCGGGTTCCCGGCACGCTGAAGCGCTGGGTCCGTGGCTCACGGGGCGAGTGGTACGGCGTGGTATGGGTCCCGATCAGCGATGGCGCCGGAGACGTCCGGCTGACCCTCGACGACCAGTTGGTCCCAGCGGCCGCGCTCAGTCCACGGCCTGCCCCGTAGTGACGCGCTCTGGGAGTGAAGCCCCCTGACTGCGGGAAGATCTGTGGCGTGACTCGAAGCGACGTGGGCAGCCAGGCGGACTCACCAACACAGATCCCGGTGCGGGGATGGCGGCAGGTGGTGGGGCGCGCGGTAGACGCGAGCCAGAAAGACAACATTTCACTGCTGGCTGCCGGGGTAGCTTTCTTCGGATTCCTTGCGTTATTTCCGGCGCTGATCGCGCTGGTGATTCTGGTGGGACTGGTGGCCGATCCAGCACAGATCACCCAGCAGGTACAGAGCTTCACGGTGGGGCTACCGCAAGCATCTAGGCAGCTGATCTCCGATCAACTGACCGTTATCACCCACAGCAGCGGTGGGGCACTGACCATCGGGCTGGCGATCTCGCTGCTGGGGGCGCTGTGGAGCGCGTCGAGTGGAACCTCCAACCTCATGACGGCGGTGAATATCGCCTATAAGGAAGAGGAGACGCGAGGCTTCCTGAAATTTCGTGCGGTGGCGCTGCTGCTCACGCTGGGTACGGTCGTGTTCCTCGTCCTGACCCTGGCCCTGATCGCGGTCGTGCCGGTGGTGTTGCACGCGGTGCCCCTCGGCCCGCTCGGGACGGTGCTCGCTCAGGTGGTGCGGTGGGCGTTGCTCCTTGCGCTGATCGTTGTCGGGCTGGCGGTGCTGTACCGGGTGGCTTCGGACCGGAACCCCCCGAAGCTCCGCTGGGTCAGCGTGGGCAGCGTGGTGGCAGCGCTGCTGTGGTTGCTCGGCAGTGTGGGCTTCAGCCTCTACATCACCTTCTTCGGGACCTTCTTCGGCAGCTACGACAAGACCTACGGCACGTTGACTGGCGTGATCGTGCTTCTGCTGTGGCTTTTCCTGACCAGCTATATCGTCTTGCTCGGAGCTGAGATCAACGCCCAGGCCGAATACCAGACAGGGCGCGACACCACGATCGGAGAGCCCCAGCCGATGGGGCAGCGCCACGCGGTGGTCGCTGACAGCATGCCGGAATATCCCGGTGGGTAGCAAGCGGCAAGACGGCCAGCCACGCGAACCAGGACGACCCGAAAGCGGAAAAGCGCCCGTGCGCCATGCACGAACGGGTGGTCCCTTTGCTCTCCGGAGGCCCCCAAACCCGGCCAGGCACGTCCGCAAAGAGCACTAGCCGTCAGCGGCCCGACTTGGGAAAACGCCAGAACCTGTTGCGTTGAGTGATGGTGTGACGCAACGTACCCCCACCCGGCTGGCCATGCGATCGCCCCCTTGCGTCACCCACGGTGATCCGTACGGTCAATACCGTCCTGCACGAAGAAGCCACCTTGGTGCAGGAATCCGGACCCGGCGCGCAGAACCCTGTCCCTCGGGAACGGATACCGCAACCTCACCCCGGAACGGGACAGGGGCGCATGCTGGCGATCGATTGACGCGGGTACCCGTAATTCCGGGCGATTTTCGAGACCATCAGTCGTGTGCGCGTTTCACGGAGAATGGACATGACGAGGACTTCCAGTTTACTCGCACGTATCAGTATCGCCGCAGCTGCTGTGACGATTCCACTGACTTTCTCGACACCAGCCCAGGCGAGTCAGGATCGGTGGGATATCTTGGCGCAGTGCGAGAGCAGCGGTAACTGGAACGCCAATACCGGCAATGGGTATTACGGCGGGCTGCAGTTCAGCGGCAGTACGTGGCGTTCCTTCGGCGGAGGGTCCTACGCAGGCACCGCCAACCACGCCACCAGGTCGCAGCAGATCGCTATCGCCGAGAAGGTGCTCCGCGCGCAGGGTTGGAAGGCCTGGCCAGCCTGTTCCAGAAGGGTCGGGATTCTCTGAGACCGACCTCATTACTCGGCCCCCGCCACAGCACCCGGCGGGGGCCGAGTACGTGGCGAGCCGCACATTGAGACTGGTCGTGTCCGGAGGGCACAGTGATGCGGATGCGCAGCACCATCACCGACCCCCGTACGGACCGGGCGTTCTTCGGGCATCCCCGCGGGCTCGCCAACCTGTTCGGTGTCGAGATGTGGGAGCGCTTCTCCTACTACGGGATGCTCGCCTCGCTCACGCTGTATCTGTATTACGAGGTGGCGGGGACCAACCCCGGGCTCGGGCTGCCGAAGACCACGGCTACCAGCCTGGTCGGCGCCTACGGCGGGTTGGTCTACGTCTCGACCATCGCTGGGTGCTGGGTCGCCGACCGGGTACTCGGCGCCGAACGGACGTTGTTCTCCAGCGCGGTTCTGGTGATGATCGGGCACATCGCGCTGGCGGTGCTGCCGGGCTACCTGGGCGTCGGTGTGGGCCTGGCGTGTGTCGCCCTGGGTAGCGGCGGGGTCAAGGGCAACGCCAGCGCCGTCGTCGGAACCCTGTATGCGGACAACGATGAGCGCCGGGACGCCGGTTTTTCGCTGTTCTACATGGGGATCAACATCGGAGCGCTGATCGGTCCGTTGCTCACCGGGCTCACCCGGACCACGCTCGGGTTCCACTACGCCTTCGGTGTGGCCGCCATCGGCATGGCCGCCGGCCTGATCCAGTACACGATCGGGCGCCGCAATCTGGGTACCGAGGCCAGTGTCGTTCCCAACCCACTACCCCGCTGCCGGTGGACCATGGTCGCCTGCGCCGTCGTGGTGGTCGTTGCCGTGGTCGTCGTCCTGGTGCTGGTCAGGCTGATCACGGCCGCCAACCTGTCCGACGTCGTGGTTGTGGTGTGTGGGGTGGCCGCGGTGGTGTATTTCGCGGTCATTGTGGCGAGTTCGAAGATCACAGCGGTGGAGCGCAGCAGGATGTTGTCTTTCATTCCCTTGTTCATCGCCAACGCGGTGTTCTGGTCGCTGTATCAGCAGCAGTTCACGGTGGTGGAGATTTACGGCGATGGGCGAATGGACCGGAACCTGTTCGGCTGGAAGATGCCCACGGAATGGGTGACGTCGTTCAACCCGGTATTCATCATCCTGCTGGCGCCCGTGTTCGCGCTACTGTGGATCAAGCTCGGGCCTCGTCAGCCCTCGACGCCAATCAAGTTCGCGCTCGGCACCGTCATCATGGGCCTGGCTTTCCTCCTGTTCCTACCGTGGGCCAGCGGCGTCGGACCGACCACGCCGCTGCTCGCGGTCGCTGTCATCCTGCTCGTCTTCGCGATCGGGGAGTTGCTGATCTCACCAGTCGGGTTGTCGCTGGCCACCAAGATCTCCCCGAGGGTGTTTCGCAGCCAGACGGTGGCGCTGTACTTCCTGTCCGTCGCCCTGGGCACGGCGATGTCCGGATCGCTCGCCGGTTACTACAGCCCACAGCACGAGGCACCCTACTTCAGCATCCTTGGCGTGGCGGCGATCATCGTCGGGCTGGTCGTCATCGGGCTCAGCCCGATGATCTGCAGGCTCATGGCCGGAGTCCGGTAACAGGCCTCACCGGTCACACGTATCAGCGGCTCAGCCCCCGCCCTCTCTGAGACGACGGGATCACCGCGCCCACTCGGCACGGTGAGTCCATCCTCTGCACAACCGCTGATGAGACCACCGGAGGTGCGCTGTGTCCGTGAACTGTTCTCAACTGGACCCAGCCATGACTGTCTCTGCGCCAGTTCGGTCGGTGCCTACGTTGCTAGCCGAGCTGGTGGAGCTAGGCCGCGAGGCCTGGCGGATCAGTGAGCGGGAGCGGGCGGTACGCGCCGAGATCGAGGCCCTACGGGAGACCGAGGAAACCAGGTTCACCAACCACCGGGCTTCGAAGGGCACGTGATGACTGCCCTACCCGCACCTGTCCTGCCAGACTCGGAGGTGGGTCGATTGCACCGGGTGCTGGAGGACGTGCGGTTCTTGCTGGAGCGAGGGTGCTGGCAGGCCGCACTGACAGTGGCCCGCGACGCTCTGGCCCGCACCACCCTGGCCCGCACCACCCTGGCCCGCGACGAGAGGACTCCAGCGATGAGCCCGCGGACTCAGGCGGCCACCGATGCCTGACACGAACATCGCGGTCGCGCAGGAAGCCAACCAGTACGCCGCGCACCGGATGGCCGCGCTCGCCGCCGCGAAGGCCAAGCGCTTGTGGCCGGACGTGATCGGCGAGGTGCTCGCCGACGAGATCATGGCGCTGCTGGATCTGCCGTCGTGGCTGCGATCCCAGACCCGCACGCAGCGGCTGATCGACGCGATCCTCAGCATCCCGGAGGGCACAGCCGAGCCCCGCGATGACGACCAGCTACGCGCGGCCGCGCACACCGCCGCGACCCGGAACACGGGAGCCAATCGCGCCGCCTAGCCCCGGATCGTGGCATGGCACGGCGCTGCCAAGATCCCTCGCCGGCGCAAGCTGCGTTGACGTTGATCTGGCTGATCACAGAGCGTGGTCGTCGTGCTGTCGGCGGTTGGTGCGGGTGAGAAAGGCGGTGATCCGCTCGTCCAACTCGCGCAGGTGCGGGGTTCTCGTTTGTCTGGTTGGGCCGCCTCATCACTCGCGAGGCCCGCTCTTTGGTCGATCGAGGCAGCCGTGCTACGGGAAAACTCATTACGGGCATGGGGGGTGATAGTGCAGATCCTTTGAGACGTATTGTTCCCATTTTGCGGGGGTGAGGGTGTTTCTGGTGGTGCCGCAGATCCGCTGGATTGCTTGGTCGATGTTCGTCTCCCACAGTCGAATCGTCCGGTCATAACTGTTGCTGGCCAAGGTGTGCCCGTCAGGGCTGAATATCACCGTGTTGATGTAGTTGGTGTGGCCGGTGAGGGGTTGGCCCAGGGGTGTGGGGTGGCGGGGGTGGGTCACGTTCCACAATCGCACGGTCTGGTCGCCGCCGCTGCTGGCTAGGGTGTTCCCGTCGGGGCTGAATGTCACCGAGCTGACGGTGTTGGTGTGGCGGATCACGGGTGGGCCCAAGGGTGTGGGGTGGGTGGGGTCGGTCACGTTCCATAGCCGCACGGTCTGGTCGCTGCTGGCGCTGGCCAGGGTGTTCCCGTCGGGGCTGACCGTCACCGCGCGGACAGTGTTGGTGTGGCCGGTCAGGGGTGGGCCCAGGGGTGTGGGGTGGGTGGCGTCGGTCACGTTCCATAGCCGCACGGTCTGATCATCGCTGCCGGTAGCCAGGGTGTGCCGATCGGGACTGAACGCCACTGAGGTGACGAAGCTGGTGTGGCCGGTGAGGGGTGGGCCCAGCGACATGGGGTGGGTGGGGTCGGTCACATTCCATAACCGCACGGTGGTGTCGTCGCTGGCGGTGGCCAGGGTGTGTCCATCGGGGCTGAACGCCACCGCGCGGACGATGTTGGTGTGACCGGTCAGGGGTGGGCCCAGCGACATGGGGTGGGTGGGGTCGGTCACATTCCATAACCGCACGGTGGTGTCGTCGCTGGCGGTGGCCAGGGTGTGTCCATCGGGGCTGAACGCCACCGCGCGGACGGCGTTGGTGTAGCCGGTCAGGGGTGGGCCCAGCGACATGGGGTGGGTGGGGTCGATCACATTCCATAGCCGCACGGTCTGGTCGGCGCTGGCGCTGGCCAGGGTGTGTCCATCGGAGCTGAACGCCACCGCGTAGACAGTGTTGGTGTGGCCGCTGATGAGCGTAGAGGGAATGTTCCATAGCCGGATTGTGTGATCGCTACTGACGGTGGCCAGAGTGTGTCCATCAGGGCTGAACGCCACCGCGTTGACTGAGTTGGTGTGGCCGGTCAGGGGTGGGCCCAGGGGTGCGGGGTGGGTCGGGTCGGTCACGTTCCACAGCCGCACCGTCTGGTCGTCGCTGCCGCTAGCCAGGAGGTGCCCATCAGGGCTGAACGCCACCGCGTAGACAGTGCCGTTGGGATCGGTGAGGGGTGGGCCCAGGGGCGCGGGGTGGGTCGGGTCGGTCACGTTCCACAGCCGCACGGTCTGGTCGACGCTGCCGGTGGCCACGGTGTGCCCATCAGGACTGAACGCCACCGCGGTGACGAAGCTGATGTGGCCGGTCAAGGGTGGGCCCAGCAACCTGGGGTGGGCGGGGTCGGTTAGGTTCCACAGCCGCACGGTCTGATCGTTGCTACCGGTGGCCAGGGTGTGCCCATCGGGGCTAAACGCCACGGCGCGGACATGGTTGGTGTGACCGCTGAGAGGTGGGCCCAGAGGTGTGGGATGGGCCGGGTCGGTTAGGTTCCACAGCCGCACCGTCTGATCATCACTGCCGGTGGCCAGGGTGTGCCCATCAGGGCTAAACGCCACCGCGCGGACATGGTTGGTGTGACCGCTGAGAGGTGGGCCCAGAGGTGTGGGATGGGCCGGGTCGGTTAGGTTCCACAGCCGCACCGTCTGATCATCACTGCCGGTGGCCAGGGTGTGCCCATCAGGGCTAAACGCCACCGCGCGGACGGCGTTGGTGTGGCCGGTCAAGGGTGGGCCGAGGGTTGCAGGGTGGCTTGAGTCGGTCACGTTCCACAGGCGCACCGTCTGGTCGTCGCCGCCGGTGGCCAGGGTGTGCCCATCGGGGCTGAACGCCACCGTATTGATCAAATCGGTGTGACCAGTAAGAGGGGTTGACAAGGGGGTGTTCGCAGCCGTGACCAGGGCCGTATAAAGGTCTAAAGTCGGTCGCATGCGGTACGCGGTAAGGTCGAGTTGAGCCGCCAGGGACACGTCAATTCCACTCAGCCGGTCCGCTTGCGCGGTGATCTGATTGAAGATGGCATTGTCACGCTGCCCAATAGCGTTTCTGTATTGCTGAAAAGCGATAATGCTGGCTGCGATAGCGAGGGCAAGTAGAATGACCAGGCTACTGATCGCACCTCGCTTGAGCCGCTGGGTTCGATGTTGCTCGCGTACGTCGTTGCCTTCGAGTTCATCTTTGGTGATGCCATGCATAGGCGCTGCGAGAGCGGCTACCTGATCTCGGAAACGCGCGTTGCGCAGGGTGAGATGGTGCTCGTTTTTGGCCCATGTCATGTCGAGGTACAAAGGTTCCGAGTGGAATACTCCATACAGTGATGGGTGCACGGCGGTAGAAGCGCCTCGATCGAAGCCGTTCGTTTCCGCGTTCCAGACCCATGCACCGTCGGTAAGGACAGGTAGGATGCTCCCGGACCCCTTCGTAGCTATCCAGCGCTCGATCTCCTTGCCTACCCAGTCTGAGCGGGCGGCGCCGGGAGAGGCGAGCAGAATGAACCAACGGGACCCATCCAAGGCAGCGCAGATGCTGGGCCAGAGTGCGGGGCTGACGGCGAGTCCCGTTTTGTCTCTAAACACTTCGAGGGTGCGGCGCTGGTTCCAGGGCTTGGCGAGCCGTTGAAGACCATCCTGCAATGCGGGAGCAAAGGCACCATCGGCACTGTGAGAGTAAGAGATGAAAGCAGCGTACCGTTTCGGTGGATCCTTAAATACTGGCGGATCTATAGCGGGGAAGGTACTGTTGCCAGGGTGGTGCGCTTCTGGCTGGTCATTGTGATCGACCGCTTCGCTCACGTCTTACCTATCTTCCGGCTTGCAGTGAGGCAAGCAGTGGTCGGGGTGAGTTGACGACTGCCGAGGAGGGTGTGTGTCATACTCAGGCTGGCAGATGGGTAGCTTCGAGTGGCCACCGCACCGGCAGGCTGGGCCAGCGGTCCAGCCTGGACCGGAAACATCGATGCCAGCGGCCTCACTGCGGTACGCCACCCCGAGGTCCGCGACACCGCCGAATGGGACGACCACGACCGACGCGCCCGCGCCGAACTCATGACCCTGGCACGGGGACCTCGCTCGACGCACTCGCCGGACATCTCACCGATCGGGTCTGCCTTGATACCGACCTGTTCCAGCGACGGTTACTCGCCGCATTGGGTGTCATCATCGACCCCGGCGCGCTGTTATGGACCACCGCACACGGCGACCTGCACTGGGCCAAACCTCCCCAACCCAGGTTGCTGGCTGCTCGACTGGGAATCCTAGGGCAGCGCACCGGCTGGCTACGACGCCGCCCTGCTACACGGGTGAGCCTCGTGCAACTCGACATCGCCGAGCGCGTCTACACCACCTTCGCCGACATCCTCACCGGCCATGACGGCACGTGGCGGCGGGCCAGTCGTCCAGGTCGGCCGGGAGGCGGTGGCAAGTCCACCCAGCCGTGTACCAACTCGGCAAGCTCGACTGCCACCAAGTCCACCCGATCGTGGTAGGGGCCTAGACGTATTTACCGGGCGTTATTCCTCCTCTTTTACTGTGGTTGCTGGTTTAGCCGGTGGGCCGAAAAAGACGTCGTGATGCCGAAACTGCGGGCGTGCTCGGACAGCCGTGGGAGGTCTTCCATACCCGGCTGCCCCGGCATGCCCACCATCGAGGAGGACACGTTGCCTGACATCCGCTACGTCTGCCTTTCCGACCTTCACTTCGGCGCTGAGAATAGCATCATGAGCCGCCTGGTGAAGGACGACGTCACCGTCGACCCGACCACCACCAGTTCGGTGGTCAACGGGTTGGTGGCGGCGCTTACCACCCTGATCGAGGCTAACGAGGACAAGACCCGCAAGCCAATCCTGATCCTGAACGGCGACATCCTGGAACTGGCCCTGGCCAGCGACAATGTAGCCCTCATGGTCTTCGAGTTGTTCCTTGACCGGATCTTCCCGCCTCTCGGGGAACCCTTGTTCGACCACACAATCTTGTACCAGGTAGGCAATCACGACCATCATTTATGGGAAACGGCCCGGGAGCTGCAGTACGCTAACCTCCTGAAGGAGCTCGGCCCGGACGCGCCGCTCCCGATCCCGTGGCATACCACCAAGCTGTATTACCAGGAAGACACCCGACCAGTGCAGTCGGAGCTGCTCGAACAAGTGGCCCGGAGGCGACCCCACCGCGACGGGATCAACGTCCGAGTGTCCTACCCCAACATGGGCATCCGCTCCGAGGACGGGCGGACGTCGATTGTGTTCCACCACGGCCATTTCGTGGAATCGATGTACCATCTCATGACCACCTTGAAGACCCTCATCTTCCCCGGACGTTCGCTGCCCACCGAGGTGTGGGACATTGAAGCCGAGAACTTCGCCTGGATCGACTTCTTCTGGTCGACGCTCGGCCGCTCCGGCCAGGTCGGGGAAGACGTCGGTCTCATCTACGACATGCTGCAGTCGGATGAGGCTATCCACAAGCTGGTCGGCAATCTGGCCGCTGGAATCACCGCCACGTCAACTAAGAAGGGCGTCCTGGCGTCGTTCCGCTGGTTGATTCGGCCTATCGTCACCAAGGCACTCACGATGGCCGTCTGCCGGATCGCCGCCCGCGAACGGAAGATCCCCAAGACGGCCCTCAGCCGTGACGCCGAAACCGGCCTCATGGCATACCTGAGCGGTCCGCTGATCAAGCAGTTGGCCAGCGAAGCTCCGCATCAGGACGGACAGTTGCCGGAGCAGGTGAAGTTCGTCTTCGGACACACCCACAAGCCCTTCGTCGGCACCCGGGTTGTGCCGGGGCTGGCCAACCCCGTGCGGATCTTCAACACCGGAGGGTGGGTGGTCGACACGCTCGAAGTCGAGCCACTGCACGGGGCCAACATGGTACTGATCGACGAGAACCTCGAGGTGGCCTGCGTCCGACTGTATAACCAGGCCGCCGACGCGGCGGCCTATCGAGTCAAGCTTGACGACGGCCTACCGGCGGAGCAGGGCCCATTTTACGAGCGCCTTTCCGGTCTGATTCGACCCGATGACGACCAGTGGAGGAGCTTTTCGGCAGCCGTGGCAGAACTGGTCACCGAAAGGGAGAAGGGGCTGGACACGATCATTGCGAACGCCGGCCAGCCCCGCCCCTCAGGGTCACCCACCGCCCCTTCCCTACCGCCACCACCTCCGATCCCGCAAATACCATCAGCGAGGCTCGCCCGTGACACTGACTGCGGCATCCACCAGGCAGCGAGGGCTAGTTGACCTCGACGGCGTTTGTCACCGGAGGATCCGGGTTCGTCGGCGGAGCGCTGGTCCGACGCCTCGTTGCAGACGGCTGGGCGGTGCGGGCACTGGCCCGTTCGGACGGCGCCGCCACCAAGGTGGCCGCCGCTGGGGCAACACCAATTCGCGGTCGCCTCGAGGACTTACCAAGCCTCGTGGACCAGTTACGGGCCTCTGATGTGACCTTCCATAGCGCCGCCTGCACTGCCGAATGGGACCGGCCCGAGGTATTCGAGCGGGTCAATGTCGAGGGGACCAAAGCGATTCTCGAGGCGTGCCGCCGGGCAGGCGTGCACCGATTTGTGCACGTGAGCAGCGAGGCAGCCCTCATGGCTGGCCAGCCGCTCGTCAACGTCAACGAGGACGCCCCGCTGCGGCCCGATTCCAAGGTCCCCTACTGCGCCACCAAGGCCCGTGCCGAGCAGGTGGTGATGGATGCCAACGGGAAAGGTGATCTGGAAACCGTTATCGTCCGGCCCCGACTGGTCTGGGGACGGGGCGACACGACCATGCTGCCGCCGCTGATGGCCGCCATCCGCGCCGGCCGATTTCGTTGGGTCGACAGCGGGCGGAATCTGACCGCCACGACCCACGTCGACAACGCTGTTGAAGGTCTCGTCCGGGCAGCGGTGTCGGAGCGCGCCGGTCGGGTGTGGTTCGTGACCGACGGCGAGCCGTTGCCGTTGCGTGAGTTCATCACCGATCTGGTCGCTACGCAGGGCGTCACCATACCTGATAAATCGGTTCCCGCACTGATGGCACGGTCCGGGGCAGCGATCATGGAAACCGCATGGCGGGCTTTTCACTTCGGGGGAACGCCACCCCTCACGCGTTTCGCGGTGTGGCTCTCGGCGCTCGAAGTCACGATCGACATCTCCCGGGCCCGGGAAGAGCTGCGCTACCGGCCCGTTACGGAACGGGCGAGGGGTCTAGCCGAGCTTTCGGGAACAGAAGCCACATGAGTGGGGCAGCACCACCACCCGGCCTCCCTCATCACCCAACTTCACACCAAGTTAAGCCGGACCCAATAAGGAGCCTTGCCGTGCAACGTGAAATCCCGCTGTACACCCTCGACGGAGTCAAGGACGCCGAGGTCAGCACCCATTACATCTACACCGAGGACAAACTCGGCCTCTCTGCCCTCCGCTTCCAGCGGGGCGGGGCGGGCGAGGCCATCCTCATCATCCACGGCCTGACCACCTCGAGTGACATGTTCATCATGCCGGAGCACTACAACCTAGTCAGCTACCTGCTCGACCACGGTTACCGCGATGTATGGTGCCTCGACTACCGCATGAGCAACCGCCATTCGTACAACCTGTTCAAGCACCGCTTCACCATGGACGACGTGGCCCTGTACGACTACAAGCCGACACTCGCCTTGATGCGCAAACACATCGGCGACAAGCCCATCCACGTGATCAGCCACTGCCTGGGCGCCAACAGCTTCACAATGGCGCTGTTCGCCAAGGTCGTCGACGGCGTGTCCAGCGTGATCGCCAACAGCGTAGGGCTGACGCCACGAGTGCCGACATGGTCGAACGTGAAGCTGTGCCTAGCACCCAACACGATCGAGTACGTGCTCGGCGTGCCCTACCTGAACCCGGTCTGGGACGACGACCCAGGACTTACCCGGGGGAAGATGTTCGCCAAGCTGGTGGACCTGTTCCATCACGAGTGCGACGTCCCTGCCTGCCACATGCTAAGCCTCCTGTGGGGCACTGGCCGGCCGGCGCTGTACAACCACAAGAACATAGCGGACGTCACCCACCGCCGAGGCGGTGACCTATACGGGGCGACCAGCATGAACTACTACCGACACATCCGAAAAATGGTGAAAGCGGGGCGGGCAGTTAAGTACTCCGACCATCCACGGTACGCTGCCCTCCCCGACGACTACTTCTCCCACGCCCAGGAGATCGAGACACCAGTGCTATTTATGACCGGTGACGAGAACCGAGTATTCAGCAACTCCAACATCGTCTGCTATGAGCAACTTCAGGGCATCGTGCCGGGGCGTCATGAGCTGCATGTGTTCCCCGAGTATGGCCATCAGGACCCGTTTATGGGCGACCGGGTCGACCGAGACATCTTCCCGCGGTTGTTGGAGTTCATCGAGAAACACCGCACCGCCGAAGCTCAACGCTTTGATCCCGACCCGGTCAGCGCGCCAGGTAGCCGCCGTTCAGGTTGACCGCAGCGACCAGTGCGCCCTCGGCGATGATTGTGCTGCGCCCCCGCCTTGAGAGATCGACAGGTGGGGTGGTGTGCTGGTCGGCGTGCCGCCGATGAACCACCTGCCGCGAGCGCCGGAGCAGCCGTCGACATCCCCGTCGGCCCCCCCAGCAGAACTGTCGGGTCAGGCATTGGCTCGCGCGTCGGGGTCGATGGCCGTGGCCACGGTGATCAGCCGGGTGACGGGACTGGTGGCCAGACTGCTGCTAGCCGCAGCACTGGGGTTCGGGGTGCTCAACGACTCCTACAATATCGCCAACGAGTTGCCGAACATGGTCTATGAGCTGCTGCTGGGCGGGGTGTTGTCCAGCGTGGCGATCCCGGTGCTGGTCCGCGCCCAACGCACCGATCCCGACGGCGGGCACGCCTATACCCAGCGGCTGCTCACGATGGGCACGGTCGCCCTGGTGGTGGGCACGGTCGGTGCGGTGGCCGCGGCACCGCTGCTGATCCGGCTGTCGGTGACCAGCGGTCCGCACGCCAGCCGTGCGCTGGCCACGGCATTCGCCTACCTGCTGCTGCCGGAGATCCTGTTTTACGGGCTGGCCGCGCTGATGGGAGCAGTACTCAACAGCCGCGGTGTGTTCGGGCCGCCCGCGTGGGCACCGGTGGCCAACAACCTGGTGCTCATCGCGATGATCGGGGCTTACGCGATCACTCCTGGCCGGATCAGCCTGCACCCCAGCCTGATGGGCGACGCCAAGCTGTGGGTCCTCGGAGTAGGCACCACGCTGGGGATCGTCGTGCAGGCGGCGGTGCTGCTGCCGGCGCTGCGCCGGTCGGGGTTTCGATGGCGCTGGCGTTGGGGCTGGGATCCGCGGCTGTCATCGTTCGGTGGGCTGGCTGGCTGGGTGTTCCTCTACGTGCTGGCCGGCCAGATCGGGCTGATCATCACCTACCGGATCGCCGGTGCCACCGCCAGCGGTGGCGTGTCAACCTACGCGTATGCCTGGACGTTGCTGATCGTGCCCTACGGCGTGCTGGGCAACTCTGTGTTGACCGCGCTGATGCCCCGGATCAGCCGAGCCACCGCCGACGGGAAGATCAACGACGTGGTCGCCGACCTGTCCCTGGGGACCCGGATGTCGGCACTGCTGCTGCTGCCGATCTCGGCCCTGCTCACCGTGGCCGGGGACCAGATCGCCACCGTGCTGTTCTCCTACGGCCACTCCGACCTCGTCCAGGCCGACCGCCTCGGCCATACCCTGGCCGCGTCGGCGTTCGGCCTGCTGCCCTACGCCGTGGTGCTGTTACAGCTCCGGGTGTTCTACGCGCTGGGCGATGCCCGCACCCCGACGGTGCTCATGGCGTTGATGGTTGCCGGGAAGATCATCCTGTCGCTCGCCGCGGCGGTCCTGCTGAGTCCCCAGCAGGTCGTCATCGGGCTCGCCGCGGCCAACTCGGCCTCCTTCGTCGTCGGCGCCGCCGCTGGCCAGGTGTGGCTGTGGCGCCGACTGGGGCACCAGCTGGGCCGCCGGCAGACCCGGTTGGTGGCGGGCACGGTGGCACGCATCACGGTGGCTGCGGCAGCCGCCGCAGCCACTGGGTTGGCCGTCCTGCGCCTGGGTCACCTCGCCATGCCCTACGCGCCGCCCCCGCTGCGCGCTGCCGCCGAACTCGCCGCCGCTACCGTGCTGGGCGGTGCCGTCCTGCTCGTCACGCTGCGCGCCCTGCGCGTCTCCGAACTTCAGGTTGTGCGCCGCCGTGCCGCTGGCCTGCTTCGCCGTTGAGCCCCGTCCATTCGGACGTGTGCCAGTGCGGATCGTGGTGGGGTGGGAGATGGAATTCGACAGGGGCGACACCATTTCTCACCGGCGCCCCCGAAAATTCTCGTCGATTATCCCCCGACCGTCCACACTGGATAATTACCGACTTCACTCCACGGGCGTCTATGCTACGTGTTTAAAAATCATGGACAGTGGAAGAGAGTGACAGACGATGACGGTGCGTGCACCCGGAGTGCCACGAAGGAAAGATCTGCGCTCGCTGTTCGAGAAACCCGCCGGGGTCACCGAGAAGATCGGGTTGGAGATCGAGAACGGGGTAGTCAACCCGGAGACCGGCAGGGCCGTCCCATACCAGGGTGCCAACGGCGTTGAGTTCCTGCTGCAGGCGATCATCGATGACTTCGGTGGCACCCCGGTGTTCGGCGGCAATCACATCGCGGGCATGACGCACGGCAGCGGGATGCACATCACGCTGGAGCACGGAGGGGCACTGGAATACGCCTCGGCTCCCCACGATGACCTGATCACGCTCATCGAGGACATGCGAGCGACGATGTCGCGGGCGGCCGACATCGCTCGCGGATTCGGGCTGGCCATCCTGCCGGGAGCCAACCTGCCGTTCAACACGATCAATGACGCCCAGTGGGTGGACAAGCCCCGGGGCACGATCATGCGGAAGTTCTTCGAGCGGATCGGGGACCCCGGCGCGTGGGGCCCGACCGTCATGGCACTCAGCCTGTCCACCCAGGTCACGCTCGACTACCTCAGCGAGGACGACCTGGTGGAGAAGCTGCGCATGCTGATGCCCGCCTCCACCGTTGTGGCCGGCATGTTCGTCAACTCACCGCTTGAGGGCGGTCAGCTTACCGGGCTACTGTCCCGGCGGACGCAATGGTGGCTGAAGACCGATCCCCGACGCTCCGGCGTGCTGCCGCCCGCATTGCGCGACGACATGCGGATCGACGATTTCATCGATTGGGCGCTGCAGTTACCGATGATCTATTACCGAGCCCAGGACGGCGCTTACCGGCAGGCACCCGACCGTCCCTTCGGCTCGTTGATCGACCAGGGGTTCGAGGACGGCAGGATGCCGACTCAGGACGACTGGATCTCGCATCTTTCCCAGATCTGGACCAACGTGCGGCTCCGCAAGACCCTGGAGCTGCGGGCCGCCGACGGCCCCGCATACCCCGATATTCCCGCGATGCCCGCCCTGTGGGTGGGATTGACCTACCATCCCGACTCCCGGACCGCCGCGTGGGAGTTGCTCCGGGGCCATACGGTCGACGAACACCGGGCGGCCCTGCGCGATATCGCCGCGCGGGGGCTTGCAGCCAAGCTGGGCCGTGACTCCGTGCGCGAGTTGGGTCGTGAGCTTGTCCGGCTCGCCGAAGAGGGCCTCAAGGCGCGGGTGAGGGCGGGGCGGGAAGATCCGCGCGTGCTCAGTTACCTCGACCCGATCAGGGACGTCGTGGAGTCCGGCAGGACCTTCGCCGAGCGAACTATCGAGCGTTGGAAGCAGGACCTCCCACGTAGCCCTGCCCGCTACGTTGCTGCTCACCGGGTGTAACAAGCGATGTGACCTAACACTCAGCGGTTTTCGTGCGACAGGAGGGTAATCGGTTGTGTCATGGCCGCTGAGGGAAGGTAGGGTTGCGCGATCGCGCGCTGGATGACAGGCGGGATCTCCTCCGCGCGCAACCCTACTCCTGCTCGCGCAGTTCGACACACTGGACACGGGGGATACAACAGGATGTCCATTGTGGAGGACCTCGGCGCCGGGCGTGGACCGTCCTGGTTGGATGCCTGGCTGCGGGACAACGCGGACGTCGTCGTCGGCTGGCGTCAACACATCCACGCCCACCCTGAACCCCAACGGCACGAGCACGCCACCACCGAGTACATCGTCACCGTGCTCCGTGGGGCCGGCTTGCGACCGGAGGTACTTCCCGTGGGCACGGGCGTGATCTGCGAGGTCGGCGAGGGGCCGCGGTGTGTAGTGCTCCGTGCGGATATCGACGCGCTGCGGATGCCCGAGGTAACCGGCCTTCCCTTCGCGTCCACGGTGGAGGGCGTGTGCCACGCTTGCGGGCATGACGCGCACACTGCGGCACTCCTCGGCGCGGCTCTCGCGCTGACCTCCGCACCGGATCTGCCAGGCCGGGTGCGCCTGGTGTTCCAGCCCGCCGAGGAGGAGCCAGGGGGTGCGCTGGACGTGCTGGCCGCAGGTGCGCTTGACGGTGTCGAGCGGATCTTCGGGTTGCACTGTGACCCGCATCTGCAGGTGGGGCGGATCGGTACTCGGGTCGGCGCGATCACGTCCGCGACCGATCTGCTCGAGCTGCGGATGACCTCGCCGGGCGGGCATACCTCGCGCCCGCACCTGACTGCGGATCTGATCTACGCGCTGGGCCTGGTGATCACGGGTCTGCCGGCGCTGCTCGCACGCCGGGTGGACCCGCGGTCGGGCACGGTGCTGACCTGGGGTGCCGTTGACGCCGGAGAAGCGTTCAACATTGTCCCGGAAAAGGGCGTGCTGCGCGGCACCCTGCGCACCAGCGACCGGGCGGTCTGGGCTGGGTTCGAGGTGTTGGTGTGGGAGCTGGTCAGCGCGCTGCTCGCGCCCACCGGGGTGGGCTTCGACGTGGACCACCGTCGAGGCGCGCCGCCAGTAGTCAACGACGCGCACAGCACTGGTCTGCTGCGCGCTGGTATCGAGACCGCGCTCGGGCCGGATGCGCTGGCTAGTACCGAACAGTCCTCCGGCGGCGAAGACTTCGGTTGGTACCTGGAGCGCGTGCCCGGTTCATACGCCCGGATCGGGGTGTGGTCAGGAGCAGGACCCAAGTCCGACCTGCACCGGCCAACCTTCCAACTCGACGAGCGCGCGCTGCCCGTCGGCGTCCGGGTCTTGGTGCACGCCGCGCTCGCCGCGCTCGCCTGACTACGCTGGTGCCCCGTTACGCCTCGGCGTTGTTGTCGGGCGTCTGGTCTATCGTCAACCCCGATCAAATGGACGTCGTGGATGGGGGATCCGGTGATTCGATCTCGGTTACGCCGCGGTGCGCTCGCCATGGCACTGGTGTGGGCGGTAGCGGCCTGCGCGGGCGCCCCGCCACCGCCGCTGGGCTCGGGGCTGCTGCTGCCCGGATACGACCGCCAGGTGCGAGTGCAGGACGATCTGTTCCGGTTCGCGAACGGTCAATGGCTGCGCACCACCGAGATCCCGGCCGATCGGACTCGATACGGCGCGTTCGACGTGCTGGCCGAGCAATCTGAGCGGAACCTGCGAACGATCGTCGAGGACAGTGCGGCCCACCACGGCGCGGCCGGCTCGCCAGACCAGCAGATCGGCGACTTCTACGCGAGCTTCATGGACACCGCGCGGCTCGACGCGCTCGGGGCCGCTCCGCTGAAGGCGTCGCTGGACCGCATCGACGCGCTCGCCAACCCCGCGGACCTCGTCCGGTACTTCGCGCAGAGCGCTGCGACCGGCACCTCCAGCCCCATCGCGCTGTCCATCGACCAGGATGACAAGAACGCGTTGGCGTACATACCGGACGTCTCGCAAAGCGGCCTCGCCCTGCCCGACCGGGACTATTACCTGAAATCCGATCCACAGTTCGTGACGACCCGCGAGCAGCTCCGGGCCTACGCCGCACGCATGCTGGGCCTGGCTGGCGTCGCCAATCCGGATGCCGCAGCCGGCCAAGTGTTCACGGTGGAGAACCGTCTCGCCGAGATGCAGTGGACCGCCGTGCAGAACCGGGACGCGACGGCGACCTACAACAAGTTCACCGTTGCCGAGGCCACTGCGCGGACACCAGGGCTGGACTGGAAGAGCTACCTCGACACGGCGGGCGTGCACACCACCGACTTCGTCGTCGCAGAGCCCAGTTTCTTCACCGCCCTGGGCACCGCGCTGACCACCGTGCCACTGGCGGACTGGAAGTCGTACCTGAAGTTCAAGCTCATCGACGGCCTCGCCCCCTACCTCAGCGATGCCTTCGTCACGGCGCGCTTCGAGTTCCACAGCCGCGATCTGGCCGGGCAACAGGAAATGAGCCCGCGCTGGAAAAGAGGAGTCGCCGCCGTCAACACCACCATGGGTGATCTGCTCGGCCAGCGATATGTGCAACGATACTTCCCGTCAGATGCCAAACAGCGCATCGACGCGCTGGTCAGCAAGCTGATCGCTGCCTACCGCTCGTCCATCGACGGCTTGGACTGGATGAGCGCCGCGACCAAGGCGCAGGCCAAGGACAAGCTCAGCAAACTCGCCGTGAAGATCGGCTATCCGAGCGAGTGGAAAGACTACTCGAAGCTGAGGGTCGCCCGCGACGATCTGGTGGGCAATGTGGTGCGCTCAGCTCAGCTTGAGTACCAGCGGGATCTTGACAGGCTCGGCAAGCCGGTGAACCGCGCTGAGTGGTTCACCACGCCACAGACCGTCAACGCCTTCTACAACCCATCACGCAACGACATCACCTTCCCGGCCGCGATCCTGCAGCCACCGTTCTTCGACGCGGCCGCCGACGACGCGGTCAACTACGGTGGAATCGGTGCGGTGATCGGTCACGAGATCAGCCACGCGTTCGATGACCAGGGCCGCAAGTACGACGGAACCGGCAATCTCCGCGATTGGTGGACCCCGCAGGATGTGCAGCGGTTCACCACACGGACCACTGCACTGGCCGCGCAGTATTCGGCCTACGAGCCGTTGCCCGGCGAGCACGTCAACGGTGAGCTGACCCTGGGCGAGAACATCGCCGACCTGTCTGGCCTCACGGTGGCGCTACGCGCTTACCGGCTATCGCTCGACGGTCAACCGGCCGCCGTGATGGACGGATTCACCGGCGAGCAGCGCTTCTTCCTGGGGTGGGCGCAGGTGTGGCGCGGCAAGATCCGGGACAAGGAACTGCGCGAGGAGATGTTGAGCGATCCGCACAGCCCGAATGAGTTTCGCGCCAACGGCGTTGTCAGCAATCTGCCCGAGTACTATGCGGCCTTCGACGTCAAGCAAGGTGACAAGCTGTTCCGTCCCCCCGACCAACGCGTCAAAATCTGGTAACCCAGATCTGGTACCGAACCAGCATCAGGCAGGCAGGTCCGCGAGCGCGTCGAGCACCCCGCGGTGGAATGTCGGGAAAGCGTAGATCATCTGACGCACTGTGCTGACTGGCAGCCGAGCGTGCACCGCGAGGGTGAGCATGGACAGCACCTCACCGCCCCGTGGGCCGACCGACGTCGCACCGACCAGGACACCGCGATCGACATCGCACACCAGCTTGATCAGGCCGTCGTTGCCCGGACCGTGGATAAACCCCCGGCTCGACGCCGACACCGGGGCGCTACCGGCGCGCACGTCGAGCCCGGCCGCGTGGGCGGCTGCCTCGGACAACCCCACCGAGCCGACCTCCGGATCGGTGAAGGTGACCCGGGGCAGCGCGGTGTAGTCAGCGGTGAACCCGGGGATGCCGAGAATGTCGCTGGCCGCGATCCGGGCCTGGTACACGGCGAGGTGGGTGAACGCGCCGATGCCGGTGACGTCGCCGATCGCCCACAACCCGTCGGCGGCCCGCATCCGCTCGTCGACCGGGACGGCGCGCGCCGACTCGTCCAGCCCTACCGACGCCAGCCCGGTACCGCGCAGGTCCGGGCGCCGTCCGACGGCGACGAGCAGGTGCTCGCCGTGGACGGTGTCGCCGTTGTCCAGTTCCACGGTCGTCTGCTGACCCCCGGTAGGCCCCCGTGACCGGGACACCGCGACGGCCCGCCGACCGGTGCGCAGTGTCAACCCTTCAGCCCTCAGCACGGCGGCAATCACGGCGCTGGCCTCGGGTTCTTCCATCGGCAGGACCCGGTCGGCCCCCTCTACCACGGTGACCACAGACCCGAACCGGGCGAAGGCCTGGGCTAGCTCCATCCCGATGGCGCCGCCACCGAGCACGACGAGCGAACCTGGTGGGCCGGTAGCCTTGATGGCCTCCCGGTTGGTCCAGTAGCCGGCGTCGGCGAGCCCGGGGATCGGTGGGCGGACGGGAACGGCCCCGGTGGCCAGCACCACCCCTACCGACGCCGTGAACACCGTTTCGCCGACCTGGACCCGCCGCGGCCCCACCAGCGTGGCCTGGCCCCGGACGAATCGCCCGCCGCGCTTCTCGAACCGAGCCACCGCGACGCGGTCATCCCAGTTATCCGTGGCCTCCGCCC
Source organism: uncultured Actinomycetota bacterium (assembly GCA_963822695.1). Classification (GTDB taxonomy): domain Bacteria; phylum Actinomycetota; class Actinomycetes; order Mycobacteriales; family Pseudonocardiaceae. Next base: position 50,608 of record CAWGJH010000011.1, read on the forward strand.
GGATCCGCCGGGCTACCGGAGAATAGTCGGGGTGCACCTGTGCGGAACCGGCGAGCCGGTCAACCCGCCTCGCCTCGGCGAGTGTCTCGGCCGCCCGGACCATCATCTTGCTGGGGATGCAACCCCAGTACGGGCACTCCCCACCGACCAACTCGCGCTCAACCCCCAGCACGGTCAACCCAGCATCAGCCAGCCGGGAGGCCACTTCCTCACCGCCGGGCCCGAGCCCGATCACGACCACGTTGACCGTCTGCGCGATATCTGTCACGGCTGTCCCTTCCCCTGTGCCGCCTATTCGGGCCGCCTATTCGGGCCGCCTATTCGGGCCGCCTATTCGGGCCGCCTATTCGGGGCCGCCTATTCGGGTTGACACTCCGGCTCCGACGCCCGCGCTGTCGGTAAGAACAGGAAGTCGCTGACGTACGCAGGGTCCGGGCGACCTTGTTGGAATCGTTGGGCCGATGCCTCGCGACGCTGTGCAGCACAGCCAGCCCATCAGGATTGGGCTCGAACGCGTGCACCCTGCCCGTCTCCCCGACCAGTCGTGAGAGACGGTCGCTGTAGACGCCGCAGTGCGCGCCCACGTCGAGCACAACATCACCGGGCCGCACGAGCTCGTCGAACACAAGCAATGACGGCTCGTACCGAAGGCGGAGCAGCTGCTCGAAGGCTTGTACGCTCGCGTATGGCGCTAAACGGAGGAACGCGCGCGAGATCCGCCCGCTGAATGAACCGGGCATGCTGGGGAAGCCGGATGCGTCTAGGGTCAACCATCATTGGTTTCGAACCACACGTAACGTAACCGATTCCTTACCCAAGCCGACAAGACAACCATGAGCACACCCTACTCAGGATCGCCAAAATTTTCAACAGTGCCATTAGTAAGCCCATCACCTACGTACTACATTTTCGGCGAGCTTGCCACCTGGGCTGAAGTCAAGCGTATGATTCCACCCTCGTCCGGCAGCACGTCCCACACCCACCAGAAGACGCCGGCCCACCACGACTGCTTGTCAAAGCTTGCCAGCAGAGCCTGGTAAACGGCCGCTTGCTCAGCCTGGTCAGGAGTCTGGCTGATCGTCCAGGAGCAGGGAAGGGTAGCAGTCAGGCATTGTCAATGCCCTCCTCGGGCGCCCCGTGCGCGGTGCGGTCCGGACGCTGACGGTCTCTCAGTCTGATCACCCGTACCACGAAGAGTGCCACCAGGATCGCCAGCAAGATCCAGACGACGATCCCGAACCCGATCACTGCAGTCGTGCCCATCAGAGCTCCAAGGTAGATGACTTGGTCAACGATAGCCCATCTGCGTAACCGCACGATTTACCAACCGTTGACGGGCCGAGGCGCTATTGGTCCATCCTTGGCAGGGTCGAGAATGCCCTGATCGTGCCATCCGCCGCAGTGCACGGAAGCAACGGTCGAACCGGCACTGTCACTGTTGTTCAGACCGACGGTACGCACCGAGATGTATTGGTAGAGCTTGGTGCGGTTGGCGACGAAATCACTCAGGTTGTCTCGACGTCGCGATCAAGTATCATATTACCTCGGCGAGCGCAAGCGCACCGGGTGCCAGCGGGTCACCATCGCCGTCACTGGCCAGCGGACGATGAAGGTGCCAGGTCTCATGTGCGGCGTACCGTCATCTGAAGATTAGATGAATAGATGAAGCCGTCATTGCGGGTGCGGATGTCATCTGGAATACCTTGAGTCTGCCGGGGACTCGGGATGCTGGCCGGGGCGGGCGTGCGTAGCGTGGAGCTGTGGCCGTCATCCCTGCGTGTGGATCCCTGGAGCCTCCGGACGCCACCGACACCGTCAGCACCGACCCAGACAATCTATCCGTCATGCGCAGCTACCGCGCGATCCGCCGCCAGGTCACCAACCAGGCGGGTTTTTACCCCTCAACGACTCACTGCGGTACTCAAAGAAACCATTGACGAAATCACCGAACGGCCCAATCCTCCACGGCGCCACCGCACCTACCCAAGAGTGATCAAAAGATACCGCGCGCACAGCCACCGCATCAAACGCGCCACCGACCACGGCCAACTCCACAACGGACCAGCGTCACTGATCGGCGCGGTCGAGGCGATCGGCAACCCCAACTGGCGGTGCACGAACCCCACCAACCCCGCCGCGTACTGCAACTGCGGCACGTAGACGTTGAGGTACATCCGATCGATGCACTCCACCTCGAACACCACATGATCGGCCAAGACATCCGCCACACTGCGCGCTACCGTCATCATGGGCCCCGGTCGGACGGGGGCCTCAAGGCCAACCCAACCGCTACGGGCGGTTTCATACACCGGACCGGCACGCCGGTCACGGTCTCCATCCCGCCGACCGGAGCCCGCCCACCCAAACCAGCCACGGCACGCCTCGTCGGGCTGGGGCGCAGCCCCGTTAGTACTACAGGGCTAGCGTTTGGCGTGTCGTAGCTGGCGTCGGGGTACGGTATGAGATCTTTCCGGTATGTCTGTGCATGCGAAAAATGATCCGGTGGCTGATCCTGGTGCGGTTTCTGTGTCGGATCTGGAGGAATGGTCAGGCGAGTTCAGCAAGGTGCTCGGCCGTATCAAGCGATTGTTTGTTCACCCGAGTTCACGCAAGTGACGAGATTTCTTAGGGCGGTCATCACGTGGGGCCCTGATCTGGTGTGGACGGTGAAGTTGTCATCGCGGTAGACGGTGTCGCGGAGGGGCAGCGCGTGTGGCGGGCTGCAGCGGTCCGGGCGTCGTGGCGCAGGCCGAACATGCCGGCGCCACCGCCGTACTGCCCGTAGGCTAGCCGTTACTCTGGGGGACGTGGTGGGGGGGCCGGGGCCTGGACGAGTCCGGTTTGGTAGGCGGCGGCCACCGCTTGGGATTTCTCCCGGACGTTGAGTTTTGCCATCACCCGGGCAAGGTGTGTTTTCACGGTGGCTTCGCTGATGAAGAGTTGTATGGCGACGTCGGCGTTGGACATGCCTCGGGCCAGGAGGGTGAGGACTTCCCGCTCGCGAGGGGTCAGCTGGGCCATTTCCGCTGGGGTGGGTGTGTTCTGCTCAGGTCGGGCGGCGAATTCGTCGATGAGCCGGCGGGTGACGGCGGCACCCAGCCATGCGTCGCCGGCGACGACCGCACGGATCGCGGCGACGATCTCGGTGGGGGCGGCGTCTTTGAGGAGGAAGCCCTTGGCTCCGGCATGCAATGCCGCGTGGACGGCCTCGTCGATGTGGTAGGTCGTGAGGATAATGATCCTGACGGGTTGCCCGTTCTGCGCGGTTAACTCCTCCTTGATCACAGCGCGGGTCGCGGCGACGCCGTCGATGCCCGGCATGCGCACATCCATGAGGACCACATCCGGACGCTGGGCGCGGATCTGGGTCAGGGCTTCCTGGCCGTCGGCGGCTTCAGCGACGACGGTGATGTCTTCCTCGGCATTGACCAGCATGGTGATACCGGCTCGGACGAGCGGCTGGTCATCGACTACCACGACTCGGATCACGCTGACACTTTCCCTTGACCCCCGCTGTCTTGGCTAGCGCTGTCTTGGCTAGCGACACGCGGAACTGGCGAGACCGCGGGCGTAGCGAGGGGGAGCGCCGCGCTCAGTCGGTAGCCGCCCTGGTGAAGGGGTCCCGCGTGCAGGTCGCCACCGGCGGCGTGGGCTCGTTCGCGCAGGCCCACCAGTCCACGACCGCCCGAGAGGGACTGCCCGCGGGGTGTCCTCGTGACGGTGATGTCGTTGTCGATCTGGATGAGCAGGCCCTGGTCTGTCCAGACGAGCCGCAGGCGGGGGTTGGCGTCCTTGCCGGCGTGTTTGAGGACGTTGACCAGGCCTTCCTGCACGATCCGGTATGCGGTCAGGTCGATGCTCGGGTCCAGGTCGTGCGGTGTGCCCTCGGTGTGGACGGTGACGGGCATTCCGATGTCGTTGAGCGAGGTGAGCAGCTCGGGCAAATCCGCTAGTCCGGGTTGTGGTTTGAATTCGCTGGTACCGGCGGCGTGGTGCGTGGAGTTACTGTCCTCGAGGACTCCGAGGAGGCGGCGTAACTCGGCCATCGCCTGTTTGCCAGCGGTCTCGATGTGCGCCAGCGATCGGGTGACCTGGGTGAAGTCGGTCTTGGCGACGCGGGCCGCGCCGGCGGCCTGCAAGACGATCACGGTGACCGCGTGGGAGACGATGTCGTGGAGCTCTCGGGCGATTCTTCTGCGCTCGGTGGCCAGCACTTCGGCTTCCCGGGCCGACTCTCGCTCGCGTTCCAGGTCCCGGACATGCCGCTGGTTGGCCTGGGTCACCCGGCCCAGACCCCATGCCCAGCCGGCCGCGACGACAAGAAGCACCCCATTGGTGAAGAATGCCTCGAACGGGCCATGGCCAGGGTGCGGAAGCCTGAGTTCCGCGGCAAGGTCGAGCCCGATGGGAACAAAAGACGCCAGCAACGCCAGCAGTGAAACTCTCCTGTCTCGATGGACAGCGACCGAGTACAGGGCGACCGTAATTCCCGCCATGGGGATGTAGTGGGACATGAACGGCCAGGCGGCCACGGCGAACACCCATTGGGTGGCGAAGACAGCCACCGGTGCCGTATCTCGCCAGGCGAGCGGCACGAGCGAGACCAGCCCATACAGCCACACGAGGAGCAACCATGGCCTGGTCGTCACTTGACCTAATTCAAGCCATGATGAATAAACGAAGCAGTTGAAGATAAAGAGCGCCGAGAACAACAGAGCATCCAGTTTAGTCAGCGGCGGCCTGCAGATACCTCTCGACATCCAACCCGGAATTCTCATCGGGTTCCCTCACTGCGACAGGAAGTCAACGGTACAGTCAACCACCCGGAAGGCTGGTTCCACCACTACGTTTGCCACCTTAGAAGTCGAGGTACGGCCACCGGTCGGATACGGCAGCCCAGCAGAGCCTAGCATGGACCGGGCGTGGTACCACAGGCGAGGACAAAATGATCCGAGGGGAACGCGGGATGGTTGTTCGCGGGCACTAACGCGGCGGCGGCGGCGGAAATGGCTACAAGAAGTGTTATGACAGCTACCATGGTGCGCCTGTATGGCGACTGCGCATGGGTACGCCTTTGAACCTCACGCCCGGGAGGTCTCCCAAAGGAAATCATCATGGTCTCCAATCCTCAACGGCAACACATGTTGCAATCACCAATCAATGTACGAGTAATGGTACTCTTATCTCGCTCAGAGACAACCCCTAATAGGCGACAACCCACAGATGTAGAAACCATCCTGGACTACCCCAGCTGATGTAGGGGGACTGCATAACCTGGAGTACGCGGACGACGATCTGTGGAAATTCTGACCACGAGAGTAACTGCCGCTCGCCCGAACAGGGGCATCTGCCAACCCAGAGGGGCTCGTCTCAGCGGGTGACAGACCTGGTAGAGACCGGGCTGCCAAAGGTTCGCCAAAGGGTCACCAAAGGTCATCTGGACGGAGGAGAGATAATGAGCGCGTGCCTACCGTACGACGGTCGCTGAGAATCGGTCCTTACCAGGCCGACCCGCCGGTCGTGCTCGCGCCGATGGCTGGGATCACCAATGTGGCGTTCCGGCGGCTGTGTCGCGAACACGGTGCCGGGTTGTACATCTGCGAGATGATCACCAGCCGGGCTCTGGTGGAACGGCACCCCGGCACCCTGCGGATGATCAGCTTCGACGCCGCGGAGCGGCCCCGCTCGATGCAGCTCTACGGGGTCGATCCGGTGACGATCCGCAAGGCCGTGGAGATGGTTCGCGGTAAGGATCTCGCTGATCACGTCAACCTCAACTTCGGCTGCCCGGTCCCGAAGGTCACCCGCCGAGGGGGTGGTGCCGCGCTGCCCTACAAGCGGGCACTGTTCGGCGAGATCGTCCGCTGCGCCGTCGAGGCTGCCGGACCCATCCCCGTCACGGTGAAGTTCCGGATCGGCATCGACGACGAGCACCGCACGTTCCTCGACGCCGGGCGGATCGCGCAGGACGCCGGAGTGGCCGCCGTGACGCTGCACGCGCGCACCGCCGCGCAGCGCTACTCGGGCAGCGCCGACTGGGACGCCATCGCCGCGCTCAAGCAGGCCGTCACGTCGATCCCGGTGCTGGGCAACGGGGACATCTTCGCCGCCAGGGATGCGATCCGGATGGTCGAGCACACCGGCTGCGACGGGGTCGTGGTGGGTCGCGGCTGCCTCGGACGGCCGTGGCTGTTTGCCGAGCTCGAGGCCGCCTTCCGGCAACAACACGGGCAACACGGGCCACACGGCATCCCCGCCCCACCGACGCTGGGGCAGGTGGCGACGATCCTGCGCCGCCACGCCGAGTTGCTCACCCACACCCTCGGCCTCGACAGAGGCCTCCGTGACCTGCGCAAGCACGTCTCCTGGTATCTGCACGGCTTCCCGGTCGGCGGGGACGTGCGGCGCACGCTGGGCATGGTGTCCAGCTTCGCCGAGTTGGACGAGGCGCTAGCCCGGCTGGACCCCGACGTCCCCTTCCCGCCCGACGCGGACGGTCCCCGGGGCCGTCAAGGTTCACCCGGTCGGGTGGCGCTACCGCAGGGATGGCTGGACGACCCAATGGACCTCGCGGTCCCGGCAGGCGCCGAGCTACCCCATTCCGGCGGGTGAACAGCGCTGGGACCGGGTTCACCTCGGCTTCACGTAACCACCGAGACTCCGGCGGCTTTCCGCACGTACCCTCGGGCAATGCGGCAGACCTTCCACGCCGAGCTGGACAGCCTGATCGACGACCTGACCAAGGCCGTTCGGCTGGCCAGCCAGATGATGACCAACGCCTCAACCGCGCTGAATCAAGCCGACCTGGGGCTCGCCACGATGGTCATCTCCGGCGAGGGGGAGATGACGGCGCTGCGCGACGACATGGACCAGCGCTGCGTCAGGCTACTCGTCCTGCAGGCCCCGGTGGCCACCGACCTGCGAATGGTGGTCGCGGTCATGCACGCGGTGGGCGACGTGGGGCGGATGTGCAACCTGGCCCAGCACATCGCCAAAATCGCCCGGATGAAGCACCCGACGGTGCAGATCCCGGGTGAGGTCCGCCCAGTCTTCGCGCGGATGAGCATGCTCGCCACCCGCCTGGCGCAGGACGCCGCGACAGCGATCGAAAGCCGGGATCCGCTGTCCGCCCATCGGCTGGCACAGGCCGACGAGGAGGTAGACGCGCTGCGCCGACAAATCTTCCGGATCCTGTTCACCGAGGACTGGTCGCACGGGGTGGAACCGGCGGTAGACGCCGCGCTGATCGGCCGCTACTACGAGCGCTTCGCCGACCACGCGGTGGCGATCGCGCGCCAAGTCAGCTTCCTCGTCACTGGCCTACCGCCCCAGCGGTGAACCCCAGCGGTGACTCCCCAGCACCGCGGCCAGGACCCGGTCAGGGGCGTAAGAATTCCACGTCGGTGTGGTGGTGTGTGAAGCCCAGCTTCTGGTAGGTCCGCAGGGCGGCGGCGTTGTCGGATTCGACGTAGAGAATCGCTTCCGGCGCTCCCCGCTCGCGCAGATGCGCGAGCCCCGCCACGGTCAGCACACTGCCGAGACCGATGCCCTGGGCGTCGGGGTCAACCGCGACCACATAGACCTCACCGAGGCCGTTGGGGTGCACCTTGGTCCAGTGGAAGCCGAGCAGCCGGCCGGCCGGGTCCACCGCCAGCAGGAACCCCTTGGGGTCGAACCACAGCTGTGCCTCGCGCACCACGAGCTCGCGGGTATCCCATCGTCGCTGCTCAGGGTGCCAGGTGAACGCGCGATTGTTCACCCGCACCACTGCGGCCTCGTCCTCACCTGGCACGAAGGCCCGCAGCGCCACCCCGTCAGGAAGGGCTCGGAGCGGGATCGGCTCGGCCAGCCTGCGACGCAACTGAAACAGTTCGCGTCGACGAGCCAGCCCGGCCCGCCGCGCCAGCCGGAGCGCCGCTGGGTGCTCCCCGTGCGCCCACACCCAGAGCGGCCCGTGCACCCGATCGAGCAGCGCTGCGAGCAGCGCGCTGCCCACCCCGCGGCGCCGGTGCCCGGGGTGAACCGCGAACTCGGCAGTGCGACGCTCGAGGAGTTCGTCCAGTCCCGCGTAGCCGATCAGCGTGCCCGCCGCGTCGGAGGCCAGCAGGTGCCGCACCAACCCGGCACCGGGATGGTGTAGCCGCAGCGCCGCCGCTTCGGAGATGGGGTCGACGCCGTCCGCGGCCGCGACGGCGGCCAGCAGTTCCACTGCGGCGGCGACCTGTCCGTCGGACGGCTGAACGATCCAGTCCAGCGCCAGAGTCACCCTCTGGTCAACTCCGTTGCACGGGCAGTGATTCCGGCCCAGCCCCTCGGAATTGGGCTCGATCCGAATGTGCCCGATCTGGATCAGCGCTGTCCGCGGTCTCGGCGTCATGCTCGGCGGCGCGGTCGTGTTCAGCGCGGTCTTGCTCGGCCCGATCCCGGGAACCCATGGTGCGTACCGGTCGGACGAACTTGTAGCCGACGTTGCGCACCGTGCCGATGAGCTGCTCGTGCTCCGGGCCGAGCTTGGCGCGCAGCCGCCGCACATGGACGTCAACCGTGCGGGTGCCGCCGAAGAAGTCATAACCCCATACCTCCTGCAGCAACTGCGCGCGGGTGAACACCCGGCCAGCGTGCTGCGCGAGGTACTTGATCAGCTCAAACTCCTTGTAGGTGAGGTCCAGCGGCCGGCCGCGCAGCCGGGCGGTATAGGTGGTCTCGTCGATCACCAGCTCGCCGAGCACCAGGGAGCTGCCGCGACCCGCGACGGACTCGGCGGCACGCCGCGCGACCAGCAGCCGAAGCCGGGCATCGACCTCGGCCGGGCCCGCGGTGGGCAGCAGGATCTCATCGGAACCCCAGTCTGCGGACAGCGCCACCAACCCGCCTTCACTGATCACGACCACCACCGGCACATCCAGCCCGGTGGATCCCAGCAAGCGGCACAAACTGCGCGAACCAGCCAGGTCTGAGCGGGCATCGACCAGTACCGCGTCGTACGGGCCGGCGTCGAGCAGGGCGGCGACCTCCGGGGCGGCCGACCGCACGCCGTGCCCCAACAAGGACAGCGCGGGCAGCACCGAGGCCGGGCCAGGGTCCGCGGTGAGCAGTAGCAGCTCCATGCCCGCTCCCTCCTGCCGTTCGTTGGAGGCCGGTGGTGCCATCACCGGGTCAAGTCCCAGGGTGGGGCCGCGACCTGCCGGGAGTTCTGCGAAGAATACCGTGCCGCTCGACGGACGACACACAACGAACAGGAACGAAATGGACAGGACGGTAAAGGCGGGTGCGTAAGCTGATCATCGCGGTGCTGGTCGTCGTGGCCCTGGCCGTGGCGGCGGACTTCGCTGCCGCGTCAGTTGCCGAACACAGGGTAGCCACGCAGCTACGCCAACAGTTCACATTGTCCAGCGACCCATCTGTGCGGATCAACGGCTTTCCGTTCCTCACCCAGGCGCTGGCTGGCCGGTATTCCGCCATCGACGTGCGGGCGAGTGGCCTGTCCGTGGACCAGCTGCACGACCTTGACGTGGAGGCGACGCTGCACAACGTCGATGCACCGCTGTCCGAGGTGACCTCGGGCCACCTCCAGTCGGTACATGCGGCGCAGGTGGACGGTCGGGTCCGGATCAAGGACTCCGACCTCGGGCGGGCAATCGGGCTCGAAGACCTGCGGATCCAGCAGCCCTCTGACCAGGAGATCAAGGAACTGCTGCCGCCGGGTACGCAGTCGCGCGGCACTTCCGCTGGCGATGTCACCCGGGGCAACCGCGCACCGATCCGGATGGAGGCGAGCACCACCCTCGCCGGCCAGCGCATCGAGATCATCGGGATCGGAGTGATCGAGCTCACCGGTAGCGTGGTACGGATCACCGCCAGCGACGTGCGGCTGTCCCGGGACGGCGCGGGTGAGGTAGGCCTGCCACGGGAGATCCGCCAGACTTTGCTCAAGACGCTGAGCACCGCCGTCAAACCCGGCGGCCTCCCGTTCGCCGTCACCCCCACCAGGGTCTGGGTGGAGACCGGATCGGTGGTCGTGGAGGGCACCGCGAACAACGTCACGATCAGCCACACCGGGATCGGCGTCAGCTAATCCGGCCTTCTCGACGCCGACGGCAGCGGGTCAACATCGGTGGATTCACCGCGTGAACAGCAGTGCCCCGACGCTCACGGCCAGCGCCACGACCGCCAGGCCCAGACTGGTGAGTACAAACTTGCACAGCGGGACATGAAGACCATGATCACGGCAGGACTCCAGGCACAGCACTGTCGCCAATGACGCCCAAGGAGTGACGATCGACCCCACGTTGGTGCCAACGAGCAGAGCCAACAACTGATCGCTGTTCGCCGTCGGGATGGCTGCCTCTCCCGCAGTATAGGCGGGCAGGTTGTTGAGCACATTGGATAATCCGGCGCCGGCCGCTGCGGCCCGATATGATCCGATGCCGTTGTGATCTGTGCCGATGAGCGCGGTCATGACCTCGGCCAGACCATACCGGCTCAGTGTCGGAACCACCAGGAACAGTCCGGTGACGAAGACCAGCAGCTGCCAGGGGATCAGGTCCAGCCGTAGCTTTCCTCGATCGAGAACAGCGAAGGCGACCACGACGATCAGCGCGGCGGCGGCGGCGGAATAGCCGATCTGCTGGTGGATGAACGGGATGGCGAGGATGAACAACAGGCAAGCCGCCCCCGCCACCCAGAAAAGGGTGCGCTGCCGGGGCCGATCAAGTCTGACCGGTGGCGACGGAACGTAACGATCGGCGCCCCGCTCGCCCCGGCGCCAATAGCAGACCCAGAGAAAGAACATGGTCGATGCAACCGCGGCCAGTTGCGGGAGCCACATCCGGGCGGCGAACGCCGGTGCCGCGAGCGCCACCCGATCAGCGGCAAGGAGATTCGTGAGGTTCGAGACGGGAAGCAGTAGACTTGCGGTGTTGGCCAGCCAGACAGTAGTCATTGCAAGCGGGAGGGCCGCGATCCGCGCCTTGGGCGCAAGAGCCAGCATCACCGGCGTGAGTAACACAGCCGTCGTGTCAAGGTTGAGGAACATTGTTGTGAGGGAGACAAAGGTCACGCATAACAAGAACAGCGCCAGGTAATTACCCCGTCCCACGACCGTCATGCTGGCTGCGATGACGTCGAAGACTTGTGCCTGTTTGGCAAGCTTGGCCAGCACAATCACACTGCCCAGAAATAGCAGCAGAGGCGCGATCCGCCGTAGGTTGGCCTCGGCCTGCACTGCCGGCAACAGCCCGGTCACTACGCACAGGATCCCAGCGATGAACAGCCCGATCCTGATCCAGTCCAGCACGGTGAGCTTGCGCAGCACCGCGCGCCGGCCCCGAGGCCCCTGGGCAGCATCCCCCTGGACGGGCACAAAACGGTCGGGCACACACGACATGATCTTGGTTCACTCTCATCAGCGCAAGGATCTCGGCGCACACTTGCTGCTGCTGCTGGGCGACTTCGGGCGGAGTTTATGGACGACAGTCCCGCGGACCGAGCGTCTCCGGTAACCTCGCCCTCGTGCACTCGCTGCTGACCAAGCGCCGAGCGGTCGATTTCTGCCGCTTGCACAGTAGCCTCTGTCAGCTGCCCTGACCGGGCGGTGACTCCCGCGCGATCGCTGGTGAGCAGCGGATCACCGTCCTGACCTCCGGATATCCCACCTTCCTCGGTCAGGAGCAGTCATGACCCAACACCCGCCTCTGGCCGGCGGCGCCGCTGCGCGGCCGGGGAGCACTGTTATGAACAAGGCCAACGCAGAACGAGGAGCCCTCACATGAGCCGTAACGACGTCCTGGTCACGCCGGACTGGGCAGAGCAGAATCTGGACACCGATGGCATCGTCTTCGTCGAGGTCAACGAGGACACCACCGCCTACGACGCGGGACACATCCCCGGAGCAGTGAAGATCAACTGGAAGACCGAGCTGCAGGACCCGGTGATCCGCGACTTCGTGGACAAGGGCGCATTCGAAAAACTGCTGTCGGACAAGGGCATCAGCAACGACGACACCGTGGTGCTCTACGGCGGCAACAACAACTGGTTCGCGGCCTACGCCTACTGGTATTTCAAGCTCTACGGGCACCGTGACGTCCGGCTGCTCGACGGCGGGCGCAAGAAGTGGGAGCTCGACAACCGCCCCCTGACCACCGACGAGGTGAGCCGGCCGGCCACCAGCTACACCGCCCAAGAGCAGGACACCTCAATCCGGGCGTTTCGCCAGGAGACGATCGACGCGATCGGCGCCAAGAACCTGGTCAACGTCCGCTCGCCCGATGAGTTCTCCGGCAAGATCCTGGCGCCGGCGCACCTGCCGCAGGAGTCCGCACAGCGTCCGGGACACATCCCCACCGCGCTGAACGTGCCATGGTCCAAAGCGGCCAACGAGGACGGCACCTTCAAATCCGACGACGAACTGCGGGCGCTGTACGGGGCGGCCGGGCTGGACGGGAGCAAGGCGACCATCGCCTACTGCCGGATCGGTGAGCGCTCCAGCCACACCTGGTTCGTGCTGCACGAATTGCTGGGGCACTCCGACGTCAAGAACTACGACGGTTCCTGGACGGAATACGGCTCGTTGGTCGGCGCACCGATCGAGCTCGGCAGCAAGGGCTGATTGCCATGTGCGGGGCACCGGAACAGACCCAGGAACTGCCGCCGGGGACGGATCTGAGCAGGCACACCGTGCTGGCCGGCACGGTGCGAACAGCCGGGGAACCCCTCGGAGGTGCCTTCGTGCGGTTGCTCGACAGCACGGGGGAGTTCACCGCCGAGGTGGTGTCCTCAGCCTCCGGACAGTTCCGTTTCTTCGTCGCCCCCGGCCCGTGGACCGTCCGAGCACTGCACAAATCCGGCTACGGTGAGACACCCGTGACCGCGGACGGCCCAGGCCTGTTCTCGGTCAACGTCACCGTGTCGTGAGCCCATCGCGGGCTGAGCGGGGCTCGAGTGCCGGAAGCCCCGCTCAGCCCGCTCAGCCCGCTCAGTGCGATGCTGGCGGGGTGGCCAGGGCGGCGGGGAGGGCGATCTCTAGGGCGGTCATCAACTCGTCAGGGCTCGGGGCGCGCTGCGGGTCGAGCAGCCACTGCACCCTCAGGCCGTGGTTCACCGCGATGAGAAACGAGGCGACCTGCCGCGCGGTGGGATCGGACAAACCCTCGACCGAGGCGCGCACCATGCCAGCCACCGTGGCGCGCAGCCGCTCGTAGCACTCGGCCAGCGCAGCCCGCAGTTCCGGCACCCGCTCGGCCTGGGCCAGCGCCTCGACGAAGGCCACCATCAGCGGGCGGTGCTGCACGAGCGTGCTCACCAGCACCTCCCAGGAAGACCGGACCCGCTGCAACGGAGTCGCCCCGGGATCAGCGAACACGATCTGCTCAATCTGCTCGATGTACTCGTCGAAGCATTGCTGCATAGCCTCGTTGAGCAGCGCCTCCTTGCACCCGAAGTGGTAGCCGATCGAGGAGAGGTTCGTGCCCGACGCGGCCACCAGATCCCGGGCCGTGGTGCGCGAATAACCCCGTTCCAGCAGGCAGCGCCGAGCGCCAGCGAGCAGCGCCTCCCGGTGTCCCATGACTGACGATACTACCGCAATTAGACAAACGTATGTATATTGCCCGGGTATGATGTGCACGCTGCCCCCCGGCCCGCCGCTGCCGGCACTGGTGCAAGCCGGGCTGATCTGGCTGGATCCCATCCGCTTCGTGCGCGCCTGCCACCGGCGCTACGGCGATCTGTTCACTGTCCGGATTCCCAGGATAGGCACGCTCGTGTACCTGACTGACCCGGATGACATCAGATCGGTGACCCGCGGTGACCCGGCGATCTTCCATGCTGGGGAGGCGGCCGCACCGCTCAGCCAGGTCGTGGGGACGCGGTCGCTCCTCATGCTCGACGACGACAAGCACCGGCGCAGCCGTGGGATGATGCTGCCGGCGTTTCACGGCGACTCGGTGCGTAAGCAGGTCGCCGAGATGGTCGCCATCACCGCCGACGAGGTCGCACGGTGGCCGGTGGGCGAGCAGTTCCCCTCCTACCCCCGGATGCAGCGGCTCACCCTCGAAGTCATCCTGCGCACCGTGATCGGGGTGCATGATGAGAACCGGCTCGCTGCGCTGCGGGCGGCGTTGCCGCCCATGCTGGAGATCGGCTCCCCGCTGGAGCTGATCCCGCCGCCGCCGGTGCTACTCCGGTTCGGCGTGTGGCGCCGCCGCGCGCAGCGCAGGGCCACAGCTCTGGCGCTGCTCACCGACGAGATCACCCGCTGCCGCGCCGACCCGCAGCTGGCAGCGCGGACCGACGCGCTGGCGATGCTGGTGCGCAGTGTTGACGACGCGGGGGCGCCGATGGCCGACGACGAGCTGCTCGACCAACTCGTCACGCTGCTGCTGGCCGGGCACGACACCACTGCCACCGCGCTGGCCTGGGCCTTTGAGCGGCTGACCCGCCATCCCGCGCTGCTGCACCGCACCGCGCAGGCCGTCGCGGACGGCGACGACGCCTGGCTCGATGCCGTGTGCAAGGAGAGCCTGCGCGTGCGACCGGTGGTCTTCGAGTTCGGTCGTAAACTCACCGCACCGGTGCGGCTGGCCGGGCATCACATTCCGGCCGGCGTCATCCTGGTTCCCAGCATTAACCTGGTGCACCACAGCAGCCGGCGTTACCTCGACCCGGACGAGTTCCGGCCGCAACGGTTCCTCGATCAACGGCCTGATCCGTCCGTCTGGCTGCCCTTCGGCGGCGGGGTGCGACGCTGCCTCGGCGCTACCTTCGCCCAGGTGGAGATGCGCACCGTGCTGCGAGAAGTACTGCGCAGGGTTGAGCTGTCCCCCACCACCGCGCCGGACGAGCCGGCGCGACCGCACCACGTGACCATGGTGCCGCGCCAGGGGGCAATGGTGACCGTGTGCCGCCGCATCACCATCACCGACCGCGCCGCATGACAGTGCAGCTGTTCCGTACACTCAGCCTCAGGGTGAGCGGACCACGACGAGGTCGCTCAGCGTGGCGAGATGATCGAAGTCGCGGTCATCGTGCAGCAGCGGGAGACTCTCGCGGATGCACACTGCGGCAATGAGACAGTCGGTAGTGCCGCGAATCGGGGTACCAGCCTTGCGCCCGGCGCGATGCAATGCCGCAGCGAGCCGGAAGTCGTCCAGCGACTGCAGCCGAGCCACCTCAAACGGGGCGAGATAACCCTCCAGCCTGGTCAGTTCGCCATCATCGCGGGCACCCTGCAGCAGTTCGGTAAGCACAAGGTCGGTCAGTCCGACCTGCTCGTCAGCTAGCAACCGGCGTGACAGGTCCTCCACCTGCCAGGTCGCCCGGTCTGCGAAGAAGTCGATCCACACACTGGAGTCGACAAACAGCTCGATCACGAGAAGCGGCTTCGCCGCATCTCCTGCAGGTCACCCGCCCAGTCGAAGGTGCCGCGCAGTTCGAGCACCCTTTTCATGTCATGGCGGCGGATGAGCTCACGCAGGGCCGTCTCCACCGTCAACTTCTTGGTAGTTGTGCCGGCGATCTTGGCCGCCTTGGCCAGCAGATCGTCGTCAATGTCGATGTTGGTGCGCACCGCTCCACCTCCGGGAGGTGCATCAACATCCTAGGCTATACACATCGTGCGGGCTATGGCAGGCTGTTGGCCTCGTCGCACGGTCGGTCGTCGCACGGTCGGTCACTGGGAGGTTAGGGCAATGGGTCGGGTCGCGATTCTCCTGGCAGCGGGAGCAGCGATGATCGGTGCGCTCGGCGGCTGCGGGCACGGGGCTCCTGCGGCGCCCGGCGCCAGCCCAGCCAGCGCGTCGGCGGGACCGGGATCAGCCCCGGCGCCGGCCGCGCCGACCGTCCGCATGATCAGCGTCACGGTCCGCGGCGGGAAGGCCAGCGGCGAGACTGGCCGGGTCACGGTGCCGTTGGGTACCCCGCTCGTCGTATCGGTGCGCAGCGACGCGGCCGACGAGATCCACGTGCACGGTTATGACCGCAAGGCCAAGGTTCCGGCGGGCGCCACCGCGTCGGTCGCCTTCACCGCGAACGTCCCCGGCGTCTTCGAGGTGGAACTGGAGGACTCCAAGCTTGCCCTGCTTCAACTGCACGTGAGCTGATGGTCCGCGGCGGGAGGGCCAGCGGCGATCAACCGTCCGGGGCGCGCGAAGGGCCTATGATCCCGGGGATGGCAGGCAATCTCAGCGGTGACGAGGCGGTGCGGGCCGCTGCGGAACGCGCGCACAACACCGGCATCCGCAACCTTCCCGAGTTCACCGACCTGCCAATTCCTGGTGACACCGCGAACCTGCGCGAGGGGCCAGAGCTGCATCCCCACTGCCTGATACTGCTACCGCTGGTCGGGGTCTGGCGCGGCGAGGGCGAGATCGTCTACCCGACCATCGACGGGCCGTACCATTTCGGCCAGCAGGTGGTGTTCTGCCACGACGGGCGACCATTCTTGCGTTACGAGTCGCGGGCGTGGCTGCTCGACAACGCCGGCGAGGTGATCCGACCGGCGGCCCGGGAGACGGGGTTCTGGCGGCCCCAGGCCGATGACACCATCGAGTTGCTCGCCGCGCACGGCACCGGCATCCTGGAGCTCTACTACGGGAAGCTACGCACCCAGACCTCGTGGGAGCTGGCCACCGACGCGGTGGTGCGGAGTTCCTCGGCCAAGGAGGTCAGCGGCGCGCACCGGCTCTACGGCATCGTCGAGGGCGGCGACCTGGCCTACGTCGAGCAACGCGCGATGGTCGGCCAACCCTTGCAGCCGCACGTCTCCGCCCGTCTCCGCCGAGTAGCCGGCTGACCCTCCGGACGTGACCAGCCCGACAAGAGCTGCACCCAGGCAGGAGTCAGCCCCCGGGGAGTGATGTGCCCGAGCGGGACTAGTGCTCTGGTACCCCGGGGGCCGGGTGACTGCCTTGGATTCGCCGGCCGCCTCTCCGGGTCCGCCGTTGTGATCAACGCCGTCCAGGTGGAGGTGGCCTTCCACGGCCGTCGGCGGCTCTAGCTGACAGCCACCTCACGAGTCCTATAGCCGTTCAACCTTGGACCACCTCCTTTCCCGTGTGCTGTCACGCTAACCGCGCCGCAGCGCGGTGAGCAACAGGGTTCAGCAGGCCCTCCCGGCCGGTAAGCCCGCCGCTGAGCGCGTTAGTACACGTTCGAGAGCAGCACGCAGCGATACCATCGTGAGTGTGGACACCAGCCTGCGTCGCACGCTGCACAAACGCGGGATGCGGATGACCCCGCAACGGCAGCTGGTGCTCGACGCGGTGCGGGAATTGCAGCACGCCACCCCGGAGCGGATCTGCGAGCACGTCCAACGCGTCGCGCCCGCAGTGAACATCACCACCATCTACCGCACCCTCGACCTGCTCGAGGGCCTCGACCTAGTGCGGCATACCCACCTCGGGCACGGTGCGCCGAGCTACTCCACCAACGCACATGAGCACATCCACCTGGTGTGCCACCGATGTGGAGACGTCACCGAGGTACCCCCTGAGGAGCTCACCGACCTCACCGAGCGATTGCGAGAGCGGTTCGGGTTCGTGCTGGACCCCAGCCACCTGGCGCTGTCCGGGCGCTGCCGCGGCTGCGCCGAGCACGGCGAGGCCGCGGCGGAGGCCAACGGCTCGTGACCTCGCCTCTGCTGACACTGCCGGGTGCGGTGCCCCCGCCCGACGGATCCCCAGACCCCGGGGTGGCCTGGCACTACGGTGACCCGTTGGGTGAGCAACGCGCCGCCGAGCGCGACGTCGCGGTGGTGGACCGGTCGCACCGCGAGGTGCTGGCCGTGCCGGGCGAGGACCGGTTGAGCTGGTTACACACCATCACCTCCCAGCACCTGCTCGCGCTCGGCGCGGGCGAGCACACCGAGGCCCTGGTCCTGGACCTACGGGGCCACGTCGAGCACCACGCGGTGGTGTCCCATGTGCACGACACGGTGTGGCTGGACACCGACCCTGGCCGGGCGCAGGGGCTGCTGGCCTACCTGAACTCGATGGTGTTCTGGTCGAAGGTGGCGCCGCGAGAGGCGACCTCGGAGCTGGCGGTGCTGTCGCTGCTGGGCCCAGGCGCTGACCAGGTGATCGCGCGGGCCGGCGAGCAGGGCGGGTTTGTGCGCGCCGTGGCGGGCGGGACGGACCTGCTGGTGCCACGCGGCGAGCTCACCAACGCCTGGCGGCGGCTCGTCGAGGCCGGCGCCACCCCGGCCGGCACCTGGGCCTATGAGGCGATCCGGGCAGCGGCGCTGCGCCCGCGGCTGGGAATCGACACCGACGAGCGCACCATCCCGCACGAGGTCGGCTGGATCGGCCCCGCGGTGCACCTGGACAAGGGATGCTACCGGGGCCAGGAGACGGTGGCGCGGGTGTCGAATCTGGGCCGCCCGCCACGGCGGATGGTGCTGCTGCATCTGGAGTCACCCGAGACCCTGCCGACCACCGGGGACCCGGTGCGGGCCGGCGAGCGGGTGATCGGCCGGGTCGGCACGGTGGCCACCCACTACGAACTCGGCCCCATCGCGCTGGCCCTGCTCAAGCGCTCGGTGCAGCCATGCACCCCGCTGCTGGCCGGGGACGCCGCCGCGTCGGTGGACCCGGACTCGGTCCCGCCGGACACCGGAGAACCACCGGGTCGGGCAGCACTGCGCCGTCTGAGAGAACCATCTGACGGCGTGATCGTTGGGCGGGCACCTGCAGCGGGGAAAAATGGTGCCAGGATGATCCCGTGATCGAAGTGCGTCCTGGGGGGCGACGACGCATCGACCGGGTGCTCGATCCCGGTTATGTCGCCGGGTTGGCCGAGCTTGAGCTGGCCGAGGTGCGCGCGCGCCGGGACGACGCCGCCCAGGAGGAGACCGACCTGTCCTACCTGCGGCGGCTGCTGCACGCCCGGATCGACATCGTGCGCGCCGAGCAACAACGCCGCCGCGAGGGCGGCAGCGCTCCCATCGTCGCCGAGTTGGGCCGGATCCTGGCGGTGAACGCCGTGGGCCCGGCCACCGGCTCGGGCCGCCACCAGACGCTGCAGCCCTCGCGAGCCGAGGCGCACCGCCATGTCGAGGCCCTGGTCACCGATGTCAACCTCTCCAATGTCGGGTCGTTGTCCGGCGATCAGCTCGACGGCACCCTGCAGGCCTACCGCACGGAAGAGACGTCGGTATCTCAGCGCCGCCGCGAGGTGCAGCACGTGGTGGACACCTTCAACGCCGAGATCGGCTCCCGGTATGCCAGCGGAGCCGCCTCGGTGGACGACCTACTAGCCGAGCAACGCCAACTCACCGAACCAGAAAAGCCACACTCCCCCGCACCCAAGCAACCCTAACCCCCGCACGGTCTCATGGATGCTTGTGCACCTTCTGACCCGCCCTTGCACGGTCTCATGGATGCTTGTGCATCTTGTGGCCACGCGTGAAGGAGGTAGTGACGTGGTGAGAGAGGGAGGCACGCCCCCGTGGTATGAGCGCCCTGAGGCGCGGGCCGCGCTGGGCGCTCGGGACATCGGCGCGGTGTATCGGCTGTTGCAGCGGGACGGGGTCAGCCAGCGGGAGATCGCTCGGCGCACCGGGCAGGCCCAGTCCGAGGTGTCGGAGATCCTCCGGGGCCGCCAGGTGCGGGACGTGACGGTACTGGAGCGCATCTGCGACGGGCTGGGCGTGCCCCGGGAGCTCATGCGGCTGGCGGGTGGCGCCGAGGGTGGTGCGGGCGCCTACCCTGGCAGGGGCACGGTCACCGACTTCTCGGAGGAGGTGTATGCGGAGATGCACCGCCGGGCGCTACTGGCCGCTGGGATAGGCATCCTGGGTCAGCCGGTGGACGAGCTGGTCAAGCTGCTGGCGCTGCCCGACCCGGTGCCGGTGCCGCTGCCATCCCGGATCGACGGGATCCACGTGGCGCGGGTGCGCAACCTGGTCCGGCGGCTTGGCGAAGCGGGTAACCCCGCGTTCGCCGAGCCGGCGGTGCTCAGCGTCGCCGCCGCCTGGGCCACCCAACTGCTGAGCGTGCCGGCGGACGAGCCGGTCCGGCGGGCGCTGCTGGTAGCGGTGGCCGAGCTGCACATTGAGGCCGGGTGGGCCGGGCTCGACGCCGGGCTCCGCGACCGCGCGATGCATCACTACACGGTCGCGCTGGAGCTGGCCACCGAGGCCGGGGACACCTACCTGCAGGCCGTCGCCCTGAACTATGCCGGGCTGACCACCAGGGAGCACGGCCACCCGAATGACGGGCTGAAGCTGCTCCAGCTCGGCCTGTTCAAGGCGCGGGGCATCCCCCGGGACGAGCAGCGCGCGGTGGTCGTCGGGGAAAACGGACGGGCGGGCGTGGAGTCGCAGGCGCAGGCGAACGCCGCGACCGCCCTGGCCGATCTCGGGGACCTGGACGCCGCCGAGGTCAAGATGGTGACGGCGCGGGAGCTGTGGTCGCCCACCCGCGCCGATCCCTACGGTGACTTGGACACTTCCGCCGCGCTGCTGGCGCTGCGCAGGGGGCGGCTCGACGCCGCAGAACCGCTCGCGGCGGCGTCGGCGCGCCGCTGGGAGCGGATCAGCCAGGTCCGCCACACCCGCTCCACCATTGTGCTGGCCACCGTCCACGTCCGAGCCGGGGAGTCCGGCGGCCTCCCGTTGGCCCACGACGCGATCACCGCGGTGGCCAAGCTCAGCTCGGTCCGCACCCGCGGAAAGCTACCACCGCTGGCCGCCGCGCTGGAAGCCCGGCCGGGCCGCGACGCGCGAGACCTCGCCCAGATGGCCCGGCAGGCCGCCGTGGCACGGGCGTGACCGGCCCGTTTCGCGGTGCGAACCGGCGGCGCGGCGGACCCGCCGGCACCCGGCCCAGGACCGCGTCGCATCCCGTCCACCCCACCCTGTACGGTGGTGGCTAAGAGAAACACTGTCGAGATGAACGGGGCCGCCGGTTTCCCCCGGCCGCCCCGTCTCCCTGCGTGAGGGGGTCGAGCCATGGGGCGCGGCCGAGCCAAGGCCAAGCAAACGAGGGTGGCCCGGGAACTCAAATACAGCTCCCCCACCACGGACCTCGAGGCTCTCCAACGAGAGCTGTCGGGCGGCACCGCCGGCAGTCACACCACTGGCAACGGCGACGGTGACGGTGACCACGGCGTTGCGGACCGTGCCGATGATGCGTACACCGACGAGACGTACACCGACGAGTACGGTGAGTACCGCCGTTGAGGCCGCACACACCGTCACTCACCAGCCGGGGCTCATCAGCCCCGGCTCGCCAGACGGGTCAGAACCGCGGATGATCCCCGCGGAGCACTGCGCCGGGGGAGTCTCCCGCAGGATCCTCGAGCGCGACGTCGCGGGACTTGCACACCTCGCCGAGTACCCACGCCGGCACATGCCGGGCCGTCAGCACGGCCAGCGCGCGATCCACCTCAGCTGGGTTGAGCACCGCGACCATCCCGACGCCCATGTTGAAGGTGCGTTCCATCTCCGTGCGCTGCACCCGGCCCCGGCGGGCGATCAGCGCGAACTCCGCAGCTGGCGTCCAGCTACCGCGTTCCAGCACGGCGACCAGCCCGCGGGGCATCACCCGCGACAGGTTCGCCGCTAGGCCGCCCCCAGTGATGTGCGCGAAAGTCCGCACTTCGGTCTCCGCAGCCAACGCCAGGCAGTCCTTGGCGTAGATCCGGGTGGGTTCGAGTAACTGCTCCCCCAGTGTGCGGCCGAACTCCTCGACCTGCCCGTCCAGGGGCATCCGGGTCATGCCCAGCAGCACGTGCCGGGCCAGTGAATAGCCGTTGGAATGCAGCCCCGAGGAGGCCATCGCCACCACCACGTCACCGGGCCGCACGCGATCAGGACCCAGGACGGCGTCGGCCTCGACCACGCCCACCGCGGTCGCGGACAGGTCGTAGGTGCCGTCGGTCATCATCCCGGGGTGCTCGGCGGTCTCCCCGCCCAGTAGCGCGCAGCCAGCCTCGATACAGCCATCGGCGATTCCCCGGACGAGGTCCGCGATCCGCTCCGGCACGACCTTCCCGACGGCGATGTAGTCCTGCAGGAACAACGGCTCGGCCCCACACACCACCAGGTCGTTGACCACCATCGCCACCAGGTCGATCCCGATGGTGTGGTGCACATTGATCGCCTGCGCGATCGCGGTCTTGGTGCCGACGCCGTCGGTGGAGCAAGCCAGGACTGGCTCGCGCCAGCGATCGAGTCTGAGCTTGAACAGGCCGGCGAACCCGCCGATGGTGCCCAGCACCTCCGGGCGACGAGCCCGCTCGGCGTGCGGTCGCAGCGCGGTGACGGCCTGCTCTCCGGCGGCAATGTCCACCCCGGCCATGGCGTAGGTGGTGTGCGGGCTGACGATCTCGGTCATGGCAGGCGCTCCAGGACACGGGTGGCTATGGCGCGAGAGATGCCCGTACGAGCAGTTACCGTTACGTTACCTGGTCAAGGACGACACCCGCGCCACCGCGTCGAGGTCTTCAAGGAGGTGCTTGCCGATGGACTCACTGGGTGGCAGCGGGATGGGATAGCGACCATCGAAGCAGGCTGTGCACAACCGGGAAGCCGGCTGTTCGGAGGCGGCGATGAGGCCCTCGAGGCTGATGTAACCGAGACTGTCGGCCCCGATGGCGCGCCGCACCCCGTCAACGTTGACACCGGTGGCGATCAGCTCGGCGCGGGAGGCGAAGTCGATGCCGTAGAAGCACGGCCAACGCACCGGTGGGCTGGCAATCCGGACGTGCACCTCGATCGCCCCGGCCTCGCGCAGCATCCGAACCAGGGCACCCTGGGTATTGCCGCGCACGATGGAGTCGTCCACCACAACCAGACGCTTGCCGCGGATGACGTCGCGCAGCGGGTTGAGCTTGAGCCGAATGCCCAGCTGGCGGATCGTCTGGGACGGTTGGATGAAGGTGCGCCCGACGTAGGCGTTCTTCACCAGCCCCTTTCCATAGGGGATGCCCGAGCCCTGCGCGTAGCCGATCGCGGCTGGGGTGCCCGACTCGGGTACCGGGATGACCAGATCGGCGTCGGCGGGATGCTCCCGGGCCAGCCGGCGGCCGACCTCCAACCGGCTGGCGTGCACCCCGCGCCCGGCGATCGTGGTGTCCGGGCGGGCCAGGTAAACGTACTCGAACACGCAGCCCTTGGGATCGGGTCTGGCGAAGCGGGAACTGCGCAACCCGCTCGCGTCGATGGCCAGTAGCTCGCCGGGCTCCACTTCACGGACGAAGCTGGCACCGACGATGTCCAGCGCCGCGGTCTCACTGGCGATTACCCAGCCACGCTCTAACAGCCTGCCCAGCACCAGCGGGCGGACGCCGTGCGGGTCTCGCGCGGCGTAGAGCGTGTCCTCATCGCAGAAGACCAACGAGAACGCCCCCCGCAGCTGGGGCAGCACGCGCTGGGCGGCGGTTTCGATGTCGGTACCCGCAGCGGCGGTGGCGAGCAGCCCAGTGATCAGGTCGGAGTCGGTACTCGCCCGGTTGCGGGTGGACACACCGACTTTGCGGGCCTGCGCCAGCAGTTCGGCGGTGTTGACCAGGTTGCCGTTGTGCCCCAGCGCCAGGCCCGAGCCGATGGCCGTGGTGCAAAAGGTGGGCTGGGCATTTTCCCAGGTGCTCGACCCGGTGGTGGAATAACGGCAGTGCCCGACCGCGATGTGCCCGGCCAGGCTGGACAGCACCTGCTCGTCGAACACCTGGCTGACCAGCCCGAGGTCTTTGAACACCAGCACCCGCGAGCCGTCGGACACCGCAATTCCGGCAGCCTCCTGGCCCCGGTGCTGCAGCGCGAACAGGCCGAAGTAGGCCAGCTTGGCGACCTCTTCACCGGGCGCCCACACACCGAAGACCCCGCACTCTTCGCGCGGTTCGGTGTCGTTGTGGCTGTCTGCGTTGTCGTGGCCGGGGTCATGTCGGGGCATTTCGTTGCCCACCTGAGACTCCACTGTTTGGACCGACCGGACTGGTGATGGTTTCCAGTCTACTGGCTGCTCCCGGGTTCCGCGGCCGACTAGCCGAGTGGATCGCCGGTTCTTCAGTGTGAGTGTTCTTTCGCTGGCCTTCTTTTATTCTGAGCGTTCTTTCGCTGGGCGGCTCACGCCCGGCGCCCGAGCAGGGCCAGCAGCCGAGTCTGGGGGTCGGCGGCGTCACCCACAGCGACAGGTGGGGCGAACATCCCCGTGCCGGCCAGCTGCTCGACCTGCGGCTCGATGAAGGCCAGCACGTCGCTGGCCAGCTCCCCGTCGAGCCGCTCGTCAGTCTGGATGCCCCGGGCCAGGTCCCAGGCGTGCACGGTCAGGTCCAGGGTCATCTCCTGGCAGTACCCCTCGGCCGGACGGCGCCCGTAGGACAGCTCCACGAACCGCCGCAGGGCACCCGGCGCCGCGAACGCCTCGCGCGCCGCAGCTGCGGCGCGCGCCCAGGCCGCCACCGGGTCATCACCGAGCTGATCGCCATCGAAGCGATCCCCGACATCCTCGACGGTGGCCCCGTCGAGCAGCAGCGGCGCCCACAGCTGCTCGACCACCACGTGGTTCACCAGCGCTCGCACATCCCACTCCGTGCACGGGGTGGGATGGTGCCACTGTTCTGGCCGCACCGCCCGCACCCGACGATCGAACTCAGCCATAGCGGAAGCGAACCGGGACAGCGTCATGCGTCCATGGTGGAGGATCCGCCTTCAGCGGGCTCAGCGGGGTTATGAACACCTCACTTATCACGCTGAATGCGCCGGATCACACCAAGGGGAGCCAGGGTGAGATGTCGGCGCGGGGGCCGGAGGCCGCGATGCGAGCGTTGGCTAGGGCGGTGGGCCAGCTGAGCCGGGCGGTGGCTAGCTCTAGCCAGGTTCGTGGGTCGGTCTCGACCACATTGGGTGGGGTGCCCCTCGTGTGTCCCCGAGTATGGCGCGGCCCCGTGACACACTGCACCGCGGCGAACGGCGGTACCCGCACCTCTACCGTGGCGCCGGGAGCCGCCTGCGCCAACGCGCGAAGACTGAGCCGGACGGCCCGCGCCAGCTCGTCGCGCGTGGGCGCTGCGGTGTCCCCGTCCAGCCACGCCGCGACCGCGGCGAGCGCGCCGCGCAGCTCCTGCGCGTCAACTCGGCGCCGCTGCATCATGCGTCTCTCCCAGTTCCGAACAAGGCTGGGAGGGTGGCTTCCCAGGCAGCGCGCAGCTCGTCCAGGGTGAAGGTGGCGACGTTGACGATCTCGAGCACGGGCGCGGCGTGGACCTCGCCGAGCCGGGTCACCAGCACCCCGTGGTCAGCGCACAGCTGCGCGACCCGGTGCGCACCGGTGCCGGACACGCCGAGCAAGACGCGCGCGGAGGACTCGGAGAACAGCGCGACGAACGGATCGGCTTGGGCCGGCAGGGTCACCCGAGCGCCGAGGCCGCTGCGCAGGCAGGCTTCCACCAGCGCCTGCGCCAGACCGCCGTCGGACAGATCGTGGGTTCCGCTCACCAGGCCATCACGGGATGCGGCGGCGAGCACCGCACCGATCGCCTGCTCGCGGGCCAGATCCACTGCAGGCGGGCGACCCCCGAGGTGCCCGTGCACCTCATGCGCCCATTCGCTGCCGCCGAGCTCGTCACGGGTCTCGCCGAGCAGCCAGACCTCGGCACCGGTAGCGCCCAATCCGGTCGGAATGCGCCGGCGCACGTCGTCGATCACGCCAAGTACCCCGACCACCGGGGTGGGCAGGATCGCGGTGTCCCCGGTCTGATTGTAGAAACTCACGTTTCCCCCGGTGACGGGGATGCCGAGGGCGGCGCAACCGTCGGCCAGCCCGCGGACGGCCTGCTCGAACTGCCACATCACGCCGGGGTCAGTGGGCGCGCTGAAATTGAGACAGTTCGTCACGGCCAGCGGGGTGGCACCGGTGACCGCGACATTGCGGTAGGCCTCGGCCAGCGCCAGCTGGGTACCGGCGTAGGGGTCCAGCGCGCAGTACCGGGCGTTGCCATCGGTGGCCACCGCCACCCCGCGCTGGGTGGTCTCGTCGATGCGCACCATGCCCGCGTCGCTGGGTTGCGCGAGCACGGTGCCGCCCCGCACGTACCGGTCGTACTGATCGGTCACCCAGGCCCGCGAGCACAGCCCGGGGCTGGCCACCATCCGCAGCACCGTGGCGCGCAAGGCCTCCGGTGTGGATGGCCGTGCCAGGACGTCCGGCGTGGACGCCTGCACGGCGTCCTGGGTGGACGGCCGTCGAACGGGGCGGTGGTAGACCGGGCCCTCGTGCGCAACGGTGCGGGGCGGCACGTCCACCACGGTCTCGCCGTGCCAGGTGATCACCAGGCGGTCCCCGTCGGTGACCTCACCGATCACCGTGGCGGTGACATCCCACTTGGCGCAGAGCGCCAGGAAGGCAGCCACATCGGCGGGACGGACCACGGCGCACATCCGCTCCTGGGACTCGCTGCACAGGATCTCGGCCGGCGTCATACCCAGTGCCCGCAGCGGCACCGCATCGAGATCCACCCGCATGCCGCCGTCACCCGCGCTGGCCAGCTCGCTCGTCGCGCAGGCCAGACCGGCCCCGCCGAGGTCTTGGATGCCGACCACCAGCCCGGCGGCGAAGAGCTCCAGGCAACATTCGATCAGCACCTTCTCGGTGAACGGGTCGCCGACCTGAACGCTGGGCAGCTTCGTGCGACCGCTGCCCTGGCCCGATTGGTTGGGGCCCGATGGGTTGGGGCCCGGATGGCTGGCGTCGAAGCTTTCGCTGGCCAGCACCGAGACCCCACCGATGCCGTCGCGGCCAGTGCGCGCGCCAAACAGGACGATCTGGTTGCCGGTGCCGCTGGCGTGCGCCAGGTGCAGGTCAGCCACCCGCAGCACCCCCACGCACAGCGCGTTGACCAGCGGGTTGCCCGCATAAGAGGGGTCGAAGCCGAGCTCGCCACCAATGTTGGGCAAGCCGAGGCAGTTGCCGTAGCCCCCAATTCCGGCGACCATTCCAGGCAGCACCCGCGCGGTATCGGCGGCGTCGGCGGGGCCGACACGCAGGGAGTCCACGACCGCGATCGGGCGGGCGCCCATGGCCAGGATGTCGCGCACGATCCCGCCGACCCCGGTCGCCGCGCCCTGGTAGGGCTCCACATACGACGGATGATTATGCGACTCGATCTTGAACGTCACCGCCCAGCCATCACCGACCTCGACGACACCGGCATTGGATCCGATACCGGCGAGCATCCGCTGCCGCATCGCCTCGGTGGTCGTCTCCCCGACATAGCGCAGGTGCACCTTGGAGGACTTGTAGGAGCAGTGCTCGCTCCACATCACCGCGTACATCGCCAACTCGGCCGCGGTCGGCCGGCGCCCGAGGATCTCCCGGATCCGCGCGTACTCGTCATCGGCAAGCCCCAACTCACGGTATGGCTGCGGATGGTCCGGCGTGGTCAGCACCCGTCGAGGGTATGGGCACTCTAGACTCCACCCACCAGGAGGAGGCCCAGGAGGAGGCGACGATGACCGATCCGCTGCTGGTGATCCCGTCCGGGGGCTGGACTGTCGAGGACCTGGACGCGCTCCCGGAGAGCCACTACCGCTACGAGCTGACCGATGGAGCACTGACCGTGTCGCCCTCACCGTCGAGCCTGCACCAGGCCGTCGCCGCCCGGCTGCTAGTCCGACTGGAGGCGGTCGCACCCGAGCCGCTCGCCGTCACGCAGGGTGTGGAGATCCGCTTCGGGCGACAGCTGACCCGGATCCCCGACGTCCTCGTGGTGCGCAGCGATCAGCCGGGACGGCACTGGTTCGCACCGTCGGAGGTGCTGGTGGCCGTCGAGATCGAGTCTCCAGGCAGCCATCTGGAGGATCGCGCCACCAAACCCGCGCTGTACGCCCGTTACGGAATCCCACATTACTGGCGGATCGAGCTCGAACCGCCACTGGTCAGCATGTACCGCAGCGGGCATGGTGACTCCTACCAGATGACGGGGCCTGGCCCGCGCCTCACCATCAGCGAGCTCGTCACCTTCGACATCGCAGTCGCTGACCTGCTACCGCGCTGGGCAGGTCGTGGCGAGGGCCCTACCGTGCCCGAGCAGGGTCTTTAGGCCCGAACGGCGCCGAGTACCGCGTCGATGGCGGAGCGGAAGAGATCCAGCCCGTCGGTTGACGGGCCGGTGAGCGGGTCGATCGCGTGCTCGGGATGCGGCATCAAGCCGAGCACCCGGCCATCGGCCGAGGCGATCCCGGCGATGTCGTGCGCCGCGCCGTTCGGGTTGCCGCCCAGGTAGCGGAATACCACGCGACCCTCTCCCTCCAACCCGGCCAGCGTTGACGCATCGGCCACGTACCGGCCCTCGATGGACTTCAGCGGCACCACGATCTCCGCACCGGGGGCGTACCGGCCGGTCCAAACGGTGGCGTTGGTCTCCACCCGCAGCCGCTGGTCACGGCAGACGAAGTGCAGCCCGGAATTGCGCACCAAGGCACCGGGCAGCAAACCCGCCTCGCAGAGGATCTGAAACCCGTTGCAAATGCCGAGAACCGGGGTCCCCCGACGGGTGGCGGCGACCACCGCGCGCAGCACCGGCTGATGTGCGGCGATCGCGCCGGCTCGCAGGTAGTCGCCATAGGAGAACCCGCCGGGCACCACCACGGCGTCCACCCCGTGCAGGTCGTCGTGGGCGTGCCAGAGTGACACCGGCTGCGCCCCGGCATGGCGCACGGCGCGGGCCGCGTTGACGTCGTCCAACGTACCGGGGAAGGTGATGACACCGATCCGGCAGACCGCGCTCAGGGAGCTCATCTGGTGGGACTCACAGCCGGCGCACCGTCCAGTCCTCGATCACCGGATTGGCGAGCAGCTCACCCGCGATCCGATGCAGCGTCTCGGCGTTAACATCGTTATCGATGTCAAGCTCGAAATGCTTGCCCTGCCGCACGTCGCGCACCCCGTGCAAGCCCAGCCGGGGCAACGCGCGCACGATCGCCTGACCCTGCGGATCGAGGATCTCGGGTTTGGGAACAACGTCGACGACCACTCGAGGCACGCCTGCAGAGGCTACCCGCGTTTGGCCATCGCGTGGCACGCCTGCAGAAAAAAATCATCGGGGGCCCGACCTCGCGAGGTCGGGCCCCCGATGAGCCACTCATCGAACTCCTGCGGCTACTTCGGTGGAGCAGACACCAGACCGAGGAGATCGCCGGTGTCACCCACGATCGGCAACCCCTGCAGGATGTTGCCCAGCACCGACGGGAGTTGCGCAGGACCAGGCACCGGCAGAGCCGGCAACCCAAGTGCCGAAATCTGCGGCAGCAAGTCCAGCGACGGCAACGTCATCTGGGCCGCCGCCGGATCGTGCCGAGCAGACGCCACAGCCATTTCCCGCAACAAGCCAGCGTTGGACAACCTCAGGAGCAGCGGAGATGTCTCGATCCCAAACGCATCACCGTTGACCGTGCCCGTGAACGGAGCAGTGCCAACC
This sequence comes from uncultured Actinomycetota bacterium, assembly GCA_963822695.1. Taxonomy (GTDB): domain Bacteria; phylum Actinomycetota; class Actinomycetes; order Mycobacteriales; family Pseudonocardiaceae. The sequence goes on from CAWGJH010000011.1 coordinate 80,020, forward strand.
GTAGCTCGGACGAACCCAGTGTCGCCCTTGATACCCTGGGCGGTCCTGATAACATCATCGGCCTGACCTGTGACAACAACGACACGACTCCTGATGTCGTACACATTGTCCAAGGTCCCGGCGAGTTCCCCATCGATCGAGTGCACGGAGCCATTGATCGACCTAGCGCTACCGAGAATCGACACCAGCCTCGGAGCGATCTGGCGCACACTCGCGTTGATCTGCAGCACCGAACCATTGATCAGCTGAACGGATTTGTTGATCGGACCCACTGACTCATTGACCTGCTTGAGGCTGGAGTCGATGCTGCTGGCCGACTCGGCAATGCGCCCGACAGTCGGACTGAGGTGCGCAGCCGCATCACGGATCTGGTTCGCGGTATCAGAGACGTTGGCGAGCACCGGGACGGCGTTGAGCTTGGTGTTGATCGGCGACAACGAACTGTTGATGACGCCAACCCGACTCTCGATCCGATTAGCGGCCGCCAAGATGCCGGTCAGGAAGATGACCGCAGTCAGCGCCCAGAGGATCACGATCACGAGCATGATCCCTGGTAGGGCTTGGGACGTTAAGCGTCGCATCAGTCACCTCCTTTACGGGTGGCACTTGAACGGAGGCAGCAAGGACAGCGTGGGCGACGTGCAGATGTTGGTCAGGTGGCGGTTGGTCTCCTGCAGCTGAAGGTTGATGGTGCTGGTGTCATTCTGAATACCTTGCAGGAGCCCGTTGATGACGTTGACCTGCGGGGTAACCAAGGCCGTGCCTCGGCTGTCGATGTTCTGGACCGACTCCAGTGTGCCGTCGATCGACTGCGCGAGACCGAGGATGTTCAGCAGCACATTGGAGGTGTCAATCAGGGAGGCGGAGATGCTCGCCACCGATTGAGAGGCGCCAATCAGGGTGCCAGAGGTGTCAACCAGCGAACCTGACGTGTTGACCAGCGACGCGGACGTGTCCTTCAACGATGCGTCGATGGTCTGCGCGCTGCCCCTGATCGACTGCAGCGAGGCGGTGGCGTCGGCCACCTGACCACGGATGGGCTTCAAGGCGGTATCGATATCGGTCAGCGCGGAGTTGATCGTCTCGATGTAGTTGGGCAGCGGCTGGACGTTACCCGTGGCGCCGGTCACTGAACTAGACGCCGTGAACAGCCCGTTGTCAATCGACTCAAGCGCTCGGACGATGCCGATCAGGAAGCCGATGACGACGATGACGACGATGAGCCCGAGCGTGGTGAAGATCCACAAAAACCGAGCGAACGAGCTACCGGTAGCAGGAGGAGGGACGCTTGCCGACGTTCTGGAGAATTGCTGTGTTGTCATCTTCCATGCTCCTAGCAGCGCGGCGACGGCGGGTTGATCAGGTTAAGGCGAACCTTGGCGTCGATGCAGCGAGCCGTGAGTTCCGCGTTGATCGCCTGATTGACGATGTTGCCGGTGTCAGTCTTGATGTTTCTGGCGATAAAGACCGTCCTCGCCAGGGCATCATTGATGTTCGCCACATCAACGTCGATGCGCTGCGCAACGTCGAGGATGGCCGCGGCACGGTTGTTGATGCCCTTCGCGGTGCTGTTGATCGCGAAGGCGGTGCCGTTGATCGTCCCGGCGTTGGCGTTGATGTCCTTCGCCGTGCTGTTGATCGTGGTCGCCGTGCCGTTGATCGTCGTAGCCGAGCCGTTGATGGTTCCCGCGGTCCCATTGATCGACTTGGCCACGCCGTCAATGTCCCGAGCGGTGGCGTCGGCTGTGGTGAGCAGACCCTGCAGCGGCTTCGCGCTCTGCAAGATCGAGGAAGCAAGCTCATTAGTCCGGTTCAACTGAGTGACCGAGTTGGTCGCGACGTTGATGTTGCCGGCGTTTCCGGCGATGGTCTGAGCTTTTTTGTCGATGCTCTGCGCCGCCGCCAGGGTTCGGGCAAGCAGCGCAGCCGCTATGCCGATGGCCAAGACACCGACGACGAGGATCACGACACTGACAACGTTGAACAGTCCAGCTCCTCCAGATCCCCTGGATCGAGCATCCGTTCTAGCCAACTCCACCACCGCTTCCTTAAGTACAGGATTTTTCATGCGGGAAAGCGTGCTGGGCGAGGAGTTACGGCGGGCACAACGAGTGTCGCCGCAACAGCCGACGCCGCTGGGACGGCCTCCTTTCTCAACACGCCTCCCCGGGGCAGCTGCTCCCGTCAGGTACGCGGCAGCGTGGAGGAAGTCGACCAAGAAAGCAAGTGGGTGAAGCAAGGACGGAGTGTAGTGACGTCCTCGCGCCTCCAGACCCGCTCAAAGCCCGGCGAGCGCGTCCACGTCCCCCTCCACAGCCGCGTCAACGCGGATCACGCGGCTGGTGCTGGTACTCGACACAGGACCTTTGACCTGCGCAAATGCCGGAGGGCACAGGGACGGACACAGCGCGCGATCCGGGATCTGGAGGCCGGAACGCGGCCGCTCGGCCACCGCAGAGTCCCGCGCGGGCAGTTACCTAACGTTATAACTACCGCCTGGTAACCTGCGGCGATATACCGAGGTTGAGCGCGATCTCGGGTCAATAACTACAGTAAGTTATCTCATCACTCTCATGAGTGGAGATCGGTTAATTCACCCGGATAGCAGTCACGACGCGTCTCCAAGCCCGGGGCGCAGCCGGCAATCAGCACCCGACGAGCGCGGTGGACAGACGGATGGCCGCGTGGCTCACGGGGCCCGCCCGGGTCAGTCGAGGCGCCGCACCAGACGGACCAGCAACCACGTCACGACAAGCCAGAAGACCGCAGGGAGGCCGTAGTCAACCACGATGCGCACCCTGGCGTCGGCCGGGGTGAACAGGCCGCGGAAGCCCAGCTGGAGACGGTTCGCCCAATACGCCACGAACCTGGCTATGGTGTTGGCCGGGTTCGCGTCACCTAACGTGAGCGCCACATGCGCCACCAGGACTAGGACGAACAGCCCGCCCACGATCCGGATCAGGGCCGCGAGGACCGCGGCGATCCTGGTGCGCGTCCCGCGGACCGACGTACGACTGGCGCTCATGACCGAAAGTCTGCCACGGCCGGCACCGTGCGGGCAGGAATGCTCACCGGCCATGCGCCCAGACATGGACACCGCTGCCCTCCCAGCATGCGGGAGGGCAGTTGCGTACCGCCGGGTGGCCCCGGCTACCGTGACCGCGTGGCACGCGCCCTCCCGCTTCCCTACCTCCTGCGTCCCCGCCTCCTGCTTCCCTGCCGTGACGGGGTCTGACGACGACCGGCCCCCCGTCGCGGAGTCGCCCGCGCGCATCCGCCGGTCGGATTCCCGGCTACCCGGCTACAGAGAGCGCAGAAGCAGAAGATGACTCCCAAGCCCGCCGACATCGGCGCCAGCACGTTCGCCGCAGGCAACGTCAGCCGCATCCGGCCGCCCGCCGCCCCGGCTCCAGCCGATCAGGCCCCATGGAACCTCCAGTGCGGCAGCGCGATGCCCGTGCACCGCTACCGGCCCTTTGCCCGGACCGTGGAGCCGGTATCCCTCCCAGACCGCACCTGGCCCGACGTCACGATCAGCCGGGCGCCGCTGTGGTGCGCGGTGGACCTGCGAGACGGCAACCAGGCCCTGATCGATCCGATGAGCCCCGACCGCAAGCGGCGCATGTTCGAACTGCTGGTGCGGATGGGCTACAAGGAGATCGAGGTCGGGTTCCCGTCCGCGAGCCAGACCGATTTCGACTTCGTCCGCGAGATCATCACCGAGGATGCGGTGCCCGAGGACGTGCGCATCCAGGTGCTGTCACAGTGCCGGCCCGAACTGATCGAGCGCACCTTCGAGGCCCTGCAAGGCGCACATAAGGCGATCGTGCACATCTACAACTCGACGTCGATCCTGCAGCGCCGAGTGGTGTTCAGGGAGGAGCGCGAAGGGATCAAGAAGATCGCCACCTCCGCGGCCGAGATTCTCGTGGACTACGCGAGTAAGTACTCCGACACCGACTTCCGGTTCCAATACTCGCCGGAGTCCTACACCGGCACCGAGCTGAGTTACGCCGCGGAGGTGTGCAACGCGGTCACCGAGATCTGGCAGCCCAGCCCGGACGCGCCGGTGATCCTGAACCTGCCGGCCACTGTCGAGATGACCACCCCCAACGTCTACGCCGACTCCATCGAATGGATGCACCGCAACCTGGAAAGGCGCAGCGCGGTGATCCTCTCGCTGCATCCGCACAATGATCGTGGCACTGCGGTGGCCGCCGCCGAGCTGGGCTACCAGGCTGGCGCGCAACGCATTGAGGGCTGCCTGTTCGGCAATGGAGAGCGCACCGGTAACGTGTGCCTGGCGACGCTGGGAATGAACCTCTTCAGCCAGGGCATCGATCCCCAGATCGATTTCTCCGATATCGACGAGATCCGCCGCACGGTGGAATATTGCAACCAGCTGCCGGTGGCTGAACGTCATCCCTATGGGGGTGACCTGGTGTACACCGCGTTTTCCGGCAGCCACCAGGACGCGATCAACAAGGGACTGCGGGCGATGCAGGACGCCGCCGCAGCAGCTGGCGTCAACGTGGACGAGCACCCCTGGGAAGTGCCGTACCTGCCCGTCGACCCGAAAGACGTCGGGCGCACCTACGAGGCTGTGATCCGGGTGAACTCGCAGTCCGGCAAGGGCGGTGTCGCCTATGTGATGAAAGCCGAGCACCAGCTGGAGCTGCCGCGCCGGCTACAGATCGAATTCTCCCGGATCATCCAGCAGCACACCGACACCGACGGTGGCGAGGTCTCGCCGCAGCAGATCCGGGACATCTTCGCGGAGCACTACCTGGACCGGCGCACCCCCCTGCGGGTGCTGCGGCACCGGTTGTCCGACGACGGCGAGGGCCATGATGAGATCTGCGCCAACGTGCTGGTGGAGGACGAGGAACACCAGATCAGCGGGTCGGGCAATGGCCCGATCGCGGCCTTCGTGGATGCCCTGGCCGCCCTGGGCTTCGACGTCCGGGTGCTCGACTACGTCGAGCACGCGATGTCAGCCGGTGACAATGCCGCTGCGGCGGCATATGTCGAGTGCACCGTCAGCGAGCAGATCCTGTGGGGTGTCGGCGTCTCCGGGTCCATCGTCACCGCCTCGCTCAACGCGGTGGTATCGGCCGTCAATCGCGCCTTGCGCTAGCGGTCAGAATCAGACCGCGCGGCGACCGGACAGCGCGCGACCGAGGGTGAGCTCGTCGGCGAACTCCAAGTCCCCGCCCATCGGTAGGCCAGAGGCGAGCCTGGTCACCGACAGGCCTGGGAAGTCCCGCAACATCCGCGCCAGGTAAGTGGCGGTAGCCTCGCCCTCGGTGTTCGGATCCGTCGCGATAATCACTTCGGTGATCTCGTCAGCACCGATCCGGGTGAGCAGTTCCCGGATCCGCAGCTGGTCGGGGCCAACGCCAGACAGTGGATCGAGCGCCCCACCCAACACGTGGTAACGGCCGGTGAACTCACGAGTGCGCTCCACCGCGAGCACGTCTTTGGGCTCCTCGACCACACAGACCAGCCGCGGATCGCGGCGCGGGTCAGCGCAAATCCGGCACGTCTGCTTCTCGGAGACCATGCCGCAGATCGCGCAGAAAACCACCCCGTCCTTGACCCGCTGCAATGCCTCCTGCAACCTCGTCACGTCAGCCGGATCGGCGGCCAGCAGGTAGAACGCCATCCGCTGCGCGCTCTTGGGCCCAACGCCGGGCAGCCGCCCCAACTCATCGATAAGATCCTGGACGACTCCCTCATACACGGTAGCCATCATGCCGCCTCTGCGGCGGGGGTCACATGCCGGGCAGGCCGAGACCTCCGCCAGGCCCACCGAGCGCGCTGGCCAGCGGACCCATCTTCTGCTCGGTGAGCTCCTGCAAGGCGCGGTGCGCGTCGGCCATCGCTCCCACCACGAGATCCTGCAAGGTCTCCACATCATCGGGGTCAACCACCTTAGGGTCGATCGTCACGCTGCGAACCTCCCCGGATCCGGCCAGCGTGACCGAGACCAGGTCACCACCAGCCTGCCCCGTGACCTCCGCCTCAGCGAGCTCGGCCTGCGCGCTCATCAGCTGTTGCTGCATCTTCTGGGCCTGCTGCAGGATCATCTGCATATCAGGCGCTCCACCGGGTTGCACCACGGCTCCTCTCGTCGAGTCGGGCCCAGGTGTGGGAGAAGGCCCGTGTGGCCCAAGGGTAACGATGTCCCCACAGTAGCCATGTCACAGCGTAGCCATGTCGGGGGCAGGCAAACGGTGCGGTCGGGCCGGGTTTAGTCGTAATGTGGACCATGTGCAGCTCACTGGGGCGCGGCGCAGCCATCATGATGCTGTGCAGCGGCTGCAAACCAGTTACCGAGCGATCCCAGCGGGGTCGCCGGTGCGGCTGGCCAAGCCGACGTCGAACCTGTTCCGGTCCCGCGCCGCAGCAGGCCCCGGACTGGATGTCTCCGGCCTGACCGGGGTGTTGCAGGTGGACCCGGCCACCCGCACCGCTGACGTCGCCGGCATGTGCACGTACGAAAACCTGGTCGCCGCGACGTTGCCCCATGGGCTGACCCCGCTGGTCGTGCCGCAGCTCAAGACGATCACTCTGGGCGGCGCGGTGAGCGGGCTGGGCATCGAGGCGGCGTCGTTTCGCAACGGCCTGCCGCACGAGTCGGTGCTGGAGCTCGACGTGCTCACCGGCGCCGGCGAGCTCATCACAGCCATCCCGGGTGACGAGCTGTTCACCGGATTCCCCAACTCTTACGGCACCCTGGGTTACGCCACCCGACTGCGTATCGAGTTGGAACCGGTGCGCTCGCACGTCGCGCTGCGGCACGTGCGCTTCGACGATCTGGACGAGCTGTGTGCCGCAGTGGCGCGGATCATGGCGACCCGGGAATGGAGCGGCGAGGACGTCGATTATCTCGACGGCGTGATGTTCTCCCGCACCGAGTCCTACCTGACGCTGGGCTCTCGCACCGAGCATGGCAAGGCGGCCAGTGACTACACCGGGATGCAGATCTACTACCGCTCGATCCAGCAGCGCCCTCGCGACGTCCTGCGCACGCACGACTACCTGTGGCGTTGGGACACCGACTGGTTCTGGTGCTCGGGGGCCTTCGGCGTCCAACACCCAGTGATCCGGCGACTCTGGCCGGCCCGGCTACGCCGCAGCGACGTGTACTGGAAGATCGTGGCGCTGGCGAACCGCTTCGACGTTGAGAACCGCTGGGAGGTGTGGCGCGGCCGCCCGCGCCGGGAACGCGTGATCCAAGACGTCGAGATTCCCCTCGAGCGCACCGCGGAGTTCCTGCGCTGGTTCGTCGAGCATGTCGGCATCGAGCCGGTGTGGCTGTGCCCGTTGCGGCTGCGCGGCAAGCGCGACTGGCCGTTGTATCCCCTGGAACCCGGCCGGAACTACGTCAACGTCGGCTTCTGGTCTAGCGTGCCGATCGCCCCCGGCAGTGATATCAACGGCAGCGAGACCAACCGGGCCATCGAACAGCAGGTTGACGCGGTGGGCGGGCACAAGTCGCTGTACTCGGACTCCTTCTACACCCGGGAGGAGTTCGACGCCCGCTACGGCGGCGAGCACTACGCGGCCCTCAAACGGCGCTACGACCCAGACCAACGACTCCTGGACCTCTATGCGAAGGCGGTGCGACGTCGATGACGACTTTCCGGCGCCCCACTCCGGCGACGGCCCCGGCGGCGGGGGGCCTGCTGTCGCTAGCGGGGATCGTGGACCTGCTCGCCGATGGCCGGTTCCCGGTCCGGTTCACCGCCTATGACGGCAGCGCCACCGGTCCGCCCGACTCCGAGATCAGCGTGCACCTGGCTACCCCGCGCGGCGCCACCTACCTGTTCACCGCGCCGGGCGACCTCGGCATGGCGCGCGCCTACATCGCCGGTGACCTGCGCGCTTCCGGAGTGCACCCGGGGGACCCGTATAAGGCGATGCGGTTGATGGCCGATGAGCTGCGCTTCCGGCGCCCGACCATGGCCGAGCTGGCGCTGATCACCCGTTCGCTGGGCTGGCAGCGGCTGCGGCCGGTGCCGCCGCCGCCTCAGGAATCGCGGCCCCGGTGGCGCCGGACGATCGAAGGGTTGGCGCATTCCCGGCATCGCGACAGTGAGGCGGTGCACCACCACTACGACGTCTCCAACCGCTTCTACGAGCTGGTGCTCGGCCCGTCGATGTCCTACACCTGCGCCGTCTTCGACCATCCGGAGGCGAGCCTGGAACAGGCCCAGGAGCGCAAGCACGAGCTGATCGCCGACAAGCTGGGACTGCGGGCCGGGATGCGGCTCCTCGACGTCGGCTGCGGGTGGGGTGGCATGGTGCGCCATGCCGCGCGCCGCGGGGTCCGTGCGCTGGGCGTCACGCTGTCCGCGGAGCAGGCCCGCTGGGCACAGCAGGCGATCCTCCGGGAGGGTCTGGCCGAGCTCGCCGACGTGCGCCACCTGGACTACCGGGACGCTCCCGGCTGCGACTATGACGCGGTGAGCTCGATCGGGCTCACCGAGCATGTCGGGGTGCACAGCTACCCGTCGTACTTCGCGCTGCTGCTCGCCAAGCTGCGCCCCGGAGGGCGGTTGCTCAACCACTGCATCACCCAACCGGACAACCGAGCGCGGGCCCAGCCCGATGTGTTCATTGATCGCTACGTGTTCCCAGACGGGGAGCTCGCCGGCGCCGGAAAGATCATCACTGAGGCGCAGAACGCCGGCTTCGAGCTGCGCCATGTGGAGAACCTGCGGGAGCACTACGCGCTGACGCTGAAGCAGTGGTGCGCGAACCTCGCCGCGCACTGGGACACGTGCGTGGCCGAGGTCGGCGAGGCCACTGCCCGCGTGTGGGGCCTCTACATGGGCGCTTCCCGATTGTCCTTCGAGCGCAACGGGATCCAGCTGCACCAGATGCTGGCCGTCCGCCCGGACGGCACCGGCGACGCGCACGTGCCGCTGCGTCCGTGGTGGCGCTGACGCGCCCCGTGAGTGGCGATACGAGTTATAACTCGTATCGCCACTCACGGGGCGATGCGCCGGGTGACCAGGCCCTGTCGCAATGGGAGGCGCTGGTCTCACCGATCGGCCAGGAGCTGCTGGATCGCCTGGCGCGGATGGACGTCACGCCGGAGACAGAGCTGCGGGTCGGTGCCCTGCTGCGCCGCGACCACCCGGCGGAGCTGGTGACCGCCGCGCTCGGCCAGCATGAGCTCCGCCACCGCGCCCAGGCGAAGTTCACCAGGGCGGAGCGGATGTACTTCACCCGTGCTGGCCTGGAGCAGGCCACCTCCGAGGTCATCGCCCGGCACCGAGCGGCGCGCTTCGCCGGGGCCTTACGGGTGGCGGATCTGTGTTGTGGCATCGGTGGGGATCTCATTGCCCTGGCGGACCGGCGGGAAGTCCTCGCGGTCGATCGTGACCCGCTGCACCTGCGGATGGCGACACGCAATGCCGACGCCTACGGGGTGGCTGACGCGGTCACCATCGTGCACGCTGATGTCCGCGACGTGGACCTGAGCAGCATCGACGCCGTGTTCATCGACCCGGCCCGACGCGCGCGGGGCCACCGGATGCGCGTCGGATCCTGTGAACCGCCGCTGTCGTGGTCGACCAGTTTGGTGGATCGGGTTGAGGCTGTCGGAATCAAGGCGGCCCCGGGGATCGCCCACGACGAGATTCCCGCCGGCTGGGAAATGGAGTTCATCGCCGACCGGCGCGACCTCAAGGAGGCAGCGTTGTGGTCACCGGCCTTGGCGACTGGTACCAGCCGCGCCACGATCCTGCCGGAGGGCCATGTGCTGCTACCGCTACCCGGTGACGAGGTGGCGCACCGATCTCCAGGCGCTTTCCTGCTTGACCCGAACCCGGCCGTCACCCGAGCCGGTCTCGTCGAGGATCTGGCGCGCAGCGTCGGCGCGTGGAAGATCGATCCACAGATCGCCTTCCTGTCCAGCGACGAGCCGCTCCGCACCCCATTCGCGCGCACCCTGCGCGTGCTCGATTCCGGACCCTGGGACCAGAAGGCACTGACACCCCGGCTGCGCGCCCTCGACATCGGCTCGATCGACATCCGCCGCCGCGGCTTGGCAGGCGATGTCGAGGACCTGCACCGTCAGCTCAAGCTCCGCGGCACCCGACGCGCCACGCTCGTCATGACCCGGGTCAACGACCGCCCGTGGGCGTTGATCTGTGTCAACCCCGATCCTGTGCATCCGGACCACGCCGCCGTCAGCGGCACCGGTCGCGCCATCACGGCCCCAGCGAAAGATGGGTATTAGGCGCTTGAGCCTCCGCTGCCAGGTCGGGAATTTCCACCACCACCACGCCAGCATTGGCGAGCAACTCATAGCCTTGACAATCCGCGACGAAGAGACTGGGCTCTCGCCAGGCCATGACAACTCGCGGAATTCCCGCTTCGAGAATAAGTTGGGTGCAGGTACGTGGTCGCGACTTTCGTTGGGAGCAGGGCTCCAACGTGCTGTAGATTGTGGCGGTTTTCAAGCGTGGATCGTCACATGATAGCTTCGCAAGCGCCGACTCTTCAGCGTGAACATGACTGTCAATTTCCCGGGAGTATCCACGGCTGATCTCTTCCCCGTTCTGGCCCACGATGACAGCACCGACAGAGAAGGCGCCAGGACTTGGCGGGCACCGGTGGGCCAGCTCTATGGCTACCATCATCCACTCATAATCCACAGGAGTCGGCCGAGTCACATCTAATCCCTTTCACTCCCAATCGCGTGCAAGCTCCACTGTGCACGCGTTTCATTCATGGCGTCGCAAAAATCTGCCGCGCTTGACGTTGTTGAGAATTTTCTCAACGTGGCGTCCAAGTGCTTTAACTCTACAATGATGCGCGTGGATCCAGTCTCGGCGCCAATGGTCAGCGCCTGCAAACCCACTCTAGAAGCCTGTTCCACGTCACCATTACCTAGGTGGGCGACCGCCTCCCGTGCCAGATATACACCACGGTCCCGGCGGTAGCCACAAGGTAGGCAGGATATAGCCTTCTGAAACGATTCGACTGCCGCGTCCCACTCGCCCAAAAATGTCAAACTGCGCGCGCGCTGCACTTCGATGTACGAATGATCCAAGAAGAGTGCCCACGGAAAATCTTGGTCCGCTTCGAGTCGTCCAACTAGACTCTGAGCCATCGCATAGGAGCGTTCACAATTCGTTCTGTCCCGCCATAATGCATGACCGTGTGCCGCGTAGGTCATGGCCACGGCCACTATGCGGCCGACCTTCTGGGGTGCATTTTTAATGGCGGCCTCGGCCGCATCGACCGCCTCCATCGGATCTTTCATATCTCCAGCCAACTGACTCCCGCGAGCCAAAATAAACGCGATTGCATCATCATCACCACACATGTGCGACCATTCAAGCGCGCGACCAGCCCAGTAGGCCGCCGCGCGGTAGTCACCGGAGTCCTGATAGAGCCATCCACAGAGATCGGCGAACTGGGTTTGAATATGTAGAAGCTTCCGCTGAGTAGCTCCCCGACAACTCTGCCGGAGTTGCTGCAGGGTGCCAATTTGTTCATGCACTGACAAAATAACACTATTCGCTCCGAAGGTATTGTCATTGTCCATGAGTGCCTTCTTCATTTGCTGGAAATGCTCGATCGGATCGATGTCAAGACCGGGTGTTGCCTCGGACACGGTCCTCGGTGCGAACGGGCGTTCGTCTTCGACACCAGACTGGCTGCTTGAGGCTCTGCCCAGCGTGCTATCCGTACTAACCCCAAGACCCCATTGTAAAAGCGTCCGCCGCTTCATGGGGTCAAATGGCGCCTCTTGCGGGGCGTGCGCGCCTGGCTGTTCGTACATATGAACGTCGGCGTGCACCCCACAAAACCCGTCCGGAGCTTGTCCCGACCTCGACGAGGGAACCGCCGTTAGCTGTTGGGCGGTGGCGTGAGCTCGTGCTCGTCGCTTGGCTTGCTGTTCGGCGAGATGAGCCGCCTTGGCCCGGACCAGTTCGTCGTAGCTGGCGATCAGCGCGCCGTTCGCGCCGACGATTCGATCCGCTATTTCCCAAAAATGGACATCCGGTAGCTGCGAGCCCGCTTCGGCATGGGTCACGGTCGTGCGGTGACACGGCACAGCCCGCGCGATATCAGCCTGGTAGAGACCAGCCGCCTCACGGAGCGCCGCCAGGTGTCGGCCTAGTTTCCGTTGCTGTTCGGCAAGGTGTTGCGGTTGACGAGCCATGCGCTTTCTGCACTCCACTCCTTGGGCTACTACACCGCGCGGCGATAAGCCTAACGCTGGCAAGGTGCGCACCACCTCACCAGCTACCACACCCGCCAGCTCATGGCCTTTGCTCGTCGCAGCCCCCGGAACCGCAGGTCCGTCCAGCTTCGCTGCTTCGGCTCCGGGGGCGGGTCTACAAGTGACGAACCCGAAAGGAACTATCATGCCACCTCCACACCGGCGACAGGTGCGGCTGGTCACCGACGCGGCCGTCGCCGCTGGTCGTGCGGATGCGCGGCGCCGCTCTGTCGCTGTCTGCGGTGCTGCGGTGCTCCCACCTCGAAAGCCGGTGACTGCGTGTCGTGTGCCTTCTGGCTCGGGCACCGGGGTCAGGCGACCCGGGGCAGGAGTAACACCGTGCGACGAAATGGGGATGGTGGCTGATTGAGGTGGACAGCCCGGATGTGGTGATCGCCAAACAGTTGCTCGACCAGGCCAAGCTGCGCGGCTTTGAGTTCCGGCGGGCCGCACCGGGCGAGGACGGGCCACTGTGGGGACAACGAGTCAGCGGTGACTGGATGGATGTCATTCACATCGCGGGATTCAGTCACGACTGCCTGGCCGTACGCCAGCGAACGTCATCACTGATCGTCCCCGGAGGTGCGCTGGTGCAGCGTCAGGTCGAGGGCAGCGCGCTCGATGTGCTCAACGAGGTGCTGACCTGGGAGGCACCATCGTGACTGTCAAGGCCTGTGCGTCATCACAAAAAACCTGTCAACGTGCGACAGCCGACAAGAGAGGATGACGTCACGAGCTACAACAAAGGCGACGCGCGGCTCCGCCCCCGCTAAAGCCCCGGCTGGCCGTCGGTTAAGCCCTTATCCCCCCGCCTCGGCTCCCGGCGGCCAGCCGGTCCCATCGTTGGACACCACAAATCGGCCAGCAGCCCCATGGCGCCCAGCTCGGGTGGTGTCCCAGACACCTTCGAGCGCAGCCCGTGCCCGTACCAAATCATAGGAGAAACGTGTGAAACACACCAAGAGCAAGAAGAGTAGAGGGCTAGTCGCCAAGAGCATTGTGTACAAGAGCAACAAGCATCCACATGATCGGTCCAGAGAACTAAACCGAACTTACTTGATCTTGGTCGCCATGGTGGGCTGCTGACCTGGGCGAATGCTGTCGATCAGGGTTGGATGCTGGGGTTGTTACTGGCTACTGGAGGGTGACGGGGACGGGAGCGCCGAGTAGTTCGAAGGCGCGGCGTTGGAGGGGTGTCGGGGTGGTGATCTTCTCGATTCGTCGCCCATTGAAATTGATGATTTGGCGGTCCAGGGTGGACAGGTGGTGGAGCAGGTCTTTATAGCGGTGGAGCGGTAGTCCATCGGGGGTGTGTTTGGTGGCGTCTTTGGTGGTGGCTTGTGGTGATCGCCGTGCGGGGGCGACGGGATCATCGCGATCGGGAATGTGTTGATCGGTGAAAGTCAGTTCGGCGAGCGCTTCGCGCAGATGCCAGGTGAGGTAGGCGGCGAGCATGCAGATCAACACGTGGGCGCGGACGCGCTTTCCCAGGTAGTGGTGGATGGGCCGCAGGTCCAGGTCATCGGCTTTGATGATGTGGAAATCACGTTCGACGTGCTTGAGGTTCTTGTAGGCGGTGACCGTTTGCGTGGAGTTGAGGGTGTTGTCGGTCACGCTGGTACGGATCACGGAGATGCCGTCGAGGGCGGCCTCAGCGTTAATCTTGTCCTCGTCACGACGGTAGGTGAAGGTGGTGGCGGTGACCTCGCGGAGGAAGTGCTTGGCGACCTTGTGTTTGTGGATCACTTTTCCGATGCGTTCACCGATCTTCTCGGCGCCGGTCAGTCGTCCCGCGCGCACCGACGCGGCGATCTTGGCGAGGTCTTTGTCGGTCGCGGCCAGCAGTGCTTGGCGTTTGCGGGCGCGTTCGTCGGCCAATGCTGGGTTTCGGCAACAAATCAGTCGTTCACCCGGATAGTCAGGGTGGGTGATCTCGGCGAAGTTCCGCGTGTCGAACAGGCTGGGCTGCAGCGGCCCGTCGTCGCTGGCCAGGGCCGCGATCGCGGGGGCCTTCAACGCGGTGATCCAGTCCATGTCCTCCAGTTCGCGCAGTTCCTTGATTCGCGTTGTGGTGATCATTCCACGATCACCGACCAGGATGATCCTCTCGATCCCGAAAACATCGCGCACCCGCGTCACGGCGGTCTTGAAGGAGATGGCGTCGGAGGTGTTACCGGCGAACACCTCGATCGTCACCGGCCGGCCGGCCGGGCAGGTGAGCAGCCCGTATTCGATCTGTTTCCTTCCCCGTTTCCCATCCCGGGAATGCCCGAAAGCGGCCAGTTCACACTGTCGCCCCTCCACCCACGAGGAGGACAGATCGAACATCGCGATACCACCAGCGCTCAGATGCCGCTTAGCCAGCAGCGCCTCGATATTCTTCTGCTGATCGACCAGCCAGTCCATCGCGGCGTACACCTCATCAGTGGAGGCGTCCGCCACACCCAGATCCGCGCCCAGGGTGGTGTCGCCGGTCTTCCACCAGCGCGCCGTGGACAGCTTCGACTTCGGCGCGACTACCCGAGACACAATCAGCGCATAAGCGATATCCCGTTCACGACCGGCCGACCCCAGTAATGTCCGTAGTCCCAGCCTGGAGGCCATCACATGCGCCGCCGCGACATCCCCATGCGGCACCGACCGTTCAGTCTCGAACACGGCGTCCGCGTCCACCAACATCTTACCCCTCAACGCCTTCCGAAGCACATCAATCGTCTCAGGCGGAAGCGCCGACAGGTTCGCCAACGTCTCCTTCCTCGGCTTGCCCTGCTCGTCCCGAAACGATCGGCGCAGCAGATGACACGGGTAGGCCCGGCGCTCCCCGTCGACCGTCGTGTACTGGCGACCGGCGTTGTCGATGTGCATCCTGCCCACGGTGCTGACCACCAGCACATTCCATCACATCGATCATGAAAAGTCCATCATTTTTACTGGCTACAAATCAGCATGTCGAGAGCCCGTTCAGCGCCCGTCGTCGCAGGTAGAGCAGACGATCAGACCATCAAGATCAAGTAAGTTCGGACTAAAGGTGCACGTTCCACAGGGAGAAATAATCGAGCCTAGTTATGCAGCCGCGATGGTGGCAGTGCGCACCAGCATATCCGTGGGGGACGTGCACATCGTCAAGATCAAGATGTAGTAGGTACCCACAGTCAACCAGGACTGTCACTCTGCTACTTCCAGGTTCGAGTTTCATTCAATGCCTCTTTTTTTCGCAGTGCTTCGTCAATACTAATTCCTAGCCGATTCGCGATCGCGCAAAGATAGATCAGTACGTCGGCAAGTTCTTCATCAACAGTACCGGTTATCGATGTCGTACCGATTCGCATGTTTTCATGCTTGCGAACCGCCTTGAATAATTCGCCGACTTCTTCTCCCAGGAGGAGACACTGCTGCACGACGTCACGGTGACTGAAGCCTCGCTCCTCCTCCATCTCCGCAACGTAACGCTGAAGATCGTCAAGAGCGGTAGCTTGCTTTAAGGGGAGCACGTGGCGGCCTCACAGAGGGTTAAGCGCATTCGCGACAGGACGGGAGGAACCAACGTAACCTAGCCAAGCCTGCTTGGGGAGCGCTACGTGTACAACAAGTCGCCGCATGGGGATAAACCTAGAATTTGGCGTGACAAGCTGTGGACAGCTCTCGCTCACGGCGACGTCTGCCCAAGTCGAGGGCTTGGATAACCACTGGGGGCCTGTGGAGTAAACCAAGGCCCAGAGATACCCACAATCTGGTGATCTGGACAGAGATCCGCCAGGTAACGCGTCGGTGGGACCGCACCTCTGGGTCGAACCATGCCTTCGGCCTAGCGACTGTCCACTGGCGGTTCACGCGGCCACCCCACAAGGGCAGTGGATCAAGCTGGTCAGCTCGTAGCACCCTCGCGACGGCGCCGTTAACCTTCGTCGATGCGGCGGGCGCCGAGTTGCGCGGCGAGCAACTCTAGGGCAACTTCCTCCGGGTCCCGGCGTTCGGCGTGCGCCTGGGGCGTTCCAGCGGCCTCGGCGCGCATCGCCTCGTTGCCATCCACCGGGGCTTGAGGTAAGGCCACCGCACCGGGGTCGTCGGGATCTGAGGGTTCGGGTGGTGGGGGAATACCGTCGTCCGGGGGCTGCGGAGTCGCCGGACGACGGTAGACGGGACGCTCCGGCGAGCGTTGCGGTGGGCGGGCAACACGCTCAGGAGGACGCTGCGGCTGCTGGGCGACACCGGGGCCCGCGTCACCGCTGGCATGCTCGCAACGCACCTGCCAGTCAACATTCAGCACGTCGCGCAGCGCCCGCTTGATCATCTCGACGTTGCGCTCCTCACCTAGCCGGCGGGCTAGCGGAGCGGTGGGCAGGGTCAGGACGAGGGTGCTGCCCTCCACCGCGCTCGCGGTCGAGTTGCTGAACAGGGCCTGGGTTGCCCGGCTCTGCTCGCGCACCGCGTCCAGCAGGGCCTGCCACACCCGTCGCACCGCAGCCACGTCGAGCTGGCCCGCCGCAGGCTGGCGCTGGGTTTCCGGGCGCTGGGTTTCCGGGCGCGTGACGTTCGGCTCGGGCGGTTTCGGCCGGCCTGCGGATGGGGTCGGCGCGGGGTCGGCGACCCTCGCTGGGCCCGGTGAGCCCTCCGCACCGACGTTCGGCTGGGCGGTAGGGGGCTGGACAGTAGCGGGCTGGACAGTAGCGGGCTGGACAGTAGCGGGCTGGACAGTAGCGGGCTGGGCGGTGGCTGGCTGGGCGGTAGTGAGTCGCCGCTCTAACCGCTCCAGCCGGTGTAGCACCGCGCCGTCGCCCTCGGTGGCGGCCGGCAGCAACATCCGGGCGCACAGCAGTTCCAGGAGCAGCCGAGGAGCGGTGGCCCCGCGCATCGCGACGAGCCCGTTGTGCGTGATCTCAGCGAACCGGGTGAGGGTGGCCGCACCCAGGGCCTCAGCCTGGGCGGTCATCGTCCTGAGCTGATCCTCGGGAGCGTCGACCAACCCATGACAGGCCCGCTCGGGGGCGACCCGCAGCAGCACCAGGTCGCGGAAGCGCTGCAGGAGGTCCGAGGCGAAGCGCCGGGGATCGTGTCCCGCTTCCACCAGCCGGTCGATGGTGGCGAACACCGTGGCCCCGTCCTGGGCAGCAAGCGCGGAGACCATGTCGTCGATCAGTGCGACATCGGTGACCCCGAGCAGCGTCACCGCCCGGGCGTAGGTGACGCCATCAGTGCCTGCTCCAGCGAGTAGCTGGTCCAGCACGGACAGCGAGTCCCGGGCGGAGCCACCGCCGGCGCGGATCACCAGCGGGTAGACCGCCGGCTCGATCAGTACTCCCTCTCGGGCACACACCTGCTCCAGCAGCCCGCGCATAGTGCTCGGCGGCAACAGCCGGAACGGGTAGTGGTGGGTGCGGGAACGGATGGTCGCCAGCACCTTCTCCGGCTCGGTGGTGGCGAAGACGAAAACGAGGTGCTCCGGAGGCTCTTCCACGATCTTGAGCAGGGCGTTGAAACCCTGCGTGGTCACCATGTGGGCCTCGTCGATGATGAACACCCGGTACCGGGATTCGGCAGGAGCGTAGAACGCACGGTCCCGCAGGTCGCGGGCGTCGTCCACGCCGCCATGGCTGGCTGCGTCGAGCTCGACGACGTCGATCGACCCGGGACCCTCGGGCGCCAGCGCGACACACGACGGGCAAACTCCACACGGGTCCGGCGTCGGGCCCTGCACGCAATTCAACGAGCGGGCCAAGATACGCGCGCTGGACGTCTTCCCGCAGCCCCGCGGGCCGGAGAACAGGTAAGCGTGGTTGATCCGGCCGGCCGCCAGCGCGGTGCGCAGCGGTTCGGTGACGTGCTCCTGGCCGACCACCTCGGCGAAGGCCGCCGGGCGGTACTTACGGTAGAGAGCCAATGCCACGGCCGCGAGGTTACCGGGCGCCCACGACGGTCCTCACGGCACGAGGTGCACTTCCGGTAGCCCGTCGCGCAGCTCCGCGGCGAGCCTGCGGTCGCACGTCCACAGCGGAACCCGAAAACGTTCGGCGAGGGCGACATAGTGCGCGTCGTAGGTTGCCTGCAGGTGGTGCTCGTGGGCGATCTCCAGTGCCCTGGAGTGCAGCCGCGCATCACCGTGCAACTCGATGGGCAAATGCATCACACGCCGCAGTCCGTCGTGAGCCGTCTCCGCAGTGATTATTCCTGCCCGCTGCTGCTGGTGCAGGGTGTTGGCGACTTCGTAGTGCAGCAGGCTCGGCGCGATCAAGTCGCCATCCAGTTGAACAAGCCGCTCCCACGCGGGCAACGCGGCGGAATCCGCATCAAGGATTCGGACTACCAGGCTCGCGTCAACGCACGCGGCCGTAACGCTCCTTGTCCCGGTCATCCCGTCCGGCACGGATCGCCTCCTTCACGTCGAAGTCCTTCAGCCGCTCGATCGCACCCTCCGCCCGTAGCCGCTCGTGGTACTCGGCGAGCATCGCGTTGGCCCGGGCCCACTTGTCGGACCGGCTGGCGCACACCGCTTCCCAGTCCTCGACAGACACGACCACCGCGACCTCCTTCCCGGCTCGTTCCACGAAGACGACGTCGTGGCGAGCCGTCACGCCGTCGAGCAGCTCACCGAAGCGCACCCGAGCCTCGGTCGCGCTGACCCTGCGTTCCGTTCCGGACATGTCGCGCTCCCATCAATCGACCCATTGATTAATGGTAGCACTGAGCAGTCGCGCCGGCTACTGTCCTCGGCGATCCCAGAAGCCCTTGACGTACAGCGCGCCCCGGTCGATGCCACGCTCGTGGAGCAGGTGCTCCCGGATCCGTCGCACCGTCGGGGTGTGCCCGGCGATCCAGATCCGGCCCTGCCCAGGCGGCAGCCGCACCGCGTGCAGAGCGTCGTCGAGCATCGTCGACGTGCCTGGTTCCCGGTCGCCTCGGTGCAGCCAGCACACGGTCGGACGGGCCACTCCCGGTATCGGCTGCTGCTCGGCGGCATCAGCGACTTCGAGGTAGAGGAGCGCGCAGGCGTCGGCCGGCAGCATCGCTACATACGCCTGGATCGCCGGCAGGGCAGTCTCGTCCCCGGCGAACAGGTGCCAGTCAGCGCGCGGATCGGGCCGGTAGCGACCGCTCGGACCAACGAATTCCAGGGTCTCGCCAGGCCGCACCCGCCGCGCCCACGTAGCTGCTGGCCCCTCGCCGTGCAGCACGAAGTCGATGTCCAGGCTTGGTGTCGCGCCATCGCAACCGTGCCCTGTGTAGTCACGCACCGTGTAGTCGCGGGACACCAGGCGCCCGCTGACCAGGTCTGGAACATAGATCTTGAGCGTCTGCCCGGGAATGGCGGCTACACCGGCCAGGCTCTCGTCGACAAGCCGGACCCGCGTCATCCGGGGAGTCACCTGCTGCGCCGACGCCACCGTCGCGACAGTGCTGGCGACGCGTCCGCGCGCGGGGGCCTGGGGCCGCATCAGATTCCCTCCTCGGCTGTGTCCAATCCAGACTCGGCCGCGTCCCGCCCCGCAAGGGTGCAGTGGGAAGGCGACCTACCTCGCCGAGTCGGCCTCCGAGGTGGTATCGGACTGCGCTGCAAGCCTGGCTTCGATCTCCTGGACCTGGTTCTGCAGCGACCGGTACTTGTCGTTACCCGACAGTCTCGCCTTCACCTTGAGGTCGAACACCTCTTGGGTTCGAAACGGCGACCCCCACTTGCGGTCCACCTCAGCGGCGGCCTCTTGCTTGATCACGGCCATCTGCTCGCGTAACCGCGTCAACTCCTGCCGCACGGCATCCGCGCCGCCCTGGAGGTCCGCACCTTCCTGACTCACGTGACGGTCCACCTCCCACCGAGCTACGAGCGCGCGCCGCTCTCGCATAAGAGGACCCCGCGCACCCGCCAGAGCCTGCTGACCCTTGCTGCCTTCCGACCCTGGGGGAGTTCGCAAGATGGACGCCGCGCGGGGTCCGCCGCCCAGTCTAGGGGCTACCCCCTCGCCAGAGCACGGCACCCTCCGGTGACCGGCGACGCGCAAGTCCGCCCAAGCCGCCAACGAGTGCCTGCCACCAGCAGCTTTGGCTGGTAGCGGCGCTGGCGGTAACCTCACCAGCGGAGGATTCGCCTAGTGGCCTATGGCGCACGATTGGAAATCGTGTTGGGGCTGATAACCCCTCGCGGGTTCAAATCCCGCATCCTCCGCCACCTACCAGCACAAACGTCGGGCAGCCGCAACCATGGGGTGTCCGGCGGCTGCCGTGTCGGGAGTCATGCGCTCAGCTGACCTGGTCAGAGATGCATGACGGCGGGCAGGAGCACCTTGAGCACGAACAGCGTCGTCATGACGGTGAGCGAGGTGTACGGTCGCGCGCTGGCCGGCCCGGCTCGCTGTCACAGGGGGTGGCGGTTGCCCTCCGTGTTTTCGTGTGGGCTGTGTCCGTCGGGGATCTGGGACAGTCCGTGGAGGAGTTGTTGGACGGCGGTGGGCACGGTGAAACCGGTGGGTCCGACGCTGACGCAGGACCAGCGGCCGTCACTGACGACGGGCACGCCAGCGTTGGCCATGCTTTCTACCAGATCGCCGGCGAGATAGCTGTGACGGCTGTCCCAGACCCGTTGGCGGTCGACCTGGTCGAGGGTGGCCCACCACTGGCGGGCGAGTTGCAGGGAGTTGCTCATCGCGGATCCACCTTCTGGGGAAGTTGTTGTTGAGCTGAAGACTCGGCGGGGTGCGGGCGACGGGGTTTGGATTCCCGACTGACCCGTTCGCTTGGAATTCCCCACTACCCACTTCCACGTTTACCCGCAGGCAGCATGGCCGGCTTGTGGGGTTTCCCCGCTCACAGTCCTACTGGGAGGCGAGGCCTGGCATCCAGCTGGCGGTTCGTTCAACCTGCTCTCTATCGACGTTCGGAGACGCGAGGTCACGCGCTACATCGAGCATCGGCGCGGCGGCGGCCACCATTAGGTGGTTCCGGCGGACCGTTTTTCAAACGTAGTCATAATACTCCCCGCCTTAATTTTCTTGAGAACGACCGCACAAATTTTCAACGCGAACATGAATTTGAGAATACCCACGCTTTTTGAATATGTCAAACCGACGATCTTAACATTTCAGATCATTTTTGGAAATTTCTACCAGTCCTGTTCCTCAGTCCCTGCCTGATGCCTCTTCAGACTGCTCCGTCGGTTTTGCGTGCTGACCAGCGGAGATGCGCGTGTGGGTCTTGATCGGATCGTGTCACTCACGCCGGTTGGTGCCTGCGGGTCAGCTGAGGGGAATGAAGTCGAAGAACCGGGGTGGTTCGGGCAGTTGCAGGGTGACCTAGCCGTCAGGGGGTGGTGAGGGTGACCAGGTGCAGGCGGTCGAGGGCGTGGCGCTGGTTGCGCCAGGTGTCACCAGTGGTGGTGTGGTCTCGGTGACGCGGATGAGCAGCAATGCTGGGACCCAGGCGGCGTGCGGTGAGGCCTATCGGCAGGTTGACGCCCCTAGTAGGGTTGCTACCAGCGCTCATGCCCCGCAGCCCGCAGGAGTACGGGTCGTGCGCGGTGTCACCCTAGACCCTGGTGGCTGATCGGTGTCGGTGTCGGCCCGGGGAGATCAACATGGCAGCTAGTCATGAGGGCACACAGCGGGAAGCTGACCTCAGCGGCGCGTCACTCGTCAGCCTCAATCTGGACTACGTGGAGGTTCTCGCTCAGTTCCGCCGCGCGGACGGAGCTGGACGCCGAGGCTGCGTACTACGGTCACCGGGCCATCCAGGAGGAGCGGGCCCGGGGCCCTGGCTACTACGTAGGCCTGCTCTAGACGACGCCGGGTACCCGCGCCCACGCTAGGAACAGACCGATCTCCCACAGCTCCAATGGGGAAGGACCACCACCATGACCATGGGCGACAGGATCAAGACCCGGCAACAGCTGCTCGACGAACAAGAACAAGCTGACGCCGCACATGCCCGCCGGGCAACCCCCGGCGATGACCGACACGATGAGAGCGCTCGCCCTCATCAGGCACATGACGGCACCGTGGAGCAGGGGAACCAGGATGCTGCGCGGCAGGAGTTGGCGGAGCTGCGCGAGCGGATGGCCGTGATCAGGCAGGAGGCCGCCGCCGAGGTGGACCGTAAGTGGGTATCACCGTGGCGAACCCCAGATACATTCGATCTCAAGGTGAAAACCAGGCTGACGGGTCACCAGGAGTATCGGTCGCTGCAGAACCGTGTCCGGGACGCCAAGTCTAGCCTTCCAGCGGAGCCCGACGCTGCCACGGAGGCCGACACGGCTACGTAGGTTACCTTCCCACTCTCTGAACAGGGCACGATCGAGCCGAGGAAGAAGCCCGACGCGGCCCAAGGATCGAGCGCACGGCATCGTCGGTGCGGGTGTTGACCCCCCAGGTGCACGGGTTCACACCCGCACCCCCGCGAAGGAGACAGCAGAATGAACAATCACACCATCACAATCACAAGGGACAGCACTCCAGCCCAAAATTATCAGGCTGAATGCTCGTGTGGCTGGGTGAGCAACCAGTCCTGGCTAGAAGCCACTGCTCGTCGCGTCGCCGACTACCACATGGCAGCGGTCACCCAGCCAACAGCGTAAAACGAAAGCGTACCGTCGCAGCGGCGTGGTAACGTCAACGCTATAACGTCGACCCGGAGGGGTTCTATGGCTGCGGGAGAGCCACGGCAGCGCCATCCGCACGGCGAACTCAAGACCGCTATCCGTGAGTACCTGGCGAGCAAAGGCGGCGGCCCAGCGTCCATCAGCGAGATCAAGGCGGCGCTCGAACCCAAGCTGGGGAAGCGGCCCGACTCCTCCTACCGCAGTAGCCTTCAGGACGAGCGGTACTTCCAGCGTGTCTCCCGTGGCGTGTTCAAGCTCCGTGACCAGGATTAGTACCTCGCCCGGCGAGGTCCCCGCCGCCGAATACAATCTTGTCCGCATCGCGGTGGATCTAGGAGCCCTGACCGTCGGCGGACCGCTCTCGCCCTCCGAGACCGAGTTGGTCAAGACAGCTCAGGCTCTCGGCGAACAGCCCGCCGAGAGCCTGGTGGCGGAGACCGCGCGGCGGATCCTCGCCGGTGCCGACCCTCTCGGCGACTGGTTTTGCACCCTGCGGTCCGCGGAAGTTCGCCGCAGGACGGGCGCCGTGTACACCCCGGCCGCGCTGGTCAACCCGATGGCTCAGTGGGTGCTGGAGCAGAACCCCGACCGCGTGGTGGACGCCGGAGCGGGCAGTGGGCGGTTCTCGGTGGCCATCGCTCGCAAGGCTCCCGACGTGCCGTTGGTCGCCGTTGATTCGGACCCCGTGGCCACCCTCATGACCCGGGGCACCCTTGCGGCTTGTCGCGTCGCCGGCGCCTCGGTGCTGCAGACCGACTACACGCGTGTCCCGCTTTCGGCCATCACGGGGCGGACAGCGTTCGTCGGGAACCCCCCGTACGTCCGGCACCACCTGCTCACACCCGCGGCGAAGGAGTGGGCGCGCAACACCGCGGCCACGCTGGGCCACCCGGTGAGCGGGCTGGCCGGGCTACACGCCTACTTCTTCCTCGCTACGGCCGCCATGGGTAGACCCGGAGATGTTGGCTGCTTCGTCACCTCGGCAGAGTGGTTGGACGTCAACTACGGCTCCATCGTCCGGCAACTTCTCCTCGGCGCTCTGGGGGGCGAGGCGGTCCATGTCGTGGAGCCGCAGGCGATGCCTTTCGAGGGCACGGCAACGACGGCTGTCGTGGTCAACTTCCGCTGTGGTGAACGGCCGGCCTCTGTCCGTTTTCGCCCGGTGACGAGCCTCAGCTGCGTGGGCGACCTCCAGAAGGCTGGTGAGCCCCTCGCTCGTGAGCGGCTCGTGGATGCTCCCCGCTGGTCCCCCTTCATCCGTACCGGCCGTCAGGTGCCCGAGGGTTATGTCGAACTGGGTGAGATCTGCCGGGTGCACCGGGGCACAGTCACCGGGTCGAACGCCACGTGGGTGACGCGTGGCGACGTCAGGCTGCCGGAGTCCGTCCTCTTCCCAGCGGTGACGAAGGCGCGTGAGCTTTTCGAGGCGGGAGAGGTCCTCAGCGATCCAGCGAGCCTCCGGCGCGTGATCGACATCCCGGTGGACCTCGACAAGTTGGAGCCAGACGAGCGCAAGCTGGTGGACCGCTTCATTCGGCAGGTGAAGAAGGCGTCGGTGCACAAGGGCTACATCGCCGCTCACCGCCGCGCTTGGTGGTCGGTGGGGCTCCGTGAGCCTGCCCCTATCCTGGCGACGTATATGGCCCGCCGTCCTCCGGCCTTCGTCATGAACGCCGCCAGCGCACGCCACATCAACATCGCGCACGGGCTCTACCCACGCCAGGAGCTGCCGGTTCATGCACTGCAGCGCCTCGCTGAGTGCCTCCGGCGGTCGATCTCCCTCTCGCAGGGGCGGACGTACGCGGGAGGCCTCACGAAGTTCGAGCCGAAGGAGATGGAGCGCCTCCCGGTGCCCGACCTCGATAGCCTCATCTCCCATGAGCTGGATCGAGTAACTGAGGCCTTGATCGTCCTCCTGCCTGAGCATCACAATCTCGACTGAGGTCGGCATCACAGGGATGCTCACGCAGATTCTCCTGGTGGGCGCCCACATCCCGGGGGACTATAGGAGGATCTGCGTCGTCGGGAGGGGATTGATGAAGGTCGAGGAGATCCTGAAGTCGAAGGGCCGATCGGTCGAGATCATCGAGGCCGACGCCAGCATCGCCGAAGCGGTAGGCCGGCTGAACGGCCCGCCCCAAATCGGGGCGCTGGTCGTCCGCGACGATGACGAGCAGCGGCCGATCGTGGGCACGCTCACTGAACGCGACATCATCCGCGGTCTCGCCAAGTACGGCGCCAAGCTGCTGACCATGCAGGTCACCCAGGTGATGTCGCGCAACGTTCCGGTCTGCTCTCCGGCGGACAGCATCACGCAGCTGATGCGGCAGATGACGGCTTCCCGTTACCGTCACCTGCCAGTAGTGGATCATGGCAAGCTGGCCGGCCTGGTCAGCATCGGCGACGTGGTCAAGGCCCGGATCGCGGACATGGAGCTGGAGACCAGCCTGCTCCGGGACCTCTACATCGCGCGCGGATGACGTCGCTGATCGACCCTCGGTGAAGCAGTGTCACCGAGGGCCGACGAATGTGAACTGCAGAATCGCTCCGGGATTGTCGAGTTTCTCGGTCGGGGGTCCGAACTTGGGCCCCGACAGGCCAGTGCTGTCAGTGGCGATATAAACGGTTCGATGGTCCGGACTCAACGCCAGATCCCGGTAGCGGTTGGTAGTCTTGAAGAACTGAGTGATATCGCCCTGGACCGAGCCGCCGTCCTGGGTGAGCCGCAAGCAGTAGAGCGCACCATTCTTCAGGCTCGTGACCAGCAGAGAGTTGCGCCAGCCATCAAACACGCCCTGATCAGCCGGCACGTAATCTATACTGGAGGGCGCGATCGACGGCCAGCAGATGTATGACTGCTCACCGCAGGCCGGGTCCTGAAAGTTATAATCATTGGGGACGGTGTAGAGCGTCTTCAGAGGATCCACATAGTCCGGACTACTCCAGGCGGTCTCCCGCCGCTGGGGA
The DNA here is from genome assembly GCA_963822695.1 of uncultured Actinomycetota bacterium. Lineage (GTDB taxonomy): Bacteria > Actinomycetota > Actinomycetes > Mycobacteriales > Pseudonocardiaceae. The sequence continues at coordinate 105,816 of CAWGJH010000011.1, forward strand.
ACGGATGGCGGGATCACAAAGTTGTCGTAATGCAGGCTGGCGCACGGCGGCGAGGTCGATGCGGACCAGTTCGCATACACGTAGGATTGGTCGTCTTTGAAACCAGAGACATACGGCCAGCCGTAGTTTTTCCCGGCCTGGATCAGGTTGATCTCATCGTCAGACTTGGGGCCATGCTCCGCCGAGAACAGCCGGCCTCCCGGTCCGAAGACCAGACCCTGCGGGTTGCGGTGACCATACGAGTAGATATGACTCCGCACCCCTTTGATCACCGGGTTATCCGACGGAACGCTGCCGTCGAGATTGAGCCTCAGGACCTTGCCGACGTACGTGGCCCAATTTCGGGAACGGACGTCGTCCGTGGTAGGCAGATCTTGCGCGCGGATCGGATTACAGAAAAGTTCGAACTGGTTGTTCCCCTGGTCCCCGATCGAATAGTAAAGCTTCTGGTCGGGGCCAACCAGCAGGCGCCCGGCATTGTGGTCCGTACTCGCTGATAAACCCGTGATCACGTCAACCGGATGACCCAACGTGTGCGCTGCTGGGTCGTAGGTGTAGCGGACTATCTTGGCGCGTCGGTCTACCGCGGGACCCGGGTCGGCGTCGTATGTGTACGCGAGATAGACGTCATTGCTCCCCTTCAGGAAGTTCGGCGCAAATGCCATGCCGAGCAGGCCGTCCTGGCTCTGGGTGGAGTACACGTCGGCAATGGTGATCACGGTGCTCTTCGAGCCGTCCGACGGGTTCACCCGGGTTACCCTCTTGCCCGTCTTCTCGGTAACCCAGAGAAAACCATCGGGACCCCAGGTGATCTCCCACGGATCCGCCAAACCGGTAGTCAGGACGCGAAAGGCGAACGGCTCGCCCAAACGTGGTGAGCCTGCTGGCTTCTCTTGGGAGGGCAGACACCCTGTCGCCGACAACGCGAGCAGGCCAGCCAGGGCCAGAAATCGCGTCATGCGTCGCTGTCCGTGCTCAGATCGGTGGGGGCGTGGCTCGTGGGGCACCGCGCTATCGTGCCCGCCCCCGGCGGCCGCCCCGCTGGCGGGGCGACCCTGGGCTGCCGGGTCCCGCCGTCCAGCGCGGCGCTCTGCTGTCGCCGAGTTCGACGTCAGCACTCCCGCACCGGCAGTGGACAGCGCTCCTGTCGAACTCGGCGCGCTGAGAGCGGGTACCGAGCTAAGTTAGCGGCATCTGCCGCTGAGCCCGGCCATTCGGGACGGCGTGGGCAGTACGGTCGGTGGTGTCACGGTGTTCGCGTCGAACCATCGTCCCGTGCCTGACGACTTTCGTAGAGCTCCCAGGCGCGCCGGCGCGCCTCGTCAACACGGCGCTGCGCGTCCTGGCGCACCAGTTGCTCCTGCTCCGGCGTGGCGTGACCCTCAGCGACCGCCACCTCTGCGGCCGCCAAGCGGTCAGTCTCCTCATCGCGGTAGCGCTCACCGGCCCCGGAACCTGGATCGGCACGATGCCGACGCTGGTAGTAAGGGTTGTCCATCGCCAAGCCACCGCTGAACCGACCGTAGGCACCAAGGAACAACAGCAGCATCCCGGCGATGAAGCTGAAGATTACATTCGGCAACCGGAACGCCAGCAGGTTGAGCTTGGTGTCCAGCACGAGGAGGTTGAGCAAGCCGGAGAGCAGGAAGAGCAGGCCTACGGCCACCGTGATCGTGGAGGAGATCCGGCCACCGCGCAACGCAGCGCCGATGAGGACCACGCCGACGATAAGTGAGATCGTCAACAGCAAGCCGTTCGAGGACAGCCCGAGCACGACTGTGCCATGGACAGAGAGAAACTTCAGCCGATCGACGAACCCGAGGATCCCGAACACGCACAACCCGATCCCTAGCACCGCTGCTCCGGTACGGTGCACGAGGTCCAGCCGACTCCCAGGCGGGGAGCGCAACATATAGCTCACGGTACCCCAACTTTCTGCAATGAGTAAGTGCGGCGCAGGGGCCAGGAACGGTAATAGGCCGCGGATCGCCCTGATGTGACAGTCCACGGGCCGCCGCTTTAGCCCACGCCGAACTCGGTGCGCAGCGCCGGCAGCAACTCATCCCGGACATAACCGAAGAACGGCTCCTGGTGCCGCGGCGCCCCGCCGATCTGCACCAACGCGAGGTCGGGGAAGCCGGCCTCGGCGGATGGCCGCGCCGCCGCCACATGCGCGGTGACGTCGGGTCCACAGGAGACGATCTTGGCGATGTCATCCGGACGGGCGAACTGGCTGGCGGCGGCGGCGAACCCGGCGGTGGAAGGCAATTCAGCGACCGATCCGACGGCTGGAGCCGTTGCCGGGCAGCGCGGCGTCCCACGTCACGACCAGCTCTGCCTCCGACTGGACGGCGATCATGTGGTCAGCCAGCGGGCACGTTGATAATCTTCAATGCTTCGCCGAGCATGTCGTGACGCACTGTTGCCGACGGCCGCGCTCGGTGGCGTGCGCGACGGCGCCGAGCACGGTCCAGGCATTCGGCGAGTGGCCCCGATGTCCGGCTTCAGTTTCCGGGCTGGACGACGATGGTGTAATTCCCCGGAGGGTCCTCCACGATTCCGCCGTGTGCCGTGTTGCCAGCCGAGTCGGTGGGGAGAGCGTCCATCGTGCCGTGGGATCGACCGAATTTTCTGGGACGAAAAGTGCCCTGGCAACAATTTGTCCATATTCGCCGACAGCGACTTTGACGGACAGTCAGATCTTCAGATATAACTTTTCGTGATAAATTTGATTATATATTAATCCTATTAGCGTTCAAGTGCAAGCCTCTACCATCAAGACCTGTAGCCAGATGACCACCTTCAGTGATTAATTTGCCGGGAGTGTTGATGTTCAGTCCGGCCGGCATCCACCCCTGGTAATGGCGTTGAGCAGGGAAGCTTCCCGGTCCCGGTCGCCGGGCCAGCACAGGTATAGTGCCCGCTGGCGACCCGCAAGGAGGTGCTCGGCCGACGTCAAGGCTGATCACGCCGACATTATGGCGAGGAGTGTGGTGGGGAGTGGGGGTGGTTCTCATCGCCAGGGAAACGGTCAACCGGGTCCGTCTGGGCAGCCCGGGGAAGCTGGTGGTCAGCGGCGGTCTCGTGGCCACAATCGTCTGCCTGGCCTGGGGGATGTCCTTGCGCCATGGATGGGCACTCGATCTCCAAGTTTACCAGGCCGGTGGCGCGGCGTGGGCACACGGATTCCCGCTGTATGTAGATCACTTCGTACGGCCGGTTGGTGGGCCGGATCTACCATTTACGTATCCGCCCATCGCGGCCGTGATATTCAGCGTGCTCTCCGTGATCCCGCTGCCCGCCGCGATCGCCGTGGTGGTCGTGCTCAACCTGGCCGCGCTCGTCACGCTCTGCCTGATGGTCGCGATCAGGCAGTATGGGTGGGGCGCGCTGGCCTTCGTGCTCGGCCTCGCGGTAGCCGGGGTGAGCGTGCTGCTCGAACCGGTGCGCGAGACGCTCTGGTTCGGTCAGGTCAACTTGGTACTCGGGATGCTCGTGGCCGCTGACTGCCTGCTGCCGCGGACCACGTGGCCGAGGGGCCTGCTGATCGGGTTGGCCGCAGCGGTCAAGTTGACCCCGGCGGTCTTCGTGCTGTTCTTCCTTCCCCGTCGCCAATGGCGTCCGGTACTCACCGCCGCAGTGTCATTCGTGGGTTTCGGACTTCTGGGATTCGTTCTCGCCCCCAGCGACACCAAGGCATACTGGTTCGGTGCGCTACTCGAACCATCCCGGATTGGCCGGGTCACCTACGCCACAAACCAGTCTATCTTAGGTGCGCTGGACCGGTTGGCGTTGCCAGGGGCAGTGACGACCAGTCTGTGGGTACTGCTGAGCTTGACCATGGTGGTGTTGGCCTGGATCGTGGTGGTCCGGGCCAGGCGGGCGGGGGAGGAATTGACCGCGCTGCTCGCCGTTGCGGTGGCTGAACTGTTGGTCTCTCCAATTTCTTGGGGGCACCACTGGGTGTGGATAGCCCCGGCCCTGTTGCTACTCACATCGCCAGCCTGGCGGCGGCAACTGCTGCTGGCGGTCGGGCTGCCAGTACTTGCGGTGTTCGCTATCGGGCCGCCCTGGTTGCTCCCATCGGACAACAATCTGGAGCAGCACTGGGCATGGTGGCAGCACCTCATCGGGGACAGCTACGTGCTGATTGGCGTGCTTTTCTTAGTGCTGGCGGCGTTCTTGACCCCCCGTTGGCCGGCAGATGGGGAACCGGTAAGTTACTGATCAGTGCAGTACGTGTGCACTGTGGCGAGCGGTGATCTGAACCCGAGATGGTTTTGCAGGGGTTGAAAGAACCCGAACTGGAGGAAGTACGTGCTATCCCTCAAGAAGGTGGCGGTAGGTATTGCCACCATGACACTGGCGATACTAGGCGAAGTAGTGCCAGCGAACGCCATGCCCAGCCATGACGACTACCGCGCCCTGAGCTGTAGCCAAGACGGTCTAGCGCAAGTTGATGGACGCGCGATCTACCTGTGGAACTGTAATAACAGTTTTCACGCTCAGATCGCCAACGCGTCACAAGGTGACCTAGTCTATCTGAAAGGGGATGGTGCTGGCAAGACCGCTTACGCAACCGTCCCCGGCGGCAGAACCAGTGTCAACACCACATCAGTCGGCCCTGCCGGTGGCCCTTGGCATGCGTGTGGTGCAGTTAACAATCGCCCCGATGAAGTTTGTACGTGATCCAATATCCGGAATCCCGTGTGGGCATTTCCCCGCGGGGAAATGCCCACACGGGAACGTATGCAACTTACTTGTTCACGCTCCTGTGAATTTCAGGTTCATATAACAGTGCGCTAATTTCAAGCCAATTAACCAGCGGCACCTATGGCGGGGCCCGATCTTCGTCGTGGTGAGAAGCCGTTAGATCCAGGTCACGGCGACCCGGCACCAGCCGTGTCGTTGCCGAGTTGGCGGCTGATCGATGGGTGGATGGTCAAGACGCGGTTGTCGGCCTGACATCCTCACCTGGATTTTCCGCCGCCGTGTCCCGGAGTCTCGTGGCTGGTCCCTAATATGTGGGTGTGCCGCGGGGGTGGCCGCTGATTGGGCGGTCCGAGGAGCTGAGTCGGATCAGCGAGTTGACCCGTCGCCGGGATGGGCCGGCGGGGGTGGTGCTGGCTGGGGCGGCGGGGGTGGGTAAGACCCGGTTGGCCCGGGAAGCACTGGCGGCGGTTGAGCAGCGCGGGACGCTGACTCGGTGGGCGGTGGCGACGGCCTCGGCGCGGGCGCTGCCGTTGGGTGCGTTCGCCGCGATGCTGGGGGTTGTCGGTCCCGATCCGGCTCGGTTGGTGGCTCAGGCGAGTGAGGCGTTGCTGGCCGGTGCGGGGCGGGCGGGCGTGGTCGTGGGAGTGGACGATGCGCACCTGCTGGATGAGCTATCCGCGGTGCTGGTGCACCAGTTGGTGCTGCGGCGGGCGGCGAGTGTGGTGCTGACGCTGCGCAGTGGGGAGGCCGCGCCGGATGCGGTGACGGCGTTGTGGAAGGACGGTCACCTGCCTCGGCTGGAGCTGCAGCCGCTGTCCCCGACCGAGACCGCGACGTTGGTGGAGGCGAGGCTGGGTGGGCTGGTGGACAACGCCGCCTCGCGGCGGTTGTGGTCTATCACGCGGGGTAATGCGTTGTATTTGCGGCAGTTGGTTAACGGTGAGCTGGAATCGAGCCGGTTGCATCAGGTTGCTGGGGTATGGCGGTGGTCGGGCGAGCCGGAACTGTCGCCGGGACTGGTTGAGTTGGTGTCGGCCCGGATCGGTCGGCTGCCTGATGCGCAGCGCCACGTTGTGGAGGTGTTGGCGTTCGGCGAGCCGCTGGGGGTGTCAGTGCTGGCGAAACTGACCGATGCCCTGGCGGTGGAGCAGGTCGAGGCCTGGGGGCTGGTTGAGGTGTACCAGGACGGGCGGCGGTTGCAGGCCCGGCTGGCTCACCCGCTCTACGGTGAGGTGCAACGGGCGCAGATAGGCACGCTGCACGCTCGGCGGCTGCGCGGTCAGATCGCGTGTGCGCTGGCCGCCACCGGCGGGCGACGATCCGGTGACACTCTGCGCCGCGCGGTGTTGATGCTGGACTCTGACCTGCCACCGGACTCGGTGTTGCTCACCGACGCCGCCCACCGCGCCACCGAACTCGGGGACCTCATGCTGGTCGTGCGGGTTGCGCGGGCCGCAGTGGCCGCCGGTGGCGGTTTCGAGTCTCGGCTCATCCTGGGCGACGCACTGGCCTGGTCTGGCCAGGGGGCGGAGGCCGACACCGAGTGGACCGCGCTGAGTTCCTTGGCCCGCACCGACGGCCAGCGAGCCCAAGCGGCGATCTCCCGGGTGCTCGGCTTGGCTTGGTCTTTCGGGTCGCCCGCGAAGGCCGAGGCCGTGCTCGACGCTATTGTGAGCACCATTTCCGATGAGGCCGCAGCCTTGGAGCTGGCCGGGGTGCGCTCGGTTCTCGACGCCTTTCTTGGGCGGACTGTCCAGGCCGCCCAAACGGCCGCTGGGGTGCTCGCCCATCCGCACTGCTCCCCGTTCGCAACGCGACTAGCGAGTTGGGGTCTTGCGGCAGCCTGCGGGGAACTCGGGCACCTCGAGGGGGTTGAGGAAACCTTGCGGCGGATCGACGACTGCGGCAAGTCGTTCGAGATCGGGCTGCACGAGGCGGCCGTCGTCGTGAGCTGTTGGCTGCGGGGGCTGCTCCTGGCGGGCCTGCTGGATCAGGCTGATCAGGCCGCGCGGCGGTACCGCGAGCGCTGCCAGGACACCCCCGGACCCGGGGATTTACTCACCAGCTTCATGTGCGCGGAGGTGGCGACGTCCCGTGGGCAAGTCCAGACCGCAGCGCGCTGGTCCCGCCAAGCCATTGCAGGGCTACATAGCGCGGACCCCGGCGGCTGGTCGTTCAGCGCGCTTGTGTTCCTCACCAGCGCGCTCGGGATGGCCGGTGATGCGACGTCGGCACGCCAGGCCTTCGTGGAGATGACGGCCATTCGGCATCCCACATTGGTTTACCTGGAGCCGGAGGTGCGACTGGCCGGGGCGTGGGCAGCCGCCGCGGAGGGTGGTATCGGTGAGGCCGTCGCGCTAGCCCGGCAGGCAGCCGAGGTGGCCATGTCGCAACACCAACCCGCCGTGGAGGTACTCGCGCTGCACACCGCGGTCTGCTTCGGTGACCGCACAGTGGCCGACCGGCTCGCGCAGCTCGCCACCCAAGTCGACGGACCCCGCGCCCCGGTCGCCGCCGCGCACGCTGCCGCCCTGGCCGCCGATGACGGCGCGGCACTGCACGCCGCCTCGGTCCAACTCGAACAGATGGGCGCCCTGCTGCTGGCCGCGGACGCCGCCGCCCAGGCCGCTACCGCCTACACCCGCCATCACCGGCGCGGCTCCGCCCACGCCGCCCACGCCCGCGCTCACCGGCTCGCCCAGGCCTGCGAAGGCGCCCGCACCCCCGCCCTAGCCACCCTGGCCGCACCACTGCCCCTCACGCACCGGGAACGCGAGATCGTCACCCTCGCCGCCAGCGGACTGTCCAACCGACAAATCGCCCAACGGCTGGTCGTCTCAGTCCGCACCGTGGAAAACCACCTCTACCACGCCTGCACCAAACTCGGCGCCTCCGGCCGCGCCGAACTCACCACCCTGTTCCACGGCGACTGACCCCGACTGCGTACCCCGCCCGTCCCGATCCGAGTAGTCAACTACTCACCTCGCGGCACCACGCCGTGGCCACACTCAACCCTGGTGAGCGAGCACCGCTCACCAGGAGGACACCATGACGGCGACCAAAAACAGTGAACACGCTCTGCGGGTACCGACCCTCGCAGTTCAGCTCGATGTATGTGAGTGAGCGTATGGGGCGACTTATTGGGTCGCTCTTGACAGCGCAAGACGCAACAAATTCAGACCGGAATGAAGCGCCTAACCCGGCTCCCACCATCGCCAATCCACGGTCAGGCGTGGTGACCGATGGTGGGTGCACCCGGGGCACCACGCAAATGGGCCGCCCGCCGTGACCGACATTAACTTCACCGAGGGGCCGCGATTCCAATGACGACCGCCACCATCACTGATGCGACCGCCCACGCCACGGACAGCGTGGCTGACCTGTTGCTGTGGATCAGCGACGGGGATCCGGCGGCCTGGGATGAAATCATACGCCGATACGGCACGCTCGTCGCCACGACGGTGCGGTCGTTTCGACTGCAGGAAGCCGACGCACTCGACGCGATGCAGATGACCTGGCTGCGGCTGACCGAAAACACCCACCGGGTGCAGTTCCCCGAGCGACTAGGCGGATGGCTGGCGACCACCGCCCGCCGCGAATGCCTCCACATCCTGCGCCAGGGCAAGCGCGGACCACATCTCACTGACGGAACGCTAGAAACTGTCTCCGAGCCCTCAGCGGGTCCCGAGCAGCACGTCATCGACGCTCACACCACACGGACGCTGCGGAAACTCATCGACGAATTGCCGCCGCGCCAGCGGACTCTGATACGGATGCTATTCACCGACGAGCCCTGCTCCTACGCCACGATCGCCCGTATCACCCAAATCCCGCTCGGCGGGATCGGGCCTACTCGGGCGCGAGCCTTGCGACAGCTACGGGACAAGCTCAACAAACACGAGTTGAGACCAAGTGCCTGACAATGACCACCGCTGTGGACTGCCGCCGGAATTTGCAACCACTAGCCAAGCGCCGGGCAGGGACACGATCCACCTCACCCGGCATTCGTACCAGTCAGCGACAGCGGAAGAATCCGAACTCCCGGGTGGTCTCCCACCGCTCGTTTTCGCGGTCAGCGACGCAAAATGTGATCGTCTGGTCTGCCCCTACTTTGGCCGGTAGTGCTCGTTTTGAGTGGGTCCCACTTCGGCGTGTCAGTCGGGCGTGGTGCCGTTGCTGGGCTTTTGGAAGTCGATCATTGACGGGTGGTTGGCGGTGGATGTTGCGGTGCCGCGCCAGCAGCGGCATACCGCTCGTTGGGTCTGGCAGCGGCTGGTCGCTGAGCATGGCGCCGAGGTCGGCGATTGGATTTTCCGCCGCCGTGTCCCGGAGTCTCGTGGCTGGTCCCTAGTATGTGGGTGTGCCGCGGGGGTGGCCGCTGATTGGGCGGTCCGAGGAGCTGAGTCGGATCAGCGAGTTGACCCGTCGCCGGGATGGGCCGGCGGGGGTGGTGCTGGCTGGGGCGGCGGGGGTGGGTAAGACCCGGTTGGCCCGGGAAGCACTGGCGGCGGTTGAGCAGCGCGGGACGCTGACTCGGTGGGCGGTGGCGACGGCCTCGGCGCGGGCGCTGCCGTTGGGTGCGTTCGCCGCGATGCTGGGGGTTGTCGGTCCCGATCCGGCTCGGTTGGTGGCTCAGGCGAGTGAGGCGTTGCTGGCCGGTGCGGGGCGGGCGGGCGTGGTCGTGGGAGTGGACGATGCGCACCTGCTGGATGAGCTATCCGCGGTGCTGGTGCACCAGTTGGTGCTGCGGCGGGCGGCGAGTGTGGTGCTGACGCTGCGCAGTGGGGAGGCCGCGCCGGATGCGGTGACGGCGTTGTGGAAGGACGGTCACCTGCCTCGGCTGGAGCTGCAGCCGCTGTCCCCGACCGAGACCGCGACGTTGGTGGAGGCGAGGCTGGGTGGGCTGGTGGACAGCGCCGCCTCGCGGCGGTTGTGGTCTATCACGCGGGGTAATGCGTTGTATTTGCGGCAGTTGGTCGACGGTGAGCTGGAATCGAGCCGGTTGCATCAGGTTGCTGGGGTATGGCGGTGGTCGGGCGAGCCGGAACTGTCACCGGGACTGGTTGAGTTGGTGTCGGCCCGGATCGGTCGGCTGCCTGATGCGCAGCGCCACGTTGTGGAGGTGTTGGCGTTCGGTGAGCCGGTGGGGGTGTCAGTGCTGGTGGAACTGACCGATGCCCTGGCGGTGGAGCAGGTCGAGGCCCGGGGGCTTGGTGGAGGTGTATCCCGGATGGGCGGCGGTTGCAGGCCCGGCTGGCTCACCCGCTCTACGGCGAGGTGCAACGGGCGCAGATAGGCACGCTGCACGCTCGGCGGCTGCGCGGTCGAATCGCCCAGGCTTTGGCCGATACTGGTGGGCGCCGGGCCGGGGACACCCTGCGCCGCGCGGTGTTGATGCTGGACTCCGATCTGGTACCCGATGCGGTGTTGCTGACTGATGCGGCTCGCCGGGCTACTGAGTTGGGGGATCTCGCGCTAACCGTGCGGGTCGCGCGGGCTGCGGTGGCCGCTGGTGGTGGTTTCCAGCCACAGCTGCTGTTGTGCCACGCACTGGGCTGGTCTGGCCAGGGGACCGGAATCAAGGCCGAGCATGCGGCGTTGGTCGCTCTGGCCCGCACCGATGCCCAGCGAGCCCAAGCGGCGATCTTCCAGGTGCTCGGTTCGGCCTTCATGTACGGGCGCCCTACCGAGGCCGAGGCCGTGCTCGACGCCATCGCGAGCACCATCTCCGATGACGCTGCCGCGTTGGAGTTGGCCGGGATGCGCTCGGTTCTCGATGCCTACCTCGGCCGGACTGTCCAGGCCGCCGAAGCGGCCGCCGGGGTACTCACCCATCCGCACTGCTCCCCGACCGCGACATATCTCGCCGGGTGGGGCCTCGCGGTGGCGCGCGGGGGATTGGGCCGCATCGAGGGGGTTGAGGAGATTTTGCGGCGGATCGACGCCCCCGCCGAGTCCTTCGAGATCGGGCTCCACCAGACGGTCATGGTCGCGTTCAGTTGGCTGCAGGGGCTGCTCCTCGCGGGCCTGCTGGACCGGGCCGATCAGGTCGCACAGCACTACCGCGAACGCTGCCAGGACACCCCCGGCCTCGGGGAAGTGGTGACCAGCTTGATGTGCGGGGACGTGGCGATGTGCCGCGGACAGGTCCGCACCGCAGCCCGCTGGAATCGCCAAGCTATCGCAGCCATCCACGGTACGGACCCCAACGGCTTGTCGTTCCACGGGTTGGTGGGCCTCACCAGCGTACTCGGGATGGCCGGTGGCGTGACCACCGTACGCCACACCCTCGCCGAGATGACGGCCGCGCGGCATCCCACCTTCGTCTGCAAGGAACCGAATGTGCGACTGGCGCAGGCGTGGGTGGCCGCCGCAGAGGGTGGTGTCAGTGTGGCCCTCGCGCTAGCCCGGCAGGCAGCCGAGGTGGCAGCGTCACAACACCAACCCGCCGTAGAGGTACTCGCGCTGCACACCGCGGTCTGTTTCGGTGACCGCACAGTGGCCGACCGACTCACCCAACTGGCCACCCACGTCGACGGACCCCGCGCCCCGGCCGCCGCCGCGCACGCCGCCGCCCTGGCCGCTGATGACGGCGCGGCGCTGCACGCCGCCTCAATCCAACTCGAACACATGGGCGCCCTGCTGCTAGGTGCTGACGCCGCCGCCCAGGCTTCCGCCGCCTACACCCGCCATCACCGGCGTGGCTCCGCCCACGCCGCCAACGTCCGCGCCCACCGGCTCGCCCAGGCCTGCGACGGCGCCCGCACCCCCGCACTGACCACCATCACCACACCGCTGCCCCTCACCGACCGGGAACGCGAGATCGTCACCCTCGCCGCCAGCGGACTGTCCAACCGGCAGATCGCTCAGCGGCTGGTCGTCTCGGTCCGCACCGTGGAGGGCCACCTCTACCACGCCTGCGCCAAACTCGGCGCCTCCGGCCGCGCCGAACTCACCACCCTGCTCCACGGCGACTGACCCCGACCACGTACCCGACCCTTCCCGATCCAAGTAGTCGACTACTCACATCGCAACACCACGCCATGGCTAAATGATGCAGTAATAACACCGTCACTAAACAGTTGTTGAGGAGTAGTGATGACCGAGCTGTCCGTCCCCGCCTCTACCGGGGGTTACGTCTCAGGCTTTACCAGCCTCGGCGCCGAGATCGATGTCGAGGACCTGCCCGTCCGAGGAACGATCCCGGACTGGCTGCGCGGCACCCTGATACGCAATGGACCCGCGCACTACGAAGCGGGCCACAAATCGTTCCGGCACTGGTTCGACGGCCAGGCGATGCTGCACCGCTTTAGCATCGCTGATGGGCGGGTGTCCTACCGCAACCGCTTCCTACGCACCGAAAGCTCACGACTGGCCCGCGAGGAGGGACGCATCGGGTTCGGCGAATTCGCCACCGACCCCTGCCAGTCGAGGTTCGCTCGGTTCCTCACCAGGCTCAACGACACCGTGACCCCGAACGCGTCGATCAACGTCGTGCCCATGAACGAGGGCTACGCGGCCCTGACCGAAACGACCATCGCGGTGCAGTTCGACCCCGACACCCTTGAGACCCTCGGTGTCACCGGCTACGACGACCAGCTCGACGGGCCGGTCACCACCGCCCATCCCCACCAGCAGCCCGGCACCACCGATCTGATCAACTACGTGCTGAAGTTCGGCCGGCACAGCGAATACCGCATCTACCGTCAACGCCCCGACAGCATGACCCGAGAACTCCTGGCCGCAGTCCCCACCACGCGCCCCAGCTACATGCACAGCTTCGCCGTCACCGAGCACTACGCCGTGCTCACCATGTTCCCGCTCGTGGTCAACCCGCTGGCACTGCTGCTGCGCGGCAAGCCGTTCATCGAGAACTACCACTGGCGACCCCAACTGGGGACCCAGTTCGTCGTGGTGGACCTCCACGAGGGCACCGTGCGCGGCACCGCCACCGGGGAGGCGGTCTTCGCCTTCCACCACATCAACGCCTACGAAGACGGCGACCAGATCGTGGTGGACCTGTGCGCCTACCCCGACGCCTCGGTCATCGACGCCACCTACCTCGAACGGCTGCGTCACCCCGACACCTACCCCGGACCCCCACTGGCCTACCCCACCCGCTACCGCATCGACCCCAAGGCCAGCACCGTCAGCGGCCGCCGGATCAGCGACGAGAGCATGGAGCTGCCCCAGATCAACTACCGCGCCCGCAACGGCCACGACTACCACTACGTCTACGCCGCCAGCGCTCGCAACCGCCGCACCGAGGACTTCCTCAACCAACTCATCAAACTCGACGTCCACACCGGCCAAACGCACACCTGGCATGAGCCCGGCACCTACCCCGGCGAACCAATTTTCGTCCCCGCCCCCAAGCCTGACAACGAAGACGACGGCCTGGTCCTCTCCATCGTTCTGAACACCACCAAACACCGGTCATTCCTGCTCGTCCTCAACGCCACCACCTTCAACGAACTCGCCCGCGCCGAGGTCCCCCACACCATCCCCTTCGGATTCCACGGCCACTTCGCCACCAACCCAACCACCGCGACCACCCACCCAACCTCATCGACCCCCACCAACGCACCCTGATCGCCGGAGCAGGTGTGGAACGTGCTGATGCGCCGCTGCACGCTGGGCGACCGGTGACCTGCGAAATGCTCATAGAGACGGACGGTGAATCCGTCAACTGATGCATTCCAAGATTCACCAGAGAAAGAAAACTCCTCACCGCACGCGCTTGTGTCGTCACACTCCGCGTATGCGACGTGACGGATGACGGCGGTACAGCGGATGGCTGTCAGTCGAGACTAGCACAATCGGGAGGTATCAGACTAAAGACGGCACCTTTTATCGGCATGAAACGAGGCTTGAAACCAGGCAGACACAAATTCGAAACCAGGTAGAAACAAGCCGCGATGGGCTGCCCTCCGTAAGATATGAGTAATGACTCGCCTACGGTGCGCGAAGTGACCGACTCGGAGAGGCAAGGATGACGAAGATGACCATGCTCGACTTCGAGCTGGAGATTGGTCCGTGTGCCGCAGGCACCTATCCAGTGGTCGCGCGGGCACCTGGTGGGGAGGTCGCTAGCACCATGCGCCTACCCTTGACCTTCGCCGAACTCGAGTACCAGATCGCCGCGGTCAGGGGTGCGGTGCTGGCATCCACTGCGGTGGTGCGCCGCCCCCCAACCACTGACGAGAAACCCGTGAGGGAGCTGGGCCAACGGTTGTTCGAGGCGCTGGTCGCCGACGACGTGCGGGGCCTTTACGTGGCCAGCAGGCAGCGCGCTCACGAGCAGGGCAGCGTGCTGCGGCTGGTGCTGCGGGTGCGCCCGCCGGAATTGGCCCGGCTGCCGTGGGAGTTCCTGTTCGATTCCAACCAGCAGGACTATCTGGGTTTGAGCATGCCGCTGGTGCGCTACCCCGAGGTGCTGGCCCCCCGGCAGCCGCTGCAGGTCGCTTTGCCGCTGCGGATCCTGGGCATGGTGGCTCGCCCGGATGATCAGCATGCGTTGGAGGTGGACGAGGAGCAGCAGCGGCTGCTTACCGCACTGGTAGGTCTGGAGCGCGATGGGTTGGTGGAACTTTCCTGGGTGGCCGGGCAGACCTACAACGATCTGGAGGACGCTTTAGACCAGGATCTCTGGCACGTGTTCCATTTCATCGGTCACGGCGGGTATGACCCGGTTGCCGAGGAGGGCACCCTGATGCTGGCCGACGATGAAGGCCGCACCGACGTGGTCGGTGCTGACGATCTCAGCCGGTTGCTCGCCAAGCACCCCACGCTGCGGCTGGTTGTGCTCAATGCCTGCGATACCGGGCGGGGTGGTGCCTTGGACGCGTTCTCCAGCACCGCCGGTGCGCTGGTACGCCGGTGGATCCCGGCGGTGGTAGCCATGCAGTTCGAGATCACCAACCCGGCCGCGACCGTGTTCGCCCAAGCGTTCTATCAGAGCGTGGCCAAACAGCGGCCGGTGGACGACAGTGTCGTGCGTGCCCGGCAGGCGCTACGACGCGCCAAGAGGGACACCCTGGAGTGGGGCACCCCAGTGCTGTATCTGCGTGCTCTTGACGACGGGCGCATCTTCGATACCACCACTGCACAACTGACACAGCCGCACTCGCCCCAGGACCCGATCGGTGCGCGGGAGTTGGAGGCCCTCTACGATCAGGCGCTGGCCGCGTTCTGGACTGAGCAGTGGGATCAGGCTGTCATGCTGCTGCAACAGGTCCTCGCCTACCGCCCCCAACACCATCCCGACGTTGCCGGCAAGCTAAAGCAGGCCCGCCACCAGCAGCAGCTGGCCGCCCGCTACGCCCAGGGGTGTGCGGCCGCTGAGGCCTCGGACTGGGACGAGGCAGTCAAGATGTTCACGATGGTCATCAAGGCCGACTCCACCCACCGGGACGTCGGTCAGCGATTAGATAACGCACGGCGCCGGCAGCAGATTGCGGGTTGGCACGCCGAGGCTCGTCGGCTGTACCAGGCCGAGCAGTGGGCGGCCGTGGTCAAGATCGGTGAGCGGCTGCACATCCTGGACCCGACCGCCGCGGACCCCGACGGGCTGGTGACCTCGGCGCGAGCCCAGGTCACCTCCGCGGAACAGGCGGCACACATCGACTCACAGTACCGACGCGGCCTGCGCCTGCTCGACGCCGGCAAGTGGGAGGAGGCGATCGAGGTGCTGGAGCGACTGGATCCCACTTACCGGGACACTGCGGCTCTGCTGACTCGGGCACTCCGGGAACTCCCCAACCCGACAGCATCACTGCCGCGCTCGCCCACCATCGCCCATCACCCCAAAGCGGTGCAAATCCTGCCTCACCGCAAGGCGGTCAACGCGGTGGCGTTCAGCCCGGACGGTCACCAGTTAGCCACCGCCAGCGCCGATAAAAGTGTGCGGATTTGGGATGCCACCAGCGGACAGGAATGTCTGCGCGTGACGCACAAGGGCGTGCGGTCTAACGCCCGTGGGCGGCCCACGACCGTGCGCGGACGGACTGTGGCCTTCAGCCCGGACGGGCACCGACTGGCCACCGCCAGCGACGACCACACCGCCCGAATCTGGGACGCCGACACCGGACAACAACTCGCCACGCTCACCCACGACAACGTGGTGATGGGGGTGGCGTTCAACCCGGACGGGAACCGACTGGCCACCGCCAGCGACGACTACACCGCCCGAATCTGGGACGCCGACAGCGGACAACAACTCGCCACGCTCACTCACAACAAACCGGTACGGGGAGTGGTATTCAGCCCGGACGGGCACTGGTTGGCCACCGCCAGCGACGACCACACCGCCCGAATCTGGGACGCCATCACCGGACAACAACTCGCCACGCTCACCCACAACAAACCGGTACGGGGAGTGGTATTCAGCCCGGACGGGCACTGGTTGGCCACCGCCAGCGACGACCACACCGCCCGAATCTGGGACGCCATCACCGGACAACAACTCGCCACGCTCACCCACAACAAACCGGTACGGGGAGTGGTATTCAGCCCGGACGGGCACTGGTTGGCCACCGCCAGCGACGACCACACCGCCCGAATCTGGGACGCCATCACCGGACAACAACTCGCCACGCTCACCCACAACAATGTGGTGATGGGGGTGGCGTTCAGCCCGGACGGGCACCGACTGGCCACCGCCAGCCACGGGAAGGCCGCGCAGATCTGGACATTAACGTGGAAAAAGACGGTGACTGACCCCGGCCCACTCGCGGCGGATGTCCTCGTCACTGCCAAGGTTTCACCGGAGCAGTCAGCGACACTCAGGGGGCGCAGCGCCAGGTCAGCTAAGCTAGGTAGCCGGCCCGACGAGCTTGGCTTGACGGCACGTTCCGGAATGGCGGTTGCCTGGAAGGCCGCCAAGCGTTTTGCGACGATGCAGGTTGTGGTGCGCAATCCGCCACCGCGATAAAGCTGCTTTCCGTAAGATCGGGTGACGACTCGTGCGGGGTGCGCAGGTAATTTTGACCGGAGGAGCGAGGGCGACCGTAGGATGCGCGGTCATGCTGCGGATGCTCGTGACCGGTGGTGCTGGTTTCATCGGTGCGAATTTTGTTCGTTATACCCTGAGGCATCACGTCGAGCATCGGGTGCGTGTGCTTGATGAGCTTGACGCGTACAAAAACCTCGCCGCCTCGACGAAACGCGTGATCGAGGCGGCACTGCTGGCGTTTATCACCACTTACCGCAGCAGTCAGGACAGCCGGCTGTGCCTCGCTGGTGGCGTCGCGGAGAACTCGGTCGCTGTCGGACCCTCGCCTCAGCCGGCCTGTTCGACGACATCTACGTGGTGCATACCCAGTCGATAGGGATGTTCAGCCCCCGCTGGACCGAGATGATCTATCCGACCATCCTTGCTATTGGGGAGCGGGACGGCCGGCAGTGGTCGGCCGCAGGTGAAGAGTTACGCCGGTGCGCTCGCTGATCTGGACAATGCCGATCTGGAGGCAGGGTGAAGGACTCCGGCGGGTTGGACGAGGTCGTGAACGCGGCTGGGCGGGCTGCTGAGGTGGCCGCACGGGCTGCTGGCATGAGTCCTGCGGGGATGCGGGTGGTGCGGGTCGGGGAGAAAGTGATTCTGTTGTTGCCTGATGTTCCGGCGGTCGCTCGCGTTGCTTCAAGTGTTGCGTTGCTGGACTCGGTGCGGCGGGAGTTGCGGGTCGCGAGCTGGCTGGCGGAGGTGGGTGTTTCGGCTGTTCGGGCCCTGGTTGCGGAGCCTTTCGTGGATGCCGGGCTGGTGGTGTCGTTCTGGGAGTACCTGCCGGAGGTCGAGGCGACCGACGTGGTGACCTTGGCCGGGTTCTTGCGGCGGTTGCACGCTGTCCCGGTTCCGCGTGATCTCCCATTGGGTCCGGTGCGGCCGTTTGTCCGGGTCGCTAACCGGATCGAGTCCGCTGCTGCGCTGACCGAGGTCGATCGGGAGCTGCTGCGCGGGATGCATGCCGAGTTGATCGCCTCGTGGGAGCGGGCGCGGTTCGAGATGGCTCCGGCTGTGGTGCACGGCGATGCCCACCACGAGAACCTGGTGCGGGCAGGAGATGGCCGGATCGTGTTCGTGGACCTGGAGCGGGTCGGGCAACCGGAGTGGGATCTGACGTTGACCGCGACTTACCACGAATGCGGCTGGTATACAGCGACCGACTACGCGGCGTTCGTCGATGCCTACGGCTACGATGTCCGCACCGCGCCGGCCTGGCCGCTGCTGAGGGCGATCCGGATGCTGCGGATGGTGACCTGGTTGGGGGCGGTCGCCGCGGATGATCCGGTCCGCAGGGAGCAGGTGCGGTTCCGGTTGGCGACGTTGCGGGATGGCACCGCGCCTGCGGGCTGGGACGGGTTCTGACTCAGGCGGCAGCCCGGGTGATGCGTTGCGCGGCCCGCCGCAGTTCCCGCACCCGCGGCCGGAAGGCTACGTCGCGTTCGAGTGGGATGGCGGTCTTGGTGAGCATGCGGAGGTCGTCGGCGATCCGCTTGGACCGCAGGGGCGCGGCTTCGGCGAGGGCCTGTTCGGCGAGACTGAGGCCGCGATGGGGGTCGTCGAATCGCAGAACGAGGCAGGCGACCCGGATCAGGTTGAAGGTGCGGGACCGGGCCGCGTCAGGCGCGTGCAGGTCATAGGCCCAGAACACGGACACCGCACCGGGTCCCCGGCGGCTTCCGGCGCGCCAAGGCCTCACCGAGCACCACGAAGGGGGTATCGACGGCGATCACGAGTAGCTCGTCATAGTGCCGTGCCAACTCCACGGCGCAGCCGCACCTGCCTCGGACAGCGCCTGCCAAGTAGCCACCGACCAGAACTCCACTCGTGTCTCATAGCGCAATGCGTGCACCAACCCACCCCACGACGCCACAACCTGCTGGCTGAAGGCCAGGTCAGCCGGGTTGAAGGCCCAGGTGTCCGGCCCCGGCTGTGGACAAGCCACATGCACATCGAAGGGACCGACGACGCGAGTCAGCTCCTCACCATGGCGCGTCAGGGCGGACAGCAAGGTCTTCGTTTGCCGGCCGAGACCATTGGTGTTATTGCACACTCCGTTGACCGTGCAGTACAGGACGGCGCGACTCGCGGTCATGCTCCTCCTCCGGCACCCCGTGATCGGTTAGTCTGCCCGCTGTCCACCCCGTGGGCACCCGGCAGCCGCGGTCACGGGCGGCAGTGCGCTGGAGGGGAGGCCCCGTGTGCGTCGCCGACGCGCCGCCGAGGCTGTACGTGGACGGTCACAACCTGTTGCACCGGGCCGCGTTCGGCTTCCCCGCCCGCATCACCTCCCGCAGTGGACGTGACATCACGCTGGTGTTCGGATTCTTCGCGCTGATCCGCGCTGGCGCCCGGAGCTTGGACACCCCACCCGAGGTCATCGTGGTCTTCGACGGCCAGGACGGCGCCGCCGACCGACGAGCCCTGCTGCCCCGCTACAAGCCCCCTGTGACCGGTGATGAGGAGGTTTTCGCTGACCTGCCCCGCATCCAGGACGGACTCAACCTGCTGGGCATCGGCTGGATTGAGAACACCCGGTGGGAAGCCGATGACGTGATCGCCTCTCTCATCGCCACCTACCCAGCACGCGAACATCTGATCATGTCTACCGACAAGGACTTCTACCAGCTCCTCTCGCCCCGCGTCTCGGTTCTGAACACCCAGCGACGCGCTGACCGTCGCCGCATACGCCCCGCCGAGGTGTACGACAAACACGGGGTGCTGCCCCATCAATGGTGCGACTACCGCGCCCTGACCGGGGATAAATCGGACAACATCCCCGGCATCCGCGGCATCGGAGACAAAACCGCCGCCAGACTCCTCGCCGATGGAGCCCACCTCGAAGACCTCGACAAGCTCGACCGACTCACCGGAGCCACCGGCCACCTCATCCGCCACCAGTGGGACCAGCTCATCCTGTGGCGCACACTCATCCAACTCCGCACCGATGTCCCCCTCCCCACCGCGATCGGAACACCCCAACCCAGCAGTCTGCCCTCAGCCCCCGACATCATCGGCGCGCTCGACTTATGGAAATGACAGATCACCAGCTCCCGTGTGGCACTGCGGGGAAGCGCTGGTCCACTGACAGTGGTCATCACGGTTCACGTACATGAGCATCCGGTGACCGATGTATTGAAGCGTCGCCACGAGATCGAGTGGATACTGTAACTGTGGTAAAGACTAACCGCGATGGCCTGCCCGCTCAACTGTTTCATTAACTTAGTAACAGAATTGAAATAAGTGGTGCGTCTGGGAGCATCGTTGAGCCCCTGAGCTACAAGGATGCCAATCTGGTGGATTTATTAATTCATTACGGTTACTTACCGGCTCGGCAACTCAGGGCGGGTCAGAATAGCCGCCATCCCGCTGTGTCGATCAGCCAATTCTTTCGTCGTCCCGAGCTGAGGATACTGGTGTTGCATACGCACCATCAGATCACCCAGTCGAATGAGTACCGGCCTAGTAATATGCTCCGCGCTGAGCGCTTGCTCGATGTGTTCGACCGCATCGTCGGGTTGCCCAAGGTCCGCGTGCGCTCGCGCAAGGTCCAGCCGAGCAAGGGTCTCTCTCGTTGGGTCACGCTCGGATAGGCTACGGCTTCGACAGAAGGAAATGGTTTCTTTGGCGTACGGCATGGCTCTGCCGGGTTGACCTAGCCAAATATAGGAAGTAGCCGTATAGGAAGCCAACACCCCAGAATGGGCAGAGAACAGCCCAGAGCTCGGGTGGTCGAGCTGGTCAAATCTCGTTTGGGCGTCTTTCAGTACATCCTGGAACTGGTCCGCCTGGCCGAGTCTGGCATAAGCCCGGGCAAGCTTAATGCTGACTCCCGCCGCTGCGGCACTGCCCTGGGGGGCATGTTTGAGACCGCGCTCGGCCGCATCCCTGGCTGCGGCAGGCTGATTGCTGTACGTGGCAATGGTGTTTTTGGCGTCCATGGCCCAGGCGCAGATCTCATGGTCCTCTGCTTGCCAGCCATGCTCCCACGCGTCCAGACAATGCGCCTCAGCCGTGACTGGATCACCGAGGTCGTGCGACAGCCAGGCCAGGATAACGCTCAGCGAGCCGGCGTGGCGGTATAGTTCCCTGCCCTCGCGTAACGTGTGCCGCCCAGCAATAAGATCCTCGACCTGGCGGCGGTACCAGCGGGCTTTGAGAAACAGCTCGCCCGGTAGCGTGTGGCTATAGGCGGCTGCCAGGTCAGAGACCACAGAGTCGAGGTGTTCGAGTGTTCTGGGGCCGAGCTGGCTGGCTTCAGCGCGGCGGGTGAACTCCATGGCTTCCACGGCCGACTGGGTAAACGGATCCAGGTCAGCGTGCGCTGCTCCAACCCCTACAGCGGAGGTGCCCAGGAGCGTCAAAGCCTGCCTGCGGTCCGTAATATCACCTACCGGCGGAAACGGCGGCACATCGTCCCCGCCTGCTTGCTGGTCACCACCAGCATCGCCGGACCGGGGCACCATCGGCAAGGCTGAGGTGGTTCGGAGCTGGCCATCCGAGCAGGGTTGGTCTGCCAGCAGCCCGGCAAGTTTATCATGCGAGATGCCCAGCACCGTGGCCAGCCTCGGCCGGTGCCAGGGCTGGGGCGTGTTGTGACCGGCCTCCCATCGCTGCACCGTCGAGCGCTCGACGCCCAACTGTTCGGCCAGGCGCTCCTGGCTGAGGCCGGCGGCCTTGCGAGCAGCAACCAGACCAAGCCGCTTACCTGGCATGGTCATCCCCCTCTTCCTTCCCGGTAACACCGGAGGTGCCCATAGGATAATGGGTACTCATGGTCGTAGGTCACTCGCCGTCCAGCGGCCTCAATGCGGCGGTCTTGCGGCGGTCTTGCTGTTTCCTCTGTCCTCGATCTCCGCCAAGGTGATCTGCAAGGCATTCGACATCGCGAACGGTGACGACAATGGACCAACGAGACGGCTGAAGCGGTCGTCGAGGATGACCGTTTGTGAGAGCGGAGCGCCTGCCCCGCTGGGACATAGTGTAGAGCCGCATTCGAGTCGTGAACAGTGTTGAGGAGACGATATGGTGACCGGACTACTGGGTGACACGCCGTGGCGTACTACTGGGATGTGCTGGGTCATCAGGCAGGACGCTGGCGGGCTCACGCCGCGGCTCGGCTGTGAGATGGGCGCGGTCCCAGCAGATCAGGGTAGGGACATCGTCGCCATCCCACGTGCCCGGAATTCGGTGGTGAGGAGGTGATGACCGTGACCAGCACGGGCCGGACTGTCGATCAGACCAGTCATCGGCTCGTCCGTGAGGCCCTACGTGAAACCGTGCGGGCCGGGCCCGGCGCCCTCGAGAGGGTCCGGCTCAATTCGATACCGGGCCAGTGCCGTGTTGTACCTGCTGCTGCTTGAGCACCCTATTGATGGGCGGGGTCGCTGCCGATCCTGCCCCGGCGTGATGATCGGGCTGCGATCCCGGCCGTGCCAGATCCACGTCAGGGCGAGCGACTGGCTGCTGCACCACCCCGATGAGGCGTTGCTGTCGCACCTTGCGCGCGAGTGTGGAGCGGGCAGTGTGCTCTCACTGGGTGCGGCAGGTACGCCTCACTGGCCTGGCCTGACCGTGAGGGCACGCACTGCTCCTGGCGACCTCGACGTGCTGTCCCACGTCGCGGGCGGATCGCGCACTGATCCCTCGCGGACCCCGGCCGTCCCCTTCCCGCTTCCTGTTCGCGAAGTCCGCGAGGCGGGACGGCGGGACGCACCATCGCCAGGCAGGTCGCTGGTGATCACCGGAGGCATGCCATGGCCACGGTGACGCGGGACGCCGATGCCGCCGCGCTGATGCCGCAGGGCTGCGGCGTGGGTGCTCACCCGGCGCGGGGTGGTCCTGCCGGTGCCCGATCCGCAGTTCCCCATCCAGACCCCGGCTGGCCGTCGGTCGAGCACCCCCGTGCCCCCCTTGCGCTCCTGGCGGCCAGTCGGTTCCACGCCACCCTCAGGCGGAACCGAGTGTGGGGCAGCCGCCGTGGCGCGCTGCCCCGGCGAGGAGCGGGGTGCACCTGTTGGAGCTCGCCGAGGTCACCATGGCCACCACCCGGGGCCACGCCCCGGCACGCCGCGAGCACCTGGGGCCGGCTGAGGGTCTGACCAGGATGACGTGCCTCGCCAGGATTACTCCGACCAACGCAGATCACAGATCCCAGTCCACGGGGCAGTGCCCCCTTCCATCGCCGGCTGGTCCGTCGGTTGAGCACGCGGTCCCCCGACGCGCCAGCTCCCGACGGCCAGCCGGCCACCAGCCACCCGAGATGAGGTAGCCACAGAGAGGCGACCGAAGGTAATCCGAGCGGGTGATCTGGTGGTGTGATTCTCCGTAGTCCTGTTGATGCAACCAGGCTCTTACGGAATAGACACGCGCAGACACCCAGCGTCACCGGCGGGTCTTGGGACGAAGGAGTTGATCATGCGTCACCGGAGTGGTTCGGGTGCCCGAGCGAGGCTCCTCGTGCGAAGGGGTGTTGCTGTCACCGGCGTGCTGACAGCTGAGGGCGGTCAGACTCACCCGTGGTTTGGTGGTTTTGATCAGATGGCGAGGGTGAACTCGGCGAAGGCCGCTGAGAGCTGACACCTCAAGAATTGGGCGACGGCCCGGTACAGAGCCCCGGCGCCCTGAACCCTTGACGTCAGGTCTGATCGACACAATCCAGCCTGCCCGATCTTGTCCTTCCACTGATGCACAGCCCCCAGCATCGTGGTTGGGGGTAGATGGATAGCAAGGGGCGACCCGGCTCTGGGGAATCCTCAATCCACCTCGTGGACTAACTGGTCGGGTACGGCATGGGCGTTCAACGTGATCAAATCACGATTGGTAGTCGGCTTTACGTCGCAGTCGTGCACGATGGTGGCTACGACAATGCGCGACTCCGCCTGCTCAGGGCGCCGTCGCGCGTTCCAGCTCCGTGCGTACTCGGGCCTCGCCGAGCAGGATGGGGTTCAGCTGTCCGGACAGTTCGGATGCCTTCGCCCACAGCCGGAGGGCACTAGTGTGGTCACCGCGCAGCGCCGCGATGTTCGCAAGGCCGGTGGTGGCGCGGGCGACTTCGTAGGATGAGTCTTCCTCTTTCCCTAGGGCGATAGCCTCGGCGTAGCGGTGCTCCGCTTCGTCGTGATGGCCGGCGCGGAAGTGGATCCAGGCGATGCAGTTGGCGGACATGAGGTGGGCCAGTGGTGTCTGGGAGCGTGCTTTTGCCTGCCGGCCGCATGCCAGAGCGTCTTGGAAACGGTTTAACGCGGCTGTCGCGAGGGCTATGCCGCGCAGGGTGATCACTTCGTTACGGGTGCGCCCCGACCGCCGGTAGGTGTCCAGGGCCATGCCAAGATCCTGGAGTGCGGCCTTCGGGTCGCCGAGGTAGAGATGTACCCACGCGAGGCTGGACCAGGCGTCCGCCGCACCGTATTCGTTTCCCAACTCGGTGAACGACACCAGGGCTTGCCGGTGACATTCCACGGCTTCGTCGAGGTCACCCTGATCGAGATAGGCCATAAGATCGTCAGAGCGGCGCATCGTGGAGAACGTCGATCAGTTCGCGGCGACGCGGCGCGCTGGACCGGGTCGGCGTTGAGGGTGCACTGTGCTGATGGGGATCGCCGTCGAGCACGACTGTGAGCTGGCGACGGTCGTGGCGCGCTACCGTGATCGACAGCCGCATCGGTTCCCGGTGGCTGTGGTCCTCGTCGTCTGGAGCGGGAGGCAGCCCGACGAGACGGGGCACTCCATTTCCAGCAGGCCGAGCGGCTGCAGGTCCGGCTCGCCAGGCGCCACGTCGGCGACGTGGCGTGTTCGCGTCCGAGATACGTGACAAGATTCAGCGGTGACGGTCTCGCTGCTCGATCGCCACGTCTACAGGTTTCTCGGAGGAAGGACCTCATCCCGTGTCAGCCGCGCTCTCTGATGACCTGAAGCACTTACTTGACGACAACCCCGTCTTCGCGACCGTGGCGACTATCCAGCCCGATGGCAGCCCCCAGCTGTCGGTTGTCTGGATCAAGCGCGACGGTGACGATGTGCTCATCTCCACGACTATCGGCCGCCGCAAGGAGACGAACCTCCGCCGTGACCCGCGGGTGACCGTCATGATCAACCCGTGCAACGCGCCCTACACCTACGCCGAGATCCGCGGCACCGCGACCCTCACCACCGAGGGCGGCCGGGAGCTGATCAACGAGCTGTCGCGGAAGTACACGGGCAAGGACTACGCCGATTTCAACCCGGCCTCGAAGGACGACGCCGACCGGGTCGTCGTCCGCATCACCCCGCGCAAGGTCGTCGGCTCGCTCTGACCCTCGAGGGGGGCGGGGGTGTTGTGTCACCCATGTGGGTGATTGGGTTGGTTCGGTCGTGAGCAGACGATACGGATGGGCGGGTGTGATATGTCTGTTCTTGAGTGAGCTGGTAGGTGGAGGAGGGCGGTGACATGGCGCGCACGCCTGTGCGGCAGGGGAGGTCCGGGGAGCAGCCGAGTTTCAGGCGTGATGTCGGTCTGATGGCTTTGATGTTCGTGTCGCTGGGTTCGATCATTGGATCGGGTTGGCTGTTGGGGGCGTTGACGGCGGCTACGTCGGCTGGTGGGGCGTCGATCGTGTCCTGGCTGTTAGCTGGTGTGATCATTGTGCTGTTAGCGCTGGTGCACTCGGAGCTCGGCGCGGCGTATCCCCTTGCTGGGGGTACCGGGCGCTGGCCTCGGTTGGTGTTCGGCGCGTTTGGCGGGTTCACGGCCGGCTGGGTGGCCTGGTTGCAGGCCGTGACGATTGCCCCGATCGAAGTGGAGGCCGCGCTCAGCTACCTGGACCACCAGTGGCATGGCCTGATCACCCGCACAGGTGCGCTCACGCTCACGGGGTTGGGTGTGGCCACGGCGTTGATGTTGCTGTTCACCGTCATCAACGTTCTCGGGGTGCGGTGGCTCGCGGAGAGCAACAGGATCGCGGTGCTCTGGAAGGTCGCGGTACCGGTCCTGACGGTCGTCGTCTTGATCGTGGTGTCGTTCCATGGCGCGAACTTCACCGCTGGTGGTGGCTTTGCGCCCTACGGTGCCCACGGGGTGCTGGCGGCGCTGCCACTGGGTGTGGTGTTCGCGCTGCAGGGCTTTGAGCAAGCGGCGCAGCTGGCGGGTGAGGCGCGTGACCCGCAACGGAACGTGCCTCGGGCCGTGATCGGCGCGGTGATCGTGGGCACGGTGCTGTATCTGGCGCTGGAGGTTGCCTTCATCGGCGCGTTGAACCCCGGCAACCTCGTCGGGGGGTGGGCGAACCCGGTGGGCAAGGGCGACTTCGGACCGTATGCGACGCTGGCCACCGGTCTGGGTCTGGGTTGGCTGGCGGTCATCTTGTACATTGATGCGTTCGTCTCACCGGCCGGTACCGGTCTGATCTATGTGGGCACCGCCGCGCGGCTGTCCTACGCGCTGGGCCACGCCGGCTACATCCCCAAGGGCGTCAGCCAGATCAGTAGTCGCGGCGTGCCGTACACCTCGATCATCTTGGCTTTCGTCGTGGGTCTGATCTGCTTTCTGCCCTTCCCGAGCTGGCAGAGCCTGGTAGGGCTGGTCACCTCGGCAACAGTGATCATGTATGCGTTCGCCCCGATCACCTTGCTGGCCCTGCGCAGGGCTGACCCCCACCGTCCTCGCCCGTACCGGCTGCCGGCCCCGTTGGTCCTGGCGCCGCTGGCGTTCATCGCCGCGAACGAGATCATCTACTGGACATCCTGGACCACAGTGTGGAAGCTGATGGTGGCCATCGCCGTTGGGTACGTGATATTCGGGATCTCCTACGCCCTGGGCCGTCCGATCGAGCGCCCGCCGCTGGACCCGCAGTCGCTCGTCTGGATCCTTCCGTGGCTCACCGGCTTGGCAGTGATCTCCTATTGTGGGCAATACGGCGGAACCAAGCTCATCCCCGAGTGGGTCGATCTGGGCGTGGTGGCCGCCTTTAGCCTCGTGATCTGCTCCGTCGCCGTTCAGCTCAGCCTGCCCGGCCACCGAGTCAGCGCCGCCGTCGCGGCCGACGAGCACGAAGCAGCGGTCCACCCCGAGCTCAAGACCGCGTGACCCTGCCCCACGTGACCGCAGGGTGAAGCTGTTACTAAATGGTGAACGCGTGCGGTCTCCGCTGGGGATTGCCCGCCCCGCGTGTGATTATTGACGGCGTGGATGTGTCGGCCGCGGATATCGTCAGGATTCCGACGGGCAATGTGCGCGTTCCGCGGTCTGAGTTCGTGACACTGTGGCAGACAGCGGAGCGGTTCCACGACGAGCAAATCCGGCGAGGTGTACCCGACTGGTACGGCGCCGGTGTAACCGAAACCTGCCGCTGGCTGGCGAACACGATCGTCAAGTCGGATGCTGGCGGTCCGGAGCGCCTCGCACCGTCACCGGTAACAGGACGTGTCACCGTCGCTTACGAAGAATTGATCGAGGCGGAATGTGTGGCCGCGGAGAAGCTGGCCGCCTGCCGGCCGGTGCCTGCCCGCCTGAAGCATCGGCCAGGATGGATCGACGCTGTTGTGGCCACGTTGAACTGGGCGTGGCGCCGGTACGGAAGGCCACCACTGGATATCGGCCGGACCGCGGTGGGCTAAGCGCGGGAGAACCGCCACCGCCGACCGGCGGAGGATCGTGAGTGAGCAGGTAGTTCCCGGATAGGCTGGACGCCATGCATGCCGCCTGGTACGAGCGGGTCGGACCGGCGGCCGAGGTGTTGGTGGTGGGGGAGATGCCCACGCCCGAACCCGGTCCCGGCAAGGTCCGCATCAAGCTAGAGGTGTCAGGAATCAACCCGGGTGATGTGAAGAAGCGTCAGGGTTGGATGGGGAGCGTCATGCCCTATCCTCGCGTCATCCCCCACTCCGACGGAGCGGGCGTCATCGATGAGGTGGGGAAGGGGGTCGCCGCGGCCAGGCAAGGTCAGCGCGTCTGGTGCTATGGGGCCCAGTCGTACCGGCCTTTCGGCACGGCCGCCGAGTACGTGATCGTCCCCGAAGCGCTGGCCGTCCCCTTGCCGGACGCCGTCGATGCCACCCAGGGAGCCTGCCTGGGGATCCCCGGCATTACCGCCCACCGTGCCGTGTATGCCGACGGGCCAGTGATCGGGACGACGGTCTTGGTGGCCGGCGCCGCCGGAGGGGTCGGACGGGCCGCCGTGGCCCTGGCCCGGCAGGGCGGCGCTACGGTGATCGCCACGGTAACCAGGACCACTGACGTTGAGCCGGTGCGGGCGCTGGGTGCACACCACGTCGTTGATCTGTCTGTCCAGGAGCTCATCCCCGCCACGAAAGCCGTCACCGGCGGTGCGGGCGTGGATCGTGTGATCGAGGTGGCCTTCGCGGCGAACGTGGCCGCGGACGGCGAGCTCCTCAACCAAGGCGGCGTCATCGTGGCCTACGCCACGAACGATCCCGAGCCGGCGATCCCGTTCTGGCCCCTGCTTTTTAACAATGTGGTGATCCGCCTGCTGGGCAGCGACGACTTCCCGGCGGCGGCCAAGGCTGAAGCCGCCGAGGCGCTGAGCGCGGCTGCCGCCGACAAGCGGCTTTGGTACCCGATCGCTGCCCGGTACCCGTTGGACGCTATCGCGCAGGCGCATGAGGCCGTGGAGCACCCGTCGGCGCCGGGGAGGGTCGTACTCGATCTATAGACGCCAGGGTCATAGCGGATCGACAAGCCCGACACCTCGTGATAGACATTAGGGGCATGCTCTGCGACGAAGGGGGTGTCCGTGCAGGTCGTCGACAGAGGGGACACCTACGTCCTCAATAACTGCTCGAAATACCTCGCTCGCGCCTTCCAGGACCCTCGCCACAACTACGGTCAGTTTCCCGCCGGAGATGTCCGGACCTTCATCGCCGAGAGTTGGCGATTTCCCATCGTGGACGCCTGGGCCGATGGGACCAATTTCGTCCCAGACTACGCATCCAACTCGGTCACGTTCGTCTACCCGGTCTTCCCCGGAACCGCGACGCCGCACTCAGTGTCGGTCATCGGGACGTTCTGCAACCTCTTCGAGCCTATGGCGTTGCAGCCGGTAGCAGGCGAGCCACTCTTCGCTCTCACCGTGGTGCTGCCGAAGGGTCAGGTGTACACCTACCAGTTCATGGTGGATGGCAAGCCAGCGCTGGATCCGGTCAACCCTCAGCGTGTGGTGCTGGACAACGGAAAGACGTGGTCCCGCTTCTTCACTGATCTATGCACCATCCCCATCACCTTCGAGGACTGGGAGTTGACCCTCCTGGACCGGATGACGCGACGGATCCTGCCCTTCCACACGGATCTGGGTCAGAACTTCCTGAAGCGCTACTACGACATCCTGACCCACAGTGACAAAGAATCCCAATTCGCTCGGGCGTTCCGGCTGGACGAGCCCGTTGGTGTGGTGAATTTCATCGACAAGTTGGTGGCTAAGCAGGAGAATCATCGCCTGCAGGATTACCGGCTGTGCCTGGTGCAAATGGACGCGGTCCTCCGGTCCCGCTACCCCTATGCCGAACCAGCGGACGTGCCGGATGAGGTGTACGACGACCTGTACGACCAGATGGCCACCGATAACGTCCCCGGCTGGGACACCTCCGCCTATGGGAGCCCCGCCTTCTTCCTCAAGATCCTTCGCCGCCACGCCTACGAGGGGGCGTTTGCCCACCCGAAATACGGGGGCAACGTGGGTGCCGCAGGGTGGGCGTACCTGTCGGACCGCTTCACGGACCCCACTACGGGCGCGACCCTCTTTAACTGGGAGCGGATCATGGAGCGGCCCCTCGGTAACAGCGTGGACTACCACGGATGAGCACCCGGACCAGCTTCGACGTCGTCATCATCGGCAGTGGAGCCGGTGGCGCCCCCATCGCCAACATTCTGGCGAAGGCGGGCAAGAGCGTGCTGGTGCTGGAGAAGGGTCCGCTCGTCCAGCCGCAGTACCAGGACTCGACCGGCTTGTCCGGTTTCAAGCGGGACGAGATGTTCTCCACGGGGCCAGAGAAGATCCTTCATGTCCCGGGGATGGCCAACGACGGGGACTCCTACTACGGCAGCCACGTGGAGCCAGACGTCAACGACGAGCCGCACGTGTACCAGGACGCCAACGGCGTGGACCGGGCCACCATCGAGGGCTATACCGCTCAGGTGGTGGGTGGGGGTACCCAGCTTTACGGTGGGGTGTCGCTGCGCTTCACGCCCACGGACCTGAAGCTGGCCACGTTCAACGCCGGCCGAACGGATCTGAAGAACGACCCCCATGGCGACGTCGAGCGCGAGGCCCGGGACTGGCCGATCAGCTATGCCGACCTGGAGCCTTACTACTGTAAGGCCGAGCAACTGGTGGGCGTCAACGGCACCCGGGCCAACCAGTTGAAGCCGGCGAGCGTGGACTACTACCAGCCGCCGCTGGACCCCAACCCGATCAGCCAGTACGCCGCGGCGGGTTTCGATGCTCTGGGAATGGCCCGGTACCGCACACCGCTCGCCGTGATCACCCAGGACCACCCGCCCAGTGGCCGCAAGGCCGGGGACTCCCGTACCGCGTTCGTGAATCGCTATGGGGACCCCCTCGGCTACAAGTCCAACACCTGGGTCTCCCTGCTCACGCCGGTCTCCACGCTCCCCAACTTCGAGCTGCGGCCCAACTGCCTGGTGACCTCCCTGGAGTCCAACGGCGCAGCCACGGTGACCAAGGTCAACTACCTGAGTCCCGGCGGCGTGCCGCAGGCCGTGACCGGCACCGTGGTGGTCGTGGCCTGCTCGGCTATCGAGTCGGTGCGCCTGCTCCTCCTTTCCGGCGAGGCGGACGCCAACTTCGGCAGCCGCATCAACCAGAGCGGGCTGCTGGGAAAGTACTTCCTCACCCACTGCTTCGGCGGCGGCCAGGCCATCGTCCCCGGTCGTTTCGACAAGTCGATTTCCCTGGACTCCGATTGGGCGACGGACCACTGCGCCAGCGACGGCTTCCTCAAGACCAATGGAATGTGGGCCGGGGGAGCGATATACAACAACACCTCCGATGAGGCCCTGCCGCTGGCCCTCGGGCGCACCCATGGGTCCCAGGACCTGGATACCATCTGGCAGGGCTTCATCAACGACACCTCGCTGATCGGCGACAACTTGATCGCTTTCCTGGACACCAACGTCGGCAGCCGGCTATCACTGGCCTTCATGGCCAACCAGGTCCCCCAGAAGACGAACCGGATCGAATTGCATCCCACCGTCACCGACAAGTGGGGCCGCAAGGTGGCCCATATCATCAAGGACTGGCATAGCCACGACATCTACGTCATGAACGTGCTGGCGGATCAGTGCGACCAGGTCCTGCACAGGGGGGTCGGACCCCAGGGGTCCGACTTCTCGCACGGCGCCATCTGGCAGGCTTCCAACGCCCCGGCCCGGATGGCCAACCATATCCTGGGCGGCGCTCGTTTCGGGACGGACCACGCGGACTCGGTGCTGGACTCCGACTGCAGGGCATGGCAGTTCGACAACCTCTACGTCACCGACGGATCCTTCATGCCCTCCTCGGGCGGCGGCAACCCCACACTCACCATCGAGGCCAACTCGTTCCGGGTGGCGGACATCCTCGTGAAGCGGGTGTAGCGCATGGACGCACGATTCAACGACATCTTCGAGACCCCGCAGAACAGCGTCTTCAAGGTCGTCTTCTTTCCCGATCGCGTGTACCACGCCTATTCCCTGAGCGCGACCCGCAGCGACCGCTACCGTTACAACGTGCAGGAGGTCCGCAACGCCCTGGACATTTGCGTGATGAAAGGGGAGGTGTACCTGGACGGTGTCTTCTACTCCAACATCCTGCGCATCGAGTACCGGGGCGGACGCCTGATCGAGGGCATCCGCGAGAAGAACCGCTTCATGAAAGACGAGGTCATGTGCTGGGTGAAGTTGCTGCCCACCGACGCCACCAAGGTGGCCGAGGACACCGTGCACCTCCATTACGACCCCCGTATCGGTGCCTACTACGTGGAGATCTGGCAGACACTGGAGCCGCCGGAGGGCAACCGGCACCACTTCAAGGTCCTGAACCTCATGGGCCACGACAACGCCATTACGCGGATCCCCGCCTTCCTGCCGGCGATGGCGGATCTCTCCAGCCTGCTGCGTATCGACCTGGCGTTCC
This sequence comes from uncultured Actinomycetota bacterium, assembly GCA_963822695.1. Taxonomy (GTDB): domain Bacteria; phylum Actinomycetota; class Actinomycetes; order Mycobacteriales; family Pseudonocardiaceae. The sequence continues at coordinate 137,652 of CAWGJH010000011.1, forward strand.
GGGAGAATGATGTGGAGATCCCCCGGGGCTACCACATCGGGCTGGACGACATCGTCTGGGACAACGATTACCTGCGCTCCCACGAGGTTCCCCACACCCACAACCCCAGCGACAGCTCCAACACGGTGAACGACTCGAACTATGAGCTGACCTTCCAGCGGGACTTCATCCAGGACGCTACGCGGGTGGCTCCCGTGCGCTACCGCAACCCGATGATGGACGCGGGCAACCCGGACGCGGCCGACACCAACATCATCGAGATGCGCTGGCTGTTTCAACGGGAGCTGGGCGGATCCCTGGTTTTCTTCCATGAGGTGACGGTGCCCCCGGGCGCGGTGGAGGGCACCCATCAACATATCGGCACCGAGGAGCTTTACTACATCGTGTCGGGCACCGGCATCGCCTACGTGGGCGAGGGAGATGCTCCCGGCACCGAGAATCTCACCACGGTGGATCGCTGGATCTATGGGCTGGGGCCCCAGCCGTGCAAGGAGGTGCCCGTCTCGCCCGGTCATGTGATTTTCACGAAGAGCGGCGGGATCCACGGCATCCGCAACCCTGGGACCGAGCCCTTGAAGTTTGTCGCCTTCCTCTACCACACCTCCTGATCGGGGCCGCCGTGGAGATCCTGCACACCGATGTGGTCATCAATGTCCCACCCGGGACCACGCCTCCCTACAACGCAAACAACCCGTTGCGGAGGCTCTTGGATCTCATGGAGCAGGTGCAGTTCGCCGCATCCCGGGAAGTTTACCTCACCGAGCAGACCCAGTATCTCTTCCCCATTGCGGACCTGAGCTTCTACGGGCCATCGGGGAGCGACCACGACATCCTGGACGCCACGCAGCAGGACAACAAGACAGACTTCCAGAAGCAGAACGTGGCGGACTTCCACACCAAGGACACATTCCTGGTGCGGGGGTTGGCAGCCACGTCGGACTGGACCGGTCCGTTCCTGCGCATTTCCTATCGGGGCGGCCCGGACTCGCTGCTTTCTCAGCGGGCGGGACACTCCCTCGGGAACCACATCAAGACCGTGGTCAAGGTGGGCAACACGGCAGCCCAGACCATCACCATGCCCTACAACGATGCCAGCGACCGCTACGAGGTGGAGCTGTGGGCCTACCCGGGCAACGACCTGGCGGATCAGCTCGACGACCGCGGCAAGGCGGCCCTGCGGCGCGGCGAGCTGCTGGTGCGCACCGATGTGGTCCAGGGGTCCGCGTCCGACTTTAATCGGGACGGCCTGGACGGCCAGTACTTGATCCAGGTGGCGCCCAACAACACCATGCACCCCATCCTGCCCCTCAGCGTGCAGCTTGCCTTCTCCGACGACACCGGTACAATCTGGGACTCTCAGGACGGCGCCAACTACCAGTACCAGTTCAACATGGTGGTGCGGGGGTGGGAGAACTTCCTGGGCGTGGGGATCAGCCCCAACCCGCACGGCGGCGTGGGATTCCTCGAGTATCGTAACCTCCTTTCGAGTTATGGCCGGTACGCGGGCAGCCACGAGGTGGACCGCACCCTGATGCCGTGGAATTTCGACGCCTTTGGCCACAAAGGCCACCACGGCGACGTGGAGCCCTTCATGGCCGTCAACTACATGGACCTGCACATCGTGCTGCCCAACTGTGGCATCGGCCTGCACCGTCACCGGGATAACCAGGAGGTCTTCCTGATGATGGACGGCGATGCTTTCATGGTGGTGGGCGACTGGTGCAAGCTGGACACCCGGGAGCGGTGCATGGAGATCCGCACCCTCCGGGCGGGGCACTTCGCCATGCTGAAGGGAGGAAGCCTCCACGCCCTCATGAATCCCAGCGACGAGAACCTTTCCCTCTTCATGTTCGGTGGGTACGACTAAATGGACCTCCGGGCCGGGCGATCCACCCCCATGGGGGCCACGCCCGACGCTCAGGGCACGAATTTCGCCGTCTATTCCGCATCAGCCCCCGTGGGGGCCATCCACCTGTGCCTCATCGCCGACGACGGCACCGAGACGCAGCTCCCCCTGACCGCTCGCACCGGGGACGTCTGGCACGCCTATGTGCCCGGCGTCCAGGCCGGGCAGCACTACGGGTACCGGCTGACCGGGCCCTGGTATCCCGCTGGCGGGGTGTGGGCCAACCCCGCCAAGCTGGTGCTGGACCCCTGGTCGAAGGCCATCGACGGCGGATTTGATGGCGACCCCTCGACAGTCGCGCACGTCCCCCATGACCGGAGCACCCCCGACCCCCGGAATTCGGCGCCGCATGTGCCCAGGTCCGTGGTGATCGACCCGTGGTTCGACTGGGGCACTGACAAGCCGCCGGGCACTGCCATGTCGGACTCGGTGATCTACGAGACTCACGTCCGGGGACTGACCAAGCAGCATCCGCGGGTGCCCGACGCCCAGAAGGGAACCTATGCCGGTCTGGCGTCTGCTCCGGTCATCGCGCATCTCACCTCGCTGGGCGTGACCGCGGTAGAGCTGATGCCGGTCCACCACTTCGTCCCGGAGATGCGGCTGCTGGCGATGGGCCTCACGGACTACTGGGGCTACGCGAGCATCGGCTTCTTCGCCCCCCACGGGGCGTACTCCTCCAGCGGTACCCGAGGCCAACAGGTCACCGAGTTCAAGGCGATGGTCAAGGCGCTCCACGCCGCGGGGATCGAGGTGATCCTGGACGTGGTCTATAACCACACGGCGGAAGGCTCGCCCGAGGGGCCCACTCTCGCCTTCCGGGGCCTGGACAACCCCAGCTACTACCGGCTGGTCCCGGGTGATCTGAGCTCCTACATCGACTACACGGGGACCGGCAACACGATGGATGCCGGCGAACCCGAGGTCCTCCGGCTCATCGCCAGCAGCCTGCGCTATTGGGTGACGGACATGCACGTGGACGGGTTCCGGTTCGACCTGGCCTCCGCGCTGGCCCGCCAGGCAATCTCCGTGGACCGGGCCTCTGCATTCTTGGACCTGTTGTACCAGGACCCCGTGCTCTCCAGCATCAAGGTGATCGCCGAGCCGTGGGATACCGGCGGCGGTTACTTCCTCGGCCACTTCCCGCCCCCGTGGAGCGAGTGGAACGACCGCTACCGCGGCGGGATCCGGGACTACTGGCGGGCCCAGCAGAGCATCGGCGAGCTGTCCACCCGCCTTGCCGGTTCCAGCGACATCTTCCAGGCCAGGGACCTGTTCCCGAATGCCTCGGTCAACTACATCACCTGCCACGACGGCTTCACCCTGACGGACCTGGTCTCCTACAACGGCAAGCACAACGAGGCCAACGGCGAGAACAACCGGGACGGCAGCGACGACAACCGCTCATGGAACTGCGGTGCCGAGGGGCCGACCACGGACCCGACCATCCTGGCCCTGCGTGCCCAGCAGCGCCGCAACTTCCTGGCCACCCTGCTGCTCTCCCAGGGGGTCCCCATGATCCTCGGTGGCGACGAGATCGGCCGCACCCAGCACGGTAACAACAACGCCTACTGCCAGGACAACCCCATCTCCTGGTACGACTGGAACCTGGACCAGGACCGCGACGATCTGCTGGCCTTCACCACCCTGGTGATCAGCCTGCGCAAGGCCCACCCGGTATTCCGGCGCCGGACCTTCTGCCTGGGCCAGCCTCCCCGTCCGGGAACCAGCAACGACGTGGACTGGCTCTGGGTCGATGGCACCCCGATGACCTCGGACCACTGGAACTCGGGAGCCTTCACTATCGGGATGTGGCTGAACGGGGCCGCCCTGGTGGACACCGACGACCACGGCACCGTCCTCACGGACGACACCTTCCTGCTGCTGTTCAACGCATGGTGGAAACCCGGGACGTTCACCCTCCCCGACGCCAGCCGCGGAGCGACATGGATGCCGGTCCTGGACACGAACCAGCCCACCGGCGCCCCCGCCACCCCCGTCCCCACCCTGGTCGCCGGCTCCGGTTACACCCTCGGCCCCCGCAGTCTCCTCGTCCTCCGCCGCACCGCCTGACGGTCCTGGCCCAGTCCGCTGGCGGGGTGGTGTGCCACCGGCAGGTCAGTGTGGTTGTGATTCCCGCTCGAGCTGCTGCTGGGCGGGTGTCAGCGTAATGCCGACGTGGTGATTCTGGATCAGGATCCAGCCTTGGAAGCCTGCTGCGACGGTCAGCGCCACGCCGATCGCGGTCAGCACGATGCCGAGCGATGCCCCGGCATCAGCGGGGCCGTTCCAGTACCGGTAGTAGGCGAAGAAGCTGATGATGAATAGCACCAACGCCGCTACGTTCAATCCCATGTGGATCCGTCCGGTCAGTTTGGCCGGGGTTCCGCTCGGGATGCCCGCCGCCCAGTCGATGAAGCCGGGTACGGCGGCGACGACCGCCATCACCACGGCGGCGGCGTTGACGGCGATGGTCAGCTTCAGCCAGAACGGGTCTGAGCTCACGCCATAGAGGATGAAGCCGACCAGCGTTGCGGTGTTGAACGCGATGGGGTACGCGACCAGCATCGGATGTACCGGGTGACCGAGGATAGTGACCTTGCTCTGCATGACGTGCCTCCTGCCAGTTGACGCTAGGTCGGCCCAGGGGTTGATAGCGGCGGGTTGATGGCGACACCCCCCGAACCCCCGAATTTCACCTACACAGTTTGGTCTTATTCGAGGGAGAGGTCAACAGCCAGGAGGGTCGCTGTTTTCGCGCAACGCGGTAGTCGTTACGGTAGAGTCGTGGGACCTGGACCGTCTGGTGACGACCCGTGCGACGAGCCCCCCGCCCTCTCGGCGCTGACCGCCGTGGCAGCGCTCAATGATCCATTTCGTCGCCGGCTGTACCGGTTCATCCGCCGATCCCGGCGGCCGGTCAACCGCGAACAGGCCGCCGCGAGCGTCGGGATCTCCCGAAAGCTCGCCGCGTTCCACCTCGACAAGTTGGTAGAGGTCGGCCTGCTGTACGCGACCCACCAGCCCGTCGGGCAGGTCCGCAAGGTGGGTCGTACGCCGAAGGTCTACCAGCCGACCCAGGCGGTCGTGCGAATCAGCATCCCCGAGCACCAGCATGACCTGCTGGCCGAGATCCTCCTGGACGCCGTGATTCATCACCGTACCGGCGAGAGCGCCCAGCAGGCTGCCCTGCGGCTGGCCACCCAGCGCGGCGAGGATCTCGGCCGCGCTGAGCGCGCCCGGGTCCGTCCAGGTCGCCTCGGCGCCGAACGAGCGCTGACCCTGACCCAGGACGTGCTGGCCAGGCACGGCTTTGAACCCGACCGTGACAGCCCCACCACCCTACGGTTACGCAACTGTCCCTTCCACCCGCTCACGGCCAAGGCACCCGAGTTCGTCTGCGGGATCAACCACGCCTTCCTCACCGGCTTCCTGCACGGCCTGCAGGCAACCACCGTGCACGCGGTGCTCGCGCCACACCCTCCGGAGTGCTGCGTCGCATTCCACGCCGCTCCCCCACCTCAGACCTCAAGCGTGGAGCTCACCTCTGCCGCAACCGAACGTCGAGCGAATCACGCAATGCGTCACCGAGGAGGTTGAACGCGACCACCACGACGACGATGGCCAGTCCTGGCGGGTAGATCAGCCACCAGTAGCCGTCGTAGACGTAGTTGATGCCGTTGGAGAGCATGTCCCCCCAGTTCGCGGCCGGTGGCGGTACGCCGAGGCCGAGGAAGCTCAGCGCGGCCACGGTCAAGATCGCATCAGCCACCTGGAAGGTCGCGTTCACCACCACGGTACCGATAACATTCGGCGCGATGTGCCGGAGAACCGCGCGCACCGGGCCGCCACCCATCAGTCGCACTGATGTCACGTAGTCCCTGGTACGTAAGGTCAATGCCTGACCACGGACCAACCGAGCCGGACCGAGCCAAGAGATCAACGCGAGCACCAGGATCAGCAGCCCGATGGTGGGTCGCGCGATCGAAGCGAGGAACAGCAACAGGAACAGCGCCGGCACCGCGAGCAGCGCATCGACGATGCGCATCATCGCGGAGTCGAGGAAGCCACCCGCGTATCCGGAAATCGCGCCCCACAACGTGCCGAAGACGGTGGCCAGCAGGGCGGCGGCGATTCCCACCTCGAGCGAAGACTGTCCACCGACCATCACTCTGCCGAGCTGGTCGTAGCCAACCTCGTTGGTGCCCAAGGGATGCGCTCCTGATGGTGGCAGCGTGGCCTGGGAGAGGTCGATGTGTGCCTGGTCGGTGTGATAGACCAGCGGGCCGAGGTAACAGAACAGGATGAACAGCACGACAATACTGAGACCAACCACGGCGAGCTTGTTCTCCACGAAAGTGGACAGTGTCCGCGCGACTGTGCCGCGATCCTTGGGGCCGCGAGTCTTGGGTGAGTCGGGCAGCGCCGCGTTATCGGCGGGAATGACGCTCATGCGAACCTCACTCGAGGGTCGAGGACAGCGTAGGCGAGGTCGGCGAGCAGCGAACCGATCACTGTGGCAAGACCGACGAGTACGGTGATGCCGAGCATGATCGGGTAGTCCTGCGTTTGCGCGGCGGTCCAGAAAAGCTGGCCCATACCGGGGAAGTTGAACACCGCCTCGGTGATCAGCGCACCGGAGAAGATCGCTGGCAGCGACAGTCCGAGCAGGGTGGCGACCGGGATCAGCGAATTGCGCAGCACGTGGTTGATCAACACGATCCGTTCACCCGCGCCCTTCGAGCGGGCGGTGCGTACGTAGTCCTCGGCGAGGTTCTCGATCACCGAGGACCGCATGTACCTGGAGAACTGCGCGATGGTCAGCAAGGCCAGGGTTATCACCGGCAGGATCAGTCCGGCGGGCTGGGACAGGATCACCCCTAGCGAGGAACTCTGTGGCGCTTCCGCGGGCAGAATCGGCAGGTAGACCGAGAACACCACGATGAGTACGACGCCGAGGAAGAACGGTGGCGTCGCGTAGAAAACGAACGCCCACAAGGTGATCGTGTAATCCGCGGCATGGTTGCGCTGCACTGCTTGCACCATGCCAAGCGGAATCGCCACGGCGAGCGCGAAGACAGTGGACAGGACCGTCAGGATCAGGGTTTTGGGGAGCCGCTCACCGATCAGCGACACGACCGACTGGTTCAATTTCGTCGAAAAACCAAGGTTGCCGGTGGCGAGCTGGGTGAGCCAGTCCCAGTACTGGATCGGGACGGCGCGGTCGTACCCCATCTGATGGTTGAAGTTCGCGATCACCACAGGTGTGGCGCGGGGCCCGAGTTGCGCGCGGGCTGGTCCCCCGGGGAGCAGGTGCAGCAGGACGAAAACGATCACTGTTACGAGCAGCACGACGACAATGGACTGCACTAGTCGCCGGGTGATGAATCCGGTCATTTCACGTAGTACCAATCCTCCGGCGTAATACTCAGGTACGGGTTCTGTGGAGCGACCCCTTTGAGGTTGTTCGCAATTTCTGTTTCCGCGTAGTCAAAATTCGGCTCCCAGATGACCGGCACGGTGTGTGAGCCGTACTGAGCGTAGGCCTGCAAATCCTGTGGCGAGTCGCTGTGCTGGGTTGCGGCGATGAGCTGGTCCAGCTTCGGGTCGGAGAAGCTGCCCTGGTTGGATCCGGCACCGGTGCCGAAGATCTGTTCACCGGTTGGATAGAAGTCCGGGGCGAACACCCAGCCCGCACCCCAGTCGCCCATCTCCCAGTTGCAGTCGGGTTCGCCGGCAGTGCAGGGGATAGTGGTGCTGATCACGGTGTTGAAGGGTGCTCCCCGCAGATCTATCTTGATGCCGATCTTGGTGGCCGAGGATTGCAACTGCTGCATTGACAGAGTGACCTGCGGGGTGCCGGAGGCGTACATCATCTGGAAGTCCAGTCGAGCGCCGGCTTTCACTCCAGGGCCGCATTGGTTCGGACCGGTGCCAGGGCGCTCGCAGGTACCCACACCGTCCCGCGGCGTGCTCCAACCGTGATCAGCGAGCAGTTTCTTGGCGCGATCAGGATCGTAGGTGAACGGATTGGGCTCGGTCTTGTCGCTGGCGAACGGGTTCTTCGGCGTCGTCGGCACCGGGCCGTTGGTCGTCGCGCCGTACCCGTGCACAGCCGCCTTGATGATCGACTTCTGGTCCACCAGGGATTCCAGAGCCTGCCGGAAGTACTGCGGCTGGAAGATCGGGCCGACCTTCGGATTGTGGCTGTTGAGCGGGAAGTAGTTGACAGCGAAGCTGTACCACCGGTCGAGCGTGTAGTTGTTCTCCAGCGGGTTGTGTCCGACGTCCTGGTTATCCGGTTTGGCCGGCGCGTCCTCCGGCGGTAGGAATCCGACCTGAACGGAGTTGTCACCAGAGCGCAGCACGTTGTACTCGGCGGCATTGTCGGAGAACGGTGCTTCGTTGAACTGATCGAGATGCGGCTTGTTCGGTCCTGAGTAGGACGTGTTGGGGATGAAACTGATGTTGCCGTCGGCGTTGAAGGACTTCAGCCGCCAGGGACCGTCCACCACCTGCCACAGCGGATTCGTGGCGTAGCTGTTGATGCTCTTCGCCTGGTCGGCGAGGTAGTTGTAGACGGCGGTGCAGTCGCCGACAGTGTGCTCGCAGTCGCTGGCGCCGGTCGCCGTGCGGTCCCAGGCGTGCGGAAGCGGAGTGACCTGGGAGAGTTCGTTGTACACGAACCATTTCGCACTGTAGCTCTTGTTCACATGGAAGGTCACCTGGTTCGGCGAGCCCGCGGTCACCGAGTCGATATCGTCTGGGATTCCCCCTGGCACGTATACGGCCCAGTTCTTCTTCTGTGCCTTCATCATGTTGATCCAGAAGACGATGCCGTCCGCGGTCACCTTCGTGTTGTCGGACCACGCGTAGTCGCGTAGCATCACGGTCACGGTGCGGTTGTTGTCGGAGAAGGTGGGATAGTTGGCGAGACTTAGTTTGTCGTTCAACACCGGTTCGCCGTTGTCGCCGAACCAGTACAGGGGTCGGTACATGAGATATTGCAGGTCTGAAATCGTGGCAACACTGAAGTATTCGGTCAACATGAACGGGAAGATGTAGTTCGGAGTGGTGTTCGCGGGTTCGGCGAAGGTGGCGACCCCGCCGTGCACCGGCTGGCCGGTGCTCGGTGTCGTGTGGTCGGCGCATCCAACCGTGATCAGCGCGGTAAGTGAGAGGAGAACCACCCCAATCGGCCCTCGTACGCGGGGAAAGAAGCGCCTTCGTGACCGCATTGCACACCTCCCACCCACCAGCAGACAACACGGCTCGTCGCCGAGAACGGAGGGACCTACAGTAAACCTGCGCGGCCGGTGTGGACGTGCCTCGGGCCGCCGGCGGTGCCCCGGGTGGGGACTGTCTCCCGGTGGTCAGCCCCGGTGGACTCGCTGACATTGGAGCAATAGGTTCCAGCCATGAGTACCACCGTCGACTGCAGCCAGCGTAAGGACCGAGCGGTAGCGCTGGCCGCCGCGGTAGCAGCGGTGCGCAGCGGGCAACTGGTTGTGCTGCCCACCGACACGTGCTACGGCGTAGGTTGTGATGTGTTCAGCGGCCGGGCGCTGCGCCGGTTGCGTGAGGCCAAGCGTCGCGGCCCTGACACGCCGGTGCCCGTCCTGGTCGGCTCGTGGGCCGCTCTTGACGACGTGGCGCTCGACATACCTGGCATCGCGCGGGAGCTGATCGAGGCGTTCTGGCCGGGTGGCCTGTCGCTGGTACTGACCCACGCACCATCGCTGGACTGGGCCCTGGGCGACACCCGAGGAACGGTGATGGTGCGGATGCCGCTGCATCCGTTCGCGCTGGAGTTGCTGGAGGAGGTCGGCCCGATGGCGGTGTCGGGGGCGAACACCTCCGGCAACCTCCCGGCCACCACGATCGAGAACGCCCGACTGCAGCTCGGTGACTCAGTCAGCGTCTATGTCCAGGGTTACGTTCCCGACTCGCTGCCCTCCACCATCATTGATCTGACCACGCTCAGTGAGCCTCGGCTCCTGCGCGAGGGCGTGGTCAGCGCGCCCGCGATCTCCGAGGTCATCGGCCGCGAGGTCAGCCTGGTGCGCCCCGACGCCTGAGCCGCGGCTGGGGACAGCACAACGGGAACCCGGCATCCGGTGACGGCTGGCTACGGGCGATCCTGTCCTACAACAGTTTCCGGGACTACGCGCAGAACGTCTACGGCCTGGCGCAGGGCTACGCTCGCGGCGCCCGGTAACCGGGGTAACCGCAGGCGCAGGGAGTGGTGTGGCTGGTGGAGATGGACGCTCGGGGTCCGGCGGGCATGCCCGCGGTGGCCGTCGGCGTCACGCGGCGCGCCCCGGGCGGGATGTGCCACCCGGAGGTCTGGTTCCTCCTGATCAGGATCCATGGGGTGGCGCGGCGGGGCGTGATCCCGGGCGTCGGGCGGCGCTCCCGCCGCGGTCAGACGCCCAGCGCCCTCGGGTGCCCCCGCCGGGGCATACCGGGCGGGCGCGGGTCCGGGCCGCCGGGGGTCGTGGTGGTCGGGACGGTTGGCGGTCCGGGCGTCGCTCGGCTCGCCGCAGCGCTCCCCGGTGGGGGCGGATCGCGCGCTGGGCGGTGGCGGTGGTGTCGTTGCTGGTGTTGACCGTCACCGGGTATGGCTGGAGTCAATACCAGGATCTCCTGGATGGGATTGGCAGGTCGGACGCCATCCGTGGCGATGCCCCCAAGTCGGCTAGCGGTGACACCAACATTCTGATCATGGGATTGGACAGCCGCCTGGATGAGAACGGTCACCCGCTACCACCGGAGATCTACCAGGCGCTGCATGCAGGTGACCAGCAGGTCGGCGGGTACAACGCCAACGTGTTGATGCTGGTCCACCTCCCGGGCGACGGCGCCAAGGCCACGGCCATCTCCATTCCCCGCGACGACTACGTCAGCCTCCCCGGCGCCCCAGACGGCATCGCGAAAGGAAAGATCAAGCAAGCCTATGGGTTTGCCTTCGACCAGGAACACAGAAAGCTGGTCGCTGCGGGCGTGACCGACCAGAGCAGCCTGGAGCAGCAAAGCCGTGACGCCGGTCGCCGGGAAGAGGTTGACACGGTCGCCCAGTTGTTGGGGGGCGTGCCGATCGACCACTTCGTGGAGGTGACCATGGTGGCCTTCTACCAGCTCGCCCAGGTGGTGGCGCCGATCACGGTGTGCTTGAACGAGGATACCCGCGACAGCTACTCCGGCGCGGATTTCCATCGGGGCTACCAGCAGATCAACGCCGCCCAGGCGGTGGCGTTCGTCCGCCAGCGCCGCGACAATGTGCATCCGCAGCTGAACTTCAGCGATCTGGACCGCGAACGTCGCCAGCAGGCCTTCATCGCCTCGCTGGTCTACCAACTCAAGCAGGCCGGGACGTTTCTCAACCCGGTGCGGCTGCGCGAATTGGTCACTGTGGCCAAGCAGAACATCGCCGCTGACACTGGCTTGGAGCTGCTGTCCTTCGCCCAGCAGGCCTCCGCCCTGACCGGCGGAAACATCACCTTCACGACGCTGCCGATCGTCCGCTTCGGCAGAGACCCCGCCGGCGAGGATGTCAACATCGTCGACGTGCCCGAGATCCAGGCCCTCGTGCATAACCTGATCGGTCCGCGCACCCCCACGCCGCCTTCACCTCCCTCACCTGCCCCCGGGTCCGGGGGCAGACAATCAGGCACCGTGGACGTGGTCAACGCCACCAGCCGAAACGGGCTAGCGGCCGCTCTGGAACACGCCCTGACCACCACCGGCTTCATCCCAGGTGTCACCAGCAACGCCCGCCACCACCTGAGTACCTCGATGATCTACTACCCAGACGCCGGCTCCGCGCAGGCGGCGAACACCCTGGCCGCGATGCTCGGTGGGCTACCGACGGAACTGGACTCGACGGTGCCCACCGGGCATCTCCGGGTGATCCTGGGCGCTGACTACACCATGCCCGCCACCCTCGGCACTCCCACCACCAGCGACTCCTCGGCCACCACCTCCACGCCGCCAGCACCGGCCGGCCCACACCGCAACGATGCCGAGCCCGCCGACCCCACCAGCGTCTCCGGTGCCGGGATCCCCTGCGTCACCTAGCCTGGGGGTTGGTCAACCCGATCGCCAGGTGGGGTGCACCCTGGTGGGGTGGGCGTGGATGTGTTGATGGTCTCTCCTCCTCCGCCGTTGACGTGGGGGCGGCTGCTGACCGCGTGGACGCCCAACCCGGGACCGCTGGTGGCGGTGGCCGCGCTGGGGGTGGCTTATGGACTGGGAGTGCGTCGGCTGCGCCGAGGGGGCGTGGCGTGGCCGAACGGCCGGTTGTGGTGGTTTCTGACCGGTCTGGGATCGGTCCTGCTGGTGACGGTGAGTGTCGTCGGCGTGTATGCCGGCACCCTGTTCTGGGATCGCGCGGTACAGAACATCACGCTGCTCATGCTCACGCCGATGTTCCTGGCCTTGGGCGCGCCGCTGACCCTGCTCCGTGAGGTGCTCCCAGCACCGGCCGCTCGACGGGCCAGCCGGGTTCTGCATAGTACGGCCGCTCGCGCCCTGACCTTTCCCCTCGTGGTGACCGCCGCGCTGATCGCTCCGCTGTTCATCCTTTATCTGACTCCGCTGTATGAGGCCAGCCTACGGTCAGCGGTCGTCGGCGCGGTGGTGAGCGTCGGTCTGGTCGCCGCCGGGTTCTTCTACTTCTGGACCCGGTTTCGCATCGATCCAACCCCACGCACCGATCCGTACCTGCTGACCATGGCAATCAGCGTCGCAGAAGTGATCTTCGATGGGGTGTTGGGATTGGCCCTGTGGCTGGGCCCGCTGATCGCACCGCACTATTACCAGGCGCTGCACCGGGGGTGGGGACCGGACCTGCGACTGGATCAGATCATCGGCGCCGGGATAGTGTGGATCGGTGGTGATCTGGCTGGCCTGCCCTTTCTTGCCGTGGTGGTGAACCGGATGATGCGGGAAGACCAGCGCCACGCCGCAGTCATCGACGCCGAACTTGACACTCGCGACGCCTCAGCGGGGGACCCGGCAGCTACCTTGCCAACCCAGCCCCGGCTGTGGTGGGAGGACCATCCGGAACTGGCGCAGCGATTCCGCCACCCTGGTGCGACAATTGCCGCCGACGGAACGTCACACGGCGGTACCCACGATCGGGAAGAGAGGCCACGACGATGGCGAGATTGACTCGATGGAGTACGACAAATCCGTGAATGGGACTATGACGGGAACACGGACGCGTGTCGTTCTGCCCTTAGTCGCGGCCACGCTCGCAGCGTCGTGCAGCGTGACTGGCGGACCGGGTAGCCCAGCCGGGCGGGACAACTTCTCACTACCGCGGCCCAACCAGGATCACATCAGGACGCTCACCGCCGTCCTGGACACCATAACTAGGAATTACGCGCAGTTCGCCGAATCTAGCCCGGGACCGCAGGACATCGTCAACTACAACATCGGCGACCTGTGGAAGAAAGGCATCGACGGCACGGGAACGACCATCGCGCTGATCGAGGGCTGGGACGACCCGCAGATCAACGATGTCATCAGGGCATTCGACCAGAAATACGGGCTACCTGATCCGGACATTCAGACCAGCTATCCCTCCGGTGGTGGTCACCTGCCCGCTCAATGCCCGCCTGGAATGGTCGCGCTGGGCAGCTACGGTTCGTGTGACGCGTGGAAGAGCGAACTCGAGCTCGACGTGAAGGCGGCCCATCTCATCGCGCCGTACGCAAAGATACTGATCACCGCGACTCCGGCGGACAGTGAGATCACTGATGACGCCGCGAGCCAGGTCGCGCCCCCAGAGATGATGCAGGCGCTCGAGTACATCGGCAGCAACCATCTGGCCGACGCCATCTCGATCAGCGACGGAACGGGCGAGAGCACCTACAGCTACGGCAAGGCGGAAATCACCGCGCAGGACCCTGGCCTGCTGTCCGCGGCGGCTGCGGGTATCCCGGTGGTGGTGGCGACCGGCGACTGCGGCGTTGTCCAGAACCTCCCAGTGGCCAGCTCGCAGTGCGGGAATACCACCACGACGCCGGACACCGCGGTCTGGGATGATTCTCCCTGGGTCACCGCGATCGGCGGCAGCGTCCCTCATATCGACACCCTGGGACGGCGACTGGGCTCTGACCCGGTGTGGCATCGTGGCAAGCTCGCCGCGGGCGCCGGCTATTCCGCGGTGTATCCGCGACCGGCCTACCAGGACCGGGTCAAGTCCAGCACCCGCAGCACCATGCGCTCGGTCCCCGACATCACCATGGACGCCCAGGACGGGACGTCCGAAGCTGCGCCGCTGTTCGCCGGCGTGCTTGCGCTGGCTGCGCAGTGGAACCAGGGCAGCATCGGTCCCATCAACAACGCGCTCTACAACGTAGTGGGCCCGCGCGGGGCACCCGCCGGAATAGTCAACGTCGTGACCGGGAACAACTCGGTGACCTCAGGAGCGGTGCACGTCCCCGGTTTCACGGCTACCACCGGATTCGATGTGGCCAGTGGCTGGGGCACGATCGACGCGAGCAGGTTCGTCCCGGAGCTCGTCGCGGCGATCCGTGCCCAGTCCGGGGCCCGAGCAGGGTACAGAACGGGCACGACTCCCCGCAACGTCAGGCACTCGACGCGTTGGCACGGTTACAGCACAGCATCCAGCTCACCAGCACCGACATCGGTCCCGGTGGCTCGACGTACCTGGTGGCGGCGGGTTTTCTGCCACAACATCCCGTCACGCTCGACATCGACAACCACGAGGTCGCGACCATCACGGCGAACCCCCTGGGATCGGTCTCCTACGTCGTCGATCCGGCATTGCTGAAGCTGTCCCGGGGAAGGCACACGCTCACCCTGAAGAGCATGTTGCTGACCGCGACGACAAGCTTCGAGACACTCTGACTGCGGCAGCGCCCGTGTGGTATTACCGTTGAGGCGATGGTTATCTGTGATGTAGCGCACGTTGAGGAGATCGATGATGACCCTCGCAGTCGACGAACCTCGCATCCAGAAGGTCGTGGGTTCGCTGAGCCGCAAGCTGTTGATCAACGGTGAGTGGGTGGACGCGGCGTCGGGCAGGACGTTCGAGAGCCTGAACCCGGCTACCGAGGAGGTGCTCGCCTCGGTCGCGCGCGGCGAGGCTGAGGATGTGGACCGGGCGGTGCGGGCGGCCCGGGCCGCGTTCGAAGACGGCGCCGTGTGGCGGACGATGCCGCATGGCCAGCGTGGCCGGATCATCCACAAGCTGGGTGACCTGATCCTTGAGCACCTCGAGGAGTTCGCGCTGCTGGAGTCGCTGGACAACGGCAAGCCGCTCGCGGTCGCCAGGGTCGCTGACGTGCCGCTGGCCGCCGACATGTTCCACTACATGTCCGGTTGGGCAACCAAGATCGAGGGGAGCACGATCCCGATCTCGGCGTGGGACCAGGACGCCTACTTCGGGTTCACGCTGCGCGAGCCGGTCGGCGTCTGCGGGCAGATCATCCCGTGGAACTTCCCGCTGTTGATGGCGGCCTGGAAGGTCGCGCCGGTGCTCGCGGCGGGCTGTGTGACCGTGCTCAAGCCCGCCGAGCAGACTCCGCTGTCGGCGCTGCTGCTCGGTGAGCTGGCCATGCAGGCCGGGCTGCCGCCGGGTGTGCTGAATATCGTCACCGGTGACGGCGAGGCGGGCGCGGCCCTGGCGGCGCACCCGGACGTGGACAAGGTTGCGTTCACCGGGTCCACCGAGGTGGGCAAGGAGGTCGTCAAGGCTGCTGCCGGTAACCTGAAGAAGGTCACCCTGGAGCTGGGTGGCAAGTCGCCGAACGTGGTCTATGCCGACGCGGACATCGACAAGGCCATCGTCGGGTCGGCCAACGCGATCTTCTTCAACCAGGGCGAGTGCTGTGTGGCGGGTTCTCGGCTCTACGTCGAGGAGCCGGTCTACGACCAGGTCGTCGAAGGAGTCGCCGCCCAAGCCCACAGCATCAAGATCGGCAACGGGCTGGACCCCTCGACCACCATGGGCCCGCTGGTGTCGCGGGAGCAGTTCGAGCGAGTGACCGGCTACCTCAGCTCGGGCCGGGACGACGGTGCCACCATCATCGGTGGCGACCGGGTCGGCGATCGTGGCTACTTCGTCGCCCCGGCGATCCTCACCGGCACCCGAGAGGACATGAAGGCAGTCCGGGAGGAGATCTTTGGACCGGTCGTCGCGGCGGCGCCGTTCAAGACTGGCTCCGACATCACGCCTACCGCGAACAACAGCAACTACGGGCTGGGCGCCGGTGTGTTCACCCGCGACATCACCAAGGCCATCCGCACGGCAAAACGGCTGCGTGCCGGCACGGTCTGGGTGAACACCTGGAACGTGTTCGACGCGGCGCTGCCCTTCGGCGGCTACAAAGAATCCGGCTGGGGCCGCGAGATGGGCCACGCCGTGCTCACCAGCTACATGGAAACCAAGACCGTCATCACCGATCTGAGCTGAGCAGCGACGGATCCGGTGCGGGAGGTCGTCGCTAGACCTCCCGCACCCGGTCTGTGCCCGCTGCCGGCCGCGGAACTCGCTTGGTTACTTGTCCTCGCCGCTGAGTTCGTCCTTCACGTCGTCAACAGCAGCGGCAGTCTTGTCGCGTAGGTCGTGTCCGGTTTCCTTGACCTCCCCGGACAATTGATCACGCTTTCCGGCGTCCTCAAGGCTCTCATTGCCCGTCATCTGGCCGATCTTTTCTTTCGCCTCGCCGATAAACTGCTCGGCCTTATCCTTGACCTTGTCAAAAATTCCCATGCGAGTTTCCTTTCTGTGACCATGGACTGGGTGAAGCGTGCCCGGCAAATGTGAGGTGTACCCCAGACATCCTGTGGCGTACACCAGCAGCGCAAGGCATCCTACCGGATGTTCGGATAGGTCCCAGCGGCAGGTCAGCTCTCGCTGGTCAGTCAGCCCCCTGCCATCCAGATACCAGCCCCCAACGCGGGGGTGTACGGCGGTAAGTGCAGCTGAGCCACTCGCCGACCCCTACTACGTCGGTTGCAAAGCCCTCACCTTCGATCGAGCGGCGTCATCCTCTTGTCTTGCGGCCTGAAGCTCATGCAATTGCCTGTAGAGGGAGAGTTGTGCCGCGTCTTGCCGTCTCGCTCGCGCCGTGAGCCGTCGCGCACTGATCCTGTATCCTACGAAGACACCACAAGTAAAGATCACCAAGACGGATGACACCAGAACAATCAATCCAACAGTCATTTCCCTAGCTCCTCCTTACCTGGTCCGCGCCAGCGAGCCGTGGGCACCCTTCACCACGTCGGCGCTGTCCGTGAATGGCCACTGCGGTGGGCCGCTACGCGGCCCACCGTTGGAACTCGTGCGCCGGGTTTCCCAGCTTCGACAAATCAGAGTAATTCTTTTGCCTTGCGGCCCGAAGCTCGAGCAGTTGCCGCGAGAGGGAGAGTTGCGCTGCCGCCTGCCGTCTCGCTCGCACCTCGAGCTGCCACTGGCTGAGCCGCCACCCTATGAGCACGCCAAGGAGCACCAAGACGGATGCTGCCAGGGCAATCGATCCACTAGTCATCTCTACTCCTCGTGAGCCTCGGGGCGCCCCGGTGGGACGCTGGTCCTGCCCCTGACGGCCGGTCGCCTGCGTCGGAAACCTGACCGTGTGAGGTTGCAGTCAGTTACCCCGTGGCTCCTCGCGGTAAACCCCGACCCGCAGCGGTTGGTCGAGTGTGCTCTGGACCGGACTTGATGTCGCCGAGAGTGTCGCTGCGGGCCTGTGCGGCTGGCAACGACCGTGCTGCCGGCGCTTATGGTGGTGGTGATAGCCCTACGGGGCGACCAACAGGAGGGCGTTGATGACTGAGTGGGACGGTCGCGGACTGCCGCCGGTGGCCGCCGACAGGATGCGGCGCTTCGCCCGTACTGGTCTGCGTACCTCGCTGTTGACGGTTCCGGGCGCTGTCGGGGTGCAGTCGGTCGGTTTTGACCCGGTCGGTGAGGTGATGGGCTGCATTGTCGAGCACATCGGGTGGAGCGGCTTCGGGGGCTGCGGCTACTTCGGCGGTATCGGGGGTTTCGGGGGTTTCGGCATTGGCGGTGGGACTGTCACGTCGTCGGGTGCGGCCGGGTCCGTCGGGTTCGGGCCGTACGTCGAGGCGCTGTATCGGGGTTATGGCACGGCGTTGGAGCGGATGACCGCAGAGGCCGCCGCGATGGACGCCGATGGCGTCGTGGGAGTGCGGCTGTCGGTATCACCTCTCGGGTCATCGTCTGGGGCGCATCGTGGTGCCGGGAACCGTGAGTTCGTCGCGTTGGGTACCGCGGTCCGGGCCCGGTCCAGGCATCGTCCGGGCCGAGTGTTCACCACCGATCTAGCTGGTCAGGACGTGGCCAAGCTGCTGATGGCCGGTTGGGTGCCCAGCGCTGTCGGCTACGGGATCTCGGTGGCGGTGCGCCATGACGACTGGTGGACGCAGCGGCAGTCCTCGTGGGGCGCCGGCAACACGGAGGTATCCGGCTACACCGAGTTGGTCACCCTCGTGCGCGCCGATGCCCGCTACCGCTTCGACCAGCAAGCCCGCTCGGCCGGGGCCGAGGGAGCGATCGTCTCCTCGATGGGCCTGACGATCGGGGAGATCGAGCCGGCGGAGAACCATCGTGACCACGTTGCCGAGGCAAGCGTGTTCGGCACCGCGCTGGTGAGCTTTCACCGGGGGTCGAGCGCTCCGACCCGATCGTTGACCATCCTGCCGCTGCGGTAGCCACCGACACACCGAGAAATACGAGGAGTAGTGAGGAGTAGTAATGACCGCCGATCCCACCGCATTGGGCATCCCCGAGGACGCGATGCGCCGGCTTGCCGAGATGCGACCGGGCCAGGCCACCAGCTTGTTTACCTCGGACCTGTCGGTGAACGAGTTCCTGCTGGTGCGAGAGGCTGGGTTCCGTCCTCTCGGGCTGGTGCTGGGCACCAGCATTTACCACGTCGGGTTCCAGATTGGTCGGTGGGGCAGCAACCAGGAACTGACTATGCTGTCCCAGGCGATGTACCACGCCCGTGAGCTGGCCATGACTCGGATGGAGGCCGAGGCGGACCAACTGGGTGCCGACGGCATCGTCGGAGTACGGCTGGAGATCGAGTTCAAGGAGTTCGGCTCGGACCTCGCCGAGTTCATCGCGATCGGCACCGCTGTGACGGCGGACGAGGCGCAGGCACCCGACGGGCAGCCCTGGCGCAACAACCAGGGCCAGCCGTTCACCTCCGATCTGTCTGGCCAGGACTTCTGGACTCTGATTCAGGCCGGCTACGCCCCGCTGGGCATGGTGATGGGCTCCTGCGTCTATCACGTCGCGCACCAGAAGTTCTGGCAGGCGATGGGCAACGTTGGTCAAAATGTCGAGTTGCCGCAGTTCACCGAGGCGCTGTACGACGCCCGGGAGCTTGCGATGAGCCGGATGCAAGCCGAAGCCGAGCGCTTGGCGGCCGAGGGCATCGTGGGCGTGCAGTTGCTCTCGCTCGGACATCGCTGGGGTGGGCACACCACCGAGTTCTTCGCGATCGGCACCGCGGTGCGCCCGCTGCGCGCCGACCACGTGATCGCCAAGCCGCAGCTCGTCCTCCCGCTGACCGACTCATGACGGGCCCGACCTCATGACCAGCCAGCCCAGCGGCCTGGGCCCGATGGGCGACGTCCAGCTCCTGGCGGCGATGCTGCGAGCCGACCGCGACGAGGTCGCCTCATACGCCCGGGTCTTGAGCGGTGCGCTAGCCCAGGCGCTACCGGCGGACATGGTGGAGATCGGCTACCAGCGCACGGTCGGCGACCGGCTAGCGGGCCGGCCGGGCCGCGCTGTCCGCCTCGTGGTGCATGGGGAAAATCGCGATCTTGAGCTCCGTGAAGGCCGCAACGGCAGGATCGAAGCGGAGCTGCAGCAGGTGGTCCACGGGGTGGTAATCAGTCGTCGCGGCATCGGCGTGGAGGCATGGCTACAAGCGCTGGCTCAGGACATCGCCCGCGCCGCCGCTCGTGACACGGCGGCGCGAGAGGCACTGGAGCGGCTGCTCCACGGTTGACGCGGGAGTGACGGCGTCCACTCTCAGTACCTGAACCAGCGCCCGAGCGTCACCAATAATGTCGTCGGCCGAACACGGCGCGCCCGGCGGCGCCGAGCAGGGCCAGGCTCCCCCCGACCACCAGCAGGATGATCCCCAGAACCAGCAGAATCGCGTGGTGGAGCAGAAGCCCCACCACGAGCAAGATGATGCCAAGAGTGATCATAAGGGGTTACGTTACCGCACAGATCCGTCCAGGTCACGGGTCGTAGCTACACACGGTAGCCGGGTTGAGCGGAACGAGGTGGAGCAGTGCAGCAGTGGCTCATCGTGGCCGTGCCGGCGTTGATCTCAACGGTCGGCGCTTTCGTCAGCGTGGTGTTCAGTCTGCGGGCGGCTCGGGTGGAACGTCTCTCTGCTGCCGAGGAAATCGCGACACGATTTCGGGAACCTTTGCTGCAGGCAGCATTCAACCTCGAAACGAGGATTTACAATATAGTCGAACTTAACTTCCTTGATCGTTTCCTTGGTGCGGACAGCACGGATTCGGAGAGGGAGTACGCTGTCCTCAGTACGATGCATGTCTTCGCGCAGTACTTCTGCTGGCTGGAAATCATACGCCGAGAATCTCAGTTCATCGATCCTCGAAATGATGAAACGAATCGCGCTGTGGCGCTCGGACTTCAGGTCGTTAACCACACCTTCGCCGACAGCATCGATATCCCGGAGAGGTGCTTCCGGCTCTTTCGAGGAGAGCAACGAGCGCTCGGTGAGGTGATGCTGGTTCCGGTCGATGTGCCGAGGTCTGGTGCTCCCAGGTGGGAGTGTCTGGGGTACGCATCTTTTGTGCAGTCGCTGGAAGGCGAGCAGATGGCGAGATGGTTCCGGACTCTCAGGGAGGATATCGGGGAGGTGTCCAGAGACGTGGCGAACCATGACAGGCGACTGCGGCTGATCCAGCGGCAGCTCATGGACATCATCGACATTGTAGATCCAGATGCACGCAGAGTACCCGCGCGGTTACGGAAACGACTTGAAGCACCATCATCATGACCTGTTCGGGTTAATCCCTTGCTCACCGTTTGGCGCGGTGACAGCCTGTAGCTGCCACCGCGTGCCTCTATCACCGGTGAACGGGAGTGCAGACGATGCTCGATGCGCCGGAACATACTTATGACCTGATTGTCCGGCGTTTGTTGAGAGGAAAGGTAGTTCCGGTGCTCGGCGCGGGAGTCAACCTGTGCGAGCGACCTCCCCACCTCCCCTGGGAGCGGGGCCGGTATCTGCCCAGTGGACAGGAGCTCGCCGACGAGTTGGCCCAGTACGTAGGCCACATGAGGATCGACGGATACGACCTGGCCCGGGTGTCGCAGTACGTGGCGGCGCTGGAGGGTGAAGGATCGCTCTACGAGGAACTCCACCACGTCTTTGACGCGGACTATCCACCCACGCTCTTCCACCGCTTCCTCGCCCGACTGTCCCGCCGCACCCGTGAGGCGGAGGAAGTCCGCGAATGCATGCTCATCGTGACGACCAACTACGACGACTCCCTCGAGCGCGCCTTCGCGGACGAGGGTGAGCCCTACGACCTCGTCACCTACATCGCCGAAGGCAGGGATCGCGGGCTGTTCCGCCACATCCCTGCCGAGGGTGAACCGACCGTGATCCGAGTGCCGAACGAGTACGCGCACCTCCGGCTCGACCAGCGGGCCGTCATCGCGAAGATTCACGGCGCGGTGGACCGGATCCAC
This sequence comes from uncultured Actinomycetota bacterium, assembly GCA_963822695.1. Taxonomy (GTDB): domain Bacteria; phylum Actinomycetota; class Actinomycetes; order Mycobacteriales; family Pseudonocardiaceae. Next base: position 159,311 of record CAWGJH010000011.1, read on the forward strand.
GGAGCGGACAGCTTCGTGATCACCGAGGACCACTACATCGACTACATCACCCGCGCCGACATCGCGGGTCTGTTTCCGGTCACGCTCACGGCGAAGCTCCGGACCAGCCACTTGCTCTTCCTGGGCTACAGCCTGCGGGACTGGAACCTTCGAGTGATGCTGTACCGGCTGTGGGGGGAACAGGAGGGCAGGAACTTCAAGTCCTGGGCGGTTCAGGCCGACCCGGACCATATCGACAGTGCCGCGTGGGACAAGCGCGGCGTCGATATCTTGTCGATCAGAGTGGAGAATTTCGTCGCGGCCGTCGAACAACGACTTCCCTCCCTACAACTGGGGACGCCGTGACCACTGCGGCGGGGCCTCCTGCCCGGTCATCGGAGGCGTCTGACCGAGCCGTGCCGGAGTGCCCTTACGTGGGGCTGGTGCCCTTCGACGAGAAGGATGCGGCGTACTTCTTCGGCCGGGAGCGCGAGACCGACCTCATTGTCGCCAACCTCACCGCATCGCGGCTGACCCTGCTGTACGCCCCGAGTGGAGTTGGCAAGAGTTCCGTGCTGCGAGCAGGTGTGCTGCCTGCGCTGCACCATATCGATGACGATTCCTACGATGACCTGGGCATCCCCGGCGCGGCGGTGGCGTATGTGAGCACCTGGCGCGATGCCCCACTCGAGAGCGTCGCGGCAGCGGTCAGCGTTGCGGTGTCACACGTCACTGGCGCCAGCGCGATGGATGCCGGCGCAATGGATGCCGGCGCAATGGATGCCGGCGCCGGTGCACCCACACTCAGCGTCGACTGGCTTCGCGAGGTGCTACGCCAGTCCAGGGTCTCGACGCTCTATCTGATCCTCGACCAGTTCGAGGAGTACCTCCTCTACCACCCGGCGGATCACGGCAGGGAAGGATTGACCACCGAGCTTGGCAGGATCCTGAGCGCCCGAGATCTGCCGGTGAATGTCCTGTTGTCGATCCGCGAGGACTCACTCGCCGGTCTTGATCGTTTCAAGGGACAGGTACCGCACCTTTTCGGCAACTACCTTCGACTGGCACACCTGAGCCGCCACGCAGCCCAAGCCGCCATCGAAGGCCCCCTCGATCGCTACAACCAGGTCGTGCCCCCCGACCGAAGGATGTCCATCGAACCTGGCCTCATCGTGACCCTGCTGGATCAGGTCCGCACCGGCCACGTGCGGGTGGCGCCGGAGGGGACGGCACCCAACGGGTTCGCCCCGGATGGTCCCGCGTCAGACGGCTCGCCCCGGACAGTCCCGGGTCAGACGACCCCGGGGACGTCGAGACTCCTTACCTCCAACTCGTGCTGACCCGCCTGTGGGACCAGGAGCGCGCCACCGGATCGTCGTCGCTTCGGCGGAGCACGCTGGACGAGTTGGGTGGAGCCCAGACGATAGTCCAGTCCCACCTCGACAATGTCATGTCCGGCCTCTCGCCCGCCCAGGTTGACGTCGCCGCCGCCGTGTTCCGCAACCTGGTCACCACGTCCGGGGCGAAGATCGCGCTGACCGCCGCGGATCTCGCCGACTTGTCGGGGCTGCCGGTGAGCGCGGTGCAGGACGTTCTCGAAACGCTGTGCTCGGGACCGCACCGTATCCTGCGGCCGCTGCCCCCGGCCGTCAGCGCCGCCGGGCCACCCCGCTACGAAATTTTCCACGACGTCATGGGCGCCGCGGTGCTCGACTGGCGCAGACGCTATGTGACGCAACGGCAACAGGCCGAGTCAGCACGCCGCCTTATCGCCGAGCGGGAGGAAGCCCGAGCGGCAGCGCGGACCGCCAGCAGCCGACTACGCCTTACGGTGGTTTTTGCCGCCATGACGCTCGTCATCGGGGCGCTCGGCGTCCTCTCTTATATCAATTACAGTAGTACGCAACAACAGAAACTCCAGTTTCTGTTGTTGCAGACGGCCACCACTCTTGTCGGCGACCCCGCGTTGAGTCTGAAGCAGGCGGTCGATGCCTATAACATCACAGCTAACGACGATACCCGGGAGGCGGTGCTGACCGCGGCGTCGAGGCCGCGCAGTCGAGTAGTCGTCGGGCCGAACCCCATGATGGCTGGCATGGTCCTTACCCCGGACGCACGGCACGTCGTCGCGTACGACGTGCACGGCGGCATCCGCGTCATCGGTGATAACGGCGCTGTGGAACGCGAGGCCACGGCGTCTGGCCTGCGCGGCAGCGTCAGCCGTTGGCTGAGGGCGGCTGCCGTCAGCCCGGACGCGTCCCACGTCGCGCTCGGCACCGACCAGGGCACGGTGGCAGTGATCGACACCGCGACCGGAGGGCACCGCGACATCGACACGCAGGGCGGCTCAACGCCTGCCGTGTCGTGGATCGGGTCCGCCGCGAACAGTCTCGTCCTCGTCGTGGCCGGCAACGTTGCCACCACCTACAGTCCCGACACCGGACAGCAAGTTGCGCGCTTTCCCGGTGTTGTGGACGCCGTGCCCCTGCTCGATGAGCAGCACATCGTGACCTCCGGAGAAGACGGGAAGCTACGGGTGTGGGACGCGCGAACCGCTGTGAGGAGTGCGGAATCGTCCACGCTGGCGGCTGCTCCCCGATTCCTCAGGCGTGACGGGCAGTCTGTCGTCGGCGTTGTCGAAGGCGCGAACTCCTCGATCGTCGTGTGGAACGGGCAAGCTGGGTCGGACCCCGCTCGGTACCCGGCTCAATTCTCCCACAAGGTTACGCAGGTTTCCGTTGGCGAGCGCGCCGGGACCATCAGCATCGGGGACAGCAAGGAGGTGAGCACGTACAGCCTCCGCAACGGGTCACTCCAGGGACGGCTGCCGCAACAGGCGGGCTGGATATACGACATGGACATCAGCCCCGATAACCACTGGCTTACCATCGCCAGCGCCGACGGTGGTGTCCGCGTCTGGTTCCTGGGACATCAGCGGTACCCCAGCCGACCCACCTACGAACTCCTCGCCCCCCATGGACCGGTCTTGCTGGCGCGCTACCTGCGTGATGGTAAGGCAGTGATGTCTCTGGGCAGTGATGGCATGATCCGCTACTGGGACCTACCCCAGGTGCCGCGCTCCGACCAGCATACCGACTGGGTCGTTGGCATGGACCTGAGCCGCGATGGGTCCCTGCTCGCGACGGCGAGTTGGGATGGTCAGGTCGTCATCATCGACCCCCATGACGTGGTGAAGGCGCCCGTGGCCACGGTGTCCACCCCCCGAGGTCTGCAGGAGATGTTTTTTGACCCGACAGACCCGCATCGCATCGTCACTCTGGTGTGGGGCGCGCTAGCCCCGGAGCTGTGGCGCTGGGACGGCGAGGGCACGACCGGGCATCTCCAGACCTCCGCGACACCTCCGCTGCTGCCGGTATCCGAGCCCTTGATCAGCCTCGCCATCAGTCCCGATGGCGGGATGGTCGCTGGCGGGGACAGCCGAGGTAGCGTCCACTTCTGGGATGCCCGCACGGGGGCGCTCCGCGCGGACCGCGAGTTGCGAGGTACGGGACAGCCTGCCGCCGCTGTGCGGTTCGACCCCTCCGGCAAGCTGCTTGCCATGGCTGATCAGGAGGGGGTCCACCTCTGGAAACTGGGCACCACCGAGCGTCCCGCACTGCTGCCCCATCCCAACGCGGAATGGGTCGCCTTTGACCCCTCGGGCCAGCACCTCGCCAGCGCGGCCAGGGATGGCACGGTGAAGATCTGGACCCGCGAAGGCAAGCCCTCCAGGCAGTTTGCCGCGCACGGCCAACTGTCGAGCAGCCCGTCTTTCAGCGGAGACGGCACGCTGCTCGCCGTGGGTACAGCCGAAGGGCTGATCGAGGTCCGGGACGTTCAATCCGGTCGTACGGTGATGCTCGACCCTCAGCACGGCGCCTCCGTCAACAGCGTTGCCTTCCTGCCCGGTGACCGATCCCGCCTGATCTCCGCGAGTGACGACACGACCGTCGCCCAGTTCAGTTGTCCCGCGTGCACCGATCCTGACGGTGTGATCCGGGACGCAGCGGAGTGGGCGAAGACTCACTGAGGATGCAGACACCGGCTCACCCACTGCCTGTCGATGTATCAGCAGAGACGACTACGTACTCCCTGACTGTGAGGACATAGGCCAGTTGGCCGTGTGGTGAGGGCGGGGAGTTGCCGTGATCGATGAATTTGTTAACGTCGTAGTGATCGGATCCGGCTTCGGTGGTGCTGTGACAGCGTGCAGGGTGGCTGAGGCCGGGCGGAAGGTGCTCGTCCTCGAGCGCGGCACGCTGTACCGGCCGGAGAAGTTCCCGCAGCGCCCGCTGGAGACGCCCACCAACCTCTGGGACCCCAGTGAAGGGTTGTTCGGGGTGTTCCAGGTCTGGTCCTTCCGCCATCTCGACGTGGTCGTGTCCAGCGGTGTCGGTGGCGACTCACTGATCTACGACAACGTGATGTCGCGGATGTCCGAGACGTGGTTCGGCGCGAATGCGCAAGACTGGCCACTGGAGTACTCCGACATTGAGGAGCACTACGGGGCCGTCGAGAAGATGATGGACGCCGAGCCGGCCCCGCTGGCCGTCACCTTCAGCTATCTGTCTCAGGCGCAACGCTGCGGGGCTGAGGTTCGGCCGCTGCACGAGGTGAAGCGGATCACCGCAATCACCGGTGGGTACGAGCTGGACTACGTCGTGCACCGGCCCGCCCAGCCGCCGTCGAAGCGGGTCCGGCGTCCGTCTGGTGAGCGGCCGGCATTCAAGCGGATACGGGCGAAGACGGCCGTCGTCGCCGCGGGCGCGCTCGGTAGCACCTGGTTGCTGCTGGCCAACCGCCCCGGCCTGCCCCGCCTGAGCGGGCAACTGGGAAGGGGGTTCTCGGGCCTGGACCCCTCGCTGGCCACGATGCGGCTGCACAATGGTCGCCTAGACCTCGACTGGTTAACCGACGGGTCCCGCGAGTACGTGCGTGACGTCTGGAAGACAATGACGATGAGGGGGAGGGCTTCCGACTCGCGCTTGCGAGGCGTTTTCTCGTCCTTGCGCAGCCGCAACAGCGCCGCGCGCCCCCTGGGTGGGTGCCCGATGGGCAAGAACGCAGCGTACGGGGTGGTCGACAGGCACGGTGAGGCGTTCGGCCATCCGGGGCTCTTCGTCGCCGACGGCTCGGTGCTGCCTGCTCCGGTGGGCGCCAACCCGGCCCTGACGATCGCGGCATTAGCTGAGCGCTTCGCCCACAAGATCGTGGAGAGGAGCCAGTGATGTTCATGTGGGCCACCAGCGGTGAGCGTGCCGCCGTGCGGAAAGGCCTCACCTTCCGGGTGAGCATGGCTGGGACGGTGGCGTTCGGCGATTCCGACGCCTTCGTCGCGGCTCAGCTCGGTGATGCTTACGGCAACGAGATGACGTTGCGGCTCAAGGTGGAGATCGACGACGTGGACGCGTTCCTCGCCGACCGCCAGCACCGGACCGTGGTCTCCGGATCCATCGACTGCGAGATCCTCGGTGGCGTGCTGCCGGTCGAGAGCGGCAGCGTCACGCTCTTGCCCGAGAACGGGACCGGACGGGCGACCGCGATGGAGTACCGGCTCGACTTCGCCGACCGGTTGACTGGACGAGAGCTGACCCTGCTCGGGATCAGGACTGTCCGCAACGATCCCGGGTTCGACCTGTGGCGCGACATCACCACCCTGGATGTGCAGCTCTTCCCTCGGCAGCACCACCTCACTGGCTCCCGACCAGAGGGCATGCCGGTGCTGAGCGGCCAACTGCGGCTGTCCCTGCTGTCATTCCTGCGCCAGCTGACGACTTTCCACGCCACGGCCACCACGCCGCTCGGCCGGGCTCAGACGGTCCTCGCATTCGGTGGCTTCTGCCTCCGTCGGCTGGTGGAGGTCTACCTCCGAGCGCCCGGGCGCCGGGAGCAACGTCTCGGAGTTCACCGAGTGGCCGCACACGGAGCGGCCGACGGGCGCGAAGGTGTTCGCCCACAACGAGCGCATCGTCCCGGCGGCACCGGAGCGGGTGTGGGACCTGCTGGTGACCGCTCAGGGCTGGTCAGAGTTCTATGCCAACGCGCACTTCGTCGCGCTGGCGGATCCACAGCAGCACCGCCTGCGGCACGGCAGCGTCTTCCGGTGGGTCACCTTCGGCCTGCCCCTCACCAGCGAGGTGGACCCCTGTCACCGCCCCCTCCAGATCGGCTGGCGCTGGTACTACCGATGGTGGGGCACCGGAGCGCACGGATACCACATTTGGTTGCTCGAACCTCACGAGCGCGGTACCCGGATCGTCACCGAGGAGACCCAGCGGGGCATCCTGCCGGGTCTGGCGCGCCCGATCATGCAGCCGCTGCTCTGGCTCGCGCATAACTACTGGCTGCGTCAGCTGGCACGCCGCGCGAGCCGCCCACACGGACCGGACGGAACTGCCGGAGCCAGGGGGGCGCTCCGATAACCCTAGGGTGCTCACCAGGGTTTGCTCGGATCTTGCTCGAACGCCATTTCCCTAGCGTCGGCATCGAGGCGAGATGAAGGAGCACCCCGATGTCGTCACCGGCGAGTACACAAACCCGAGAGAGCACCACCGCCCTGTTGCAGGCGGCCGACGGTAGGCACCCACTGGCCTGGGAGGAGTTGGTTCGCCGGTACAGCCGCCTGGTGCGGTCTACCGTGGCGTCCTTCCGGCTGCAGGAGGCCGACGCGGAAGACGCCATCCAGAACACCTGGCTGCGGGTGATGGAGCGGATGGACACGATCAGGGACCCGGAGCGCCTGGGGGGCTGGCTGGCGACGACAGCCAGCCGGGAGTGCCTTGCGCTGCTCCGCCGCGGGCGCCGAGAGGTACCTGATGACGTTGCCGGAAAGCAGCTGGTTGCCACGGAGGACGGGCCGGACGTCGCGGTCGTCACTGGTGAGGCCCGCCGGGCGGTGGGCAACGCCGTGGGAGAGCTGACTGAACGCCGCCAAAAGCTGATCGAGCTGCTGTTCTACCAGCCCGACTGCAGCTATGCCGAGGTGTCCCGAGCCACCGGTATGCCCCAGGGCAGCATCGGACCGACTCGTCGACGAGTGTTGCGGGAGCTGCGGGGCACGCTGGAGCAGCGTGGTTTCGGTCCTCAGCGGGGCGTCTGCGTGGGGGCCGGCTGCGGCGCCTGAGCCGGACGGTTTTCACTCAGGATGCGGATCAGCTGGGTCCGGGAGTTGATCCCGAGTTTGCGGTAGATGTTGCTGAGGTGATATTCGATTGTCTTGACGCTGAGGAAGAGTTCAGCTGCGGCGTTGGCGTTGGTGAGGCCGCGCTGGATGGCGAGGGAGACCTGGAGTTCCTGCGGGGTGAGTTGCAGTTCGATGATGTCGCCGTGGGCGGGTACTGATCCGCCGCTGGATACCAGTTCGGTGCGGGTCCGTTCCGCCCATGGTGCCGCACCGAGGCGTTCGAACAGTTCCAGTGCGCTGTGCAGCTGGTCCCGCGCGGCAGCCTTGTTCCGGCTGCGGTGCAGGCGGGCTCCGTAGGCGAGATGAGTCCTGGCGCGTTGGAAGGGCGGCGTGCCCTTAGCGTGCCAGTGCAGGGCTTGTTCGAACCACTCCGTGGAGTCCCGGGGTTCGAGTATCCCGTGGCAGCGTGCGGCGGCCGCGCGCGCTGAAAAGAGCCCGGCGCGCGCGGCGAGCTCGTCGAGCTGGGTGAGTTTCTCGGTTGCCCGCTCGCGTAGGCCGGCTCGCGTGTAGGCCGTCACGAGATCGGGCAGGATCTGCAGCTGCAGGTTTGGCGGGGCCTGCGGCCCGGCCGCATCCCAGGCATCCTGGAATGCCTCGGCTGCGTCGTGGGGATGGTCCAGGCCGAGTTCCAGGAGCCCCACGGCGGCCGGCGCGTGCACTGCGGTGCCGGCATGGCCGCCGGCTTGGGCGGCGGTCACGGCTTGGTCGGCGTGTTCGCGGCAGCTGGCCATCCCGAATCCCGCTTCGATCTTGGCCAGGATACTCAGGCTGTTGGGCAGCTGGGCCAGCCAACCGGTCTGTGAGGCCAGCTCGACCGCCTCATGCGCGAGGGCGAGCGCGAAGGTCCAGTTCCCCTCCAGCCACTCCAGCATGGCCATCCAGGGCAGCTGGTGAGCGAGCAGTCCGGCCGCGTTCGCCTGGCGGCTGGCGTTCACGGCGCGGGTGAGCAATGGTCGTGCCTCGGCGGTCCGCTCCAGCGTCAGGTAGCACATCCCGCTTGTGGTGACGAGCTGGTCGATGTCGAACGTGTCCTCCGTGGCGAGCTGAGCGTGGCGTCCCTGTAGCAGCTCGTCGGCGCGATCCGCCGCACCGGTCTGGGCGGCTGTGATTGCCGCGAGGACGTCGCAGTGCAGCGCGACATGCTCGTTGGAGCCCGCCAGCCGAGCCGCCCGCTCGATCCCGGTGGTAATCGCGGGGATGTCATAGCTGGGCATGCTGGCCTGGGCCGCCGCCAGATACGCCCGGGCCGCCACCTCCGGGAGGTGGCCTTCAATCCGCGCGGCGACATCGAACAGCCGGGCGCGGCTCGCCTCGGGAGTCACTCCCCACACGGCCAACCGGTGCTGCTCGCACTCGGCGACCGCGGCGACGGTGGGATCGTCGGTCCAGATCCGGACCTCCTCCAGCAGGTGGATCGCCTCCTGCACCAAACCCGCCGGGACAGCGGCCATGGCGGCCGCGACTAACCGGCGGGCGCGCTCGGCACGGCTCGGACTCAGACCAGCCGCCCGCTCGAACGCGCGAGTGGCGATACCGTAGCTCAACCTGCGGTTCGCGGCCGTGCCCACCCGCTCCAGGGCGGCCGCCACCTCCTCGTCCGGGGTCACGGCCGCCGCCGCGAGGTGCCAGGCCCGACGCTCCTCGGCCTGGGGTACCGCCACGCTGTCCAAGGCGAGCGCCAGCTGGCGATGAGCCACGCGGCGCTCGGCCGGCGAGGCCGCGTGGTAGACCGCAGGGCGGATCAGGGGGTGCCGGAAGGCCAGGCGACCATTCCCCATGCTCACCAACCCGGCCGCCTCAGCCGGCTCCAGATCAGCCAACGACCCACCAGCCTGCTGCAACGCCCGCTCCACCAGGCCGGTGGCCTCCAGATCACTCGTCGCGACCAGAAGCAACGCGGTGTGGGAACGCGGCGGGAGTCTCCTGACTTGACGCAGGAAGCCCTCCCGCAGCAGGGCGCTGAGCGGAAGCGGCTCCAGGATGGGGCTCTGGCCGCTGAGCTGGTCCTCCGTGAGCTGACCGGGCAACTCCAGCAACGCGAGCGGATTACCACCCGTGTCGGCCAGAAGCCGCCCGACGACCTGGGGTGGCAGCGGGCGCCCGGCGCCGCGCTCCAGCAGCGCGGTGGCCGACTCGGCATCCAGACCCCCCAGCCGCACCTGCTCCAGAACACTGAACCGGCCCGCCCCGGGCTCGTTGTCACGCACGGTGAACACCAGGACGGACCCCTCCGCCCGCATCCGGCGAGCCGCGAACACCAGGGCCTCGGCCGAGGACTCATCGAGCCAGTGCGCGTCATCGACAACACAGAGCAAGGATCCGCCCTGGGCCGCCACGGCCAACAGGCTCAGCGTCGCGGCGGCGACCGCGAACCGGTCAACCGCTGCCGGTGGCCCCAGAGCCAGGGCGCCCTCCAGCGCGGCGGCCTGCGGCCCCGGCAACTCCGCCACCAGATGCTGAACCGGCCGTAACAGGTCGGCCAGGCCGGCGAAAGGAATGGCGGACTCGGCCTCGATGCCGCGGGTACGCAGGACAGCGGTGTCGGCCTGGGCTGCCGCGATGCTCGCCATGCTCTCCGCGAGCGCGGACTTCCCGATCCCCGCCTCACCGCTGATGACCACCGCGGCGCTGTCTCCCCGCCTCGCGGCGAGCAACAGATCAGTGAGCTGCATGAGCTCCCGCGATCTGCCTAGAAGCATAAGAGTCATCCTATGGATCGCCCTGTGGATCGCGCTGGCTGGCCAGGAACTGCGAGTCATGATGCCGCTTCGGCACCCGATCCTCGAATCTCACCACTCCCCACCCACCAGGTGGCTCTAGTTCCCCCAATGGTGACCCTTAACACAGCTACCCTCGCAGGGAGTTGCTGACACGGCGGCTGGCATGGCGGCACAACTCGTGCGGCGGTCAGCTCCCCGTGCGGCGCACGCGGCGGCGCCACCAGCCGACCGTGCGGGGCCGCGCGTACCGGGCCCGCAGAAAGATGCGGCAGTGGGCACAGCGTCGTCCCGGTGGGCCCGTCATCGCCTGCGGGGAGATCGTCCGTCCGCATACCGCGCCGTAGGTACCTCGGCCTAGCCTTAATCCGGCAGCGGCCTGCTCATCGGTCACCGCGTGCTCCCAGCCGTCCACCCCGCAGGTCATCCAGCTGATCCAGAGCTTGGGCCTCGCCTCGCCGGGGGAGGCGGTACCGGCGACAGGCTCAGGGAGCCGGTGTGCCGCTCGGTTCATGGCGGTGAGCGTCGCATCGGGGCTAGCGGGTTGCTGGCGTTTCGTGGTCCACACTTTCCGCACAGTGACCCGCTGGGAGCGGCTGAAGCGTTACCGTCGGCGCGACATGCGCATGATCGTGGGGGTGGGGCCGGATGGCAATGAGTCAGGCGGGGTGCAATGCCGTGCTGGAGCGGTTGTTGGCGCGAGCGGGTTGGACGCCGGAGAATCTGGGTGACCGGCTCAACGAGTTGGCGGTGACGTTGCGGCGGCGGGAGCGGATACACCGCAAGTCGGTCCGCCGGTGGGTCTATGTCGAGTCGGGCCGGTCGGTGCCTCGGGTACCGCGTGAGCCGTGGCCGGGGCTGGTGTGCCAGCTGTTGCATGAGCGGTTGGGTGAGCCCGTCACGGTGGATTCGTTGGGGTGGACCGTGACCGGGCCGTTGCGGTACGTGCCGGCTGATGAGGGGTTGGACCAGCCCTGGGATGCTCGCGGGGCGGTGGCCGCGTTGGCGTCGGTGGTGGATGCTGATGCTATGGAGCGCAGGCACTTTATGGCTTTGACTGGGCTGCCGTTGACGGCGGTCGCGCACCAGTGGTTGTTTGACCCGGCGCGGGTGGCGGCCTCGGTGCTGGGTAAGCGGGTTGATCACGCGCTGGTAGACGATCTGGAACGGGTCGCCGAGGCGCGGCGCCGGATGGACGACGCTCTCGGTGGTGGCACCTTGTTGCCGGCGGTTCGGGAGGATTTGCGGCTGGTGGTGGCGATGTTGGGCAATGCCGCCTACACCGAGGAGGTTGGGAAGCGGCTGCATGGTGTGGCCGCTGAGTTGGGTCGGCTTGCTGGGTGGCTGGCTTATGATTCTGAGCAGCCGGCGGTGGCGCAGCGTTATTTTTTGGCCGCGTTGCGCGCCGCGCACGTCAGTGGTGACCGGGCGATCGGTGCCAACGTTCTCGGCTTCATGAGTGTGCAAGCGAGAGAGTCGAGCAGCCCTAGTGACGCGGTGACTCTCGCTGAGTCGGCGCTGCGGGCTGAGCGGGAGTTGACGCCCGCTGTGGCTGGCTCGCTCTACGGCCGGCTAGCGGTCGGTGCCGGCTACGCCGGGGACGCCGTAGCCTCCCAGCGCGCCCAGGACCGCTCCTTCGAACTGCTGGCACGCTCAGTGCCCGAGAACGAGCCACCCTGGATCTACTGGTTCACCGAGGCCGACGCGCAGGGCCTCGCTGGCGAGTCGCTGCTGGCACTGGGTCGGCCGGGTGAGGCTGAGCCGCACTTGCGGCGCGCGGTCGCCCTGCTCAATCCGGCATTCACCCGGGACCGCGCGGGCATGCTCTGCGACCTCGCTACCGCGCGTGTCGGCGCAGGGGCCGTGGACCGAGCGTGCGCCACTGCGAGCGAGGCGGCTGCGATCATCCGCCGCCTGGACTCACCCCGTGAGCAGCGCCTGCTGGCCGACTTCCGCCGCGCCGCCGCGCCCTACGCCGGCTCGGCCGCGGTACGCGAATTCGACACCAAACACGGAGACCTCCTCGGCGCCTCGCGGGTATGACCGGACAAGGAGTCCTTATCCCATGCCCCAGCCAACGCCGCTCTGGCGTGACCCATTGTTCAGCCCGGGAGACCGATTCCCGCTTGGCCCGCCGCGCGGGGTCATGGATAACTGCCAGGAAGGGCCGAGCGGTCCCGCTACTCGGCCGTTCTCGCTGCGCCACGTAGTAGCGGGTGCTCATCTGGCGGAGGTGTCGAAACTGCGTTGGAATACTGCCACGAAAGGCAGATCGCCATGGTGTATGACGAAGACGGCTCGCTGACGCCGTACCTGGGTTCGCACACCAAACCTGGGCCGACCCCAGGGGATACTTCTGGTTACACGGACAGTTTTGATTCTGGCCCGAGATCTCAACCTGTCTGCCGACCGGCTTGTTCAGGCGCTGGGCGAGCGGGAGGTGCCGGTATTTCGCACCGACCTGGCCACGTTTCCGCGGGAGCTGACCTTGGACGCGCGGCTCGGCCCATCCGGTTGGGACGGGGTGCTGGCCACCGAACACCGCGAGCTGCGGCTCACAGACATCCGGTCGGTGTGGTATCGCCATCCGTCGCACTTCAGCTGACCGACGGCATGTCCAACACCAAGTGGCGTCATGCCGCCGCAGAGGCGCGGTGCGGACTGAGTGGAGTGCTATCCAGCCTTGACGTGCTGTGGGTGAACCATCCGTCACGCGGACTTCGCGCGGGATCTCGGCGGCGCGCTCGTGGGCAAGACATTGGGTGGTGCGCTGCGCGTTGAGTCCGGTCGGCTTCAGATGGCCTACACCCGCCGGATGGAGCTATCCGAGCTGGAAGACCTGGCCGGGGTCAATACGACCTTGCACTTCTTTCAGCCCTTCGTGCCCAAGGCGTTCGAAGTCCGAGCCACCATCGTAGATGACCGGGTGTTCGCCGCGGCCATCCACGTCAACTCCGAAGCCGCACGAGTTGACTGGAGGGCAGACTACCCCAGGAAGAGCAAACCGCTCGGTCTCGCCTGCGCCGTCTAGTCGAGCGGTTGACCGCGGATGGCACGCTCTGCTGCCCGGAATGGCGGGAGGTGTTCCAGCGCACCTGGCGGCATCCCTACGTTCCCCGCTTTTACACCGGGTGTGGCAGCGGGCCGCTGGTCAGCGCGGCGGATGGGCACCATCGGAACCAGTGGCTAGCCGCTGGATACAGCGACGAGTCCCTGATTACCAAGATGGTGCCCACACCCACCCGTAAGGCCGGGTGGTTCACCAGTTCGTCCACGATGCCGTCGCCGATGCTGACCATGCTGGAAGCCCTCGACGTGGCGAACGGGTGTCGCGTGTTGGAGATCGGCACCGGCAGCGGTTACGACCGGATCATCGCCACCTGCTCCGTAGCGGTCATCCCGCCCGTCTGGCTGAAACAGGTCGTGCCCGGCGGTGTCATCATGACCGACGTACGTGGTCAGCTCGGTGGCACGGTGGTCCGGCTCACCATGAACGACGACGGCACGGCCAGCGGGCGGTTCCTGCCCTGTTACGTCAGCTTCATGTCACCGCCACTGTCACCGAGCAGTACGTCTGGTAGGGCCAGCCCGACAGCGCGCACCGCTGGTACCTGCGATGGATCAGGCAGCAGCGGTGGAAGCCATGTCCGGCATTGTGGACCGGTTGGCAGCGTTAGGATTGCGGCCGTGCCGCACGATGATCTCGAATCGAGAGTCACCAGCCTTGAGCATGAGGTGGTCCGGCTCCGCGAGCAGGTTGCCATCACCAGTTCCGATGCTGCCGCTGCCCGCGTGCTGGCGGCCGGTGCCGACCGTGATGTGTCAGAGGTCCGAGCTGAGCTGCGGGCCCATACTCAGGGTCTCAACGCGTTGCGAGAGACCCAGTTGGAGTTGCGGGAGACCCAGTTGGAACAGGGTCGGGAGCTGGTCGGCTTGCGGCGGGATTTGACCGCGCAGGGCCAGGAACTGGTCGGCTTGCGGCGGGATTTGACCGCGCAGGGCCAGGAACTGGTCGGCTTGCGGCGGGATTTGACCGCGCAGGGCCAGGAACTGGTCGGCTTGCGGCAGGAGATGCGCGAGGGTTTCGCCACTCTGTCCACCGGCATGGCAGAGCTCACCACGCTGCTCACCAAGATTACAGAGGCGGAGCAGGGCAACTAACCTTGGCAACCGGAGACTGGATATCGATGTTCGCTGCCTTCGGTGAGCGACTGCAGCGGATCATGCGCGGCCACCTCACCGGCCAGGCTGGGGGCGTGCAGCTGTATCCAGGGGGTGACGAAGGTGGCCGAGGTTCAGCCTGGTCGTTGCCGTTGCGCACTAACCCGTCGTGCGCAACGGCAACGACCGCTCAGCGTCCCTCCCGGGAGCGTCAGTAGTAGTGCCGTCGACCGCCCACCGGGCGCCCTACGGCCCCGAGCAGCTCCAGGATCACCCCGACCACGATCAAGATGATCCCGAGAGTCACCAGAATCGATATCGGCAGCAGCCACCCCACCACGAGCAAGATTATCCCAAGAACGATCATGATTCCTCCTCCTCCGGCCTTGTTCCAGGCACATTACGACACATTCGTCGAGTTCGCGCGTTATGACGATCACAGTGGACTTCCGTGGTCGGGCCATGCAACGGCAACGATTCGGGCCTGAGGTGGCCGCGCGTGGCAGCGAGCGCGGTGGTGCCGCGCCGCGGAGGTGGCGGGGTCGGTACCTGCCCTCACCGGCAGGGAGGGGTCGGGGTTACGCGACCGGGCCAGGTGGGGTGTAGACCTGCACCATGCCCTGGGCCTCACGGACTTCCAGCTGTGGTAATGCCGGAGGGGGAACGGCCAGTTGATACCGCAACAACTGGCCGTTGAGGGCGAAAGAGGTGTTGTGGCAGGGGCAGTCCAGCCGCTGGGCTGGTGCGTTCAGGGCGAGCCGGCAGCCTAGGTGGGTGCACACTCCCGATACCGCCCGCAGCGCGCCGTCGGTGCGGGCCACGAACCCGACCACGGTGCCGAGGTCGAAACCCTGGACTCCGCCCTCGGTCAGATTCGCGCTGGTGCTCACCGTGCGCCACTCGCCGGTGTTCGGGATCAGTGTCTGTTGCCCACCGGGGCTGCGCTGGGCTGAATTGCTCTGGGCTGAATTGCTCTGGGCTGGGTTGCGGCTGGTCAGCGTGTGGTCGGCCACGGCACCGACCGCGGCGGCGGCCGCCGCGATCGAGGTAGCCGCCACCAACCGTCGCCGGGTGCCGTCCACCACCCGCCCGGACGGGGCGGCGGGCTGGGGTGCCTGGGTCTGCTCCGCGGCCAGTTCCCCGGCTAGCCGCTGGTGCAGGTCGGTGACGAACTCCGCGCGGGGTGCCGCGCTGCCCGGCTGGGCGGCTCGCAGCATAATCGCCGCGCGCAGCTCCGCGACGTCGGTGTCCTGAGCGCGAAACGACCGCGGCCGGCGACCCGCCAGCAGATCCGCGACGAACCGGCGCGCGCCCCAGGTGCTCACTCGTTCACCTCCAGCAGTTGTGCGGCCCGGCGCAACGCCCGATGCTGCAACACCTTCGCGTACCCCACACTCACTCCCAGCGCGGCTGCGGCCTCCCGCACCGAGTAGGACTCCAGGAACCGCAACACCAGGATCCGCCGGTAAAGCTCGGGAAGTTCCGCCAGGACCGCCGCCGCCCGCCCCGCGGTCTCCGCCGACGCCGCGGCCTCCGCCGGCAGCGACTCCAGTTCCTCGTCACCGGTGAGCCTGGTGACCTCGCGACCCAAGCGCCGCCGCCAGTACCCGGCCAGCACCGTCCGCGCGGTGGCCACCAAATAGGCCCGCACCTCCGCCACGCTGGCCGAGACCCGCAACGGGCGCAGCGCGGCCAGGAACACCTCCGCGGTCAAGTCCTCCGCATCCGCCCGATTACCGACCTTCGCGAACATCAACCGGTACACCCGATCTACATTATCCCGATACACCGCCTCCCAATCCGGGTAGAACTCACCACTGACCACATGTAACAGTGGCGCCCCGCCAGCTCCCGCACCAGTACCGGCATGCTCTCGAGCAGCAGCTACCCGACCACGCCCCGTCCGTACCACCACCCGAGCCACCCTCCACCACACCCACCGACCCCATCAACAAATAGGCCTGCGGGTTACACCGTGCGGCGCCGATCCCCCTCGGCACCCGGCGGACCTCGTGATCGGGCGGACGTACGCTACTCGCTGGGTGTCATCCGTTACTCCTTGTCCTTAGGTCGGCGGTCGACGAAGAAGCGCACCTGGTCCCCGCTACTATCGTCGAGGGGCTCGACGTCGAGTTGCTGTTCGTGGAGCTCAAAGACCACAGTGGACGCCAGGAACACCTTGGCGCCGTCGTGGGTCTCGAGCACGGTGTCGTCGTCGGCCGGATGCGCCGCGATGGACAGTCCCAGCCCCTCTGACCGGGTAGTTTTGCTCTGCGGCGCGATCCGCAAGCCAGCCCCCGCTGGCATCTGGTTTTTGGTCACGAGCGAGTTGATGGCGCGAGCCGCTGCCTCGGTCACTGTCAGCATGCCGCTACCGTAGGCGTCATTCCCCCGAATGCGTAAGCGGGAAGTTGCAGCACCACACGCGGACCGCCAACATGTGCATGTGAACATCAACTTGCGACTGCTGACCGGTCAGCCATGCGAGATGGCGGCTCTGCAGAAGGTGCTCGAGAGAGCGCCGACCTACGCTGAGCGGGTTACCGGTCGCCTGCCAGAAACCGAGGAGGCCAAGCTCCTGTTCAACGCTCTGCCTCCCGAGATGACCTACGACAACAAGTACGTCTACGGCTTGTTGTTCTCGGCCGGCGGGCCGGAGGACATGATTGGCTGCGCGGACGTCATCCGCGGTTGGCCGACCCCCAGTACCGCGCTGATCAGCCTGCTGCTCCTCGATGAGGCCCACCAGGGCCACGGCCTCGGCCGGTCCACGTATCACCTGGTGGAGGAGAAGGTGCGGCGATGGCCAGAGATCGACACGCTGCAGATATCGGTGGTGCGCTCCAACGCCACCGTGCTGCCCTTCTGGCGGCGCATGGGTTTCGCCGAGACCGGTGAGGTGCGGCCATACGTGTGCGACAAGCTCGTCTCGGAGTCGATCATTCTCACGAAGCCGCTGCGCTGAACGACACCGTTATCCCGGTGCCGGTCGCCCTCGCTGCCCTGCTGTCGCCGAACTCGGGGTGCTGAGCGCGTGGCAAGGTGTTGGACGCGCTCAGCGCTCTTCGGACGCCTCGTCAGCGGTCAGCGCTTCGACGGTGTGTTCTCGCACCGGGCGCAACTCGAACTCACCGAACTGGCCGCGACGCACGGCCACGGCACTCATCGGCAGGGGTCGGCTCTGCCGATGGCGGGGAGTGAGGGTCATTCCGGCCCGACCTCGGCGGTCGGAGACGGGCGTGCGCATGTGGTCCTTCTTCGTTCTGATTGTGCGGGCCGCCGTCAGCTGGGGCGCTGAGCACGCAACGTGCGTGCACACCAGGGTAACCCCCATACTGGGGCGCTCCCCGGCGATCGACGGAAGTACTTGATTATTCCAGACGAGCAGCCAGCATCATACTGCCCCCGGGCTCTCGTCCGCAGTGCAGAGTACTCCCCGCCGACAACACGGGATACCTGCTATCGGATGCACCCACTGTCACCACAGTGGGTGCACCTGGGTGCATCCGGGCACTGTCTGGCATTGCCGCAGTGCCAGAGACCCATCCGACACCTGGCTGTGCGATCATCCCGCATAGGTAGGCTCGCGGTTGTAGTCGGCCGCCAGTTGGGCAGGACCCCAATCAGTGCGAGGGAGGCTCCGGATGGATCCCAACCCCAAGCTCGTTCAGGGCCTTGGTCAGGCTGCGTTTAGTCAGGTCGTGCAGTGAGCGCCCCCCAAACCGGCGAGAGGCTCCCCGGCGGGACGGTGCCCCGTCGCGCCCCACGTGGGACCAGGATGCTCGTCTGGGCTGGCGTGGATTGCCTGCGGCTGGAGGCGGCCCGGGTCGTTCTCGGCGCGTGTGGCCTGCGGGCTACCGGATCATTGGTCAATGCCCAGCAGGAAGGCATCGAGGCCTACTCCGCGTCCTACTCGTTGATCACCGACGAGGCTTGTGTGGCCCAGCGGCTCACCGTCCGTACCGCTCGGGCCACGGGCGAGCAGTACGTCACCCTGACTCGCTCGGAGGAGGGCGTCTGGTTGGTCAACCACGGCCAGGGCGCGAAGCGTACCCACTTCGGCGGTGCTCTGGACATCGATCTGGCGTTCAGCCCACTGTTCAACGCGCTGCCGATTCGCCGGCTGGGCCTGCACCGCAGCGTAGCCCAGCACGACCTGCCGGTGGTGTTCGTCGCGTTGCCCAGCCTGGATGTGTGCCGGGTCGCCCAGACCTACCGCACGGTGTCTCTGGATGAGGCCGCGGTGGTCAGCATCAGCAGCGACTCCTGGGAAGCAGAGTTCACCGTGGACGCCGACGGCCTGGTCCTGGAGTACCCCGGACTGGCCCGCCGGGTCTGAGCTCGGGAGGTCAACCGGCGGTGATCCGGGCACCAGCGGCGAGCACCGCCTGCTCTCCGCCCCGCACCGCAGCCACCTGGATCCCGATGGGCAGCCCGGTCACTCCCGGTGCGGGCACTGACACCGCTGGCCAGCCCAGCAGGTTGAACGGCAGCGTGAGGGACAGCAGCGCGGGCACTACCTCGACCCGAGTGCCGTCCGGGGCGTCCACCTGCCGGGCACCGATCAGGGTGGCCCGCAACGGGGTGGTCGCCAGCAGCAGCACATCGATCCCCTCAGCGAGCATCCGGGTGGTCAGCTCGGCGGCCAGCCGGATGCGGGTGCGCTGAGCGGCGACGTAGTCGGCGGCGGTGTACGCGGCGGCGGCCTGCAGCCGTGCTGCGGTGGCCGGCTGATAGTCCTCGGGGCGCTGCGCCAGCCAACGTCGGTGGGTGGTGTGGACCTCCACCCCGACGACCACCCGATAGGTGGCGGCGAGTTCGTCGATACCGGGCAGGCTTATCTCACGCAGTACGGCACCGGCGGTGCTCAGCGCGTTGGCGGCGCGGTCCACCGCGGCGGTGATCTCCGGGTCGTGGACCCGCCAGTAGAGGTCGGTGGGGCGCCCGACCACGGTGCCCGCAACCGGGGCGGACGGGTCGATCCCGCGCCCGGTCAGTGCGCTGAACGCCGAGCCGACCATGCCGACGTCGGTGCCGAGCAGCCCGACGTGGTCCAAAGTGCCGGACAGTGGAAACACGCCGGTGGTGGGGAGCGCGCCGAGCGCTGGCTTGAGCCCGACCACCCCGCACAACGCCGCTGGGGTGCGCGCCGAGCAGCCGGTGTCGGTGCCCACCGCCAGTGGCACCAGTCCGGCGGCCACCGCGGCTGCTGATCCGCTGGAGGAGCCGCCAGTGATCCGCTGCGGATCGTGTGGGTTGCGGCACGGGCCCTCGGCGGCGACGTCCCCGGTGGGACCGTAGGCGAACTCGTGGGTGTGGGTCTTGGCGACCACCACCGCGCCGGCCGCGCGCAGCCGCGCCACCACAGCGGCGTCGTCGCGCGCCGGGGGGGCGTCGGCCAGCACCGCGCTGCCGCACCGGGTGGGCATGCCAGCGACATCGACGATGTCCTTCACGGCCACCGGCACCCCACTCAGCGGCCCACTGTGGGCTGCACCGCCCTCCACCGCAACCAGCTGCACGATCGCGTTATGCGGCTCGGTGGCCAACACCCGTTCCCGCCACTGTGAGTGGCGATGCGAGTTATAACTCGCATCGCCACTCACAGTTCGACCTGGCAGCGGGTGGCCTGCAGGGCGATGACGCGGCCACCCTGCTGGCCGATCTCGCGTAGTCGGTTGAGTGCCCCGGAACTGGTTAAGTCGATGTACATGGTGTCGTCGGGTGCCCCGTTGCGGGCGGCGTCGAAGGATTGGCGGGCTCGGTGGCCAGCCCGGATGGTGGCCTCCAGCGCGCCGGTGGACGCCAGCGAGCCGCGGGCCGCGCCCAGCCGGCCCAGGGCATCGTCCACCGCCTCGAGCAGGGCGTTGCGGTTGCCCTCGCACAGTGCCCGGACCAGTTCGGGCCGGGACGCCGCCACCCGGGTGCCATCGGTGAACGAACCCGCGCCCAGCGCCATCGCCAGCGGCCCGCCGCCGGCGCCCACCGAGGCGAGTACGGCGGCCAGCACATGCGGCAGGTGGGACACCCGGGCTACCGCGGCGTCGTGGTCCGCGGCACCGGCCGGTACCACGTGCGCCCCGCAGTCCAGCGCCAGCTGAGCGACCTGCGCCCACACCACCGGGTCGGCGCCATCGTCACTACCCACCACCCAGGACGCTCCGCGGAACAGCGTCGCCGATCCGGCTGCCCAGCCCGAAGCGGACGTCCCCGCCATCGGGTGCCCGCCGACGTAACGGGCCGAGGGGGCCAGGCGCGCCACCGTCGCCGCGACGGGTTGTTTCACACCCACCACGTCGGTGAGGCGGCAGTGCGGGGCATGCTGGGCTACCACCGCCAGCACGTCGACTACTGCGGGCAGCGGCACCGCAAGCACCACCAGAGCATCATTGGCCGCGACGTCCGCCAGCACGTCCTCAACCGAGGATGTGACATCGAAGCCGGCCTCCCGGGCCGCGGCGACGTCGGCATCCGAGGTCGCCGCGGCCCGGACCTTCCACCCGGCGCCCTCGGCGGCACGCAGCAGCGACCCGCCGATCAAGCCTAACCCGATGACGCACAGGGTGCGCTCGCTCACGAGGTCAGCGCTTCCAGCGCGAAGCCGGCGTAGAGGGCCACTCCGTGCACCATCGCCGACTCGTCGAATACCACCCGGTTCGAATGGTTCGCCGGTGCCGTGTCCGGCTGCTGGCCGGACGGGCAGGCGCCGAGAAAAGCCATCGCGCCGGGCACTTTCGCCAGCACGTAGGAGAAATCCTCGGCGCCCATCAGCGGGTCCGGCATGGGCTCAGCGTAGCGTTCGCCGAGCACCCGGCGGGCCAGGTCGATCACCTGCGGGCTCACCTCGTCGTCGTTGACGGTGACCGGGTAGCCGTGCTCGATCACCACGGTCGCGGCGCAGCCGTGGGCCGCCGCGACGTGCTCGCAGACCCGGCGCGTCTCCTCGTGCACCGTGGCACGGGTGCGTTCGGACAGTGCTCGGATCGTGCCCTCCAGTTCTGCGGTCTCCGGGATGACGTTGGAGGTGGTGCCCGCAGCGATCCGGGTGACGGTGAGCACCGCTGGGTCGAAGACAGTGAGCGTCCGAGTGATCATAGTCTGCAGCGCGCCGACCATCGCGGCGGCGGCTGGCACTGGGTCCACCGCGTTCTGCGGCGCGCCGGCGTGCCCCCCTCGGCCGGTGACGGTCACCCGCAGCACGTCCGAGGACGCCATGATGGTGCCGGGTCTGGTCTGCACCACTCCGCTGGTCAGGGTGGACGTGATGTGCAGGGCCAGCGCACGCTCCGGCGTCCCGGCGAGCTCCAGCAGGCCCTCCTCCAGCATGTGCCGCGCCCCGTGGAAGCCCTCCTCCCCGGGCTGGAACATCAGCAGCACCCGGCCGGACAACTCGTCGCGCTGCTCTGCGATCAGCCGCGCTGCGCATACCAGCATCGCGACGTGCGTGTCGTGCCCGCAGGCGTGCATCGAGCCCGGCAGCTCTGAGCTGAACGGCACTCCCGACTCCTCGGTGACCGGCAGCGCATCCATATCCGCCCGCAGCAGCACGGTCGGCCCTGGCCGCGCGCCCTCGATCACCCCGACCACCGAACTGGTGCCGCGCCCGGTGTGCACGTGCACGGGGAGGTCGGCCAACGCCCGCAGCACGGCGGCCTGGGTCTCGGGAAGGTGCAACCCCTGTTCCGGGCGCCGGTGTAAGGCGCGGCGCAGCGCGACCGTGCGTGGCTGCAGTGCTCTGGCGGCGCGGACCAGGTTAGTCGCCCCCAGGTTAGTCGCTCCCAGGTTAGTCGCTCCCAGGTCGGTCGAACCCGGTGGGGAACAGCTACCGGCGCGCCGGTGGTGACGCGGAGTGGGCGTGCTCACAACCCCCCATTGTCGCACGTCATCCCCGTATCGGGGGGTCAGATCAGTGATCGCACTTCCCTGGTGAGCCAGACAGCGCATACTTGTGCCATGTCGGTCACCGGCTTCGCCGTCGCTGTCGTCCGTGAGGACGGGCGCTGGCAGTGTACGAAACTAGACGCTGCGGCTCTGAAAGACCTCGACGCGGCTATCACTGAGCTGCGTGGACAACGCTCCACGGGCGCTGTCTTCGGCCTGCTCGACGTTGATGACGAGTTCTTCGTCGTGGTGCGGCCGGTGCCGGGAGGGGTGTCGTTGCTGCTGTCCGACGCCGCTGCGGCGCTGGATTACGACGTCGCCGCCGACGTGCTCGACCTGCTGCGCGTCGAGGTCCCCGAAGAAGATGCCGTGGACGCGGACGATGTCTGGCCGGAGGGCGATCTCGGGCTGCTCGCAGACCTGGGACTGCCGGCAGAGGAGATGCAGGTGATCATCGATGAGGTGGACCTGTACCCGGACGAGCAGCTCGACATGATCGCCCAACGTTGCGGGTTCTCCTCGCAGCTGTCCGCGCTGCTGGAGAAGCAGCCGGGATGACGGCGGCGACCGGGGCCGACCTGGCGCTGGTGCGGCGTGCGATCGAGGTAGCCGGCGGTGCGGTGGCCACTGGGGACATCCCGATCGGGGCCGTGCTGGTGGACGCCGACGGCGTCGAGCTGGCGGCTGCCTGCAATGCCCGGGAGGCCACCGGCGACCCGACCGCGCACGCCGAACTGCTGGCCCTGCGGGCCGGGGCGGCCCGGCTGCGGAACGATGGACGAGGCACTGACTGGCGGCTGACCGGCTGCACCCTGGCGGTCACCGTGGAACCGTGCACGATGTGCGCGGGTGCCCTGGTGGCGGCTCGGGTGGACCGTCTGGTGTTCGGCGCCTGGGAGCCTAAGACCGGTGCGGTCGGCTCGCTCTGGGACGTCGTCCGGGATCGCCGGTTGCATCACCGTCCGCAGGTGCTCGGGGGCGTCCTCCTCGACGAATGCGCCGCCCTGCTCACCGGATTTTTCGCGGGTGTCGTGCGCCCGGTATGATGCCCAGCGGTAGCGTGTCCGAGCGGCCGAAGGAGCGCGCCTCGAAAGCGCGTGAGGGTTCACGCCCTCCGTGGGTTCAAATCCCACCGCTACCGCCATCTACCAGCAAGAATTCCGGGCGAGTCAATTTCGGCTCATCCCGGTGTTCCTTATGGGGTCTCAGTTTGGGTCTCAGTTGTCGCCTACGGGGGCACTGAGACGCCTGTCTACGTGGGCGGCGGTGGGAACCTGGCCCCCTCAAGAGCCCCCTTGATGCCAAACGGTGAAAGCACCACCGGCTTGACCTGGGGCGAGGGCTCGTAAGCTGGCGCGCGCATCGGGCAGCCCCTGGCCTGCCCGTTATAGCTCGATGTGAGCCCTCGCGAGGGTCCCAGGTCAAGCCGGTGGTGCTTTCACCCCTGGAGACCACCCCCGCAAGCCGTCGCAAGACATAGCACACATCCGCTCTGCCACTACGCAAGACAGCGAGGGGAAAGCTGATCAGGAGGGACTACACACGCAGCACAGTCGTGCGCTGCTGAATTTGGCTCTATGGGCGTCAAGACGCCACCTGCGGCGGCGCTCCCGACTCGCGTCGTAGCTGATGTGTGGTCCAGCCCGAACCACGACACTGCGCGCGGCCCTTCGGGCCGTGCTCGGTCGCGGCCCGGCCGGACCACCAACTGGGGCGGCCGGGCCGCGACCGAGCACGTCACGATCAAGCCGGAGGAACACACGCGGCACGTCGTACCCAGCTCCGCGTCGGCGGCCCCACCCGGGTTCTCCGTGCCCTCAGCGGCAGATCCTCCAGTGCCTCAGCGATCCGACCCGCATCACGCTCAGACAACCCCGTGATCCACTGGCGCAGCAGGCTGATCGACTCCTTCGGCGAACAACACGTCCACCGCCACCGGCGTGGCCAGCCACCAGTAGGTTGTGTGCGTGCAATCTTGCTCGGTGCGCTTCCACCTCTACGGCTGCAAGCTGACAAAGCTTACCGTGGATGCCCTCTGGCGGACAGCGACTCAGGATGCATCCGACAGTGCACGCTGCTCTGCTTCTAGCGAGGATGGCATCGTCAAACACACGGCGGCTACACCGGAAGAACTGCTGTTAGAGTTGGGCAGCCCGGATCGTCTCGAAAACTTGACTCTGTCCGTGCACGACGGCGGACTTTCTGACGGGAGAATGGTGTATGTCGCGATCGATGCCCGTAGAGCGTGGATCTCTGTAGAGGGTCCGGACGAGACGTGGATCAGAGGGAGGGCGCAGCAGTTGGAAGATATCCTGCGCCGTATCCGCGTCAGGCTTGGCGCTGATCCACATGCCGCTCCGCTCATTGCCCTCATGGTGTTCTGGCTGGGTTCCTTAGGCGCCATTGCAGCAAGCGAGGCCGTCAGACCCATGACGGCGCACTATCGAAACCTGTTGGCTTCTCTCTTGATTGCTGCCGTTGCGGTCGGGTTTCTTGCCTGGCGCTGGTGGCTCCGAAGAAACACCACGATTATCGCACTCGCGAGTGCCACTCACAGATGGAGCCACGGAGACCGGATCGGTGTCGCCGCGCTCGTCGTGGCGATTCTGTCCCTTGCGCTGGCGGCGATTCAGACCTGGGCTGCTATACGTAGCAGATGAGCCGGTCTACGGCGCGCGCCGACAGCGAGGAGCACTATGCCCCACCGGTCGTGCTGTCCACGTGCTATTAGGATCCGGTCAACAGCGGACACCCGGAGGCCTTCATGGTCGGGTATCCTACGCAGGTGAGCGGGCACAGCCTGGCATGATAGACAGATTCCCAAGATCATAATCAACACGTTGCCGAAAAATTCTTAATTCCTGCTGCGTGGCGGGTCGAGGATTCGAACCTTGGAAGACATCAGCCGACGAATTACAGCTTGGGCCAGTACTGTGCTGGCCCAGCGACTCCGCACCTCGCAGCCCGTTTCAGGAAACCGCTATGTAGAGGCAACCGTGGAAGCAAAAGATTCGTACACAGCTTTGTTGTGCTCGACGGTTGACTCCACTATTGACTGGAATAGATCGATCGCTTCATTCACGCGATCTTGATTTTGTAGCCCACTATCAGTCGCCTTCATTAAATGCGAGACGAATGGGAGTAATGAATTCAAGACAGATTTCCATTGTGCCAGCCCCTGTGCTGGGCTACAATTTTTTCGAAACCGTAGTTTATGTCGATTTGAAACCGGCTTGCCCAAAATCGTCTCAATGGATGATGCGACCGCTGCGACTAAAAGTGTTATCGATCCTCTGTGTCGCAAGAATTCGATCTGCTTTTCCTGCTGACTTGTCCTATCTTCGTCAGCGAGCTGCGCCAATTCTCGTTTTCTTTCTTCGACGGCGCGCATGAGCGAGTACGCAAACACGACGTGGCGAGCATTGAGCTGATCGTTGAATGTCTCAGCATATGTTTTATTCTCCTCCCAGATCCGTCGTGTTTCATTGTAAGCCAAGTTCGGCTTGCCATGAAAAGCCGCAAGGCACTGGGCAACGGCGCGATCGGGCAGCAAGTTGCGACGTCGCGTAATCGCATCACGCACTCCTCCCCGTCTCCCACCAAGGTAGTCGGCGTCTGGGATGAGCTCGAACTCATTGCGCAGGCGCTCTTGTATAGCGTCCTTACTACGGAAGTCGGCCGCCTCGACCTTGTTCTGCGTGTTATTATATCGCACAATTTCGGATAAAACATCAGTGTTATGACACTGCACAAAACGCACCAACACGTACATGTCTTCAAGATTGGTAGCACGGTCATCTGCCAACGTTCCAATGGAGCCAGTGGTTTGGGCACCGTTGATAATTCCAAGGCCGTCTATCGTCAAACGCCACGGCATGCATGTTCTATCGATTTTATAATCATTGACAAGGGCAGTTATTCCGTTGTTATAGATCCAGAATCGATCTGGCTCTTTCTGCGCTGTCGTCTTGATGCCATTATTTATGTTTTGCTCGGTTCGAATGATGCCGAGATAGTCACGAACGTTAGGTGAGGTTAAGCGCGTTTCATAGTCACGCCATAGTCCTCGGAGCCAACTTCCAGTCACAGATGTGCAAAAAGCACGCCACTCGGACCCTTGCGCCTCAAACCCTCCATTGACTTCTATCGCAAACCGATCGGTCACAAGAATAGTGTTGCCGGCTTGTGAATATAATTCCTCTAGCCGTCAACATCCTACTTCCTTTTGCGAAACAGTAACCGAAGAAATTGATGGGTAGAACCGTCTAATCAGGCTGTCCGCGGTCAACACGGCACGTTTCAGTTCATCTTCGACGTTCTTCGATTCTTGATAATTGTGGCAGTACCAGAGATTGAAATAGTGAATTTCGCCATTCTGAAGAGCGGAACGAACTTCAATCGCCGCCGAACGTAAAATGGCCGGCAAAGACTCTATCTCTCCGTCCAACAGCCAGCTAACCGCTGTATTTAGATCAGAGGCTTTATTTGCAGGCGCCGATTTCGATGTAGGTTTCTCGGCAGCGTGCCCTTGTGCGACAACAATTTGTCCGTCTACGCGGTCAACGTAAACGAGATCACACTTCTTGTCATTAGAGCCGTCAGTGAGGGCGACAGCAGCCACAGCCTCTATGTCCTCAATGTTGTACTGCATTTGCAGCGCAAAGAGTGCGATCGCATTCCCCCGGCCATACACCAAGAGATCGTCTCGCTTTTCGAGCGCCGCCGCCGCTGACTCGTTCAAGAACTACACCTCACTGAGAACCTGGTAAGTAATATTTGGTTCTGCTCGTATCACGGCGTCCACTATACACGATGATCCTTCGACTATAGGGTTCCCATGCTCTAGACCAAACCCAAGCGCCTCCGGCGTGCCTCGCTCCGGGATGGCTCCAGGACCGGCCATGATAGTGGTGGGACACCCGCCCCCCGCCCCTCGTCCTGCGGCAAGCCAACACTCCGCGTGTGCCATTAGCGGGCCGTTAACACCGGTCAACCACGGTCAACAGCGGAGCACCGTGACCCGGCCTGACCAGCGATCGAGGCCCCTGACGGCGCAGTGAGCGCAGCCTTCCAAACTGGCGATCCGCAGCGGATCTCTGGGCCGTCGTGGAGCCGTCGGACGTCGGGGAGCACTGAGAACCACGAAGAACCATCGAGAGCATTCCTCCTGCTCAACGCCAGTGCCCCAGCTTCCCCGGCGCAATCAAAGGGGAACGGGACGGACGAGCTGACCTGTAAGCCGCAGCAGCGGCGATCTTTCTGCGACTTGATACGTTGTCCGGGCTCGCCATTATTAAGGGTTCAAGGCAACGTGTCGAGAAGGTCGGCAAGTTCGTCTGGTTGGCAAGGGATTCTTGTACGCATGCGCACATCAAGTGCGGCAGCAACGAGTACGCGTCTCGCAGCAGCGTCCGTGAAAACGACATCGCAATAGGGTACCGCCAGGGCCATCGCGTCGATGTCATGGATGTCGTTAGTTGACCATCTCTTCATTGGGTCGCGGTGATATGCAGTCTTTAGTTCGACCGAGACTTCGAAGCTCGGCATGCCGCGCACGAGCGCGCGGATGAGACTCCGATCTTCGTTGACGAGCTCACCAAGTGTAGTCTCGCGCAGCCTCAGCTCCTCGTCGAGCATCTCCTTGAGCTCAATCATCAGTTCTCGCGCGCACACGGCATCACGAAGCCGTCCGCGACGCCAACTCCCATAGGTGTCGAGCCGGGCCGCAAAAGCGACTTCCTGAGCGAGGCGAGTTGCGGTAATTCCCTTTGCTTTCTCTGGCGCCCACCCGTACTTACGGAGTTCATCGATCTCATCGTCCTGTGGACCACTGAGAGACTCGCGCTCAAGCGAGACTTGAGCAAAGGCGATGAACTCATCGTACGCCGTGTCTCCCATTTTGGCGCGAGCCTCCTTTTCGACGTCCTTACCATCGGTATCACATATTCGAAATCTGCCCAGAACTCCGAAAGCCCATCCGACTCCAGAACCAATCAAAGGAAGTGGCTTCAGGTCTTCTTTTTCGACCCCCTGCAGTGAGTCAAGGACCGTCTCTAGCTCTATTCGCGCAACGACCACCCTACCGAGCAGGCTAGCGAAGCCAGATAAATCTTCCATCAACGTTGCCAAGTTGTGACGTTGCCTCGGATCACGGATCCCGGACAGCTCCATATAGTGCGCATCGGCCATGACAAAGATAGCAGCGCCCCGTGCACGACTCTGCCGGCATGAGTCAAGTAGACGCTCGTACCGGGCACCGTCGCGATGGGCAACACGAGCCTTCGATAGCCCAATCCAATGATTCAGATCTAGATACACCAGCACCGGCGGCTTGGGCGGTATCGACAAACCCTTCGGCCACACGAGTGGCGGGGGCGGGCCCGTAGGGTCGCGTCGCACAGGCGCCTCCAAAGACTCGCTCGTCTCTACCGATCTGCCCATTGGACAGCGGGCCTCACAGGACAGTATTCGCGGCGGTGTTGCTGCCCAGGCTTGGGGGACCCTACCTGGGGACTACACGGTCTGCACGCGAGTCCCGGTTGCGGTGTACCAGCACTGTCCGGTGGGCCTTCTGGGAATCGCTTGGCCGCAGGTTCGGGTCCTGAGCCGACCCGAACCACCACACTGCGCGCCGTCCGATCAGGCCGTGCTCAGGCACGGCCTGATCGGACGGCCAACAGCAATCGAGGATACGCCGCCGTAGCCGTCGCGACGAACCAAGCGACCCACGGTCTGCACGCCGAGCCGGACACACCGGGTCCAGCGGAGCAAATCGCGGGCGCTCGCCGCCCCGCACCCCGGCAGGCCTCCGGGATCGCCTGACCGGAGCAACGCAGCGGACGCGGGTGGGCCTTCGTGCTATCCCGACGACCTCCCCAAGGGCTACCACACCGCGTCAAGGGGGCGCGCCCTCCTCCACGCTCCCGATCCCACGTCGGGCCCCCTTGACACGGCGCGGTCGGGCTACGCCAGGCCGACGGGATAGCACGAAGACCCCCCTTGAAGGGAGAGACTTTTCATGATCACTTGGATACCTTTCGGTCACTTAATGACACCCGGACAACACCAAACGACCACAGACGACCAGCATTCGCGAGCCCGGTAATTCGAGGTCATCGCATCTATCCACAACCAACCGATACAGCGGTCCGAGAATCCTTGGGTTCGGGGTCGCTGTTTTCTCGGCTGAGATCGTCCACGTCGCAACGGGCTCATAACAGTGTCACGCAACCGTCAGCTGCTAGCTCTTAATTCGCGCGCGACAAGGTTAGCGAATTTCGCATTTTCAGTCATTGCTGCCCTGTGTTGCGCTTCGTAATCATCAGGTGATATAGCACTGAGAGATTTGAGTAACGAAATGAACGCATCATTAGCAGCAGGGCTTCCGTGCAAGAGGAGCTCGATGCTCACGTCGTCACTTCGTTGCAGAGCATTAACAAGACCAGGCCGGCGAATCTCTCGCTCTCCAGGAGATGCTAGCGCGAGGATTTGTAACTGATTGATCAAGTCCGCTTCCCGGCGGAGCGATAAGCGATACGCGGTTTCGGTCTTGGTCGCTGCGTCCTGTTGATTCTGGTTGTGTATCTGCTGCTCAGCTACGAGATACGTGCTGCCGGCACCGATAGCGCTGCCAGCTAATGCAGCGACGGCTGCGATCACTGCTGTCACAAGAGTTAGTCGGCGCTCGCTGGTCTGAGTGGTCACGCGACCATCGTTCCGTGCCGAGCACAGCTTCGATAGATGCCAGAGGAGATCACCACCGAGCTCGCACCACCCGAGGATGACGGGCAAGATCAACCCCCGGGCCGTCGCCCCAGTGTGCAAGATCGTCGGTGATTCTGCTGCACGTTGAGGAGCCTGATCGGGGTAGGCCGATCCGAAACTCCTGACCAAGAATCAGGTGATCGGCGAGCGAACAGACAACCGATCAGAGCCCATGACCGAAGAGCCCCCTGGCCTACATCCATTGCTACATCAACGGCTACGGATGACCATGAACGTCCTCGGACCTGAACCCGCAGATGAGGTCCGACCGTGGACAACTTGCAGGTAGTGACGGGGTGCTGCCTGCGACTACGGATCA
>CAWGJH010000012.1:0-113329 GCA_963822695.1 uncultured Actinomycetota bacterium
TCAAAGGTGGCGGGCCGGACAACATCACCTGCATCGTGGCCGACGTGGTGGACGTCGAGTACGGCGAGGACGCGCCCATCATCGGTGGGGCAGCGGGCGACGGCGTCGAGGAGCCGCAGCCGGATTCGGCGGCCTCCCGGGCAGCCACGACCACCTTGCCACGACCGGAACCCAAGCGGATCAATCCGGTGGTTCCCGACCCGCGGCTGCACCGTCGCAAGCAGCGGCGCACACTGATCGGGCTGGCCGTGTTCGCCGTGCTGCTCGGCACCGTCGCTGCGATCAGTTCAATCTTGGTACTCGGTCAGTACTACGTGGGGGCCGCCCGTAACGGCGAGGTGGTTGTCTTCCAGGGCGTCCGGGGCGAGTTCCTCGGTCTGCCGCTGCACACCTGGGCCGAAGGCAGCTGCCGGGACGGCGAGCGCGGCTGCGAGACGATGTTTTTGCGCGACCTTCAACCGTACGCCCGGGCCAACGTGCACCGAGGGATGATCAGCAACAGTGGGTTGAACGGCGCTCGCGTGATCATCGGCCGGCTACGCACCAAGGATCTGCTGCCGCCGTGCCCACGAGCCGACACCGGAACTCCGCCCGCCGAGGTGCCGGCCACGCCGTCCCCGATCACCACGGGTACTTCCACCACGAGCACTCCCACGACCACCGGGACGCCACTGCCGGAGAAGCCCTCGGAACCCGGAGTGGACTGCCGGACGGTGAACTGATGGTCACCTCTGTTTCCATCCACGGTGCGGTGGTGGCGCGGAGAGTGCGCACCGAGGTGGTGCAGCGCCCGTGAACACACCACTTCGCCGGGTCGCGCTCGCCGTCATGGGCATGATTGTTTTGTTGCTGCTGAACGCCACCTACATCCAGGTCGTCAACGCCGACACCTACCGCACTGACCCGCGCAACCGGCGGGTGCTGCTCGATGAGTACAGCCGCCAGCGTGGCCAGATCATCGCTGGTGGGCTACCGGTGGCCAACTCGGTGGAGACCGGCGGGCAGCTGCGCTTCCTGCGCAGGTACCTCAACGGCCCGCTGTACGCCCCGGTCACCGGCTACTACTCGTTGCGCTATGGCTCGGGAGGCACCGAGAACTCGATGGACTCCGTGCTCAACGGCTCCGACGGCCGGCTGTTCGTGCGGCGGCTGTCGGACCTGATCACCGGGCGGGAGCCCAGCGGGGGCAGCGTCGAGCTCACCATCAACCCGGCCGTCCAGCGGGCCGCCTACGATCAGCTGACCCGCCGGGGCTACACCGGCGCGGTGGTGGCGATCAAGCCCAGCACCGGGGAGATCCTCGCGATGGTCTCCACCCCGTCCTATGACCCGAACCAGCTGTCCGTGCACGACGGTGCGGAGCAGGAGATCGCCTGGAACGGGGACACCTCGCCCACCCGTGGCTCCCCGCTGACCAACCGCGCGGTCGCGTCGAGCTACCCGCCGGGGTCAACCTTCAAGCTGGTGGACACCGCAGCCGCGCTGGAGAACGGGAAGGCCACCCCGGACACCCCGCTCACGGCGGCGGCCGCATTGCGGCTTCAGGACACCACGACATTTCTGCACAACTTCGCCGACCAATCGTGCGGCACCGGCGCCACCGCCACGCTCACCCAGGCGCTGGTGCGTTCCTGCAACACCGCCTTCGCCCAACTGGCCGCCAGCGTCGGCGAGAACGACCTGCGCAAGCAGGCTCAACTGTTCGGCATCGGGCAGCAGGACCTCACCATCCCGATCCCGGTGGCGCCATCGACCTTGGGTGCCATTCCCGATGTGGCCGCGTTGGAGCAGTCCGGCATCGGGCAGCGTGATGTGGCGCTGACCCCGTTGCAGAACGCGATGATCGTCGCGACGATCGCCAACGGTGGGGTGCGGATGAAACCTCAGCTGGTTCGTAACATCCTGGCCCCGGACCTGTCCGTGCTGGACGGATTCGCACCGGAGCAAGCCGACACGGCGATGTCCGCCTTCACCGCAGCCCAGATCCGGGACATGATGGTCGCCGCCGAGAACAGCTACCGCAACGACGGTAAAATCGCCGGCGTCAGTATCGCCGCGAAGACCGGCACCGCTGAGCACGGCACCGATCCCAAGCACACCCCCCCACACGGCTGGTATGTCGCCTTCGCACCGGCCGAGAACCCGCAGGTAGCGGTCGCGGTGGTGGTAGAGAACGGCGGAGACCGGAACCTCGAGGCAACCGGAGGCTCGCTGGCCGCCCCGATCGGTCGAGCCGTCATCGCTGCCGCCCTGCAAGGAGCCCGCTGACGATGAGGAGTCGCCCCCCATCGGGTGACAGCCTGAGCGGGGGCATGATGGTGCCCGGTCCGGGCCGCAATACGGTGCGGGTCACGAACGAGGAGCGGGACGGCGCAGGAATGACCATTCCCCGGCTACTGTCGGATCGCTATGAGCTGGGCGAGACGCTCGGCTATGGCGGTATGTCCGAGGTGCACCGCGGCCGCGACGTGCGGCTCGGCCGCGACGTCGCGGTCAAGGTGTTGCGCGCTGATCTGGCCCGGGACCCTCAGTTCCAGCACCGCTTCCGCCGGGAGGCACAAAACGCCGCCGCGCTGAACCATCCGGCGATCGTCGCGGTGTACGACACCGGCGAGACGGTTTCTGACTACGGTCCGTTGCCCTACATCGTGATGGAGTTCGTCAACGGCCGGACGCTGCGCGACATCGTCAAGACCGAGGGCCCCATGGACGAGCAGCGCGCGATGGAGACGATGGTGGACGTCTGCGCGGCCCTGGACTTCAGCCACCGCAACGGCATCATCCATCGGGACGTCAAGCCAGCCAACATTATGATCAACAATGCTGGCGCGGTCAAGGTGATGGACTTCGGCATCGCCCGGGCGCTGGCCGACGGGCAGGGCGTGACCCAGACCGCCGCGGTGGTCGGCACCGCTCAATATCTGTCTCCCGAGCAGGCCCGCGGGGAACTGGTGGACGCCCGGTCGGACGTCTACGCCGCTGGCTGCGTGCTCTACGAGCTGATCACCGGAGATCCTCCGTTCACCGGTGACTCCCCGGTCGCGGTGGCCTACCAGCACGTTCGCGAGGACCCCACACCACCGTCGAGCCAGAATCCTGACGTGTCCGCGGCACTGGACGCGGTGGTGCTCAAGGCGATGAGCAAGAACCCGGCCAACCGTTACCAGTCCGCTGCCGAGATGCGCACGGACCTGGTCCGCGTGCTGTCCGGGCAGCGGCAGCTGGCGCCGGTGGTCATGACCGACGCTGACCGTGATCTCATGCTCGACTCGGGCCCTACCGTGGCCATCAGACCTATCCGACCGAGTCGGGCCAGCCGGCGGCGCCCGGAGCCCCCCGGCGGGCCGGCCGAGGGGCGGCGGCCTGGACGGGGCCTCGGGGTCCTCACCACGGTGGTGGTCGCAGCCGTCCTCGGCCTGCTCCTGCTGCTGTTCACCAACGTCTTCGGGGGCGGACCCAAACCAGAGGCCCTGCCCAATGTGGTCGGCCAGCCAGTGGTGCCTGCCGAGCAGGCGCTCAACGCCGCTGGCTTCCAGACTGAGCGCCATCCGGTCGAGTCAACCCCACAGGACCTTGACCGCGTGGTGGACATGAACCCCCGAGGCCAGGCGGTGCGGGGCACGACGATCCGGCTGGACGTGGGCGCTGGCCCGGCCGAGGTGGAGGTGCCCAACCTGCTCGGGCTGGACCGCGTGCAGGCTCAAGCCTCCCTGCAACAGGTGGGCCTAGTGCTCTCGCCGGACCAGAGCCAGCAGGTCGTCCAGGACGACAAGGACGTCGGCCGGGTGCTCGTCCAGGATCCGCCTGCCGGGCGCCGGCTGGCCAAGGGCAAATCGGTGATCATCACCGTGGGGGTGCCGCCGGCGACCGTCGGCGTGCCCGACGTCGTCGGCACCAACGTCAACCAAGCTCAGCGCAACATCGCCGTAGCCCACCTCACCGCGCGGATCCAGGAGGTCGAACTCCGCGGCGCCGAAGGGCGAGGTCCTCAAGCAGAGCCCAGCCGGGGGCACCGGGGTCAAGGCAGGCGCCGCGGTGACCCTCACGGTGTCCCGGGGCAACCAGCTCCAGATGCCCGACCTGCGCGGTCAGACCCCGACCCAGGCGCTGACCATGCTGCGAAAGCTGGGTTGGGTTGGCACTCTCAAGCAGGTCTCCGCTCCGGTGGATGACACCAATCAGGCTGGGGTCATCGTCGCTCAGGACGTGCCGCCGGGCACCGGGTTCGCTCGGGACCAGACCATCACGGTCACCGTCGGGGGGGACAACACGACGAGCAGCACGACCACCAGCAGCGGGATCTTCGGCACACCAGGGCCCACCGGCGGAGGCTGACCCCGGGGTGCGTCGCGCGTCAGCGCACCGCCGCGGCGGAGGCGAGCGTGCGCATCCCGGTCTCCAGCTCGACCACCCGCGACTCGTCTATCTCGGCACCCGCGATACGGAGCCAGTTCGCCAGCAGCCGGTGCCCGCCCTCGGTGAGCGCCGACTCGGGGTGGAACTGCACTCCATACACCGGGAGCTCTCGGTGTCGCAGCGCCATCACGATCCCTGACTCGGTGCGGCCGGTGACCTCGAGCTCGTCCGGGATGGTCTCGGGGAGCACCGTCAGCGAGTGATAGCGGGTGGCAATGAACGGCTGCGGCAACCCGGCGAGCACGGCGGCACCGTTGTGGTACACCTCAGAGGTCTTGCCGTGCAACAACTCCGGAGCCCGCGCCACCGTGGCTCCCCAGACTGCCCCTATTGCCTGGTGCCCGAGGCAGACGCCGAGTAACGGGCGGCCCTGCTCGGCACATTCCTGGACGATTCCCATGCTCGCTCCGGCACGTTCCGGAGTGCCCGGCCCGGGGCTGATCAGAATCCCGTCGGCGGAGGAGACCTCTCCAGGCTCGACCGCGTCGTTGCGCCGCACCACGCACTGGGCACCCAACTGCGCCAGGTACTGCACAAGGTTGTAGACGAAGCTGTCATAATTGTCGATCACGAGGATGCGCACGTCGGCCAGCCTAATCGGGGCTCAGCCCGTCGTCACCGCGTTAAACGGCAGCCGGGGCTCCACCCACGGGAACACCACCAGCATCAGCAATGTCAGCACGGCGGCTATGAGCACCAGAGCCTGCAGTAGCTTCACCGCGCGCGGCCCAGGCAGGTGCCGCCAGATCCAGCTGTACATGAGCCTCCTCAGGCGCCAGCGGTCAGCTCGACCGGCCGCTGACCCTCGACCTTCCGGTACGAAGCGACCAACACGCCGTGCACGATCAGCCGCTGCTGCGCGGAGAACTGGGGGTGACACGTGGTCAGCGTGATCAGCCGGTAGGTGGGGACCCGACCTGGCTGGCCAGGCACCGGAGCGATCACTTCAACCTGTGAGGGCAGCACGATCGTCTTGCCCACCACGTTCGCGTAGCGACCGGGCAGCGGCTCGACGCCTCGGCACTGCGGCTGCGTGCCCTTTCCCGCAGCCCAGCCGTCCGACTCACCCTGGAGCGGCAGAACGCGATAGACATACCAGCGGTCGAGCGTCTCCACCACGATGGCATCGCAGGACGACAGCAGGTCCAGGGAGTTGAAGGGCGAGCCCTTGCCGACCCGGTGCCCGGCCACCGCGAAATTGCCCAGTTGGCCGGGCGACGCGGTGCCCTGGTAGTGGCCCGGCCCGACCGCCAGGACGTCCTGATCGGTGCCCTGCAGCACGGTGAACACGAAATCGGGTCCGAACGCCGGGACGTACATCTTGGCGATACCCGCGCCCTTGATCGGCCGGTCCACCAGGCCCCGGCCGTTGCGCCAGGTGTCATTCAGCTTGGCGGTGGCCTCATGCTGCTTCGCAGCCGACAACAAGTCGGTGACGTAGACCTCGTAGAACACGAACAGCATCACCACCAGGCCTGCCGTCACGAGCAGTTCACCCAGCCCGCGGATCACCGTCCGCACGGGGCTCCCACGCCGGCCTGATGGTGGCCAGGCTGGTGGTGACCAGCCCCGTACCGGGGACTGCGCGTGGCTCACGAGACCTCCTCACAGGTCAGCGGCGTCGTCGGTTCGTTCGGACATCAGCACGGAGACGGTAGTGGGTGCCGTACCGTGTCCGCAGAGCGCCCTTCCGGCGCTCGCCCAACCCGCACGTCGAACCAGCCCGCACGTCGAACGAGGAATGACCATGCCGAAGTCGAAGATCCGGAAGAAGTCGGTCTACACCCCGCCGGCCACCCAACTCGGCGCGGCGCGGGTCCGTGTCGCGGGCCCCTCGCACCCGTTCTACGTCGCCGTCATGCTGGGGTTGATGCTGCTGGGCTTGCTGTGGCTGGTGGTCAACTATCTGGCCATCGACAAGATTCCCTTGCTGAGCAGCCTCGGCAACTGGAACTTTCTGATCGGCTTCGCGTTGATGATCGCCGGACTGCTGATGACCATGCGCTGGCGCTGACGTCCCGCTGACCTCGCCCGCTGATCTTGCCCCGCTGACCTCGTCGCAGCCGAACAACACGGTTGTGATTCATCCCCACTGTGGGCAAGTCCTGTGGAGAAGTGGCTCCGGATGGGGCTGGATGGTCTGCTATGGAGATCTTCTTGGGGGGCTCTTCTGTGGGGTGTAGACCATCGCGGCTGTCACCGCCGCGCCGGACGCCAGCCCGCCGAGGTGCCCGAGGATAGAAATGTTCGGCACCGCAAAGCTGATGATCACGTTCAGCAGGATGATGGTCAACGCCGGGCGGGGGGACAGCCGCAGCCGCATCAGCACCACGGCGAGGCCGCCCATCAGCCCGAACACCGCGCCCGATGCGCCAGCTGTGTCGCTCGTGGGGTTGGCGAAGAGAAAGACGGCCAGTGAGCCGCCAAGGAGCGAGACGAGGTACACCACCAGGAAACGGACCCTGCCCAGCACCCGCTCGAGGTCCCGGCCGATCAACCACAGGGCGATCATGTTGAAGGCGATGTGCAGGGGCCCGATGTGCAGGAAGCCCGACGTGAGCAGCTGCCACCACGCACCGTGGGCGACCGCCTCAGGCCGCAGGGCCCACTGCTGAAACAGCGGCGCAGCGGTGTTGTCGGACAGGCTACCGGCCTGCACCACGGTGACCACGAAGACCGCGACGTTGATCGCGATGAGGACCGGGATCACCACCGAGCGACCGGTTGGTGTCGCCCACGGGATGGTGCTGGTGCGCGGTTGCGAGCGAGCGCTGCCTGCGACACAGTCCACGCATTGGTAGCCCACCGACGCCTCGCGCAGGCAGGCAGCGCAGGCGGGCCGGTCACAGCGGGTGCACCGCACTCCCGTCTCGCGGCCCGGGTGCCGCGCACACACGGGACTGGTCATCGCTGTCACACCCCGGCCGGCTCGACCGTTACTCGTTCGATCACGATGTTCTTCTCTGGACGGTCTCCACGGGTCGGGGCGTTCGCGATCGAATCCACTACGATGCGGGACTTGTGGTCGGCTACCTCGCCGAAGATGGTGTGCTTGCGATTCAAGTGCGTCGCGGGGCCGACCGTGATGAAGAACTGCGAGCCGTTGGTGTTCGGGCCCGAATTGGCCATCGCCAGCAGGTAAGGCCGGTTGAACTGCAGCTCAGGATGCGTCTCGTCGCCGAAGCGGTAGCCGGGCCCACCTCGTCCGGTGCCGGTCGGGTCACCACCCTGGATCATGAAACCCTTGATCACCCGGTGGAACAGGGAGCCGTCGTAGAACGGTCCAGACAGCTCTCCCCGGGCGTTGCGCTGGGAGTAGTCCTTGCTGCCCTCGGCAAGGCCCACGAAGTTCGCCACGGTCTTCGGGGCATGGGTCGGGAAGAGGGTGACGCGGATGTCACCCTCACTGGTGTGCAGGATGGCCTGTGTCTTGTTTGTCATGTGCTCGGTCACCAGGCCCATCCTGCCATCACGCAGGATCGAGCAGGCAGGCAGCGACCACGACGATGAAGGACGTGAATGAGGTGAAGACTGAGCTCTCCATCCGCGCCCGACGCCAGCCTTGTCGCCGCAGGCATTGGCGATGGGTGACCCCACTGTTGCTCGGGATCGTGGGAGTCGTCGGCGCAGTGGTACGCAGCCGCAGGCTGGCGCAGCCCACACCCCAATGGTGGTCTATCCGTATCCGGCCGGCCGAGCCACCGACGTGGCAGTACCGTGACCAGGTAGCCGCCGGACGCTCTTCGACCCGCAACGGCGTCGTCCGTGTCGAACGTCCGTCTGCTGGCGCCGACTGACCCAGCGGTTTACAGATCCAGGGCGGCGATCACCTGCTCGGCAATCCGGCGGGCGCTGATCGTCTGCCGCTGATTGGTCGTGATGACGACTGCGGTGCCCTGCCGACAGACCGCGAACACCGCTCCGTCAGCGGTCGGCTGCGAGCCGCCCGACCACCCGCCGGGAAGCTCGACCAGGTCGGAGGTGGCCACTGGGGCAGCGGCGTCAACGGTTGCTCGCGCCACTTCCGGCGTGGCCACCACGATCCAGGTTCGCAGTGTCACGGTGCCGTTGGCCGCGAGGAAGAAACAGGCCGGGTGTGGCTGGCCCGGGCCTGTCTCGGAGACCCGCACCGCAGCCACCCGCTCCCCGTTGGCGGCCTGTACTGCCGCTACCGGCAGGTAGCGGCACAGCCCCTCAGCGACCGGCTGCGGTGGAGGCGGAGCCACCGCCGGGGGCGCCACAGCTGACGGCTCGATCGGGGTTGGGGCGGCGGGCAGAGCGCTACACGCGGCAGTCAGAAGGGCGAGCAGTCCACCCGCGACGGTGACGATGACCGGCCTGCGACGTACTGGGGACATGTCGGCACGTAGTGAACCACGACTGCGACTGCGTGCTGACCTCGGGTTGGGGCTACTCCTCCCGGGCGCCGCCGACTCCCTGGGACACGCTGGAGTTATCACTCAAAGTAATATTCACCGCCATGCTCTCGCCTCATCTGAGGGGTCGGTGATCACCAACTTGGGAATACCCTTCACGTTCTGTGTGCTAAGCAGGAGCGCTGTTCGAGGAACAGACCCCGTTCGGGGAGTAGTCAAGGCGACGGTCGTATCTGCGCCGACTCCCGCGTCGT
The DNA here is from genome assembly GCA_963822695.1 of uncultured Actinomycetota bacterium. GTDB lineage: Bacteria > Actinomycetota > Actinomycetes > Mycobacteriales > Pseudonocardiaceae. Next base: position 9,047 of record CAWGJH010000012.1, read on the forward strand.
TGAGCCGGTACCTGGATGCCCGGGGATCTACCACTGCAGGTGGAGTCGGAGCGTCTTGCCAGGTACGAGGGATCCACGGCCGCCAAGAGGGGAAGGCCGTACCGCCCTCTCGCGGAGAGGTCTCGGAACGAGGAGGAACACCGGAACATGACGTCACGCACACCCAGGAGGCACCGCCGCCTGGCTCTCATGGCCGCCGGGACGGCAGCCGCGATGGTTTTGCTGCCGGGTGCTGCCTCAGCGCAGATGGTTCACTCTGCGCAGCAGTTCGCGGGCGCCCCTGGTGGTCCAGCGGTGCCCCCCGGTGCGCCGGTGGCACCCCCTAAGGCCCCTAACGCACCCGTGGGGCCAGCTACGCCGCCCATCACCGCGCCCGGCGGCATCGACATTCCCGGTGATCCCACCGGGCTCATCGGGAGGCCGGGTCTTAACGGCGCTCACGATGGCGACGGACACCACGACGGAGACGGGCACCACGACGGAGACGAACGTCGCGACGACTCGCCAGACAGCAAGCAGATCAGGGATCCCAAGCCTCCCGACCACGCGTCTGGCGCTGTTGCGGACATCGACCTGCTCAAGTCGCACCTGCTTGAGATCACCAAGTACGACGCCACTATTGAAGACAATGGCAGCGCGCACTCCGACTCGACGGTGCTCGGCCTGGGCGGCAGTCGGATCATCGGCTCCAGTGCGTCCTCGGACGGCAAGAACCGCGAGGGTAAGGACCGAGAGGGTGGGAACGGCGACGCCCTCAAGCTCTGCAACGTCAGCGGTGGTGTGCTCTGCCTGAGCCTGCTTTACCACAACACGGTGGCCACCGAGGACCACGATTCGACGCTGGCCGCTGCTCGTGGTGGTGTCGCGGCGCTGTGCCTGGGTGGTCACGACAAGGACAGCACTGCCTCTTATGAGTGCAACGGCATCCTGTCCTTGGGTGTTGCCGAGGGTCGCGGCATTGCCGAACGGGATAAGGAACACGGCCACACCAAGGCCGAGTCCGCCAACGAGTTGCTGAACCTCTGCCTTGGCAAGCGCGAGAACCTGAACACTCCGTGTGAGGGTCTTGGCCTCCAGGCGGTGCACTCCGACTCCAAGTCCAAGTCGGACAAGCCGGACACAGAGCGTCACTCGTTCCTGCTCGGGATCGACAGCAATGGCAAGTCTTCCTACCTGCTCGATCAGCCCTTCGCTTTGGCACTCCCGAGGGATTGCGGTGACTCGGCGCTGCTCTGCCTGTTCCTCAACCAGGGCAAGTCGGTCATCTTCCACAACCCCAAGGGCGCTGGCAGCGCGCAGGAGGCACTCCGCCTCGACGTGCTGAACCGCACCCTGCTGGTCGTGCTTGGCCAAGCCGAGACCCTCGCGCACGAAACCGAGGGCCACGAGCACGGCAAGGAAGGCAACGGTGGAGGCCCCGGTAACGAGGGTGAAGCACACGGCAGTGGTGAGAGCCAGGGCCAGGGTCCTGCACTGGCCCAGACCGGTGCCGAAGTTGCCCCGCTGCTTGCCGGTGGGTTCCTGCTCACCGGGTTGGGCGCGCTGACCGTGGCAGCTACCCGCCGCCGGGTTGGCAAGCACAGCATCTGAGTCCACAGCAGTCTGGCTAGTACACATTCAGCGGGGGCCGGCGAGTTTGATCGCCGGCCCCCGCTGAATGTCCGTCTGCTACCCCCGCTACGATCGGCGCCCTCATGAATACCTTGATCTCTCGGCTGCGAAGCCGACCGATCCTCTCTCTCATCGGTGTCGTGGCGTTGCTGCTGGCCGGTGTATTTGCAGTGCTCACCTGGGTGAGTGACGGTCGTGTCATCGGCGCGGTCGATACCCACGAGGTGGTCAACACCGCTGGCCAGTACCGATTCGAGGCTCCCACGGGGTGGTCCACCACCCAGGAGGGGCGCACCACCACGGTGGTCAGCCCGGATCAGAAGACTGTGATCACCCTCGGCGTCGGTCATACCGGGCCGCTGCCGGTGGCTGGCACCCTGTTCTTCCAGCAGGTCGCTGGCAATTATCACAACGTCCAGGTGATCCCACCGGAAGCCAAGCAGGTGGGCCCACGGCAGGCCCTGATCTACGGTGGGATCGGAAACAACGGTCAGAACGCGCTGATCCGTTTCCTGGCGATCACCGTCGAGAACGCTCCCATCAACTATGGCATCGCGGTGTTCACCGAAGCCGGCTCAGACCCGAAAGTCGTGCTTCCGCCGGTGAACCGGGTCGTGGATACCTTCCTGGCGCTTCCCAAGCGCTGACGTCTCACCTGACGTCGATCGGGGTGGCTACCGTGGTCTCGTCGATGTCGGAGGTCCGCACCGTCACCCTCAGCTGCCAGGTTCCGCTATACGGGAGCTGGACTCCGCTGGCGAGATATTTTCCCGGTGCGGTGTGCTGGAGGGGAACCGCGAATGGACCGAGCTGACGCGCGGTGAGCGTCAGGGTGGTGCGCAACTCGGGCACGTCATGCGGTGCCCCGTGGGAATCGTCGACGGTGATGTGGACTGTGTTCGGCCCGGTGGCGGAGGGATCGAGGTCCACGATGAGCTGTCCCTGCCCGCTCGGCCCTCCGGTGTCGTAGCTGATGACGTGGTGGGCCGGTCTTGGCATGGACCCAGTCGCGGTTCGACCGGGTTCGGCGTTGACCAGCATCGCGGTGACGCCGAGCACGAGTGCACCGAGCGCGGCTTCCCCCAGCACGCTTCGACGCAGCGCCCTTCGGTCCAGCATGGTTCGACCCGGCATGGTTCGACCCCGTGTTTCGACCCCGATTGTCCAGCCCCCACTTGTCCAACCGCTGCTGAACGATCGCGTTGCGGCGCCAACGCCGACACGTGCTCGCCGACGCTGGGTGACCCAGTTGTGGGATAACCCCGCGACGCCGAGCAGGAGCGCGAAAGCCCCGAGCTTGACCAGCAGCAGCCGGCCGTAGTCGGTAGACCCGAACGCGGCCCAACTGCCGAGCTGGCGCCACGCCTGGTAACTACCGGTGCCGATGAGGATCACGACTGAGCCGGTCGCGATCGAGGAGAACCGGTACACGGCGCGCTCGGGGGTGGCTGGAGCCTCGGTGTTCGAGCTACCCGCCGGTCGCAAGACGACCACGAGTGAGACCAGGCCACCGAGCCATAGGCCCATTGCCAGCAGATGCACGACGTTAACCGGTAGTGCCAGCGCTGGTTGGAGTCCCACTGCGGCGTGGTCCGCCGCAGCCCAGGTCGCCGCCAGACCGAGGGCCACTGCCGCGCCAAGGACACCACACCATACCCGGCCGCGCCGCCGGAGATGCCCCAGCCAGGCGCACAACAGCACGAGGTAACCGCCCGCCAGGGCCAGCAGTGCCAGGCGGGCGGTCAACGCTACGCCCAACCGGCTGTCCAGGGTCTCTGAGACGATCGCGGAGTCAAGGAGCCGATCGAGACCCAGCCCGTTGCCGTAGGGTCCCTGCAGGAGCAGAGTCGCCATGGTCGTCGCCAACAGGCCGGCCCAGCCAACCAGCATGATGCGGCAGACGTCGTGCCGTGTGATCGCGCCGGGCCAGCAGAGCAGGACAAACGCGATTGATCCCACCAGCAACGCGTACGAGGCGAACCCTGCGGCCCGCACGATGCCGTAGACCACGCCGACGGCCGTGCTGCCGCTGGGCTGAGCGTTCGCCGGTGCCCGGCCCGTCGAGGGGTGACCCACCGAGAAAGTGAACGCACCCGCCACCGGGTGCGAGTCGGCCGAGATCACCCGCCAGGAGACGGTGTAGGTGCCCTGCCGCGCGGAGCTGGGTGGCGTGGAATTGGGCGGATTGCCGCCGGGCAGGCCGACCCCCACGGTGGAGGAACGGCCGATGTGCACGGTATGGCCGTCGTCCACCTCGGCACCATCCGGCCCGAAGACCCGGACACCATCAGCCGCCGCCAGCACCGGTTCACCGAAGGTCAGCGACACCGTGGCGGGCATGGTGGCAACCACCGCACCCTGCCCGGGATCGGTGGAGATCAGCGCCGCGTGGGCGGAGGCCGAACCGGTGCCGACGAGGAGCCCGAACACCGCGCAGATCGCTGCCACCGCGCAGGCCCGCAGCGTTCGCCGATAACACACTGGCACGCTCAGCCAGAAGCGGCGCTACCGCCGGTGGTGGTCACCGCGTGCCGCCAGCTGGCGTCAGGGTGAGCACGGGCGCGGGGTGCTCCGGCTCGGGGGCACCCGGCGGGGCCGTGTCGATCCAGCGCACCACTTCGCCGCTGTCGTAGGTCTGCAGTGCCTTGAACACTAGCTGATTGGTGTCGGTCGGCAACGGACCCATCAACACGTCGAAGTCTTCGAACGCTCCGGGTGGGATCCTGCCGCCAGTCCAAGTGATCTTCGAGACGATCTCGGTGACCTGACCGTCATCGGTGATGATCGGTTTCGCTAGCTTGATCTTCTGCACGGTTAACGTCCAGCCGGGGACCGCACGGGTCTCCACCGAAGCGATCGGGTGATCGGTGGGGAGATCTATTTCCAGCTGGGTGGTGGACGCGTTGTCCCGCTCGTTGGGAACTCTGAAGGACACTTGGGTATCGCTGCCCTGCTGGGCGGTAGTGGGATTCACGGTGACGTGTGCCGAGGCGACGCCGGCCAGGGTGATCAGCGCCACCACGCAGACGGCACTGATTGCGGCAACCCGGTGCCCCCATCGATTCCCCAGGCGCCCACTGATCTTCACCATGACGACACACTCCATGAGGTAAGCGCGGCACCCCCGCGTGGCGCGCACTTGACGGCGCTCACAGCATCGTCAAGAGCATGTAGCTCATTCCGATACCCATGACAACCTCTGAGGAACCAAGCAGGTGGGGCGAGATGACCACGCGGCGTGGTCCACCACCCAGGGCAGCGCCGGTGGGCGTCGTCGCCAGGGGGCCCACGGGCACGGCCAGCCGCGCGCTCAACCGCACCACAAACACTAGGAAATACCCGATAAAAGCCCAGGTCAGAATCGGCAGCGCCAGGCCGGTGGAGCCCATTCCGGCCATATCCATATGCTCGGAGGGCTCGGCCATGCTGTGTCTTGCTGGCATCGCCGCCAGCATGTACACCATCGCCAGGCTCCCGATCACGAGGTGCAGCTCATGGTGCCCGCCCAGACCAGGTTCCAGTACCGGGGCTGACCGCATGCTCCGCCGGATCAGCCGGACGGCGATGTGCCCGGCGGCCACGCCGAAGAGCACCTGCCAGTACAGCCGGGGTAGTGGATCAACCCAGGGCACCAGCATGGTTACCATGCCGAGGCTCATCACCCCGCGCGAGACGTCCACGCTCGCCTCAGCGGTGCCGCCCCATGCTGGGTCGTCCCGGCCAGCAGCGATGAGCCGAATCATGGAGAAGAGGGTCAGCGCGGCGAACATCGCCGCAAACACCCACCGCACCCACGCCACGCCCGCCACCGCACTCACATCCTCAGCCATGATCGCCTAGCCGCGCCGGCTCTCCGGCACGTAAGCTCTCCAGGCGATAGTCGTCTCCTACCCCCGGTTAGTTCCCGAGCCGAGGAAGGCTGCGACGAGTCATGCCCGTCTCGCGTGAGGTCGTGTCAGCTGTCCGTCACCAGTTGGAGGGGGTGTCCTCATCGCTGGTGGGGACACCACGGTGCTGGTCGGCGAAATCGGCGGGATCGACATCAAGGGGCGGTTGCGGGGGCTCCGGCAACCCCTCGTCGTCTTCGTCGAGATCGGTAAGCGGGAGCCGCTGCTCGGCTACGTCCGAGTCAGGGTCTTCGATGCCCATCTAGTGCTCCCTGGTGATAGTGCGCTGGTGATAGTGCGCTGTGGCTTGTCGTCTCTCAATCAGGTTATCCAGGGAACCGGGGATCCACGTGGCGGGGTGACAGCGATGGCTGACGGCAACCGGCGTGCCCAGCGCCGGGTGTGGGAGCTGGATTCGCTGCGTCACCGCTTCGGCATCGGTGACACCCGCACACCAGGTGCAGGACTGGGCACCGAAGCCGTGGGAGTGCCGGGCCGTGGTAGTCGGTGCGGACATTTTCGCGGTGGCGATCCACGCCGGATCGGAATCTTCGTATGTGGACTGGAGGTCGGACTATCCGGCGCTGTCCTACGAGGTGGTCGAGTTGCCGGCGGCGGTGGCGGGTGGCCTACGGGCGGTCATGGCCGAGTTGGGGTTGGTTTACGGGGCGTTCGATCTCGTGGTCGGTTCGGAGGAGGCTGGTGACGGCGAGATCGTGTCGTTCTTGGAGATCAACCCGGGTGGCCAGTACGGGTTCATCGAGGAAGCGACCGGGGTACCGATCACCGACAGCCTGGTGCGGCTGCTGGCCCGGGGGAGTTGCTGATGGCGGTCACTGTGCCGGCATCGACCTGGCGGGCGCTGGCTCGACGCCTGGCCGATGAGCTGGACGGCGACGGTGACCTGCGCACGCCCCAGTGGCGGGACGCGCTGCTGGCGGTGCCGCGGCATGAGTTCGTGCCGCGCTACTACGTGCCGGAACCCGATGCTCGCCCGTTGCGCTGGGTAACGCACGAACCGCACGACACCGAGAGCACCCAGCGGTGGCTCGATCTGGTCTACTCGCCAACCACGCTGATCACCGCCCTTGCGGATTACGTGGGCCGGGGTATCCGAGTCCCTGTATCGAGCTCAACCAAGCCTGACCTGATGATCCGGATGCTGGAGGCCCTCGACGTCACTGACGGGATGCGGGTGTTGGAGATCGGTACTGGCACCGGCTACAATGCCGCGCTGCTGGCGCACCGGCTCGGCAGCCAGCACGTCTGCTCGGTCGACATCGACCCCCAACTCGTGTCGGATGCCCGGCAACGGCTGGCTCAACTCGGTTACACCCCTACGGTGGTGACTGCCGACGGTGCCGACGGGCTGGCCGAGCACGCCCCGTTCGATCGGCTCATCGCGACCTGCGCTGTGTTCGCCGTCCCTGGGACGTGGATCGAGCAGCTACGGCCCGGTGGGCTGGCGCTGGTCCACGTCGAGGGACCGCTGGGGGCCGGGAACTTGATCGCTCTGCGACGCGGTTCGGCGCCGGTGCTCCAGGGGCGGTTCCTGCCGTGGTGGGGGTGCTTCATGCGCCGCCGCGCCACCGCTGGCGCCACCGTCGGCTCACCTCTCCCGGTCCGCACCACCGAGCCGTCGGTGATCCGCCATACGGCGCTTGATCCGGCCGAACTGGACGGTGGCAAGCACTTCCCGTTCTTGGCGCAGCTCTATGTGCCACCGGGGATGTTCCGCAGCATCTCCGTCGATGACGACCAGGTCGCGGTGACCCAGCTGCGAGCGCCGGACGGCTCCTGGTGCACGATCAACCGTGAGCCCGACGCCACCGGCCACCGCACCGTGCGCGAAGCTGGGCCAACCCCGCTCTGGGCCAACGTGGAGACAGCCTGGCAACGTTGGCAACAGTTAGGCGCCCCGGCCTGGCACGAGTTCGGGCTGACCGCCACCGCCACCTCACACCACGTCTGGCTTCGCGACCCCCACCACGGTCCGCGCTGGGCACTCCCGACGCCTTTCCCTACCAGGTGACGGGAAGCTGACTGACGGCGCCAGCTACGGCTTCGCGGACGGGTTGGATCTCCTCGAGCGGTACGGCGAGGCGGAGGGTGGGAAAGCGTTCGAGCAACCGGACGAACAGGTACTGGAGCACCGCCCGAGCCAGGTGGGCTCCGAGGCAGAAGTGTGTGCCGTGGCTCAGCGACAGGTGCGGGATCCGCTCGCGGGTGATGTCGAAGCGCTTCGGGTCAGGGAAGACGTTCTCGTCTTCGTTGGCCTCCTGCACGGCGAACATCACCGTGTCCCCCGCGCGGATGGTGACACTGTCTACCTTGATGTTGACTGAGGCGTACCGGGTCAAGCCGCCGCGCCGAGCGGCTCGCAGCCGCTCGACCGGGCTGGCGAAGCGGAAGATCTCTTCGACGGCCGAGGCGGCGAGGGTCGAGTCGCGCGCAAGCGCCTCCCGCTGCTCGGAGTGGGTCAGCAGCAGCAGTATGCCCCGGTCGATGATGGCGACGACGGGCGCGTGCCCGGCGAACACGAGCCCGGCGGCGAGATGGGCGATCCCGTCGTCCGTCAGGCTCGGGTCGAGCTTGGCGGCGTGAATCAGGTCGGAGATGACGTCGTCGCTGTCGACCCAGCGCTTGCGCTCGATCAGGGTGCCCAGGTATCGCCACAGCGACTGCAGGGCTCCTCGCGCGACGGCGGGCTTGCTCACCTGCTTCGCCTCGATCTGCCAGCGGCGGAAGTCGTCGCGGTCCTCGCCGGGCACCCCGAGCAGCTCGCAGACCACAAGCGCCGGCAGCGGGAAGGCGACGATGGTGTGGAAGTCAGCGGGCGGACCGCTGCGGCGAAGCTCGTCAAGCACCGCGTCAACGGTCCTCTCGACGCGGGGCCGGAGGTTCTCCAAGCGGCGGGCCGACAACGATGGCGTCAGCAGCGTGCGCATCCGGTGCAGGTCCGCCAGCTCCCCTTCCGGATCGGGAATCGGTCCGCCGAACAGGCCTGGCTGGGTGAGGCGGACCGGGTGCCCCGGGTTGGGGTGCGAGCGGGACAGCCGTGGGTCGGCCAGCAGTTCCCGTACCCACTCGTGCCCGGACACGAGCCAAGCGGGCCGGCCCTGGGTGTCACTCACCCGCTGGATCATGTTGGTGGGTGCCATCGCCGCCCTTGGGGGTCACTGAGCGCGCACCGGGTTCCGGCGCTGGGCACCAGTTGCCTCATCGGTGGGTGGGGGCGCCGCTCTGACGTTGTCTACGCCACAACCAATGGGCCAGCACAGCGACGATGACGGCGCCGGCAAGGAGGAGCGCCAGCGCCTGATAGCGGTGGAACTCGTCGTAGATCGCGGTGAGGTGACCGCCGGCGAGGTAGCCGACGGAGGTCCACACCCCTACCCAGGCTGCTGCGCCCAGCGCGTTGAACGCCAGGAACCGCTGCCATGGCATCCCGGCGATGCCCGCGACGATGCCGTTGAGCTGGCGCAGACCGTCGATGAAGCGGGCGACGGCGACAATCTTGCCGCCATGGCGCCTGAAGAAGTCCTCGGCTTTGGTGAGGCGCTTTTCGGTCACGAAGACGTAGCGGCCGAAGCGGAGCACCAGCCGCCGCCCACCGAAGTGCCCGATCAAGTAGCCGATGTTGTCGCCGGCGACGGCGGCGACAAAACCCAGGATGGCGACGCCAACAACATTGAGTCTCCCGGCTCCGGCGAAGACGCCGGCGGCCATGAGCATGGTCTGGCCAGGCACCGGCGCACCGAAACTCTCGATAAACAGGAACCCGAAGACAGCCAGGTAACCATGCGCGACGAGGATCGGAGCCAGCGAAGCAAACACTCCAGGTAGCACAGGAGCCACCCCACCACCTCCCCAGCGCACGGTGTGCCCCGTCGGTGTCCACTGCTGCTCAGTGTCCACTGCTGCCGCCAAGATTACCCGCTGGCCATCTCATGGATGTCTGGTGGAGTCACCGCCCCGCACCGGAGCACCGCACTCGAGTGCCGCGCGAGGACGTCTCCTCACCAGCGCGGGTGTCACGACTGAGACGGTGCCTGTCTTCGCGATGACTGACGCTCCTACCCGGTGCGCGCACTTCGTGACCGACGAGGCCGCCGCCGCTGGTCGTCCGAGGGGGCGTTATGTCGCGATATGCGGCAGGGTGGTGCTCGCCGCGAGCCTGACCACCCCGGAAACTGCCTCCTCCCAGCCCACACGAGTGCACCTCAGACACACGGAAGTTGGTCCGCACCCCCAATGCGCTCAGCGGCCTCGACGCTCATGAGCGTCCCGTCATTGTGACTCAACCAGACTGGTGCAGTGATCCTGAGCGGACCGCCGCCGTAGGACGCAGGGTCACATGGATGCTTGTGCACCTTCTAGCCCACCCATGCAGGGTCATATGGATGCTTGTGCACCGTCCAGCGGTCTCCCGGGCTGATGCCGTTTCCTGGCGGGCAGTTTGTGACAGCCAGGCGGAGAGCGACATGCCGTCCCGGGCAGTGGTGTGCTCCGCCAGATCCAGAGGGGTCGCGTCGAGCGATACCGTTACCTTGCGAGTTGCCGTACGGATCACCGCACCAGGAACAGGCCGATGTCCTGGTCACGAGCCGGGAAAAACCGCCAGCTCGCTGTGGGGGCGCAGCGTTATAAGGCAGCCGCTGTCGTCTGGTCCATCGCGTGACCCGCCTCGTAACAGTGCCGGCAGGCCTCCCGGCCATCACGCCAGGTGACACCGTCGAACCATCTGGTGGGCTGCGTCGGCAGCGGGTGACCTTGGGGGCAGGCCGACACCGGGCGCCGGGGTGTCACCGCAGCCTCATCCGGAACAGGCTGGGGTGTACGAACGGTTCGGCAGCCATGTAGCGGGTGCCCTCCTCGATGTACCCGGCGTAGGGGTCGTCATTGCCGATTCCCACGGTGCCCCTGTCCACGGTGCCGCTGTCCACTTCGTGCTCGGTGGAGTCCCGTAACCGGCCGGTTCCGACCGGGCACGCCACCGTCGCGTCGATCTCTGCGCACCTGCGCTCCACGAGGTCGTGAACCTCGCCGTCGAGACCATACATGAGTCGCCAACCCCAGCCGTCATCGTCGTTGTGGTCCCGAACGGCCCCACTGATCGGGCCGAGGCAGTCTGGGAACGGCGCCCGGGTGCGCAGGCTGCTGGACATGTCTCATTGAGATAGCTGCCACGCAGCCTGATACGCGCAGATTCGACGCGGGTATGACGCTGGTGGGTGAGGAGTGGGAGCAGCGGCTGCGGTCCCCGGCCGAGCGCGCCGAGAGGGCGGTGCTGCTGGCGGTGTGCCCCGCAGGGAGCGGTAAATCGTCGGCATCTATCGGGTGGTGTTCGGTCACATCACCGCCGCATCATCGGACACATCCCGACGTACTCGGCAAGAAACGCAAACATGCTCCCCGTCGGCACCAAATTGCCCACCAGAGCCCCAGTATCCAAAACTTCCTGACCGGCATGCTCCATACCCTGCTCTATCTTGGCTCATCTCCGGGTTCCTCGGCTGGAGTGCGTACGTGCTCGGGGAGGATACCCGTGGCCATCAGGTGGCTCATTATGCGTGTCAACGTACGGTTTTCGGGCACTCGGGCAAACGCGCTCGGTGTTTCCTTGTCGGGATGGCGCAGGGCTCGGTCGATGCCGCTGTACTGGATGAGTCGCTGGACGGTCTGGGTGCCGATGGTGGGCAGCATGCGGCGGCGCTGCACGGCGGCCAATGCCCGTTTGGGCACGGGAACCCGGTCTTCCTGCCAGCGTCGTAAGTGGCCAGTGAGCAGGTTGGACGTGGCCACGGCATCCTGGATGGCGAGGTTGACCCCAACCCCATACAGCGGGGACATCGCATGCGCGGCATCACCAATACACACCAGTCCTGGTTGGTGCCATCGGTGTAGCCGGTTGACCATTACTTCCAGAACGTTCACGTTGTCGAGGCGGACCAGTTCGCGGACGCGGTCGGCCAGGAAAGGAACCAGACCTGCCAGGGCGTCATGCAAGGCGTGCACACCCTGGTGTCGTAAGGCTTGGAAGCCGCCCTTGTGGATGACATACATGATGTGCCAGTAAGTATTGCGGTTGATGACAGCGACGAAATGGCCGCTTCCGATCCACATGGTGAACCCGTCGTCGGGATCACCGTCCTCGCGGGGCAGAGCGAAAGTCACAATGTCCATTGAGGAACCCAGCTCGCGGGGCCGCAGCCCCGCCGCACGGCGGACCGTCGAACCCCGGCCGTCAGCGGCGACGGTCAACTGGACGCGAATCTCATGCGAGCGTCCGTCACTATCACGGTAGCGCACCCCCGCAACCCGCCCGCTGTCCCGGATGATGTCGTCAACCTCTGCGTTCATCAGCAGCGTGAACCGCGGGAAACGCGCAGCCTCCGTGGTGATGAAGTTCAGAAAATCCCACTGCGGAACATAAGCCACATACGGGAAGCGCAAATCGAGCAGTCGCATGTCAACCATATCCCGGCGACGCCCACTCTCGATGAACTTAAAGGTCTGCACCTTGCGATGTGGTCGCTCCAGAAAACCCTCCACAATCCCGAGCTCATCGAGGACCTCCAGGGTTGCCGGGTGCACAGTGTCACCCCTGAAATCGCGCAGGAAGTCCCCATGCTTTTCCAGCAAGACGACATCGATACCCGACCGAGCCAACAGTAGACTCAGCATCGCCCCCGCCGGCCCACTGCCCACAACACACACGGTCGCAGCACCATGATTGTCCACGACACCTCCCGTAGTAGACACATGAATCATTTGCTGTTTCAATTTTAGTCGTGGCCGAGAAGGAACGCAACCGTTTTACTAGGCGCTACTGGATCGGGTCTTGTGGGCAGTCACATTGACGCTCGATGGTCCCGTCGGGGCATGGATGACCCGGGATCTGGCTGCCGCGGTCAGTCGCACAATCTTGATTGACATCGAGTCCCGGCGCCCGGTCGATGTCCTGATCGATCGCACCGCCGATACGTTGATCGTGGTTGCAGGCCCCCAATGGGACTGTCGGTTTAATGGTGGAAATTGTTTGGTCTGACCGGCCTACCGCTCGCCGCTCGCCAGATCCTCGATCAACTTCCCAACAGCCGGGAACGTTGCGGCAGTTCGTGGGCTTGTTGCCGGTGATGGTGCTGCTCTCCACAGTGACCTTGCTCCGCTCGTCGCTGTCGATACCGCCGGAGCCCTCTTGTGCAGTGTTATCGGTGATCTTGCTGTTGGTCACCGTGACGGTAGCTCCGGAGTCGGCCATGATGCCGCCACCGCGATGGGCAATGTTGCCGGTGACGGTGCTGTTTTTCAGGGTGAGGGGCCCCCCGGAGACGTCGATACCGCCGCCGTTCGCTCCGTGATTTCCGCTGATGACGACGTTGTTCAGAGTGACCGTGCCTTTGTCGTTGTAGATTCCGCCGGGAGTAGCTGAGCCGTCGCCGCCGGTGATGCTGAAGTTGGTCAGGGAGAGTGCACCACCGTGGCTCGTGACGATGACGGTGCCATCTCTTCCACCGAGGTCGAGGATCACGCGCCCGCCGCCGGCGACCGTGAAGGTCAGCCTGCCTTGCAGCGACAGCCCCCTAGTCAGGATGACACGACACGTCTTGGGGCTGGCCTCTATCGTCTTGGTGATCATGCTGCCGCGTGTCGCGTTGTTCGCCTCGGTGAAGGCACGCGTGACGTCGTGGGCTGTCGGGGTGGAGCAGGTCGGCCCCTGCGGGGTCGGCGCCGCGCTGGCGACTGGTGACCCGACCATGAGCAGTCCCCCAAGCAACAGCAGTCCTGCTGCCGTTGACGCCGTTCGTCGTCGAAGTCCTGTGGTGTTCATGATCAGCCCTCTCCCCAACGAATCGTTACAGACAGTCTCCATCTGTTCACCTACAGTAGCGATGGTCAAGGCCGATGGATGACCGACCGTTACGCTGCAGCGCGTGCCGACCAGCCGGTCTGTACCCGGGCCGGGCGGCGAGAACGGAGATCGGTAAGGATGGGCCGGCGGACACGGCAATCGCTTCGGTGACGTGATGGTGTAGGAACCGTCATGGTCACCGGCGGTGTCGTGTCCGCGCCGTTCTTACCGCGTCACTGGCGTGTCATCCCGCTGACACGCCGCAACCCACGACTGTGGCGGATTCTTGTTCGCTTACTGGATTGGAAGGGACTGTTGAGATGCCCAGAATTTATGTCAGTCTCATCCAATCCGACTTCGGACGGAGCCGCCACGGTAATTTTGAGGCAGTTATCGTCCAGGACGGGCAGCTGTGGCATTGGTCCCGTGACAACAGTGATGTTCACCTGCCCTGGGTGCGCGGGCAACGAGTCACGGGTGACCAGGACGAGGTGGCTGGACCAGGTTGCATCATCCAGTCCACGTCCAGTACCGGGGGGCATGGCGATTTCGAGGTCGTGGTGCCCCTGCGGCAAGCCACTGGTGCCGTTGAACTGCGCCATTTCTACCGTGACAACAGTGATGTTCATCTGCCCTGGGTGCGCGGGCAACGAGTCACGGGTGACCAGGACGAGGTGGCTGGACCAGGTTGCATCATCCAGTCCACGTCCAGTACCGGGGGGCATGGCGATTTCGAGGTCGTGGTGCCCCTGCGGCAAGCCACTGGTGCCGTTGAACTGCGCCATTTCTACCGTGACAACAGTGATGTTCATCTGCCCTGGGTGCGCGGGCAACGAGTCACGGGTGACCAGGACGAGGTGGCTGGACCAGGTTGCATCATCCAGTCCACGTCCAGTACCGGGGGGCATGGCGATTTCGAGGTCGTGGTGCCCCTGCGGCAAGCCACCGGTGCCGTTGAACTGCGGCACTTCTACCGCGACAACAGCGACGCCCACCTACCCTCAGCGTTGCGTCAAAGGTTGACGATGACCCTGCACGTACCCTGGGCGCGCGGGCAACGAGTCACGGGTGACCAGGACGAGGTGGCTGGACCCGGCTGCATCATCCAATCCGCGTCCACTACTGGACGGAACGGCAGATTCGAAGTCGTGGTGCCCCTCCGTCGTGACGGTGGTTCGATAGAGCTTCGCCATTTCTTCCAGGACAATAGCGATGACCGTGGTCCCTGGACCGAAGCTCAGTTTATTACCCAATCCTGCGCGGGGCTCGGCGGCATCATCCAGTCCAGTTTCGACTCAACAGGTCACGGTAACTTCGAGGTCCTCGTCGATGAATTTCATGGCTCAGTCGTTCATTACTGGCATCCGAACGCCCGCGCCGAGGAGTTTTGGATTCGGACTGATCGTTTCACTATTCTCGAGCCACATCCTCAACTTGCCCACCGCGCCCAGAAGATCGTTCAACTAACCGGTGAGTTTGATCGTGAAGGCTGGAATGGAACGGGAACACCAAAATTCGCTTTCAATCGGACCGAGAGCAAGTTTGGCATTATTGGCACGGATCTTGGTGTCTCCTTTGTTCACCGGGACCGCCTCTATTTTTTGTTCGGTGACACCTGGCGCGTGGGCCACAGCATTCCGAACGATGATCTTGACTCTATTGCTTTCTGCACGGACGCGAATGCCGATGATGGTCTTAAATTAACATTCCTCTCCGAGCCGCCGTTGGTTCCCGGTATTGCCGAAGGCGCCTTCGAGGTGCCGCTTGACGGGGTCAGCTGGAATGGCGGCATGTACGTCTTCTTCAGTACCGATCACCGTCCGGTGGGAGTATACACCCTGATGGGCAGATCAATATTGGCTCGGTCGGACAACAATGGTCTTGACTTCACCTTTCTTTACGAAGTGTCGCGCTACAAGTTTATCAACGTGTCTACCATGATCGTTGACGCGCACGAACATGGACTCCCGGGAGACGGGCCACAGCTCGTTGTCTTTGGCAGTGGTCGCTACCGTTCCAGCGATGTCTACCTTGCGGTTAAGCCGGCGGCTAAACTTGAGGAACCGGGTGGTTTCCTGTTTTATGCTGGTGGGCTCGGTCAACCACGCTGGAGCCGTGACGAGGAAAACGCGGTTCCACTTTTTGGTGAGGGCTGTGTCGGCGAATTGTCGGTCCGCTGGAATCCGCTGCTGGATGCCTGGGTGTGTCTTTATAACGCAGACTGGCCAGCGGATAGATCGTCCGTTGGCGGGATAGTCATGCGCTGGTCAAAGCGTCCTTACGGACCCTGGTCCAAGGGTGACCTCGTCTTTTCGGTGAACGACGGGCTCGGAAAATTCATGCATCTGCCGCACGCTGATCATACGCAGGAAGGCCTCGGTTCTGATCGCAGCGCTGATCTGGGAGGGATGTATGGCCCTTATCAGATTCCTCGATATTCCCGCCGTTTGGGCAACGAAGTGCGGATTTACTTCACAATGTCCACCGCGAATCCGTATCAGACGATGTTGATGACTGTCGGTATACCGGCACCACTCGGGTAAAGCTGATGGTCTATGCAGCTGGGGCCTGCTGCGCCCTCTGACCGGGCAGCTGCTGAGCACTGCGTGTCGCTTGCGGGATACGCCGGAAACCCGCCGTTGAGCGTAACCAGGAAAGGCGGCCAGCGTTGTACCGGTGCGGGCAGCACGCTCCGCATCGGACTGGCTCGGTGGAAAGCAGGACATGGCATTCACAACAAGTCGACGCTCCGCCCTGATGTTGCTGATGGCTCCGGGACTGGCGTTCCTCTACGGCGGTATGGCCCGCGCTTCTACAACAAGTGCCATCTCGCCTGCACCCGGAGGAGACGGCGCAGAGGATTCCGCATGGGCGCATCTGGGACGGTGGGATCCGGTCTTCGAGTTGCCGAACGTAGCGATCCATACGCACGTGTTGCCGAACGGAAAGGTGCTGTTCTGGGGACGGCGGGACCACCCTACCGGCTCGTTGCATGAGCATGAGTGCACGCCATACGTCTGGGATCCCAGAACCGGGGAACTGACCCCGACACCCCAGCCCGCGCGTGCGGACGGCACGAAGGTCAACCTGTTCTGCGCGGGGCATGTTTTTCTCCCCGATGGTCGGCTACTGGTCGCGGGCGGGCACGTCACCGACGGCGATGGGCTCGACCAGGCGTGCGTCTACGACTACCGCACCAACACCTGGACGGCCCTTCCCGTGATGAACGAGCGCCGATGGTATCCGACCGCCACAGCGCTCTCAGACGGGACCGTGCTGGTGTCCTCGGGCAGCTACAAAGACAACGGTAGGGTCATCATCAACGATGTCCCGCAAATCTGGGATGGACACCAGTGGACGCAGATCGCCCGCTTCACCGGCCTCCCGCTGTATCCGCGCATGCACGTCGCTCCGAGCGGGCAGGTGTTCGCATCCGGGTCGGATGCATTCGAGTCGAATGTCACGACGCATATGCACAATACCGATGGTCAGGGTGCCTGGACCGCGCTGCCCTGGCTGCGGGGAGCGAGACAGAACGGGAAGCGACAGTACGGTCCTTCGGTGATGTACGATTTCGGGAAGGTTATCTACATCGGTGGCGGCAACGGGGCCACCGATGCTCCTACCGCGGCGGCAGAAATTATCGATCTCTGCGCCAATCCCCCGGCGTGGCGTGAGATCGCAAGTATGCACTTTCCGCGCCGCCAGCATAACGCGACGATTCTCGCGGACGGGAGTGTCCTCGTGACCGGAGGGACCAGGGGTCCTGGCTTCAACGACCTATCGCCAGGCGAACCTGTCCACGTCGCCGAACTATGGGATCCGGTGACGGAAGGATGGAAAAAGCTTGCCGCCGAGGATATCGATCGTTGTTACCACGGGACAGCCGTGCTGCTGCCGGACGCGACGGTGCTCAGCGCGGGCAGCGGCGAATTCGCTGTGGGCGGCGAGCCGAACGATCCTCGGGACAGCCACCGCAACGCGCAGATTTTCCACCCACCTTATCTGTTCCACGGCCCGCGCCCGGAGATCGCCTCGGCCCCCGAGGACATCTCTTATGGCGAGACCTTCTCGCTCCAGATCTCGGGACCCGACGTCGGAAAGATCACCTGGATAAGGCTCCCCTCGGTGACTCACGCCGTGGACCAGAGCCAGCGCATCAACGTTCTCGAGTTTCGCCGCGACGACGGCAGCGTGACCATTACTGCGCCCGAACGGTCGGAGGTCTGCCCTCCGGGGCACTACATGCTCTTCGTCCTCAGCAAGGCTGGGGTTCCTTCTCTCGCGCGGATCGTGCGGATCGGCCCGCCCACGGCACGCCGTCGTACGCAGGGGTGACGCTCGCCGCGGCGCAGTTCGCTGAGCTGGCCACCGACGCTGTAGCCCGTACGGTGGAGGTTCGACCGTCGGGTGCACACAGAACCGGGGTGCGGAAAACGATGATTACTGAGGAAGATCGACCCAAGCCGCCAGAGCTGCTCGACCTCTACACTGCGATCCCAGAGGTGTTCAGCACGCTCAAAGAGGAATTTCAGGTTCCCGATACCTACGAACTCGTGTTGCATGATGTCGATGCGGCGGAACCGTTCTTGAGAGATACGCTTGACATTGCCGCGATCACTATGCGGAAGATCCAAGCCTTACGCTGGGTGACGAAGCCCGGTGTCGAGACCGCGAACGACGTCGTGGTAACTCTTGCCGCGGACCTCCTGCGGGCTCTCGATTACTTGGTAGAGCGCTGCGATGACGACACCAACGCCGATGCGCTGACCACGTTCAAGAACCGAGTCGTGCTCGCCGCGCGCCGCGCAGGAGGTGATGGCGGCGTCGCCAGGCTACGGTGAGGCGCATCTGGCGGCGCCGCCTCCTCCCTGCGGACTACGCTACGGACCACGGCAGGTGGCATGATCTCGGTCAAGGAAGGACGCAGGACTCTCGTCAGATGCCAGCACATGAAGTGCTGGCGGCAGTCCACGTCATCCGCGCTGCCGATATCGATCAGCAGGCCCGAGATGTTCACTCCCGCGTCGAGACGGACCTGACCGACGGCGCCCCTGACCGCACCCGCGACCGCACGGGACTCAGCTTCGCCGTTGCCGATCATTGTCGCCTCCGGGTCACATCAAGATTCAGTCAGACGACCACGGTGTTGCTGGGGGAGCAGGCGTGCGCGGAACTCGTCCACTCTCGCGCTCACCTCTTCAGCTCGCCGGGCCTCGATAGTCTCGAACCTCTTGAATACCGCCTCGACCCCATGCTCATCGATGAGACCATGGGCCACTCGGATCACAGCGTCCCGGACGAAGGCGGAGAGCGTCTGCCCCTGGTGCCGTGCGACCACCTCAAGCAGGGATCGCTCGTCAGCAGGCACCCGGAAGCAGATGGGAGAGCACTCGCTGGCCATGGGATCTCCCTTCCACCTAGTCGAAGGCCTCTGGCGGTGTCAGGTCACCACCCAGCGCCGGATCACCGCGCCGGGTCACCGCCGATACCCGCAGCTTAAGCTTGTATAACCGATACGTCAACACCCTCCGCTCGGCCCGTGTCCCGCTCGCTGGCCCCGGCTCTCCCACCGCCACGTGACACCACTTGTCTAACGAAAACGTATACGTATACAGTACGGGTGGATGGAGGTGGGGTAGATGACCAACACCATGTTCGTCTTGCTGGCAGTGGGGTTGCTCGCTGTCGGGGTGTTGATCGGATCAGGTCTGCACACCCGAGCCATCAACCGAAGGTATCGGCAGGTGGCACAACTCGTGCGAGAACTCCACGAGCTGGAGGAGGATCTGGAGACAAGCGGTCACCTCGTACGTCAGGACTGATGACCTGGTGACGGTCACGCCGCACCGCAGCACGCGCTGCGGTGCGGCGCCGTCGTATCAGTGCCGGGTGGCCCCCAGCCGCCCAGGTCGTCGGTGAACCCGTTCCACTAGTGCGTTTCGGGGATGCCGTACCTTTATGGCCCTTTCTCGGGGTACTCTCCTGGGTTTGTAGCGCCGACAGATCACCGTGGCGGAAGTGGAGAAGAGCCTCATCTTCGGTATGGATTGCTGGCCGGGTTGATGCTCGACACGGGGCGGGGACAACCCCATCGGAGTGAACTGGGCGATTCGCCATCTTTGATGCATATGAGGCGTCCCCGTGGGCGGAGGTTGCGGTGAGGTTGGTGCTGCGTGCGGTTGATGTGGCTGGGCCTTGCCGGTGGCGGTGGTTGCTGGTTGATGAGCGTTCGGGGGTGCTGCTGGCCGATCACCGGGTGGAGCTGGATCCGGGGGCGGCTGAGACGGACGCGTACGGGGACCTGTACCGATTTTTGCGGTGGTGGGCGGATCCGGACCGCCGGGTGACCAGCGAGGCGGAGTTGGTGCGCCGGGTGGGGGCGTGGATCGGGTCGGTGGTGTTGGGCGAGCGGATCGGTCGGATCATTGCGAGCGCTGCGCCCGTGACGGTGCGGGTGGTGGTGCCGGCAGGGGCGGAGTTTGTGGCGTTTCGGCCTTTGGAGTTGGCCCATATCGGCGGGGTACCGCTGGCCGCGCAGGGCCGGGTGGCCCTGGTCTATGACTTTCCCGGCTCGCCCAGGTCGGTGAAAGCGCCGGTCGGTGAGGCGTTGCGAATGCTGGCGGTGTTCAGCCTGCCCACGGCGAGTTCGGTGGTGGCGTTGCGCCGGGAGCGCTATGAGTTGGCCCGGCTGGTGCGTCGCGTCGCTGTCCGGGGTCGGCAGCGGGTGGAGTTGGAGATCGCGCAGTACGGGCTGACCCGGGAGGTGCTGGCGGAGCTGGCTGACTCTGGGGACGGTTGGGACGTGTTGCATCTGTCCGGGCACGGTGGGGCCGGACACGGTGCGGCCGGATACGGCGGGACTGGACACGGTGGGGCTGGACACGGTGGAACTGGGGCGTTCCTGCTGGAGAACCTGGACGGGTCGGCGGATCCGGTGTCCGCCGCGGAGCTCATCGGGCTGCTGCGCCCGGCGCGGCGGCGGCTCAAGCTGGTGGTGCTCTCGTCGTGCCAGTCCGCGGCGGCCACCACCGCGGAGGCACTGCGCTGGCTGGGGTTGGGCAACCCGGCTGCTGAGCTGGAGACCCAAGCGGCGCTGCACGCCGCGGCGACCTCGATGGGAGTGGCACGAGCGCTGGTGGCTCAGCTGGACTGCGCGGTGGTCGCGATGCGCTACCCCGTCGTCGATGAGTTCACGCTCGGTTTCGCTGAGGCGCTCTATGACCGGGTGTTCCGCACTACCGAGCCTGTGGACCGGGCGATTGCGGCCGCCGTGCCAGATGCAACGGGACCTGCACCTTCCTGGGCCCGACCGGCGATTTCAGTGGCCACTCCGGCGATCTTCGGGGCCTCGGCGATCGAGCTGTCCCTGGTCGCTCCGGTCGGGAAGGCGGTCCCCGACTCCACTGTCGAAGCGATGGCCTGGTTCCCGGCCGAGCCGGCGCGGTTCGTCGGCCGTGCTGAGGCGATGGCTGCGGCCAGTACCGCGTTAGCTCCGGCCTCCAGGCGTAGGGCGGTGGTATTCCATGGGATGGCCGGTGCGGGCAAGACCACCTGCGCGGTTGAGCTCGCCTACCGCCGCCAGCGCACCTTCCTCGCGTTGGCGTTCTGGTCCGCGCCCACCGATCCGGACCAGTTCGATGATGCGCTTCGCCTGCTGGCGGTGGCGTTGGAGGCGCAGCTGGCCGATTACGGGGTCTCGATGGTCGAGGAGATTGCCACTCTGGAGCGTCTGGAGAATTTCCTTCCCACCCTCACCGCCGTTTTCGCCGATACGTGTCTGCTGCTGGTTCTGGACAATCTCGAAATCCTGCTCACCCCGGAGGGCCAGTGGCGCGACCGTCGCTGGGCCGTGCTGATCGGCGCGCTCACCGGCCATAACGGGCCCTCACGAGTGATCCTGAACAGCCGGATCGTGCCGGCCGGGCTGAACCCCGACACGGTGCTGATCCAGCCGGTGCACGCACTGTCCCGGGACGAGTCTCTACTCCTGGTCCGGGAGTTGCCCAATCTGCGCGCCTTGCTGGACCCTGTGGTCGAACCGGGCCAGGCTGGGTCCGGCTCTGCGGATCCAGCGCTGGGCCGCTGTGCGTTCACCCTGGCCCAGGGTCATCCCACGGTGCTGGAGCTCGTCAACGCAGCCGCAGCCGAACCGCTCCGGCTGGCCTTCCAACTCGCTGAGATTGAAGAAGCGGTGGAGGGGGCGGCGCTGGCGGCGTTTCTCACCGAGGGCGACACCAGGCTCGATGCCGAGCAGTTGCAGCAGACCTTCACCGCGTGGACCATCATCGTTGCCGCGACGCTGCCCGCCCCGGCGCGACTGCTGCTGCAAGCATTATGCCGGATCGAGGAAACCGACCGCAGTACACCTGTCGTCAACGTGAACTGGGCTGCCCTGTGGCGGCGCTTGGACCAACCCGGTGAACCACCGCCGCTGGCCGACTGGGTCGCTGCGCTGGTCGCCGCCGCACTGATCACCACCGACCCGATCGATGACCCCATCGATCCGAAGGGGCCCGTGCACTACCGGATCCACCCCAGCATCGCCCAGGCCATCCACACCGCGACCCCGGAAACGGTCGCCGCCGCGGTCAACGCGCAACTCGCCACCTGGTGGACCGTCGTGGGAGGCTGGGGGATCGAGCAGCACCACACCAGCAAGAACACCAACCAATTCACAGCGCAGGCCGGCCTGGCCGCCGCCCGCCACCTCCTCCGCCAACACGACTGGAACGGTGCCAAATTCATGGTGCGGGCCGGTCTGGCCGCCGCCCACTACCTCCTCCGCCAACGCGACTGGAACGCCGCCAGCTGCCTACTCGAACGCACCCTGATCCGGGACAGCTACTCCCCAGCCACCTCGCTTGCTGTCATTCCCCTGTTGCGGCGCATCGCCGAGGCCACCGGTGCTCTCAAAGATCTCGTCGTGCTCGCCGCCGCCCACCGGAAGGTGGATCCGGGTGAAGCCGAAACCCTGCTGCGCTGCGCCTACAACCAAGCCACCACCAACGGCGAATATCAGCTCGCGTCCACCACCGCCGGGGACCTCGTCACGCTGCTCCGTGACCAAGGCAGGCTCCGCGAGGCTCTCACCCTGGCCAACCAGAAAATCGAGCACACCAACCAAGCCGGGTTCGGGCTCTGGACTCAACTCAGCGACCAAGGCCGGCGACTGCAGATACTCAGCATGCTCGGCCACCACGAGCAGGTCCTCCTCGTCATGCCCGCATTGCGGGCCCAGATGGCCAACCTGCCCGACCAGGGCGCCGACAACGACCGCGTCAATCCCTGGAACGTCCGGCAGGGCATTCTCGACGTCGGCCGCTTGTCCGCGATGGCCTTGGAACGCTGGGACGACGCGCTCGAGCTCAACCAGGAGATCGCCGACATCCAGCAGCGGGGCGGCGCCAGCCACTTCGAGACCACCCGCACCCAGTTCAACGACTACCTCCCCCTGCTTCACCTGGGTCGGCTCACCGATGCTGATCAACTACTGCGCGACTGTCAAGACGTCTTCGACACCGCCGGTGACACCACGCAGCTCGC
The DNA here is from genome assembly GCA_963822695.1 of uncultured Actinomycetota bacterium. GTDB lineage: Bacteria > Actinomycetota > Actinomycetes > Mycobacteriales > Pseudonocardiaceae. The sequence goes on from CAWGJH010000012.1 coordinate 31,946, forward strand.
CGAGGTCTATAGCGCCCGCGCCGCCCTGGAAGACAAACGTCACCACCTGATGGACGCCGTCAACCTCCAACGCGCTTCGCTGCGCCTTCGGTACCTCCACCCTGATCCCCGGGAAATCTCCACGGCGCATCATCACCTCGCCAACTACCTCTCCCGCGTTTCCGGGAACCCCGCCGAGCAACGCGCCCACCGCCTCACCGCATCGCTCCTCCACCACCTCACCGGCGACACGCGCGAGCTCACCAGGACACTCACGGTGCTGGCCCGCGAACTCCGCAGCGACACTCCCGATGCGCCGGCGCTTCCCGCGACCCTGCCCGAGGTCACTCGCCTGGTCAACGCCGACGAGGGGGTCCGTTTCGGTAATCTCGTGGTCGCTCTGTGCCCCGATCCCGCCACCGCCGAGCACGCTCTCGCTAACCTGGTGAGCACCGCCACGGGCTCCGCTGACCAACAACACGGTCTCCGCCGACCACCAAGCAGGCAACGCACCCGTTGGTACCGAGCACCTCCTCGTGGCAGCGGAACCGACCATCACCACCGTTAGTGTCGACCATCACCACCGTTAGCGTCGCCGCCCCGCAGTGGGCCGAATGAAAGGAGTGCCTGGGCGTGACCCAGCAGACCGAAGCCGGCAACGCGATATCCGCGGAGGCCGAGGAGTACCGGCAGGGTGCAGAGCGACCGCTGGGTGGCTACGTGCTCGTCATGACCGTGTTCGCTGGCGTGGTGGGCCTGGCCGGCCTGATAGCCGCGCTGACTGGGCGGGGACTGCCGCGCCAGATCGCACCCTACGACCTGGTCCTGATCACCGTAGGCACCCACAAGCTGTCTCGCACGATCAGCAAGGACGCGGTCACTAGCCCGCTCCGTGCCCCCTTCACCCGGTACCACGGCACCGGGGGTCCTGCCGAGGTGATGGAAGAGGCGCGTGACGAAGGCACCTTGCGGCATGCCATCGGTGAGTTGCTCAGCTGCCCCTTCTGCCTCGATATGTGGGTGGCCACCGGCTTCACCATCGGGCTGCTGTTCGCGCCGCGATTCACCCGGGTGGTCGCGGCCACGTTCACCGCACTCACCGGCGCGGACTTCCTGCATCTCTGGTACGCCCGCGCCCAGCAGGCCGCGCAAGGCTGACCGGCCGCTGACTCGGACGTCCCCTGATCTGGTTCAGTCCCTGGGCGGGTCCCAATGGGTGGGCACCCGCCGCATTGAGCCGTCGCAGGAACACGGTTCGGTATTCACCGTCCGGGACTTCGACCCGGAGACGGGTAATGCCGATGCGGGTGGTGGGGAGACCGGCTGGCGATTCTGAACAGGTGCGACTGGCACAGGCTGGTGGGCTGCCGGGACGGGCTGCCGTTGCACCGCCACCCGACGATAGCTGGTGGGGTGGGTGACGGGCCCCCACTGCACAGGCATGGAGTGCGGCGCAGGCTGAGGGGCCGGGACAACTGCGGGGACAACGGGAAGCACCGGGGCAGGCGGAGAGGCAGGGACAGCCGGATGCGCCGCGGCAGGCGGAGGGTCGGGTGGTGGAGGAGACGGGGCGGCGAACACCCCGGCGTTCACACCCGCCAACACCAGGACAAGCGCGGCGCTCGCCACCAGAGCAATCACAGCGCTACGCAGACCGAGCACAAACCCTCCCCAAGCCTCGCTCACGGGTGTACCTCTGAGTTAGCGTCAGAAGACCCCGATCTGTTAGCCACCGTCGTCCGAATGGACCGACTTTCTACGATTTTCTACGATCGACAGCCAGCCACTTTGCTCTTGATCACCCGGGTTCCAGAACCGCCGGTCGGCATCAGACTGTCACCGTCACCGGGCGGAACGCGAGGGACTCGGAGAACGCATCGAGGATGCTCAGCAGTGGCCGCTCCGCCTCTGGTGCGAGCCTCGTGTCCCCGCCGGGGCCCGCGCCTACGGCGTCGAGCTCACCGAGCACCACGGAGGGATGGCCACCACCTCGGCCAGCTGCGCACCAGCGCGGCTAACGCGGAGGCGTCGAGGACTTTGCCGCCGATCACGCCGCAGTGTCGGGTGCGACGATGTGCCGACGGCGGATCTCTTCATCGCCAGGCCACTCGGCGCCGAACCCGGCGTAGGCGCGACGGTAGTCCTCGATCGAGGGGGCACCGTAGCGAGCCGCCATCCGTGCCTCGATCGCTCGACCGCGCTCGTCATCGCTGGCCTCTGGCGGCGCCAAAGGCGGCAGGTCGTCGGCTTCGGGTTCCTGTTGCCGTATCACAGCGCGCAAAGCTCCCCACCCCCGACAAGCCTGGCTGCCTTCAGTGCGCCGGGTGCTGAGATAGCTGGTGGGCGATTTCGGTGATCACGGGTTGGAGCAGGATCGGTGATGTCCCGCCGAGCAGGTTGCGCTCGGCCACCTCCAGCACCACGACCTTCCCGCCGGCAAGCAGTTCCCCGGCCGACCGGGGGGCCGCGCCGACGGTCTCAGGATGCATGATGGTGATGTCGGTGAAGGTCGCGGCCAGGTAGCGGCTGGCGAACTGGGTGAACGAGTCGGCGATCATGCGAACGGGCTGACCGACGGTGCCTGCGGCGGGCGACGAGGTCAGCCGCAGCGGGACCCGGAAGTCGCTGGTGATCGGACGGGTGCGGTCGGCCTGCCCGGCCGGCGCCAGCGAGTACGTCGATATCGTGTGCTCGCCGTTGCGACCGATCAGCGGGTTGATGTCGTCGGGCCACGGGACCGAGCCAGCCGGGGCCACCTGCCAGGTCCGGGTAATACCGGGTTGCACCCGGTCCGCCAGCGCGTAGGTCATCGCCACTCCGCCTTCCTGGCTCCAGTGGGTATCGGCCGGGTAGTACACCGGGGAGCCCTTGCGCTGGGCTATCTCGGCGAGCACCGGCCGCAGGTCGATCGCGCCGGCTTCGGTGACCACCCGGCGCCAGAACTCAGCTCTGGCCCGCGATGCGCAGTCCCGTCCCAGGTAGTCGGCGGGCAGATGCTCGGGCTCCATGGTCGTCTTGTCCGGGGCTACCACCAGCACGAACTGCCGACCGGAGGCCTCCACTGCGGCGCGCAGCCGGCGCAACGAGATCAGTGTCTCGGTCAGTGAGCGGGACGGCACGCACGCGCCACTGACATCCGCGCCGAGGTAGAGCCAGCCGTCGCTGCCCTCGATCACGGACGGGAACGCGGCGATCGGGGGATGCGGGGCCGGTGCGAGCGCCGGGCCCGCTGGCACTCCTGGCCGCTGAGCGGACAGCGCAGCCGGCTCGCCGAAGACACTTCTGCTGACTGCCTCGGTCGCCCGGACCGCGCTGTCCCGGAACGGCAGGTTGTCCGCCGCCCAGGCGGGCAGTCCGGTGAGCCACGCCCACCCGTTGCGCGGGTCACCGAAGGTGGCCAGTGTCCGGTTCTCGAACCGGGCGGCGTGGATCCCGACGCTGTGGGCGATGGCCGGGCTGAGGAAGAACAGACCCGCGCAGATCAGCGTGGCGAGATGGCGACCACCGTGAGGTGCGCGATATTCCGGGGCCCGCCACGCCTCGTGACCCCGATTGCCGGCTCGGCCGGCGGTGACGTCGGGGTGGCTGTGGTCGGTCACCGACATGGCGTGCACCGTAACTGTGACGTGTTCGCCTATCCTGCACCGGCCGACCAGCTGGACCTGGGGAGAACGTCAATGGAGGATCGTCGCATCGAGTGGACCGGCGAACGTTGCGTGCCGTGGACCGAGGACCTGCAGGTGGTCTACGAGCACTACCACCGGTACGCGCTGGCCGCCCGCTTCACCACCGGCGCGCGGGTGCTCGACCTCGCCTGCGGGGAGGGCTTCGGACCCGCGCTGCTCGCCGCCGGAGCCCGCGAGGTGGTGGGCGTCAACATCGACCCGCGCACCGTGGAGCACGCCGCTGCCCACTACCGCCGGGATAACCTGCACGTCACGGTCGGGTCGATGATCGATCCGCAGCTGCTCGCCGGGGCGGAACCCTTCGACGTCATCACCTGCTTCGAGGCGCTGGAACACGTCGAGGAGCAGGACACCCTGATCGCGGTGGTGCGGCGGCTGCTCGCGCCGGGCGGGCTGTTTCTGACCAGCACACCCGACGTGGACGTGTACAGCCACGAACACGGCAACGACAACCCGTTCCACGTCCGGGAGCTCACCGAGCCGGAGTTCCAGGCGCTGCTGGGGGGCGCGTTCGGCCATGTCGCCATCCTGCGGCAGAACGTTGCCGTCGGATCGCTCATCACCGGCGAGGTGGCGCCCGGTTCGGGGATGGCGCAGTCCCTGCGGAGGGCACCGGAGGGCGGCTGGCGGGTAGCGTCGGGGACGCCGCACACGTACCTGCTCGGCATCGCCTCGGATGCGGCGCTGCCGGAACTGCCCGAGCTCAGCGTGCTGGTTGATCCCGACCTGACCCTGGTGCGCGACGCGCACCGCGCGCTGGCTCAGGAACGGCACCAGGCCGGCGAACTCCGCACTGAGCTGGCCGACCAGCGGCAGCAGGCCGCCACCACCGCGCGAGAACGGGAACGGTTGCACGGCGACGTGCAGCGACTGCGGAGCGAGCTGGCCGCCGCGCAGCGCCGAGCCCAGCGGGCGGAGTCGCTGGCGGCCTGGCAACAGGAGATCGCCGCAGGTGCCGAACGCCGAGCAACCGAGCTGGAATGCCAGGTGCTGGCGTTGCGGACGGAGCAGTCGGCCACCGCTGCGCGGCTGATCTCCCGCTACCGGGGCACCGTGGAGCGGGTGGCGCCCCGCGGGACGCTGCGCCGTGAGCTCTACGAGCGTGCCCTGGGGCGCGGGCTGACGGCCCCGCCCCAGGGCGCTGAACTTCCCGGCCCGGTGGAGCTGCGCACCAGCACGTCGCCACTGCTCAGCGTCGTCGTGCCGGTGCACGGCAAGTGGGAGTACACCCGGGCGTGTCTGGCCAGCATCGAGCGGCACCGCCCCGCGGTCCCGTTCGAGGTGCTGGTCGTCGACGACGCCTCACCGGATCGCACCGCTGAGCTGATCGCGGCCAGTCCAGGCGTGCGGCTGGTGCGCACCCAGCGCAACGTCGGGTTCGTGGGGGCATGCAACCTCGGTGCCAGCCACGCCCGCGGGGCCTACCTGCTGTTCCTCAACAACGACACCGAGGTGCGGCCCGGCGCCCTGGATGCGCTGGTCGGTGCGGCCGACTCGGACGAGGAGATCGGCCTGGTCGGCGCGATGCTGGTGTATCCGGACGGGCGGTTGCAGGAAAGCGGCGGCATCATCTGGGCCGATGGGTCGGGCTGGAACTACGGGCGCGACCGGGACGCTGACGCACCCGAGTTCCAGGTGCGCCGCGACGTCAACTACTGCTCCGGAGCGGCGATCCTGGTGCGCCGTGAGGTGTTCGAGCACGTCGGCGGGTTCGACCAGCGCTACGCGCCCGCCTACTACGAAGACACCGACCTGGCCTTCGCCATCCGGGCGAGCGGGCACCGGACCATCGTCGAACCGCGCGCGGTGGTGGTGCACCACGAGGGCGTCTCGCATGGCACCGACCTCACCGCCGGCGTCAAGCGCTACCAGGAGATCAACCGCGTGCGGTTCGTCAACAAGTGGGCGCCGACTCTGGCCGAGCACCTGCCGGCCGCCAGCGAGCTCACCGTGTGGTTGGCGCGCCAGCGCGGGCCCGCCGGCCACCAGGGCGGGCTGGTGCTCGTCGCTGACCACCAGGTACCCACCCCCGATCGCGACTCCGGATCGATGCGCATGCACCGGCTGCTGCTGGCGCTGGTCGAGCTCGGCCAGCGGGTGGTGTTCTTCCCGTGCAACGGCGCCCTCCTGCAGCCCTACACCGCGGAGCTGCAGCGCCACGGGATCACCGTGATCCCGGACGTGGTCGGGCAGGACACCTTCCTGCGCGAGGCGGGTGCGGCGCTGCGCCTGGCGGTGCTGTCCCGCCCCCAGGTGGGGTGGAAGCTGCTGGAGGAGCTGCGGATGCTGGCGCCGCAGTGCCTCGTCGGTTACGACACGGTGGACCTGCACTTCCTGCGCCTGCAACGGCAAGCCGAGCTGGCCGCCGCCACCGGCGACGAGCAGAGCGCGACGGCCCTGGCGGGCAAGGCGACCGCGTCGCGGGAGCTGGAGCTGGGGCTGGTGCGAGCCACCGACCTGACCTTGGTGGTCTCGGAGTACGAGCAGAGCCTGCTGCGCAGCCTGGTACCCGAGGCCGACGTGCGGGTGCTGTCCAACGTGCACCACCCGGCCGGTGAGGTGCCCGGGCCGCAGGGGCGCACGGGGCTGCTGTTCGTCGGTGGCTTTGACCACCTACCCAACCGGGACGCGGTGCGCTGGATGGCCCGCGATGTGCTGCCGTTGGTGCACCGCTGGCATCCGGACACGGTGCTGCACGTGGTGGGCAGCAACCCGTCGCCGGACGTGCTGGAGCTTGCCTCCGAGACCGTCACGGTGCACGGCTGGGTGGCTGATCTGGTGCCGCTGCACCAGCGGTGCCGGCTGTCGGTGGCGCCGCTGCGGTTCGGGGCTGGCGTGAAGGGCAAGGTGGGCGAGAGCATGGCGGCCGGTCTGCCCATGGTGTGCACACCGGTGGCCGTCGAGGGGATGGGACTGGTGGACGGGCAGCACGTGCTGGTGGCCGCTGACGCCACTGGGTTCGCCGACCGGGTGGTGGCGTTGCTCGACGACGACGCGCTGTGGCGCACGTTGTCCGCCGCCGGGGCTACCGTGATCACGGAACGGTTCGGCTCGGACGTAGCCCGCGCCGCACTGCAGGACGTGCTGGACACCGCCGCCAAGTGAGGCCCCCCTCATGCACCAAGCTCACCGGTGGATCCAGGCTAAGTAGAACGTGCCCGCTGATCAACGTGGTGGGCACGGCCGAGTCGCCGTCATTGCCGCTTGCTACGGTGCCACCCGTGACCGCAGCATTCGAGGTGTCGCCCGACGACCCCCAGGGGCTCGCTGAAGCGATCGAACGTGCCGCCCAGGGTGATGTTCGTGCACCTCGTGCGCGACGGGCAAGCCGTCGCCGACATCGTGCCTGCGACCACTGCACAGATGCACAAGGCTGATCGCAACGAGAGGGCTCTCGCCATCGAACGGCGCCAAGCTGAGCGCTTCGGCGCACCGACGCTGGCGGACTACCGCAAGGTCTATCAGAGCAGTGGGTGGCCGTGGCCCGGTGATGACGTGATTCGTCATGATTACCTCGTTGCGGACGCCTGCTGAGCCAGCCCGAACTCGCGGTCGGAGGCAAATGTCCTCGATGCGAGTGCCGTCGCCGCGTGGACCTGCGGCAGCATCGCGTTCAGCGCGTGGTTGGGTGCTGCCCGTGTCCGTGGCCTGACCTACTTTCTGCCATCTCTGGCCATCGCCGAAGTCCAGGTTTTGCGACCCGAGACCGGTGTGCTCCTTGATGACCTCGTGGACCATCCGCACGTCATCGTGGGCCGACTTGGTAGCACCGACGCCGCAGCGATCGAACGGGCGCTCAAGGCCACCAATACCTTCGACGTCCTCGCTAGCTGGGTCGTCCACGCCTGCCGCCAACGCAGCTGGCCAGCACTGACCACCGACCCGGCCCGACTCCGCCGGCTTGATCCGACGGTTCCGATAGACCTGCTCTGATCTTTCAGGGGTGTCCCGGAGTCCCGATGCGTCGCCGCCGAACTCCTTGACCCACCACGACGACGCAGCTGACCACCTCACTAGCTGGACCGCTACCACCGACACCGGCGCCGACTTCCCGGGCCTCAGTGTGATTCCGAACGGGATCCGGCGTCAGTTCGGTGTGCTGGCTCACACCGGCGCCGAGACCGCCGCCACCGAGGAGCTGCGTGCCGCCCTCGGCGCTGAGGAGTCCCTGGCCACCCTCATCGGCCGCCACGACTACGTCGCTCGCCTCGGCGATGAGGACCGCTACCTTGATCTGCTCGCCCGGCACGCCCCCGACGTGCTCGACCAGCCCGCCGAACCGGCCCTGGTGCAGACCTTGCGCAACGCTACCGATCTGGGCTGGCAGGCCGACCAACTGGTGCCCTTGGCGGTCGCGCAGGGCAGCTTCGCTGCCGCCGAGGACCCGGCTGCGGTGCTGCAGTGGCGCATTGAGCGGCATATCCACGCCCACCAGCCACCTCCCCGCGTGGCCGAACCGCGCCGGGCTGACATCATCCGGTGGCGCTCGATCATCGAACAGAGCGCGCCGGCCGCCGCGATCGAAGACCAGCAGTGGGATCGCGTGTGGCGCCACGCCGCCGAGCACCTGGCCGCCAAGGTCGCTCAGGACCCGATGGACGACGACCGCTACACCGCCCACGCTCTAGTCGTCGAGCTGGACGCCCAACGCCAGGCCGGTAGCGGCGCGTGGCCCGCGCTGCCGTGGCTGGCCCGACCCGACTACGCCGCACTGCGCGACACCCCAGAACTGGCGCGGTACCTCACCCAGATGAGCGCCGCGATCATCAGCCGCGTCAGCGAGCTGCGCGTGCAGGTCACCCGCGAGCGACCGGCCTGGGCCGCCGGACTCGGTCCGCGCCCCCAACAGCCCGCCGCGGCGGCCCGCTGGGACGAGCTCGCGGGCCTTGCCGCCGCCTACCGGGAGACCTACCACATCACCGACAGCGACCCGGCCGCACCGCTAGGACCTCACCCCGACAGCGCCGGCCTCAAGACCCGCGCCTGGACAGCGATCACCGACCAGTGGCGGCCACCGGTGGCCACGCCCGACCCCGCCGAGGTGCGCCACCGCAACCAGCATCGCATCGACGCCCTACGCGACCAGGTGATCATCCACCACGAGGGCACCGCCGAGCGGCTCGCGCACGAGAGCCAGGAAGTCGCTGACGCGTGGTACCGCGATGACGACCAGCTCGACGAGGACACCGACATGCACTCCGGCCTGGGTTATTGACTCGACGCGTCTGGAGGAGGCTCGTTCGTTGATCAGTAAAGCTCCACCCGCTGTCCGCTTGGGGCAACGGTGAGCCTCCAGGTATCACCAGCGTCAACCCACCACCGGTAAGGCGATAGCTACCTCGTCAAAGAGCGTGCGTTGCCCGCTGTGGCGCACCTCGTAGGGCGCCTCGGCGGTGACGCGCAGGGTGGAGACCGTTCAGATTTGGAGGAGATCGCCTCCCCCAAAAATGTGTTGCTCTCCGCTACGTGTGGGGGTTCGTTGGGTGGACGGTTTGGTTGTCAGGGGTGATGGTGAACTCCCAGTCTCGCGGGGATGGCTCGCCGATGTCTTTCCACCATCGGCATGCGGTCTCGGCTTCGTCCCACAGCCGGCGGGGGCCGTGCTGGCGCACGTCGTAGTGGTCGTGCACGCCGGGGACGACACTGGCCCACGATCCGGTGAGCGGGTCCGCGAGCCACGCCACGCCATGATCAGGGTTGCGCCCTGGTGTGCGTTTCCACATCTCATAGCGGCAGCCCGGCATGGCGACGGCGAGGGCCCAGCGAGGGGCCTCGTTACCCAGTGTCGTCCAGGGCATGAGGTCGGTATGGGTGAGATCGGCCTCGGGGTCATCCCAGCGTCGATGCCTGACATCGGTGTCCGGGGTGCGTTGCTCGCGCAACTCCATGAATCCGACCCGTGGTGGCACGACAGATCCCGTGGCGGTGCCGTCGTCGCTCACGGTGAACCGGACCAAGGGTCCCGTGCACAGGTCAGTCTTGATCGGAGCGAGGATCACCGCTCCGGGCCGGGCCTGGTGCACCCAGGCATAGGGCACTCGGCCGAGTTTCACCGCGGCGGTGACGATCACGCGGTCATAAGGAGCGTTCGGCGCCCAGCCGGCCGCGCCGTCTCCGGTGATCACTCTCGGCGCGTGACTGGCTGAGGCGAGGGCGGCTCGGGCCTGGTCGGCGAGTGTGGGGTCGACCTCGATGGTGGTCACCAAGTCCTCGCCGAGGCGCCGCGCCAACAATGCGGCGTTCCATCCGGTGCCGGTGCCGATCTCCAAGACGTGACAGCCGTCCCGGACGTCCAACGCGCCGAGCATCCCGGCCACCAACGAGGGCATCGAGCACGAGGAAGACGGTCGGCGCCCGATCCGCGGCCAGGTAGTTGCCCCGTCGTCGAACTGGGTGACGATCACCCGATCCGAGCGCACCGCTGAGAGCCACCGCTCGGGGTCGGTGGCACGGTCCAGGGCGACACAGTCCATCTGGTCGCCGTCGGCCTCGTCCACCCAAGCGCGCTCGGGGATGAAGTGCTCTCTCGGGGTGGCGGCGAACACGGCCGCCCACGCCTCACCCAGACTGTCCCCGTCACAGTGCTGCCCGCCCAGCGCGGTAGCTGCGCGCGGCGTGGTCGCGGTCATGTCTCGTAGTCGCTGGGGTTGATGTCGCCAGGACCTTTGCCGGTCTGCTTGTCGTCGCCGACGTTGTGCTTACCGTCGTCTGTGGGCTTGTCATCCTTATCCTTGTCGTCTGTGGGCTTGTCGTCCGCCACGGTCCCTCCTCTGGATGCCGCCGTCTCAGCGAGCCTGCCGGACAAGGAACCGACCACGGACCGATATCACCCGGTCACCAGCCGAACGGACTAAGGCTTCGATCACTCAATGTCCGCGACGAGCACTGTCAGACCATCTCATGCGACGCTCATGAACCAGTGCTCACGCCACATCACAGCGGGCACGACATCGAGGGCACCGCCGAGCGGCCGGTGCTGGTTGCGGCTGTGGAGGTCGTCTCGCGGTCGGGTGGATTCGGCCGGTGTGCACCGCTGGTGCACAAGAACTCTCGATCAGGCAACACCATCCCCGCATGCCGGATGGATCACGTGGGGAGCCCGGGCGAGAAACCGGTGATCCGAGCGGTGCCGCCCGGTCCTCATTGGCTGGGCTGTCCCCCTTTGGCCTGCGGGAGTGGCTGCCCGGTGTGTTCGCCGCGCGGCTGCTGCACGGCGTGCGGCTGCCCAGTGGGCGGATCGTGGGCGAGACCGACCCAGTGGTGCACCTGTTCCCGATTCCTTCCGGGCGGGTGATCCCCGAGTACTTGCGGGCCTTCTGTGGTCTGGCGATCCGAGCTGGGCAGGCCGAGCTGGTCACGGTCGGCACGGGGATGCCCTGCGTCGCGTGTGTGATGGCGGCGCCCAACCCTGAGCCGACCTGACCCAGCGCGGCGAGCGTGCCGAGCTTGGCGTGGGATTGCCGTAGAGCACCCGCGAGGTGGTGGCGTTCCCAGGCTACGGAGCGCGCACGGCGCTCCGTAGCCTGGGAAGCAGACGAGGGACGGGGAGCGGGGCGAGCGCCCAGGAAGGCGGGAACGGTGTGGACGAGGCGCAGGCGTTGGGTTGGCGGATCCGTGAGGTGCGCTGCTGGCGTGGTCTGACTCTACGGGAGGCCGCGGACCTGGCTGGGCGGTCCTTCTCGTTCTGGGGCCAGGTCGAGCGCGGTGAGAAACCGGTGGCCAACCGCGCCACCCTGGAGGCCATGGCGAGTGCCCTGCAAGTGCACCCCGCCGAGTTGACCGGGCAGCCCTGGGCCCCGCGGGATGCGGTCGGAGCCGAGGCGCAGGCCGGTCTGTTAGCGATCGAGATCGCGCTGGAACGCTACGAGCTCGGCGTGGACCCCGAGGTCCCGGTGCGGGCGTGGCCGCGGATCCAGGCCGATATCGATCGGCTAGTGCATCTGCGCCACCATGTCGTGGACTACGCGGTGCAGGGTGAGCTGGCGTCGGCGTTGATCGGGGAGCTGCAGGCTGCCTATGTTCGGCTGCCGCAGCGGCGCCGGGAGGTGCTACACGGACTGATCACCGCCTACTACGAGGCCGCAAGCATCACCAAGGCTCTTCGTGGCTGTGGGTCTGCCGGGCTGGCAGTCCGTGCTGTGCAGCAGTGCGCCGAGGCGCTGGACGAGGTGGTGTGGCTGGGATATGCCGCGTGGACGCGGGGCATCATGACAGGGCAGCTCGATCGGGCCGGGCAGTACCGGCGTTCGGTTGTTGTGGCGGAGACCCTGACGAGCAGGCTGGATTCCAGCGACGCGCTGCAGGCGTGCGGGATGCTGCACCTCTCAGCCGCGCTGGCGGCCGGAGCGCAGGACGATCACGACACCGCCGCCACCCACCTCGCGGAGGCCTCGGCGCTGGCGGCCCGGATGGACACCGAGGTCGGCACCTGGGCAGGCCTATGGTTCGGGCCAACCAACGTCGGCATGTGGCGCACCAGCATCGCCGTCGAGGTCGGCCAGGCCCTCCAGGCCGCCAAGACGGTGCACCCCGAACTGCTGCCCAATCGCCGCCAGACCGAGTTCTGGGCTGAGGTCGGCCGCGCCTTGGCTGCGGAGAAGAAAACTCGGGATAAGGCCGTGCGTGTGCTAGTGCACGCCGAGCGGCTGGCCCCACAGCGGATCCGTCACGACGTGTTCGTTCGGGAAGCCGTCGCTGGTCTGCTGCGCACAGCCCGCCGCGACGCTGGCGGCCGGGAGCTGCGCGGTCTGGCCTGGCGCATGGGGCTCGCCCCCGGCGGGTGAACTCAGGCCCTGTGTGCACCACAGGTGCACACAGGAGCACCAGCAGGCGAGTACTCAGAGACAGGGATCAGGGATAAGGAGGACGGTGCGGGGGAGGTGACGGCGCTGAGCCGGCGCCGTGGACCTCGCCTGGTCACGGACAACCACAGCTCGCTTCCCCCTGCCGCAGGAGAGGATGAACGTGCAACCGCTTATAGCCAGCCCGTTCCAGGGCGGCTACGTGGTCTTGCGACCGGGCCTGCCCGGCGCTCTGAAGATCTCCCACGCCAAGTACCACGAACTCAAGCATGGTCGCGACTGCCCGTCCTGGCTCGCCGGGGCTGCCGTGAAGGCATGGAACGTCGATCTGCACGGCAAGCCGCTGGCCGAGCACGTGTTGGTTCGAGCGGAGACGGCTTACGGGTTCGGTCATGCGACGTACGAGCTGAACCTGGGTTGCAACTACGACTGCGAGCACTGCTATCTCGGGCTGAAACGGTTCGAGGGCATGGAATGGGACGACCGGCAGCGGGTCCTGGAGGTCATGAGGGACGCCGGAGTGGTGTCCCTCCAGCTCACCGGAGGTGAGCCGACGATTGACCGGCTCTTCCCGGCTGTCTATGAGTACGCCCACGAGCTCGGGATGGTTATCGACATCCTGACCAACGGCTCACGCCTGGCCAACCGGAGGATCCTCGACCTGCTCACTGCTCGTCCGGCGAACCTCGTCACCGTGAGCGTCTACGGCGCCTCAGCCGAGAGCTATGACGGTCTCACCCGCCGCCCGGGGTCGTACAAGACTTTCATGAAGGGGCTGCTGGCCGCGCAGGAGGCCGGTGTCCGGCTCGCGCTGGCTCTGATCATCGTGGCGCGCAACGCGCACGAGGCTGAGGAGATGAAGGCGCTCGCCGCCCGGCTCGGTGTACCGATCAAGACCTATTCGCACATCACGCCCACGATCTACGGCGGGGCCGAGACTCTCCCGTCGCAGTCTCCTGAGTACCTCGTCCCGACGAGGGCCCGCAAACCCTTCCGAGGCTGCAACGCCGGACGGACCGCTTTTCACGTCAACCCGCACGGCCTGGCGAGCATGTGCAAGGTCGGCCGTGAACCGAACGTGCCCCTGCTCAAGGAGTGAGTGGACGGACTGAGCAGGCTGGCCGACATCGCTGACGGGCTTCTGCGCCGTCAAGGTGGCTGCACCGGCTGCGGCCTGCACCGCACCTGTGGCACCTGTATGCCGCTGGTCACCCTGTACCGCCAGGCACAATCACCGCTGGCCACCTACTGCCAGCACAAGGAGAGGAGTGAGACCCATGGCACCCGTACCGGTCGACCTGGAGATCAGCCCGCCCGCCGACGAGGATGAGGTCGTGTTCATCGCGGATTTCGACCAGTTCGCCGAGGCACAGACTGGCTTGGGCTGCGGCGATGACGTCCCCTACCGGTAGGCCGCCACACGGCGCCGTCAGGGTCGCTAGCCTGCCCGCGTGACGACCCGACTCCAGTGGGAAGACCTCACAGAGGACGTACGCGAGACCATCTGGGCACAGACCGGCCCGGTCTTCACGGCCGAACCGATCTCTGCGGGCTACAACTCGGAAATCGCGGTCATCGTGCACACTGAGCAGGCCCGGACCTTCGTCAAAGGCCTGCGCATAGAGCATCCCCGGGTCTGGACCCAGCGCAGGGAACAAGAGATCAATCCGCACGTCGCGGGCATCGCACCCCGCCTGCGCTGGCAGATCGAGACCGGAGGCTGGAACCTCCTGGGCTTCGAGGTCATCGACGGCCGGCCCATGGACTACTCACCCGGATCCGCGGACCTACCCAAACTTCGAGACACCCTCGGACGCCTCGGACAGATCCCCTGCCCCGACCTGCCGCTCAAACACGCAGAACAACGATGGTCCGCGTTCAGTGACTCACCCGGCCTGTTCGCGGGGGCGGCGCTGCTGCACACCGAGCTGAGCCCCGGAAACGTCCTCATCACCGAGACCTGCGCCCACCTCGTTCGACTGGGCTTGGCCGACCCGAGGCGCGAGCTGGATCGACCCCGCATGCGCGGTGGTCTGGCTCATCGCCTTCGGCCACACCCCCGCGGACGCCGAGCGGTGGGCCGAGCAACTACCCGCATGGCACACCGCCACCCCCACCCACCTTGCCGCCTTCGCCCAAACCCAGCACACGATGTGGGCCTCGATCGCCGCAGACCACCCCGACGCCTGGATACGTCGTGTCGCGCAAGGCGCTCAGCGCTGGGCGGAGCACCGCGGGTAAGCCACCATCGAGCCCAGGAGGGACCATGGCCACCGAACCGCCGAGCATCCACCCGACGCAGCGACTCCGCACCCCAGCGGGTGAACCCGTCGAGATCGACCTCGACATGGTCCCGCTCATCCGATCCCTCTGGGCGCTTGACCTCACCACCCTCGGCTGCTGCCAGGACAATGGCGAATACGCTCGCGCCCGCCGAGAGATGTTCCCTTGTGGTGAACCCACCGGACACAGCGGCTTCATCGATTACTACCTCGGCTGGGCCTGGCTGAAAATGCCGATCGCCGACACCACACGACTCACCGAGATCCTTCTCGCGACCTCGTTCCGCGATGCTATCGCCATTCGCTGGCAGCGCCGCTCCTGGCGGCTCGACATCCCGTTCGTCTATGACGTGAACAGCGGCATGGGACCGGCCGCAGCCGTGCAGATTCACTTTCCGCGCGAACAGATCCAAGACCTATCATCAACTCTCAGCGACTTCATGTTAAGCGTGCAGAATTGAGCACTAAACTGAAAGAAGGTCGATCCTTGGTGGATGACGACGGTGTCCGGTTCCACGACACCGTCCCTGGACCTCTTCGTCGCTTCTGTCTTGTCCCACCTCGTTGCGGTGGTGTGGTGCGTGCCGCAGGGGATTGGGATGACCGCGAGAGTGGCGGAAAAAGGCCGCAGTGATCCGGGCACGTGTTCGACGGGACGTTGCCCACTGCCGCGTGTGTTGGTGAACGGAAGCAGAGCGGAAGGGGGAACCAACGGGTCAGACGCGATCCTGTGGACCCCTCCGGTCATCATCACGCGGTGACACGAGAAAACACTGCTAGGAATCTCAGGTAGCGGGTTGCGTGGTCTGGCCTGGCGTGGGCGAGTCGTGCTGGTTGGGTGAACCTAGGCTGGTATGCCTCACGAGTGCGCACCGGGCCTGGCAGTGCGGGGGACGTGGGGTGTGGACGAGTGAGGACGCGGGAGGGGCAGCGTGGATGAGGCGCAGGCGTTGGGGCGGCGGGTCCGTGAGGTGCGGTGCTGGCGTGGTTTGACGCTGCGGGAGGCCGCCGGCCTGGCTGGGCGGTCCTTCTCGTTCTGGGGTCAGGTCGAGCGTGGTGAGAAATCGGTGGCCAACCGCGCGACTCTGGAGGCGATGGCGAGTGCCCTGCGGGTGCACCCGAGCGAGTTGACCGGGCAGCCCTGGGCGTCGCGGGATTCGGTCGGCGCCGAGGCACAGGCCGGTCTGTTAGCGATCGACACGGCGTTGGAGCGCTACGAGCTCGGCGTGGACCCCGAGGTGCCGGTGCGGGCGTGGCCGCGGATCCAGGCCGATCTCGATCGGCTGGTGCATCTGCGCCACCATGTCGTGGACCACGCGGTGCAGGGTGAGCTGGCGTCGGTGTTGATCGGGGAGCTGCAGGCTGCTTACGTGCGGCTGCCGCGGCATCGCCGGGAGGTGCTGCTCGGGCTGATCGACGCCCATCGGGTGGCCATGCGGACCGCCAAGGATCTTGGTGGTCATGGGTTGCCGGGGCTGGCCGCCCGGGCGGTGCGGCAGTGCGCCGAGGCGCTGGAGGACCCGGTGTGGCTGGGGTGTGCGGCATTTGTGCGGGGTGCCGCCGGGGGTGAGTTGGATCGGGCTGGACAGTACCGGCGCTCGGTCGCTGCGGCGGAGAGTCTGAGCGGCAGGCTGGATTGCGGCGAGGCGTTGCAGACGTGCGGGATGCTGCACCTCCAGGCGGCGCAGGCGGCCGGGGCCCGTGGTGACCATGACAGCTCCGTAACCCACCTGGCGGAGGCCTCGGCGCTGGCGGGCCGGATGGATACCGAGGTCGGCACCTGGGCGCACCTGTGGTTCGGAGTCACCAACGTCGGCATCTACCGCACCAGCCTCGCTCTGGAGATCGGCCAGCACGGCCAGGCCCTGCAGGCCGCCAAGGCGGTGCACCCGGAACCGTTGCCCAAGCCCAACCAGGCCTTCTTTTGGTCTGAGGTCGGCCGAGCTCTGGTCGCCGAGAAGAAGACCCGGGACAAGGGCGTGCGCGTGTTGCTGCATGCCGAGCGGTTAGCCCCACAGTGGACCTACCACGACGGGTTAGTCCGCGAAACGGTCGCCGGGCTGCTGCGTCAGGCGCGGCGTGATGCTGGTGGCCGGGAGCTGCGTGGCTTGGCGTGGCGGATGGGAGTCGCCCCGATCGGGTGAACCCGGCCCGTGTGCACCACGGGTGCACACCAGCGCCCGGCACCGTGGAGGGCACGGTAGCGGGGCGGGTACCCGAGGAGGGAGGGATGGTGTGGGATGAGGCGGGGGCGTTGGGGTCGCGGGTGCGTGAGGTGCGCGGCTGGCGTGCGCTGAGTCTGCGGCGGGCCGCGGGCCTGGCTGGGTTGTCCTCCTCGGTGTGGGCTCAGGTGGAACGTGGCGACAAGCCGGTGGGTAACCGGAGAACTCTGGAGGCGATGGCGGGTGTGTTGCGGGTGCACCCGAGTGAGTTGACCGGGCAGCCCTGGGCGCCGCGGGATCTGGTCAGCTCTGAGGCGCACGCGGGGCTGATCGCGATGGAGACCGCGCTGGAGCGCTATGACCTCGGCGTGGATCCCGGTCTCCCGGTGCGGGACTGGCCGGGGATCACCCATGACCTGGACACCCTGGCCAAGCTGATGCACTGCAGCGCTGACTACGCCGCCCAGGGCGAGCTGACGCCGGCGCTGCTGGGGGAGCTGCACGGGGCGTACGTGCGCCTGCCCCAGCTACCGCCGGGAGGTGCTCCTGGGGTTGATCACGGCCTACAGCTCCGTGATGTGGACCACCAAACGCCTCGGCGTGCGGGCAGTGCCGGGCTTGGCGGCCCGCGCGGTGCGGCAGTGCGCCGAAGCCCTGGAAGATCCGGTGTGGCTGGGGTATGCGGCGTGGCTGCGCGGGGACGCCACCGGGGCGCTCGACCGCGCGGCCCAATACCGCCGCTCGGTGACTGCCGCGCAGGCACTGACCAGTCAGCTCAACCACACCGACGCCGTACAGGCGTGCGGGATGCTGCATCTGTCCGCCGCGCTCGCGGCTGCGGCGCAAGCCGACCACGACACCGCCGCCACTCACCTTGATGAGGCCTCGGCGCTGGCGGCCCGGATGGACACCGAGGCTGGCACCTGGGCGCATCTGTGGTTCGGAGTCACCAACGTCGGCATCTGGCGCACCAGTCTCGCCGTGGAGCTCGGTGAGTACGGCCAGGCCGTGCGGGCCGCCACAGCGGTGCATCCCGAACTACTGCCCAGCACCGCCCGCCAGGCTGTGTTCTGGGCTGAGCTCGGCCGCGCCCTGCTCACCAGCACGAAGACCCGCGAGAAGGGCGTGCGCGTGCTGCGCCACGCCGAACAACTCGCCCCGCAGCGGATCCACCACGACGTGTTCGTTCGAGAAGCGGTCGCGGGCCTGCTGCGCCAGGCCCGACGCGACGCTGGCGGCCGGGAGCTGCGTGGCCTAGCCTGGCGCCTGGGAGTCGCCCCGATCGGGTGATGTCGGCCACGGTGCACCACACGTGCACAACAACACCACCACAGACCGCACGATCCCTCCCATGCTTGTGAGTTCCGCGCTACTAGCGTCGTTGACGTTGCCTCCGGTACGCGCAACTGAACACTGTGCCCCGCTGGGTGACGCTGTCGGTGCCCGAGCTCTAGTTCCCGAGCACGACTCCTGCTGGCCGCCGGTCGAGTTGGCCCGAGCCGCTGGGTGCTCCTGGTGGTCCAGCCGGACCCAGCCAACTCATCGGCCGGGACACGACCTGGCTGCCCGCGCGCTTCGAGGACGACCATCGGCTGCTCATCCCGCGAGCGCACCTGGTGCGTGTGCTCGACCCGTCCGAGTCGGGGGGTCGGGGTGAGCGGCACCGCGATGACAGTGACCTGGACGCAGCTGCGGCGGGCCGCGTTCAATGCCACCCGCTGGGGCTGGCCCGTGGTGCCGGGCACGTTCCTGGGCGCTGACCGGCGCTGGCACGGCCGACAGGACGCCCAGGCGTTGGGTCCGGTCCAGGACACGTGGCGGCAGGCACCGGTGAGTGACCCAGCTCGGGCCGAGGAGATCTGGAGTCAGGCACCGTATGGTGTGTTGCTGGTGTGCGGGCAGGCAGTGACCGTGCTGGAGCTGCCCTACCGGTTCATCGGACTGCTCCCTGCGCTGCAGCCAGTGCTCCCGTCAGGGGAGCCGGTGGCCCCGGTCGTGGTGACGGGGTCCCCGCCACGGTTTCTGGTGTGCACCGCCACCGACTCCGACGCGCTGCTGCCCGAGTTGATCCTGGCGGGGGTGCGGCTGCACGGGGCGGGGGCGTGGGTGGCGCTGCCCCCCACCTCCACCGAGCTTGTGCTCATCCAGCGGTGGTGGACCAGGCCGGCTGAGGGCCAGATACGGCTGCGCCCCGTGACGGGGGTGCAACAGGTTCTCCTCGCCGCGCTGCTCGGCTCCGGGCTGGACATCAGGCCCGGCGATGATGATGAGGAGTAGCGCTGCCCGCGCGGGCCCCCGGCACCGGGCTCCGTCGCGGTGGTGGCCCGGGGAGCGGGGCGAGGGCGACGAGATCGTCATGGTCGATGAGCTACTCGCCCAAAACCAGCACCAGCTGTTCCGGTACCGGCTGGCCCAGTACCGGCGCGAGCACGCCAGCCAAGCTCGGCAGGTGACGGTCGTGCCCCGGCCCCGCACCACCCAGGACTAGCGCGGACACGGCTCATGCCCCGCGCCGCGGGCTCTGCCGCTGGGATCGGCCCAGCTCCTCGCGGCGCGGTCACCGGACCAAGCCTCCCCTGCGGGGTTCGGTCTGTGTCGGAGAAACCCAGTGAGGCCCCATCCGCCCCGCCCCCCAGCGGTGGGGCCTCCTGGGTGCCTCGCGACAAGGCGGTCAGCTCCTTACGAGATAACCCGTAAGAGATAACCCGTGAGCTCCGCGGGTCGTCGTCGGGAAGGCGAGGCAATGACTGAGCCCGAGCAGGGCACACAATCCTTCGGGGACAAGCTCGCCTACCTGATCGAAACGGTGCATCCGCCGGATCGAGGTCCTTACAGCTACCGGGAGATCGCCGCCAGGATCACTGAGCACCCCGGGTCGATGACCGCCGCCCACCTCCACCAGCTCGTCAAGGGCAAGCAGCCGCACCCCCGGATCCACCACGTCGAGGCGCTGGCGTCCTTTTCGGTGTGCCGGTGAGCTATTTCTTCGACGATGAGCTCCCCGCGCGGGTCGACGAGCGGGCGCTCCGAGTCGGTGTCTGCTGTGATGAGGGCCTCAGAGTGATTCCGAACGGGGTCCGGCGTCAGTGGCTATTTTCGCTGGTCGCAAGATGTACTGGCCTGGGGCGTGGAGGCAGTTCATGCCCCGCGTATCCAAGCCAACGAGGGTGATGACCTGCGGAAACGCACGCCAACGCCGGATCCCGTTCGGAATCACTCTGAGGCCCCTCAACGTCCGGACCGCTTTGATCCTGCTGCTGGGGGTGCTGTGCGGCGCAGCGATCACCACCTTGACCACTCTCGCCGAGCACAACCTCACCACGGCGGGACTGGCTGGGCTGACCGCAGCCAGCGGCGCCATCGTCTTCTTCCACAAGATCATCGGACCAGAGACTCCTCTCCGCTGACGACGGGTTGATCAACTTCGTGGCTCTGAGCAGCGCCACCAAATCCAGCGCATCATCCGATCACACAGCGTCCAGATGCCAGACCACCGCCAGCAGCGTCGCGGTGCGCCGCAGCTCGGTCAACGCACGCAACCTCTTGCCCCCGAGGTGGATTGGAATCAACCAGTTGATTAATCGGTTTCCTTCGAGACATGAGAGTCACGTTGGGTGTAGAGCGTAACCTCCAGTTCGTGCCCGTCAGGGTCACCCTTCGGAACGACGACTTTCGCAGCAAAATCATGATAGTGCAGGTGATAGGTGGGCGGTCTCCAGGAGTGAGCGCGACACCGGCTTGACCTGGGGAAAAACCTTGGCAGTATCCGTCATCGCTTTGGGAGTGTGACGACTGGGCCTGCACCGGATGTGGGTGGGAGCGAATGTCGATCGCAACGTTGCTACGTGGGTTGCGGGCCCCATCGATTGCAGTACTTTGGTCGCCGAACGGGGGAAACCCGTACAACACGCCCTGAGAGCGCCGGAGAACGACCGGCTTAGATCCCGTAAGAGTGTTAGATGCTTTCCGCTAGCGCGGATCTCACCCGGCGGACTGTATGGAGGGGCTCAGTTTGGGTCTCGTTCACAGTCGGCCGCGATCGTCCGGATGCGTTCGACAGATCGCCATAACTTGCGGATTCACGTCCCCGGTACAGTCGCGAACACAGTGTCGAACAGTTACCGGACGGTTGGTGGGGCGTCGGCCACCTGCTGTTTGATCAGGGAGTCGAAGGTGGCCAGTACGTTGCCGCGGTTCGCCCCGAGCACCTCAAAGAAGATCACCCGTTTATAGAGCACATAGACCGCCCGATACGCTGACTCCGTCGAGGCCGGGACGCTGCCCATCACCGTCACGCCCTGCAGCGCGCGATTGTCGTCGGCCTTGAGTCCACCTTCGCTCTCTGTGTTGGCGATCCTGTGTGCCACCGTCGTTGCGGCCTGCTGGTCGGGCAGGGTGAAAGCGAACATGCCGATTATTGTGTTGGTGCCCACGGTGGTGGTCTTGAAGAAAGCGTCGGTCATCCCGCCGGCTCGCAGGACGCTCAGGATGGGCGCGGGCAGCACCTCGGTGGCCTCCAGCTTGGGTAGATCGAACGGCCCGCCACCGCCGCGCAGCTGGCCCGGCGGGTCGATCAGGGCGTGCGCGGTGTCCACCGGTTCCGGGCGCAGGGCCGGCGGCGCGGGCAGGGCACGAGGCGCCGTGCCCGGCTGGGGCGCGGCGATCTGATCGTTACCGCTCCGGTCCGGTCCTGTGGTCAGGAAGTACGCCACCGTGGCTCCCACCAGCCCCAGCAGGACAACCGCCAGCACTGTGATCCCGATGATCTGCTTGGACCGGGACTGCATCGCGGATGCCGTGAACCCCCCGGAACGCTGGCGCAGCCACTCGTTCTGTTGGTCGGCGATGGGCGGCAGGCCCGTCTCAGCCCAAGGCGGCGCCGACCTGTCGCTGGGCTTGGCTGGGGGCGTCTCGAACGGCTGGAACAGGTCCCGGACCTCGTCCGGGCGCTGCTGGTAGGACGGACTCGACCGCACCATCTGGGTGGCCTCCCTAGGTCCGCCCACGGTGGTGTCACGCCCGGTGGTGTCACGTCCGACCGCGCGCATGACCTGCGTCGGCGCCTCCGGTGGGGAGGCCTCCCACCGGAACGCCGGCGGGAACGGACTGGCCGGCTCCTTGGGTGCACTCTCCGCGGGCGCACTCTCTGCAGGCGACTCGTTCGGCTTCACTTCGCCACCCCCTGGGGGTCATCGGATCGGCGCCATCGGGCCGGTGGCACATTGTGCACAGCGGCCACCCTGCGTTCACGGTCGACCTCTCCCTGTCAGCGGCCGGTGTTAGTCTCCCGCCCGTGCCGCTGCCCCCGAAGGCGCATTCGAACACCGGTTTCGCGTGGCTCAGGATGATCGGCGCGCTGACCGTGGTGGTCGATCACTCCGCGCCGCTGACCGACGCGTCACGTCTGACGGTCTTCCCCACGTCGTGGAACCTGTCGCCCGGCTACATCGCCTTGATGGGGTTCTTCGCGATGAGCGGTTACCAGATCAGCGACAGCTGGCGCCAGGATCCATGCTGGTGGCGCTTCAGTGCCAAGCGGGTGCTGAGACTGTGGCCTCCGCTGCTGGTGGTGGTGCTCGTCACCGCCCTGGTGATCGGACCGCTGGTCTCGAGATTCGACCTGTCGGAGTACTTCTCCGCTCGCGGCACCTGGGGATACATCGTCCACAACGCGGGTTTGTACACGTTGCAGCATCGGCTGCCCGGAGTGTTCGACACCAATCCGTGGCCCTGGTCGGTGAACGGCGCGATCTGGACGCTGCCGATGGAGTTCACCGGCTACCTGTTGGTGCTGGGGTTCGGTAGTGCCGGGCTGTTCCGCCGGGCGCCGTGGTTGACGATCGCGCTGATGCTGACGTTGATCGGGCTGGATCGCCGATTCGAGGCGACCATGGGCAACCCCGGACATGGTGGCTCGTTCCTGGAGGTGCCGATCGGATCGATGGTGGCGTTCCTCGTGGCGTTCAGCATCGGCATGGTGCTGCACACCTACCGGGACAAGATTCCGCTGTCCCCTGTGGTGGCATGGTCACTGGTCGGGCTCCAGATCGCGGTCCACACCACCAAGGCCGGGGCTTTCACCCTCCCGTTCATGGCTGGCTACGGTGCGCTCGTGCTGGCGTTTCACTGGCCGGCTCGCCTTGAGGGCTACGACTCATGGGTATTCGGTAGCTACGGCTTGTACGTGTGGGCGTTCCCGGTCCAGCAACTGCTGATCATGGCCGGTGCCGATACCCAATGGTCGCTGACGGTGACCGCGCTGCCCCTGACCTACCTGTGCGGCTGGCTGTCCTGGCGCTACATCGAAGCGCCGACGTTGTCGTTGCGCCGTTACCTCCCGCGCGGCGAGCCGCGCCCCACTTCTCCACGTCCTGATACCCCGGATCCCGATATTTCTCGGCGTCAACTTGCCCAGCTGCGTGAGCGGCCCGAGCCGGCTGAGCGGGAGGCGGCCGTGCCGGTGGCCTCGGCGTAATCTGGCGGCATGGCGCTGTTCGGACGTGACAAGGCCCGCATGGTGACCCCCCAGGAGGCGCTACCCGGGCGTTCTACCCCGATGCCGGTGCCGGAACGGCACACTGTGACCAGCCACCGCATCGTGCCCCCGTTCCCTGAGGGCCTGCGCACCGCGGTGTTGGGGATGGGCTGCTTCTGGGGTGCCGAGCGGATCTTCTGGCGCACCCCGGGGGTGTATTCGACCGCGGTCGGCTACGCCGGCGGTTACACCCCGCACCCCACTTACGAAGAGGTGTGTTCCGGGCGGACTGGGCACGCCGAAGTGGTGCTGGTCGTCTTCGACCCGGCGCGGATCTCCTATGGCGAGTTGCTGCGGGTGTTCTGGGAAGGCCACGACCCGACGCAGGGCATGCGGCAGGGCAACGACCGGGGCACCCAGTACCGCTCGGCGATCTACACCACCGACGCCGACCAGGCCGTAGAGGCCGCGCTGAGCCAGACCACCTACCAGCGAGCGCTCACCGCCGCCGGGCGTGGTCAGATCACCACCGAGATCGCCCCCCTGCGCGACTTCTACTACGCCGAGGACTATCACCAGCAGTACCTCGATCGCAATAAGAACGGCTACTGCGGTCTGGGAGGCACGGGGGTCTGCATGGGTGACCCCTCAGAGGGTTCGACGGTGACACAGCATCCCGACCTGCCTTCGAGTCTCTGACCAGCCGAACCGCCGCGCTGCTTGAGCTCGATGCGCTGTTGGTGACCATCGACGGATCAGGCTGCAGCCGGTAACGGCAGCAAGTGGCGGTTGATGGTGGTGGGATCGTCTTACGCCGCCTCGTTGACCTCAAGGTCGGCCCTGGGTAGGAGGTCCAGCCGGATCAGGGAGGGTCCGAGGGGGACCACCCGGACCTGGGCCACGCCGAGGTCGCCAAGGTTGTAGGCGATGGCCGGGGCGTGTGCGGCGAAGTCGTCGGGTGTCTGGCCGGGCAGGGTGCGGATGTGTAGCCCCACCGGGGGCCCAGCGGCCACCGAGACCACCTCCGGAATGTGTACACTCCGCCCGCCGGCGATGCTGAAGTCGGTCTGGGTCAGCCCGAGCCCGGCGATGATGTCCTGCATGCGCCAGGCGAGTGTGTGGTTGTGCTCCTGAGGCGTGCGGTTGGGCTGCCGGGCCGTCATCTTCTCATTATCATCGATGATGATCGTGTTCGTGCTGTGCACGAACATCCATGTCATCACGCCAGCAAGGATCAATGCGACGGGCACCATGAGGAACAGGTACCTGAATTGTGATTTGCTGGTCGCGATGATGGCGAACATCGCCGCGAGCACGACATAACCGATGGTCATCTGGAAGGCTTGATCACGCCAGATGTCACCGATCTTCGTTCGATCAATTCGTATCATCATAACTCCCCTGGTCACTCGTGTGGGAGGTCGAAGATGATGTATGCCAGCCTGTGTCCCGACTGGAACTCAGCCGAGAAACCGTAATTTAGCGAACCCATCTTGTGGCCATCAGTCTATGACGGACACAGTTCTTCCTCCCAGCCGAGGCCACCTATGTGGTTACCTGAGGGAGACCTCGCCTGTTATCATGGTGCCAGGACGCCCGGGGCATGTCATCATTCTCTATATGTCATCTCCGCATACCCCGGGTCATGCAGTCTCGCTAGATTAAGTGATGTAGTCCGGGAGGTTTTCTACATCGGTGGGATGACAGTGCCCGACCTGCCGGCAAAAACTCGACCTGTTCGACCCGTCTGCATGATCGGCCGATCAGCGATTTTAACGAACCCCGCGCACAGGGAAGATGGGCTCCCGGTAGATCGTCGGGGAGGGACCCGTTTGATGGGCGCCGTGTCGTCGTCTGCCCATCAGCAGCCCAACCAAACAGCGGGAACGGGCGGTGAAACGCTTCACCTCACCCCCCGCTCCACGCTGTTCAGGCTCGACACCACACAACTTGATGACAGCGCCGTCCACGGTGTTGGTCAGCGGGAGGTGCCCGATGGGAACCGGCCGCATCGCAGAGAAACTGGACTCGCTGAGGTGGCCGAGTCCAACGCCACTCTGGCCGACTGGATCCGGCACGGCCGAGCGGCGGATCCAGTCGGAACGCTCAGCGGGCCGGAGTGCCGCTGCCACCAGTGAGGCCGCCGACGAGGCCGGTGACCGGGTCAGAAGGCGCTGGCGAGCCCGACCCTGGGGCCGAACCGCTGCCCGGATCGTCCGTCGCGGCCATAGCAGGGCTGGCGGCCAAGACATCCAAGCCCGCCACGCCCGATGTCGTCGCGAGCACAAGAAGGGACAAGGTCGCCGCCCTCGTCAGCTTGCGCACCGTGCCATGATCCATAGTTACTCCTTGTAGTCAATTGACCCCGTTTGGTCACCGCAGTTGATACCATGCTTCCCCGAGTGACGTCTTTTCGGGGGGCACTAAGTCCGACGCGGAGCGACCGTGAGCCCGCCGGCTTCAGGTCAAGGCCGGGGCGGGCAGCATGATAGGGTTCCGAAGCTCACGATTAACTACGGAGCTGACTGAGATACGGTCGAAACGGACATTGTTGCGTTGCGCGAAGCCGGACAGGCGAGATCGTTGATCGCGGTTGGTCAGATTGCCAGGATCAGCTCCTTGAAGGCAGTCAGGACCCGTAGGTTTGCTACTTCCTCGACTCCGAGTTCGTAGTGGCTGCGGCGGAGGTTCTGGATGAACGCGTGCCCAGCGCTGATCGGGTACGAGCGGGATACGACGAAAAGGGGCCGTGGATCTCCAGATGGCCTGGTCAACAGCCTTCGCACCGGCCGCTGACCAGCGACACTACCGTTACAACGCTGCCGGGTTCGCCCAGGTCATGCCTCTAACGGCCACTTCTCGCCGTATCCCGTTTCCCACCCAGACTACGTCGTTCCAGGTGGCGAAGCGTGTGGTCATCTCGTGGCGGTACTGCTCGGCGTTGAGCCGGTGGCGGCGGGGCCGGAAGTGTGGTGATATCCCGCTGAACGCCGACAGGAATCGTTGCGTACCACCGGGAGTGGTGAACTTCTTTATCGCGCGTTCTCGCTGCCGGGTGGGTTGGTGGAAGTTTTCGGCCCGGTTGTTCAGATATTTGGATCGACGGTGCTCCACGCTGCGCATCAGTCGTCGGTGGGCCACACCGTAGCTGGCCAGCCTGTCGGTGACCAGCACCCGCGGCACGGACCGCAATCCCGTGAGCAGCTTGCGGAAGAACCTGGTGGTGGCCTTGGTGTCACGGTGGGAGGTGACCAGGATGTCCCGGACATTGCCGTCTTGGTCGACGGCCCGCCACAGATACCGCCGCTTGCCGTTGATCGTGATGAACACCTCATCCAGATGCCACTTATCCCCTGGCCGGGGCCGACGACGGCGCAGTCCGCTCGCGTAGGTCTGCCCAAACTTCTGATACCACCCCGGGATCGCCTCGTAGCTGACGATGACCCCCCGCGCCAGCATCATCTCCTCGACCTCACGGAAACTCAGCGGGAAGCTGGTAGTACAACCACACACAGTGGCTGATGATCTCCCGTGGGTACCGATGGCCCTTATCCAGCGACGACGACGAGCGGCACCCATCGGCGTTCCCCTCCCCGAAGACCTACCGAGAGCCCCATCCCACCACACCCAACAACTTGATGACAGTCCCCGCTGACACCCCCCAAGATCTCCCGGCCTCCCACGGTTTGCCCCGCTTTCCGACACGGCCTCACATCCAGCAAGACGGGCTGGCGTGATCAGGCTGCAGGTCGGGGGTCTGGTTCGTCTTCTGCAGTTGTAGATTTTGGCGGCGGCAGACGTCGAAGTTGTACACGGCGTTGCCTAGACGAGGGTTCGCGGCGTCGCGCCTCGGTATCCGCAGTCCAGCGGGGTGAGATCGCCTTGCCCGCGATCTCCAGATCCTTCCGATCGCCGGCTCGGTCGAACACGCGCCACAGGAACCGTAGTGTCATCCCGTGCCGGATGACGGTAACGATCCCGCTGATGCTCGCGACGACTACAGCCCAGGACAGCATCGCCGTTTCCCACCTTCGGCTTGCGGCTGGCGGAACAGCCCGGGCACACCTGACGCAGGCTTGCCGCTCCATACGACCTGCCAGGTACGACAGCTGGAGGAGTGAGACTCCGCAGACGGCTTGATCTCACCGCCCTCTGCCCTCTGCCTCACCATGCGCGGCAGCCGGTGCATCAGGCCCTCGATCGGCCAGGCGTCGAGGACTCTGGAGCGATACGCGGTCGGCACAGCACCTCCCCAGATGTAGACTCCACCCTGGTGTACTTCAGGTGATAGGGTCAAAACCATCGACACTTGATGTACGGTAGACTTGAACATACCACGTTTGTGGTGTGTCATCCGCTTAGCTCACGTGCTAGTCCCGCAGGCCGGGAACCCGCATCACCGATGAGGACAAGGAGGAAGTCGATCATGTCGACCTCGTGCTGGAGCGTGGCGGCAGGCGTCGGGTGCCTGGTCTGTCTCGGGCTGCTGATCAAAAGTGTTCTGGACCATCCATGCCTTACAGCCCAAGCTTCGCCAGCTCTCCGAGAAGGGGCTGCAAGCGGGACGAGTGGTTGGTCGGCGGTTTGCGCTCCCCGAGCGCGGCGGGCGCGGGGAGCGCTGCACGAGTCCACCACCCGAACGGGCCTGCACCGTATCGACGATCATGGAGGAACGGCCGAACGACGATCGAGTGCTTGCGCGTCAACGAAAACCTGGGGCCGTCTTGCCCTTACGAGGTGTCAGCAAGGAAGCTGCCACTAGCCGCCAAACGGAGAGAACCTATGTGTGGTGCACCAGCATATGGTCGAGAATTTTCCCTCGGTCACCGGCGGCTACGCAGACGTGGGCGGCCTGAATGCGGTGATCGCTGCGACTCTGATTCTCTTCAACCAATTACCGTATTGAACGCTAGTACCTGACAGACACTAACGCAGAGGAGAAGACACCATGATGATTCCTGAGACACTTCCCGTGAGAGGGGCACCGAGAAGCATCCAGGCGCAGCCGCCACGCAAACGCACCGTGACAGTGTTCGCGACGTTTGTCCTGATCACCGTCTGCATTCTTACAGGCGCGCCTGCTGCGACAGCTGCCGCAGCACCCACTGTCACCCTTCCCGGCTGCGCAGGCGACTCCTCCGGCCCCTGTGCCGGAGGGATGTACATCCGCTTCGCCTCGGATTCCCCCGCCCTCGCCTGCGGAGGCGCGTGTCCCGGTGTCTGTCCCTGCCCGTCTGAGTTGAAGGACGGCAGTACGACGATCTCTGAAGCTTGATCGTAGCGTTGGCCACCTGCCGCAGCAAGGAAAACCCGATGAAAATTTCGGATTTGATACCAAAAGGTATTCACATCCCACTGTCAGCAAAACAGGAGGTGGTCCTACTTCTAACACTCTTTCTCTACAATTTTTTCAATTTTTCATCGTGGCTTCATTTGGGTCACGTGACAACCAATCCATGGGTGTTTCTCCCCTGGCTATACGGGCTCGTCGGACTGTTTCCTCTAGCCTGGAGAGACAGGGTGCCGAGGACTGTTTTCGCGACGCAATGGGTGCTCGCCATGGCTGCCTGGTGGTTCATGCCCGAATACACCCCTGTCGTGGGGATTCCACTTGCCCTGTATGCAGTTTCTGTTCACCGCAGCAGAAAAGTTTCCCTGCTGGCGTTGCTGACGTCTTTCATTCCCAGCGGGCTCGATGCCTACGCCGTATCATTCAAGGTTCCCCACTCTACCGTTAACGCAGCGATTGTGGCATGCGTCTCCAATGCCGTTTTCTTTACCCTCGTAGCCATCGGGGCGTGGATTTTGGGGCGTTCGATCGGGGCGAGCCGACGGCGTCAACAGCGCCTGGAACGCGAGCAGGAGATATCCCGAGAAGCGGAAGCATTGGCCGCGGAGCGGAGAGGAATCGCCCGAGAGCTCCACGATATCGTCTCCCACACGGTGGCCGTGATCCTCTTACAGGCCACCGGGGCGGCCTGCATCGCCGATACCGACTTTACCCAGATCACTGATACCGACTTCACTCAGATCAAAAAATCGCTGGCGCATATCAAGACCACGGGAACACAAACGATGGCCGAGTTGCGACGTCTCCTCGGAGTCCTCGAGGACAGCGACTCCACTCACCACGCCGCCGGCACCAGCGAATTCAAGCCACAACCCGGACTAGCGGATCTACCCGAGCTTCTCACCTCATTCAACGACGCCGGAATTCCCGTCACCGTCCATACCGAGGGCACACCACTGGACCTAGACTCGAGCATCGACCTGACCGCGTACCGGATCGTGCAGGAAGGCCTGACCAACATCCTCAAACACGCCGGCAAAGACGCCAACCCCCGCCTGCGGCTCGTCTGGACAGCCCAGAGCCTGCTCATCCAGATCGACAATGACACGAATTTTGCGGAGGCGCCCCGCAAGTCGGCGCTATCGACCGGCCGAGGCTTAGTGGGCATGCGTGAACGAGCCCACGCGGTCGGTGGAAACCTGCATGCAGGACCCCATCACGAAGGCGGTTACCGATTGACCGCCACCCTCCCCTTCACCACACCTGAGATCTCGCCGGTTCCGTGTACTGTATCTCAAGCCAACCCCACGAGGATCAAGGGAAAGTGCCAGTGTGATCAGAGTCGTAGTAGTCGATGACCAGCCGCTCGTACGGGGCGGCATAATAATGGTGGTCAACACCCAAAAAGACATGGCCGTCGTCGCTGAAGCCGCCGACGGCCAGGATGCCCTCATCCAGGTCCGCTCCCAGTGTCCGGATGTAGTTCTCATGGATGCACGCATGCCGCACACCGACGGTATCGCCGCAACCCGCGCTGTGATCAACGAGGGTCTGACCGCACAGACCGGCCAGCCCATCAGAGTCATCATCCTCACAACCTTTGACCATGATGAGTACGTCCACGCCGCACTACGCGCCGGAGCATCGGGCTTCCTCCTCAAAGATGCCCCCCACACTGAAATCACCACCGCAATCCGCGCGGTAGCCGCCGGTGAAGCCTGGCTAAATCCCACCGTCACCCGCCGACTCATCGACGAATTCGCCACCCGACCTGAGCGGCACACACCCACACAAGCCCAGATGACTCAACTGACCCACCGCGAACGGGAAGTCCTGATCCTTCTGGCCCAAGGCAAAACCAACACTGAGGTCGCCGAACAGCTGTCCATCAGCGAAGCCACCGTGAGAACATACGTTTCCCACGTGATGACGAAACTCAGAGTCCGAGAGAAAGCGCAAGCCGTGGCCGCCGCCTACCAAACCGGACTCGTCCAACCCCGGCCCAGCGACTAAGCGGAAAAGGACACCCTTGCAATGCCATCCTCGATGGCGATTCTGCTGTGAGAAGGGCTTAGGACTATGACCACGAGCAGAGCGGGACTGTCAAGTTGTTGGGTGCGGTGGGATGGGGCTCTCGGTAGGTCTTCGGGGAGGGGAACGCCGATGGGTACCGCGTCGTCCTCGCTGTACAACGGAGCCTGCCAGTACCGACCCTCACTTGGAGCAACTGAAGCGACGCACTGACGACGTCGAGCACGACAGCCGCCGGTAGTGTCAAATCCAGCAGAGCTCCAGTGATCACCAGAGCTGCGACCGTCTCGAGACCATGCACCACAAGGAGCGCACCAACTACCGTCAGCGAGATCCGTGCCCACTTCCCCTCTCTCGCATCTTGCGCACGAAGAGCATGTACAGCGCGACGCAAAGCTGAAATGCGGTTTGGCGCTACTGATGTTCCTGTACCGGTCATACCAGCCGGTCGGGGAAGCACACGTGGATACGCACGCGCACCACCCGGACACCCAGGCGGCTGACCGTGCCCTGTGCCCGTCATCCCGTCGCCGGATCGCTGACGGAAGCCACTAGGCGGCTGTGGCGCTCAAGCGGTCCCGGAGCTCGGCGACACCGGCACTGGTGTGCAGGGGTTCCAGCACGGTGTTCAGGACGCGCAACCGGTCATAGGCCCGGGGGGAGTGCAGCGCCGTGACCTCATCGATGGCCTGATGGCCGACGGTGACGGCGGTGGCGGCGTCCCCGGCGATCGCGTGCGCCCCGGCGAGATCCGGCAGGTACAGCGCCCGTGATCGGGCGTAGTCAGGGCCGAAGCCGTCCACGGCGTGGTGCAACAACGGCACAGCCCGGTTGGCGACGCCCGGATCGCGGCTGGTCAGGGCCAGCTCGTAGCGGGCCACACCCTGCATGGCAGCGAGATGGGCCTCACCGAGGAATGCCCCCCACGGCGGGCGGGTTGCCGGGTTGACGGTGCTGAACTGTTCGACGGCCCTGCCCAGCGCATGGTCGCAGGCCGCTGCGTCGCCCCGGGCGGCGTCAGCCCGGGCCTGAATGAGCGCCAACCAGCCGATAGTGGCCGCGGAGACGGCAGGTGAGCCCGCCGCGGTGGCGTGGCCGAGATGGACCAGGCGCCGCGCCTCATCAGGCCGTTGCAGATGCACCGCCTGAATCGCCATGTCATACAGCAGGTACACAGTCAGATCACTACTGAGAGGATCTTCGGCGACACGAGCGATATCCAGCCCGATCAGCCACAGGCGCCGGGCGGCGTCATGCTGTTGGACGTCGAAGCTCATCCACCCCGCCTGCATCGCCAGGCGCGCGGTGGCGAGGTGTAGCCGGGGCCGCACCTCGGGACTGGTCTGGGCGCCCAGCAGCGGCAGCGCTGAGCGCAGTTGCGTCACGGCGAGGTCTCGAACCGGCTCCGCTCCCGTGGCGCAGTCCTGGCGGACGAACGCGGTGGTGGCCTGCTCGATGGCCTCGACATCGGCGGCCCCAACGTGGCGGGTGCCGGTGGGCTCGGCGTGGGGTAACAGCGCGGTGAGCCGATCGATATCCAACCCAGCCACTCCGGTGACGCCGACGGTCAGCGCCGCGACGTGCCCCACGAAGTCTCTGCGTTCCACCCAACTGCCCTTCTTCCGCCCGGTGGTTGTCCCTCCGCCCACAGTAATCCCGTGGGTGAATCCCAGCTTGCCGGCGGGGATCGCGAGCCTGTTGGCGACCCGCACGACCACACTCAGTTCAAGTAGTTGGCGTTTGCCGGTTTCGATGCGGGAGATCCGGCCTTGCTCCAGGCCGAGGAACTCCGCGAGGGCTTCTTGGCTCCAGCGCTGCGCGGCGCGGACCGCGCGGAACACGGGGCCGAACTCGAACCCGGCAAGCGCGGCTTCCAGTTCCGGCTGGTCGTAGAAGTCCTCGGGTAGCACGATCCGGGGCGCCGTGCGCTGGCAGGGATCGCATAGCTGGCCCGCCTCGCGGCCGCGGCGCAGCCGCGCCCCACAGTCCGAACAGCGCGCTCTGGCCCCCAGGGTGGTCATTGGATCACCATAGCGAGCCTGTACCACACGGGGCCAAGCCGCGCCAGCGCTGCGGGTCATGGGCCGTGGGGACATGGTGGTGTCCGCGCGGCTGCCGTGTGATGGGGGTCAGGCCCGCAGGCGCGGCGAGGCGATACCCCGGCCGCGCCACGGGCGACCACCCAAGGAGGTCGCATGAGTGGCAGGGTCACGGGGGCGAGCATGCGCCCGGCTGACGTAGCTGGGACGAGGATCCGGGACGCCGCGATCGACGCGGTGCGCCGGGGCTGGCCGGCGGTACCCGGCACGTGCCGCCCCGATGAGATCGGCTTCGCCGAGGTGCGCCCGCTCGAGGACACCTGGGACATCACGCCAGTCACCGACCCCGACCACGCCCAGGATATCTGGACCCGGCAGCCATACGGGGTGCTGCTGGTGTGCGGGCGCGGCATCGACGCCCTCGAAGTGCCCTTCAGGGTGGCCGAACTGCTCCCGACACTAGGCCTGGCGGTGCCGGTCGCCACGGCGCTATCTCCCTCGCGGTGGCTGCTGTTCGTGGCCACCAGCTCGGGCGCACTACGGGATGATCTCGCCGTGGTGTCGGTGCGGCTGCGGGGGACCAGACAGTGGGTGGCGTTGCCACCGACAACGCTGGGGGGATACCCGCCCATCCGATGGACGGCGGCGCCCCCCGAGGGCCGCGATATCTGCCTGCCGGGCGCGGATGAGGTACAGCGCGTGCTCGCCGAGGCACTCAACTCCAGGATTCCCCATGCCGACCACGGCTAGCGCCCCCCAGAACCGGCACACGGGGCGGCATCGCCGCGCGCGGCTCAGCTGGTGGCGAATGCCCCAGCCGGGCACAGCCGTGGAAGTGACCGTGACGCAGCTGCAACGCCGCTGGGAACGCGAACGCGCCTACGCCAACCGAGCCCGGCGCGTACTGGTCATACCACGCCAACACCCCACCCCAAACACTCCGGCCACCGATCCGAACACAGCGCCCTACCAAGGCCCAACTCGCGGATAACTCGTCAGAGAACGCCACGAAGAACATGTCGGTGTCGGACAGACTCATCAGAAACTAAGGACACGCCGTACATACGGGGGCCTAGCCACCGGGATACGGTGGGGCCTCAGCCACACGGACCCACCCTCCCAACGGCGTCGCCCCGTCCTGGCCGACGATCACGCCACGCACACCGCCCCGGCACACCATCGGGCCAGCTCGACTAGCGGCAGGCTCCGATCTTCCCACCCGGCGGCCGGCGCACTGAGCCGCGCGATACAGCCCCGTGGCGCGGCCAGGACCAACGGCCCCACAGCCGAGTGGACAAGCCCGGCCACAGCGCGCGCTGGACGGATGCCACCTCGACCATGATCGTTGGTGGCTTCGCGTGACCACCGGGCCATAGCCAAGTCCGCCGGTCCTAGGCCACCCCTCTCTCCCACCCCCCGCCTGCGGTGGGATCAGATTACGGCCGCAGGCGGTCTGCGGGCTGTGGCGCCCGATGGGCGCGTTGTTTTGCCCAGGTCGTGGGGGACTTCGCACTGTGACCGCCGACGCCGTCAGTCTCAAGCCGCAGCCGAAAAACTTTTCTGAGCGCACGAATTCGCGGGGATCCCACCCGCGAATTCGCAGAAAATTTTGTCGGCTCACCGCGCGGCTTGACCCTGCCATCGCCGCCGGTCGAAGACAAGTGCGCCCCACCGACAGGGGCAAAAAACGGAGCCCGGCCATTTGGTCGCCCTTTTCCTGTGCCTGGCGTCAGCTGCCACGAAGGCACTCACACGGTTTGTCCTGTCTCCGGCCAGGCCGCTGGGATTTTGATCTTCCGTTTACGTTGCCTGCGGACCAGTCGCACGGCGGTGTGCGGCAGGCGGTAACGCAGTGTCCTGGGCTCGTGCTTTGGCCAGGGGACCCGCCAGGCAGAGCAGCCGTAGCCAGCACGGCAGACTCATGGGCCGGTCCGTGCAGCCGATACCGGAGGCGGGGTGTGCACATCGGCCTGGAAGGGTTCGATCTGGCCGTCGGGCATGATCAAATACACTGTCTGTTCGTGGAGGAACGCCTCCGTCGCGGCGGAGCCCAAGGCCGCAGCGGCGAGCAGGGTCCCCCCGATCCGGTAGACATCTCGCACCACGCCGATGCGGAACAGCGAACGCGTCTCGTTCACCACGTCGCCGCGCCCCGCCCGCAGGATCGTGCGGAGATTGTCATGCATGCCGAGCGCGGCCACCGCAGCTGAGATGTTCTCAATCTCGTGGCTGGTCACCGCGGCCAGCGCTCGGGCACGGTGGAGCGAGAGCCGCTTGAGGAGGAAGTGGCTGCTGGCCTGGCCGATAACCACGGGAAGCCCGTAATTTTTCGCCCGTGCGACGTTGTAGCGGTCCGGATCGCTTTCGACCGCTAGCACGGGCATGCCAAGCTCGCGCAGCAGGAGACACAGGCGTAGTCCGACCTGGCCCAGGCCGACGACCACCACGTGGTCTTTGCGTGGAACTACCCGGGAGCCGACTATGGTGGTCAGCCGGCGGTCGAGCAGGCGCTCGACGACGCCTGCGGTACACAGCGCGGTGAAGGCAACAGCCGCGAGCATGCTCACCGCCGAGAAGACCTTGAACCAGCCGGGGCCCTGGTCAGCGGCCTGGTCCGGTCCGACGGTGACGATGGTCTTGGTCGCCGCGTAAAAGGCATCGACGAGTGACCGGCCAAGCACCAGGACTGTCGCCACGGTGTCGAGCACGAGGATGAGGAGGAACCCCAACAGGCCAGCAGTCAGGATCCGGGCGCTGGGCTCGAAGGGCCGAAAAAGCGAGCCAAGGCTCGCCAACAGCTGCTGCCCGCGACGGCGGTCGGACGCCTTGGTCCCCACCAGTTGCAGGCGTGCGTAGTCTGCCCGCACGCCGGAGAATCCCTCTGGGGTGCGCCTCACCCACAGCAGGCGGTCATCGAGGCAAGGCGCGGCCAGCGAGGGGGCAACGATCTCGGCCATGGACGTGACACGGATGTTGCTCACCGCGCGCTCTAGCTGGGAGCTGACGATCCGGCCGTGCACAGTGACGATCAGAGGCACTCCGGGGCGAATGTATTCCACGACGAGCGCCAGCCGGAGCGCGACCGCGTCATCCCTCGAGCATACGATCACCGAGTCGACCTGCTCGCTCAGCGCCTCGCGGATCTCGGCATCACTCGGATGCACCAGCCGGGTCACCCGAGCTGCGGCAGCATGTAACGCCCGCTGCGCGGCATCGGGCAGCTCACCGGGCCCGATGAGAAGCACACCCTGACTGGCGGAGCCATTGGCTGAAGGTCGGCTATCCATCCCATCTCACCTCTCAGTGTGCTAGCTAGCGCTCAGGGACGACTCGCACCGCTACCGGTAGCCGTAGCGATCGTGCCCCGGATTCGCCCGATGATCTGGACCGCGGGCGTCATCGACCCCCCGTTATCTCGATCACCTATCTCAGCGGCTCGAAGGCGTCTTTCACCTGAATGGCCATACATCATCTCTTCCCGCGTCGGACCCAGAATGGTCATCGGTGAACCATCCACCCTGTGCCCGAGCGGAGCACTTGGCAACCCCCCAGCAAAGAAATATAGGTAACGGGAGGTTACGGGCGGATGCGAATGAGTTGTGACCAGCCATTGCGCGCTTGATGGTGAGGTTCCTCACTTCATCTCCTAACACCCTCCGCGACGGTCAACTCCCCGATTGGGTGACGGAGCAAACCGCGTACAGTACAGGAGATTTTCCCGCCGTGGCTAGCGATCTTCAGTCTCTAGAAAGCGCTCAAGTAGAGCCTGTCACAGTCGCGGACCAGGCGCTTGAGCTCGTGGACGGTGAGGATGGACGGCCAGCTCCCCGCGCAGCGTGGGCACGAGGATGAACCGGGCGGGGTGGTACTTCACGGCGACCTTGCCCGCCCGCGTCCGGCAGGGGCTGCCCGCCGACACCTCGCACTGGGGGCAGGGGTGGCGCTCGACCGCAGTGGCGACCTGTTCGGGCGTCAACTGCATCCCGCATGAGCCTGTAGTGGTTTGCATGATCATCCGTGCAGGACACGGAAGTGGAGCGAACTCATTGCATTCTCTGACCCAGCACAAACCCCGTCGCCTAGTGACGCGCCCCA
This sequence comes from uncultured Actinomycetota bacterium, assembly GCA_963822695.1. Lineage (GTDB taxonomy): Bacteria > Actinomycetota > Actinomycetes > Mycobacteriales > Pseudonocardiaceae. The sequence goes on from CAWGJH010000012.1 coordinate 68,786, forward strand.
TCACCGGGTAAACCACCGATTTCGCAGCTCAACCCCCAATCTCACCGACTAGCGCGGCAACTCACATGGAGAGCCTGGGTTAGACTCCTCCGGTGAGCGCGCGGATGCGCGAGCAGTGGCTTCAGTGCATGCCCAGGGAGGCCGAGATGGCGAAGGACCAGCCGTACTTGATTAGTCCCGAAGAAGCCGAACGGCTCGGCGTGGACGACGGCTCCAGGCTGGTCAACAAGCTGGCGAAGGAGCAGCAGATCACGATCGAGCTGACGCCGGAGCAGATGGAGGCGATCCTCAGCCAGTGGCGCTCGGCCGACAACACCCGGCCGGCCGAGCTGAGGTTTACGGTCGAGGGCGAGCCGCAGACGAGCCTGCGGGTGGCGGCATACGCGTATTACGGTGACAGCTGCTGCGGGTGAGTGCGGAGGCCGACCCGGCGCCAGCCGAGGGCAGCGCGGCCCGGATCCGGCGGGCTCAGTCGCTGGTCGCCACCTGGGGCGACGGCCGGTTCTGCCTGGAGAACTACCTCACCGGCAAGCGGACGGCTGTGGCGGTACCGGTCGTTCAGGTGCTTGATGCGCTGGACGATTACGTCAACGTCGAGGAGGTCCGGCGCCGCCTCGACATCCCGGCGCTGGATGACCTCCTGGCCACCCTGCATGACCGCGATCTCGTGGTGACCGAAGGCTCCGCCGTCGCGAGGAAAGACGAGCTGCTGGAATCGACCTGGCGGTGGCGGCACGACGCGCGGTATTTCCACTTCGCCACCAACGATCTCGACTTCGTCAGCGACCCCGCCGAGCAGCTTGACTACTTACTCCGCCGCGCCGCGGAGACACCACCGCCCTCGCCGTACCAGGACTACGACCGCCCGGGCACCGCGCTGGCCCGCCGGCACGACGACCGGACTGGCCCCTTTTGGCAGACCCTGCGCCGGCGGCGGACCTGCCGGTCGTTCACCGGCGCGGCGATCAGCCGCGACGACTTCGCCGACATCCTGCTCTGGACCTGGGGCCGCAGCCGGCACCTGTCCTTCCCGCGTACCGGTGACTTCGTGGTGAAGACCAGCCCCTCCGGCGGGGCTCGGCACCCCATTGAGGTCTATCCGGTGGTGCTCGCGGTCGAGAATATCGATCCAGGCATCTACCACTACTCGGTGCGGGAGAACAGCATCGTGCCGCTGCGCACGGGCGGTGTCGCCGACCTGGCGGTGGAGCTTTGCGCCGGACACGAGTGGATCCGCACCGCCGCCGCCGTGTTCTTCATGACCGCCGTGGTCGAGCGCAGTGCCTGGAAGTACCCGAGCTCGCACGCCTACCGCGTGCTGCACCTCGACGCGGGACACCTCGGCCAGACGTTCCATCTGGTCTGCACCGAACTCGGCCTCGGCCCGTTCACCTTCGCCGCCACCCACAACCCGGCCGTCGAGGCTGCGCTCGGCATCGACGGCGTCACCGAGATCGTCATGTACACGGCGGCGGTCGGCATCCCAGCGCCGGGAGCCGCCGGACCAACCGGCGCTAGCCCAACCACGGCGAGCGACGGCCGCCCGACGGTCAGGTGAAGGTCAGCCTCTGGCCCCGGGAGCCGCGGCGGAGGTAGCTGGTCAGGCCCGGCCAGCTGCCCACTCCGGCGGCGAGCGCCCCCGGCAAAGCCCACAGGGTCCACGGCGTCCAGCCGGTGATCAGGGTTGCCCACACAACCGCGCTCGCGGCGAGGTCGAGGATCTGGCCAGGGCGGGCATCGGCTGTAGGGACCGGGTGTCTTAGAGACGGCTGCGGCCGACCCCGGCGAACTGCAACGCAAGGCACAGCAGTCCGGCCGTGATGAAGACGAGCGCACCCAGCGGGCCGAACGTGACGCTGGCCAGTTCGAACACCAGGGCGATGAGAAATAAGATGGCGGCGACGATGGCGAGCAAGATGGTCTCCTTAGTCGGTGGGGCGGCGTGGTGCTCAGTACTGGCCACTTCCGTGCGGCTGCGGCTGATATGTCATACACGCACCTGAGGTGGCGGGTGGCATCGACTCCCCGCTCCCTGTGCAGTCGACGATCCGCCAGCTCGTCAACGTTCGCACCGAGCGGGTGGCACGTCGCCCCCCGCTCGCGGGTATCCCGTCCCGTGGCAGGCCAACACCCCCGCGTGCCATTAACACCGGTCAACCAACGGTCACCAGCGGAGCACCGTGACCCGGGCCGACCGCAGATTAAAGCCCCTGAGCGCGCAGTGGGCGCAGCCTTCCACGCTGGGGTTCACACGTTGATCTCCAGGCCGTCTCCGGCCCAGAGCTTCCCCGGCGCAGGCGTCGCAGGGTGAGCGGAGGAGCTGATCGGTAAGCCGGACCAGGGTCGTGTCGTCCTCCGACCAGCGGGCTAGGGTCGGAAAGCCGCCTGACCAGCGGCGAAGCGTGCCGACGTGGGCCGCCGCTTTCCAAAGCCAGTGTGCCCAGGGTGCTCCGCTGAAGATCCATGTGCCACCCTCGGCTGGTTTACGGAGGACCGCGAGCGGGTAGTCCTACCCCTATGAAGAACACGCAGGCGGCAAAGCGCGTGACACCGCCGGGCAACATATTTGTTTCGCTCCATAAGCAGCTCGACAATATCCGGAAGTGGAACGAGGAGCGTGGTTGGGGTTTCAGCCCTGAGGACCTCGACTCCGTGGATCTCACCCCTCCGATTGAGGGCACGCCGCTCGTCGTTGATCTCATCGCTGTCTACCTGGACGGCGAGACCGAGCTGAACGGGGTTCGACGCACATGCCATGAACTGTGGACGGTGGCTGCCGAGCAGCAGCCCCGCACCTGGTGCTGGGACTGGTACTGGGACAAGTGGTTGCATCGGCCCAAGCCGGTGCGCCTGTTCGACGGTCTTGTCCATCGGCCTGGTATCCGCAGAGTGACTGTCGATCTGGGCGCCCACTGTGAACCCGGGCGGTACCTCTCCGCCAGCAAGGTTCGCAGCCATGACTCGGCGCACGCCGAGGTGCTCGCCGCTGCGGCTCACTTTCCTCGGTGGGTCCGGGCTATGGACGGGAAAACCGTTCCCTACGCCTGGCTCTCAGGCTATGAGGTGATGGTGTGGGAACGCCCGAGCCCCGAGCGTCTACCCGCCCTCAGCTGGGTCGGCTACCGGCAGACCATGAGCCTCACCGCCGACTGGGCTGAACACTCCTACAGCGGATGGGCCTCTCCCACCTGCATCAGGTGAGGACAATCTCAGCAGATGAGGCACCCGGCACTGCAGTGCTGGTCCGTTCGCCGCACGGGCAGGGCACGCGTCTGTCATCACCAGGAAGTTTCCACCGTGAATAGCGACTTCGTTCGGCTGTCGGGTCCGCCGGAGACGGCGTTGCGCCGCGAGGATGTGGCCACCCTGCCCCCCAGTGCCCCAGCGGCACCGTGGCGGGTGACTGCTCGAGCGCTGTTCTGGACCGATCGACCGGACGACCCCGCCCGTTCCGCGCTCGAGGCGGTCGTGCCGGAAGAGGTCTCGGCTGGTGCCACGCCGATCGCCACCCTCGGAGCACTGATCCAGTACCTCGACACCCCGGTCGGGCGTTATTCGGAGATTATGGGGGCGGTCGTCTACCGCCGGGGCCGCACCGTGTTCACCCACATCCCTTTTATCGCCGTCGACTCCCCGGCCAGCGTGGTTGGCGGGCGCACCAACTGGGCGTTGCCCAAGACGCTCGCCAGCTTCGACGGTCAGCTGGCCAATCGGATCCCGATGATCGCGACCGGCGGCGACTGGTGCGTCGAAGCCACCCCCACCGCCGGTCGGCTCGCGGTGCCCCTGCTGCTGCCGAAGCTCCTCGCGCTGGTCCAGCTCGGCCCGCACCGCACGGTGTGGTCGGTACGGCCCAGCGGTTACGGGATAGCGCGGCCGGCCCGGGCGGACGTGCGGGTGACCGCTCAACCCACCCTGCGCGACTGGTTCCCCTCGGGCATGCGCCCCAGCGCGCTCGGTCGGCTGACCATGTTCCTGGGACCGGCCGCCAGGCGAGCGCTCCCGCCCTCGATGTGATGTCCGAATCAGTCATCGATTAGTGCGGGCGCGCCCAGTCCTCGGGTAGACCCCCGCTACTTGCTGGTTCTGCCGGGCGCGACCTTCCATCCCCTGTTCGGAGCGAGGGCCCGCACCCCAGTTCGACGCCCCTGACGGCATCCTGCGGCTGGTACGCCAGGCAACCCGGCGTGCCGATGCCCTCCGCACCGGCTGAGTGGAGGCCGCGGTGGCGTAGGATTGACGAGTTGCCGGGGTTTTCCGTGCACGCCATTCGGACGTGGCGTCTGCGGTGGCCGTTGGGGACGAGATACCTCATGGATCGGCTGGTGCCCTGGCATGTCGTCGCCGTGTGATCCTGCGTGGTTGTCGGAGTTGCAGGCGTTGTTGTTGGGCACTGATACGCTGTACGGTTTCCTTGATCGGTTGGCCCAGCTTACGACGCGAGCGTTGCCCGAGGGTAGTTCGTGCGGGGTCACCGTGCGTCAGGACTCCCGGCCGGTCACCCTGGCCGCCAGTGATGACTGGACCTTGCGGGTTGACCAGTTGCAGTACGACCTCGGTGAGGGTCCCTGTGTGGAGACCCTGGCTACCGGGAAGGTCAATTACATCCTCGACACCACCACCGAGGTGCGGTGGGCGGGTTTCTGCCGAGCCGTTCACGAGTATGGTGTGCACTCGTGCCTGGGGTTGCCACTGAGCAGTCCTACCGGGCTGATGGGGTGCTACAACTTCTACTCGACTCGGCGTGATGGGTTCGGTGAGGAGAGCCGGGGGCAGCTGGAGGTGTTCGCTGGTAACGCCGCCGGGGCGGTGGCCGTCGCGTTGAAGCTGGCCGATCAGGCACAGCTCTCAGCGGATCTGCACCAGGCACTGACCTCACGCGCGGCCATCGATCGAGCGATCGGGATCTTGATGGCCCAACAGCGTTGCGACGCTGAGACCGCCTTCGATCTCCTTCAGCGGGCCTCGCAGAACCGCAACCTCAAGCTTCGCGAGCTGGCGGCTGAGATCGTCACGGCCGTCAGCGGCAAACCACCAGAACCAGGAACCTTCCAACCCCGTCGCTCCTGACCACTTTCCACCTCACCGTCCGGCAGGCATGCAGCGGTTAGGTCGAGCACTGCACCACTGCCTCGGCCACCGTGGCGGCCAGGGGCACCAGCTCGGTCGCCCTGGTCACCTCCAGCGCGCGCAGCACCACTCGGTTCTGTACCACCAGCCGCAGCGCCATTCCTTCGGCGAAGGTCTGATCGGCGATTTCGACCAGCAGACCGATCCCACATGCAGCCAGGAATGACACCTCAGTGCAGTCCAGCACCACCCCCCGGCGGGTACCGGGCAGATGCTTGTGCAGGTGTTCCCGCAGCTGCCCCACGGTGGCTAGGTCAACCTCACCTGCTAGCCGCAGCACCAATACCCCCTCGTCGCAGGAGGGCAGGGCCGTCACCGTCAAAGATTGTTTCCCTTGCCACTGCGCGGCCGAGCCAGCTCCGATGAGTGCCGTCTGACGCCGCCGACTCCCCGACTGGCAACTACGGTGATGTTGATCCGCGATCACGCAGATTCACTCCTGCCAGACTGCCCGCCATGAGGAGTCGCAGCCGCGCCCCACGCCGCGACAAACGCGGCGGGACACCACCGGCACCAGCACTCCCGTGAGCGCGCGCTGTGGAAGCGGCTAGCTGCATAACCGCTGTCCATGATGCTAGCGGCTTACCGGGCACGGCGTGGATCAGAGGCGATGATTGACCAGACAGGTGTCGGCTGCCCTCGGACCGGGTATTCCCCACCTGACCACGACGACAGACCACTATGAGGGTGGGCCGCGATGGTTTTTGGACGTGCTGCCTCGGTCCTGCCCCCGGCAGAAGTCGGGAGAAACACCATCATCACCAGGGAGCTCGAGCTAGCCACTGAGGCCGACCCGGACAACGCGCGCCAGTTGCGTGGGCGGTTCCAGCAGTGGCTGTGGACACTCGGTGCACCTCCCGCGCTAGTTGACGATCTCACCTTGGCCGTCTATGAAGCCTTGGCCAACGTGGTCGAACACGCTTACCACCCCGACCACCCCCACCCGGTGATGCGCCTGCAGGCCCAACTTGACCACGACCAACTGCTGATCACCATCACCGACCACGGCTGCTGGCGCACTCCCGGCGAACCGGGCTATCGCGGCCGCGGCCTGGCGATGATGCGCTCTCTCACCTCCGAAGTACACCTCGATCCCACCGTTCACGGCACCACGGTGCAGCTACGCGCCGTACTCACAGAACCGATCATCGCACCATGAACACCGGGCACCGTGCAGACCGAACCAGTGATCTATTCGGTTCAGCTGGTGGTGTGATACGAGTCGGAGCCGGTGTGGGCGATATGTTGAACTCCGATCCACGTGTTATGAAGAATATCACTGAGCCTCTCACTTGCCGGCTGGATCGAGTTCGCAATGAAAGGTCCAAGCAAGTTCAAGAGAAGAATGATCAGTACAATAACGATGAAGAAAGTAAGTACCCTCTCTGCCGTCCTTACCATTGAACTGCCTTCCTTCGACGCGATTGGATAGTGAACCACCTCCAGGAGAGACGTGTGTCCGAGACCTGTGCGCGTGCTGTGCGCTTGTGGTCGTTGGCACGGCGCCAACCGTCACTGCGAGGCGCTGACCCTGATCGCTGTGTGTGGTCACACGCACTAGAGTACGCCTGTGTCTAGTCGCCCGATAGATGAATTACAGTCGCTCCCGTCTCCCTCTTCCAAGGGGGTCGTCGCGTCCGCAGCATTGCTCCTTTCGAGCAATCCCGGAGACCTGCCCAGCGGCGAGCGTCTGGTTTTCATCTCTAGCTGGTGGACACTTCGGCACCTTCCGGATTGGGTTTGGTGACTAACCGTGGTGGGCCGTGGCGGTGCCGCCATCGTCCCCAGCCAGGGATTGTGTACTTCGCGTAGCTTCGGTTAGGGACGGCAGGGGGCCTCAGGTGTGTCCAACGAGGACTCTCGCAGGATCGCCCTCGGTGCTGGCACCCGAACAGAACGACGACGCATCACTCCACCCTGCCCGAACCCGTGATCCGCCAACGCAACGGTCCCATTCCGGCCGGCCGCCGGACATCCTAAAGCACGCTCTGTCTCCACTGGATCACCCTGGGTTACCAGGCTCGATGGTGGTAGATCTTCGTCCGATGAGGGCCGCCCGTACTGGCCGGATACTCCCGCCGCCTGCCGCGCTGGGGCCGGAGTATCAACTCCTCAACGCGGCGTGTCTACCCCAATTCCTCCGAGCGCCACGTGCTCGGGGCTCGGTTCCAATATTGGGCTTTTCATGCGGTTGGCGCAGGTATCACAATAGAGACTTGTTCGTGCCGTTCGCATCGTCTCAGGTGGCGGATCGTCGTGACTAGGACCCCCACCGAGGTCCTGGCTCAGCGGATCAAGCTCGACCTGGACAGGCTCGACCTGGACAGGGAGTTGATCCCTTCTCCGCATACCGGGCTCTCCACGTGCCGTGCCCGTTGGTCAGCTGCCTGTGGTGGCGGTTGCCGGTTTCGGGGTCCAGGGGGTCGGGATGGTGTTACCGCGGTAGCGGGTTACCGGGACGCTGGATGCGCCGGTGAAGGCAACCCGTCGTGGGCTATTCTCCACCCTTTGTCGCAGAAGCGGCGGCGGAGGTATTTCATTCCGAGTCGGTGTCTGCCCGCGTATCTGGCGCGTATCCAGCGCATCAGCCGGCCCCACGCGGGGTAGTCGACCGCGCTGAATACCGCCTTGGACACTCCGTGTCGGAAGTAGTTCGCCCACCCGCGTAGTGACCTGTTGAGGCTGAGGATCAGCGGTGTGAGGTCGGCCCTGTCGTCTGCGCTTGGCCCGCTGCACCCTAGCCGTCTAGCCAGTCGCCGGGTGACCATAAACACCTGCCGGCTCGGCCCGCGCGCAGCACGCGGGTCCGGCCCGGCGGGCAGGTGAGTAGGACGGCTGACTCAGCCGCGGCACGCGCCGACACAGGCGGCGCGCCTGATCCGGTTGTATCAGCTGACCAGCACGTCCCCTCTGGTCACCACCACACCTTGAGCCTGCTCACATCAATAACCGTACAGGTTCAGGGACCGCGTTCGCGACCGTGACGGTTGGCGGTAACATCACCCTACCGCGACAGCGGTGCGTACCCTATCGCGTCGTGTCGAACTGGAAGGAGAGCCCCACGATGCTGATGCGTACCGATCCTTTCCGGGAACTGGACCGACTGACTCACCAGTTGTTCGGCGCCACCGGTGCCACCGGCACCAGCGAGCGTCCGGCGGTGATGCCCATGGACGCCTACCGCTACGGCGAGCACTTCATCGTGCACTTCGACCTGCCCGGGGTGGACCCGGCCTCTATCGACCTCGACCTCGACCACAACGTGCTCACCGTCAAAGCCGAGCGCAGGCCTACTTACGGGGAGGAGGTCGAGTTGCAGGTCGCCGAGCGACCCCGCGGAGTGTTCTCCCGGCAGTTGTTCCTAGGCGACACCCTGGATGCCGACCGCATCGAGGCGCACTACGAAGCCGGCGTGTTGACTCTGCGCATCCCCATCGCCGAGAAAGCCAAACCCCGCAAGATCGAGATCACCGGGGGCAGCGCACCTCAGGTAATCAACGCCTGACCCGCCACGGCGCCACGGCTCAGCGGCTCAGTCCCTTGGTGCGGTGGGGGTGTGCCACCCGAGTCGGGTGGCACACCCCCACCACTGGGTAGCCCACTGAGCACCTACAGACGAAAGCACAGGCGCACTGGCAGCGACCCGTTCACCGTGACCAGGCACACCACCAGGCCCGCGATGGTCGAGCCAATCACCGGCGGCAGGTGCAGGATTGCCACGTTGACCATGCCCGAGGCATCCCCGCTGAGGGGTCTGCTGCAGCCGTTGCTGCAGACGCAAACGCTCATCGAGTTGCCCCAACAGCGAATTATGACTCCGCAACCGGCCAGCATGGACGGGACTTGCGTGACGAACAGGGCGCTTGGGCGCGCCAACGGGGGAATCGCCGTGGCCAGGAACTTACTCCACAACCGCCAGGGCCGCCCCGGTCACCGTGGTAACCGCGGCCCATCGCGGGACCGTGCGGGCGCCCGGCCAAGACACCGCCGGTTCTCATCCGATGGCCAAGAACAACGCCAAACCAACCAGCATCACCACCTCACGAGCGATGAGCAACAACTCCACTAGCCCGAAGGTCACCGCGACCCCGGCGGCGGTCACGCCCATAAAAAACGGTGAACGGGCCTCACGCCCGTGGCTCGCCGGCCGTAGGTGCCGCGGAGTCTCGGTGGTAGCCGGGGACGTTGGATCGCCCGGCTAGTGATGCCATGGCTGGTTCCTCACCGTGGCTGAGAAGCGACACCTACGGGTTGCTATCGGGGCCATTCCGGGCGTTCGACCACGACCGCCCGGTGGGGCTGCGTGGTCAGCGGGCCGCGGTTGAGGAGATGTGACGAGTCAACAATGACGCTGGTACCATCTCACAAGATGGTGGTAGGATGGTATTCAGATGGTTGAAGGAGGGTGGATGGCTGAGCTCGACAAGAGCGAGAAGATCACCATCAACGTGGGACTGGTCGACCTCGGCGAGATCGATCTGCTCGTCGATGAGGGCTTCTACGCCAACCGCACGGACTTCATCCGCACCGCGATCCGGCGTCAGTTGGAGAGCCGGGCGGCTGCGGTGAACGAGACCGTGGCGCGCCGGACGCTGACGCTCGGAATGCAGCACCTCAGCCGCCGTGAACTTGAGGAACTCCGCGACGCGGGGCGGACGGTTGAACTGCGTGTCCTCGGGCTAGCGACCGTCGCTGAGGACGTCACCCCCGAACTCGCGTTGGCGACGATCGCCTCGGTTGAGGTACTCGGCGCCTTCCGGGCGCCGCGGGCGGTCAAGGCTGCCCTCGCCCCCCGCACCATCACCTGAGTCGTTGGCGCGCCCGGCTGGCGGGCCAGCATCTCACACGGCGCCGACCGACCGGTCAACGCCAAGGTCCCACCCCGAAAGGGTTCCCATGGACGACCGCCGCACCACCGGCATGTCCGAAGCACTCAGGCTCACCCGCGCAGGACAGCTGAGGGAGGCGTTCGCGCTCCTCCAACGCACGCTCGGCACCGCCCCACCCGCTGGGCCGGGTGGCACCGGCCCAGCAATCCCCGGGCTCCCGCTCGGCGGCCCGCTCCCGGGCGGCCACCACCTCCCACCCGCCGCGGCCGCCGCCGCACCCGGCGGCGAGATCCGCCACCTCAGCCACACCGAGCCAGCTGGGACCCGCACCTACGACCTCTACATCCCCACCAGCTACACCGGCGCGCCAGTGCCCCTAGTCGTCATGCTGCACGGCGGCAAACAGGACGCCACCGACTTCGCCGCCGGCACCCGAATGAACGACCTCGCCGAACAGCACACGTTCCTCGTCGCCTACCCCCAACAATCCAGCGCGGCCAACAGCGGTGGCTACTGGAACTGGTTCTCCCCCGCCGACCAGCAGGCCGACACCGGCGAGCCCGCGATCATCGCTGGCATCACCCGCCAGATCATGACCGACTACAGGGTCAACCCCGCCCAGGTGTACATCGCCGGGCTCTCCGCCGGCGGCGCGATGGCGGCGGTGATGGCCGCCACCCACCCGGAACTCTACGCCGGCGTCGCGGTGCATTCTGGGATCGCCTACCGCGCGGCACACGACGTCACCTCAGCGTTCACCGCCATGCGAACGGGCGGCTCACCCGCACCAGGCGGCCCAGCACCGTTGATCGTGTTCCACGGCGACCGCGACGGGATCGTCGCGCCAGTGAACGCCGAGAACCTCCTCGCCGCCCGGCTCGCCACGGCTACCACCACCACGGTCTCGGACACGACCCACCTCAATGAGCGAACCCGCCACCCGTGCACCCGCACCGTACACACCGACCTCAACGGCACTGTCCTCGCCGAATCCTGGATAGTGCACGGCGGCGGCCACGCGTGGTACGGAGGCAGCCCCGTCGGGTCCTACACTGACCCACTGGGCCCCGACGCCTCCACCGAGATCATCCGATTCTTCCTCACCCGAAACCACCGGCCCTAAAGCGTGGGGTGGAGAATTACACCCAGCCCTCCACCCCACGCCGAGCTACCCGGGGCCGACATCTGGCCGAGTGCAGGCATGCGCAGAGGATGACCGGCAGTCGCCGTGGCCGGCGATGCGACATAGGGTGTTGCGCGCTGGCGCCGGGATGGGCAACAACCCAACGGTGGTATCTCGCGAAGATGATGAAGGGTGACAACGTGACCCAGCAGAGCCCACGACACACTCAACCCGACGACCGTCGGCAGGTCCAGCACCACAGCCTCTTTCGGGCTGCTGATCAGCAGCCCGAGGACCGAGATCCGGCGGCCCGGTCCATCACCCTCAGCGCCGCCGCGCACCCTTCCGGGGACGTGTTCTCGCACGCTTCCGAGTACGATGTCGCGGAGCAACAGCGCCCGGCCACTCAACACGACGAGGTGACTATGCGGTCCCTTCGGCTCCCCTTCGAAACCGAAGCCGACACCCTCGACGCACTCGATCAGCGGCGGTCCGTCCCCATCGATGAAGACGACGACCGGTAAATCCTGGATCGGACAAATCGGGCACTGTCACGTCACACCGAATGCAGGGTGGGGAAACGACTATAAAATACCATACAGGTTCGTAGTGGAGGGTGTGTCCGCACCAGGGGACGTGGCAGGGCTGTCGAGACCGGACACGCCCCCAGCGTTTCGACATATGTCGCCGATCCGCGCCCTGTCGGTTGTGGTGGTCGGTTGGCTATCCGGCATTCGGGGGGCCACGCAACATTGCGTGGCCCCCCGAATGCGGCAGGGGGCTGCTCCACCGGTGTTGCTGTGTCGTGGCGGGTGCAGGGTCAGGCGTTGATCACCTGGGGTGCGTTACCTCCGCTGATTTCGATCTTGCGTGGCTTGGCCTTCTCGGCGATAGGCAGGCGTAGGGTCAGCACCCCGGCGTCGTAGTGCGCCTCGATGCGGTCGGCGTCGAGGGTGTCGCCCAGAAACAGCTGCCGGGAGAACACCCCGCGGGGCCGCTCAGCGACCTGCAGTTCGACATCCTCCCCGTAGGGGGGGACGCGCTCGGCTTTGACGGTGAGCACGTTGCGTTCGACGTCGAGGTCAATGGAGGAGGGGTCCACTCCGGGCAGGTCGAAGTGCACGACGAACTGCTCGCCGTGACGGTAGGCGTCCATGGGCATCACCGCCGGGCGCGAGGGGGTGCCGTTGGTGCCGAACAGTTGTTGGGTCAGGCGGTCAAGCTCCCGGAACGGGTCGGTACGCATCAGCATCGTGGTTCTCTCCTTCCAGGGCGTCGGCACGACGCGACAGGTACGCACCGCTAGCGCGGTATGATGATGTTATCGTCCTCAGAGACAGTAGTAAAGTTCTTCCTGGCGGTAGATTTTCCTTGATAGGAGATCACTCCAGGTGTGGCGGTGACGAGGGGAACGCGCTGGGCACCAGGCATGCACCAGGTACAACTATCCAGCAGCCATGGGTGACGCTGAGTAGCGCTGCCCCAGGCGCGCGGAGTGTTCTCGCCAGGGGTGATGCCGCGTCACGCAGAGCGGTGTCTGCCCTGTTCGCCCGGGACGGATCGTGGCGTCCTGCTCGCTCGCGCCCAGCGCTGCCTGCGCCGGGGCCTGGCGCCAGTGTGAATCCGCGGTCGTGGCCAGCCAGCATCCACCACCCGCTGAAACTCCGCCGAGGAGGGGGTAGACAACATGCGTTGCGCGCTCTATTGTCTGCTGTGCACGCAGTAAGAGGTTGTTCCTTCGTGAGGAGGTGATAGCCGCGGACTGTGACACTGGTGGCGACGGTGCGTTGCTCTCCCGCATCGTGATCACCCCGGTTCGGGATCTCCCGGACCGCGCGGCGATAACCCGTGGGGCTACCGCCGCCTAAGGAGAGTTCACCCCGCTGAGGGGCCCTGGCAGTCCTTTGTTTCGTCGCGGCTGCCAGGGCCCCAGTGGCACCCGGAGCCCAGGTGACACGACTGCGGCGCTATAGCCGGGCCGATCTCACGCTGGCGATGCGGGTCCGCGAACGGCCGGCGAAGTCGATCAGCGCGGTAGTGGACAGGTCAAGGAAGCGCTTGCAGGAGGCAGCGCAAGGGGCAGGTGCACAAGGAAAGGCAGGAGGTTGAGGAACGGGTCAAGATGGAGGTGGTCGCCGCGAAGTTTTGGCGTACATCGGAATCAGGACAGGTTCATTCTCCCTAGATAAGGTGCCCGGTCGAATGACCGGGCACCTTGAGAGGTTGAAGCCCTGTCGCCTGCATCTCGGAGGATGGGACAAAGACATCCCAGGCGCTTAAAAGTCAAGCTGCAGCCGCCGGTGGTCAGGTATTGAAGGTGACCTCGTCAGGTATTGAAGGTGACCTCTACGAGCCGCTGCCCGTTACGCAGCGGAGCCGAGTCGACCTCCTGGTGACCCTGCCCGGCCTGGTCAGGTAGTGAGTTGCTCGAAATAGCGGTTGATCGATGATGCCCGGTCACGGCAGATGTTCTCGATCGCCTGGATGGTCTTGTCGGGTCCTTGGGCCGGAAGCTGGGCGGCTGCCTCAGACGCGAAGGCAGCTGCGTGGCTCTGCGACTTGGCCCAGAAGTCTGAGACGTTTTTGGCGGCAGCGGCAACGATTGCCGCCTGAGCCATTGAGTGGGCTTGCGTGCCGATTTCGGAACACTCGTGGAGGAAGGCGTCGATCGCTGTTGCGGCGGCGGCAGCCGAGGCCTGCCGACACCTGGCCATGATCGCCTGAACTTCCGGGAGGCGCTTGCCCGGCGATGTGCTGGCCACGGCGTCGATCATGCAGGTCTGCTCGGAGCCGTTGATCTCCACGAGTTTCGCGCGGAGTTGCTCGAGGGGATCAGCCAGTTCGGGCGGGAGGGACAACATCGAACGGCTCCTCTGGTCGTGACATCACGGGACCGTAAGCACAGCTTGACATCCGTGCGATGCGGGAGGAAAGGACAACGCGGTGCCCACTTGGTGGGAGACCGGGGTGTCCTGCACCGCGCGTGTCCGGCAGGTCGTTGGCCTCGGCCAGGTGCAGGCCCAGGCTGTCACCAGTGCCCCCAACGGTGATCACCGGGGTCGCGCGATGTCCCCGCTTCCCCAGTTTTCCCGCTTTCGGTCCTCAGCCGATATATCTGCGGGCCCGGGAATGTCGCTGCGGCTCCTCCAGCAGCCGCAATCCGCGCTCGACCTCGGGCGGGACCACCCGGCGTTCTCGCAGCACCCAGCCCAGTCCCGCGAGCGCCTCGCCGACCGCAACCACGCTGGTCCGGTCTCTCGGCACCGAGCGCAGCAGCGTGCCGGTGCGCCGCAACGCGCTCGGTAGCGGACGGCGCAACCACGCTGTCCACAACGTGTTGCGGATACCCAACTGCCGCCGGCGTCGGGGATCGCGGGCGGCTGACGGGGCATGCTCGATCACCACGTCCGGTGCCCAGCACATCCACCAGCCCTGAGCAGCGAGGTCCAGGGAGAGCAGTTCCTCCTCCCCGCCCAGCCACAGCCGGGGTGAGAATCCGCCTACTTCCCGGAACGCAGCGACGCGAAACATGCTCGCCCCTGCGAGCACGCCGAGCAGAGCCGGACCGGGCAACCATGCTGGGCCGGGCACCGGCGAGTCCCGTAGCTCCGGAGTGATGGGGTCCTCGACCATCGTCGGTGCGACCAGGATCCGGCCCGTCACCGACGCGAGTCCCGGGTGGGCGTCGAGGAGGTCGGCAGCGCGGGTTAGCGCGCCGGGCCGCCACCGCGTGTCGTCGTCGCAGAAGGCCACATAGGGCGTGTCGATGTCTCGAACCGCCACGTTACGGCCCAGTGCGCCCAGGTTCCGGTCGCTGCGCAGCAGGGTCACCTGGCCGAAATGTTCAGCGACGGCATCAGCGCTGTGGTCGCTCGAGCCGTTGTCGACGACCACCACGGGAGCGCGGTCGGGCAGTGCGGTCATGTGGTGGAGGGTTCGCAGCAGTTCCGCCTTACGATTCCGTGTGATGATCACGACGGTGGCCCCGCCGGTCGTCACTGGGCACCGTCTTCCAGCATGCGGACCTGCTCTTCCACGGCAGCGGGCAGAGGTGCGCGCCGCCGCAGTGCCGCCGGGAGCCGGACCAGCGCCTCGCGTAACGCACGACGGGCGGTCGCATCGCGCCCCGAGTCCCGCGCCAGCGCGGCAGCTGTCGCGACGGCTACCGGCCGCGGTCGGCGCAGCACGGCGGTCAGCAGGGCGTTGCGCAGCTCCAGTACCCGCCGACGCTCGGGATCGGGTCGGTGCACGGAGGGATGGTGGTGAGCGATTACGTCGTGGAGGTATGCCCGTTCCCACCCGGCGCTCGCCAGGTCGTAGCACAGCAACCGCTCCTCTCCCACGAAGAACAGCAGATTGCTGAAGCCACCGACCTCACAGAACGCCTGGCGGCGCAGCACCGCCGAGCACGCTAAGAACCCCAACACGGATGGGCCTGGGGCGTGTGGGGGACGGGGTAATGGGCTAGCGGCCATCAGCGGGTTTACCGAGTCGGGTCGTTGAGCGGGGCCGACGAGAGTGCAGGCCGCCACCAAGCCGAGGCGCGGATGGCTGTCCAGCGCTGCCGTGGCCCGCTGCAGCGCGCCAGGAGCCCACCACGAATCGTCGTCGCTGAAGGCGACGTAGGGGGTGCGGGCCGCTACGACGCCGAGGTTGCGCGCGGGGGCCCCGTAGTTGCGCCGCAGCACCAGCACCACCACGCCGCTGAACTGCGCGCGTACCGCAGGGGCAGTGCCGTCGGTGGAGCCGTTGTCCACCACGACAATGGGCGGCGGCGGGGTGAGCTCGTGGAGGTACCGCAGGGTGCGCATAAGCTCTTGGCGCCGGTCGCGGGTGGCGATGACCACCGTGACGTTGCCACTCACTGAAGCACCGCTGAACGGAGTGCCTTGGCCAGCGCTTGGACTCGCACAACTCCTTAAATACCCACGCTCCGAGCTGTAAAACTCTCACACCAGGTTTGGGGCCCCTGAGCCAGGGTAACTCACGGTGGTGAGCACAAGGTTCAGCATGGCCGTGGTCACCGGCGGGGCCGGTTTTCTTGGATCACACCTGTGCGAACAGTTGCTGCGCCGGGGCACCGGCGTTATCTGCCTAGATAATTTTCTCACCGGCACCCCAGCCAACATCGCACATTTAATCGGGGAGCCACGGTTTCGCCTCATCAAGTGCGATGTGACGAACTTCGTGCACGTGCCGGGTCCGGTAGATCTGGTGCTGCACCTGGCCTCGGCTGCCTCCCCCGCCGACTATCTTCGGCTGCCCATCGAGACGCTCAAGGTGGGCAGCCTGGGCACGCTTCACGCGCTGGGTCTGGCCGGGGAGAAAGGTGCGCGGTTCGTGCTCGCCTCGACCAGCGAGGTCTACGGTGATCCGCAGCAGCACCCGCAGTCCGAGAGCTACTGGGGCAATGTCAACCCGGTCGGCCCGCGGAGCGTGTACGACGAGGCTAAGCGCTACGCCGAGGCGCTCACCACCGCTTACCGGATGTCTCGCGGGACGGACACCGCGATAGTGCGGATCTTCAATACCTACGGTCCCCGGATGCGCCCAGACGACGGACGGGCCATCCCGACCTTCATTCGCCAGGCGCTGGCCGGCGAGCCCCTGTCGGTCACCGGCGATGGGAGCCAGACGCGTTCGGTGTGCTACGTCGATGACACCATCCGGGGCATCCTCGCGCTGGCCGAGTCCGACGCGGCAGGCCCAGTGAACATCGGCGGTCCGCTGGAGCTACCGGTGGCTGAACTAGCCGCGACTGTCATCGAGCTCAGCGGGTCGCCCGGGTCAATCCGGCACATTGAACGCCCAGTCGATGATCCGCGGGTGCGCCGCCCAGACACCACATTGGCCCGAGAGCTCCTCGACTGGGAGCCGAAAGTCCAGCTCCGGGACGGGCTGGCTCGCACCATCGTGTGGTTCCGGTCGCAGCTGGCCAGCGCCGAGCTCACCACGCGCTGAGCGGTGTTTCGGGAGTCGCTTCGCCGGGTATTAGGTAGCTGGATGGAACTCGGCGGTCGTCAGCGTGCCACTTAAGTCATGGGGGTACTGGTGCGCATCCTCGGTATTAACGCGGTCTTCCACGATCCGGCTGCGGCACTGATCGTCAACGGGGAGATCGTGGCCGCCGCGGAAGAGGAACGGTTCAGTCGCCGCAAGCACGGGAAGCGCCCTGTGCCATTCTCTGCCTGGGAGCTGCCTGAACTATCCGCGCGCTGGTGTTTGGAGGTTGCGGGCATCAGCCCTGAGGATCTTGACGCTGTCTCCTATTCATATGACCCGGCGCTGGTACAGCCGGACCTGGATGGGCTGGATGAGCGGTGGGAGGACCTGCGGACCACCTATGCTCGCCGTGCCCCGTATTTCCTGGCCACCGCATTGCCAGGGTTAGACCCAGCGGCTGTGCGGTTCGTACCGCACCACATCGCCCACGCCGCCTCCGCTGGCCTCGCCGCACCGTTTCGTGATTCCGCGGTGCTGGTCGCCGACGGCCGCGGGGAGGCTACCTCCTACTTGAGCGGTCGCTATCGCGATGGCGAGTTGGAAGTGCTGGCCAGCCAGGAGCTGCCGCATTCGCTGGGCCTAATGTACGAGGAAGTCACCGATCACCTGGGCTTTCTGCGCTCATCGGATGAATACAAGGTGATGGCGCTGGCCTCCTACGGCCGGTGGCCATCCACCGAGCCGCGGCTGCTGCCCGCGTTGCGGGAGCTCGTCCGGGCTACCGGTGACGGTGGGTTTGTCGTGCGGCCCATCGACTGGTCCGAGCTGGCAAAGCGACGCGCACCCGGCGAGGAATTGCAGTCCGAGCATGTGGACCTCGCCGCCGCCGTGCAGGCGCGTCTGGAGGAGGTATTGCTGGAACTGGCTAGGTGGCTGCACCGGCGCACCGGCGAGCGGCGGCTCACGATGGCCGGCGGGGTGGCGCTGAACTGCGTCGCCAACACCCGGCTTACTACCGAAGGACCTTTCGACGAGCTGTGGGTGCAGCCCGCGGCGGGCGATGCGGGCACCGCGCTGGGCGGGGCATTGCACCTCGCGCACCTTTTCGGCGAGCAGATCACCCCGATGCCAGGCGCTGACCTCGGCCGCGGCTTCACTGACGACGAGTTAGCCGGCTGGCTGGACTCCGCGCACATCCGCTATGAGCGTCCGCCGGATGTGGCTACCGCGGTCGCCGACGCATTGGCCGCCGACGCGATCGTGGCCTGGTTTCAGGGGCGTAGTGAGTTCGGTCCGCGGGCGTTGGGCCACCGGTCATTGCTCGCCCATCCGGGCCACGCCCGGAATCTCGACCGGCTCAACGCCGTCAAAGGGCGTGAACAATTCCGGCCGGTCGCGCCGATGGTGCTCACGGATCGCGCCGGTGAGCTGTTCGATCGCGGCCCGATTCCCAGCCCTTACATGCTGTTCGTGCACGACGTGGTGCCGCGGTGGCGCGAGCGCATCCCGGCAGTAGTGCATGTTGATGGCACTGCGCGTATCCAAACCGTCAACCGCGATACCGAGCCGACGTTAGCCCGGTTACTGGAGCGCTTCGCTGAGCTCACCGGACTGCCCACGGTGGTGAACACCAGTCTGAATACCGCCGGGCGGCCCATGGTGGACGACCCGCGCGACGCGCTGGAGTGTTTCGGTTCGGCCCCGGTCAACGTGCTCGCCCTCGGACCCTTCCTGCTGCGCCGTTCGGAGATCACCCGATGAGCCATACGGTGGTGATCCCCACGATCGGACGGCCCAGCCTGCGAGTGCTGCTCACGCAGCTTGTGAGTGGCGATGCGGGCCATAACTCGCATCGCCACTCACAGGCGATCGTCGTCGTCAACGATCGCCCGGCGCCCACCGAGCCGCTGGCAGTCGGTTTTCCGGTGCGCGTGCTGCGCTGCGGGGGACGTGGGCCGGCCGCTGCCCGCAACGTCGGCTGGCGCGCGGTGGACACTGAGTGGGTCGCGTTTCTTGATGACGATGTCGTGCCCGGACCGGACTGGATCGCGCAGCTGGCGCAGGACCTGCGCGGACTCGCCCCGGATGTGGGCGCAAGTCAAGGGTGCATCGAGGTGCCACTGCCCACCGACCGCCGCCCCACCGATCTCGAACGCGGCACCGCTGGCCTGGCCAGCGCACGGTGGATCACGGCGGACATGGCCTACCGGCGGGCCGCGCTCCAGCGCGTCGGTGGCTTCGACGAACGCCTCGGTCGGGCCTACCGCGAGGACGCCGATCTGGCCCTGCGGGTGATCGCGGCGGGCTACCGCATCGTCGAAGGGCGGCGGCACACCGTGCACCCGGTACGCCCTGCGGGCCCACTGGCCAGCGTCCGTGCGCAACGTGGCAACGCCGATGACGCCTTCATGCGGCGGCGGCACGGGTCCGGCTGGCGGCAGCGGATCGGAGACGGTCCTGGCCGGCTGCGGCGCCACGGGCTGACCACCACCGCCGCCGCTCTCGCGCTCGGCGCCGCAGCGCGGCGGCACCCGCGGGTCGCCAGCGCGGCGGGTCTCGCCTGGGCCACGCTGACCGCGGAATTCGCGCTGCACCGGATTCTGCCGGGGCCGCGCACCCTCGAGGAGATCGGCGCGATGGTGGCCACCAGCATCGCGATCCCACCAGTGGCGTGCTGGCACCGGCTGACCGGGGAGTTGCGCTGGCGGCGGGTGCCGCCAGCCACCGCCGTCCCCGCCGCGGTGCTGTTCGACCGCGACGGCACTCTCGTCCACGACGTGCCCTACAACGCCGATCCCGCTGCGGTGCGGACCGTGCCCGGTGCCCGCGAGGCGATGGACCGGCTCCGCGACATCGGGATTCCGGTCGGCGTGGTGACCAACCAGTCCGGCGTGGCACGTGGGCTGATCAGCTGCGAGCAGCTTGAGCAGGTGAACACGAGGGTAACGGAGCTGCTCGGCCCGTTTGACGCATGGAGCATCTGCCGGCACGGCGAGGACGACGGCTGCGACTGCCGCAAGCCGGCACCGGGCCTGGTGAAGGACGCCGCCGCCCAGTTGGGCGTGCCGGTGGACCGCTGCGTGGTCATTGGGGATACCGCAGCGGACGTCACCGCGGCCGCCGCAGCCGGTGCCCGCGGAATTCTGGTACCCACTGCCCGCACCCTGCGCCAGGAGATCCGGTCCGCCCCGGAGGTGGCGCCGAACATCACCGCGGCGGTCGAACTCAGCCTGTCGGGGCGGCTGGCATGAACGCCAGCACCGTGAGCACCGGCCTGATGAACACAGCGCCGAGTGCTGGCACCATGCTGATCGCCCGGTTGGACAACGCCGGGGACGTGCTGCTGGCGGGACCAGCGGTCCGGGCGGTCGCCGCGCACGTCAACACGGTGGTCATGCTCACGGGCCCGCACGGGAGCGCGGCTGCGGAGCTACTCCCCGGAGTCGACCGGGTCATCGAGTGGTGCGCGCCCTGGATTGACCCCGATCCCGCCCCCGTCACCGCCCACCACGTCGCCGCGCTGCACGATGCGGTGCGCGCCCAGAAGCCACACGCTGCCCTGCTGCTTACCTCGTTTCACCAGTCGCCGCTGCCCCTGGCGTTGCTGCTGCGACTGGCGGGAATCGCCTGGATCGGCGCGATCAGCGAGGACTACCCTGGCTCACTGCTCGACCTGCGCCACCGCGTCGACGGTGACCCGCCGGAGGCGCAACGGGCGCTGCAACTGGCCCGCGCCGCTGGCTACCCGCTGCCAGCCGGGGACGACGGGCGGCTCGCGGTGCGCCGGCCACTGCCCGCTGTTGAGAACCTCACCGGCGGACCTGGGTACGTCGTGGTGCACCCTGGCGCCTCAGCCCCGGCCCGGGAGTGGCCCCCCCAGCACTGCGCGCAGGCCGTCCGCGCCCTGGTCGCCGCCGGGCACCGGGTCGTCGTCACCGGCTCAGCTCGCGAGCGGGACCTCACCGCCGAGGTCGCCGGCGACACCGGCGTCGACCTCGGCGGCCGCACCGATGTGCGCACGTTGGCCGCCGTGCTCGACGGTGCCTGCGTGGTGGTCGCGGGTAACACCGGGCCAGCGCACCTGGCTGCCGCGGTGGGCACGCCGGTGGTGTCGCTGTTCGCTCCGGTAGTGCCAGCCGCGCGGTGGGCCCCCTACGGGGTGCCGACGGTGCTGCTCGGCGACCAGCACGCGCCCTGCCGTGACACCCGCGCGCGGGACTGCCCCGTGCCTGGTCACCCCTGCTTGTCCGGGGTGGATCCGGCCGATGTCGTCGAAGCGGTCGGCTCGTTGGCAGGAACCCACATGAGGACCCACACGGGGGCACAGACATGAGGGTGCTGCACTGGCATGTCCACGGTTCCTGGAGCAGTGCGTTCGTGCAGGGGCCACACACTTACCTGGTGCCAGTGACGCTGAAACGCGACGCCGACGGCCGCGGCCGGGCGCGCACCTTCGACTGGCCGCCCAACGCAGTCGAGATCACTCCCGAAGCACTGGCCGATGCGCACGTCAACCTTGTCGTGTTACAGCGTCCCCGTGAACTCACGCTCACCGAGCAATGGTTGGGTCGCCGGCCCGGGCGTGATGTGCCAGCCGTCTACGTCGAGCACAACGCCCCGCGCGGCGATGTGCCCCACACCCGGCATCCGATGGCCGACCGGTCCGACATCCCCGTCGTGCACGTCACGCCGTTCAACGAACTGTTCTGGGACTGCGGCCGGGCGCCGACCCTGGTGATCGAGCACGGCATCCCCGATCCCGGTTACCGCTACACCGGGGAGATTCCGCACGCCGGGGTGGTGATCAACGAACCGGTCCGCCGAGGGCGGGTCACCGGTACCGACCTGCTTCCCCGCTTCGCCGAGCAGGCACCGCTGGACGTCTTCGGCATGGCGGTGTCGATGCTGCCACGACACGGTCACATCGCGACATTCGAGGACTTGCCGCAGGCCCGAATGCACGCCCAACTCGCCCGGCGCCGGGTGTACCTGCACCCGATCCGCTGGACCTCGCTGGGCCTGTCCCTCCTCGAAGCCATGCACCTGGGCATGCCGGTGGTCGCTCTGGCGACCACCGAGGCTGTGGAAGCGGTCCCTCCCGACGCTGGGGTGGTGTCCACCCGGATTGACCTGCTCACCGAGGCGCTGCGCGCCTTCGTCGTCGACCACGATCTCGCTCGCCACACCGGCCTGGCGGCCAGATCCGCCGCGTGCCGGAGGTACTCGCTCGAGCGGTTCCGCACCGATTGGGACCAGCTGCTGAAGGAGGTGCGCTGATGAGGATCGACCTGATCTCCGAGCACGCTAGCCCGCTCGCGGCGATCGGCGGGGCCGACTCAGGGGGGCAAAATGTCCACGTCGCGGAGCTCGCGCGGGCGCTAGGCGAGCGTGGGCACCACGTGACCGTCTACACCCGCCGAGACGGCCTAGCGCTGCCCGACCGACTCCGCGCGGGCCCAGGGGTGACCGTTGAGCACGTGCCCGCCGGACCCGCCCGCCGCATGCCCAAGGACGCCTTGCTGCCCTATATGGCCGAGTTCGGCGATCGCCTCGCGCGGCGGTGGCTGGTGGAACCGCCGGACGTGGCGCACGCGCACTTCTGGATGAGCGGTCTTGCCGCACATCGCGGTGCCCGTGGCACCGGTATTCCGGTGCTGCAGACCTTCCATGCGCTCGGCACCGTCAAGCGGCGATATCAGGGTGCGTCGGATCCCAGCCCCCCGTCCCGATTACAGCTGGAGGCCGGATTGGCGCGCGACGCGGCACTGGTTGTTGCGACGTGCTCGGATGAGGTGACCGAGCTCGCTGCCCTGGGTGCGCCGGCGCAGCGGGTCGCCGTGGTGCCGTGCGGGGTCGACCTCGACCGGTTCATCCCCCACGGCCCACGGGCGCCGCGCACCAGTCGGCACCGCATCCTGTCTCTGGGGCGACTGGTCGAACGTAAGGGCGTCGAGACCACCATTCGGGCCCTCCCCGAGGTGCCCGGCGCGGAACTCGTCATCGCGGGCGGCGGGGACGCGATCGCGGACGCGGAGCTGGCGAGGTTGGTTGCGGCCGCACAGGCTTGCGGGGTGCGCGACCGGGTGCACCTCCTCGGCCAGATAGCCCGGGAGGACGTGCCCGCGCTGCTGCGCTCGGCGGACGTGGTGGTCAGCGTGCCCTGGTACGAACCGTTCGGGATGGTGCCGCTGGAGGCGATGGCCTGCGGTGTTCCGGTCGTCGCCTCCGCGGTGGGGGGGCACCTCGACACGGTCCTGGACGGCCGCACCGGCGCACTGGTGCCGCCACGCGACCCCGCCGCGCTGGCGCAGCGGCTGCGGGAACTGCTCGCCGATCCCGCCAGGCTGGCCGCGATCGGCTCGGCCGCGGCGACCCGGGCGCGGTCTCGCTACGGCTGGGGCCGCATCGCGAGTGAGATGGAACTGCTGTATCACCGGGTGCGGGCCAGTGCCGAGGCCACGACGACCACTGCGCCGGGAGGCCGATCATGAGTCGCGAACACTTTGCGGCCCTGCGGGCCGCTCTGGCCCAGATCGAGGACATCGCTGGCTCGCGGATCGAGTCATGGGGACGCCATCTGGCCGGGGTGCTGGCTGGCGGCGGCCGGTTACTCGCTTGTGGCAATGGCGGCAGCGCCGCCGAGGCCCAGCATCTCACCGGCGAGCTCGTCGGCCGGTTTCGGCACGAGCGGCGCCCGTTCTCCGCGATCGCCCTGCACGCCGACACCTCCGCGCTCACCGCGATTGGCAACGACTACGGCGGACACGAGTCGTTCGCTCGCCAGGTCTTCGCCCACGGCCGCTCAGGTGATGTGCTCATCGCGCTGTCCACCAGCGGTGCCAGCCGCAATGTGGTCTCCGCGGCTAAGGCGGCGCACGAGGTCGGCATGACCGCGTGGGCTCTGACCGGCCCGGCCCCCAACACGCTGGCGGCGCTCTGCGACGATGCGATCGCGGTCGAGGCTCCCAGCGCCGCGACTGTGCAGGAGATCCACCTCGTCCTCGTGCACGCGGTGTGCATCGCGATCGACGACGCGCTCGGCGTGGTCGCGTCGAAGCCGCAACTATGAGCGGCTCCCGGTTGGTGGTGTTCGGGGACACGCTGCTCGACAGCGACATCGAGGGCAGGGTGGACCGATTGTGCCCGGACGCGCCGGTTCCCGTCGTGGACGTCCGGGCGCAGCGCTGGCGTCCCGGTGGAGCGGGTCTAGCGGCGCTGCTGGCCGCGCGGGACGGCCACGACGTGGCGTTGGTGACTGCGCTGGGCGACGACCCACCGGCCCAACTGCTTGCCGACCTGCTCGCCGCGCACGTTGAGGTGGTGCGGATGCCGCTGCGCGGAGCGACGGTGTGCAAGACCAGGATTCGCGCGGAAGACCGTTCGCTGCTGCGGGTCGACGCCGGCGATGGCCGAGCCGCCGGCGCACCGAGCGGGAACCGCTTCCCGAGCTTGCTGCGTGAGGCCGAGGCGGTACTGGTCTCCGACTACGGGCACGACGTCACCGCCGATCCGGGCATCCGGGAGTCGATCATGAGGCTGGCCCGCCGGGTGCCCGTGGTGTGGGATCCGCATCCCCGGGGAGCCCAGCCGGTGCCCGGGTGCCGCCTGGTCACGCCCAATGAAGCTGAGGCGGCGATGTCCGTTCCTGCCCCCACCGAGGGGCTCGCAGCCGCTGCGGCGCTGCGCGCGTCGTGGCGGTGCGACGCGGTGGCGATCACGCTCGGTGCCCGCGGCGCGGTACTGGCCACGGCGGACGAGTGCACGGCGGTGCCAGTGCCCGAGATCGATGTCCCGCGCGATTGCGATACCTGCGGTGCGGGTGATGCCTTCGCTGCCGCTGTCACCGGCGCTCTGCTCGTCACCAGCTCAGTCAGCGCGGCCGTGGCGGCCGCGGTCCGCGGTGCGTCGCGGTTCGTCGCCGCCGGGGGCACCGCGTCGGTCAGCTCGCTACCCACCGGACCGCCGCCCACCAAGCACCACCAGTCACCGGCCAACCAGCTTCTCGCCGTGGATGTCGTGGCGCGGCTACGTCGTCGCGGCGGTCGGCTGGTGGCCACTGGCGGCTGCTTCGACCTGCTGCACCCCGGGCATCTCAGCCTGCTCAGACAAGCCCGTGCGCTGGGAGACGCCCTGGTGGTGTGCGTCAACTCCGACGAGTCGGTGCGCCGCCGCAAGGGGTCCGACCGGCCGATCGTGCCCGCAGCCGACCGGATCGCGCTCCTAGAAGCTCTGGAACCGGTTGACGCGGTGATCATGTTCGATGAGGACACCCCCACAGCGCTGCTGGAGACGCTGCGGCCCGACCTGTGGGTCAAAGGAGGCGACTACACCATCACCGACCTGCCCGAGGCACCAGTGGTGCGCCGGCACGGCGGGCAGATCGTGCTCATCCCGCTGGTGAGCGGGTACTCGACGAGCCGGCTGGTGTCGGCCGCACGGACCGGGCGGCGGCCGGAGATCCGGCTCGCAAGGAAGGAGAACGTATGAGGCCGCTGGGCAATGTGCTGATCACCGGGGGTGCCTCGGGGCTCGGCGCGGCCACTGTTGAGGCCGTGCTTGCCGCTGGGGGACGCCCGCTGGTACTAGACCGCAACGTTCCCTCAGCCGAGGTGGACCACGTGCAGGCCGACCTGGCCGATCGAGCCGCCACTGAGGATGCGGTCGCGGCGCTGGTGGCAGCCGGCGGCGGCCGGTTGCAGGCAGTGTTCACCGCAGCCGGGATCGACTGCTGCGGCCCGTTCGGTGAGGTGCCCGCCGACGAGTGGGAACGAGTGGTCACGGTCAACCTGCTCGGTACCGCGAGGGTGGTGCGAGCCGCGCTGCCGCACCTTGAGCGCTCCCGGGGAACGGTGGTGACCTGCTCCTCCACCCTCGGTTTACGGGTGTGTCCCGACGCGACGGCCTACTGCGCCGCCAAGTTCGGCGTGATCGGCTTCACTCGCGCGCTGGCCGCGGAGACCGCCGGGCGGATCGGGGTGACGCTGCTGATCCCCGGCGGCATGCACACCGCGTTCTTCGACGGCCGCGACGAACAATACAAGCCGCCGCCGGACGCCAAGCTCAACCGACCGCAGGACGTGGCGGCAGCCGTGATCCACGCGCTGCGCCAACCAGCCGGATGCGAGCTACGGGAAATGGTGGTCTGCTCGTCACAGGAGTCATCCTGGCCGTGAGCCGCCCCGCAGTGCTGGTGCTCCGCGCGCTGGGCCTCGGTGACCTCCTGACGGCGGTTCCAGCGCTGCGCGGTCTGCGGTCGGCGTACCCGGACCATTGGTTGACGCTTGCCGCCCCGGCCCCGCTGCGCGAGCTGGCGATGCTGACCGGAGCCGTGGACGATCTGCTTCCCACTGCCCTTCCTCGGATCCAGGAGGCAGCGGCCCAGCTGGGTCCGCTCAGCTGGCAAGAGCCACCGCCGGCCGTTGCGGTGAACCTGCACGGACGGGGACCGCAGAGCACCCGCGCCCTGCGGGAGTTGCAGCCCACCGTCCTGCTCACCCATGCCGACTCCGGGAAGCCTGGCCCGGAGTGGGACAGCGACCTGCACGAGGTGCGCCGGTGGTGCCGGCTGCTGGAATACTTCGGCATCCCCGCCGACCCGTCAGATCTGGCGCTGGCACGTCCCCCGGAAGCGAGCTCAGCACCGGGAGTGGTCATTGTGCACCCCGGGTGCGGGTTCGCCGCCCGGCGCTGGCCCGTCAACCGGTATGCGGCGGTCGCTCGTCGGCTGGCCGGGGACGGGCTACGGGTGGTGGTGAGCGGCAGTGCGGCCGAGCGGCCCCTCGCTATCTCCGTAGCCGCCGCGGCTGGCTTGCCCCACGACGTGGTACTCGCCGGTCGTACCACGCTGTCCCAGCTTGCCGCTCTGGTCGCCGACGCGTCGCTGGTCGTGTGTGGTGATACCGGCATCGCCCATCTCGCCACCGCCTACGGCACGCCGTCGGTGGTACTTTTCGGTCCGGTGTCCCCGCAGCACTGGGGCCCGCCCCCAGAGCGTCCGCAGCACAGTGCGCTGTGGGCCGGCAACACCGGCAACACCTTCTCAGATCAACCCGACCCGGGCCTGCTCCGCATCACCACAGCCGAGGTCATCGCCGCCGTCGAACGGCTGACCAGCAGACTGGGGAATGGACTACCGTCAGAGAAATACCGACTAGTAGCCGCCGTGGATGACCGCTGTTCGGATACGGGTAGCGGGGGACGAAGTGGAGACGTACCGTGAGCCAGGACCAGTTCACCCAGCAGGATCCCACGGAGCAGCATGCGGCGCCGGGTAGCGGCAACCGGACGGTGGAGTATCCGGGCCGCACCGGTGAGATGGACGTGCAACCCGACCATGGTGAGCACAGCTACCGGGGCACCGGGCGCCTGGTGGGCAAGAAGGCTGTTATCACCGGTGGTGACTCCGGTATCGGTCGTGCGGTGGCGATCGCGTTTGCTCGGGAGGGGGCGGACGTGCTGATCACTTGTCTGGAGGCCGAGGAGGACGACGCGCGGGAGACCGCCCGCTGGGTCTCCGCCGCAGGGCGTCAGGCCATCACGGTGACTGGTGACCTCCGTGACGAGCAGCACTGCCGCGAGGTGATCGACCGCGCCGTGCGGGAGTTTGGGCAGATCGACGTGCTGGTCAGCAACGCTGCCTACCAGATGTCGCAGGACGGCGGGCTCGATGGCATCACCACTGAGCAGTTCGATCGGGTGATGAAGACGAACGTTTACGCGCTGTTTTGGTTGTGCAAGGCGGCGGTGCCGCACATGCCACCCGGCTCCACCATCATCACCAGCTCTTCGGTCCAGGCGTTTCAGCCTTCTCCGCACCTGATGGACTATGCGGCTTCCAAGGCCGCGATCGTGAACTTCACCAAGGCTCTCGGTCACGATCTCATCGAGCGGGGTATCCGCGCCAACTCGGTCGCACCCGGCCCGGTGTGGACCCCGTTGATCCCTGCCACCATGGCCGAGGACAAGCTGGAGTCCTTCGGCGCGCAGGCGCCCCTGGGGCGCGCGGCGCAGCCGGCCGAACTCGCACCGTTCTATGTGTTCCTGGCCTCCCAGGAATCGAGCTACATGACCTCGGAGGTCCTCGGAGTGACCGGCGGGTCACCGATCACCTGAGGGGGGCACAGGGGCGTCGCCCCACCCACTGGGAAGGGGCGACGCGCCATAAGAAAGGGTTAGCCTCCTTGGTCCCCTGAATGCATGGCCGGGCTTTCTGGATCGACATTTCCCTCACGAGAAAGACCCGTATCTATCCGATCCGCACGGCGCTCCTCTTCGGAATCGCCCAGTGCTGACTCGTTTCCTGCGCCTCGGGTGGATACTCCGACACCGTGGGGG
Organism: uncultured Actinomycetota bacterium; assembly: GCA_963822695.1. Classification (GTDB taxonomy): domain Bacteria; phylum Actinomycetota; class Actinomycetes; order Mycobacteriales; family Pseudonocardiaceae. The sequence goes on from CAWGJH010000012.1 coordinate 97,145, forward strand.
CTCGCGCCTGTGGTGTCGGTGTCGGGGACACCTTCGCTCTCGGCCTGCGAGACCTCCCGGGGCCCGGCGGCTGAGCCCTCACCACCCCGTTCCCTGACCAACTCGTCCTGGTCTTTGCCGCTGGTCTGTCGGCCCTCGTACGGGGGGAGAGGACGGCCGGGGCCAGGCTCCTGCTCGCCCCCGGAGTGGACGTTAGGCTCCCGGGGGTAGGGAGGCTGCGCCACTCCCTGTCCTTGCTCTGTCATAACAGGCACCTTCCCATCAACGTTGGTAGGCTTTCGAAATCGCCGATCTTTCCCTTCGCGATCAGCAAGCTGGATCGTGGTCAGGTTTGATGCCGCTCCTCGTCTCCGGCCCTAATGTCACTCGGGGGGTTCTCAGCGGTAGCCGGATCGGGCTCTTCATCTCCTACGCCGAGATTCTGTTGCTCGGCCTGTGTCTCCACGCGATCCTTTAGCTCGTCCGCTGAAGGCGCGTTCCCTGACGAAGGACTTTCGGACATCTTTGCCGCTCCTCTCCATGGAGAAACATCTAGGGACTGCCCCCTCAGGGTAGGCTGTCAATTAACGTCCCGGCAACAACAGGAGCCGGAGCCGCACGAAGGTGGGAACGAGCTCGAGAAGCCCCCGTCGCTGAGACATCGATCACCGCCAGGCCACACCCCGACAATCATGACAAATCACGCACCGACGGAGTCAGCAGAAGATCAGCAAAACTGCTGTGACACCTCCAGCGCGGACCAACACCGACCACTACGTAGATGACGCATAACGGTCATCAACACCCTTTGATCAGGCCATGATACCCGACATTCAGGACGAACAGCGCCGTTCGAGCTGGCTCGATGACCTCGGTCTGATCGCAATGAACAACACACGGCCACCCCAGGGTCACCCAGCACACGCCCCCTGCACACCTCGCGCCGTCCGGCGAAGGCACCGCACCCGCCCGTGAGGCCTTTGACCTGGATCCACCGACCGGCCGGTGGGCTGTTCTTGATCTTTCGGACGGTGGCGGTGATCCTTGTGTGGCCGACCTGCCCGATCAGGCCGATCACAAGATCGCGTGTGATCATGATCCTGGGCCCGGTCTTGACCTAGGAGGCGTTCTCACCGAATGTGACGTCGCGACCCAGTGGATTCGGTCGTTACATTAAAGGACGACCGGTCGATACCGCCACGGTCCAACTCATGCAAGACCGGACGGCAGATTTGTTCGACACTCAGTACACGGTGTCGGCGCGACACGTGCTCGGCTCACTCACGAAACACCGCGCCATGCTCACTACCCTGGTGGGCAACCTGCAGCATAACCGTTTGGCAGGCTGCGGACAGCCGGAGCTCATCTCTATCATCGCATGACGAGGTACGCGGTCGGGCAACTAACCTCAGACGATGTGGCTGGTGCGGTTCCCGTGCTGGCTGCGGTGTGGTGCCGCTCGGTGGGGACCTCCTGGACGCTGGAATTTTACGAGCTCAGCCGGGGTACGCTACCGATGACGCTGGTGGACTGGCTCAGCTCGGGCGTGCCCATCTCACAACCGGAGCCCGAGGCGCTGGCCCCCTCTCTCCTCGTGGTGGTTGGCTGCTGGAGGTGTTGTGCGACTCGCCCGACCGTCGCGGTCGCCCCCGAGGGACGGGTACGTTAGGCTGGAGCCATAGCCCAACTTTTGAAATGTTCGGAGGATGGTGTGGTCGTTCTCATCATCGTTCTGCTCGTGCTCTGGCTTATCGCGGCGGTTATCGGGTTCGCCTTCAAGGGTTTGCTGTGGCTCGCGGTCATCGGGATCGTCCTGTTCATCGGTACCGCCGCGATCGGGTTTGTCCGACGCAACGCCACCCGACGCTAGCTCTGCTCCCCACACCACCCGAGTGCCCGAGCGAATGACCTGGACTTACAGTCAGCTCGTCTGCCCCGCCCTTCGAGACCAGCATCGGTAGGTAGGGTGGTCGTGTGAGCTGCGGGAGCGCTCTCATCAGCACTGTTACGTTGGATGATGACCGCTTCGGGCATGGTGCTCGGATGTGTCGTCGTCACGTTCGAACGTCTCCTCAATGAGTGGCTTAATTCGATCGAGCTGCTGGCCTCTTCGTCCTGAACGCGGATCGGCCGCACTACGCGGACCGGTGGTCGGCCGCAAAAATTACTACGGCTCCGGCTCAGCAGTCTCCGCCGAAGCTGATCAACTGCTGCCACGCCGGGCGTGGCTTGCCGGAGTAGGCACGCACATCATTGTCGGCGTAAACCTCAGCGATCACCCAGCCGCGCCGCTCGCACAGCGCCCGGCAGCCCTCCTCCTGCCTGCGTGTCCAGTCGGAACGGGTGTTGAGTCTGGCGATGTCTGATCTTTCACCTGGCGATGACCGTCATCCGGAACCGACCCGCTGGACCATTCACGGTGAGCGGCTGGTGGATGACACCCGGCGGCTGCGGTTGAGCATCGCGCGGGTGGAGTTGCCCGACGGGGTGCGTTTCGAGCAGTACGTGTTGCGGATGCCCAAAGCGGCGATGACGGCGCTGCTCGACGACGCCGGAGAGCGGGTATTGATGATCTGGCGGCACCGGTTCGTGCTGGACCGCTGGACCTGGGAGTTACCCGGCGGCTACGTTGACGTGGACGAGAACCCTGCGGTCACGGCGGCGCGTGAGGTGGAAGAGGAAACCGGCTGGCGTCCTCGCACTATGAGGCTGCTGACACGATTTCAGCCGCTGGTTGGCACCGCCGACTTCGAGAACCTGATCTTCCTAGGTGAGGGTGCCGAGGACACCGGCAAGCCCGTCGACATCAACGAGGCCGCTCGCGTCGAGTGGATCAGCCTGGATTCGGTCCGCGACCGCATCGCTCGAGGCGAGATCATCGGTGCTGGCACCCAGATTGGGCTGCTGCACGTCCTCGCGTTTCATGCTCCCCCAGATCGCTGAACGAGCACCCGGAACTGTTCCTTAAAGTTCTGTACTGCCGGTTCGGCTTGAAACGGCGTGAGCCGCCGGGACAGGTCGGCCAGGTCGGCGTCAGTCCGGGCTGACCGCACGTCGGAGGCCATCCGCAGCGCGGCCAGGCCGGTCTCGCAGGCTTCTTCGACCTTGCGCTGGTCAGCCAATGTTGACGCGAGCAGCGTCAGGTTGAACAGCCGACCCCGGTCGTAGCCGTCGATCATGTCCAGCGAGCGTCGGGCAAACCGCTCGGCCTCGGCTGGACGTCCCAGATCGCGAAAGCAGCGCCCGAACTTCGCCGCCAGGTAGGCGCTATCGAAGTAGGCCAGCCATTCCGGGCGGTCCCGCTCCTCGGCCGCCGCGAAGGCTTGTTCAGACTCGCGAAGGGCAGCCAGGCAGCCGCTCACATCATTCACCAGGGCGAGCCCATGTGCTTCCATGACGGCTGACTCCGAGACCAGTGCCGGCACGCCCGCCCGTTTGCCGTTGTCCTTGGCGGCTTGCGCCAGATCGATGGCCAGTACCGGGGAGCGCAGGAACGCGGCCTGATGGCTCATCCCGGCCAGCATTTCGCCTGCCAGCGCGTCATCGCCGATATCGTGGCAAAGGCGTATCGCCTGCCGGAAATACCGACAGCCGGAACCGGCGTCGCCCACGTCGTAGGACATCCACCCCGCCAACTGGTGGATTTCGACCACCGCTGCGGACAGGTCGTGGCGTATGTCGTCGTGGTACCGGCCCGCCCGTAACAGCGGCAGCACATCAGAGGCCAGATAGTTGGTGAGCGCTGAGCGCGCGTAAGCCCCGCCAAACCGATTGTCCAGCCGGCGGAAGGTCTGCGTCATCTCGCGGATGATCTGCACATCCGTCATACCCACCGCTCGCGTGGTTGACTGCGGGCGGGGCTGTGCGTTGAACCAGCCAAACGCTGGGCTTCCGGCAGATGCCGCACCGGCCTCCACAGCTCGCAGCAGCAGTTGCCGTCGTTGCACGCCCTCGCCTCCCGTCTCAGACTGGTCACCGAGGCTATGAGCGTCACTCGGACGTACGTATGCGTGAACTGGTTGTTGCGATAGCTGGAACCAGAGGTAACGCTCAGGTACGTGCAGGGCACGAGCCCACTGCTCGAGTTTATGCAGGTCGTAAGTTGGCTGCGCGGTGCGCTCCAACCGGCTGACCTGGCCTTGCGTCAGGCCAAGCCACCGGCCGACCTTCGCCTGGGTGAGCACCGGCCGATGCTCGTGGCGGTAGGCATTGATCAGCTGGCCGAAGTGCCGAACCTCCCGCGCGTCTCGTAGTGCCGGGCGCCGCCAAAACTCGTCTGGCTTGATGGGAGCACTGGACGGCTGGACCTCGCGGCGAGCACACGGGCCGCACCGTCGCGAGGGGTTGTCGCGTGCCAGCCGGGTCCCGCACCCCTGACAGCACCGGTCTTGACTCTCCGACCTCGCCACCGCCCACCCCTCCGTGTCTGCCGGGCCGCATCCTATCCCCCGGCGGGTCTGCTGACGTGCGGTTAGCCATGATTTGGATATTTCAGCCAGTGATGTCGTTTGCCAGCCGAGTCTTCTTGGGAATCCTCATCGTCTAGATGCGATTGGAGGGACCGTGATGGAGCACGATCGGGGTAGCTTCGAGTATTTCCGTGAGGCCGTCTATGCGCGGCTGCGGCGATACACCTCCGCGCTTGACAACCCAGACGACCGGGTGATTGCGATCCTCGCTCGCGCTGAGCTGCCCCGCTATGTGCGGTACTGGGTCGCTCTGCTCGCCGAGCACGAGCCGACGGCCAGCGGAAAGTGCCCAACCTGTTCCCGCTGGTGGCACACCGTGTCCGCGCCGTGCGACATGTGGAAGTGGGCGCGTGGGTTCCTGACCGTCACACCAGCACGTGCCACCGTGCCATCAAGCCGGACTGCTGAAGGAGCGCCCGGCGGCGCCAATCACACTCGGACGGTTGCTCCGTGACCTCGAAACCGTAGCAACCGGCCGCACGGTCGGCAGGGTGAGTATGGTGCGCTCCGAAATACCACGACGCTGTATTCACCCTGCCGACCATCCATCCAATCCAGCGTGAGGGTCGCGACACGAACGCGTGCCGACGAGGAGACCTGGGCCGAAGCGATCTGACAGCACACACCGGGGCCGTGGCCGGCAGTGTGGCGACTGCCGGCAGCGTTGCGGTCACCGGGAGCGTCGCGACCGTGTTCAGCGCCGGTATCAGAGCGTGTATCGGATGTCTTGCATGTGTTGGCTGCCGCCGATGTGTTGGCTGTGTCGGCTGCATTGACTGCGTGGACTGTGTCGGCTGCATAGGCCTACGGGGCGCGGTGGGTCGGCGTGGCGTGCGGGCCTAAAAGACATCCCCATGATCATTTAGATATTTTTCGGTCACTTAATGACGCCTGGATCGCACAACGGCCGCAGATGTCGAGCGTTCGCGATCGGGAAAATTCGGGGTCATTGCATCTATCAGCAACCAACCGAAACAATAGTCCGAGAATCCTTGGGTTCTGGGTTCGATCCCCAGGCGGCCCACAAAACACCAGGTCAGCGACCTGAGTGAAGAGATTGGAGATCAATATTAGAGATCTACGTCGTTTTCCCCCGGCTCGGGACAGTGTTGGCCAGTGTGAACACTGAAGCGCTCAGCGCTGGGATTCTCGGTGAGTTCGCCGGGCTTGGACGCTGAAGGCTCACTCGACGATATAGCCGCTGCGATACGGATGACTACGGAGAGACACCGGCGTCAGCAGGTCACGCTGTGATAATTATCCGATGGGGGCGAGAAGGGCGGTGAAGGCTCCCGCGATCAGGGCTGGGCCCAAGGGGATCAGGGTGTGCCGGGTAGCCCGGAGCAGGATGATCATCGTGACGCTGGTGAGACCGCCGTAGAGCAAGCCGAGGGCAGCGCCGGAGAGGAAGGTGTCCCAGCCCCGCCAGGCCAGCGCGAGTCCCAGCAGGCCAGCGAGTCGAACATCAGCCGCGCCCAGCGCGCCGGGGGCCGTCAGGGCGATGAGCAGGTAGAAGGTGACCAGGATGGCCATGCCAGCGCAGGAGCGGAGCATCGCGGTACCGTTGTGCTCCACGGTCGCCGCGAGGCCAAACAGCACAGCGAGGCTGGGATAGGCGGGGAGCATCAGCCTGGCGGGCATCCGGTTCTCGAGGAGATCGATCACGGCCAATGGCACACAGACCGCCGCGAGAACACTGTCGGCGAGGAGTTCCGTGTGGACGCCCGTACGCCAGGCCAGCAGCCCGAACAGAACCGCCGTGGCCGAGGAGACCGTCACAGGCGTGGTCAGCGGATGATCACGGCGCGGCGCGGCCAGGGATGCTTGAGTCAGCCGAGACAGCGCGGCGCCAACGAGGGCACCGAGCAAACCCCAGAGAGACACCAGCCACCAGGGGTTCACGGCCATACCCCGAGCGCAAGCACGACCATCTCTCCACGAGAACTCCTTGGCATGTCCGTCATGGCTTCTCCGCCCGTTGTGATCACACAGTCCGTAGCGGTCCGGTGGTACGGTGCGACGCTCGTGCGTACCTGGGGGTCGGTGGAGGCAACGGTGCTTCTCGATCTCTCTGGGTAGACCGTTGGTCACTGTACGCAGATTGTGGTGATCAGTGAAGACTGTGGTGCGGCTGGAGAACAGAGCTATGCCCGACACCCGGTCACAGTGCTCTGGTGATCCCGGTGCCAGGAGCGGATGCGCTGGTGGGTGTCGGTGCCTGGGCCGGCCTGCCATGGTCGGCAATTCGCAGGGGAACACCGCGTAGCCTGGCGCACGCACCCCACCAAGCACAACGCCCCGGAGCACCGGTGGGGTGGTCCACTCGGTGACTGAGAGGGGGCGAGCATGGATCGAGCATGGATGTTGACGACGGCGCGCGGATGATCGGTGCTCGGCTGTGCCAGATCCGCAATTCCCGGAAGAAGTCACTGCGGGTGGTCGCGGGGTTGGCCGGGATCAGCAAGTCGAAGCTGTCCCGCATCGAGCGCGGAGAGATGGCGCTGGACAGTCGGTCGGAGATCGTGGCCTTGGCGAACGCGCTCCGGATCGCACCGTCGGAGCTGATCGAGCTACCGGCACCGGCCAACGGGCACGCGGATAGCGCCGTGGATGCGGTGCATCTGGCGCTGATGGCCATCGGCCGCCAACGGCCCGGTGGGCAGGTGGTCTCGTTCGAGGAGTTGCGGGCGAGGCCCACGCGATCGAGAGCAGCGAGTTCCGAAGTCGCGGTGAGGCGCTGCCGGGCCTGATCCGGGACGTGCACACCACCCTGGCCACGGGGCGGGAGGTTGCGGAGTCCCTTGAGCCGGCGGTGCTGGTGCATGCCCAAACCACCGGTTTCCCCGAGTTAGGCCCGCTTCAGGACATCGGGGGACCTCGCCCCGATCACGGACCCTGAGCGCGCCGAGGAGGTTTGGACGCGGCTGCGGCAGGTCGGGGTGCTGCTGGTCTGCGGACGTGGCATCGACGTCCTGGAGGTGCCCTTCGGGTGCGCGAGCTGCTGCCAGCCCTGGTAGAGCGGAACCTGAGGGTGCCGGTGGTCACGGCGCTGGCGCCCTCTCGATGGCTGCTCCTCGTGGCCACCGGTTCGGGGACGGTGCGGCCCTGATCTGGCCGCCGCGTCGGTATGCCTGCGCGGAATCGGGCAGTGGGTAGCGTTGCCGCCGATGACGCTGGGCGGGTACCCGCCCGTCCAGTGGACGGTCACACCCCCCGGGGACCGCGCTGTCCACCTGCCGGGCGCGGATGAGGTGCAGCGGGTACTCGCCGAGGCACTCAGGTCAGGACGGCCCGATGATGGCCGAGGCTAGCCGGCATCGGCGGGCGCGCGGAGACTGGTGGCGGGGCTGCTGTGGCCGGGCCCGGTCGTGGCGGTGACCGTGCGGCAGGCGCTGCGTCAGTGGCAACGCGAGCACACCTCCGTCCCCGTAGCCGAGTCCGCGGCTGGTGGCGCGCCCGCCCGGCGCAGGTCCGCGATGGTGGACCGCGCGTCCCGGGCTCAGGGCATGACTCGCCTCGGGCAAGCATGCCTAATGTCCAGCTCCCCCTGAGCAGCGGTGAGCCGATCCTTGGTCTGAGCCCGGAGCTGCTGGTGTCGTGGGCGTTGCGGCGGGCTCACCGGGATGAGGTAGCGAAGCCGGGTGATCATTACGTCGATCACGGGCATCTGATGCTGAGCCATGTGACCGGGGCGTTGGATGAGCTTGTCGAACCCGGGGTGCTGGCGCTGGCCGAGGAGGACCCGTGGGGCTTGCGACGGGTCAGCCTCACCGCCGCCGGGCACGCCCGATACCCGCGGCTCAGCGCCCACGTGGTGGCGGCCGAGGGTCTGACCATCACCAGCGGTGTCCCGGGGCGCTGTGCCTGAACGGCATCGCCAGGATCACCCTCGCCGGCGAAGACCTCAGTCCACGGGGGCATCGCTCCCGTCACTCGCCGGCTGGCCTGTCGGTGGAGCATGCGGCCCCGACGCGTCCGCTCCCGACGGCCAGCCGGCCCCCACCACCGCGAGGCCAGGTGATCATGCCCGGTCCGCCACCGCAACCCATCCAGCACCGGTAGTGCGACGTCGACGGCATTCCTGGTATGGCCACGATTTGGTTGAGGGCCCGGTCGTGCATCCTTGGCCCTGGCGATTCCGAAGTCGGGCCGGGAGCGAGTGGGGGAGGTCAGTCCCGTGGAACAGGTGGTGTCCGGTCTTCTGCCTGATGATCGGGCGGTCGAGGGCTTGACCGGCCGCTGGTGGTGGGGCATCGCGTCCTCGGTGGTGCAGACCGTAGGGGCGTCACCGGCGGATTGGGCTGGTATCGCGATCCGCGGCCGGGCGCGTTGGCCGGTTTCGTCGACAGTCACCAGGCGAGTGAGCCCGGCCAGGATCTCGCACCTTGGCCACCGTCGAGGTCGTAGGCCTCAATCGGCATCCCGGCCAGCGCGGGCAGATCGTGGATGTCATCAAGGAGCTCCGACCGCATCGCCGCGACTACCCGCTCTGGGGCGGTGACCGTGTCGCGCGGCAGCTCAGCGAATCGCCGCCGGGCGTCTGAGGTCGTCCGGGTAAACAACTCCTCGGCCTGGTCGATCGCCACCAGCAGCCGCTGGTGCGTGACTGGGCTGGCGGCCAACAGATCGCCGAGCACCTGGTTCTTGATCCAGACTTAATGTTCAGGATTGTTGTGTAGTTGACCGACCGTCCAGTGGTGGCGGGGCTTGACGGTGGGAATGTGCTGGCGCCCCCGTGCCAGGACGAGGGTCGGGTGTTGCAGGGTGGTGAGGTCGGTGAGCGGATCGCCGTCGACCACTAGCAGGTCGGCGCTGTAGCCAGTGGCGAGAGTGCCCGTTGTGGTGGCGAGCCCGATCGCGTCGGCGGTGGTGACCGTGGCCATTTCCAGGATCTGGTCACGGGGGAAGCCCCAGTCCTCCAGGCCACGCAGGGCGGCCGGGAAGTTGTCGAAGGGTTCCATGCCGGCGTCGGTGCCCGTGATCAGGCGCACGCCGCGGTCGGCCATCCACCGCACCAGACCGACGATCCGCTGCGCACGCTGGGCACCGTATTTGCGGGCGAGGGGGCGCCAGTCGTTGCAGTTGGCTGTGCACACCGCGATACCCGCGGCGACAATGTCCGCGACGGTCTGCTCGTCAGGTTCGACGGTGCCGGGTCCGGTCAGCCAGGTGCAGTGCTCGATGGTGTCGACACCCGCGTCGGCACACGCCCGGATGCTGCTGGTGCCATGGGCGTGCGCGGCGACCGGAAGCCCGAGCCGGTGGGCTTCCTCGACGGCCGTGCGCAGTTCCTCGGTACTGAATTGCGGCTGCCACATCGGGGCCCCTCCCGGGGTCATGCTGCCGCCGGAGGCCATCACTTTGATCACGTCGGCCCCGGCGGCCGCGTTGCGCTCGATCTGCTGGCGGATCTGGTCTAGGTTGGCGACCTCCCCACCGAGGAACCAGCAGTGTCCGCGCGGCGGGGTCAGCGGGGCGGTCGCGGCCAGGATGCGCGGCCCGATGAGGTCACCGGTAGTGATGGACTCGCGCAGCGCCACCGCGAGCCCGTCACGATCACCGAGGTCACGGATGGTGGTGACCCCGCAGTTGAGCAGGTCTAGGGCTCGGCCGGCCATCGCGAGCGCTAATCGCGCCTGGTCGGCTGGAGCCATCAGCTCCTCCAGCCGGTCTGGTCCCGCGCTGAAGGCTAGATGCACATGAGCGTTGATGAGGCCCGGGAGGATGGTTGCCGCCGGAAACGTCAGCTCGACAACATCCGCACCGGCCGCCGCGCGGACGTCGTCGTGGCCACCCACCGCGATGATCGACTCGCCTTGGACCAACACCGCGCCGTTGTCGAAGCGTTGACCGGTGGGGCCGGTGAGAACTTGGGCAGCGGACAACAAGTACCGCATCGCTGATGGCTACTCCCTCGTGCGGGGTCGGGCACCGGGACGGTCCGACAGAGTGGTGGTGGGTGGGTTCAGGGCGCGCGACAGCGCGAGCAACTCGGCCACGTCAGCGTCGAGGTCGGGAGAGCGGGGGCTAGCGAAGGCCCTTGGTCCTCCCGTGGGCGGGAACTGGTGGGCGCGGGCTCGCAGGGCGGCCCGAAGCTGGTGGGCCCGGACCACCGCGGTGGTCAGTTCAGCGCCAGCGGCCTCAGCGCGGGGCAGGTAGGGGCTGATGCGTACCAGGCCGTCACGGCACTCGATGACCCGGCGGTAGTAGCGGCGATGCATGGACTGGAAGGTGATGAAGCGTCGCCACCGGCTGGTAGGTACCCGGTGTAGGACATCCTCGGGGAACGCCTGGGACATCAGCCGCCACAACCGCTCCAGCCCGTGGTAGGCGTGCCGGTGCCGCCACCACCGTCGGGCGGCGCGCAGCCACCCGACCAGTCCGGGGTAGACGATCCCGAGGGGAAAGGCGACGATCCCGGTGACCAGGATGCCGTGAGCGACGGCGAACGTCCCTGGAGCAGCGGGGTGACCGACCCAGGAGGCCACGGTGGCGGTGGCCCGGTAGGCCGGGCCGCCGACGAATTTCCCCGCTAGTGACGCCGTGACGATCCACAACCCGTGGCGCAGTGGTGGTGCGGACAATCGCGCATAGCGCCATGCGGCGCCGAATTCCACAATCAGGGGGCATAGCCGACGTAAAGCGACGGGATGAGGTAGAAAACGGTGACCGGCACGCTGTGCATGGTTAAGCTGTAGAGCGTTCCACGATCAGCGGAGGGTATCGCGAATCTCGCCGCGACGAGCGCGACGCAGGCCACGGAGCAGATCAGGGCTTGTCGCCGGACGCGAGACGATGGTGTGCCCGCGGCGTTAAGGAAGAACCAGATCACCAGGAAGTGGAAGACCATGACAGCCACGTTCTCCGGCACCTTCGAGGCACCAGCGGCGACGGTGGCGTTGATGGCGGCGGCCACGGGGCCCAGTCCGAGCACGTACACAGCCTCAGCGGTGGCGAGGCAGGCGGTGACCAGCCACAGGCCGCGATGTCGTGGCGCCCGGTGGAGCTGGTTGAGCGTCCACACCAGCCCCGCGAAGGCCGCGAGGGCCTGGAACAGCGTCAGGCTCACAGCCAACCCTGCCGGTCGCTGAGAGCGTCCTGGAGTCGGCGCACAGCGGGCTCGGGGGAGCGTCGGGGAGTGACGTAGTCGAGCACCGATGCCCATTCCATGATGATCGTGGCGACTAACTCGGCTTCCCGCTCCTGCTTGGTGTCGTAGTGGGTACGCCGCAGTGCCCGTCGGATCACCTGAACAGGGAGGTCCGGCATCGTCTGCCGCCAGTACTCATCGTCGGTGTCGTCGCTGCGGTGATCGGCGAGGATGTGACCGACTTCGTGCAAGATGATGTGGTCTTGGTGCACCCGCGTTGTTTCGGCCTGATAGAGGATGTAGTCGGTGGACCGCGTGGCCAGCCAGAGGCCGAAGGGCCCTGGAACCGGTAACGAGTAGCTCACCAGGCGTAGCGGTCGACCTCGACGTTCTCCGAGGCGCTGACAGAGCACGTCCACCCGCAATGGTGGTTCGATCCCGAGTGCGCGTAGCTCACGTCGGCACCGTCGGCGAAGCTGCCGTTCCCTCACGTGCGCCCCCATCGCCAGGTGCCCTGGCACGATCGCCGGCCTAGTGTGTGCACCGGTTCAGCCGTTCGTGGCTCGCTCGGCCTGTTCCAGCTTGTAGACGACGTCGAGCAGGTCCATCACTTGCTTGCGTCGCTCCTCGGAGAGCTCCCCGGCGCGCATGGCCATCAGCCGTACGTCTTCGTGGTCGGCGTTGAGGGCTCGTCGCTGTCGCTCAGCCTCCAGCGCCGCCAACTGGGCGCTGACCCGATCGGTCACCTCGTCGTCGAAGAAGTAGTTCACCGGCACGCCGAAGAAGCTGGCGAGCGCCTCGATGTGGTGGATCCGCGGGTGTGGCTGCTTGCCTTTGACGAGCTGGTTGATGTGGGCGGCGGTCATCGCCCCGGGATGGCCGGTGATCCCCGCGGCGATCTCCCGGTAGCTGTAGGGACCTCGATCCGGCGGGTGCACCGTCTTGATCAGGTAGGCGAGCTTGTCCCCGAAGGATGGTTTGTCCTGGTCGGCTCCGGTCATTCCGCGCCTCCTGACGCCCACTGTCGTGTCAACGCTGGTGTCCTTCATCCCCATCAACCGTATGCGAATCTTGACAGAAGGTCGAAGGTCTGCTTACATCTGCGCCACGCTGCGTCAACGAATGATTGCAGGACGGAGACAAGTGGCGGACCAGGGGGTAAGGGATGAGGCGATGGACGTGGCCGCGGCAGCTGGACCTGTTCGATCAGTCACTGCGTCCGCCGCATCCTCCGGGAGACTGGTCAGGCCGCGATCCGGGGCGGCCTAGACGGCAGAGCCACCCGAGGTGTTCTCGCGTACCCTGTCTGAGCAGCTCAAACCGGCGGCAGTGGACACGACGACCGAGAGCGAGCGGCACCGCACGCCGCGTGGTGGTGTCGCCCGTGCGCTTCTTGACGGTTGCCGGCTCCCGCCGCGCCTGCACCGGTCGTGCTCGTGACCGGGCCGCCTAGTGCCCCGATGGAGGCTGAGGGCATCGGCGCCTATGAGGCCAGGCTGGCGCAAGTCGCCCGGGGATCGTGGTCGGCGTTGTCGGTGATGGATGTCATGGCTGCGGGGGAGGCGGGGATGCAACGGTCCCGCTCCACCCCGTCGCCCCAACGAAGGAAAAAAGCAGAACAGCAGCAGGAAGACAACGCCAACCGTGCAGAACTGCAGGTGTACTCGGTAACGCTTGGGAACTCACCGCGTGGAGATTCCCAGCATAGGGGGTGGCGTCACTTCCCGGCTGTCAGAGGAAAGGTGGTGCAGTGGTGCGGGCCGAGACCGAGGACATCGCGCGGTGGTTCGAGATCGTCCAATGGCTGCAAGGCAGCTGGGTACCCGAAATTGTGACCGTGCTCGCTGAAGGCCCGACTCGTTTCCAGGATCTGGGCCGCGCCATCAGGGCGCAGAACACCGATCGCTGGTGGTTCACCCGCACATCCCAACTCTCGAACTCACAGCTGAGCCGCACTCTGCATGCCATGCACCGCGACGAGCTCATCTTGCGCCACGAGGATCGGTCCCGCGTGCCCATCACCGTCACCTACGAACTGTCGCCGCTGCTGCTCGACTTCCTCACCGGACCAATCGGCCCGGGAGCGGACTGGCTGCGGCACCACGACACGACAATAGAAAGGATTCGCGAACGGCACTGCCAACGACGCGACGACCACAGCGAGAAGTAATCCACCACCCTTGCGCACAGTTACCCAGTGCCGGACCCGACGCCGCTCCCAGGGCGGACCCGCCGCGAGGAGACGATGACCGTCTCTCCAGTCGAGCTGGTCGTGGCCTGGGCACTCACCGGCGCGGTCGCGGCCACCCTCACCGGTTGCGCGATACGGCACGGCGAGCAGCCAACCTCGCCTTGGTACACCCGGGCACAAGTCCTCACCACCGCCGTGCTGTTCGCGGCGGTGGCCTGGCGATTCGGGCCGAGGACGGTCTTGTTCGCGCCGAGTTGGCTCGCCGCTACCGGCGTCGCGCTGTTGTACACGGTGTTCCCCGGGCATCTCGGCGGTGACCTGAAAATCGCCGGCCCGATCGGGTTCCTGCTTGCCTGGCAAAGCTGGAACGCCCTGCTCACCGGCACCCTGCTCACCTGGGTACTCGCCGCCCTGGCGCTCCCGCTGAGCACCACGGCTTCACCCCGCACCGCTGTTCCGTCGCTGCCGCTCGCTCCCTTCCTCATCGGCGCCACCCTCGTCACCGCCCTGCTGCTTCCCTGGAACCCCCAGGGCGGGCGGTGAAGATGAGTCCGCGCCGGACACGTGCCGCGGGGAACGCGGGGAAGTGGACCATCATGTCAGGATGTGACGTGAGGAGCGGCCGGTGCCGGGACTCGATTCGGGTGAGTAACTCGGGTGTGCAGGTGCCAGTGGCGATGACCACGTAGGCGGCGTGGAGGTGCTCGGCGGCACCGAGTATCACCCCGGTTACCCGGCCGGCCGATCGCGTGATCCGGTCAACTCTGTTGGGGGACGATCGTCGTGATGGTGGAGCCGGCCGCCCGCGCCGCGGTGGCCACCGCGTTCGACATCGCCGACGCTGAGCGGTTGCTGATTCGGACCTTTCAGGCCCTCGGCGGGTGACACCGCCACCGCTGGTGGACTGAAGAACAGGATGCTCGCCTTGGACTCCTCCTTCGATGAAGCCAACTACGATTGCTCAGCGTTCCGCGCCTTCCTGGCCCGCCTGCCCCACCGGGTCCGCGACATCGGAAAATCCGGCAAGGGACACCTCCGCATCCAGCTCAGAGAACCGGGTGAGGAGGGAATAGACGGGATCTGACGGCAGCGCAGCGGTGCCTCACCCCCCTGGTCACCCGCTGTCCAGCAGTAAGGGCTCGGCGGCCCGCTACCGTGGCATACCATGCCCACAAGGTCAACCGCACTCCATCCTGTCCGTCTCCTCCTGGAAGGCCTGCCCAAGGTAGGCAAGACCACCGTCGTGGAGCGACTGGTGGAGTTCCTGGTGGATGCTGATGTGCCGGTTGGCGGCTTCATCACCCGTGAGGTGCTCGGCGACGACGGGCGGCGGGTTGGTTTCAAAGTTCGTGATCTGACGGGCCCGGAAGCATGGCTAGCTCACCAAGACTTTAACACGGGTATCCAAGTAGGTCGCTTTAGTGTTGATATAGCCGCATTCGAGCAAGTTGGACTAGTGGCCCTGGAGAAAGAAAAACTGCTTGTACGAAATCAGGTTGGCGTGGTGATCATCGACGAGATCGCCCGCATGGAGCTGGCGTCTCCTGGTTTTGCGCAAACCGTAGAAGCAATGTTCGCTAGCCCGCTGACAGTGGTAGCTACGGTTCACGTACATGAGCATCCAGTGACCGATGCGTTGAAGCGTCGCCACGACATCGAGGTGGTAACCGTGACGCAGGCCAACCGCGACGGCCTACCCGCGCGGCTGTTCCATCAACTTACAGGCTCGGCAACTCAAGGTGACTCAGGTTAGTCGCCATTTCGCTGTGTCGATCAGCCAATTCTTTCGTCGTCCCGAGTTGAGGATACTTGTGTCGCATGCACACCATCAGATCCCCCAGTCAACTGAGTACCGACCCAGTAATGCGCTCCGCGCTGAGCGCTTGCTCTATTTGTTCGACCGCATCGTCGGGTTGTCCAAGTTCAACGTGCGCTAGCGCAAGGTCGAGCCGAGCAATGGCCTCTCTCGTTGGTGAACGCTCAGATAGGCCAACGTCGCCATAGAAGGCGATGGCTTCTTTGGCATACAGCGCGGCCCTATCGGGCTGACCAAGCCAAATGTACGAAGAAGCCGCATAGGAAGCCAACCGCCCGTAATCGACCGCGAACAAGCCAGAACCCTGGTGATCGAGCTGGTCAAATCTAGTTTGGGCTTCTTTCAGTACATCCTGGAACTGATCAGAACAGCCGATTTTGGCATAAGATCGAGAAAGCTGAACGCTTACTCTCACCGCTACGGCACTGCCCTGGGGCGCTTGTTTGAGACCACGCTCAGCCGCATCTTTAGCCGCAGAGGGCTGATTGCTGTACGTGGAAATGGTGGCTCTGGCATCCATGGCCCAGGAACAGATCTCGTGGTCCTCCGCTTGCCAGCCATGCTCCCACGCATCAAGGCAATGCGCCTCGGCCGTTACTGGATCACCAAGACCGTTCGACAACCAGGCCAGGATAACGCT
>CAWGJH010000013.1:0-187214 GCA_963822695.1 uncultured Actinomycetota bacterium
GCGCAATCTGCTGTCTTTCTAGCTTGCTGTGAACTTCCACATGTTCCTCATTTTTGAGTATAATCTCACAGGTAGAGAGGGTCGTAAGTGATACGACTCGTGTCATGCCGTTATGGTGAGAGCCGTGGCTTACTCGATCTGTCTCACGGTCAAACGACGGTCAAATGATCAACGTGAGAAGGTGATCTTGGTGGGGTTCTCCCGCAAACGGGGTGGGCGTGATGGCAGGTTGCGCTACACGGCGTACTACTTGGACGTGAAGGGTAAGGAACGATCTGCTGGGACCTTCTCAACCAAGAAGGATGCGGACAAGGCGTGGCAGCGGGCCGAGACCAAGCTAGCTGAGGGAAGGGTGGGGGACCCCGCGCGGGGTCGGATGACCTTCCAGCGCTACGTGGAGGATACCTGGCTGCCCAACCATGAGGTGGAGCCGACGACCCGGCAGGGCTATACATCTGCGATCTATAAGCACATCATGCCCGAGTTCGGGCCGATGCGGATGATCGACATTTTGCCTGAGCACGTCCGTGAGTGGATCGCCAAGCTTAAGGCTAACGGCGTCTCATCAGCAATGATCCAACACATCAAAGTGGTGTTGTCCGCTGCCTTTACGACGGCACTGAATGATCAGGTGACGTTTCTGCATCCGTGTAAGGGGGTGAAGATCCCCACTGTTGCGGTGAAGCCTCTCGTGATCATCACTCCGGAGCAATTCGACATGGTGTATCAAGCTCTACCCGATCATGTGGCGCGGCTACTGGTGGAGACCGACATTGAAAGCGGCTTACGGTGGGGAGAATTGACCGAACTACGCGTCAAGGATCTTGACTTTGATTCGCGTATTCTCACGATAAGCCGTGCCGTGGTCGAGCTTGATCCCAAATTTCATCCCAAGGGTGAACGGTTTTTAGTCAAGGACTATCCCAAAGACAAGGAATACCGGCGGTTAAAACTCAGTGCACAAATAGTGCTCAAGCTCCAAACACACCGCGACACCCAGCACCTAGAACCGAATGACCTGCTGTTCGCTATTCATGATCAGGGAAGCAGGAAACTAAGGAGTCGCGTTGTTCCCAACCCTGATGAGCTTGGCTTCACGGAGCCTAACGATAAGGGCAGACAGTACAAACACGGCACCACGAGCGGTTACGGTGCGGGTCGGTGTCGCTGCGAGCACTGCCGGGCTGCCAGCGCCATCTACCGGGCACAACGCCGAGCCCAAGGCAAAGATCATCCCCGCAAGCCCCGACTTCGAGAAACAGACACAGATGGACATATTTTCAAAGACTGGTTCCGTCGCCAAGTCTGGTATCCGACAATAAACGCTGTTGGCCTCAACATCAAGGTCCGTATTCGCGACCTGCGTCATGCACACGCATCATGGTTACTGGCAGGTGGAGCCGATCTTCAAGTTGTCAAAGAACGACTCGGCCACGTCAGCATCCAGACCACAGCACGCTACCTGCACACCCTCCCCGACGCCGACGAAACCGCGCTGACCGCGCTCTCTGCCATCCGCAACCGCACCACCACGAAATAACTCCTGAAACCCCCTAAGCTATCAGCACTGGCATAGGGTAAAGTGCACGATTGAAAAGCCGGATTTGTTTACGGGCTGTGGCGCAGTTTGGTTAGCGCGCCGCGTTTGGGACGCGGAGGTCGCGGGTTCGAATCCCTCCAGCCCGACCAGGTAGGGCTTATTCGAACCATTGACCCTAGTGGTGAGGGTGGGGCTGCTGATGATCTTGTAGCTGGGGGTGGTGCTCTCCGCGTGGGGGGCATCGCCCGGTGATCGGAACGAGTGCTATTCAGATCAGGACTCCGCGCTGCGCAGCGGCACACACTCCACTTAGTAGCCGAAATAAAAAAGGAATTATTGGGCCTACTACCTGCGACGATGCCAATTTTGGTGTATTTATTACTTCATTCCAGCTCTTTGGGAACCGGAGGAATAAGGAGGCTTATTCAGCGCCACATAGATGATCTTTCATCTGGCAGTCTGACCTGCGACAACATGGCTACCTCACGGGGTCGTGAATAAGCCTCAATGGACAATTTACTTAATTCAGTCCGTGGACGAATGGCTTCAGTGAACTTTGCGGCTCGGTAGCCACACCCAATTTGCGAACAACATCATCCTCGGCACAGCCAACCGGGTTCGAGTTGGACCCGGAGACGATTTTTCCTGTTTTTGGGTCGTAGCCCCCCGTGACCGTCGCCTTGCTACGACCGACCCGCATTGCCTCCGCATCCCTGGCTTGACGTGCCTTCCCAAGCAAATCGTCTGTACTTTGTGAGGCTCCACCGTAACCCGGCGCAAGGCCGAACGGATCAATCCAGAAAGGACCCGGTGGGTGTGAGGCTCAAAGAATTTCACACCATACTGCGTGGTCACAGCATTGCTTCATCAACCTTGGGACGACAGTTAAGTTCCGAAATCGAGAGTTTTTTCGATACCACCGCTGCTCACAACTTTCCTAGAACAGGTGGATAGGTGACTGGCACAGTGGATATGCCCGGAAGCTCACAGCGCGAAATCAAACTTGATCGTAGCCACACGGCACTGAAACTAAGAGCTAGGCAAGGGAGCGGATTTGCCGTAGACAAAGAAACCCGAGTCGAAACTCCAACGCTTGATGGGGATCTGTTGGTGGAAATTGATCCAGTTGAATCAGCGAAAGTTCAGCCGAAGGCTGCCGCTGACGTCGTATCCAGACCGACTCGCAGTGAAAATGCGACCACGGAGTCACCATTTCCTGTACTTGGTCTCCAGTTGTGGTGCACTGGAAACCTGACAACAAGATATACGAAATGGACGGTCGCGAATACCGCAAAGCGGGAAGCCTCATGAGACAAGATCGGCTAGGCTCTCGCTATGTCTTGTCAGACTGCGCCGGACTGGTACCGACGTAGAATCGCCGGACGAGGGAAGTACCTCGCTAGGTCGCAATAGCATCGGACTGGTCACAAATTGTGGGATCTGTCCAGACAAGACAAAGGTCTTTGGTGCGGGAGAACAGATCTAGCGCACTGTCAGCAGAGTTGAATATTCCGGCGAGTTTCCCCTTGGGGCTAAATACCACAGCACGGTCATCGAAGGCGGCCCCCCAGACAAATACCCAGCCCTCGGCGTCCTCGCCAAAAGGACCTTGACAGAGAGCGAACAGTCGGGGTGCTGCGCAGGTGACGTATTTTATGAGTAATTGGTTGAATTTTTCGTGATAGTTCGCCAATGTCTGCTGTTCACCGTTATTGGCGGGCGCAAGGTTGTGATCGTCGTCGTGGTTTACAGTCATGGTTTTGTTCCTTACTAAACATTTTCCCGACCACGAGCCCCGCACGGTGCCGAGCTCGTCCTACATGCATGTTCAGGTTCATTTATGAAACACATCATGCGTTGCAGGGACACTTTCATATTTCTGAAACACGCACAATGGGTGATAGGCCAATCGGGTGACGGTGTATGGGCGAGACGATCTAGGCTTACTAGCCGATCACAAGGAAGGACAAGTAGATATGCCTAAACGTCCAGCGACCGCACGCGCTCGCGGGCTCGGCGCTGAATTACGGGAACTACGCAAGAAGACATGTCTGAGCACTCGGGACGTTGCGCAACAGTTGAGATGGTCAGCTAGCACGCTGAATCGCATTGAAAACGGTGGACGCAATATCACTAGTGAAGACGTTGCCGCATTGTTGGCACTTTACAAGGTGACAGGGACAGAACGAGATCGTCTGCTAGACCTTGCCCGGACAGCTGATCATCCTGGCTGGTGGGAAATAACGAACTCCAAGTTGCCGACCCAACTTACCGCGTTGATTGGTTTCGAGTCTGAGGCAACCCGTATCACATACGTAGATCTCTCACTGGTGCCTGGCTTGTTACAAATACCAGAATACGCACGGGCATCACTGGCGGGACTCGGCGTTGCCACATCGGAAATTGAAACACTTGTCGTGACCCGCTTGGGACGCCAAGCGATTCTGAGTAAACCTAACCCTCCGCATTATTTGACAATCATTGACGAGGCTGTGTTACGTCGCCCGATCGGAGGCCCGCAGGTGATGGCCGCACAATTGCGACATATCGTGACGGTCAGCAAACGCCCGAACGTCACTGTGCAAGTTATCCCCTTCGAGCACGGTGCTCACGTCGGACTGGATGGCTCTTATGTCATGTTAAATTTTGCCAAAGCACAATCATTGGTCCACTTGGAACATAAACGCTCGGGGATCTTTGTTGACGAACCTGCCGATGTAGAGGTTTTCGCACGAACCACAGAAATTCTCCAGAAAACAGCGCTAGACTCTGCGCAATCGATCGAATTCATTGTTTCCATAGCACGCGAGTACGAGGAGTAAAGTTAGATGATGGGGAACTTATCCCGCATACATTGGCGCAAATCCAGCCGCAGCGCATCAGGTTCTCAATGCGTAGAAATCGGTTACACCCGAGGACGTATCTTCGCTCGCGACAGCAAAAACCCCACCGGGCTAACGCTGGCCTTTAGTCAAACTAAGTGGACAGAATTCCTGAACACCGTAAAAAACAATGATCTCAATCTTGACTAGCTCTCTGGATTGACATAAATCCGCACGCTTCAAGTTGAGCGTCCAGCGTTTTCACAGCGTGGGTAGTTGACCAAGGTTGCATCAGGGCGCGGGCGGCATGAAGTTCTTTGGTCAGTCGTGGGGACAGGCTCGCGTGGCTGGCAGCTTCGCCAAGAACACGAGCAGCCTCGTCAATCTCTGAGGGGAGGAGGAGAGCGTTGCCCAGTCGCACCTGACAGCGGACGTAACTACCTACATAAGTGTGTCTGAAACAGCGCATCGATCTCCGCTCGCTCTTTATCGCTCGCGATTGGATCTACCACGTGCAATTCGCTGCTGTGGGTATCCCGATCGGACGTTCTTGTGTGATTGCGACGTGGGGTTGTGAAATCGATCAGGTTTGTTGATGCTTGGCGAGTGCTTGTTGGATTAGCTCTCTGGCTGCGTGTCCGTAGACCGCTGATTGTTGGAGCAGGGTGAATGCTTTAGCGTGTAGGGTTATTTCTCGGGGTTGGGTGATATCGAGCCCGGCTGAGATTCCTTCGGTTTGTACTCGTTGTTCGTCGAATATCCAGAAGCTTCCTTGAGCTAGGCAGTGGCGTTGACCCGCAGCAGGGATGATGCCCAGGCTTACTCGTGGGAGGGACATGACGGCCAGGAGGCGATCGAGTTGTCCCAGCATCACGTCGGTATCACCGACACGGGTGTGGAGGGTTTGTTCCTCAAGGACGAACGCGAAGCGCCGGGCTCCGGTGTAGAGCACGTGTTGGCGTTCCATGCGGGTGGCCACAGCCTGATCTACATCGTCGGGCAGGTCAAGAAAGTGGTTCCAGAACCTTAAAATAGCAGTAGCGTATTCGGCTGTATGAAACAGTCCAGGCAGGACGGTGTTTTCATAGCCACGAAACAACTTGGTTCGCTCGTAGAGTGGAACCAATGAGCTTTGTGAACGTGTCAGTCCGATGCGCATGTGGCGGGTCCACTCGATATACATCGACTCGATAGCGCGCACGGTAGCGATGAGATCTGGTATGTGCTCTTCGGCTCCGCACACGCGGCACCACGCATGAATATCATGCTCACTGGGGGCTTGAGCACCGTGTTCAAGCTTGCTGATCTTCGTGAAGTGCCACTGACATTGGGCAGCAAGTTCCCGCCCCGTCAGGTTCGCATCGGCACGAATCTCCCGAAGACGCGTCCCGAGCGCCTGGCGAGCTTGCCGGACTGGTGTGACGGTCATGTTTAGGAAGGGGTGTACTGGTTGTGCGGGATAGCGATCTTCCACGCCTCCTCGAAAGCTTTCGCGCACCCCGCGACCACAGCCGGGTTGGTCGTAACCTGGTGATCAAGGACATGCCCGTCGCCAGAGAAATGGGTGAAAGCCACCGTCTGGCGATCGAACATCCAAAAATCGTTTCCCGGCAACAACAGCGTCGAAGTGTGACGGCGAGGTAGCCATCGAACGTCTTCGCCGGCATGAACCAACTGGGCTGCGTCTAGCCACTCAAACCGAATGTAGTCGGTGACTGGTTCAGAGACGATACGCAGCCTGCGCACCGTCTTACCGGCCTGGTTGTTGCGCGCCATGAGCTCAAACCAAGGCCGCCACCATTCGGCCTCCGTAAGTGGGTCCAATGGCTGTCCGCGTAACCAAGTCTGGAATCTGGTTTTCTCGATGTTTGTGACATACGTATCACGCATTTCAAGGTGCACGGCCTCGCGTTGAAACGTCGTAAGGAACTGGTCTCGCGCCTCCTCCGAGATCGGTTCCACAACTGCCTACCCCTCAACCAGTGTGAGCATGGCTGACTTCTCCACATGTACGCAGGTCTCATGCTCTGGGATGCTCATCTGACTCAACGCCTCAGTGTCGGTGACCTGCTTGCCTTGGATGATGTAGTGACCGCCCGGCGTGACCGCGACGATGGGCGGCACCATGTTGATCACCTGCCCGTCCAGGCCGTCCAGGGCCAGATACTCCAACAGCGCTGCCGGTACTTTCACAAGGGTTTCATCCTCACCAACGGCCAGACGGGCCAGGATGGCCCGATCGGTGACGATCCACCCCTGCACCAGGTAGGAACCCTGATCGGTCGCGTACAGGCTCGGCGAGTTGGTAGGCGTGGAGTCCTTACCCAGGAACCTTAGCTTCACAGCCCTTCTCCCGTCTGGCTACTTGCTCAAAGTTGCACAAATCAAGGCCAGCATCAACCCAGGCAAGCAACACGTCAAGACCCAACTCAGCGTGGACATCAGCCACCAGCATGAACGGTGAATCCCCAGCTAGCAGACAACCTTGTCGAGCTGATCTCCCTACCCAGCATCAGACTCACCAAGCCCCACGCCAGCCTGCCGCTGCGACATCATCGAGCAACATCACGCAACTTTGTTCCACCACGACCCAGCCCCGTCCTAGCGTGACAGCCCTGGCCCCCAGGGTCGGGATGTTCGAGTTGTCCGCACGGTCGTGGTGCCTGCCTGGCCCCCGAGAGAACGCCCACGAAGGCAGGTGCCCCTCCCCGTCCGTGTCTCAGGACAGCTCACCCCGGCCCCGGGGTGCCACCTGGTCACATGAGCAAAGAAACGAGCCTATCTGGACTTTCGTCTATTTCAGCTGTGAAAAAACGAAGAGAGGTAGAGGTATCGCAGGTGTCGATTATGATCTCCTCGTACACGAGTCCACGTACATTTTCCTGGTTCCCCCTCGCCGGAGAGCGCCACGCCATCCAACGACGTGACCGCCACGTCCGCCGGGGTACCCCCATGCACTGCCTATGCGGCGTGACTCACCCCCGAGGCGCCGATGGCGACGTAGAATGGCTTTGGCCCACCTGCCTACAATGCTGGGACGAAACATGCAGACTCGTCGGACTCCGCCCGCGTCGATGATCCCCTCGGACAGGTGACAACGCGGTGAGCCTACACATCGTCACGGTTGTGTTTGTTGGTCTTGTTGTTTTTTCGTGCGGGGTGGGTGGTTGTGTTGAGCCCTCGGTGTAGTAGCAGGTTTGGTTTGGGTAGGGTGGCTGGCCTGTTGGATAGTGGCAAGTATTGTTGCGATTTGGTCGGTGTATTGCTTAGCTAGCGTGGCCCGTTCGTCTTGGGCTTGTTGCCGGAGGGTGTCTAGGTCGTGGCGGTGGTCGTCGCGTTGTTGTTCTAGTTGCTGTTGTAATGATTGGATTGTGGCGCGGTCGTGTTGCGTGGCTTGGTGTGCGGATTCTTTTTCTGTCTCGGCGCGATCCCTGGCGCTGAGTGCGTCGGCGAGTTTAACCTGCATC
This sequence comes from uncultured Actinomycetota bacterium, assembly GCA_963822695.1. GTDB lineage: Bacteria > Actinomycetota > Actinomycetes > Mycobacteriales > Pseudonocardiaceae. The sequence goes on from CAWGJH010000013.1 coordinate 7,830, forward strand.
TGTTGGACCTCGTGTAAAGCGTGTTTGGCTGCTTCATCAGCCTGTGCGCGCTGTTCTGCTTCGTGGGCAACTTGTTTACGGGCGTTGCTGGCAACGTGTTCAGCGGCAGCTTGAGCGCTGTGCGCTTGGGCTACCTGGATGGCTACCTCGCGTTGCTTTTGCTCCACTTCGTAGCTGGCAGCATCAGGATCAGAGACGGTACGCACGACCTCGATAGCACGGTTGAGGATCGTAACCAGTCGTGTGCTGGACTCCTCAAACCGAACTAGCAAGGCTCCGAAGGAAACTCGGCCATCCGTCACCGGATGCTCAAGCACCGCCTGGTCAACCTGGACCGCTCCCGGTCGGTTGCTATCGTGGCCGCCAGCCGCAGCAAGTTCATACCGGCGGCGCACAACAAACGCTTTCCCACGGGTGTGCTCGGGATCATCACAATACAGGGGACGTCTACCTCTAACAGGTTTACCGTGCCCGGCAACCGGGCGGCCACATTGCTGACCATGGGGACCCGTAGGGAATACGCACTCCTCCGCGTGGTCCCCAGATTTCATATCACCGTTGTAGTTCACGCATTAACGTTAGCATAACTTGAAACGTTTTATACCTATAAACGTTTCAAACGTTACAGGCATTGGAACTTTAAGAGCGGTTGCGGATGTTGGACAGGGCGGTAAGTGCGGTCTCGTCAACGGTGTGGTGTGGAATGCTGGCAGGCGCTCTACCTGCAATAATACGCCAAAAAGGAGACCCGCCTGGAAGTTCGCAACACGCCAGAAGGACGGCGATTAGGCCCTCTCGCACTATCGAAAGCCGCGAGTTGAGATAACACGGTAGCCAGAAGATCATTATATTTAATCACCAGTGATGGATTGGTCAGGATCGGTATCGAGGCTGGCGAGTTTATCGCGGACGGTATCGGCGTCAGGGTGGTCGAGTTGGTCGAAGATGGTGAGGGCTTGCTGCCATACTTGACGGGCGGCTTGATTGTTGCCGGTAGCATGGCAGTTTTCGCCGAGGTGGATGAGGGTGTCGGCTTCGCCGTAGTGGTCACCAAGTTCGCGACACAAGGCGACAGACTGTTGATAGTAAGTGATGGCTTGATCATGCTGGCCGAGGTGGTGGTAGGCATAACCGAGGCTATCCAAAGCAGCGGCTTCTCCGTGACGGTCACCGAGTTTGCGGAAAATACTTAAAGCATCCTGGCAGTGAATTAGCGCCTGCTGGTATTGACTGAGTAAAGCGTAGTACCAGCCAATACCGCTAAGGGCGCGGGCCTGCCAAAAGCGATTGCCGGTGGAGCGGGAGAGAGTAAGAGCATGCTGGGCGTGGGCGAGGGCCTTGTCGTACTGGCGTTGCCGCTCATAGGCCCAGGCGAGGATGCAGTAGGTCTCGGCTTGGACATCACGGTCGCCGAGTTCTTCAAACAGAGCGAGGGCCTGGTGAAGGTTGGCCAACCCATCGGAAATATGGTGCCCGAGCCGGATGTTGGCATGGCCAAGCGCCTTATGGGTGAAGGCTTGAGCGGTACGATCATCTAGCCGTTCGGCGGCGGCCAGCGCGGCGTGCTGGGTGGCCACAAGGTCATGCCAGTGCCCCCGCCAGCTGAGGAAGGTGGCCAGTGTCCAGGGCAGTTGCCAGGCGTGGATATCACACCCATGAGCAGCGGTGTAATTAATCGTTAACAGCAAGACAGCACGCTCGGCGGTAAACCAATTCATCGCCTGCTCATAGTCGGTGATCCGGTGATGAATAACCCCTGGTTGCGGGGCCTGGACAGTGATCGAGTTTCGATGTGGAGCGAGGCATCGCTCGGCGGAGAAACCGGTGTGCAGGTAATGGTCGAGGACGCGGTGTCGTGCTTCGTGTTGTTGTGATTCCGATTCTTCAATGCGGGCTTGTTCCACAGCGTAGGTGCTTAGCAAATCGTGGAAACTGTAACGCCCAGGGGTTGATTCTTCTAGCAGGGATGCTCGAAGTAATTCTGTGAGCAGTTGATTGATTTCGTGTTCGGGTAAACCGGCTAGTGATGCTGCCGCATGCAGGTTGATGTCGGGTCCAGGATGCAAACCCAAGAGCCGAAACAGCCGGGCTGCACCAGGCGTTAGTGCGGTGTAGGACCAGGAGAACACCGCGCGGATATCAAAATATATGCTGTCTCCAGTAGACAACGCTGCCAATCGTTGGCGTTCCTGCCGTAACTGGCCCACTAGGGTCATTAGTGAGGTGCGGGGTTCGGCTTTGATACGCCAGGCGGCGATACGCAGCGCGATAGGCAAATGAACACACCGGTTAATTAGCTCGTCTACTGCGTTAGGTTCAGCCTCGATACGTTCTAGTCCGAGGATTTCGGTGAGTAGTTGGCGGGCCTCTTCCGCACTGAGAAAACCAAGAGTGATGTATGTAGCATCCCCGTCGGCCAGGCTGGTGAGTTGTTGACGGCTAGTGATGAGCACCATACACGTAGGACCGTCAGGCAATAAAGGTCGTACTTGGTCAGTGTCGCGGGCATTGTCCAACACGATCACCAGTTTTTTGTCTTTTACCAGGTCACGGTAGAGGGCGGCTTGAGCATCCAGGCTGGTGGGGATTTTCTCGACCGGGGTGCCGAAGGCGTCCAGGAAACCTCGTATCGCCTCTTGTGGTGTCATCGGTGTACCAGTGGGGTGGAATCCCCGCAGGTTTACATATAACTGTCCATCAAGGAATCGGTTACGATGTATGTGTGCCCAGTAGAGGGCGAGTGCGGTTTTGCCGATACCGGCGGTGCCGCCGATAGCCGTGATCACCACCGGGCTAGTGCCTGTAGCCGCATCATCTAGTTGTGTCGTCAGTTTTTCTAGTTCTTCGGTGCGGCCAACGAAATAAGGGGTCGTGTTGGGTAGTTGTTGGGGACCCATGCTGGCAGCATATGTCAACGATAGCGTGCTGCGCCTAGTATTGTCGGATACTGATGCTGATAGTTGTTTTTCCAGGGCCGCCAGAGCGGCTTGTTCTCTTAGGGTCATGTTCTGGCGATCATCATCGTCAACAAGGTTCAAGAGATGCGTAGCATAGATTTCAGCGAGGATAGCCAAAGTCTCAGGTGTAGGTTTACTTCCCCTCGCAAGAGGCCACCGCTCGAAATCACTAATACGCTGGGCGGTCATCGACCCATTGGGATCCCCGACGAAACGATTAAACCGATCAGCAACATGCCCTTGAGCCCAGCCGTGTGCGTGCCGCCACGCTACACGTCGCCGGTCCTGGAATTCTTCGATCATTGCTGTGGTGATCTGCTCGTACGTCTTCCCATCAGCCAGCATCTCTTTGCGCAGCTGGTTGCGTTTCTTTGTGGTCTCAGGATCTTCACGTACCACGGTGCTCCCCCCACTCCCCGTCACGTGCCTCCCCTTGCGTGATGTGGGGTGATCATAGCCGCTGTCTGGATCTGCGACTACCCATGCGTGGGTAGTCGCTACAGTCGTTTGCTACCCAAATTTGGGTACCCACCACCTAGTGCTTACCTGTTTCCGCAGCTCAGAAGGTGCGCGAAGACCTCGCTGGGTGGGTCCTCATATCTGGTATGTGCAGCTGGTGGTCTTGCCGGGCAGGGTTGGTCGGTGTCACACCCGGAAGGCTTGGGCTCACGAGATTGTGAGCGCACCTGAGTGAAGGTCTGCTTTCGGTTTGACGATTTCCGTTCACAGTTATCGAACCTGGAGGGTGTCGTCCGGTGCGTATTGTGTTGTTTCTTGTGGCTTGTTACACCGCAGTAGCGGGAGCGCTCTTGTTGATCACTATCGTCATGTTGGTGAGTGACGCGGTGGCCGCGCCTGGTTTAGCCCGTGATGTGATGGCCGCTGTGGGCGGGCAGTTAGTCGCGCTGACTGGCTCGGCTTGGTATAGACGGCGTGGGAGTCGAAGAAATACACAGGTGTGCGCGGTGTGTCATGGTTCACCGCGAGAGTATTGACCAGCGCCGCGAAATCCCAATTGTGAAAAACGTTTACCTGTTCAAGGTGGCAGTTTTCATTAGGCCAATTGGGTATTTTTCACACTACCGCAGGATGCCGGATAAGTTTCCGTTGTCTCCCAAGGGTTTTTTCTTATTCAACCGCTGCCGTGTTGTCGCGGTGAGCGGTGTGACTACACAGGTGACGTCTTTCCGTTGAGGCCTCAGGATGAATTTTGGGGCTTCGCTCAAATCTTTTCGGAAATGATCTAGCGGAGCGCTATTCCCTACCTGATAACGAGAAAAGGGGAGACGGGGTGACACGGATACGGCAACCGATTGGGGTGTCCACGGTGGACGGTTGTCTATCTGTATCCATTGTGGACATCGGGGTTTGCGGTGACACGTTCACGGTCCTCTCCTTTTTTCGTGGAGTTTATTGATTATGTGGAGTTGTTGATCTCATGAGGTATGTGTACTATATCCCACTGTTTCGTATCACACTGTACCGTATTGCACCGCACGCTGATCCGATTCCGGTGTTGTCGGTGCGGGTGGTGGCTGTGTTTGTTTTGTATCCGCCTACCCACCGGGACCCGTCCACTGGTACCAGGCCGCCGTACCGTCCTCGGGGTTCGTGGTGAGTGGCTGGGATTGGGTGTGGATCATCCTCACACTGTTGTGGGGGTGTTGGCGGCTACCACATTTGCTCTCGACGATCATCTGGCAGCGCACGGCGCGAGTGTGCCGGTTACAGCTGCCGCGTGAGGTCACTGCCGAGCAGGTCGCCGCATGGGCGGGTCAGCTAGCGGCATTGCTGCGTGGGCCACGGTGGTGGGATTTCTTCCCGCGTTGGCCGATCGGTGCGGAGCTGGTGGCGACCGAACACGGCATCGAACGAATGGTCACCGTGCCCGCTCGTTTGTATGCGGCGGTGGTGGCCACCTTGGAGGCTGCGTTACCCGGTGCGCGCCTGGATGAATCCCTCACCACGTGGGCACCGGCTGCCTATGGGTGGTGTAAGGCCGGTGAAATCCGCCTCCGGGGCAAACACCAGTTACTTGCGGTGGATCGGGGAGACGACACCAGTCGCCATCTGCTGGCCGCGCTCCAGCCCTTGACACCTGGTGAGGTGGTGCGGCTGCAATGGTTGCTTGTGGCTGCTCGCGCTCCTGGCGCGGTGTGGTTGCCGCAGCGCACAGACCAGATCGTGAAACCGTCTTGGCGGGGCGGGAATCAGACCATCGTCCGCGACCGGCACCGGGCGGTGGGGATACGGTGGCAACAGGCCGACCCGGTACTCAGCGCTGTGTGCCGTATCGGGGTCGCCGCGAGCGGTCGGCGGCGGGCTCGTCGTGTGCTGCGTGGTGTCCGGGCAGCGTTGCGGGGACAAAACCGGCCTGGTGTACGCATCACTAGCCGTTGGCTGCTACCGGGCATTGTGGTAGCAGCGCGGGTGACGTATCGCAGCATTCCGACGCTGCGCTGGCCGGTAACCCTCACCTCACACGAGGTAGCCGGGCTACTCGGCTTCGCCACCGGACCTCTTTTTCTGCCTGGCGTGTCTGCTGGCGTCGCGTCCACCTTGCCGCCGTCACCGGCCATGCCCACGAGCGGTCTGGTCATCGGACGCGCTAATTATCCGGGTATCGACCGATTGTTGTGCCTGGACCGGGATGACAGGTTGCGGCATCTGTGGGTCGCCGGACCTACCGGGGTCGGTAAATCCACGCTCTTAGCTAATTTGATCGGTTATGACATTCACCGGGGTGATCCGGTGATCGTCATCGACGCGGGCGGTGATCTGGTCACCGATGTGCTAGCCCGCATCCCCGAATCCCGGTATGAGGATGTGATCGTCCTCGACGCTACTAGTCGAGATCATGTGATCGGGTTAAACCCACTGCACAGCACCGGGACTGAAGATTATGAACTGGCCGCTGGGTTGGTGTTTCACGTTCTGCACTCGATCTATGCCAGCTCATGGGGACCACGCACCGCCGACATCCTGCGCGCCAGCCTGTTGACCTTGACGATGACCCGCGCCCCCGACGGGCAGCACTTCACCATCGGTGAACTGGCCGAACTGTTAACGAATAGCAATTTCCGCCGATTCGTCATTACCCAGCCATTAACCCCGGCGTTGGGCTCGTTTTGGTCCTGGTATCAAGGGCTACCTGACCCCCACCGGCTACAGATCATCAGCCCCGCGTTGAATAAGCTGCGCGCGTTTAGCCTCTACACACCGCTGCGCTTAACACTCGGCCAATCCGAAGGTATCGACTTCGCCCAAGCAATACAAACAAAAAAGATAGTGTTAGTGCCGCTGCGTACCGGGCTGCTAGGTGCGGAAACCGCCGCACTGATCGGTTCACTAGTAATGGCGTCGGTGTGGCATACCGCCCTCACCCGCGCCCAACTGCCTCGTGATCAACGACACCCGGTATGGATGTACCTGGATGAGTTCCAGCACGCGGTACGTCTGCCGATCGATCTAACCGACATGCTGGCCCAAGCACGCGGTTTCGGACTCGGCTTCACCCTGGCGCACCAGTACCTTGGTCAACTATCCCCGGAGATTAAAGCCGCCGTGCTGGGCACCACCCGATCACAGTTGATCTTCCAGGTGGAAAGTCCCGATGCCACAGAGCTAGCTCCCCGTTTCGCTCCGCTCACCCGAGATGATCTGACCAACCTTGGTCCCCACCAGATCGCCCTACGGCCTTGCGTCGCTGGCGTCACCCTGCCCCCGGTCACTGGCACCACCTACCCCCTGCCTCCACCCATGATCAACGCTAAAGAACTCGCGGAGCGCAGCCTACGCCGCTACGGCCTGCCGCCCTGGCAAATTGATCACCAGATCAACGCCCGCATCCTGATCAGCCAAACCTTAGATCAACGATCTAACCGTGTCTCCAATGGACACAAACCATGATCACTACAAGAGATTATCTTTTGGTGATCGTTTTCGGTGTCCGGTCGCTGTACCGATCGCGTCATCATCAATTTTTGATCATCGCAGGTCAACGGCCCACACGGCGGGCTAAGGGCCGCCGATTAAATGCGGGGTTCTGGTGATCTTAATGCGCCGGATCACCGCCGCCCGACTGGTCGCGCTCGTTGATCAACTCTCTGATCGTGATCACGCGATCCTCGCTGATCTTGAACGCAGTCATGTGCTGACCGGAGCGCACCTGCAACGCCTGCGCTTTGATCACATCAACCAAAGCTCCTGCGCACGTGATCGCCACCGCGTCCTTGACCGGCTCGTCCAGTTAAGACTTGTGTCTACATTGGAGCGTCGCATCGGTGGGGTCCGCGCCGGGTCAGCAGGACACGTCTACACCCTCACCCCAGCCGGGCGGCGCTACCTCGCATTACGCCGTGATCAAGCGCTCCCTCCGCGATCACGGCGTTTCCACACCCCCAGCGCGCCCTTCCTCGATCACGCCCTGGCGGTCAGTGACATCTACGTCGCCCTCGTCGAAACCAGTCGCCACCACGAATTCCGCGTGCCCACCTTCGACACCGAACCAACATGCTGGCAGCCCACAGGAACAGGCCGCGATCTCAAACCCGACGCCTACACCGTCCTAGCAACACCCGCATATAAAGACTGCTGGTGGCTAGAAATCGACCGAGCCACCGAAAGCCTGCCCAAAATCACCCGCAAATGCCGCACCTACCTTGATTACCTAACCCACGGCGGTACCGGCCCCGACGGTGTGCCACCACGAATTTTGTTCACCACCCCTGATGCGACTAGAAGCGATGCGATAAAGAAGGTGATCACCACACTCGTCAGTACCGAAACCGAACACGTGATCAATGTTACTACCCATGCTGACGCGCCTAAGTATCTGATCACCGAACTATTCAACCCATAAAGGAGAACACCACCATGCAATCGCTGACCTTCAAACAACTCTACGACCTGCCTGTTGTTGTAGACCTCATGACCGCCGCGCGAGTCCTAGGCATTGGACGCACTAAGGCATACCGACTCGCCCACGACGGACAATTCCCCGTCCGCCTCATCCGCCCTGGTTTGAGCTACCTCGTGCCCACCGCAGACCTACTACGCCTCCTTGGTATCACACCTCCCGAGGCCGGAACGGTGATGACTACCGGGGTGCACACCACGACTCCCCGCGAACCTGGAGGCTAGTTCTTAGAATGTGGTGCGCGGTGGTCGATGACCACGTTTGGTGTCTCAGAACGGTGGAGGAGAGCAAGACGTTCGGATTTGACACGCATCTCCTTTAATGGGTGATCCAGACCCACAGAGGATTACTGGCCCAATTAATGATGAAACCTAAGATACCCGCGAGAACAATCGCACCCCACCACTGCAACCAGGTAATACGCTCCTGACGCTTGAACTGATGCCTCACCATGTCTTCAATGGTTTTAGCCTGCTCACGGTTCAACGAGGCTAGCTGCTCGTATCGTTCACTGGTGGCCTGGAGCTGTTCGAGGACTTTAATTCGAGTATTCAGTTCATCTTCGAGCTCTCCTAACAACTTCCCTGTGGCATCTATATACCGACGAGCTTCAGCGATTCGATCGCGACGTGGAATCTTAACTTTCGCTAGCTCTTTGTCAATACGCGAGGTCCAAAAAGCACCGGAGGCGACAATGAGTATTACGCCAACAACTAATGATATGAACACTTCACGCGAATTAAGCCCGTAACGTATTATTACGACAAGATAGGCAAAAGCATATACCAATGAGATGATCACCCAGATGACACCGGCGTGCACGCGCCGCAGGCGTTCCTTGTCTTCGGGCTCGTCGCTCACGAGGTCACCCTCCTCTGCGAGATCTGCGACGTGCTACCTCCCACCGAGCAAGGCTGGTCAGCGCGAGCATAGACCTCCGCCTTCGCTCGCGCGGGGTTCCCCTCAGCGCCACCGGGCAAGCCAAGGGCCAGATAGGCCGCTACCCATGGCTCCCTCACACGGACTGAAACACGCTACGACAGGTCCACGTCTGGGACTGACACCAAGCCCTGTCAGTCCCAGGAGCGGCGCGCGTCATCTCTTGCTCGGTTGTAGATGACCTAGCGGATGCTCCCCGCCGCGCGGTCACGGGGTACACGCCCGCCAACGACTCTTGACCCTTTAGACCTTGATCGGACAGCTCCTAGTCAGCCTGCCACCTCATCCGCCGTGAGCCTCAACTACAGACGCAAAACCTCAATGAGGAGTATCACACCTAGACCGGATAGTCACGGTCGCGACCGCAGTCTGACGTCTAATCCCACGGTCAAGCGACGGTCAAGCGATCAAGAGGCTGGAATCCCCGGCTTAGGGATCAAGCCTTTGACCTGCGACAATATGGTCGGGGTGGCGGGATTTGAACCCACGGCCCCTCGCTCCCAAAGCGAGTGCGCTACCAAGCTGCGCCACACCCCGTGCACCGGTTAGTGCAGACCGCAGCCTACGCGACCACCAGGACACCGCGTCGGCTACCGCACACATCCCACCGAGGAGCGGGCAGCAGGTACGCTGGGACCGCCCCGACACCACGGGGCATGCGGGCGTAGCTCAATGGCAGAGCCCCAGCCTTCCAAGCTGGCCATGCGGGTTCGATTCCCGTCGCCCGCTCCACCTACTAGGCCCCAGGTCAGAGGCATCATCCCCTGACCTGGGGCCTTGTCGTTTGGGGCCTTAGCCCCCCTTCGTGCCAGATCACGCGACCGGCGCCAACCCCGGACCTCCCTGGTCGCCTGGGCGGTCCGGCTGCTCGGCAACGTCCTCGGCCGCTGAGCGAGCCTCGGCGATCATCAGATTAAGTGCCATGGTGATTTCCTGGTCACGCTCGCTGGTCGCGTGCTGGTAGATCATCGCGGCCCGTGTGCTGGACTGTCCGAGTTGCGCCATGATCTCTTTCAGCGTTGCCCCGGTCCGCGCGGTCATCGTGCCTCCCGTGGGTCGAAGATCGTGTAGACGCAGAGCGGTGCTGACCTTGGCGTCTTCGAGGGCTTTCTTCCAGATCCGATGGAAGTTGCCGCGCGTGGGCGTGGCCCCCTTCGGACCGATGAACAGCCGCCCATCCAGACCAGCCTCGGCAAAGACCTCCACGTGGTGCCGCAGTTCGGGCAGGATGCCCGCCGGGAGGGCCATGGTCCGTGCGCCAGCTGCCGACTTCGGTCCCTTCATCCGTTGCTCCCCGCTGTTGAGCTGGGACACGATGCGCTCGACCTTGAGCAAGGGAACGCCGTCATCGATCAGTTTCCCGGGATCGGCACCAACCGATCGGTGCGCCGCTTGCCCCAGAGCCCGAGCATGATCAGCAGCGGGGCGAACACCCGCCCACAGTCGCGGCACCACACATGCCACAACACCAGCTCCACCGTGCCCGCCGCGGTGTGCAGCGTGCGTTTGCGGGTCCGCTTGCCCTTGCGCGCGAAGTCCTCCACCATCTCGCACCGCAGGCACCCAAACGGCGCTGGTAGGCCCCGCACCGGCGCCCACCGCGGCCCGCACACCGAATCAATCAACCGCTCCTGGGCATCCTCCAACACGCCAGGCCAACGCCTGACCCGGCAGCTCCCTGCCCATCTGCACCGCCAACTACTCGAACTCCGACCACGACGAGCGAGCATCGAGCGCTCCCGGCTCGATCGATCGTGAGCGACAGGGTAGTAGCGGACATGGGGCAGGCGACTCCTCAGGCGAGTGGATGATCGCCTGCAGTCCTACAAGATCAGGACCGAAATTCAACGGAGTGACACGCTACCGACCATTCGCACGTCGTGCGGCCCTACCCCGTACCGGCACAGTTCTTTGGCCAGACGCCGGGCGTCGAGTGGTTTGCCGTTCAGGTCGCCCCAGGATGATTCGTCAAGGCCGCACAGAGCAGGGAGAATGTCGGTGGTGCGCATCCTGTCCGTGCCAGCACGGGTGAAGAGGTCCCGCAGGTCGGCGAGGAGCCGGACATCGAGTGAGGTGATGTGCGGACCGGCGTCAAGCACGAAGTGCCGGCAGGCGTTGCGGGCGGTATCAGGCCAGTGGCCGCCTGCGGTGTCCGCGATGGCCAGCAGTGGTTCCCAGCTCTCAGCCGGACGATCGGTGACCCCCTCAGGCATGGTGGGTTGAGCGTCGCCGAGTTGGATGCTGGTGGAGTCGATCCAGGCGGTGAGTTGTTCTCGGAGGGGGTGAGCTTGACTGGCCACGTGTCGTTCTCGGAAAGGTTCGACGGGCTCGTCGGTACGGCGGCGGCGCACGTGGATAGCGATGGCTCCAGCGGCAGGAAAAGACACGGTCACCAAGGCCCTGCCTGGACGAGAGTTACCGACTTTACCGGCGCCTGAAAGTGGGAACCGGCCGCACGGTTGGTTACCGAATGACCACGTTGTCCCACATCAAGACGCTACGGAGCGCGGGCTCCGTAGTCTGGGAAACCCGCCGGTATGATGCGCTGTACGTAGTTGACCGGGCGTCACTGACCGACATGCTGACGGTGTGCATCCCGGTCGTGCACGTGGGGCAAGTCGAGGCCGTGAAAGCCGTAACAGCCGCCCTGCCCCCAGCGACGCGGTGGATTACCGTATGGCTATGGTGCCCTCGCGATGTCGCTGCCGCACGGATCACTGAACGTGGCACAGGGGACACCGCAGCCCGGCTCCGGGCATGGGATGAGACCGCACCCCTGCCGGAAGTTGGCATCACGATCAACACAGCCGAAGCGCACCACGCCGATGCTGCCGCGACCATTCATAGTCAAGTCCAAGCTCGGCGCAGCCAGAGCCAACGAGACAGCCGTAGAACGGCCGAAACGTTCTCGCCGTTCACGAATTAACTGATGGGCGCTGTACGGACCACCAGATGCGACGCACCTCGCCGACAGCCCACCCACCTTGCCGCCCTGGCCTCCTCGCTACTCTCGCCGATCAAGGCACACCAATCCCTCTGTAGGAGGTGCCAGCCATGCCTGACATGCCGACCGGCTCGCTCGTCCGGCTGTACCGCATCCAACGCCGCATGAGCAACGTCTCGCTGGCCACGCATGCCGGTATCACGGTGCGCTACCTGGAGATGATCGAGGCCGACAGCAAGACTCCCTCCCTGCCGGTGCTGCGCAAGCTCGCCAAGGTGCTGGGCGTGCGGACCTCGGCCCTGGTGGGCGAAGCACCGAGCGAGGATCACGAGGGGCCGCTGAACCCCCGGCTGGCTGAGGTGGAACGGGCGCTGTTCACCTACCGCTCCGTGGCGCTCGCTGATCCGAGACAGCTCCCCACGTTGGAGGAGTTAGGCGAGCAAATACGTGCCGCACAGACGTCGTGGTGCATCTCGCCGAATAAGTACAGCGATGCGCTGCGGGTGCTGCCGAATTTGATCATCAACAGTGAGCGGGCTGTACACGAGCACGGACGTTCGGTTGAGGCGTGCCGACAGGCTTCCGAGCTGTACCAAGTGGCTCGGGCGGTGTTGAAGTACCTCGGACGAGCAGACCTGGGCGGTATGATCTCCGACCGGGCCATGCGCTACGCCGAGGAAACCGAAGACCCGCTCCTGATCGCGGCGGCTACCTGGAGCCTCGGGCATGCCATGCTGTCGGACGATATGCCTGCCGGTGCCTTGGATCTTGCCATGAAAGGCAGTGAAGCGCTGGAGCCGTTACTGTCGGACGGGACGCCTGAACACTTCTCGCTCTATGGTGGGCTGCTGCTCGTGGCAACGTTAGCATCATTGCGTACCGGCGATCCATGGCGGGCGCGGGAGCTGCTCCGGGGGCCAGTGCGGGAAGCGGCGCTGCGAGTCGGTGACGGCCACAATTACCACGGTACGGTGTTCGGACCGACGAACGTGGGAATCCACATGGTCAGGGTGGAGTACGAATGCGGCGAGATATCCGAAGCGCTGCGACTGGCGGACGACGTGGATATTACCAAGACTGCATCACTGGAGCGTAAGACCAGCCTCCTCTACAAGGTTGCCCAATGCTATGACTGCCGCAATAATGACGCGGCGGTCTTTGTGCACTTGAAGATGACGGAACGGTTATGCCCGGAGGATTTCCAGTATCGACAGAACGTCCGCAGCATGGTGCGCACGCTCGTCAAACGCGTTAAGCCGTCGTATGCGCCTGAGGTACGGGAGTTCGCGGGGAGGATCGGACTGCTCGACTGACAGCCACTCTGCCATCGAGAAAATGAGGGGGCGCAGCACGCTGCGCCCCCTCATTTTCCCTGTCCGGATAGCGTGAAAAGACCGAACTGACCGTTCGTGAAGGTCACGTTTCACTCCTGTCTCCTTGCTCGACGTTAGTGTCCCTGCCCAGGCCCCCAGGGCCGGGATGTACGGGCTACCCCAGCGCACGGTTGGTGCCCTTGCCGGTTGGTCGCGCTTCCTTCCAGCGCAGGCCGAAGCAACTGGCGGGCACCTGTCCCCCCGAACCGCGCGCTGCTCAGGGATGGACTCGCCCCGGCCCTGGGTGCCTTCCACGCGAGACGACCAGAAACTTGGAGCACCCCACCGATGCATGAGATTGACCCCACGCTGCTCGAAGGCGATGACGGGCGTGCCGCGCTGGCCGCCCGTGACATCGGCGCGCTCTACCGACTGCTCCGGCGCCTCGGCGTGAGCCAACGCGAGATCGCGCGGCTGACCGGTCAGTCCCAGTCGGAGGTGTGCGAGATCCTCAAAGGCCGCAAAGTGCGCGACGTATGGGTGCTGGAGCGCATTACTGACGGACTCGGCATACCCCGAGCACGGATGGGCCTGAGCTACGGTGACCAGGAACCGAAGACATTGTTGTTGGCCGGGGAGGAGGTGGATGAGGCCACGAAACGCCGCGCCTTGGTCGCCACTTGCTCGGCGACGGTCCTGGGTCAGGCGTTCCTGGGTCTGGGCGAGCTGACCGAACTGGCCCTGCCCACCGGCCAAGCACTGCCCTCACGGCTGGAAATGTCCCACGTGCACGCCGTACGGGCGATCACCGAACAACTGCGCGGGATAGCCCGGTACTACGGCGGACAAGCCGACCTGGTCCGCGCCGCTGCGACGCTCTACACGCGGTGGATGCAGGTGCCCGCGACGGACGCCGTCACGGCGCAACTGGCCGCCGCGCTGGCCGAACTACACACTGCGGCGGGCTGGTCCTGTTATGACTCAGGTGTGGACGCGACAGGCTGTTTCACTCGTGCCCTGCGGTTAGCCGGTAAGGCCGGAGACGCCTACGGGATCGCCAACGCCGCCTTCGTAGCCGCAGGGACGCTGGTCCGCAACGGGCACCCCAACGACGCGCTCAAACTATTGCAACTGGGGCGGTTCCACCTCCGCGGGTTCGCGGCCGGCAGGTCCACCCCGGCAACCCCGCGTCCTGACGATTCCCGCCTACCGACTGTCATCGCGGGGCTGACCCTGAACTCCGCGACCGCCTACGCCGTCATGAACCGCCCTAACCAGGCCAAACGCTACCTCGCCGAGGCACGCGAAGGTTGGGAACCCCCCGATGCGTTCCTACGCGCGAGCATGGATCGCGCGACTGCGGGAATCCAGCTGGACCTGGGCGAGCTCGACGCCGCCGAGCACTACGCCGCCAACGCAGTGCGCACCTACAGCGAGAACCACCGCAAAGACCGCACCACGACCGAACTCCTCCTCGCCGAGATACACCTACGGGCGGGGGAACCCCAAGGGCTAACACTGGCCCGCCACGCCATCAACGCGGTGAGCACCCTTCAATCCGTCGCCGTGCGACGACAACGACTGATGCCGCTAGCCGCCGCGCTGCAAGCCCGACCCGGCACCGACACCCAGGAGCTAGCCCACATGGCCCGACAGATCGCCGCGACCCGGATCTAACCTCGGTCATTCATCGAGATCAATAAGATCTTCATCGGGCGGGTGTGTTGATACGCGAAAAGTGCCTCTGAACTGCGAGAATAAGGGTCTTCAAGGTCCTTGTTCCAGCGAGCTGGAGAGGCACTTTTCAGGTGGATGTTACCGCGTGGTCGAGGGGTTTGTCGGTTGAAGTGGGTGGGCATGGTGTGGTGTCGCACGTGGGGTCGGGGTTGCTGCGGTTGGCGGCTGATCGGGTCGGGCTGACCAGCGCGCTGTCCACGGCGCTGATCCGGCCCGGTTTCTGGCCGGTGCATGATCGGGGTCGGGTGTTGGCCGATCTGGCGGTGGCCATCGCTGATGGCGCCACGACGATCAGTGAGATCGACACGTTGCGTCATCAGGGTGAGTTGTTCGCCTCGGTGGCCTGGAGACACCACGGTGTGGCGGGCGTTGGAGGAGATCACCGCAGCTCGGTTGGGTAAGGTCACGGTGGCGCGGGCGCGGGTACGAGCGCATGTGTGGCGTCAGATCGTGGCCCGGCACGGGCGGATCCCGCCCGCTCGGGTCGCGGGACGGGATCTGGGCGAGGTGACCGTGATCCGACTGGACGCCTCGATCGTGCTCGCGCACAGTGACAAGCAGCGGGCCGAACCCACGTTTAAAAAGACGTTCGGGTTTCACCCTTTGACCGCATGGTGTGACAACACCGATGAGTCGCTGGTGGTCAAGCTGCGACCGGGGCAGGCTGGGTCCAACACCGCGACGGATCACATCGAGGTGTTGACCGAGGCGATCGCGCAGATTCCCGCATCGCACCGACGCCGGATGCTGATCACCTGTGACGGGGCTGGGTCCACCCATGCCCTGGTGGAGCACATCAGCGCGCTCAACACTCGCCCGGGCTTCCAGGTGCGCTACTCGGTGGGGTTCGACTTCGACGAGCGCGTCCGCGCCGTGATCGGCCACGTTCCTGACACCGCCTGGGCGCCCGCGCTCGACGCCCACGGCAACCCCCGTGACGACGCGCAGGTCGCTGAGCTGACCGGGCTGCTCCGCCACAGCGTCGACGGTGACCGCCTCGCTGGCTGGCCCCCCGACATGCGGATCATCACCCCGCCGGGAAAACCCCCACCCCGGGGCGCGACTGTCGTTGTTCGAGCAGCACGCGGGCAAGCGCTCCCAGGTCATCGCCACCAACACCCCCGGCGCGGAAGTCCAGTTCCTGGAAGCCGCTCACCGCACCCAAGCCCGGGTCGAGGACCAGATCCGCTGTGGCAAGAACACCGGCCTGGCGCATCTGCCCTCCCGTGACTACGCGATCAACCAAGCCTGGTGCGTCGCGGTGTCCCTGGCCTGCGACCTGCTGGCCTGGCTACGACTGCTCGCCCTGTCCGGCGAGTCCGCCAAAGCAGAACCCAAAACCCTGCGCTACCGACTACCGCACACCGCCGGGCGCATCGTGCGCGGCCAACGACGCCGACGCCTGAAAATCCCCGACACCTGGCCCTGGGCCACCGACCTCCACCAGGCGTTCACCACGATCTGTGCCCTGCCACCACCCTGACCAGACACCATCCGACCCGACGACCCCCAGGAACCCACCCGGCCCGTGGAACCGGCGCCCACCCGACACGACAGTCGGGCACCACACCCCGCCCACCACCCAGCAACAAGATCAACAAAACGGTGGGTCGAGCCCACCAACTAGATGATCACACCCGTGAATAGGCGAGGTTAGTTATGAGCGGATCCCGACGACGATCATATGAGCACGGTGTGGCCCATCGCAGGGTTCGTCAGCCGGCAGTCGTGACGATGGCAGGGGCTCACCCTCGTCCCCAGCCTGGTACCGTGCCCGAGAAGATAACAACAGCGGGGCCAGACCTGACCGGCCCAACCCCCTGCGTGTCCCTGACGTCCCCCTAGCTACGGGTTGTCCGTCGTGAAACTTAGATATATGGCCCTCGGGCTCGGCGCCATCGGATCGCTAACATGGTTCAGCGTCTCGTACCTAACGACACCGCGCCGAATCGCCCGTCTCATTGCAGAGCTGTGCCGACCCGAGCCTGGAATGTCCTGTTATGACCCGTGTTGCGGCTCTGGTCAACTCCTGCGTGCGGTGCAAAGTGCTGCAACCCGTTCCTCTGGTGACCGTATACGAATCTTTGCTCAAGAGATTAACCCGATCCCCTTCGTTGTCGCAGCCGCCAATCGGAGGATGCACGACCTTGAGATGACTCTGAAACGAGGCTCCAGCCTGCGTCATCCCGCCTTTGTTGATGCGAACGGTGCTCTACAACGCTTCGATCTAGCAGTCGCGAACCCAATGTGGAATCAGCCAGTGTCTGAAGCCATCTACCGAGGTGATTTTTTTGGACGTTTTCCCTACGGATGGCCCTCTCATGACGGCGATTGGGTCTGGATGCAGCACTTGCTGGCCCATCTTGAAGCCAGCGGTCGCATGGTCGTCATGCTCGATCGCACAGCGACGAGCCGTTATGATGATCTCACTGAAGTCAATATCCGGCGGCGTTTCGTAGAATCAGACCTGATCGAAGCCGTTATTCTCTGCCCGTGGGAGATTTCTCAACCCCGCTGGCTTGTGCGCAGTGGTGTTATCGAAATACCACGAGCCGTGCTCTTCGTCGTCAACAAGGCAAAGAGGCGTCCCAATGAGATCCTCTTCGTGGATTCGCGACCCCTTGTGGGCGACTACCTGGCTGGCAACTTGACATCCGATGCCGTCCACAACACCATCATAGACGCGCTATACAACTGGACGGCCGCGCCAGGAGTCGTCGAAATTGTTTCCAATGCTGACGTTGCGAAATCAGGTTTCACACTTGCTCCGGAGTTGCATTGCGCTGGCACTTCTGTGACGGCGATTACGTCGGCGGCGAGACGGCGCAGCGCAGCGCATGCACGAAGGCCAGGCGCACCGCCTGACCAGTCGCGCGGACCACTACCCAGGCAATGACGCAGAACCGTGAATGGTCCTCGGACCAGAATCCGGTAGACCGTCATCCGCAACGGCACAACCGACACCACACCGGTCCGGGCCAGCTCATGGGCCGACACGGACCCCACCGCGAACGCCCCCGGCGCAGCTCGCACACCGGCACCTCCCTGTGCGTCACCGCAGGCTTCGCGTCCGGTGGTCACCGTGCCCAGCGCGTCCGAGGGGGACCGCCGTACTGCAACCAGAAGCCCCATGCACACGGCGAATAGCTCCGGGCGGCGGGGCAGTGGACACATTTCTCACTGTCATCTCCGGCGAGTGTGTGGATCCTCGGCTAGTGGCGGTTCGGCAGCGGCCGCCTGGTGGCGGGTCAGCGCGAACGCCGCCGCGGTGAACAGCACGAGGAACCCAGCTTCGGTGGCGATGGCCCACGGGGTGTGGCGCAGGTTCTCGTCGTAGACCATGACCCCGAGCAGCACCGCTAGCAGGGGGTTGACCACGGTGATGGCGGGCAGGCTCGCTGAGAGCGGGCCGGCCTGAAACGAGAGCTGGTTGAGCAGCAAACCCACCGCGCCGCCGGCTAGCAGCGCGTAGAGCTGCCAGCCGGTGACCAGCGCCACCAGGCTGTGCGCGAGCAGGTTGGTGCATGCCTTGATCAGGGTGGCGGTCCCAGCGAAGGCGATACCGGTGGCGACACCAAGCAATGCAGCTGCGGTGGCGCTCTGACGACCTCGCGCTACCAGCACACACACCCCCGCCGCACCGACCGCGAGCAAACCAGCGGCGATCGCCGGCCCTGGATCGATAGCCTCGTGGGTCGCGGGAACGCCCGCAGTGGCCACGACGAGGAACCCGGCCAAACCGGCGACCAGCGCGAGCACCCACAACAGCTCGCTACGGCGGATCCGCTCGTGGCGCAGCCGCCGCTGCAGGGGCAGCGCGAACAGCACTCCTGACACCAAAAGCGGCTGGACCACAGACAGTGCGCAACGGTGCAGCGCGAAGGCGTGCAAGCCCAGCCCCACCGTGCTCAACGCGATCCCGCCGAGCCAGCAAGGGTGGGCCAGGGTGGCCCGAACGAAGCCGAGCAGCTGACGTGGCCGGAAGCCCTGCGCGTCAGGCACCTCGCCCGCGCTGCGATGCGCGAGGGTGGCCGAAACCGCGAAAGCGGCGGCCGCGGCGACAGCCACAAGGTAGTAAGCCAGCCCGTAGAATGCGCTCATCCCACCTCCCGCGACTGCGTTCCCAACCGCCGCCCGCCCGATCGCTCGCAGCAACCTACGCCCGAGCACCCCAGGTGCTGGCCACCCCGCAGGGCAACTGTCGCGCAGGTCCATGACCCAAGACGGTGAGGCCCACCGTTCGACAGACAGGGCAGGCGGACCTCGCAAGCCTGATCGCGGACATCGCCGGATAGCACCGGACCCGTCCGGCGTCGACGCGCCCAACCGCTCAAGCCACCGGGCCGAGATCGGCGGGGCATTCGGCCACCGCCTCGCTCGCTACCTTGACTGCGCCGACTGTATCGACGACCTGCGATGTCTCACCGTGCCGGGGGCTGGCTGCCCGCTGTGAGACCCTCCGTCCCAGTTCGGCGGCGACCCCGGCCGAAGCCGCAGCTCACCCGATTCTCCCCGCCCGTGCCAGATTCGTGCCAGAGAGGAGAGGCAATCCCGGGGAACTACGGGGAACGTCGGTTACGAACCCACCTAACATGCGGGTCGGAGAGTCCGCAGGTCAGGCCGCAAGTGCAGTACTGAACTTCCAAGCTGGCCATGCGGGTTCGATTCCTCGCCCGCTCCACCCACTGCGGCCAGGTCAGACATGACCCTGAAACGGCCCTTCCAGGGCACCCAACTGCTCCGCACGGGTCCTCGACCTCCTCTCCCCCACCACAATCGCGACGAGCACCACCGCCCCACGATCAGCGGCACGCTCCAGAGAGCGGACCATCGCCGGGTGGTAAATGACATTCACGCCGTCGACGGTCCCCTTCGGTCGGGCCACAGGCCTCAGTGGGGCTTGTAGACACCGCTGCGATGATCAACATCTACGACCGTGACCGTCCGCGTCTTGTCGTCGATCCGGTAGATGATCCGGTAGCTGCCGCGGCGAGCGCTGTACCGATCGTCCAGTGGCGCCAGCAGACGTCGGCCCACACGGTACGGGTTGTCCAGCAGCGGTCCGTTGATGAACTCGAACGCGGCAGAGGCAACCGACTCGGGAAGCCGCTCAGCCAGCGCTCGCCGAACGGTGGGAGTGACGCGCAGCGAGAAGCGTTCCGTCAACCCGTGACTCACGCCGAGTATCGACGTCGTGCCGCCATCGACTCCGCCAACTCCTCAGCACCCACGACCTCGCCACGCGCCAGCTCGGCGTCGGACTCCACCAAGCGCCGCAGAGTGTCAGGATCAGACAGCACCGACAATGTCTCCTCCAACGCCTCCAGATCCTCCACCGCGATCAACACAGCAGACGGTCGGCCGTGCACCGTCACCGTGACTCGTTCGTGATGCGCGTGGACCCTCCCCACCAGCTCCGAGAGGCGCGCCTTGACCTCGGCGAGCGGCATTGTCGTCATGGTCAAAAGTATGACTAAAAATCGCGGAGCTGTCGACCCACGGGCCGTGTCCCTCGGTGATGAGCGGATCCCGACGACGATCATATGGGCACGGTGTGGCCCATCCCAGGGCGCAGGCCAAGGTTTGGACTAGGCACCGCGAACGGAGTGGGCAGGTCACTCGGTCGCCGTGCTGCACCAGATCTACGCCAAGGCGCTCGCCGGACAGGAGGCCAGCGCACGCGACCGCATCGAGCGGGCGCTGGGGTTACCAGCGGAAGACTCCGGCTCAGCTGGACCACGAATAGACCACTGATAGCCGGGATCGGCCGACGTTAGCCAGCCGTGGCCGGACGCTGGCGCAGCGGGCAGGATCCTTGTTTCCGCTGTTCGCGCCCGATCATGGTTGGCCTGAGGGGGTGCCCCCGGTGGGAGTCGAACCCACACTGGACGGGTTTTGAGTCCGTTGCCTCTGCCGGTTGGGCTACGGGGGCACGTTGTTGGCGGGATCACTGTACGGGTTGAGTGAACATGGCCCCGACCGGATCCCAACATCGCTATCGTTCGGGGTCAAGGGGTAGCCGCGAGGGACGGGGGTCTGAAGGTGAATCCGCGGGCCGACGCCAGCGTGGTGCCCACCGAACCGGACCGGTCGGCGAGCGGGCACAGGGTGCTGGTCGCCGAGGACGAGGCGCTGATCCGGCTGGACCTCGTTGAGATGCTCTCCGAGGAGGGCTACGTCGTGGTCGGTGAGGCGGCTGACGGCGAGCAGGCCGTCGAGCAGGCCGAGACACTGCGCCCTGATTTAGTGATCATGGACGTGAAGATGCCGAAGATGGACGGCATCGACGCGGCGTCGATCATTGCGGAGCGGCGTATCGCACCAGTGGTGATCCTCACCGCGTTCAGTCAGCGTGATCTGGTGGAACGCGCCCGCGATGCCGGCGCGATGGCCTATCTGGTGAAGCCGTTTGGCCGCAAGGACCTGATGCCTGCGGTGGAGCTTGCCGTGTCGCGCTTCCGCGAACTGGTCGCTCTGGAGAACGAAGTGGCAGGGCTGACCGACCGGCTGGAGACCCGCAAGACGGTGGAGCGCGCCAAGGGCCTGCTGATGGCTCACCACGGGCTCACCGAACCCGAGGCGTTCCGCTGGATCCAGCGCAGTGCAATGGACCGCCGGACCACCATGAAAGCAGTGGCCCAAGCCGTCCTGGAAAGCCTTTCCTGAGGATCACATCTTCGTCACGAAAACCGACCGGCCGTGCTCGCCTGACGCCGGCGGCATTACGGTCTGACGATCGCCTCGTGGGCCATCGACCACGGCTGCCCGCAGCAGGCGTCTGTTCTGAGGAGACATGCATGGCGCATCGCACCGTTGCCCGCGCGGCAGCCCTTCTCGGGGCACTGTCGATGGTGATAGCCGGCTGCGGCGGTGGCAACACCACGGCCAGTGGTGGTCCGTCGGTGAGGAAATGTGACAAACCCTCGCGAGCCAGGGCCAGTGGGCAGCCGAGCACCGCGCCGTTGAAAATCGGCACGCTGCTGCCGGAGACCGGCAACCTGTCCTTTGTGGGTCCTCCTGAGTTCGCTGCTGTTGACATGGCGATTAAAGAGATCAACGCGTCCGGTGGAGTACTGGGCAACCCGGTCATCAACATCCGGGGTGACTCTGGGGACGACAAGACCGACACGGCGAACCAGACCGTGGACCGCGAGCTCGGCCAGGGTGCACAGGTGATCATTGGCGCTGCCGCCTCCGGGGTGACCAAGCTGGTCATTGACAAGATCACCAGCGCTGGTGTGGTCGAGTTCTCCCCGGCCAACACTTCCGACGAGTTCACCTGCTGGCCTGATAAGGGCTTGTACTTCCGGACTGCCCCGCCGGACTCTTTGCAGGCCCAAGCCCTGGCGGCGCTGATGGCCGGCGACGGCGCGCGACGGATCTCCATCCTCGCTCGCAACGACCCCTACGGCAATGGCCTGGCCAACAACACAGTACAGAACCTGCGTGACGCCGGCATCCCACAGAACCAGATACAGAAGATCATCTACGATCCGAACGCGACGTCCTACAACACCGAGATCGACGACGTCCGGCAGTTCAACCCCGATGCGATCGCGGTGATCGGCTTCGACGAGTCGAAGAAGATCCTCATCCGGATGAGCGAGGTGAGAATCGGGCCCGGTCAAAAGCTCGTCTATGGTACCGATGGCAACATGGGCAACGCGCTAGGCGTAGGCCTGCCGCCCGGCCTGCTCAACGGTATGAAGGGCACCGCCCCGGAGACCAAGTTGTCCTCGGCCTTCACCAAACGGCTGAAGACCAACGACCCCAAACTGGTCGACACCAACTACGCCGGTGAGGCCTACGACGCCGTCGTGATCGTCGCGCTGGCCGCCGAGCGGGCGAAGTCGACCAAGGGCGTGGACATCGCCTCGGAGATCAACGGGATCACCAAGGACGGCGAGAAGTGCACCACCTTCCGCCAGTGCCGCGACATCATCGACAGCGGCGGAAACCCCGACTACATCGGTGTCACGGGCGAGCTGAACTTCACTCCCGCGGGCGAGCGCGCCATCGGCTCCTACGGAATCCTGAAGTTCACCGCGCACAACAAGATTGACGAAGTCGCTATCCAGTACCGCATGGTGGGCCACTGACGATTAACACCAGTGCGGGGCATCAGGTAGACCCCATCTGCGGCAGGTAGCCCACGCCCTTAGTGACGAGCGTGCGTGCCTTGGCCGAGATGATAATGAGCCACGGGCAGCCTAGCCAGGGTCATCCTGGGGACGGTCTCGCAGCAGGCAGGTCAGCCGGGCCGTGCAGATCGGGCGCTCCTGCTCATCAGTGATCCGGATCTCGAAGGTCGCCACCGTGCGGCCGCGGTGCAGCGGCGTGCACACGCCGGTGACCTCTCCACCGGTCGCCGACCGGTGGTGCGAACAGGACAGCTCCACCCCCAGTGGAATCTTGTCGGGCATGCCCCAGCGCCAGGCAGCGATCGAGCCGAGGGTCTCGGCCAGCACCGCGCTCGCCCCGCCGTGTAGCAACCCGAACAACTGGCGGTTGTGCGCCACCGGCATGGTCCCCACCATCCGCTCCGGGTCCCACTCGGTGATCTTGATGCCCATCCGGTCGATGAGCTGCTCGTCCGTCCAGCGAGCCAGCAACTCGGTGGTGGCCGGATCGACCTCGAAGGGGACGCCGGACATGGTCACCCCGAACCTCCATTAACCTGACGTATGACCTTCGCTGACCTTCATTGAGACGACTGGATCCCGCCACTGTAGGTGCTGACGCATCAGGCTGTCGGTGCTCCGGCCTAGACTCGCGAGCCGTGACGGTTTTCCCACCGCGGTTGCTCCTGCTCGATGGTCACTCGCTGGCCTACCGAGCGTTCTTCGCGCTGCCTGTCGAGAATTTCCGCACCATGACGGGGCAGACCACCAATGCGGTGTACGGCTTCACTTCGATGCTGATCAACCTGCTCCGCGACGAGCAGCCCAGCCACGTCGCCGCAGCCTTCGACGTCTCTCGCAAGACGTTCCGCGCGGAGACCTACGCGCCGTACAAGGCCAATCGCAGCACCACACCCGATGAGTTCCGCGGCCAGGTGTCGCTGATCCAGGACGTGCTCGACACCCTGGGGATCCCAGTGCTCACCAAGGAGAACTACGAAGCCGACGACGTCATCGCGACCGTGGTGACCCGGGCCGAGCCGGACGGCTTCCAGATTCTGGTCTGCACCGGGGATCGGGACGCATTGCAGCTGGTCACTGAGCAGGTAACGGTGCTCTACCCGCGCAAGGGAGTCTCGGATCTGACCCGGTTCACTCCCGAGGAGGTCGCCGAGCGCTACGGCCTGACCCCGCGGCAGTATCCGGACTACGCGGCGCTGCGCGGCGACCCCTCGGACAACCTGCCAGGTATCCCGGGGGTCGGAGACAAAACCGCGGCGAAGTGGGTACGGGAGTTCGGCTCACTGGACGCTCTGGTCGATCGGGTGGACGAGGTCAAAGGCAAGGCCGGCGACGCGCTACGCGCGAACCTCGCCTCCGTGCTGCTCAACCGCCGGCTCACCGAGCTGGTCCGGGACGTCGACATATCCGAGCAGCCCGCCGACCTGGTGTTGAAGCCGTGGGACCGCGACGCGGTGCACCGACTGTTCGACGAGCTGGAGTTCCGGGTGCTGCGGGACCGGCTGTTCGCCACGTTGAGCGCGCCCGAACCTGAAGCCGAGGAGGGCTTCGACGTGCGCGGCGGGATGATCGATGCGGGTGGTGTGGCTAGCTGGCTGGAGGCCCACGCCCGGGACGGGCGTCGGACCGGGCTCGTCTTCCGCGGCAGCTGGGCGCGCGGCGCCGGAGATCTGGAAAGCCTCACCCTGGCGGCCCCCGATGGTGAAGGCGGCTACCTGGATCCGCGCGCGCTCACCCCCGACGACGAGCGGGCGCTGGCGCAGTGGCTGGCCGACCCGGCCGCGCCCAAGGCCGCACATGACGCCAAGCCGCTGCTGCACGCGTTGCGGGCGCGCGGCGTGGACCTGGCCGGGCTGACCAGCGACACCGCGTTGGCCGCCTACCTGGTCCGGCCCGGCCAGCGGTCGTTCGACCTCGCCGACCTGGTGCTGCGCTATCTGCGCCGAGAGTTGCGGGTGGAATCCGGGGAGGTTGCCCAACCGAGCCTGTTCGAGGACGAGGACACCGCCGCCCGGGTAGCCGACGAGATCCTGCGGGCCCGCGCCGTGTCCGAGCTGGCCGACGCATTGGACGCCGAGCTGGACCGGATAGCGGGTCGGTCATTGCTCGCTGATCTGGAACTGCCGCTGCTGGCCGTGCTGGCCGACCTGGAGGCAGCCGGCATCGCCGTCGACGGTGACGTGCTGGCCGACCTGGAGGCCGGCTTCTTGGCCGCGGTGAAGCAGGCTGAGCAGGACTGCTTCGGAGTGATCGGCCGCGAGGTTAACCTGGGCTCGCCCAAACAGCTGCAAGTGGTGCTGTTCGACGAGCTGGGCATGCCCAAGACCAAGCGGACCAAGACCGGCTACACCACCGACGCCGACGCGCTGCAGACGCTCTATGAGTCGACCGCGCACCCGCTACTGGCGCACCTTCTAGCGCATCGCGACGCGACCCGGCTCAAGACCACGGTGGAGGGGCTACTCAAAGCCGTGGCCGATGACGGGCGCATCCACACCACCTACAACCAGACCATCGCCGCGACTGGCCGGCTGTCCTCCACCGAGCCGAACCTGCAGAACATCCCGATCCGCACCGAGTCCGGACGGCGGATCCGGCAGGCCTTCGTGGTCGGCCCCGGCACTGGTGACATTCGCTGGGGGAAGCTGATGACGGCGGATTACAGCCAGATCGAGATGCGGATCATGGCGCACCTGTCCCAGGACCCCGCGCTCATCGAGTCGTTCACCTCGGGGCATGACTTCCACGCCGCCACCGCGGCACGGGTATTCGCGGTGGACGCTGCCGCGGTCAGCGGCGAGCAACGCGCCAAGATCAAGGCGATGAACTACGGCCTGGCCTACGGCCTGTCCGCGTTCGGGCTGTCCGCGCAGCTGCGGATTTCCACCGAGGAGGCTCGCGGGTTGATGGAGGAATACTTCGCCCGATTCGGTGGCGTCCGCGACTACTTGCGCACGATCGTGGACAAGGCCCGGATAGACGGCTACACCGCCACCATCATGGGCCGTCGGCGCTACCTGCCCGACCTGGTCAGCGACAACCGGCAGCGCCGCGAGATGGCCGAGCGGATGGCGCTCAACGCGCCGATCCAGGGCAGCGCCGCGGACATCATCAAGGTCGCGATGCTGGGGGTCGCCCGGGCGTTGCGCGGTGAGGGCCTGCGCTCCCGGATGTTGCTGCAAGTGCACGACGAGCTGGTGCTGGAAGTCGCCGAGGGTGAACGGGCCACGCTAGAGGCACTGGTGCGCCGCGAGATGGCCTCGGCGTACGCCCTGGACGTCCCCTTAGAGGTCTCGGTGGGAGTCGGCCGTAGCTGGAACGACGCCGCGCACTGAGAGACTTGTTCGACCGGTCGCGATTCAGCTCTGAATGGCGACCGCTCAGCAGCGACGGCAGCAAAAGATCGCGGTTCCGGGGAACAGCGCGCCGCGCAGCGGGCTCCACTGTCCCCATTCCCGGTGCAGGTCGGACGGCCACTCCGGTTCTATCAGGTCTTCCAACACCAACCCCGCGGCGACGATCTCCCTGACACGGTCACCCAGGGTGCGGTGATGCTCCACGTAAGTAGGGTTGCCCAGGCGGTCCACCTCGACATACGGGGTACGGTCGAAATACGACTGTGCCACTGTCAAGCCGGTCTCTCCGGGATCGTCGGGGAAGATCCAGCGCAGCGGGTGGGTCACCGCGAAGACCCACCGACCGTCGGGGCGCAGCACCCGTGCGACCTCTCGCATCACCGCGGCCGAGTCCGCGACGAACGGCACCGCACCGAATGCCGAACAGGCGAGGTCCACACTGCCGTCGGTGAAAGGCAATCGAGCGGCGTCGGCCTGCACCAGGGGGACCGAGATTCCACTGTCGCGCGCTGCGTGCACCGCATGCCGCAGCATTCCAGCCGACAGGTCCAGGCCAACCACCTGCGCGCCCTGCGCAGCCAGCCAGCGCGCGCAGGGCGCCGACCCGCACCCGACCTCGAGCACGCGACGGCCCGCCAGCTCACCAAGCAGGCCGGCGTCAGCCTCACGAAGCCCCTCCGGGCACCAGACGAAATCCGCCGAGCCCAGGTACTCGCCGTGCGCAGCGAGGTAGTCCTCAGCGTCAGCGTCCCACCAACGGCGATTGGCGGCCATCGTCTCCGCGCCGCTGACTAGCCTATTCACTACACCGACAGTGCCCAGGACCGCCTCGGCGCGGCAGTACCTATCCAGCCGGATCGTCCCGTCATCGTCGTACCCTGGTTGCGGCGCGCCTGTCACTGGGGCAGTCTCTCATCACGAAGCAGGCGAGCGCCGGGGGTTGAGTTTGCTGCTCTGACTCCCGCCTGGGTAGGATCGAATTGCGTTGTGAGTTCGTGCTGCCCAGGTGGGAAATTCAGCGCACCCGCACGAACAAGTGACACAGCAAGCAGCGAGCCAACCCCGACCACTCGACCCTATCCCTTCGGAGCACCCCACCGCATGTCCACCGACACCACCACCGCCCCGACCACACAGCAGGTCGCGATCAACGACGTCGGGACGGAGGAGGACTTCCTCGCCGCCATCGACAAGACCATCAAGTACTTCAACGATGGCGATATCGTCGAGGGCACCATCGTCAAGGTTGACCGTGACGAAGTGCTGCTCGACATTGGCTACAAGACCGAGGGCGTTATCCCGTCCCGGGAGCTGTCCATCAAGCACGACGTCAACCCGGCGGACGTCGTGACGGTGGGCGACCAGGTCGAGGCCCTTGTTCTCCAGAAGGAGGACAAGGAAGGCCGGTTGATCCTCTCCAAGAAACGCGCCCAGTACGAGCGCGCCTGGGGGAATATCGAGACCCTCAAGGAGAACGAGGAGCCGGTGCGCGGCACCGTCATCGAGGTGGTGAAGGGCGGCCTGATCCTCGACATCGGGCTGCGCGGCTTCCTGCCCGCCTCGCTGGTCGAGATGCGGCGGGTGCGCGACCTTCAGCCGTACGTGGGTCGCGAGCTCGAGGCAAAGATCATCGAACTGGACAAGAACCGTAATAATGTGGTGCTCTCCCGGCGCGCGTGGCTCGAGCAGACCCAATCCGAGGTGCGCAGCGAGTTCCTCCACCAGTTGGCCAAGGGTCAGGTCCGCAAGGGTCAGGTCTCCTCGATCGTGAACTTTGGTGCCTTCGTGGACCTCGGTGGCGTGGACGGTCTGGTGCATGTCTCCGAGCTGTCCTGGAAGCACATCGACCACCCCAGCGAGGTTGTCGAGGTCGGCCAGGAGGTCACCGTCGAAGTCCTCGACGTCGACCTGGAACGTGAGCGGGTATCGCTGTCGCTCAAAGCGACCCAAGAAGACCCGTGGCGGCAGTTTGCTCGAACCCACCAGATCGGGCAGATCGTGCCCGGTAAGGTCACCAAGCTGGTGCCTTTCGGCTCGTTCGTCCGGGTCGAGGAGGGCATCGAGGGTTTGGTACACATCTCGGAGCTGTCACAGCGGCACGTCGAGATTCCCGAACAGGTCGTGCAAGTCGGCGACGACGTGATGGTCAAGGTCATCGACATCGATCTGGACCGCCGGCGGATCTCGCTGTCCCTCAAGCAAGCCAACGAGGGACTGTCCCCGGAGATGGAGTTCGACCCGACGCAGTACGGCATGACCGCCGAGTACGACAACGAGGGTAACTACATCTACCCCGAGGGCTTCGACCCGGAGGCCAATGACTGGCTCGAGGGCTACGACAAGCAGCGTCAGGAATGGGAGCGCGCCTACGCCGAAGCCCAAGTCCGTTTCGAGCAGCACCGCAAGCAGGTCGTCAAGGCGACCGAGGCCGAGTCGGAGCCAGCCGGGGACCAGAACTACTCCTCGGAAACCACCGAGGCGCCCGCTCCCAGCAACGCTGGCGCAGGCTCACTCGCCAGCGACGAGCAACTGGCGGCGCTGCGAGAGAAGCTCTCCGGCGGTGTGTAGGTGAACGTCACTGTGTAGGTAAGCGTCACCATCACCCGTGCTACGGGTGGGGCTGACCGGAGGGATCGGGTCCGGTAAGTCGATGGTCTCCGCCCGGCTCGCGCAATGCGGGGCGTGGATCATCGACTCGGACCGGATCGCCCGCGAGGTGGTCGAGCCCGGTACAGCAGGAATGCGCGCCGTGGCCGACGAGTTCGGCGAGGAGATCCTCGCCGAGGACGGGGCGCTGGACCGGTCGGCGCTCGGGGCGCGAGTCTTCAACGACGCCGACGCTCGGGCCCGGCTCAACGCCATCGTGCACCCACTGGTCGCGGCCCGCTCTGCCGAACTGGTCGGGGTCGCGCCACCCGACGCCATCGTGGTGCAGGATGTCCCCCTGCTGGTCGAGACCGGGATGGCGGTCGGGTTCCCACTGGTCGTCGTGGTGCACGCGGACACCGCGGTACGGCTGCGCCGGCTGGTCAAGCAGCGTGGCATGTCGGGCTCCGCCGCTGCGGCTCGGATCGCTGCGCAAGCCACCGACGAGCAGCGCCGCGCCGCCGCGGACGTGTGGCTGGACAACAACGGCAGCCGGGATGGCACCCTCGCTACGGTCAACCGGTTGTGGGCCGAGCGGCTGGTGCCCTTTGAAAACAACCTCCGTCATCGCCGCCAGGCGCCGAGGACCGCGACCCCTGTGCTAGTTGCGCCCGACGAGAATTGGCCGCAGCAAGCACAGCGGGTGATCACCCGGGTCGGGAGGGTAGCGGCCGGGCGGGCATTGCGCATCGACCACATCGGCTCGACGTCGGTCCCTGGCCTGGACGCGAAGGACGTGGTGGACGTGCAAGTCGTCGTCGCCGATCTCACGGTGGCGAAGCGCCTAGCGGCGGACCTCAGCGCGATAGGGCTGGTCAGACTGGCCGGTCGTTGGTGGGACAACGCCCGCGACGGCACCACCCGGGACAAGGCGATGGCGACCAACGCCGACCCTGCGCGGGCCGTCAACTGCCATATCCGGCCCGTCAACTCCCCGTCCTGGCGGGAAACCCTGCTGCTGCGAGACTGGCTGCGGGCTCACCCAGCTGGTGTTCGGGAGTACGCCGAACTCAAGCACCGGCTGGCTGCCCAGCAGTGGGACAGCATTGAAGCCTATGCCACCGCGAAGACTCCGTTCGTGTGCAGCGCGCTGGATCGGGCCGAGCGGTGGGCGGCGCGAACCGGCTGGCGGGTGGCATGAATCCCGGGCTAGGTCAGTGCCGGCTCCAGGTCGGCCGTACCCCCACCGCCGACAGCCAACGGTCCAACCGGTAGCCGTGCCGGGCCAGGCCCTCCAGCGTCCGATACGTGGTGGCCAGCGCCATCTGGGCCGCAGACCGATCGAGCAGCCCAGCGGCGACGGCATCCAGCAACTCATCGGTATCGAGCACCTCGACGCCGAGGCCGGGCCGCACCACAAGATCCAGGTAATGGTCCTCGGTACGCCAACACCTGGCGTCAACGTCGATGCGTACCACGTCAACGTAGAGGTGGTCGTCCCGTTCGTGCCCAGGAGAATAGAACCAATCAGTGATCCGCAGCCCCATCGCAGGCAGCAGCCAGGACTCCAGCGCGTGGATCGACCGATGGTCGATGACGTCGCGGGCGACGTAGAGGCCGAATGGCTCGACCCGGTATTCGCGGACTACGCGGACGATTCCCTTGGGATCGGTGTTGGTCATCGCGTCCAGATCGAACAGCTCAACCTTGGGAGGGTGGATATGCGGCGGGGCTTGCGCACTCAGTCCGTGCGGGGCCGTCATGGCGATCGACCCTACGCGAAGACGCCACTGTCAGGGTCCCGGCCTACTCTCAACGCCATGACCGATGCCGTCGCCCCCCAGCGCGACCTGCTCCCCCGCTCTGAGTTCCGTCCGCTCGGGACAGCTTCCCGGGCACCGGGCCGGTTCCAGATGGTCGCTGACTACGCCCCCGCTGGCGACCAACCGGCCGCTATCGATGAGCTGGAGCGCCGGATCACCGCCGGTGAGCGTGACGTCGTGCTGCTGGGCGCCACCGGAACGGGTAAGTCGGCCACCGCTGCCTGGCTGATCGAGCGGGTGCAGCGCCCGACGCTGGTGATGGCGCCGAACAAGACCCTCGCCGCGCAGCTCGCCCATGAGCTGCGGGACTACTTCCCGAACAACGCGGTGGAATACTTCGTCTCCTACTACGACTACTACCAGCCCGAAGCGTACGTCCCGCAGACCGACACCTACATCGAGAAGGACTCCTCGATCAACGACGACGTGGAGCGGTTGCGGCACTCCGCCACGATGTCGCTGCTCACCCGGCGCGACGTGGTTGTCGTCGCCTCGGTGTCCTGCATCTACGGACTCGGTACCCCCCAGGAATACCTGAACCAGTCGATCCATGTTCCGGTCGGCGGGGAGGTCGGACGCGATGCGCTGCTGCGTGCCCTGGTCGACATCCACTACGCCCGAAATGACCTTGCCTTCGCCCGCGGGACGTTCCGGGTCCGCGGTGACACCGTGGAGGTCATCCCGGCCTATGAGGAACTCGCGGTCCGCATCGACTTCTTCGGCGACGAGGTTGAGTCGCTCTATTACCTGCACCCGCTCACCGGCGAGGTGGTGCGGGAGGTGCCCACGCTGCGAATCTTCCCGGCCACGCACTACGTCGCCGGACCGGAGCGGATGGAGCGCGCGATCACGGGCATCGAGTCCGAGCTGGCGGATCAGCTGGCCGGGATGGAGAAGCAAGGCAAGCTACTGGAAGCTCAGCGGCTGCGGATGCGGACTCGGTACGACGTGGAGATGATGCGTCAGGTCGGGTTCTGCTCTGGCATCGAGAACTACTCGCGGCATATCGACGGGCGCGCGGCCGGCTCGGCACCAGCCACCCTGCTGGACTACTTCCCCGAGGACTTCCTGCTGATCATCGATGAGTCGCATGTCACGGTGCCGCAGATCGGCGGGATGTACGAGGGTGACGCCTCCCGCAAACGCACCCTGGTGGAGCACGGTTTCCGGCTGCCCTCCGCGCTGGACAACCGGCCGCTGAGCTGGGAAGAGTTTCAGGACCGGATCGGCCAGACGGTGTATCTGTCGGCGACCCCGGGGCCGTATGAGATGGCCCAGGCCGGTGGTGAGTTCGTCGAGCAGGTCATCCGCCCAACCGGCCTGGTGGACCCGGAGGTCGTGGTGAAACCGACCAAGGGCCAGATCGATGACCTGGTGCACGAGGTGCGCGTCCGCGCCGAGCGCAATGAACGGGTGCTCGTCACCACGTTGACCAAGAAGATGGCCGAGGACCTCACCGACTACCTGCTCGAACTCGGCATTCGGGTCCGTTACCTGCATTCCGAGGTCGATACGCTACGCCGGGTGGAGCTGCTCCGGCAGCTGCGGCTGGGCGAGTTCGACGTGCTCGTCGGGATCAACCTGCTCCGTGAGGGCCTGGACCTGCCCGAGGTGTCGCTGGTGGCGATCCTGGATGCTGACAAGGAGGGCTTCCTGCGCAGCGGAACCTCGTTGATCCAGACCATCGGCCGGGCCGCCCGCAACGTGTCCGGCCAGGTGCACATGTACGCCGATACGGTCACTGACTCGATGCGCCGAGCCATCGACGAGACCAACCGGCGACGAGCCAAGCAGGTCGCCTACAACACCGAACGGGGGGTCAACCCGCAGCCGCTGCGCAAGAAGATCAACGACATTCTCGAGCGCGTGTATGCCGAAGCCAGCGACATCTCGGACACGGTTGCGGTGCAGGTCGGAGGATCCGGCCGCAACGCCTCCCGGGGCAAGCGTGCCGCTGGCGAGCCAGGGCGGGCTCGGGGTAGCGCTGGCGTGCTGGAGGGTCGAGACACCGCGTCGATGCCTCGCGCCGAGCTCGCGGATCTGGTGCAGCAGCTCACCGACCAAATGATGGGTGCTGCCCGGGAGCTGCAGTTCGAGCTGGCTGCCCGGCTCCGGGACGAGATTGCTGACCTCAAGAAGGAACTCCGCGGCATGGACGTCGCCGGCCTGCGCTAGGTGAGCGAGCGCAGACCCCACACCGGGTCAGCCAAGATCATCCTCGCCCAGGCGATGCACCCGGACGAGATTGGTGGAGCCCTCCGTGGCTGGCGGGGATCCCGCCACGATCACCACCAGATCACCTGGTTGGTACCGCCCGATCGAGAGCATCGCGTGGTCCACCTGGCGGACCATCGCATCGGTGGTCTCGACCCGGGGTACCAGGAAGGTCTCGGTTCCCCAGGTCAGCGCGAGCTGATTGCGCACCGGGGCCTCTGGGGTGAATGCCAGCAGCGGCAGGTGGGTGTGCAGCCGGGCCAGCCTGCGGACGGTGTCGCCGGACTGGGTGAACGCCGCCAGCGCCTTGGCCTCCAGCCGCTCCCCGATGTCACGGGCCGCGTAGGACAGCACACCCCGCTTGGTGCGCGGCACGTGGTTAAGCGGTGGCACGTTCGGCGCGCCGGCTTCGACGGCCTGCACGATGCGGCTCATCGTTTCCACCGACTCGATCGGGTAGCGACCGACGCTGGTCTCCCCGGAGAGCATCACCGCGTCGGCGCCGTCGAGCACCGCGTTGGCCACGTCCGAGGCCTCTGCCCTCGTCGGCCGGGCATTGCCGATCATGGAATCGAGCATCTGAGTGGCCACGATGATCGGCTTGGCGTTCTCCCTGGCGACCTGGATAGCCCGCTTCTGCACCAGCGGAACATTTTCCAAGGGCAACTCGACCCCGAGATCCCCACGGGCCACCATCACCGCGTCGAAGGCCAGCACGATCGCCTCGAGGTTATCCACCGCCTCGGGCTTCTCCAGCTTGGCGATCACCGGCAGCCGGCCACCTGGCACCTCGTCCATCGCACGGTGCACCAGATCGATGTCAGCCGGAGAGCGCACGAACGACAGCGCCACCATGTCTACCCGCAGTCGCAGCGCAAACTCCAGGTCGGCGATGTCCTTGGCGGACATCGCCGGCACCGAGACGTTCATCCCCGGCAGTGACAGGCCCTTGTGGTCGCTGACCGTGCCGCCCTCGACGACCTCGCACACTACGTCGGTGTCATCGGTCTTGCGCACCAGCAGAGCGACCTTGCCGTCGTCGACAAGCAGCCGGTCGCCGTCGCGAGCATCATGGGCGAGCCCCGCATAGGTGGTGGAGACCCGGTCGTGAGTACCGACGACGTCCTCGACGGTCACCCGCACCACGTCACCGGTGCGCCACTCCACCGGACCGGCCGCGAATCGCCCCAGACGGATCTTGGGCCCCTGGAGATCGGCAAGGATTCCCACCGCCCTGCCGGACTCGTCGCTGGCCTCCCGGATCATCGAGAAGACCCGCGCGTGGTCAGCGTGGGTGCCGTGGCTGAAGTTGAGGCGGGCAACGTCCATACCGGCCCAGACCAGCTGCCGGATCTTCTCCGGGGTCGCCGTGACCGGGCCGATCGTACAGACGATCTTCACGCGTTAACTCATAACGGACAGAGTAGCGGTGCATCCGGACCGACTCGGTAGCCGGTAGACGGCCGGCGGGTGTCTAGACCCCGGCTGCTCCGGCGTGCGTACATGAGCGGCCGACACACCGTGGCTAGGAGGCGAGCGCCACCTGCTGCCGCGCCGCGAGCGTGTCCGGATCTTCCCGGCCGCGGCGGGCCAGCGTCAGGTAGAGCACCGCGCCGAGGAACACCACGGCTGAGGTGATCACGTTGATACGCAGGCCAAAGACCATCGTGGCTGGATCAGCTCGCATCAGCTCGATCCAGAACCGCCCTGCGGTGTATCCCGCGACATAAAGGGCGAAGGCCCGCCCGTGGCCCAGCCGGAAACGCCGGTCAGCCCACACGACCAGCGCCGCGACACCCAGGTTCCACAGCATCTCGTAGAGGAAGGTGGGATGGACGATCTCCACCGGTGGACCCTGGGCGATCCCGTTGAGCGGATCGGGCAAGCCGGTGTCCGGATTCACCCGGTCGCGAATTTCCAATCCCCAGGGCAGCGAGGTCGGGCCGCCGTAGAGCTCCTGGTTGAACCAATTGCCCAGCCGGCCGATCGCCTGCGAAACGACGATGGCTGGCGCTACCGCGTCTGCCAGCGCAGGAAGCGGGATACCCCGGCGTCGGCAGCCGATCCAGGCGCCCAGACCCCCGAGCGCGATCGCCCCCCAGATGCCGAGCCCTCCCTGCCAGATCTCCAGCGCGCCGATCGGGTTTCCACTGGATCCGAAGTACTTCGTCCAGTCCGTGGCTACGTGGTAGAGCCGGCCGCCTACCAGACCGAAGGGCACCGCGAACACCGCGATGTCGGTCACCGTCCCGGCCTGACCGCCCCTGGCTTGCCAGCGACGTTCCCCCCACAGGATGGCCACGACGATCGCGGCGATGATGCACAGAGCGTAGGCGCGGATGGGCACCGGTCCCAAATGCCAGACCCCCCGGTCCGGGCTGGGAATGCTGGCGAGGAAAATCACGGTTGGCACGGCGACACGGTATCTCCCACCCAGAGTGCCCGTTCAGCGGAGCTAGCCGGGGAGCTAACCGGACGTGGTCAGGCTGGTTGTGGGGCGGGTCGGCGCACGCCGGTGGCGAGGTCAGCAGCCAGCGTGCGGACGCCAAGCGCACCGTCCTGCGTCGCGGTGACGAAGGCCGAACCGACGATCACCGCGTCGGCGAACGCTGCCATCTCGGCGGCCTGCGCACCATTGCGCACCCCGAGCCCGACGCCCACCGGCAATCCCAGCGCGTGCTCCCGCACCCGGCTGACCAGTTTCCCAGCGGCGCTGCTCACCACGTCCCGGGCACCGGTCACACCCATGACGGAACTCGCGTAGAGGAAGCCACGGGTCGCCGCCGCGGTCGCCGCCAGGCGCTGGTCAGTGGACGAGGGAGCCACGAGGAAGATCCGGTCCAGGTCGTGCGTCTGCGCCGCGGCCAGCCAGTCCTGCGCCTCGTCGGGGATCAGATCGGGGGTGATGATGCCGAGTCCCCCAGCCGCGGCGAGATCCCGAGCGAAAGCGTCCACGCCGTAGCGGTGCACGGGGTTCCAGTAGGTCATCACCACTGCCCGCCCATCAGCACCAGCGATCGACTCCACCACCGAGAGCACATCACGCAGCCGAACCCCGCCGCGCAAGGCGACGTCCGCGGCGGCCTGGATGGTCGGCCCGTCCATCACCGGGTCGGAGTAGGGGACCCCGACTTCGACCAGGTCGCAGCCACCGTCCAGCATGGCGGCAAACAGTGCCCGCGAACCGTCCACCGTTGGGTAGCCAGCGGGCAGGTAGCCGATCAGCGCGGCCCGATGCTCAGCACCGCAGGCCTCGAACAGCGGCGCGAGCCGGGCGGTCACGGCTGTCCCTCCAGCAGGTTGAACCACGTCACTGCGGTGTCCACGTCCTTGTCACCCCGGCCGGATAGGTTGACCAGGAGGAAGGCCCCCGGGTCCAGTTCCACTCCGAGCTGCAGCGCCCCGGCCACCGCGTGCGCCGACTCGATCGCCGGGATGATCCCCTCAGTGCGGGACAGTAGCTGGAAGGCGTCCATCGCCTGCGCATCGGTGATCGGCCGGTACTCGGCCCGCCCGGTGTCCTTGAGCCAGGAATGCTCGGGCCCCACCCCGGGGTAGTCCAGGCCGGCCGAGATCGAGTGCGTCTCCACGGTCTGCCCGTTGGAGTCCTGCAGCAGGTAGGACAGCGCGCCGTGCAGCATTCCGGGCTCTCCGGCGGACAGCGTCGCGGCGTGCCGGCCGGTGTTCACCCCGTCGCCAGCGGCCTCGAAGCCAACCAGGCGCACTCCCGGGTCGTCGAGGAAGGGGTGGAAGATACCGATCGCGTTGGAGCCGCCGCCGACGCACGCGAGCACCGCATCGGGCAGCCGGCCGTAGCGGGCCAGCATCTGCGCACGGGCCTCCAACCCGATGACCCGGTGGAAGTCGCGCACCATCACGGGGAAGGGATGCGGCCCGGCGACCGTGCCGAGCAGGTAGTGCGTGGTGTCCACATTGGTCACCCAGTCCCGCAGCGCCTCGTTGATGGCGTCCTTGAGAGTGCGGGATCCGGTCTTCACCGGCACCACCTCGGCACCGAGCAGCCGCATCCGGGCAACGTTGAGCGCTTGGCGCTGAGTGTCCACCTCGCCCATGTAGATCACGCACTGCAGCCCGAGCAGCGCGCATACGGTCGCGGTGGCGACGCCGTGCTGGCCCGCCCCGGTCTCCGCGATCACCCGTGGTTTGCCCATCCGCTGGGTGAGCAACGCCTGACCCAACACATTGTTGATCTTGTGGGACCCGGTGTGGTTGAGGTCCTCGCGCTTGAGCACGATCCGCGCCCCGCCCGCATGCTCGGACAGCCTGGGCGCCTCGGTGAGTGGCGAGGGTCGGCCGGCGTAGTCGGCGAGCAGGCCGTTGAGCCGAGCGGTGAACTCCGGATCCGACCGGGCGTCGGCATAGGCGACGGCGAGCTCGTCGAGGGCCGCGATGAGCGCTTCGGGCACGAACCGGCCGCCATAGTCCCCGAAGTACCCGCGGGTGTCGGGCTGGGCAATGGTGGGGGCTACGGGCTGAATGCTGACCATATCCTTACTCCGAGTCACTTACCGGGCCGGCTTGGGACACGCTGGGTGTGACCCCGCGGTGACCAGCTGGGTGACTGCGGCCTTGGGGTCGCCGCTGGTCACCAGCCCCTCACCGACGAGCACCGCGTCGGCGCCCGCACCGGCGTAGGCCAGCAGGTCCGCAGGTCCGCGCACCCCGGACTCGGCGACCCGCAGCACGTCACCCGGCAGCCCCGGCGCGATTTTACTGAAGACGTCCGGGTTCACGACCAAGGTATGCAGGTCACGGGCGTTGACCCCGATCAGGGTTGCGCCGGCTTCCAACGCACGGTCGGCTTCCTCGGCGGTGTGCACCTCGACCAGCGCGGCCATCCCCAGCGACTCAACCCGGTCAACCAGCGCCACCAGCGCGTTCTGCTCCAGCGCAGCGACGATCAGCAGCACCACGTCCGCGCCGTGCACCCGAGCCTCGTGCACCTGGTAGGGGCTGATGATGAAGTCCTTGCGCAGCACCGGGAGATCCACCACAGCCCGCACCGCGTCCAGGTCGGCCAGCGAGCCGCCGAATCTCCGGCCCTCGGTCAGCACGCTGATCATGCGGGCGCCGGCCTCGGCGTAGTCCGTGGCGAGCGCGGCCGGGTCCGGGATATCGGCCAGGGCACCCCGCGACGGGCTGCGGCGCTTCACCTCCGCGATGACGCCGATCCCCGGCCCCCGCATCGCCGTCAGAGCATCCCGGGGAGCTGGCACCCGGATAGCGCGCCGCTTAATCTCGGTGAAATCGACGGCGGCTTCGCGGGCCGCGAGGTCGGCTCTGACCCCTTTGAGGATCGCCTCCAGGAAACTCAAGCCTCTCCCCTTCCGCCCCCATGCGCAGCCGGATATCGATGCTAGCTCCGCCCTGCCCGGCGCCCCGTCACCGGGGGTGTCCCGACGCGGTAGGGTCCTCACCGGCGTCCATCCGCTCCCAGAACCGTCCGTCCGGGGACCCCTGCCCGTTCGGGCGGGCCGTCGGCGCCTGGTAACGGCGGCCCAGCCGCGGCATCCGGTGCCCCCGGACCACCAGCGTGACACCAGCTGCGGCGAGCAGCGCCGCCCCGCCCGCGGCCAGCGCCGGCCCCGCATACAGCACCGTGGCCATCCCGACCGGGACTGCCCGGTCGGGCAGCTCGACCGCAGCCATCGCGATGCCGGTGAGCCAACGCCCGCCGCCGACCCCCCCGCAGACCAGCCGCAGCCCCGCAACGCTCGGCGGCACCGCCGCGACCAGCAGCAACGCGCCGAGTAGCCATCGCACCCAGCCGGGCGTCGCCAGCGTCGCGGCCACTGCGGCGAGCGCGAGCAGAGCCAGCGGGGCCAACGCGGGCAGCACCGCAGATCCGTTTACCCGCACCTGGACGATCCCGCGCAGTGGCACCTGGAGATCGAGCTGGGCCCAGCCGAGCATCGCCGCGCCGCCGAGCATCGCCGCGGCCGCGATCAGCGCCGCGATGGTGACCGCGAGCGCCCTGCGCGACGTAGCGCACTCAGGCACGCAGCGACCTGGCGGGCTCGCTGGCGGCCAGCCGTAACGTGCCGGCTGCGGCGATGGCGGCCAGCACCGCGCCCGCCTTGTTCAGGCATTCGGCGTCCTCAGCCACCGGGTCGGAGTCGGCGACGATGCCCCCACCGGCCTGCACGTACGCCACCCCATTGCGGACCATCGCGGTGCGGATGGCGATCGCGGTGTCGGCGTCCCCGGCGAAGTCCAGGTATCCGACCACTCCCCCGTACACCCCCCGCCGGGTGGGCTCAAGCTCCTCGATGAGCTCCATCGCCCGCGGCTTGGGCGCCCCGGACAGCGTCCCAGCGGGAAAGCAGGCGGCCACCGCGTCGAATGCGGTGTATCCCGGCGCCAGCTCTCCGGTGACGGTGGACACCAGGTGCATGACGTGGCTGTAGCGCTCGACCCGGAAGAAATCGGTGACGTGCACCGAGCCAGGGCGGCACACCCGGCCGACGTCGTTGCGCCCGAGGTCGACCAGCATGAGGTGTTCGGCGCGCTCCTTCTCATCGACCATCAGGTCCTTCTCCAGCCAGCAGTCCTCGTCCGGGTCGGCGCTGCGGGGGCGGGTGCCGGCGATCGGGTGCGTGGTGACCTTCCCGTCCCGCACCGTCACCAGAGACTCCGGGCTGCAGCCGACGATGCTGAACTCCTCCAGGTTGAGCAGGTACATGTACGGGCTGGGGTTAGTGGTGCGCAGTACCCGGTAGATGTCCAGCGGGTCGGCGTCGGTGGCGATCTCAAAGCGCTGGGACACCACCACCTGGAAGGCCTCGCCGGCGCGGATCGCCTCCTTGGCCGCCTCGACCGCGGCATGGTGCTGTTCCGGGCTGCGGCGGCGCAGGAACTCCGGGGCTGGCCGGCTGAACACGGCCGCGCTGCCCGGTGCCGGCGTGCACAGCTTCGCGACCATCGCGTCCAAGCGGGCCACCGCGTCGTCGTAGGCCTCATCGACGCGGTGCGGGGAATCGTCCCAGTTGATCGCGTTGGCGATCAGCGTGACGGTGCCCTCATGGTGGTCCAGCGCGGCGAGGTCGGTGGCCAGCAGCATCACCAACTCGGGCACCCGGAGATCGTCAACCGCCAGTTCAGGCAGCCGCTCCAGACGCCGGACCGCGTCGTACCCGAGGTAGCCGACCATCCCGCCGGTGAACGGGGGCAGGCCGGGCAGCAGCTCAGTATGCAGTGCCATGACGGTCTGCCGCAACGCCTCCAGCGGAGTGCCCGCCCACGCCTCCTCCACGCCGGGAAGCCCTACCGGCGGCGTCCCGCGCCAGACCGTGCGACCACCGGACTCGGTGAGGGTGGCGGCACTGTGCACCACGACGAAGGACCAGCGCGCCCAGGACGAGCCGTTCTCCGCCGACTCGAGCAGGAAGGTTCCGGGCAGGCCTTGGGCAAGCTTGCGGTACACCCCCAGCGGGGTCTCGCCATCGGCGAGCAGCGTCCGGGTCACCGGGATCACCCGGCGATCAGTTGCTAGGGCGCGAAACCGCTCCCGGTTCGGCTGCAGCTGCCCACTACCGGTGTCGGAGATGCTGACCATGGAACCATTGTGCCCGCCGTTGACTCCGGAATGTGTTCGGGCATACCTTTTCATCTCTCGTTGAAAAGAGGAACTGGGAATGATGGCGGACGAGTGCGGCAGCGGGGCCCGTCCCCGGGGGCGACGTCCGGCCGGTGAGAACACCCGGGCGGCGCTGCTCGCCGCCGCCAGAGTGGAGTTCACCGAGCGCGGCTTCGACGGCACCACCGTCCGAGTGATCGCCAAGCGGGCTGGAGTGGACCCCGCGATGGTCAATCACTGGTTCGGTGGCAAGGATGCGCTCTTCGTCGCCGCCATGGAGATCCCGGTCAATCCCGAGGAGGTTGTCCCCAGAATCCTCGACGGGGACCCCGAGCAATCCGCCGAGCGGATCTTGCACACCTTCCTGTCCGTCTGGGACGCCACCGGCGGTGGGGCACTGACCGCTCTGATGCGCAGCGTGGCCAGTCACGAACAAGCCGCGCGGATGATGCGCGAGTTCGTCGGCCGGGTGATCTTCGGTCGGGTCATCTCCGCAGTGGCTCCGGACCAGTTCGAGCTGCGCGCGGCGCTGTGCGGTACCCAGATCGTGGGACTCGCCATGGTTCGCTACGTGATCCGCCTGGAGCCACTGGCCTCCGCCGACCACAACACCGTGGTCATGGCGATCGCCCCGAACCTACAGCGGTACTTGACCGGCGTCCTGTGAGTGGCGATGCGAGCTATGAGTCGCATCGCCACTCACAGGCAGCGAGCTGCTAAAACAGGTCCCTGACCCGGTGTGGCAAGCCGGGCCGACCTGGTCGACGATGAGCAGCAGGGCGTCGCCGTCGCAGTCCAGCCGTACCTCGTGCACGTGCTGGGTGTGCCCGGATGTCTCACCCTTGACCCAGTAGGCCTGCCTGCTGCGGGACCAGTAGGTGGCCCTGCCGGTGGTCAGCGTGCGGTGCAGCGCCTCGTCGTCCATCCAGGCCACCATCAGCACCTCGCCAGTGCCGCGCTGCTGCGCCACGGCGCACACCAGCCCGTCGGCGTTGCGGGTGAGCTGGCCGGCGATCGCCGGGTCTAACCCGCTCATCGGACCGTCACCCCTGCTCGGCGCAGGCCGTCCTTGATATCGGAGATCCGCAACTGTCCGAAGTGCAAAACGCTGGCAGCGAGCACCGCGTCGGCGCCGGCCGCCACCGCGGGCGGGAAATGCCCCACCTCACCCGCGCCGCCACTGGCGATCACCGGGACCGTGACAACCGCCCGCACGGCGGAGATCATCGTGAGGTCGAAGCCCGCCTTGGTGCCGTCGGCATCCATCGAGTTGAGCAGGATCTCCCCGACACCCAACTGCTGGCCACGGGCGGCCCACTCCACCGCGTCGATCCCAGTGCCGCGCCGCCCGCCGTGCGTCGTCACCTCGAAACCGGATGGCGTTGGTGGCGCGCCCGCAGGCACGCGCCGGGCATCCACCGAGAGCACGATGCACTGCGCGCCGAAGCGGTGACTGGCCTCGCGCAGCAGTTCAGGGCGGGCCACCGCGGCGGTGTTGATGCTCACCTTGTCCGCGCCGGCCCGCAGCAGGCGATCCACATCGGCCACCGCGCGGATCCCCCCGCCGACGGTGAGCGGGATGAAGACGCATTCCGCCGTGCGGCGGACCACGTCATAGGTCGTCTCCCGGTCCGCCGCGGAGGCAGTGACGTCCAGAAAGGTCAGCTCGTCGGCGCCCTGCGCGTCATAGGCGCCTGCCAGCTCGACTGGATCGCCGGCATCCCGCAGCGCGGTGAAGTTCACCCCTTTGACCACCCGGCCGGCGTCGACGTCCAGGCAAGGGATCACGCGCACGGCAACGACCACCCACTCAGCCTATGCCGCAAGTCCCGCCGGGCTGGTGGGCGGCAGCTAACGCGGCGGGCAGGGTGAGCGCCCCGGTGTAGAGCGCCTTACCGAGGATCGCGCCCTCCACACCGTCCGGGGCCAGCGCGGCCAGCGCGGCCACGTCGCCGGCTCCGGAGACCCCACCGGAAGCGATCACCGGAGCCTCTGTTCGGGCGCAGACCGCGCGCAGCAGATCCAGGTTCGGGCCGCGCAGCGTGCCGTCCTTGGTGACGTCGGTGACCACGTAGCGCGGGCAACCGTCGGCGTCCAAGCGCTCGAACACCTCCCAGAGATCCCCGCCAGACACGGTCCAGCCGCGCGCGGCGAGGATGTGCTGCCCATCGATGATCCGGACGTCGAGCCCCACCGCGATTCGCTCGCCATGCTCGACGATCACCGCGCGGCACCAGGCCGGGTCCTCCACCGCGGCGGTACCCAGGTTCACCCGGGCACATCCGGTGGCCAGCGCGCGCTGCAGCGACGCATCGTCCCGGATACCCCCGGAGAGTTCCACCGCGATGTCCAGCCTGCCGACGACCTCGGCCAGCAACTCAGCGTTGGAGCCCCGACCGAACGCCGCGTCCAGGTCCACCAGGTGGATCCACTCGGCTCCGTCGGCCTGCCAGGCCAGCGCGGACTCAACCGGGTCGCCGTACCACGTCTCCGTGCCGGCTTCGCCCTGCGTGAGGCGGACGGTCCGGCCGCCGGCGACGTCCACCGCGGGCAGCAGCACGAAACTCACCGGCTTACCCTAGGCGGTGGCGCCCGCGCATCGGCTACAGCGTCTCGATCCAGTTGCGCAGCAGGTGCGCACCGGCGTCGCCGGACTTCTCGGGATGGAACTGGGTTGCCCACAGCGGCCCGTTCTCCACGGCGGCGATGAACGGCTCGCCGTGCTCGGCCCAGGTCACCAGCGGCGGCGCCAGCGGCTCTGAGCTCTCTAGTTCCCAGCGGCGGGCGGCGTAGGAGTGCACGAAGTAGAAACGGGCGTCTGCGTCGAGGTCGGCGAACAGCCGCGAACCCGCCGGCGGCGCGACGGTGTTCCATCCCATGTGCGGCAGCACGCCGGCCCTCAGCCGCTCCACGGTCCCGGGCCATTCACCGCACCCGCCGGTCTGCACCTCGTGCTCGACGCCGCGGCTGAACAGCACCTGCATCCCGACGCAGATTCCCAATACCGGGCGCCCGCCGGCCAACCGGCGACCGATGATCCGGTCACCGCGCACCGAGCGCAACCCGGCCATACAGGCGGCGAAGGCTCCGACTCCCGGCACCACCAGCCCGTCGGCGTTCAGCGCGGCGTCGACGTCGGCGGTCACC
The DNA here is from genome assembly GCA_963822695.1 of uncultured Actinomycetota bacterium. Lineage (GTDB taxonomy): Bacteria > Actinomycetota > Actinomycetes > Mycobacteriales > Pseudonocardiaceae. The sequence continues at coordinate 51,502 of CAWGJH010000013.1, forward strand.
GCCACCTCCGCGCCCGCCCGCCGCAACGCCCGCTCGGCGGACCGCAGATTCCCCGACCCATAATCCAGCACGACTACGCGCCTCACCCCGCCAGCTTCGCACGCACCCAGAAAAGGCAGTCAGAGCGCCGCTGCCGCCTTGCGGGCGGCCACCAGCACGGGATCCCAGACGGGTGAGAACGGTGGCGCGTAGCCGAGGTCCAGACCGATCATCTCCTCGACGGTCATCTCGTTCCATAGCGCGACGGCACACACGTTGACCCGCTTGCCCGTGCCCGCCCGGCCAACGAGCTGCGCGCCGAGCAGCCGCCCGGTGCGGCGCTCCGCGATCATCTTGACGGTGATCGGGACCGCGCCCGGAAAGTAGCCGGCCCGGGTGGTGGACCGCACCGTCACGCTGACTGGCTGGAATCCCACGGCCCGCGCCTCGGCCTCCAGCAGCCCGGTCCGGCCGACCTCAAGATCGCAGACCTTGCTGACCGCGGTGCCGACAACTCCGGGGAAGGTCGCGTAGCCGCCGCCCAGGTTCGTGCCGATCACCCTGCCGTGCTTGTTGGCGTGGGTGCCCAACGCCACGTGCACTCGACGTTGTGAGACGCGGTGCAGCACCTCGACGCAGTCGCCGCCGGCCCACACCCCGTCGTGGCCCGGCACTCTCATCCGCAGATCGGTCAGCACACCACCGTGCTCGCCCAGGGGCAGCCCGGCCGCCCGGGCCAGCTCGCTGGCTGGCCGCACGCCCAAACCCAGCACGACGAGGTCCGCCGGCAGTGTCCCGCCCTCGGTGACCACCCCGGATACCCGGCCCTCGAGACCCGTCTCGAACCCGGTGACCGGGGTGCCGGTGAGCACGGCGATCCCCATCCCCTCCATCGCCCCGCGAACCAGGGCGCCCATGTCCGGGTCGAGGGTAGCCATCGGCTCCGGAACCCGGTCCACCACGGTGACCGGCAGGCCGCGGCGGACCATCGCCTCGGCCATCTCGATACCGATGTAGCCGCCACCGACCACGACCGCCTGGCGCGGCCGTCCGGTCAGCGCCGCCAGCACAGCGGCGCCGTCATCCAGGGTCTGCACGCCATACACGCCCGGCGCCCCCACGCCGGGCAGATCAGGGCGCACCGGCACCGCGCCGGTGGCCAGCACCAGGTCGTCGAAGCCAACCTGATAGCTCACGCGGCCATCGAGTTGCGTGGCGGTCACCGTGCTGGCGTCCAGGTCGATCTCGGTGACCTCGGTGCGCAGCCGCAGGTCGATCCCGTTCGCCCGGTGCTCGACGGCGCTACGGGCGATCAGAGCGTCCGCACCGTTGACGTCGCCCGCCACCCAGTACGGGATACCACAGGCCGAGTAGGACACGTGGTGGCCGCGCTCGAAGGCCACCACCTCCAGCGCGTCCCGACCGGCCTGCCGAAGTGCCTGCGAGGCGGCGCTCATCCCCGCCGCGTCGGCACCGACGACCACCACGCGCCTCGTCATGCCGGCTCCAACGGGTTGAACCATTCCAGTCCCGGGAACCGCGCGAAACCACTGTCGCTGGTCGCCAGTCGCAGCCCGTGCTCGACCGCGAGTGCGGCCAGATGGGCGTCCGGGACATCGTTCGCGCGCAACCCTGGTCGTGCCAGGCAGGCGCCTAGCGCCTCGCGATGCCGCGTGGTCGGTGTCGGCGTCCAGACCCGAGCGGCGTCCAGCCATGCGGCAACCTGGCCCCACGCGTCGGTGATCGACTCCGGCTCGGTGAACAGCCGGGGGTTGGTGACCAACCGCACGAACGCGAGCAGGCTCGCCCACGGTAACCCCACCCTCGGCGCCGCATCCAGCTGCTCCTCAAGCCACGCCCGGGCCGCCTCATGCTGCGCGTAGGACGTGACGTGGGCGTAGACAAGCAGGTTCGCGTCGATCGCGATCACCGGTAGCGCTCGCCCTCGGTGATCGCGAGCGCCTCGCTGACGTCGTCGACGTCCGGAAGCCGCGGCGCACCGAGCGAGACCGCCCGGGTGAAGGGTCCACGCGGCGTCGCGCGCTCGCGACCCAGGTGCGCCAACCCCGCTCGCAATGCGTCGTTGACCAGCTGCCGGAAGGACCGATCCCCGCGCGCGCGGAGCTGTTCGAGCTGCGCCGCGACGTCGTCATCAAGACTGAGCGTCGTCCTCACACATCACAGCATAGCTAATCTGATGCACTGATGTCTGACGATCGTCAACAGGTCCGCAGCGCCCGACCGCTGGATGCGGGAAGGAGTGCGATCGTTAAGCTCCGCGCGATGTCGATGCGCCGGGTTGCCGTGATCGCGGTAGTGGCGATGCTCGCGCTGGCCGTCCCGTTCTCCGCGGCTGCGGCGCCGCCACCTTCGCCCGAGCCCCCGGCCACGCCGTCGTCGGCCTACCGGGTACCAGGGGTGGACAACCCTGCCGCGCGCTCCACGGTGCTGCGTCAGGGCGTGGACGTGCTCGGCGGCGGTCGCGACTATCTAGAGGTCCAGGCCACGCCCGCGCAGGCGGATCGGTTGCGTGCCAGCGGGCTGCGGCTACTCCTGCTCCCAGTCCCGGCACCGGTGCCGGGGCTGGTGGCGCCCGGCGAGTTCCCGATCGGGTACCAGGGCTATCACACCTACCGCACGCTTACCGCTGAGCTGGACTCGCTAGCCGCCGCGCATCCCCACCAGGTTGCGGTGTCCAGCTACGGCCGGTCAGCGCAGGGCCGCCCGCTGCTGCTGGTGAAGATCAGCAACGATGTGCGCACCGACAAACACCAGCCCGAAGTGCTGTTCAGCTGCGCTCAGCACGCCCGGGAGCACCTCACCGTCGAGATGTGCCTGCACCTCGTGCGGCGGCTGGCGCAGGGCTATGGCACCGATCCGGCCATCACCCAGCTGGTGACGTCGCGGGAGATCTGGGTGGTGCCGATGGCCAACCCAGACGGCGCCGAGTACGACATCTCCACCGGCCTTTTCGCGATGTGGCGCAAGAACCGCCAGCCGACCCCGGAAAACACCAAGATCGGCACTGACCTCAACCGGAACTGGGGCGACGAGTGGGCCTGCTGCGGCGGGTCGAGCGCCAACCCCGGCAACGACACTTACCACGGCACCGCCCCGTTCTCCGCGCCGGAGACCGCGCAGCTCCGGGACTGGGTAAACAGCCGGGTGGTCCGGGGCGTGCAGCAGATCACCGCCCATATCGACTTCCACAGCTTCTCCGAGCTGGTGCTCTGGCCCTACGGTTTTGCCGCCAGTGCCACCGGCCCCGGCCTGACCAGCTCCAACGCGGCGACCTTCCGCAAGCTCGGCGAGCGGATGGCCGCCACCAACGGCTACACCCCGGAGCAGTCCAGCCACCTCTACATCAACGATGGTTCGATCGGCGACTGGATGTGGGCACAGCACCACATCTGGTCCTACACCATGGAGATGTACCCGACCAGCCTGACGCAAGGCGGCTTCTACCCACCGGCGAGCGTGATCGAGCGCGAGACCGCCCGCAACGACGCGGCGGTGGACCTGCTGCTGAGCTACGCCGACTGCGTCCCACGGATCATCGGCGCCCGCTGCACCGCGCGATAGCCGCCTCAGAGTGCGTGTAGCGCGAGCGTGGCGCCGAGGCTGACGGCAAGGTGGGTGAGATCGTCGGGATCGCTGGTTACCACAGGTGCCGCGAGCTGCGTGGCGGTAACCACCACGAGAGCATCCACCACGTCCGAGGTGCCCGCCGCAGCACAAGCTCGACCGGCAGCCCGACCGCTGATCTCGTCGTCCGGCATGATGCGACATCCGCGCAGCAATCGGGACAGGTTGTGCTGTGGCCGCCCGCGCCAGACCTGAGCCAAGACGACCACCAGCACCACCGGCGCGATCCCGGCAGCGTTGGCTCGGTCATGCAGCCGCCAGATCAGCGGGTGCCGGCGTTCGGCCGCTACCAGGGCGCCGGTGTCGTAGAGCAGAGCCGGCATCAGCTCGCGGCTCGATGCTCACCGGCACCGGTATCGGCAAGCACCCGAGCCACCCAAACGTCCTGGTCCTCGTGAGTGGTGATCGGGCCGTTCTCGGCCACGAACTCCTCGAGCGCAGCCCGCCCATCTGCGATAATGGCCTGCTCAACCGCTACTTGGGCGGCAGCTTGCGCCAGCCATGCCGAGACGGACAACCCGGCTGCCGAGGCGGCAATCCGCACGGTGCGGTCGAGTTCCTCGGGTAGCGAGATGGTGAGCTTCCGGACGGTCATACCATCACCATACCGCGAGCTCCGCAGCTGCGCCACGTCAGGAAGCGAAGATCACGAAACTTAACGGGTAGATGGGCGAGGCACGGAGCCGTGAACTCCACGAAGACGGCGAGTTATGGTGATGTATTCAGTGTGGAATGTGCACAATCTCCTGCTCGACGGCACCGTAAGCTCAACTTTGGGTGTCATCAACGACTTTTCCTTTGCATCCGACAACGGTCTGCTCACTGCGAGCGACTCAGGTATCTTCGTGGAACCTTACGACGCCTCGTGGGCGTTGGGGCATGTCTGCCACATCGTCAACAGGAACCTCACCCCGGCGGAATGGAACAAGTACCTGCCCGGGTTTGACTACAAATCCACCTGCCCGTCCTGACACGAGCAGATGGGCCTGCTCTGGTGAGGCTGGAACTCCTTGCTGAGGAAGATTGATCACGAACCCACATCCAGGCCGAGGTCTAGGGCTGGGGCGGAGTGGGTGAGGGCGCCCACCGAGAGGTAGCGCACGCCGGTGGCGGCGTAGGCCTGGGCGACGTCGAGGGTCAGGCCGCCGGAGACCTCCAGCTCGGTGCCCGAGCCGGCGGCGCGGCGGACCGCTTCGGCGCACTGTGCCACCGTCATGTTGTCCAGCAGCACCAGTGACGCCCTAGCGGCCAGTGCCTCGTCCAGCTCGTCGAGGGTGCCGACCTCCACCTCGCAGGGCAGCTGCGGGGCCACAGCCCGGACGGCCGCAAGAGCTGCGGCCACCGACCCGGCGGCGGTCACGTGATTGTCCTTGATCAGCACCGTGTCTCCGAGCCCCATCCGGTGGTTGACCCCGCCGCCGGAGCGCACCGCGTACTTTTGCAGCGCCCGCAGGCCAGGGAGGGTCTTGCGGGAATCTCGGACCGACGCGCCGGTGCCGGCCACCGCATCCACCCACGCCGCGGTGGCGGTGGCTACCCCGGAGAGGTGACATAGCAGGTTGAGTGCGGTGCGCTCGGCGGTGAGCAGGCCAGCCACCGGGGCGCGCACGGTGAGCGCGACGTCACCTGCGGCAAGCCGGTCGGTGTCCTGGCGCCGGGCGGTGACCTCATACCCGTCGGCTCCCAGCACCGCGTCGAGCACGGCGAGGAATACCGGCAGCCCGGCCAGCGTGCCGGGTTCGCGCGAGGAGACATTCGCCGTCGCGACCGCTCCGGCGGGCACGCAGGCGGCAGTGGTAGCGTCCGGGCCGTAGCGCAGGTCCTCCTCCAGCGCGATGCTGATGACCCGGTGCACGTCATCGACGTCCAGCCCGGCGGCGACCAGCTGCGCCTCGACTGGCGTCACGCCACCCCGCCTACCCGCATCGGCTGGGCAACCACCGGGGTGCCGGCATCATCAAGCACCACAGTGATGCTGCCTCGCCAGCGCGCCGCGGTGCGCGGGTAATCAGTGCGGACGTGGCAGCCCCGGCTCTCAGTGCGTGCGCTCGCGGCGGCCAGCACTGCGGCCGCAGCCAGGGTGAGCCCGGCATCCTCGGCATCCTGGGAAGTCTGCACCAGCTGGTGCGGGGCGGCGCCAGCGACCGCCGAGGCAGCGGCGGCCAGCCCAGCGGCGTCGCGCCCGATGCCGGCGTGCGCGCTCATCGCCCGCTGCACCGCGTCACGGTCGGCCGCCGGGCGGGCCGGGGAACGCGGCTGCGGCGGGCCGGGGCGCGGGGAGACCGCGAGGTCGGCCGCCACCGCCTCCGCGGCCCGGGCCCCCATCACCAGCCCTTCCAGCAGGCTGTTGGAGGCCAGCCGATTCGCGCCGTGCAGACCGGTCCGGGCCACTTCCCCAGCGGCGTAGAGCCCGGGCACCGTGCTTCGGCCGCTGGTGTCGGTGACCACGCCGCCGCACTGGTAATGCGCGGCCGGGGCCACCGGGATCGGCGCGCGAGCTGGATCCACACCCAGCGCCATGCAGGCCGCGTGCACGGTCGGGAAGCGACGGCGCAGCTGCGCGCCGCCGAGGCGGGTGGCATCCAGCAGCACGTGGTCGGTACCCGTCTGGGCCATCCGGCTGGTGATCGCGGCGGCCACGACGTCCCTCGGCGCGAGAGCGCCAAGGGGATGCACGCCGGTCATCACTGGGGAGCCGGTGGTGTCCAGCAGCACCGCGCCCTCACCCCGGATCGCCTCGGTGACTAGTGGCTGCCGGCCCCGCGAGCCCGGTCCGACGTGCAGCACCGTCGGATGAAACTGGACGAACTCCAGATCAGCGGTCATCGCCCCGGCCCGCAACGCCAACGCCAGCCCGTCGCCGGTAGCACCATCGGCATTGGTGCTGACGGTGTAGAGCTGGCCGAGGCCTCCGGTGGCGAGCAGCACAGCCCGGGCACGCAGCACGCCCACACCGTCCCCGAGCAGCCCGACCCCGGCCACCCGGCCGGTGTCGTCGCGCAACACGTCGGTGACCGACTGCCCCGCCAGCAACGGCAGCTGCCCGCCACGGGCCGCGCCCGCTAGTGCCCGCTCGATCTCGGCTCCGGTGGCGTCACCGCCGGCGTGAATCACCCGGAAGGCCCGATGCCCGCCCTCCCGGGTGCGCTCCAGGTCCCCAGCACGGCCGTCGAAGACAGCGCCGCGGGCCCGCAACGCGCTGACCGCGGCCGGACCAGCAGCCAGGATCTCCCGAGCGGCAACCTCATCACACAGCCCGGCGCCGGCCGCCAGCGTGTCCGCCACATGCGCGTCCACGCTGTCGCCGGACGGTGACGAATGATGACCGGGCAGCACCACCGCGACACCACCCTGGGCCCACCGGGTGTTGCCGTCCTCGACCGTGGTCTTGGTCACAGCCACTACCCGCAGGCCGAGCTCGGCGGCGCGCAGGGCGGCGGTCAGCCCAGCGACGCCGGTGCCGACCACCACGAGGTCCAGGGGGAGTTGCCAGTTCATCATTCGTCGCCGCCCGGCCGGCCGATCTCGATCATGCGCTGCACCGCGCCACGGGCCCGCTCAGCGATGTCGTCCGCGACAGTCACTTCGTCAACGCCCTCGCGCAGTGAGCGCAGCAGCGTCGCCGGAGTGATCATTTTCATGTACCGGCAAGAGGCCCGGTCGTTCACCGCTCGGAAGTCAACCCCGGGAGCCGCACGCCGCAACTGGTGCAGCATGCCGATCTCGGTGGCCACCAGCACTTCGCGGGCCCCGGTCGCTCGGGCGGCATCGAGCATGCCGCCGGTGGACAGGATCCGCACCCGCTCAGCGGGTACCGCACCCTCGCCGGCCAAGTACAGGGCACTGGTCGCGCAGCCACATTCCGGGTGAATGTAGAGCTCCGCGGTGGGCGCGGCGGCGGCCTTCGCGGCCAGTTGGGCGCCGTTGATCCCGGCGTGCACGTGGCACTCCCCAGCCCAGACATGCAGGTTCCTCCGGCCGGTGACACGCTGTACGTGCGCGCCGAGGAACTGATCGGGCAGGAACAACACCTCCCGCTCCGCCGGGATCGAGTTGACCACCTCGACGGCGTTGGATGAGGTACAGCAGATGTCGCTCTCGGCCTTCACGTCGGCGGTGGTGTTCACATAGGACACCACCGCGGCTCCCGGGTGCTCGCCTTTCCAGTTCCGCAGCAGCTCGGCGTCGATGGAGTCGGCCAGCGAGCAGCCCGCCCGCGCGTCCGGGATGAGCACCGTTTTGCCCGGTGCGAGGATTTTCGCGGTCTCGGCCATGAAGTGCACGCCGCACAACACGATGGTGGTCGCCGCGCAGTTGGCGGCGATGCGGGACAGCGCCAGCGAGTCCCCGACGTGGTCGGCGATGTCCTGGATCTCGGGCACCTGGTAGTTGTGCGCGAGCAGCACCGCGTCGTGCTTGCGGGCGAGTTCACGCACCTCCTGGCGCCAAGCCCCATCCAGCTCCGGCCCTGGGTGGCCGTTATGGGTCCACTCCGACGCAGTGGTAGCGGCCATATCGCCTCCCTCGCCAGCATTGGTGGCTCTTCAAGGCCGGCCAACCCGGGTTGGCCGGCCTTGAAGAGCCACCAACCCCACGCTGGCCTGTGCCCTAGTTTTCGCCTTATAGTCGAAAACATGAATGATAACAGTGTCGGGCTCGCGGTGCACGAAGTTCTCGCTGCGGTGCTCCAGGTCCGGAACGGGCAGTTGCAGGTGCTGTTATGGCAACGCGGCATCGAGCCCGACATCGGGCGCTGGGCGCTGCCGGGTGGCCGCCTCGGCCACTGCGAGGACGTGCAGGCCTCGGTGCTGCGCCAACTCGCCGAGAAGGTGGACGTGCGCGACGTGGCGCACGTAGAGCAACTGGAGGTGTTCAGCGCGCCGGACCGGATGCCGCACCGGCGCACTGTGGCCACCGCGTTCCTTGGGCTGGTGCCCTGCGTGGCCGATCCCGCGCTGCCCGACGACACCGCATGGCATCCGGTGACGGATGCCCTGCGGAGCTCACCGTGCACCGCCTTCGACCACGGCCTGATCGTGCGTCGGGCCCGGGATCGGCTGCGCGCCAAGCTCTCCTACACCAATCTCGGGTTTGCGCTGGCACCACCAGAGTTCACCGTCTCAGCGTTGCGTGAGCTCTACTCCGCTGCACTGGGCCACCGGGTGTCGGCGACCAACCTGCAACGAGTGCTGGCCCGCCGTGGGCTGTTGATCCCCACTGGCGGCACAGCCGCGCCCGGACCGTCCGGCGGCCGGCCCGCGGCGCGGTACCGCTTCGCGGAGCGCGGAATGCGGGTCACCGACCCCTTCGCCGTGCTGCGACCACCAGAACCCCGGTCTGCCCCGGACGAGCCGGCTCATTGAGCGGATCCGCACCTGGCGTCGTAACGTTGACGTGTGGTTGAGACCGTCCCGCTGTTCCCGCTGGGCACCGTGCTGCTCCCGGGTGCATCGCTTCCGCTGCACATCTTCGAGCCCCGTTACCGGCAGTTGACCGTCAACCTGGTGACCGGTGCAGTTCCCGGCCGCAGTTTCGGGGTGATCGCGGTCAAGCAGGCGCTGGACTCTGTGCAGGAGACGCACAACATCGGATGCACTGCGGTGCTCCAGGAGGCCCGCAGACTTCCCGACGGTCGCTTCGACATCGTCACCCGCGGCGAAAAGCGGTTCCGGCTGCTCGATATCGACAACACCTCGGCGCCCTACCTGCTCGGCAGTGTCGAATGGGTGCCTGATGACGACCCACCAGCAGAGCAGTCGATGCTCCTGCCGATGCTGGCCCGCTCGGCTCGGGAAGCGCACCGGCAGTACTGCTGGGCGGCGTGGCAGCACGGAGAGTGGGAAGAGCCCAAGGAGGACGTCAACATCGCAGCGCTGGCGCACCTGCTCGCCTCGGACTGCCTGCTGACCCTGGAAGACCGGCAAGCCTTACTCGAGGAATGCGACCCAGCGGATCGGTTGCGCCTGGTGCGCACCCTGCTGGTGCGGGAGGCGGCGTTCTTGCGGACGCTGCGGGCAGTGCCGGTGCCGCTGGACCAGTTCGCCGTGAAAGCCAGCCACAACTGACCTCGTCAGGCCAAGCCGCTGCTCAGGTCGTCGGTGCCGTTCCAGGCGGTCGTGATGCAGTAGGTGACCGCGACGCCGAAGGGCTGCGTGATGATCACCCACGCCGACTCCAGTACCGGGGGACGCGGGAACGGCGCGCCAGTGCTCGCCAGATCGGGATAGCGGGCGGCGACCAGCCACAGCCCGATACGCATCGCGAGCCACGCCGCGATCAGCGAGCCGAGCACCGCGGCGAGGAGCACCAGGGGGCCACGCCGCCGCCGAAGCAACCAGAGCGCCGCACCCGTGAGCACCCCGGTGGCCAGCCCGAGCAGCACGAAGGTCGCCATATCGTCGAAGCGGTGCTCGGTCTGCCCGGCGAAGGGCAGCACGCCGCCTGGCGCGGCGGCGAGGGCGGAGCGCACGACGAACTCGGTCGGCGCGAGCCAGGACCACAGCGCGCCCAGCGGCAGGCCCAGCACAGCCACCGCGCACAGCACGCCCAGCGCGGGCACCACGTCGGCCCGGACTACGGCACCGGGCCGAGAGGGTACCGGCTCGGGAGCCTGCTGGAGCACCACCGGCGCGACGGTCGTGAGTGCCTCGGCGCCCGCTAGCCCAGCCGGCTCGGCAAGCGGGGTGCCCGGCCGCGGAGTGAGGAAATTCATCAGCGGCCAGCTCGGGACACCAGCCGGATCACGGGATACTCCTCTCGACGGCGGCGCTTCCCGGCCAGTCTGCCTCATTCGTCCTGAGGTCCTGCACCGTCTCGACCGCACCTGGCTGCACTGAGGAGATCCGTGGCGAATCGTCACGATCCAGGCCATCCTGACGCCATGTCCAAAAACATCACTCAGCGGGAGCTGCGCAAGGTTGACGTCGCGCAGTTCTTCGTCAACCTCGACCGCTACGCCGCCCCTGACCCGCTACGCGACCCCGGCGAGCCGGAGCGTCCGGTGTGAGCGAGCCTGGCCGCCGCATGTACGGCCAGCTCGTTGCGCTGGTTCTCGCGGCCAGGCGCAACCCCCGGCCGCGCCGGATGGATCCGCTCATCGCCTCGGTCGCAACACACCACCGCCTGCCGTTACGATCGCCGCCATGCCGGCTGCCGACGACATCGAGACCCGCCTAGCCATCGTGGAGCGAGACGTCACCCAGCTCCGCGAGCAACTCGCCCTCACGATCTCCGACGCTGGTGCCGCCCGCATGCTGGCCGCCGGTGCCGACCACGACGTCTCAGAGGTCCGCGCCGAGTTGCGCGCCCACACCCAGGCCCTCAACGCCCTGCGGGAGACCCAGCTCGAACAGGGCCGGAAGATCGACGAGCAAAACCGGGAGATGCGCGAGGGTTTCGCCACCCTGGCCACCGGCATGGCGCAGATCACCACGCTGCTCACCAATCTTGGTGGGACGGAGAAGCTCAGATAGCACGGGGCAAGCCCGGGCCCAGGTACGCGACGCCGAGCAGCTCGCCACCCGTCGGCACCCTGACCGGCGAGGTGCTACCAGCCCGTCTACCGGCCACCGCCGCAGCACTAGGCCGTGTCCTGTAGATCATCAGGTGGGATAGGGTGGCCAGCTCGTGGGTGGTCTCAGTTCACCGAGTTCGACCATCAGAGCTGCTCGGCACGGCATGGACAACCCTGAGATGAAACTTGGTGCGGATGGGACCAGTGGTGCAGATGTGCCGAAGTTTCATCCATCTATGGGTAGCCCGCCAGGGCCATGAACGTCTGCTGTCGAACTCGGCGACAGCAGGGTTGATCACCAAAAGATCGACAGGACACGACCTGTGGCGGCGCTGGCGTTCACGGTCGGCCAGCGCGGCGGCGTGCGACTGCACGATCATCCCAGTGGTGATGAGCGGTGCCGGTGAGCCACTGGACGTCGCAGACGACAGCAGTCAGCGGAAACGAGGTTCCTTCATCAGAGCCTCACTCTCGAGCTTGTACACCCGCTCGTCGTGGCCGATCTGCCGAAACACGTCCGCGAGTGAGACGAAGTGGCCGAAGTCGTCATCGAACTCGGATTCGAATGATTCGCTTTCCCACTCGGGATACTCGGCGACCATGGTCATGTACTCGTGCTCCGCGTGGTCTTCGAAATCGGCATTGAGACGATACGACCAACTGGGGCGCACCACGAAGAGCAACCATGACTACTGTACTGATAGTAGACGAATGCGATCGTCTGTGGTAACCAGAAGAACTTGATCCGTGGCTGTGGCAGTCCAGACCTCGCGATCAGCTCTTCGATGATGAGCAGGTGGAACATCTCGTTGTCTTGCCACGCGCGGGACGTGGCAACACGATCGTGTATGCGCCGGGCCATACCTGTGCGCGTATGTATGTGAGTGATGGCGATGAAGGCGACCTGTTCCCATGCCTGGTAAGGAACGCGGGCGACCAACTCGAGTACCTTGAACTTGCTCAGCGTGCGAGGCTTGCCGTACACCACGTCGAGCAACGTGAACAGGATCCGCGCGGCAATTCCGTACCGCCGCCGCGGCTCCTCGAAGGTTTGATCTTGTGCCCGTCGCAGCTCCTCGTGCGTGAGCCGCGACAGCCGTCCAGACGCGGCCGGGCTCAATGATCTCCTCACCAGCCATCGCTACCCCTCCACGGCACCTCGACCCGAGCCGCCGAATCCGTTCGACCTCGATGATTGGGCGTTGCCCTGCAGGCTAACGGGTTTGTGGCTGGGTCGGTGAGGCTCACCGTGCCGATCGCCGATCAACGGACGGGGCCGACGGCCTCGATGTTGGCGATGGTGAAGTCACGTTGGGCGTTGCGGGTGTGGCACCAGGAGTCGAGCCATTTGCCGTAGAGCTGTTGTGGCCGGATTGCCCGGGTGCTGCGGCTACCGTTCTTGTCACGGTAGACGATGAGCACGTCGTTGTGGTGTTCCACGGCGTCGGACAGGAGTTCCAGTTCAGCGTCATCGAGGTGGCAGTTGAGCTGTGCTAACAGCTCGAAAGTGTCCGAATCCGCGGCAACGCTCATGGTCACGCCGTGTGGGTCGGCCATGAGCCGCTGGGCCAGCTCGGTGGCGGGCAGCGCCGGTCGCGGTGTCGTGATGATCGCGCGAGTGGGTGCCGACGCCTGGTGATCGGGACGGGCTTCGACGATCACCGTGCCCTGGGCATCTTCAGCCATCGGGGACAGGCCGACCTCGCGCAGGCGCGCCAGAACGTCGTCAAGACTGGATGGGCTGGACAGGACGGTAGGGGCGAGCTGGCTGAAGTGCAGCTTGGTGAGAGATCGAGTGTGCAGGATCTCGGTGATCAGCGAGTCGTCGGCGATGACACAGGAGCGCATACCACGCACCCGAATCTGCCCATGCCGACGGGACACGTCGGTAATCAGATACTCCAGTGGCTGGGGAACCGGGCGGGTGGAGCTGGCGGCCAGCTCAGTGCGCAGCTCCTGGGCGGTCCACCCGGTATCGAGCGCAGCCCGGACGCTGGCCGGGGTGAACCGCCAGGTTCGAGCGGCCCCGTGGGTTTCGGCAATGGCCGAGTCGTTCAGCAGCCGTGACACGGCCGCGCTCGGCTGACCGGAGACCACTGCTGTGAGGTCCGACTGCAGGATCACGCTGCACGGGGTTTCGGGGAGCAGCGCGGCGCAACGCCGGACCAGCTCTTCCACCCTATCCTCGGGCGCGGACCCGGCCACGGCCAGCAGATGCTCTCCGAGTTCTGACACCTCGTCAGCGGCGATCACCCCGAGCAGTTCGGCTTCGCGGACGGTGGCGGCCATCTTGTCCGCCCGTTGCCCCGCGTCGTAGCCGTGCAGCGGGAAGAACCAGTCGATCTCCTTGCCCGCCGCGCGCACCGACACACCCGAACGGGCGGCCGACAGCAGCGCGCGCCGCAACAGCCCAGCGGCCGACGCCAGCGGCAACGGCGGCGGAAGCTCCTTATCCCCCTGGATTTCCCGGCTGGTCGGCGCATGCTCGAGCAAGAACCACGCATCAACCAGCACGGCCCACTGCCGGCCTGGTTCCCCAGCGCGCCATCCGGCATAGGAGTGCGTCGGTGCATACCCGGCGTCGGCTTGACCCAGCAGGCCAGCGGCGTAGGCCAGATCGATCCACAACACCAGGACGTCCTCGGGGATCGACAGCCGCTTGGCCAGCCGTGCGCGTTCCCGAGGCCCGACCCCACCCTTCTTCAGCGCCGCGATCGACGCCGCGCCTGCCTCGTCAAGCAGGGTCGTCACCCCCCGAAGTGCCTCCTGGGCGGCGGCCTGGGCAGCCCGGCGCACCGCTGCCTCGTCAGCTCCGGCTGGGGGGATGTCCGGACGCCCGGTGAGCGTGAGCTCGCGTTCGGCCAGCCAACCGGCGACCGCCACTTCCTTGGGCAGCTCACACCCATAGTTGACGGGCAGCAGCAGGCCGGACGCGATAAGCAGCTCGGTCGGATCATGATCACCCGCACCGCGAGGCCGGGGGTAGCCGAACCCCGAGTAGTAGTCGTGATAACCACGCCGGTACTCGCGGAGCCGATCCTTGGCCGGTGTGGGCAGATCAGCGATTATCGTGGCCAGCAAGGGTAGATCAGCCATGCAGCCGGACAGTCGCGCTGCCAGTTCGGGCTTGCGCAGTCCATCGGTCGCGATACCGAACGCGCCGACCGCCGCGCGCAGATTGTCAGCGAGGGCCGACCCCGCGATCTTCTCCACCGGTCGGCCACCACCGATCTCCGCCGACCAGTACGCCTCCAGCCGCTCCGGCAGGCGCAGGCTCCCAGAACTGTCCCAAGCCAGCCCCCGCCCGCACAACTCGGCCACTGCGTCACGCACCGCCTGCTCCGAGGCGCCCAGCAGCCGCGCGAGAGCCGGCACCGTGGCCGACGCACCAAGGGCGACGATGGCCTGCCCGACGATGACCATGTCCCGGTTCACTGTGCGCAACGCGGCGCCCAGCGAATCCGCACCGCCCAGCCGCTGGGCGAGCTGACTGAAGCCACGCGGCGCCGGCTGCACCAGGACATCCGGACGCGCGTGGAGCAGCGCGGTCAACGACACCTCGCCCAGACCGGATAAGTACTCGGCAAACGATACTGAATCAGATGATCTTGTACTCACATCCGTCATTCTGCCGTCGGCCCTCTCAGGGGCACGAACCGCGGTCACCCACCGGCTCGTAGCCGGCTCAGTATTGGCAGCGGAGCACGAGCATCGCCCTGGCTTGTATCCGCAGCTTGCAGCCCGCTACCGCGTCGCGCTGCTTGCGTCGGGCGTGGGCTAGCAGGGGGTCGGTGGTATCCACGACGATCTCCCAGCTCTGACCATACGCGGAGTCGGGCAGGGTGAAGGTGACCGGCCGGTGGTGAGCATTGAAGAGGAGCAGGAACGAATCGTCAATGATCCGTTCACCGAGATCGTCGCGTTCGGGGATGCCCCGGCCGTTGAGGAAGATCCCGACGGTCATGGCCAACCCGACGTTCCAGTCCTCCTCGCACATCTGCTGCCCGTCGGGGCGCAGCCAGGCGATGTCCTCGATGCTGGAGCCACGGATCGGGCGGCCCTGAAAGAACCGGCGGCGGCGGAACACCGGGTGGGTGGCACGCAGCCGGGTGAGCCCAGCGGTGAACTCGGTGAGAATCTCGTTCTGCCGGGCGTCGTCCCAGTCGATCCAGCTGATCTTGCCGTCCTGGCAGTACACGTTGTTGTTGCCGTGCTGGGTGCGGCCTAGCTCGTCCCCGTGCGCGAGCATCGGAACCCCTTGGGAAAGCAACAGGGTGGTCAGCAGGTTGCGTTTCTGCCGTTCCCGCAGCGCGACGATCCTGCCGTCCTCCGTGGGACCCTCGGTGCCGCAGTTCCACGAACGGTTGTGGCTCTCGCCGTCTCGGTTATCCTCGCCGTTATCCTCATTGTGCTTGTGGTTGTAGGACACCAGATCGTTCAACGTGAACCCGTCGTGCGCGGTCACAAAGTTGATCGAGGCGTTGGGACGGCGGCCGTCGGCTTCATAGAGGTCTGACGAGCCGGTGAACCGGGAGGCGAACTCGGCCAACGTGGCCGGTTCACCACGCCAGAAGTCGCGCACGGTATCGCGGTACTTGCCGTTCCACTCCGTCCACAGCGGGGGGAAGCCACCGACCTGGTAGCCGCCCTCGCCGACGTCCCACGGTTCAGCGATCAGCTTGACCTGGCTGATCACCGGGTCCTGGTTGACCAGGTCGAAGAACGCCGACAGCCGATCCACCTCATGGAACTCTCGAGCCAGGGTGGCCGCAAGATCGAAGCGGAACCCGTTGACGTGCATCTCGGTCACCCAGTACCGCAGCGAATCCATGATGAGCCGCAGCGACTCGTGGTGACGGACGTTGAAGCTGTTCCCGGTGCCGGTGGTGTCGTAGTAGTGCTTCAGGTCGCCCTCGACCAGCCGATAGTAAGCTGGGTTGTCGATACCGCGAAAGGACAGCGTCGGCCCAAGATGGTTGCCCTCAGCGGTGTGGTTGTACACCACATCGAGGATGACCTCGATGCCCGCCCGGTGCAGCGCTCGGACCATGGCCTTGAATTCCTGTACCTGCTCACCCCGGGTGCCGAAGCAGGCGTAGTCGTTGTGCGGGGCGAAAAAACCGATGGTGTTGTAACCCCAGTAGTTGGACAGCCCACGCTCGACGAGCGTGGAGTCGTGCACGAACTGGTGCACCGGCATCAGCTCCACCGCGGTCACCCCGAGCTCGCGGAAGTATTTGATCATGGCAGGGTGGGCGAGGCCGGAGTAGCTGCCGCGGACGTCATCAGGGATCTGCGGGTGGCGCATCGTCATGCCCTTGACGTGCGCCTCGTAGATCACCGTCTCGTGATAGGGGATACGCAGCAACCGATCGTCGGCCCAGTCGAAGAATGGGCTGATCACCACTGAGGTCATCGCGTACGGCGCGGAATCGGCATCGTTGTAGGAATCCGGATCGCCGAACCGGTAAGCAAACAGCGCCTCGTTCCACTCGATGCGGCCGTCGATCGCCTTGGCATAAGGGTCGAGCAGCAGCTTGCTCGGATTACACCGCAAACCCGCAGATGGGTCGTAGGGGCCGTGCACCCGGTAGCCGTAACGCTGACCGGGACCGACCCTCGGCAGATAACCGTGCCACACCAGGCCATCCCGTTCGGGCAGCGCGGTCCGCGTCTCCTCGCCCGCGTCGTTGAACAAGCACAGCTCGATCTGGTGCGCGGCCTCGGAGAAGATCGAGAAGTTGGTGCCGCCACCGTCATAGGTCGCGCCCAGCGGGTAGGGCGAGCCAGGCCAAATATCCATACACCCTCCGCAGATCCATACTGTTCCCACGGCGCGACACAGTCGCCCACCGTGACCTTTGTATCGTCTGCCCACAGCGTTCGCCACCGCAGCACAGCACCAGAACGCCGGTAGGAAGCGGCGCGGGGTATCCGAAATATCGTGTGAACTGCCCGGTAAGCGGGCAACCTGCCGTTATGACCCACGAAGGAATCCGGATCCGTCGAGTCTATGACGAGCCAAGCTCCGAGGATGGGACGAGCAAAGACCTCGACCACAGCCAGGCTGCGGTGCTCGCCGAAGTGCTGAGGTAATCCCGACGACCAACTCCGGTCCGGCCAGCCGGTCACCTCGTGACCGGTGCGTCCAGCAGGCGCTCGATGGCGGCGAGCTTGATGCACACGACCAGCCCGTCCAACGCCTCAGCCAGCTCCGAAATGGGCGGGTAGCTGGGCGCCAGCCGGATCACCCGGTCGTCGGGGTCCTTGCCGTACGGGAACGGCGCGCCAGCCGGGGTCAGCGCGATGCCGGCGCCAGCGGCCAACTCGACGACTCGGCTGGCGCAGCCGTCCAGCACATCGAGGGTGACGAAGTAACCACCCTCGGGTACGGTCCAGGCCGCCACCCCACTGTCACCGAGCTTGCTGGTCAGCGTGCGCTGGACGAGATCGAACTTCGGCGCGAGCAGTGCGCGGTGCCGCTCCATGTGGGCGTATACGCCGGTCACGGTCTCCAGAAACAGGACGTGTCGCAGCTGGTTGACCTTGTCGGGGCCGATCGTGCACCTGGACAGGTGCCCGGTCAGCCAGTCCACGTTGGCCGGGGACGCACCGTAGAAGGCCACCCCGCTACCAGCTAGCGTGATCTTCGACGTGGAGCCGAACACGAACGGCCGGTCGGCGTGACCTGAGGCGGTGGCCAGCCGGAGGATGTCGGCGACCTCATGCCGGACCTCGGTCAGATGGTGCACGGCGTATGCGTCGTCCCAGAAGATCCGGAAGTCATCGGCGGCGGTGCGCATCCGGGCTAACCGACCGACGGTCTCCTCGGAATACCGGATGCCGGAGGGGTTGCTGTACTTGGGCACGCACCACATTCCCTTGATCCGAGCGTCCGCCGCGACCAGCCGCTCGACCTCGTTCATGTCTGGGCCAGCCGCGTTCATCGGCACCGTGATCATCTCGATGCCCAGCTTCTCGCACAGCGCAAAGTGCCGGTCGTAGCCGGGCACCGGGCACAGGAACGCCGCCCCGGTGCCCAGCCCCCACGGCTGCTCCACCCCGGGCACGCCGAACAGCACGGCGTGCACCAGGCACTCGTGCATCAGCGCCAGACTGGAGTTACCGAACGCAACCAGCTGCTCGACAGGCACCTGAAGCAGTTCACCGAAGATCTTGCGCAGCTCCACCAGCCCGCGCAGGCCTCCGTAGTTGCGGGTGTCGGTGCCGTCGCTGGCCAGGTGCTTGCCGGCCCCTGGCAGCGCCAGCAGCGGCTCGGACAGGTCCAGCTGCTCAGCCGAGGGCTTGCCCCTGGTCAGGTCGAGGGCGAGCCCCCGCGCTTGCAGTGCCGCGTACTCGCGACGCAGGTCGTCGCGGTGGCGGGTCAGTTCGCTGGTGGACAGATGGGTCAAGGTCACGTCTGCATCATCCTTGGTGGGGTCACCAACGGCGCCACCGCATGGTGGATCCGGCCTCGCCGGGCACTCCGAGGTGTACGTCACCGATACCACCAACGCGGCCTACTTCGCCCGGCGAGCTCTCAGGACACCGTCTGTGGTCCGGATTCCTCGTGGAGAATGGACTCCCTGGCGTATCCATCCCGCGGCGGCGTCGGCGAAGAATCCAGCCGCGACCCACTCCCTGGCCACCATCACGGGGTGCCGCCCAGCCTCGGTGGCATGGTCCTGCACGAGGTGTGCGAGTGTGATCAGTTCAGCGTCCCTGGCCACGTAGCCGATTCCGCGCCGATTATGAGTGCAGGGGCCCGCGGAGGAATCGCGGAACAGCCACAGCCCACGTTCGGCCAGCAGCTCCTCGGCCAGCGCCTCAGGCTCCGGCTGTGAGATGGGCACGCCCGAGCTGATCCAGTCCACCAGCGTCAAGGGCAGCGTGCCACGGCTGAGCTGGTGAAGTTCCAGCGTCCAGGAGGTCCCCACCGACCGGCACCACACCGCAGCCAGCACGGGAGCCGCACCAGCCACATCATCTGACGTTGGTTGCCCGACCGCGTACTTCGCCGTCGCGGTCTCGTTGACTTTCATCGTAGCTCCCCGACGGTCTGTATGGTTACGAGCGGGCCGATCAGCTCACCGGTGCCGGCACCCGAGGTCGCCGGCCCGAGGCGCGGCGGGGCGACCATCAGGACACCCGGCCGATCCAGCTGGGGGCCGCGCGATCGAGACTGCGCGAGGTCTCCCCCCCAGATAGTCAGCACGGTATCCAGTTCGGTGATCGCCAACACACGGCGGACCAGCCGCCCAGGACGGTTAAGGATCAGTTGACCACCAGCAGCGCGGAGCTGGTCATCGGCGCGGAGGAACACCTCCAAGCCGACGACGCCCAGGAACTTCAGCCCGGCCAGATCGAGTACGACTTCTAGGAAGCCATCCCGGCAGAGTTGATCGAGAACCTGCTGGAGATGGGGTGCGCTGGCCAGGTCGAGTTCTCCGCTCAGCGCCACCCAACTGCGGACAGCATCCGAGGAGACCTCGACCCCGAACGTCGGTCCGCCATCGGCCCAGACCGGGCCCGTCCTCGTATCGTCACCCATCGCCGACACCCCCGTGGTCGTATTGCCCGTGCCACGAGAGGGCCTCAGGTGGACCATCCCGCAGGCATGCCGCAGAAGCGGCTGATGGTCCAACCTTGTTTGACAATAGGCAGCAGCGACCCAGCGCAGCAACCAGCCGATAGGTCGAAAAACGCAGGCGCCGGGTGACTGGCACGGTGCGGTCAGGCCTGCGGCGCGTTGTCCTCGGAGCGACACTGGACGGCGTTGACCAACTCGGCGGCGATGGTGCGGAGTTTGATGTTGCGCCGCTGCGAGATCGTCCGCAGGGTCCCGAAGGCTTCCTCTGGACCGCAACGCCGCTGGGCCATCACGATCCCGATCGCCTGGTCGATGAGCGAGCGCGAGGACAACGCGATGCGCAGGTGGTCCGAGAGTGTGACCTCGTCGTAGCGTCGCAACGCCGCAGTGACCGCGATGGCGGCCTGTCCGGCCAGCAACTCGGCCAGTTGCCGATCCACCGCGCTGAAGGCCCGTTGGGTTCGGGCGTAGAGGTTAAGCACACCGACCGGCTTGCCCTGCACGATCAGCGGGGTGGACAGAACCGCCAAGATGCCCTGCGCCATCGCGATGGCCGGGTAGACCTCCCAGCGGTCCTCGGTGGCCAGGTCCACCGCCTCCACCACCTCACCGCTGTACAGAGCCTGCAAGCACGGCCCCGTTTCGTGCTGGTATTGCTGCTCGTCAAGCTGACGAGCCAGCGCATCAGCCGAGGCGACCGTGTACACCCGCTCGTCTTGCGCCAGGGTGATCCCGCACGTCGCAACCGGTGCGATGACCCGCACGGAGAGCTCAGCCACCCCCTGCAGCAGCTTTTCGAACGAGTCCGTGGACAGCAACAGCCCCGTCAACTCCGACAAGGCAGCACCGATCCCCACGGGAAGGGGCTCCGACATTGTTCCGCGACCTCACCCGATGACCCGGACAACCGGGCATCGTGGCACCGTTCGCTAAGAACGGCGCACGGCAAACTCCGTAACGCGAGGACGCCCTCAGTACCACCAGCTTGGCCCCCACACGGCGTTACCGGCAAGTGACGATGCTCTCTCGAACCGTTTAGGGTCGAGGCATGATCCCTCCGGTTGTCGACATCACCTGGTGGCGGAACCGACGCGAGGGTGTTGTCCTCGCGGACGTCCGCTGGTACCTCGACGGGCGATCCGGGCTGAACGCGTACCACCAAGGGCACCTGCCCGGAGCGGTGTTCGTCAACCTAGATCGCTGGCTCTCCGGTGCCGGAAGCCCGCGAGAAGGCCGCCACCCGCTGCCGGATCCGGAGGTTTTCGCTCAGGGCATGGCCCGGCTCGGTATCGCTGACAACAGCACCGTCGTGGCTTACGACGACGTCGGAGGCGTGATCGCGGCCCGCCTGGTGTGGATGCTGCGCGCTACCGGACATGACGCTGCCCTGCTCGACGGCGGCCTGAGCGTCTACCACGGGCCCCTGGAGCAGGTCAGCCCCTCGTTCTTGCCTGCGGTGTTTACGCCCCGGCCCTGGCCTGGGGAACGACTGGCCGATATCAACAATGCCGCGGATCCGGCAAACACGGTGCTCGATGCCCGCACCCGGGAACGCTACCGCGGCGAGCATGACCCGGTTGACCCACGATCCGGACACATTCCAGGAGCGCGCAACCTCCCCTGTCGGGAGAACCTCGACAAACACGGCAGATTTCTGCCCGTCGAGCAGTTGCGCCAGCGCTTTCAGGCTGTGGGCGTCACCAGTGGCGCCTCGGTCATCTCCTACTGCGGCTCTGGCGTGACCGCTTGCCACAACCTACTCGCCCTGGAACTTGCGGGCCTAGGCCACGGCCGGCTCTACCCGGGATCATGGTCCCAATACAGCCACGCCAGCGACCGCTCTGTTGAGACCGGCGACCATCGTACGGATGATTCGGGCGACATGCCTCATGATCACTGAGGCCGGGACCGTCACCGGCCTCGCCCGTCCAGTTGACGACGCGCCGCCGCATCCCCTACCTGCCGGGCACCGAGTTGGCCGCCAGCGATATCCCGTTTAGTTCACCAGTCCCCGGATCCCTGCTGACCGACATCGCCAGCGTCGCCGAAGTCACTGTCCTGGCCAACAACCCAATCGCCCTGGTCGCCTCCTTCGGACGGGACGCCGCGATCCTGGTCGTACATCATTTCGTCTCGGTGGAACTGCTGCTCCTCACCGTGCATCTTGCCCAGCTCATAGCCAAGCAACCCGCCACCCACCGCACCAATGGCACCCGCGGTCCCTGCACCCATCCCGGAGCGGTAACCGGAGCCCCCATAAGGAGGCCCCCCGTAAGAAGGGCCCCCATAAGAAGGGCCATAGTCCGGGTACGTGCCCATGGGTGGCCGGTCCGCGACCGTCGATGGTCCCGCTCCGAAGCCGGACCGCCGGCGCCGGAGAGCCATGATCACCACGGCTGCGATCACACCCACCATCAGCAACATGAACAGCAGCAAGCCCACGCCGAAGCCCGCGTGCTGGACTGGAACGCGCCGCACCGGCGCGCCGCCTCGATGCTCGACGGCGAATCCCTTGCGCAGGTTGTCCAGCGCGGCGGTGACCGCCCTGGTGTAGTCGTGGCTGCTGTGGATGGTGCTGAGAAACGCGCCACTCGCGCTGGACGCCGCGGCCAGCGCGGTGCGTTGCGACAGTCCAGATTGCGAGCCGACCTGGATCGACTCGTGATGGGACTGCGTATTGATCCCGATCACGACCGGGAAGGTGGTGTTGACCTTGTTCTTGACGTCGGTGTCGAAGACCGACTTGCTGTCGGCGTCCTGGGTGGTGGCCCAGATGTAGACGCCGACGGGCAGCGTGGCCGCGTCATTCTGCACCAGAGTCGCATTCAACACGTGGGCGTCGTCCTGGATCTGCACCGTGCCCGCCCACGCCGGTGCCGCCATCCCCAGTACCGCGACCAGTGCCGCGATCGGTACCACTACACGAAGCTGCATACCCGTCATGATGCCCGCCCGCGCGGTTGACCACCTCACGGTGCTCCAGTGTCGTCCTGTCGGAGGCCGGCGACCGCATGTGCTCGCCCGGACCGTAAGCCAATCGGTGAGCGCCCAGCAGGATGTGGAAGCTATCCGTGGAACGCGCGCCGGGGGTCGTCAACGGCTTCCAGCAGTTACCGTGGAACGGGCCGCCGTTGCACGAGGACAACCCAGACGGTGCCGTTCGTCGCTGGGATTTCGGCCCCGGCCATGCGGGGCGTTCGGCGACGCCTGCTGTGGTAAGGGTGTTCTATGGCTCGGAATCGAGACCGGAGACGGGTTCGCCGGACTCGCAATCCTCACGTGTCCATTGTCGCGGCACTGTTCACCGCGGGTACGGTCGGATTTAGCGCCGCGACTGGTTGCACGGCGGCATCGGTGACCGCATCCGCGCCTCCGGCGAGCCCGCCAGCCGCTGGCATGACCGCTCCCGGTGCACCAGGCGTCCTGTCCCGCTTTGACCTGGCGCGCAAGGATTGCGTCGGCACGGCCGCGAGTATTACATCCAAGGTCTGGTACACCGTCGCCGACGGGGTACTTTCCGATGTCTACAGCCCCACTGTGGACAACACGAACGTCGAGACCATGCAGTATGTGGTCACTGACGGACACAGCTTCACTGATCTGCAGACCCGCGATCTGACCTATACAGTGAGCGCTGATCCTACCGGAATGGCCTGCACAGTCCTCGCCACGAGTGCAGCGCACGGCTATCAGCTCGTGACGACCTATGTAGCCGACCCCGCTCGAGACGCTGTTGTCACTTACACCACCGTACGCGGCACGCATGGCCCAGCACCGCAAGGGCTGAAGCTCTACATTCGCCTCGACGCACATGTCAACGGTAACGGCGGTGGCGGTCAGGACAACGGTGGCGCCGACTCCGCAGTGATCGACACCTCCACCCACACACCCGTCCCGGTCGCCTACGACATCGCGACGACCACCGAGGCGGCGAATCGCGACTACGCCGTTCCGACATTCATGGCGCTGGGCGCGACCAACGGCTTTACCAAGGCTAGTGTCGGTTACGCTGGCACTGCCAGCGATGGGCTAACCCAGCTCGACACCACCCGTATGCTGGGCGCCTACACCGCCGCACCGAACGGGCACGTCGTGCTCACCGCCCGCATCGTGCCGAACCAGCACGGCGACATCACCCTTACCCTCGGCTTCGGACGTGATCAGCGCGGTGCCATATCAGTCGCGGACAAGGCGGCAACCACACCATTTGCCGCGACAGTGGCCGGATATACCGCTGGCTGGCGCGCCTACGACGCCCGCCTGCGCCCGCCACCAACCACACTGCCCGGCTTTGATCAAGTCGCCATAAACCGGATACGCTCCGCTTACTACTTTTCGGCCAATGTGGTGAAGGCCAGCGAGGACAAGACCTTTCCCGGTGCGATCGTCGCTTCCCTGGCCAGCCCGTGGGGTCAGGCCGTCAGCGCTGGCGACCTGGTGAACGGAGAACCAGTCTACTTCGGCTCCTACCGCGAGGTGTTCTCCCGCGATCTCTACGAGGCGTTCACCGCGCTGCTCGTCGAGGGTGACCTGACCACCGCGCACGACGCCACCCGGTTCCTGCTCAATCGCCAACAGCTCCTGGACGGCCGCCTGCCACGCAACTCGCTGCTCAACGGCAAGGTAGCGCCGGATACCGGTGGTGATCAGCTTGATGAGACCTCGTATCCCATCCTGATGGCATGGCAGTCAGGGCTCGGCGGTGACACCGCGCTCTGGACTGACCACGTCCGGCCGGCTGCGGATTTCCTGGTCGCGCATGGTCCGGCCTTCGGCGTCGAGCGGTGGGAGGAACAGAAAGGCTACTCCCCCTCAACCATCGCTGCCGAAATTGCCGGCCTGACCGCGGCCAGTGCCATCGCCGGTCAACACAACGACACCACTCGCGCCCGGCTCTACCAGGCCACAGCTGACGACTTTCAGCGACACGTCAAGGACTGGACGCTCACCACCGCAGGTCCGTACGGACCACGCTATTTCCTGAGGCTGTCCCAGACCGGCGATCCGAACGCGTCGAGTGTCTACGACCTTAAGAATGGCGCGCCGTACGCTGACCAACGCCAGGTCGTGGACGCCGGATTCCTGGAGCTTGTCCGGCTTGGCGAGCTACCCGCCAGTGACCCCGACGTACTCGCTTCGCTGAAGGCGGTGGACGCGACGATCCGTCGGGACACACCCAGCGGTGTGGGCTTCTACCGCTACGGGACCTCGACACCGGGGAGCTCGGATGGCTACGGCGACTGCTACCAACCCGGCCCGACCAACTGCACTCCATCTGGTCGGCCCTGGCCGACCGGTGACACCGGTTCAGGGCACCTCTGGCCAGTATTGTCCGGCGAGCGCGGCGAACAGGAGTTGCAGACCGGCAACACCACCACTGCCGCGGCGCTGCTGGTCAGCATGCAGCGGATGACGTCCGGCGTGGGTCTGGAACCGGAGCAGGACTGGGAGAACCCTCCGCTGGAGGCCTCCCCATACGGGACCAACCCCACCCTGGCGTCGATCGGCTTCGCACCCGGCCATCCTGCCGGCTCAGCTTCCCCATTAACCTGGGCACAGGCGCAACTAGCGCGCCTGGTGCTGGCGTTGGGCGCCGACCGGCCGTTGGAACAACCAGCGATCACCCGTGCCCGCTATGTCGAAGCACCACCACCCGGAACAACACCGTTGAGAGCCACCCTCTCCACCTCAGGCACACTGCTGACGGTGACCGGCCTGACCACACCAGGTGCGATCGTGGACGTGGCCGTAACGGACACTCATGCCGCCAGCGCCTCCACAACAGCGGCATCGGTCCAAGCCAATCCGGATGGCACATTTACCCTTTCTATTCAGCAGCACTCGACCACTGACGTAGTGACCGTCACAACTACCACCGGAAACGCTACTGGTTATTATCCCTCGGTAGCTCTCCGGTGGGGGATGGAGTCCTGGTAGGCGCGGGCGTTGCGGATGGTCTCGGGCAATGCGTCACCGCCGAACTTCTCCAGCGCGGCGTCGGCGAGCACGAGCGCGACCATCGCCTCGGCCACCACGCCCGCGGCGGGCACCGCGCACACGTCAGAGCGCTGGTTGATCGCGACGGCCGCCTCGCCGGTCGCGACGTCCACCGTGGCCAGCGCGCGGGGCACCGTGGAGATCGGCTTCATCGCCACCCGAACCCGCAGCACCTCTCCGTTAGTCATGCCACCCTCCAGACCACCGGCCCGGTTGGTACGCCGCACTACACCGTCGGGGCCGGGCACCATCTCGTCGTGCGCCGCACTGCCCCGGCGACGCGCGGTGGCGAACCCATCACCCACCTCGACACCCTTCATGGCCTGGATACCCATCAGCGCGCCGGCCAGCCGAGCGTCCAGCCGCCGGTCGGCGTGCACGAAGGAGCCCAGTCCTACCGGCAGCCCGTACACCACGACCTCGACCACACCGCCCAGCGTGTCACCGTCCTTCTTCGCCGCATCCACCTCAGCGATCATCGCGGCCGATGCCTCCTCGGAGAACGCGCGAACCGGGCTGGCGTCGACCCGCTCCAGGTCACCGAGTCCGGGCAGCATGTCCGCGGGGGCGTCCACCTGCCCCAGTGACACCACATGGGACAGCACCTCGATACCCAGCGCCTGGCGCAAGAACGCCTTGGCCACAGTGCCCAGGGCAACCCGGGCGGCGGTCTCGCGGCCACTGGCCCGCTCCAGCACCGGCCGAGCATCGTCGAAGCCGTACTTGATCATCCCGGCCAGGTCGGCGTGCCCGGGCCGGGGCCGGGTCAGCGGCGCATTGCGGGACTGTACGGCGAGCACATCCGGGTCCACCGGATCGGCCGCCATCACGGTCTCCCACTTGGGCCACTCGGTGTTGCCGATCCGGATCGCCACCGGGCCGCCCAGGGTCCGACCGTGCCGAATCCCCCCGAGCAGCTCCACCACGTCGGCCTCGAATTTCATCCGCGCCCCACGCCCGTGCCCCAGCCGGCGGCGGCCCAGCTCGGCCTGGATGTCTTTCGAGCTCACCTCGACTCCGGCGACCATGCCCTCCAGCACAGCGACCAGAGCAGGTCCGTGCGACTCCCCGGCGGTGATCCAGCGCAGCATGGCGCCATCGTGCCACGGGTTGCGACGGTGCCACGAGGACGTGCGACAGCCCGATTTGGGTACCAGCCCCGATGATCTCTCCCGGAGCAATGCGGTCCCGGACCGAGTCCACAAACCGGTGCCGCCAGATCATCAGCACCCATAGCGTCGCCATCAACCGGGACGGTTGCCCATCTGGCCTTACGGAGACCCTCGACGGCGATCAGACTGCGTGCCATGGGTCGATCACGTCGATCCCGGTGTCGTGGAAGTCTTTGCGGTTGCGCGTGGCCAGAGCCGCGTCGTGGGTGCGGCAGATGGACGCGATCTGCGCGTCGAATCCATCGATGGGTAGCCCGGCATGGTCACGACGGGTCACGATTATGGGGTAATGCGCCGCCGCCGCGGCATCGAAGGGCAAGACCTGATCCTCGAACGCGGCGAAGACATCGTCGGCGGTCGCCTTCAGGAGGTCTCTGCGGCGACCGGCGGGGAGACGTTCGATGCCGTAGCGGATCTCGGCGAGCGTGATTGACGTCGTGTACAATCGTTGCCGCGGCGCGCGCGGACCCACTCCCGAACGACTGGGGCGGGAGATGGCTTCATGAGCTCGGATGCGACGTTGGTGTCGAGGATGATCATGAGGAGAAATCGGCGGCTCGCCCCGGAGTCGTTCGCGGCGGTAGTTCGAGCTCGACTCCGCCAATCTCGCCGAAGCGATCCAGCATCGTCTGGAACAGGCCGTCGGTCTCGTTCGGCTCGCGGACCGCGTCGACGAGGATGGCTCGGATCTCAGACTCCATCGACCGGCCGTGGCGGGCCGCCCTGATCCGCAGCCGCTCTTTCACGTGATCGTCCAGGTTCCGGACACTGATTGCGGCCAGCGGGACCACCTCCTCACTGCTGTCAATGCTAGCATCGCTTGTCGCGCCGAGGGATCCCGTCGCCCGATCTTGGGTGCTTAGCTCAGTGGGGTGGTCCCAGCGACCGGGTCGAGCCCGTCGCCAATCTGCGCGAGCGCGGCCGGTCGAGACTCGTCTGCCATCGCAACCTTTCCATATTGCCTGTGTTTGCTAGGTCCCCTTGACCAGCAAGTGTCGCAGCTGGACGATCTCTCAAAGCGGCAAGTTCAGGCAACTATTCAGATAGGAGAGCGACCATGCGGATACGGTTCCTGGGCAAGAACTCGGTCCCGGGAGACTCCCCGACCCTGTATGCCACCGACCGCGACACCTACGTCGTCCAAGGCTGGAAGGTGACCGATCCCGAGGTCCTTGCCAAACTGGACCCGCCTGAGGGCGAGATGTGTGTGGAAGTACCAGCAGCGCTGTTCGTCCACCTCGCGAAGGACGGGCTTTCCGGGACGATAGCAAATTGGGCGCCACCCGTCGTGCACGTCACGGGCGAGGGTACCTACATCGTTCAGGGCAAGCGCGTCGCCGATCCGGAGGTCCGCGCGCAGATGATCATCCCGGAGTTCGAGGACTGCGTGGAGGTCACCCGAACCGCCATCATAGCACTACTCCTAGAGGAGGACGATCTTGGAGTTGATCACGAGTGAACAGCGCGACGAACTGATCACTACGTTCGTCGAGCGAGACGCCTTTCACCTGGAATTGAAGGACGCATACGCCACTGCCATCGAGGATGGTCCATTCACCAAGTGGCTGAAAGGTGAGCCCGACGACTTCACGTGGCTCCAGCCCTGGCAAGCCAGGATCCGCAACGCCACACAGGCCGGCAAGACTGTACGCCGGGTCAGGGTGATCAATGAGCCTATCACCGACTACATCAAATGGGAGCACTCCACCACGGTGCTCAACCTGGAGATTGGCGAAGACATCCGTTGGTTGCCTCGCCATCTTCTTCCGGACGAAATCGTCTTTCCGATGGATGGAAATGACTGGTGGCTCTTTGATGATCGGCTGGTCGCAGTCGGGCATTTCCGTGACGACAGCAGCGTGCAGGGCCACGAGATCATCACTGATCGTGCTGTCGTCGCCAATTGCATCCGAGTCCGTGATCAGCTTTGGGCCATTGCCATCCCCCACAGCGAATATGAGCCGGTCTGAGCTCCTGCGGTGTCCAATCAAGCCCAGCAGGCACGAGAAGCTTTCGGCGCTCGCCTGCGTGATCTCCGCAAGGATGCGGGGCTCACCGGCCGGGCACTCGCCAACCTGACGGGTTGGCAACTCTCCAAGATCAGTAAGATCGAGCATGGGAAGCAGAACGCCAGCGAGGACGACATCCGTGCGTGGTGCCGGCACAGCAACGCCGAAGACCAAATCCCCGACCTAATCGCCACGGCCCGCCATATCGATACCATGTGGCTCGAATGGCGGCGTACACTCCAGACCGGCATAAAGGTCCGCCAGCAGCGATCATTATCCCTGTACCGGAAGACGAAGATATTCCGGGTGTACCAACCGACCGTCGTGTGGGGAACTCTCCAGACAGCGGAGTACGCCACTGCGGCATTTCGACAGGTGGTTGATTTCTTCGAGATCCCTGACGACATCGACGCCGGGGTAGCTGCGCGCATGGAGCGACAACAGTTCCTCTACCGCGGCGACCGCCGATACAACGTGGTCCTTGGCGAACAGGCACTACACACCAATATTGGCGGGCCGGACGTGATGCGCGGTCAACTGGATCGCCTGCTGGCCACTATATCGTTGCCCCGACTAAGTCTCGGAATCATCCCCATGAGATCTCTGTACCATATCTGGCCTGGCAACACCTTCATCATGTTCGACGATCGTATGGTGATGGTCGAGACCTACTCCGCTGAGTTGACCGTCACCCAGCCGCGAGAGCTTGCCCTGTACGCCAAGGCGTTCGCTCTGCTCCGCCGTTCCGCCGTATACGGAAGCCCCGCCCGCGACCTCATCGCCAAGGCCCTGGCCGACCTGGGCTGAGGCGGAAGACACAGCGGTGGGGGCTCCTTGACCAGGCCGAGGAGGCGAAGGCGGGGAGGGCCCGGTCAAGGCGGCGCTGGTCCCAACGCCGGCGCGCATGGCGGCGGCTTCGTCGGCGTATGTCGGTGGCATATGTCGGTGTTGAGGGGCGAAGCGCCGAGACGGGTGGCGGTGGCGTAGATCGGCGGCAATCCGGGGAGAGCTGCGAGGCCGAACCGGGCCAGCTTCATCACGGTCCTACGGTTGACCCATGCGTATCCGGATCATCGACGCGTTCACCGACCGGCCGTTCGCCGGCAACCCCGCAGCCGTCTGCCTGCTGAACGCCGATGCCTGGCCCGATGAGGGCTGGATGCGGCAGGTCGCCGCCGAGATGAACCTGTCCGAGACAGCCTTCGCTTATCCGTTGCCCGAGCCCGCCAACGCTGACTGGGCACTGCGCTGGTTCACCCCCACCGTCGAGGTCGATCTGTGCGGGCACGCCACCCTGGCCACCGCCCACGCTCTGCGCAGCGACCGAGGGACCCCCGGCACCGTCCGGTTCGGCAGCCGAAGCGGCGTCCTGGTCACCCACGCCCACGACGACGGCACCATCACCCTGGACTTCCCGGCCGCGCCCGCCACCGAGATCCCAGTCCCCGACGGCCTCGCCGAGGCCTTGGATGCCAAACCCGACGCTTCCTACGGCACCGGCGACTTGGGCGACCTGCTCGCCATCTTCCCCGACGAGGCAGGTGTCCGCGCGCTGGCCCCTGACTTCACCGCGCTGACCCACCTGGCCCGCCGGGACGGCATCCGCGGGGTTATCGCCACCGCCCCGGCAGCCGGCCCCGGCAGCGGCTACGACTTCGTCTCGCGCTTCTTTGCACCCGCTCAGGGCATCCCCGAGGACCCGGTCACCGGCAGCGCCCACACCGCCCTGGCCCCCTACTGGTCGGGGCGCCTGGGCCGGGACAGCCTCACCGGGCTGCAGGCGTCCGCCCGCACCGGCCTGGTCCGCGCCGCCATCCACGGCGACCGCGTGCACCTCACCGGGCACGCCATCACGGTCCTCGACGGCACTCTCCATCACATCGCCGGGTAAGAACGCCAGCGCTCCGGGCCGATCCAGGCCGGATCTCACTATGATCTCGGTCATGACGACGCCATCGCGGCAGCAGCTCCGCGACTGGTCCACCGCACTCACGCTCGGCCCGCTGGACCCGGCCGACCCGAAGGAGACGCGGTACGTCCCGCTGGCCGACGCCGGCCGGGCCGCGGTTGATGAGTTGCTGGCGACGATCGAATTGACCCTCGACTCCACCACCCAACTGCTCTCCGGCCCGTCCGGCTCCGGCAAGACCACCGAGCTGTACCGACTGAAGGGCGCACTGGAACGCAACGGCTTCCACGCCGCACTTTTCGACGTCGGCACCTATGTCAACGAGTCCTCGCCGATCGACATCACCGAGTTCCTCATCGCGCTGGCCCTCGGCGCGCACGACGCGCTGGGCGCACCCGAAGCGGACCGCGAGCCAGGGTTCGTCGGCAGGCTGCGCCGCCTGCTGGACCGTCTCAAGATCTCCGTCGACGTCCCCGGCCTGTCCGCCAGCGTGTCGCGGGACGGCCTGGAGATCGAGGCGATGGGCGCGTCGGTCGAGGTCGAGCTGCAGCGCGAGCTGAAGAGCAGCGAATCGGTCGTGACGGAGTTGCGGCGCAAGCTCACTTACCACATCGGGCGGCTGTACGAGGAGGTCGCCGCCTTCCTCACCACACTGCTACCCGCGGACGATCCGGGCCAGGGCTCGGTGCTCATCGTGGACGGCCTGGAAAAGCTGCGCGGCACCACCGAGAACGACCTAGCGGTACAGGAATCGGTCCAGGCGCTGTTCGTCGCGCACGCCAGCAAGCTCAAGTTCAGCTCCCACCACATGATCTACACCGTGCCCACCTACCTGCAGTTCACCGCGCCTGGTGCGCTGCCTTTCGACTCCCGGGTACTGCCGGTTCCAGTGCCGCACGTCCGGCCGCGTCCCGGCCAGGCCGCTGACACCGTCGCCAACACGGTCGCGGAGCTGCGGGAGGTCGTCTCCCGCCGGCTCCCGGCCGATGAGATCTTCGCCGGCACACAGCTCGATAAGATCATCGAGGCATCCGGGGGCCACCTGCGCGACCTGTTCACGCTGCTGCGCCAGGTGGTCAACCTCACGCTCCGCAGGTCGTTGCCGCTCCCGCTGCGTGACGAGCACGTCGAGGAGGCGATCGGCCTGGTAGCGCACGACTTCATGAAGATGACGGCAGAGCAGAAGGCGTTCCTGCGCCAGGTCGCCGCTGGGGACGGCACAGTCAACCCCAGGGAGTCCGAGGTGCAGCTGATGGCCCGGCTGCTGCAGAGCCACATGCTGCTCGGTCACCTCAACGGCCAGGACTGGTACGAGGTGCACCCGCTGGCCCGGAGGGCGCTCGGCCTGCCGTGAGCACTGAGCGGCAGCGGGCTCGGAGCCTGCACAGAGATGCCGAGGCCGTCTGGGAGCGGCTCCGGGCCGAGTTCGTGCTCCAGGACGGATTCTGGCTGGCGTTCCTGTTCGGCGCCCAGGCGCCGGACGTCGCCGAGTTGGTGGCCCGCACCCGTGACCTGGCCCGCATGCAGGTCAAGCATGTAGTCACCCTCACCTTGACCGAGCGGGCGGGTGAAGCTGGGGTACTCAGCCAGCTGCTCGCCCCCCATCCGGTTGGCCTCGCCACGACCTGGGTGCTCGACGACGAGGCCGTCACGGCCGACCGGGTGCGGCTGTGGTCCCGGCTGCTGCGGCGGCTCAACGAGCGGCGCGACGTGCTGGCCGCCATCCACCCGACCGCGCTGCTGCTGGCCTGCCCGGCCGGTTCGCTGCCGCTGGTCCGCGACATGGCCCCGGACCTGTGGTCGATCCGCAGCCTCACGGCGACACTCGACACCGTTGCCACGGCCACGGCGGCCCCACCCGCCACGCCGACCACTGCATCCCCGGGTCACCGCAAGCTCACGCCGGTGCCAGGCGAGCCCATCCGGCCTTCGCCCGAGGTGAAGATGCTGCTGAAGCGAGCCGCCAGCGCGTTGCAGTCGGGCCAGATTGATCTTGCGGTCGAGGCGAGCCTCGGCGCGCTTGATGCTGCGTCGAGTCCGGACGACGAGCTGCTCGCGCATGCCTGGTTGGCCCAGGCGCGGGCCAGGCAGGATGAGCCGGTCGAGGCCGTCCGGTACGCCCAGATCGCGCTGGGGGGCCGGCGGCCGCTTGAGCTGGACACCACGGTGGCGCTGCTGGACATCCTGTCCCGCTCGCTGGACAGCGAGATGGCGCTCGATGCCGCCACAGCCTTGGTGGAGTTGCGCCGCGAGCTGGTGCGGCGCTCCCCGGACTCGCCCACCGCACTGCGCGACCTGTCGATTTCCCTCGAACAACGTCGCCGGCATCCAGGAACAACGCGGCCACCTCGACGACGCCCTCACCGCCTACACCGAATCCCTCACCCTGCGCCGCCGCATCCGCACCGACTACGGCGACACCCCCCAATCCCTCCGCGACCTCTCCATCTCCCTGAACAACGTCGCCGGCATCCAGAAACAACGCGGCCACCTCGACGACGCCCTCACCGCCTACACCGAATCCCTCACCCTGAGCCGCCGCATCCGCACCGACTACGGCGACACCCCCCAATCCCTCCGCGACCTCTCCATCTCCCTGAACAACGTCGCCGGCATCCAGAAACAACGCGGCCACCTCGACGACGCCCTCACCGCCTACACCGAATCCCTCACCCTGAGCCGCCGCATCCGCACCGACTACGGCGACACCCCCCAATCCCTCCGCGACCTCTCCATCTCCCTGAACAACGTCGCCGGCATCCAGAAACAACGCGGCCACCTCGACGACGCCCTCACCGCCTACACCGAATCCCTCACCCTGAGCCGCCGCATCCGCACCGACTACGGCGACACCCCCCAATCCCTCCGCGACCTCTCCATCTCCCTGAACAACGTCGCCGGCATCCAGAAACAACGCGGCCACCTCGACGACGCCCTCACCGCCTACACCGAATCCCTCACCCTGAGCCGCCGCATCCGCACCGACTACGGCGACACCCCCCAATCCCTCCGCGACCTCTCCATCTCCCTGAACAACGTCGCCGGCATCCAGAAACAACGCGGCCACCTCGACGACGCCCTCACCGCCTACACCGAATCCCTCACCCTGAGCCGCCGCATCCGCACCGACTACGGCGACACCCCCCAATCCCTCCGCGACCTCTCCATCTCCCTGAACAACGTCGCCGGCATCCAGAAACAACGCGGCCACCTCGACGACGCCCTCACCGCCTACACCGAATCCCTCACCCTGAGCCGCCGCATCCGCACCGACTACGGCGACACCCCCCAATCCCTCCGCGACCTCTCCATCTCCCTGACAACGTCGCCGGCATCCAGAAACAACGCGGCCACCTCGACGACGCCCTCACCGCCTACACCGAATCCCTCACCCTGAGCCGCCGCATCCGCACCGACTACGGCGACACCCCCCAATCCCTCCGCGACCTCTCCATCTCCCTGAACAACGTCGCCGGCATCCAGAAACAACGCGGCCACCTCGACGACGCCCTCACCGCCTACACCGAATCCCTCACCCTGAGCCGCCGCATCCGCACCGACTACGGCGACACCCCCCAATCCCTCCGCGACCTCTCCATCTCCCTGAACAACGTCGCCGGCATCCAGAAACAACGCGGCCACCTCGACGACGCCCTCACCGCCTACACCGAATCCCTCACCCTGAGCCGCCGCATCCGCACCGACTACGGCGACACCCCCCAATCCCTCCGCGACCTCTCCATCTCCCTGAACAACGTCGCCGGCATCCAGAAACAACGCGGCCACCTCGACGACAGCGAGGAGAGTGCTGATGGACGTTGACGATGCGCGGACGGTCGGCGCGCGTGCTCGGTGGCCGACCTGACTGGGCAGCCTTACCTGGCCCCGGACCGGCAGAGCGAGGACACCGCCGCAGCCCTCCCAGGAATCAGCGCCGCGCTGCACGACACCACGCTCGACGACGTGCCAGACATGCCGGTCCGACCGCTGCCGGAGCTGGTCCGCGCCGGCGCGCTGTGCGCCGATGTACTCAACGAGATCTCAGCCTTGCCCGGCCCGACGCCAGAAAACACCACCATCGCCGAGGCACGCGGGATCCTGCACCTGACCTCGGCTCTGGTTGCCGCCCGCGACGGCCACACCGCCGATGTCACCACGCACCTCACCGAGGCCCGGTCACTGGCTGCCCACACCGGGGAGCGCAACCACCTGCGTTACCACTTCGGACCAACCAACGTGGCCGGCTGGGAGCTGTCGATCGCACTGGAGAACGGCGACGGACCGGAAGCGGCCGAGCGCTTCGCCGCGGCGCCGGTGACCCTGTCGGTGCTCGGCAGCAAATGTCGGGAAGGCTACGTGCGCTTCGCGCTCGCCCGCTGCTGGGCGCAGGCCGGCGGCACGCGAGACGGCGAAGCACTGCGGGCGCTGGATGCCGCAGATCGGCTCGCACCGGTAGTCGTCCGCAACGACCCGCTAGCCCGGGAGCTGGTAGTGACCCTCGACCACCGCGCCCGGCACCGGGTGTGGGAGCTGGACAGCCTGCGCAACCGCTTCGGCATCGGCGGCCACGGTTCGCGAAGCGCGAACAACTAAGGTCAATCAAACGGTGGCGCTGCGTTCGCTGGATAGTGCGATGGTACTCCAACAACGCCGCCACAACCTTGGTGGAAGGTCAAAGTCAAGCCCCAGCGTGGCCGGCTCCCGTGCCAAGTGACCGCACCGAGGTGTGTCCGGACAGCGCCATGAGCCAAAGACTCTGAGGTGGTCTACGTCGAGGTTGAGCGGGCCACGATGCTTGCCACCGGCGGGAAGGGGGGCTTCGATTGAGAGCATGGTTGATGCTGGGGGTGTTCCCGTGACAGCTGTCGATGCGTCTCTTCCGTTCGGGTTGGTGGTGGCTGCCCGGGAGCCTGTCCTGGTCGAGGATGTTGATCTCACTGCCTTGGTCTATGACTCCGACCGGCAGATCATGCTGGCCCGGGATGGAGACGGTGGCAGGTTGATGCCGTGGTGTCGGCACTCGACGGGGAAGACGAGGACCAACAGCAATACCGATGGTCAGGGCGGGCCGGAGACCGACGAGGACTACACCGAGGACTGAGAGGTGCTCCGCTGTGGGCCGATCAGTGTGGGTGGTGACACGGTCTCTCGACGCAACAGCTGATGTGGTGATCGATGAGCTGAACCGACGCGGTGTGCCGGTCGTGCGGTTCGACCTGAACGAGATCACGGTGGCCGCCGAGTTGGTCGGCTCCAGCTGGGTCGGTCAGCTGCGCACCCCAACCAGGACGGCGCGGATCGAGGAGGCGATCGGTATCTACTACCGGCGGCCGTCCCGTCCCACCGCCCCACCGGGCACCGATCCTGAGATCAGCGCGTGGATCGAGACAGAGACCCGCTGGGGGCTGCGCGGCCTGCTCGCCGCCTTGCCCCGCAGGCTGTGGATCAATTGGCCTCCCGCTGTACACGCTGCGGAACACAAACCGCACCAGCTGACCACCGCTGCGGCGTGCAACCTGGCTGTCCCTCGGACCGCCATCGTGAATGACCCCGACAGCGCGGGCCGCTTCGCTGACACTGCGGGGCCGGTGCTGTACAAGGCGTTCCGGGGTGAGCCCGTGCTCATCGACGGACGCACTCACCTCACCTATGCGACACCCGTCACCGCCGAGCAGTGCCGCAGCGACGCAGTCAGTATGGCCCCGATCATGCTGCAAACCCGCATCGACAAGGCAAGTGATGCGCGGGTCACCTGCGTCGATCGGCGCCTGTTCGCCATCACCCCGCGCGGCCCAGGCAACACGATCCCGCTGGACTGGCGGGTCGATCACCATGCGCTCCACTGGGAGCCGATCGAGGTCCCCGGCCAGGTGCGTGCCGCGCTGCTGGACTTCGTTGACCGCTTGGGCCTGCGGTTCGCCGCGTGTGATCTTTGTATTGATCACGCTGGGACGTGGTGGCTGATCGAGGCGAATCCTGCTGGGCAATGGGCCTGGGATCATCCGCTGCGCGACGCCATCGCTTCGGCCATCGCCGACGCCCTGACCCAGGAGACCACCGCGCCGTGATCGACGATCCCACCACCGCGGAGCTGCACGTCGCCCTCGTGGACCAACTCACCCAGCAGGGATTGATCAGCGACCCCAGGTGGCGGGACGCCTTTGCCGCCGTGCCTCGGGAAGCCTTCGTCCCCTACTATTTCCAGCCTTGCCGTGGACGGCCAGGCTGGCGGCTGGTCGAGGGTGGGCAGGAATGGCGCGTGGGTGTCTACGCCGATGACGCGCTCGTCACCCAGATCAACGGCAGCGACGACGTCGTCGAGGCCGCCCGCCGGGGCGAGACCGTCGAAGGCACACCTACCTCCTCGAGCTCAGCGCCCAGTCTCATGGCCGCCATGCTGACCGCACTTGACGCCCACGACGGCCACCGAGTCCTCGAGATCGGCACCGGCACTGGCTACCACGCTGCCCTGCTGGCCCATCGCCTGGGCGACTCGAACATCACCACCATCGAGGTCAACCCGGCATTGTCCCGCCGTGCCCGTCAGGCGCTCGCCTCTGCCGGGCGCCACCCTACGGTTTACTGTGGCGACGGCGCCCAGGGAGTCACCGCACGCAAGCCGTATGACCGGGTGATCTCCACCGTCGCCCTGCCCCACGTCCCGCCCGCGTGGCTGGAGCAAACTCGGAACGGCGCGTTGATTCTTATCCCGCTGAGCTTCGCCGGGCACGGCGGGCTGATGGCACTGTTGGTCCGCGACGCCGCCGGTGGGGCGAGCGGGCGGTTCCTGTCCCAGTACGGCGGGTTCATGGCCGTCCGCAACGTGCCCGAGCCCGCAGCTCCCAAGATCCGGTCGCACTTGCTCGAGACCTTGCGGCCCACCCCCGTGCCATCCGATGCCCTCGATGACGGTCACCCGGCCGCCTTCTACCTCTCACTGCGCTGCCCCTGGTCCTACAAGGTCATCCAGTTCACACCAGACGATGACCGCACCGCAGTCCAGACCTGGGGCCACAACACGGACGGCTCCACCTTCGTTCTCGTCGGCGCCAACGGCGTCACCCAGGCCGCCGCCCTCGGCCCTCTGTGGGATGAGATCGAGGCCGCCTATACCGAGTGGGACGAGCTCGGCCGACCACAACGCGACCGCTTCGGCATCACCGCAGGTCAACAACAATGGGTTTGGCTGGACAAACCCGACCACATCATCACCGACCTAGGTGGTCAATGAAGCAGCGCCAGCATCCCCATCGCCCGAGTTACAACGAGTAAGAAATAACCACCAACTCCCAGTCCGGCTTCACCTCAAAAAGCAGCAGATGCGCTGGACGCCACGCGGCGCCCACCTACTACTCCAAATCCGCACCCGGGTCCTCAACGACCAGCTTGCCAGTGACTTCCGGCGTTGATACCCCAGCTTCACACGAACTCCGGATACCGCAGCGCTCGCCGCGTAGCCTCCCCCAAAATATGTCGCTCTCCGACCTGGCGGATGCTGAGAATAGTATCAATCCCCCGTCTACACAACGGCGTTTCGCCCCATGCGAGTCAATCCTGCTGTACCACAAACCCCCGAGCCCGTTCCAAGAAGTCCCGCACTGCTGACACCTCGTCGTGTGGCTTCATCCGAAAGTAGAGGTCACGGAGAAGGCCAGCCCCTCGGGTCGCGTCCAGGGTCTCGGCCAAGTCGATCGACTGCACGCCCAGCCCGGCAGCGGCTTCAAGGTCATGTTGCTTGCCCGGCCGAGCCAGGGCATCGGCCAGTTGAGTCAGGTGGATCTGCCGGTCACGGACAAACGACTCTCCGAACTCGGAGATGCCCTCGTCAAGCAGAGCGGCCGCATGGTCAGCCTGCCCAAGTAGCAGGAGGCAATTGCCAGCGCTGATTGTGATCGCCGCTGGGTTAAGCCAGTACAGCCACGGTGGATCGTCATCTGGCTTGAGTTGCTCAACCCGGGTACGCGCTTGGGAGATCGCCGCAGTGCACGCCGAGGTGTCACGCAGGGTGGCGAAGGACAATGCCTGCCAAACATGCAGCTCAGCGAGCAGGGCTGGTGTTGCCTGCCCCCGCGTCCCAGCCAGGGCGGTCTCGATGAGCGTCACCCCCTCGGCGGGCTGTCCTTGGCGAGCAGCCTGGTTAGCCATGGTCGCCAGAATGTGGGCGCCCAGTGGCCGGTCATCGGCGGTATGAGCGGCACGCAGGCCCGCGACGTTGTAACGCTGCGCCAGCTCATAGTCCCCACCGTCACAGGCAGACCAGCCACATAACTGTCCCAACTCGGCGAGCACCACATGCAGCCCCCGCCCCGTGCGGTCGTCATACCGGGCCCGATCGAGCAGGCCAGCGACCCACGCGAATGTCTGCTGAGCCATCGCAAGTACGCTGCCGCCCCCGGCCACGTCATCCATCCGGCGTAGCTCGGCGACCATGGCGCTGAGCCGCCCGACCAGCTCACCCGACACCCGGCG
The DNA here is from genome assembly GCA_963822695.1 of uncultured Actinomycetota bacterium. GTDB lineage: Bacteria > Actinomycetota > Actinomycetes > Mycobacteriales > Pseudonocardiaceae. Next base: position 90,785 of record CAWGJH010000013.1, read on the forward strand.
CCCCGCCAACCCGGACACCAGCGGCTCGGGCTCGTGCACCAGCCACTGGTGCGCGGGAGCGGTCAAGGCCGGGCCAGTCAGGGACACGAACGCTCGCCGCTTCACCCGGCCATCACCACCGCTCAGCACAACCGCCACCTCGACGGTACCCCGGTGGTTCCAGGGGGCGACGAGCACGGGGTCACGCTCGGGATCGTCGGCAAACTCACCGCGAGTGACACGATCGGCAGTTGCTGATTCCGTGGCAGCAGGCTGCTCCTCCGGCAGCAGCCGGAACCACAGCGACTCGGCCGGTATGCGCAATACCCGAACCCAGTGCTGCAAGGCATCGAGGTGGCGGATCGGTGCGCCGGTCTCAATCCGGCTGATTTGCGCCTGGCTCAAGCCCAGCCACTGGCCGAGCAAAGTTTGCGAGATACCGCTGGTGCCATAGACCGCGTAGTGGTGGGGATGCGTGCGGTAGGCACGGGATATCCAGCCGATGTGCTGGGCATCGAAGGCCTGCTGGAATCGCTCAGCCTGCCAGAACTCGGCGGGCACCTGGGGTGGGACGATGAGCTTGTCCCGTGCGGCGCGCTGGCAGCGGGCGCACTGGTCCTCGCTGTTGTCCGCCGCCAACTGTGTGCCACAGCGGCAGTAGCAGCGCCGTGCCGGTCGCGATCCCACAATGCCCCCTTCGATCCACATCAATTCCGGGCAAGTGTAACGGGTTGCCATCGCTCGTGATTCGGGCACCACGGGAGAGCGAGATTTCCTCGCTTTCGGTCGGTGCATACTCCTATGCGCCTTCCGGCATACAGTATGACTCAGATATTCGTGTGGTGACCTACTAAAAATCCAGAACCAGAGATATGGCGAGCGGGCACCCCGCCACGAGCTGTCCAGGCGGCGCCGCGGACGATGGCTTCCTTGAACAGTGCGGCGGCGCGCCCGGTGAGCACCTCATTGCGCGGGGAGTCGTCGGCATGCACGAACTGGATCACGCCGTCCCAACGACCGAGGCTGAGGCATTGGATCAGGTAGCGGAACCGGAGCGGCGTCGCGCGGCGCCCTCTCACCCGAGAAGCGATCGCGTCGGCCGCGTGCCGGCCGGTCGGAATCGCCGTCGCGCAGGCCATTCGCAACTCTTTGCCATCCGGCCCGGGCACCGCCGCGGCATCACCGACCGCGTAGACATCCGAGTGGGACAGCGAACGCAGTGTGTCATCGACCAGGACGCGCGCGTGGCCGTCAACGGCCAGTCCCGCCTCCCGTGCGAGCGAGGGCACCCGGAAACCCGTCGTCCACAGCACGGCGTCGACCCCGACGGAACCGCCGTCGGCGAGCACCACGCCATCTGGGTGCACCTCGACGACCTTCGCGTCGGCGCGCACGTCGATGGCTAACCGGTCGAACACCCGCCGCAGGTGCTCCCGGGCGCGCGGCGACAGCCATCCGCCCAGCCCTTCGCCGGTCAGCAGCCGCACTCGCACCCCGGGGTACGACTCGGCCAACTCGGTGGCAGCCTCGATACCGGTCGCCCCGCCGCCGACGACGCCGAGCACTCCCCCGCCGGCCGCCAGCGCCGACACCCGCACGCTGAGTTCCCTCGCATCATCGAATCCGGCGACCGTGAGCGCATGATCGGCCACGCCCGCAACCCCCTCGACGTCCGCCATGCTGCCGAGCGCATACACGAGCGTGTCGTACCCAAGAACGCGCGATCCATCCGGTTCGTCGATCCACAGCTCGTGACCATCCGGATCGACAGAGCTCACCCGCCCAAGGACGAACTCAACGCCCGTACCGCGCAACGCATCCCGCAACCACAGGTCGGGCACTCGTTGCCCCGCGGCAACCTGGTGCAGCCGCACCCGTTCTACGAACCGTGCCGCCGCGTTGACCAAGGTCACCCGGGCCTCGTCTGGCCGGAGTTGACCGGCCGCCCGCACTGCCGCAGTGAGACCCGCGTAGCCGGCACCGAGAACCACAATGCGATGAGTCACCGACCGTCTCCTCTCACACACGGCGGCAATCCGCATCAGGGTGCCGCCGTCAACTGATGATGTGTCACCGCGTGAACCGGCCAGCTCGTCGGTCCCTGACACGACCGGGACAAAACCAGTAGTGCGTTCTGTCACATCAGCGCGAGTATTGCGCGGAGATGAACGTCAGCTTGTCCGGATTGACGATGGTATGCACGGCCCGGACGCGCCCACCGGCCAACTCCAGCACCATCACCCCGAGCAGGCGGCCGCCGGCCGCACCCAGGATGCCGGGTTGCCCGTTCACCTCGGCTACCGTGATCTCCAACCCCGGCAGCGGTCGCGACATCCAGCCACTCAGGTAGCGCGCGACCTTCTCAGCGTCCCGGACCGGGCGTCGAGCAGCAGCGGCCTTGCCACCGCCGTCGGCCCAGGCGACGACATCGGCGGCCAGCATGCGCTCCAGCCCGGCCAGGTCCCCGCCCCGCGCGGCGGCAAGGAAGCGTTCAGTGATCCGGCGCCCCTGGTCCGGTGAGGCGTCGAGCCGCGGCTGTTCTTTTCCCACGTGAGCGCGGGCACGCCGATACAACTGCTGCGAATTCGCCTCCGTCAGATCAAGAATGCCCGCGATCTCCCGGTGACCGTAGGCGAACGCCTCCCGCAACACGAACACCGCCCGCTCTGCGGGGGTAAGCCGCTCCAGCAGCATCAGCAACGCAAGCGAAACGGACTCCCGCTGCTCGACGGTCTCCATCGGGCCAAGCGGAGAACCCGCGGTCAGCACCGGCTCCGGCAACCAGGGGCCGACGTAATCCTCCCGGCGAGCACTGGCCGAGGTCAGCCGGTTGAGGCACAGATTCGTCACCACCTTCGCCAGCCACGCTGCCGGCGTCACGACCGCGGCGCGGTCAACCCCGTTCCACCGCAAGAACGTGTCCTGCACCACGTCCTCAGCCGCACTCGCCGAACCCAGCAGACGGTAGGCCAACGCGAACAACCGTGGCCGCTGAGCCTCGAATTCGCGCACGTCATCTGGCACCGCTGACATGCACCGACCATACGGTCGGGTCGGTCGAGTTCGAGCACGGTAGCTCATCGGCTACAGTTGTGATGTGACAGAGATTGCGTTGCGGGAGTTGCGCAACAACACCAGCGAGGTGCTGCGCCGCGTCGAGAACGGCGAGGAATTGGACGTCACCGTCAACGGCCGCCCGGTCGCTCGACTCGTTCCGCTGCCCCGCCGACGCACATCGTTGAGCTGGGATGAAATCCGTGCTCACCAAGCTGACCCCGGCTTGCTTGCCGAGCTGCGTGAGATGCTGGGCGACGAGACGACAGCCGACATCGAGGATCCGTGGGAACGGCACTCGCGCTAGCCGACACTTCCCTGTTCGTCGCACTCGAGCATGATCGACCGTTGCGCGCCGAACCACCCACGTCGCTCGTCGTATCGATGATCACGGTCGGCGAGCTGCGATCGGGCGTGCTGAGTGCCGCCGACACGGCGACCCGGGCGGCCCGGCTACGAAGCCTGGCCAAGGCGCTCGAATCGGAGCCGCTGCCAATCGATGACGGAGTGGCGATCGCCTGGGCCGAGCTGCGAGCGCGGTTACGTGAGTCGGGTCGACGCCTGGCGGTCAATGACTCCTGGATCGCGGCGACGGCGATCGCGCACGGGCTGCCACTGGTCACCCAGGACCGCGACTACACCACTGTGCCCGGCCTGACCGTCGTCACTCTCTAGCGGGCGTCACGGTCATTGGACAGCACCGTATCGACACCATGTTCACGCCGCAGAGCGCTTGTGCCCTTCACCTTGGTACCGTCCGCAATAGGCGGGCGACTTGAAGATGGTAGCGAAGGCCGCAGGACCGTGCCGCTGGTTGAGCCAGTCCGACAACTCTGCAAGCGATCCACTGATCATACTGGTGATAATAATCCGGTGGAGATCGTTGGCTTCCTTCCGTCCGATTTCTCGCAGAAAATACTCGTAGCGGGTACCGACACCACTGGCATAAGCTCTCATATTCGTCAGGAACCGCTCAGCGTCTGGCTGATCGGCGAGCGCAGTCCTTTGGAGCGGATCCTTGAGCACGTTAATGTCTGTTTCATCGAGCAGGCCGGTTTCGTCGCGGAACGCGAAGTAGTCCGTCCCCAAAATGTCAGGATGCGGCAGGCCACTCGTTGAGTGGCCTGCCGTGTAACCATCCGGGCTTCTCGGTCGGTCGCACCTTCCATAACGATGCCGAGGTTGCGTGCCGATCGGTCAATAGCTCTGTCAGATGAGGAGTAAGTTCGGCCGTCGTTTTTACAGAAATTGATGCCGTACTGGGCACGCCCGATCTCGTTTCCCGTGCTCGTGTTCCACATCCGGTAGCGGCGGTAGGTCCCGAAATGCAGACAGTCGTGGGCATAGGACCGGAGCAGGTCCAAGGCCGCTATTCGCGGAGATCGCGTCCAGTTAGTAGTCAAGTCGCCGTACACGGTGATGACAGCTGCCATCTGCATGTGGCGGTAGCCCTGGTTCGGATAGTGGAACCCGCCGAACGCAGCAGCCTGGGAGGAGCCCGTGCCAACCCACACCCGTTCCATGGGCAGCAGACGGCGCAGGCCCAACGTTGCGTACCGGCGGACCAGGATGACCCAGCCGGCGTTGAAGACGTCCAGATCGACCAGGGGCGCCGAATGGCGCAAGACGTCGGACAATGTGGCGAAGCTGAGCTCACTGTGATGGTGATTCAGGTCGGGACTGGCCCGCAGGGCGGTAAGTCGTCCCAAAAGTTCGTGCTGCGCTTGCCTGCTACCGCTGAGCCGTTCGTTCGGGGCCAAGCAAGTCATTTTGCGACCCCCTCGATCGATCCGTTCTGGGGGTATACCAGGAGGCATTTTTTTCGATCATGAGTCGATGTGCGTCCAGAACACCGAGCGGAAGCTCGTCGAGCGCGAACCACCGCGCCTCGAGGACCTCGAAGGAATCGAGTGTGAGAACCCCGCCAACCAGCTCCGCGGCGTAGGCCACTTCGAGGCGAAGTTTGTACCCGCTCTTCATATTCACCAGTTGTCCAACTGTCACGTCGAGCCCGGTCTCCTCTTTCACCTCGCGCACCACCGTGTCCTCGAAGCACTCCCGCTTGCGGGCGTATCCGGTGGGCAGGCCCCACTGCCGTCCAGACGGCCACATACGGTGCCGGAGAAGGAGCACCCGGCCATCGCGATCCCGTACCAGCCCCGTCACCCCGACCATGAATTTGTCGTGAAAGACCCACAGCGCGTACCACTGGCTCGGGCCGCGCAGCCACCGCCAAATCCGTGCGAGCAGTCCGGACATGGGATCTCCCTCGGGCTAGTTCCACTGGACGACAGCGGCCGACGTGCAGACCGGTCACACTATCCGCCACCCTCGGAACGTAGCGCGTCCGGCCGCTACTTCCCGGCCATTTCCGATCTTCAATCTGTCGCGAGTTCATACCGAGCTTGTTGTCGTCGGTGTGGCGGCCCAGCGCTATCAGCCGGTCCCGCTCACGGGGCCGGTAGTGCCGTTCGGGTACGCCGAGCATGGGGTGACCGTGGCTCACCAACCACAGCGGGTGTTGCCCCGCAGAAACGGTCCCCCTGATGGGCGGCTACACCGGCAGACCAGCCCGGTACGCCATCCTCCGCAGCTCCCGGCCCGTCACGTCCCGCCGCGATCGGGACAGCAGTTCGGCAAGCACCTCACGGACGAATGGGTGACGTTGTACCCGGGCCGGTGAGATCAGCTCCGCTTTCCGCAGCGCCCTCACCGCGTCGTCCTGGCGTCCCCGAATCCGAGCCAGCGCCCGGCCGTAGTCAGCCCAGTAAGCAGCCCGCCGGTTGGCGGCGGGGAGCAACTCAGGGCGCAATCTCTCCGCGATGCCGGCGGCCTGGGTGTAGTCATGCGCTTCGAGCGCGACCGACATCCGCCATACGCCGACGTTGGTCGGCCCGAAATCCAGACCGTAGGCGTTGCCCTGACCGGTGCGCGCCGCCAGCTCGGCGGCATACTCCAGCGGGGCCTCCACGTCGCCGGGGCGTTCGTCAGCTGCGGCTACCAGCGACCTGGACAACGCGAGCATGCCGTCAAGCTGCGCAGCCTCCTCGGTAGTCGTCGGCACGGTCACCGAGTCCAGCTCGGCTTGCGCCATATCGAAGTCCCCGGCCGCCAGCAGCCCGTTCGCCGCGCCGAACGCGGCCATGCCGAGCAGGTCGGACCCGCCGTGTTCCCGGGCGGCCTGCCGCGCCAGCACGGCGGCCTGCCAGCGCAGGTCGGGGAGCGCGCCTGCATCGTGCAGGAAGGCGTGCGAGCCTTGGACGTGCAGCATGACTACCACCGGGAACAACTCTCCGACATCCCGCCCGGCGGCCATGGTGGTGTGCACGTCCCGGATCAGCGCGGGCAGCTCGCGGCCGACCTGCCCGTGCTCGCATTGACGTTGAGCCGCCGTTAACGTGTCAACCCGCGCGCACAGCACACCCACCGGAACCACCTGCCCAGCCGGATCGTCGCGACTGACCGCGATCAACGCACGACGCACCGCCGTCACGGCCGTCTCCCTGTCGCCGTTTGCCGGTGCAGGTACCGGCAGCTTGACCAGCTCGGACGGGGCGACCTGGAGCGCGTTCGCCAGGCCCACGATCTCCGAGCGACTGTCCAGGGCACGCAGCCCGTTCTCGATCCGGCTCAGGCTCGACGCGCTGATCCCGGCGAGTCCGGCGACCACCCGCAGCGACTTCTTGCGCGTATTGCGGATCTGCCGCACCCGCCGACCTATCGTCAGCGGGTCGTCCTCAGCGTCCACGGGAACCCTTTCCTTACCTTGAATCGCACCGGGACCGCAGCCAACGGCGCGATCAACGGTCGAGAGCGTCTTGTCCCTGGCGACCGCCTGCTATGGATGGATGCAAGTGACGAAGACGGCACCGCTCCGGCTCCGTGGGCGGTCAGCGTCGCGGATGTGTGGAGCGGTGGTCAATGTCAAGGACCTGGACAGTGCGGCGGTCGAGATCGACGCGATAGATCACGCGGTAGGTGCCCCGCCGTGCGCCCAGGCACCCTGCAAGAGGTCCGACCAATGGCTTGCCCGCCCGGAGCGGGTTCTCGGCCAGCGGGCCGTCGAGGAATTCCAGTACGGCCGCCGCTACTGCCTCCGGCAACCGTTCGGCCAAGGCACGCCGCGCCGCAGGCTGGACCCGAACGTCGAACCGCCCGGCTGAGTGCCCGCTCACGCACCCGCGCGGCGACGAGCAAGGTCAGCGCGCAGCTGCGCGACGGTCGCGCCGGGATCACCGGCTTCGAGGCTGGCAAGACTTTCGGCAATCCGTCCGACCGCCCCTTCGTCGCTGAGCACCTCCAGGGTGATTTCAAGCCCCTCGAGGTCATCGATCGATACCAGCACGAACTGCGCCTCGCCGTTACGCGTGACAGTGATCCGCTCATGCTGCTCGCTCACCCGCCGACCAAGCTCAGACAGGCGAGCCTTTGCGTCGCTGAGTGACAGGGTGGTTCCAGACATGGGTCAAGCCTAGCCCAGTGTCGACCCAAATTCCGACCAATCCTGCGCGAGCTGGTCGAGGAGCCGGGTGACGTCGGTGACCCGGTCGCCGAGGGCGAGCAGCAGCCAGCAGGGGCCGTCCAGCGCTGAGCATGCCCAGCGCAGTCCCGGCTGCTCACCGGTGTCCTGCGGGGACCCTCCGGTTCCCGCTCCCACGACTGTCAGCATCCCGACAACGCGCGCCCCACCGGTGCCTGCTGGACCGGCGAGCACCGGATCGGCGCCGTCCAGCAGCAGGGTGTGCGCCAGGAGCGGGACACCGTCGTACTCGACGGTCAACGCACCGTGACAGCGCCCGCCGCACTGACCAGCACGCCCGAGCACCACCACCTCGCGCAGCATGGCCCGAGACCCGCGCTGCAGGGCGACAGTCATGCTGCTGTGCAGCTCCGCGCCGTCGCAGACGACGGTCGGCTCCGGGCGCCAGTCCAGCACGGCACCCGCCGCAAGCGTCGCGACCACGGTCCACTGCACCGCCACCGCAGGGCGACCCGGTTGGACCACCGTGGCCGCCGCCGAGCGCAGTTGCAGAGATGAGCCAGCGCCGAGGTGGACATCCAACGCCAGTTCGTCGCCGCCCAGCGGACCACCGGCGGCCTGCACCAGGTGCACCCGGTTGGGACCGGTGGGGCGCACCACGACCGGAGGGGCGCAACGCCACCGCAGGCGGGCAGCCTCAGGGCCGGGTTCGATGGTGAGCTCGGCGCACGCTCTCACTGACGGGCCGCTGACCGCAGCTGGCTGCGCACCCAGTCCACGACCGGTCCGGCGTCGGGCTGCTCACGCAACGAGATCAGCATGGTGGGCGCCGCGCCACGCAGCGCCAGGGCATCCCGACGCATCACGTCCAGGTCCGCGCCGACCAGCGGGGCCAGATCGATCTTGTTGATCACCAGCAGGTCGGAGCGGGTGACCCCGGGTCCGCCTTTGCGCGGCACCTTGTCGCCACCAGCCACATTGAGGACGAAGATCTGCGCGTCGACCAAGCCATAGCTGAACGTGGCGGTGAGGTTGTCCCCGCCGCTCTCCACCAGCACCAGATCCGGACCGTGGCGCGCGGTGAGCTCCTCCACCGCGTCCAGGTTGGCGGTGATGTCGTCGCGGATCGCGGTATGCGGGCAACAGCCGGTGCGCACCGCCCGGATCCGCTCATCGGGCAGCACCCCGTTGGTGCGCAGGAAATCGGCGTCTTCGGTGGTGTAGATATCGTTGGTCACCACCACCAGCGACAGCTCGTCGCGCAGCGTCCGGCACAGCGCCGCGACCAGGGCTGTCTTGCCGCTGCCGACCGGCCCCCCGATGCCGATTCGCAGCGCCCGATCCTGCAGCGCCCGATCCTTACGAAGCAAAGAGCGTCACCTCCGTGCGGGCGTGCAGCTCGGCCAGTACCTCCGGCAGCGGGGTGCCGGAGCTGGGCAGCAGCCGGGGATCCTGCTCGGCGACGGCCTCGCGCGCCACCCGGGCCGCAGCCAGCGCGGCCTGCTCAGCGGGACGGCTCGCGCGCGCCTGCACAGCGGCGACCGCGATCGGGTCCAACCCCAGCAGCCGTACCGCGGCAGCGCACGCCCCGCCGAGCAGGTGGTGCAGCGCGAGCAACCCCGCCGCGTCGGCACCGTCGCCGGTGACGGCTACCACGGCGACGAGCACCAGCGGGTGGTGCGGGCGTCCGGAGAGACACAGCGCCTCCAGCGCAGCGGAGGGCCAGACCCGGCGGGCGGTGCGCAGCAGCGCCGTGCCCTGCGCCCGGGACGCCTCCCGGGTGGCGGCCGACGGGAGGCGGGCACTGACCGCGCCATCCCACCGACCCCAGTCCACCGGCGCGTTGCCCGCTGCCAGCAGGCAACCGGCCGCAGCGACCGCGGCGACCACCGGACCGCTCCCGCGCAGCCGGCCAGCCAGGAACAGCGCAAGGTCGGCTTCATCACGCAGCAGACCACGTTCGACGGCCGCCTCCACCCCACCGGAGTGCGCGTGCCCGCCGGTGGGCACCCGCGAATCGGCCAGCAACAGCGAGGCCAGGACAGTCATCAGAACAGGAAGTAACGCTGCGCCATCGGGAGCTCCGCCGCGGGGTGCGGTTCGACCACCTCGCCGTCAATCCGGACGGTGAACGTCTCAGGGTCCACCTCGATGCGCGGCAGCGCACCATTCAGTGGCATATCGGCCTTGCGCAGTGCCCGGGTGTCACGCACCGCCACCAGCCGGCGCCGCACCGCCAGCTGGTCGGCGAGGCCACCCTGAACGGCGACAGGAGCCACGAAGTGCACCGATGTGGCGGCCGCGCTCACCGCGGCAGCCCCGAACATCGGCCGCGGCAGCACCGGCTGCGGGGTCGGGATGCAGGTCCTCGGCCGCGATGGTGGACGGCCGGATCCGGCTCTCCGCGAACGCGAGATCCTCCGGCACGGTGGGGTTGAGGTGGTGGCAGACCATGAGCATGTCGAGGTGCTCCTCGACGGTGTTCACGGTGTGCGGCCGGGTCGGATTGGTCGAGCTGGGCAGCACGTGCGGGGCGCCGGCGACGGTGATGATGTCCGGCGCGTGGCCGCCGCCGGCTCCCTCGGTGTGGTACGCGTGGATGGTTCGCCCGCCGATCGCGGCCAGCGTGTCGGCGACGTAACCCGCCTCGTTGAGGGTGTCGGTGTGGATCGCCACCTGCACACCGGTGTCGTCGGCGACTCGCAGGCAGGCGTCGATCGCCGCCGGGGTGGACCCCCAGTCCTCGTGCAGCTTGAAACCGCTGGCGCCGGCGGCAACCTGCTCATACAGCGCCGGCTCGCCCACGGTGTTGCCCTTACCCAGCAGCGCGACGTTCACTGGTAGCTCGTCCAGGGACTCCAGCATCCGGGCCAGGTACCAGGCACCCGGCGTCACCGTGGTCGCCTTGGTGCCCTCCGCTGGGCCGGTACCGCCGCCGATCACGGTGGTGACGCCTGACCCCAACGCCTCGGGCACCTGCTGCGGGCTGATCAGGTGCACATGGCTGTCCACCGCACCGGCGGTCAAGATCATCCCGTTGCCGGCGATCACCTCGGTGCCCGGGCCGACGACCAGCGCGGAATGCACCCCGTCCATGATGTCCGGGTTCCCGGCCTTGCCCAGGCCGACGATCCGGCCGTCTCGCACCCCGACGTCAGCCTTGACCACTCCCCAGTGATCCAGCACGATCGCACCGGTGATCACCAGGTCCGGCGCGCCGTCGGCCCGGGAGGTCCGAGCCTGGCCCATCGACTCCCGGATCACCTTGCCCCCGCCGAAGACCGCCTCGTCCCCGCCGTGCGGCCCGCGGCAACGGTCCTCGGTGACCTGTACCAGCAGGTCGGTATCGGCCAGCCGCACCCGGTCGCCCTCGGTGGGGCCGTACAGCGTGGCGTAGCGGCTGCGCTCGACCGTCCACGTGCCTGCACTGGCGGTGCTGTAGGCCGCCCCACCGTGATCCGGCACCTCACTGGGATCCGGGGCGTCCAGGCGCAGGCCGGGCACGGTGCGGCTGCCACCCAGTGGCACGATCCGCACCACCCGTTCGATGCCGGGTTCGAAGCGCACCGACGTGCCAGCCGGCACCGCCAACCGCATCCCGGTGGCGATCGCGCGGTCGGCACGCCGTCCATGACGTCCTCCCGGCTCAGTAACCGCTGTCCCCCCGCCATCAGATCGGCGACGCTGCGCCCGTCCCGCGCTCTCTCCAGCACCCACGAGGTGATCAGCGCGACGGCCTCGGGGCAGTTCAGCCGCAATCCCCTCGCTCGGCGCTCCCTGGCCAGCTGGCCAGCCACATGGACGAGAAGCTTCTCCTGCTCATGCGGGGACAGCAGCATGTCCGTTCCTCCTCGGGCTCAACGGCCCCACACGGCGAGGCCGTGCTCGCGGGCCGCCTCGGCGAGACGGTCGTCAAAGGTAGCTATCGCGTCGGCGACCTGATCAGCTGCCAGCAGAACGCAGCAGTCCGGCATCTTCAGAGTGGTCGCGGCCCGAAGTGCGGCAAGGCGGAACGGAGCATCCTGCGGCAAGGTCACCGGGCACACCCGTAGCTGATCTAGGACGACGGCGGCCTGGCCTATCCGGCCGGCACGAGCCGGGCCAACCAACACCTCAGCCAGGGTGATCGGGCTAGCACCCAGGGGCCGATCCTGGTCGGCGGCCAGCAGCAACAGCTCTCCAGCGCGGTCGTGGTGGGAGTCGGTGGCATCACAATGGGCGATGAGCACACTGGCGTCCAGCACAATCATGCCGGCCAGTCCTCCCGCAGTGCGGCCAGGTAGTTTCTGCCGAAGGCGCCGGTCAGCGAACCGCTGGTCCGGGCCACCGCGTCGCGCTGGCAGGCTACGCCGTGGGCGCGCTGGTCGAGCACTGCCCGATGCCCTTCCTCCAGCAAGCGCAGCAGGAGCTTGGACCGGTTACCCCGGTCGCCGGGCCAGCGTTGAGCGGCGTCTTCCAGAGCTTGAGCGACTTGCTCAGACTCAGTGATCATGTGACGACGTCGGGTGGTGGGCACATCCAAAGTGTAGCACCTAGAACTGAGGTGCTACACTGCTTCACCGCGCTCAGCTAGCGCTATCAATGCGCTCATGTCGTGGACGCATCCGCTGCCCTGAGCGCGCTGGGGTGCAACGACGCCGTCGGCCTTGCGGCGCACACGCGGATCACCGAGGGGACCTGCCGTGCTCCCCATCTCCTCGATGCCGAGATGGGCCACGTCCCTACGCCGCGGTGAACGCGCCGGGAGCTCAGCAAAGCCGCCGGCCTGTGCTGTTAGGTTGTTGCTGTGGCACGCACTGACGACGCGGCGTAACCAGCACGACCTGACTTATTCGTGGCCGATCACCGTGCAGACCACAATGGATATTCCAAGGCTCTCACCAGCGTAAACGTTCGGCATGGCTGCACTCATGGCGTGTTTTGGCTTATCTTGCTGTACCCCGATTCACCACCTTCTGCCACTCGCAGACAACGCGAAAAAACCGCATCAGATGCGATCCGGCGGACAATCCGCAGGCCATCCAGCCAGACGAGTGACACCAACTGGCGATCAAGCACCGCCGACCGCTACCGTCACCGGCCCCACCGGACCTCAACGTTCCTGGTCAGCCAACAAATTTCCAGCCTCGACAACACCGATACGCATACCATCGCGAGTTCGCATCCATGCAATCGGCGGCGCTTGCTGCATCCAGGAACGTACGCCAAGCCCCCTGCATACCCACGCGTCACATCCCTGCCGACCTGGGCTAACAGGCTAAACGTACGTTCCCGGTCCGTTGTTGCCCGAGCCCGACTACTTCTTCACCGCCCACTGCTCAGCGAGGTCACCGACGACGGGAAGCTTCGTGTGCTTGAGCTGATAGCCTTGGATGCTGAGGAAGATCCACAGGCCAAACGACAACAAGCTGATTAGCAAGCTGAGCAGTGCCAGCAAGACGGATCCGGCGATGGCGTTGACGATGTTGAAAAACACCGTAAGGATGGCCAATCCGCCGAAGGTGAGGATCGACTGCGCTGCGTGGAAGCGCACCTCCCGGTCTTTCTGGGTGAGATACATGATCAGGCCGCCGATCCACCCGAACAGCAGGTAGGACAGCATGGCGGCGATGTTGGGAGCGAGGCCCCCTGCCTGCGAGGGCGCGCCACCGCCAGCTGGCCCTCGGTATTCCTGGTACTGAGGCCCCGACGCACTCCACTGATCGCCCTGCGGCGGGGACAGAGCCGCTGAGGGGCCCAGATTCTGGTGGTTTTGATGTGGCTGCTCCCCCTGCTGCGGCGCGTTCCAATCCGGTTTGTAGCTCACGTGATCTCCTTCAAGATTTCTCATGGTTATTCCCGCCATCCTGAACAGCGGCAGACGCTCTTACCGGCTCCAGGCGACCAGTGAGTCAGCGCCCCCCGTCAGACGTGTGGGCAAACAGTCCCTCGGCAGGACTACGCAGCCAGAAACGTCTGATGAAGATCGCGGCGACCCCGGCCACCACCATTGGGCCTAGCGGATGCTCGGCCACCGCACGCCGCAGCTCACCGCGGAGTACGCAGGCAATCGATCGCGTCAGCCCGCATGCTGGGCAGCGCCAGCCGGTGAGGCGTCGGTAGGGGCAGAGCACCGGCAGATCTCGCCGACCCGCCCACCACGCGACGACGACGTATGTGGTCATGGCAAGCTCATCACGCTGGACGAAGGATCTTCCCAGTCGCGTTCGCATGTCAGTGGGTTGACCCCGAGGCGGCGGCGCTGACCGACCGGGCGTAGTTGACCCGTGCGTTGTAGTCCGCCACCTGCGCAATTGAGGAGACAGGCAGCTGTGTGGTGTGCACGAATCCCGACCCCTGCACGACGACCTGCACATGGCCTTCGGTTCGACTCTCTTTTACCAGTAGGAAGAGCAGCCCGAGCAGGCAAAAGAGAAAGAAGATCACGGTGCAGACGATGGCCCACGTCGGGATTGCTTCGGTCGTTCGCGACATATCAGTGAACATCCACTGGACCTTGTTCACTGGCCGAGTCCCGCTCGGAGTCACCACCGTGGAGGGCGTCACGCCGATGTCGCCGATCGTGACCAACATCGGCTCCGGGTGGGGCGATATCGGCGAGCCGAACTCCGGAGGCTGTGATGCTCCTCCATGATCTTGCCAGTCGCCCGGCTCTGTGGGAGAATTACTGTAAGTAACCGTAGTGCCCTCCGGGGATGAGGATTTCGCGACCGGGTAGTGGTCCTTCGCGCGAGTAGTCAACTGCAAGAAGTCATTAGTTCCCGGCCAAGATTACACAAGGTAATCGCTGAGATCGGGCCGGGCGTTACCTGCGGAGCCCAGCACCTGCATGCCATGGGAGGCCAGCCACTGCCCTGGTTCCTGCTCCTGGAGCTGCTGCTCGACGCGCTGCTGGCGGATGGATGCTCACGCTGGCGCAGCCGGACAACTACGGGCTGGCGAGGGACTAGCGGGTTGCCATCCGGCAGACTCGCGCCAAGCCGCTGGCAGGTGAGCACTGCATGGCGCTGGACCGGGAGTCCTGTTGCGCCCCGCCGCCGACTGGCCGGACCCGGCCAACGTGGCCGTTGACCTCGCGCGGGTGCGCGCGGTGATCGACCGCATCGCCGCCGATGTGGACGAGCTGGCCCGTGCCCGGCGGGTGGAGGAGCTGGACACCGCGGCCGCCCGACCGGCGCGCAGAGCACCGCCGAAGGCTGGCCGAGCCGGACCTGGACTTCCGGGCCTTCTGCACCCACATGGGATTGCCCACCTCCTCGACCCCGCAGCTAGAGCGGGCCTGGGACGCCTGGCAAGCCGAACGGTATCGGCGCGGCGAGACCAACCAGTGGGCCGCCTACACCGACAACCCATTCCGCCCCCGTTGACCACGCTGTCATGGGTGTGTTCAGCAAACTGGACGCCGTAGCGGTGCTGACGGGTCCGTTGCTACCGACACCCCGTGCCCATCGCGTCTCGGGCACTGCGAGATCGTCAACACCCCAGAGAACAAGATCAAGCCGCCACGCCGAGCACCGGGATCTGACCAGTTAGTCCGAACCTGAGCCCTCTCCCCCGGACCCTTGGTAGATGCCGCCGCGGACCTGATGCCGCAGTTGGCGGCCAAGGTCGTCGATTGAGCGGATGAAGTATCGGGTCTGGTGGTTTTCAGCGAACCCGTCGTTCTCAAGCCTGGCGCCCAGCTCGATCAGGAATGTCTGTATGTGGTCGATTTGCAGGATTACCTCGTCCGGTGAGGTGGTGGAGCGCAGATCCTGGAGGTGACGTCGGACGCTCAAGAGGTTTGTGGCCACCTCCTGGCGGACCTCGCGTGGGAGGTACTCGTCTTCGAGTTCGGAGAGTAGACGGTTGACGCCACGTTGCGCGCGGAGCAGCAGCTGATGTTCGGCTGACCCACGCAGAAGCCCGCCGCCTCGTGCTGCGGCGAGTCTGCTGCGGACGAGGCTGCGGACCTGTCCGGGTTCGAAGCCTTGGGTGATCGCGGCGCAGGTAGCTCGGAGCGCCGGCCGGAATGCCGGGTGGATGTGGAACTCTGTATCGGTGAGTTCGATGCGGCCACCGTGGTGGGAGGCGTAGACGATATGGTCGTTGTGGCGCACGCCGAGGAATCCGATGTCGTAGAGCACGTCCAGCACGTTGTCGGTCGTCAGCGCCTCGGTTCGTTCCGGAAATCGTCCGGCCAGTACTTCAAGGGCCTCCGATAGCCGTCGGTTCAGGGCCGCGCGGGTCACAATGTAGCCGTGGTCTTTGAAGACAAAGAGCAAGCCATCGAGGAAGGGGTAGTTCGCCAGGTACTCGTTTGGCAGGTCCTCGAGCTTCCATTGGGAATACAGCCGGACGGCTTCGACTACGTCCGCCTCGGTGATTATCGCATGACCGTTGTACTCAGCTGTGTCCCGGCAAAGATTGCATAGATGGATGATGTCGCGCGGACGCATGAGCGTGTGCGCGACGACATACTCCCAAGCTGGGACCCCCGAGACTTCGCCGGGAAAGATTTCGCCCCACAGCCGGTCCTCGCTGATCTTCACACCGAGGGACGCGCAAGCCCTTGCCAGCACCAGTTCGCGCAGACGCTCAGCTGACCAGTCTACTCGCATCTCGTCACCGTGATATTTGTCCTTGTCGGCGAATCTGAGCAGTTCGTAGATATCGCTGCGCAGGAACACCACGCATGAGACTCTTGGAAACGGCTGCCCGCGGCCCGCGCTGCCTTGAGCAGGCCGATCACGAGGCTGTCGGACTCGCTCTCCTCGGACCACACATCTTCCAGTTGATCCACGAGGAGTAGCAGTCGGGGTGATTCACGGGACAGGCCAGCTCTTTGATGGCCAGCTCGATGTGCCGCTCGATCACTTCAAGCTGGCAATCGGCATGAGTGCCTTCTGACGGGCTCCCCACCTCCACGGCGACGCCGAAGGCCTGCAGCTTCAGTGATGCCTTGAGCTTCTTAATGCTCTCGTAGATCTTTGACCTAGAGACATCCAGTTCGCCGTTGTCAACGAGGAAGGTGTGCAATTTGTTCACAACTGAAGGCGTCTTCCGGTGAGCGGCTTTGGCATGCGCCACCAGATGCTTGGCGATCTGGACAGCGAGAACGTATCTCCAGATCATCCTCTTGGCCATACCTGATTCGACACCTTGTAGCTCGAATCGTCTGATCTCGTCGGCCGACAACGCGTCGGGGGTCACCAACGCAGTGACGAGCTCGAACTCGTCCTGGGCGGCGAGGGTCCGGCAGATAGCGCTTTTCCCAGATCCTTTCGTCCAATGATCAGATGTTTCCTGGCCTTCCGAGCGGCCTCGTAAGCGGGTGTGGGAAGGAAACCAGCCAGCAAGAGCCCACCCTCGGCGATGTCCAACTCGGCATCGTCACGACCAAAGAACAAGTCAGCCAGCTCAAGATTCACATGGCACTCCCGCCGTACTACCGCCGAGTTGACTTGCCCCGCACTGTACCAACACGGGGACATTAGGTGATGTTGAGCAACTGACTGTCACACCGCCTTGGCGGGCTGCAGGACGGTTGAGCTGCCAGCTGATCGAGGTGGGGGAACGACCGGGGCGGCTGGCTTGTCCTCTCGCGTCGCTCGTCGGGCAGCGGGATGCTCGACCAGAGCAAGGACCCGGGAGGCCATGAACCGAGCGGTGCGCACCGGCGTGCCGCCACGGGTGACCTCGGTGACCTCGATGATGCCGCGACCGTGGGTGATCTCCACCCGCCGACCATTGCGGGTGGCCTCGATCTCGTAGGTCCGGGTGGTGCCGCCGGCGTCGATGACGATCTCGGTGCGATCACCCTTCATGGCTTGCCATCCTTACGTTTACCGGGGTGAGGAGGGTCCGGACCGAGCGTGCTGGTCGCCTCTCGGCGAAAGGCACACCGCGGCTTCAGCCGAACGATCATCCGCGGCGGCAGAGTGATGTGGACCCGGGGACACAGTCCACCCGGCCCGGACATCCCATACAACCACCCACCCGGCCCGATCATTCCCAGGCCACCGGCTGCGATGATCACTCGCACCGCATCGGCTGATCACACGGGTGGGTGTAGCACCACCAGCCAGGCCGCCGCGAGCATCGCCGGGCCATGGGGCACGTCGCGGTAGCCAAGCATCCGTGCCAGCGCGGCAGCGGCGGCGGTCACCACGCTGGCCGCCAGTACCACCAGCAACAGCCCCGACCAGGACGTCGCGGCGGTGAGCGCGCCCAGACTGCCGGCAAGCTTGACGTCGCCGCCGCCCAGGGCGCCCGGTGCGACCAGACGCACTGCGGCGTATCCGCCGGCCCACAGCACCGCACCGGCAGCGGCACGAGCCAGTGGCCCGGTGTCCCCAGCGCCGAGAGCAGCGGCTCCCAGCAGGAGGGCGACCACCGGATAGGCCGGCAGGGTCAGCGCGTCTGGCAGCCGCCGGGCAATCAGGTCGGCACCACTCAACAGCACGCCGGCCCAGCCCAGCACCAGCGGAACCGGCCACCACCACACCGGCAAGCCCCCGATAGCTCGCTCACCGACCACTGCCCACAACGCGGCCACCACCACGGCGCAGACCGGCACCGGCACCCGCACCCCCCGGGGAATCCGGCGCAGCAGCATCGCTCCCCCGGCGCCTGCAACAGCTCCCATCACGGCCACCCACACAGTGCTCACGCCCACCAGCGTGCCCGGCGCACGGTGACAGACGGGCCAGTCCGGACGCCGGCTGTGGATCGCGGGGTGAGTGTGGACAGCCTCTCAGCGAACGCGGACCGGCTAGAAAACACCCCGAGCAGCCGCATCGCGAACCGCCGCGTCGTGCTCCTCTCGCGTCACCGAGAAGCACGACGCGCCGTCTTTCTGACATTTCACGAAGTACCGCCAGGTTCCCGGCTCCGGGTTCAGCGCAGCGGCGATGGCCGCCGCGCTCGGCGACCCGATCGGCGACGCCGGCAGCCCGACGTTGAGGTAGGTGTTGTACGCGCCGGGCCGGGCACGGTCAGCATCGGACGTGCTCACCTCCTGCCGGTCCAGCGGATAGTTGATGGTGGAGTCCATCTGCAGGGGCATCCCGGCGGCAAGCCGGTTGTTGATGACCCGGGAGACCCGGCGGAAGTCCCGGGTGATCGCCTCCCGCTCGATCACCGAAGCGATCACCAACACCTCGTAAGCGCTGTGAGCGGTGCCCGCGGCGGACGCGGGGAAGCCACCCGCCAATAGCCGAGCCACGGACGTGCTGATGACCTGCCGCAACAGCTCCACCGCCGAGCTGCCGGGGCGCACATCGTAGTTCCCCGGGACCAGCAGACCTTCCAGGCGTCGACGAGGCTCGACGCGCGACATCGGATCGAGCGCCCAGCTGGGTACCGCGAGCGCCTTGAGATCGGTCTGTTCCATCGCAGTGCGGAGGTCTGCGGGGCTCACGCACGTGCTCGCCTCCCCGATCATCGCGCAGCTGGCTCGGGAGATCTCGGTGAGCAGTCCTGGCACGGTCTTCCCATCGGGCTCCTCGACGTTGTCAAGTTGCCCGCCGCCGCGAATCTCGAAGTGTCCCACCCGAGCCGACGGTTCTTGCAGCCTCGCCACCGCGGCTGAGCCGGACATTCGCTCCCGCAACTGGTAGTAGCCGGGCTGCACGGCTTGGACCCGAGGGTCGGCCTCGGCGGCGCGGGTGAACGCCCGGACGCTGGCGACCACATTGCGTCGTACCAGGGTGACTCCGATCGCGGTGAGGCTCTGGCCGTCCTCAACCTGCACGACGGTCTGCACGCCACCGGCTCCGACGAAGTCAGGGACCTGCCGCAACGCCTGGAGCTCGCGCACCCCGAAGAGGGCACCGCCGACCGCCAGCAGGAGCACAACCAGTGCTGTGCCGAGCACGACACGTCGACGGCGCCGCTCCCGGGCTTGCCGCCGGGCCCGCCGGCTGTCGGTCAGCCGCCGCGGACGAGAACGCTCCACTCCCTCGGTAGTGTCCCTGAACAACCCGAGGTCGTCGGTCATCACGCCGCCTCCCCGGGACCACGGACGTCGGCGGTCATCTCGCCGCCCGTCGCACCTCAAGCCAGCCTTGCAGGATCTCCACCGCGGCGGCCTGGTCGACCACCGCCCGCTGCTTGCGGCCGCGAACACCACGCTCGGCGAGCACCCGGGCGGCCGAGACGGTGGTGAGGCGTTCGTCGATCAGCCGGACCGGAACACCGGCACCGAGCCGCTCGGCCAGGGTGCGGGCGTAGTCCGTGGCCGCCTGCGCTGCGGGACCGTGCCGGCCGGCCAGGGTGCGCGGGAGCCCGACCACCACCTCGACCACCTCGTGCTCGGCCACCAACGCCACCAGCGCGTCGAGGTCCGTGCCTGATTCTGGGCCGCCGGACCGGTCGCGATTCAGGGTGACCAGAGGGGTCGCGAGTACCCCGGAGGGATCAGAGAGCGCCACCCCGACCCGCACCTCGCCGAAGTCCACCCCGAGGCGGCGGCCGGGTCCGGGATCAGGCCCCACATCAGGCCCCGAATCAGGCAGAGTCACGCGCCGTTGCGCCCCGCAAGCTCGGTCCGCAGGGCTGCCACCGCGGCCGGGATCCCACCCGGCTCGGTACCGCCGCCCTGGGCCAGGTCCGGCTTGCCACCACCACGGCCACCCACCGCAGGCCCGAACACCGGCACCAGCGCGCCCGCGGCCAACCCGCGCTGCCGCGCGGCGGCGGTGGTGGCCACCACAAAGGAGACCTTGCGCGCCGCGTGGTCGGCGCTGAACAGCGCTACCACCCCAGGCCGTTCGCCAAGCCGGCCCCGGACCTCAGTGGCCAGTGCTCGCAGGTCCGCACCGCTGACCCCTTCGCTCGTCTCGGCCGCCACCAGCGCGGTTGCGCCGACCTGCTCGGCGCCCTCGGCCAGGGTGCCCGCCGAGGACAACACCGCGGTGGCGCGCAGCCGCTCCAGCTCCCGCTCGGCCACGCGGAGCCGCTCGGTCACCGCGCCGATGCGATCCCCCAGCTCCTCGGGCCGGGCCTTGAACTGCTCAGCGAGCTGCGCCACCAGCACATGCTCGCGGGCCAGGAAGCGGAACGCGTCGAGGCCGACCAGCGCTTCCACCCGGCGTACCCCGGAACCGATGGACGCCTCGGACAGCAGCTTGATCAGGCCGATGTCGGCCGAGTTGGGCACGTGGGTACCACCGCAGAGCTCCTTGGAGTAGTCACCGATGGTGACGACCCGCACCGCGTCACCGTAGCGCTCGCCGAACATCGCGATCGCGCCCTCGCGGCGGGCGGCCTGTATCGGCATCATCTCGGCCGTGACCGGGAGCGAGCGCAGCAGCACCTCGTTGACCTCGTCCTCCACGTCGGTCAGCACGCTGGGCGGCACCGCACCACCCGGCGAGGTGAAGTCGAATCGCAGCCGACCCGGGGCATTGAGTGAGCCGGCCTGCGCGGCGCTGCTGCCCAGTGCCCGACGGATTCCGGAGTGCACCAGATGCGTCGCGGAATGCGCCCGGGCCACCGCGCGCCTGCGGGTGACGTCCACCTGCGCGAAAACCGGGGCATCGAGCGCGACCTCGCCGGAGATGACCATGCCCCGGTGCACCGGCAAGCCCTCCACCGGGGACTGCACGTCAGCCACCTCGACGGCGAACCCATCACCGACCAGGGTGCCGGAGTCGGACTGCTGGCCACCACCCTCGGCGTAGAACGGAGTGCGGTCGAGCACCACCTCCACCGCAAGGCCCGCACCGGCCACGGGGACTCCGACGCCGTCGACGAGAAGACCGATCACCCGGGCCTCGGCGGTGAGATCGGTGTAGCCCAGGAAGTCCGTGCGGCCGTGCGCGTCGAGCACAGTGCGGTACTCGCTGAGATCCCCGTGCCCAGCGCGGCGGGCCGCGGCGTCGGCCTTGGCCCGCGCTCGCTGCTGCGCCATCAGCGTGCGGAAGCCGGCTTCGTCGACGGACAGGCCGGCCTCAGCCGCCATCTCCACGGTGAGGTCGATGGGGAACCCGTAGGTGTCGTGCAGCTGGAAGACCTGGTCCCCGGCGAGCCGCGAGCCGCCGGCCTGGCGGGTGTGCGCCACCGCCAGGTCGAAGATTCGCGATCCGGCGGACAGCGTCGCCAGGAACGCCTCCTCCTCGGCGCGGGCAACCGCCTCGATCCGTGGGTAGTCCGTGTCAATCTCCGGATACGACGGGCCCATCGTGTCGCGCACCACCGCGGTGATGTCGCCGAGCACCGGTTCGGTCACGCCGAGCAGGCGCGCGGAGCGCACGGTGCGGCGCAGCAACCGGCGCAGGACGTAGCCGCGGGCCTCATTGCCGGGGCTCACCCCGTCGCCGATGAGCATGACGCCGGTACGGGCGTGGTCCGCGATCACCCGAAAGCGCACGTCATCGGCAGAGTCCGCGCCGTAGCGCCGGCCGGAGATCTCCTCGACCCGGGTGATCACCGGCCGCAGCAGGTCGGTCTCGTACACGTTGGGCACGTCCTGCAGCAGCAGCGCCACCCGCTCGACGCCCATCCCGGTATCGATGTTCTTCGCGGGCAGCGGCCCGAGAATCGGGAAGTCACTCTTGCCCGGCCCGGTGGACTCACCGCGCTCGTCCTGCATGAAGACGAGGTTCCAGATCTCCAGGAAGCGATCCTCATCGACGATCGGGCCCCCAGGCGGGCCGAAATCCGGGCCACGGTCACAGTAGATCTCCGAGCTGGGCCCGCACGGTCCAGGCACGGGCATGGACCAGAAGTTGTCGTCCATACCGCGGCGCTGGATGCGCTCGGCGGGTATCCCGGCGATCGTGCGCCAGAGTTGCTCGGCTTCGTCGTCCTCGATGTACACGGTGACCCAGATGCGGTCCGGATCGAATCCGTAGCCGCCGGAGTCTCGCGAACCGGTCACCAGCTGCCAGGCGTGCTCGATGGCCCCCTGCTTGAAGTAGTCCCCAAAGGAGAAGTTGCCAGCCATCTGGAAGAAAGTGTTGTGCCTGGTGGTCTTTCCGACCTCATCGATATCTGGGGTGCGCACACACTTCTGGATTGAGGTTGCCCGGCTGTAGGGCGGTGTCGCCTGGCCGAGAAAGTACGGCTTGAAGGGCACCATGCCGGCATTGACGAACAGCAGGTTCGGGTCATCAACCAGCAGCGAGGCGCTGGGCACCACGGTGTGCCCGGAGCGTTTGAAATGGTCCAGGAACCGCTGGCGGATCTCGTGGGTCTGCACGGGTCTTCCTCAAAAAGCGGATAGTTGACGACCGCGGGGCGGAGCCTAGGCCCGCGCGGAGACTGCTCGCGCTCGGGCGCCGGCCTGCCTCGGTGCGAGATCCATACCCGTACGCTGGGCAACGGTGGCGCGCAGTTCGGCCTCCCGCTCGACCATCCCGGCCCGGACTTCGGCACCAAAGGAGCCCACCGCTGCAGCGAGTTCTCGGATCGCGTCGCCGACGTTCTCAGCCGCACCGGCAGGAGTCATCCGGTGGGCGGCACCGCGAGCCTTGCGGCTGGCCGCGACCCCGGCGGCAATGCCCAGACTGAACCAGAGCATCCGCTTCACCGCTTGCCCCCGTTCCGCCGCCGCCCCCGTGACCGACGCCCGGATGCCTCGTCCCTGCTGCTCTTGCGGCGGCGCATCGCTTTGCTCACCCCATAGGATAGCGCCGCAAGCCGCACCAACGGCCCGCCCAGGGTCGCGGTGAACAATGAGGTCAGTGCCGATACGTTGCCGGTCACCGCTTGGGCGTTAGCGGTGATCCCGTCCAGCCGTTGCAACTGGGCGTTGACCTGTGTGACGGTCGTGTTCGCGCCACTGAACAGCGGATCGGCCTCCTCGCTGGCCTTGCGGATCGCCAGCGTCGCCTCATCCAGGGCGCGGCCCAACTTGATCAGTGGCACGGCGAGCAAACCAACTAACACAACGAACGCACCAGCGGCAATCAGGGCGGCAATCTGGCCTGCCGACACGTACCCTCCTCACCGATGGCAGCCGACCGGTCGCGGCGGGCTACGCCGCGCCGGTGATGGGCGGTTAGGTTACCGGGCCCGTTCACACTTCTTCCTTGTGGGCTGCCTCGGGGGCTGCCATCACGGTGAGTTGAGGATGAGCTGGGCGGGGTGGGGATGGCTGAGGAAGTCGCGGTGGGAGATTTCCCAGCCGTACGCTCCAGCCAGCGGAAACACCACGATGTCACCGACGCGGAGCCGCTCAACCCAGACCTGTCTGGCAAGCACATCCCGGGGGGTGCACAACTCGCCGACCACGTCCACACACACCTCCCGCACGTGCGGCCGGACAAACGGGTAGCGCCACTCCTCGACCGGCAACACCGTGAACGGGTGGCTGTATCCCCAGGCCGCCGGCAGCCGGAAGTGATGGGTCCCGCCACGGAGCACCGCGAAATAGCGGCTGTGGGTGCACTTGAGGTCGAGGACCTCGGCGGCGTACCAGCCAGCCGTGGCCACCAGGAACCGACCCAGCTCGAAGAGCAACCGTACGCCGGGGGGCAATCGTTTCACCGCGGCGCCGAGCCCGTCGGCGAACCTCGGCAGATCGAATCCGTCACCGCCGGTATAGGCCACCCCGATGCCGCCGCCGACGTCGATGACGTCCAGGTTGATGCGGTGTCGGGCCGCCTGCTGCGTGCACCACGCCACGCTGTCGGTCACGAAGCTCGCGTGCGCGTCCGCGTCGAGGTTGTTCGACGCCGCGTGGAGGTGAAAGCCGCGCAGCGCGACCGCCGGAAGTGCGTGGACCAGTTCGAGTGCCTCCGCCAGCAGGGTTTCGTCGACACCGAACTGGGTAGCGGTTCCGGCCATGCGCAGCTCGCCCGGTAACCCACTGGCGTGCCGGTTCATCCGCAGCGCGACCGGCACGCGGATACCCAGTTCGGCCCCGATCAGCCCCACCCGGCGCAGCTCGTGCATGCTCTCCACGTTGAGCAGGTGCAGGCCAGCCTGCAGCGCGCCAGCGATCTGCGCGTCGGTTTTGGCCGGACCGCTGAACACGAGCCGCGACGCGCCCGCAGCGAGCGCCTTGTCGATCTCGCCCAGCGAGGCCACCTCGAACCCCTCGACACCCGCCGCCAGCGTGCTCAGCACTGCGGGATGACCATTGGCCTTGATCGCGTAGTACAGCTCGCAACGCTCGGGCAGCGCGACGCGGACCGCCTCAACCTGCTCAATCAGCGTGCCCAGGTCGTAGACGTACGCACACACCGGCTGCTCGCCGCAGATCTGCCCGCGCAGCGCCGCACTCACCCGTTCCCAGGCAGGCCCCTCGGGCTGCTGCGCGCGAACGGTCACCGGTGCTTCGTGTCCAGCGCGAGGGACGGTGCGCAAGGGTGTGCACCATCCTCCGGGAGCGGGTTGCGCACCTGGACGTACTGGTCACCGCCGGCTGGATCCAGCCGCATCCGGGCGAACGCCTTGATGGGCAACGTGGGGGCAAGGAGGGCGGCACGGTCGGCGGCGACGTCCTCGCGCAGTGCCGGATCAGCGTCCAAGCCGGCCAGGAGTCCCTCCAGAACCGCCCTGACACGCTGCCATGCCGCTCCCGGGTTAACGCCACATCGAGTGACCAAGTGGGCGACGACCTCGCCGAGGTGGTTCGACAGCACGGTGTACAGCGTCTTGGCCCGCATCACGTGGACGTCGTCAGTCACCGTGACCGTTCCCGGCCGGGGGTCGAGCCGCAGTCCCTGCCGGCGCAGCCGTGGGGGGTAGATCCGCATCCCACCCCAGTCCCGCAACACCAACCGGGTAGGCACAGCGCCGACGAAGGTGAAGATGCAGTTCTGCAGGTGGGCCTCCACCGCGATGCCGTACTTGGTCATGAGGATCACGGTCACGGGCAGGAGCAGCGTGGCGTACTCCTCGGCAAAGCGCAGCCCGGCCATGCCGAGGTCTGTCTCGCCGCGCGTCACCGCATAGCGGGTAACGAGCTCGACCAGCAGGGTGGACTCCGTCACCGGCGCGCCGGCGGGCAGCGCACAGCCGGGCACGGGCAGCTCGTCGGGGCGAAGGTAGGTGCTGATGTCGCTGCGAACGAGTGCGGACAGCGCGCGGGAGCGGCGGTCCGGGTCCGGATCGTGGGCAGGCGGCCGGTAACTGGCGCCAGCGAGCTCGTTGAGCAGGACGATCCGATCGGTCAGAACGGGCTCACGGTCGATGATCTGCTGGAGCAGCCGGCTGTACACCGGACCGTTGTTCGTCGTGTGCGCCGAGATGGACCGTCGGGTCGAGCCGATCAACGTGTCGAGGGCGGTCTTGACAAGCAGGCGCCGGCCCGCGAGTGAGCGCTCGGTGAGCAACGTCCGCACGCTGGATGTCGGCACGCCAGCCAGCCGGGCAGCGGGCACGGGCACCACCGTGCGCTCGGCGATCTCGTCCGCGAGTAGGGGGCGGACGACCTGTTCGAGCTGCCAGGCGTGCACGGGCAGGAACACGTAGCCGGTCGGGTCGAGCTGATCGACGCGGAAGTGCGCGCGGATGGCGGTGTCGAGTCGCGGGTACTCGGCACACAGCAGCTGCCCGACATCGCGGCCTCGTTCATCGGGCGTGGACTCGACGCGCTCTCGCCGGATGCCCACCAGGATCAGATCGGTGGACGTCTCGGACTCCAGGTCGTGGCGCAGCAGGGCAGCTGGTTGCATTCCCAGCCGCCCGCGCCCGCACGGGTGCAGGTTGTGCCCCTCAGTATTGAGCCGCTCGAAGAACACCATCACGTCCTCGGCCGCCTCGCGGGTGGAGAGCATCTGCGCAAGACCTACCGTGTCCGGCACGTGCAGCTGGATCGCGGCCTGGCGCAGGGCCAGCCGCTGCTCCTCAGATCGCGCGTAGGCCAGTGTGAGGTTGGCCACGGTGTCCGCGAGCTCGGCGGCGAACGATCGCCAGCCCGGCGCCGGCTCGTACTCGGCCATGAGCTCGACGAGACCGTGCGGCGACTCGATCACGGTCACCTCGCCGGCGCGCAGGCACAGCACCGGGTCGCCCGGCTTGACGTTGTTGAAGGCGTGCTCGGCGCGGATCGGGAAGGCCAGCACCGTCGTGCCGTCAAGCTCGTGAACTTGCCAGACGCCTGGCTGAACACCGCCCAGCAGCAACTCGAGTGCGGACGGATCCGCGCGGTCCAGCACGCGGGTGCTGGCGTCGAGACGACGGCTGGCCGTCCGGATCGCACCGACGTCCTCCCGCCACAGGGCCGCGAGTAGACGGTGCAAGACCACGGTCCGCGCCCTGGGCAGCTGCTCGAGGAACGCTGCGGCGTAGCGCGGCGCGTTCGCGCCCAGGGTCTCGTACATCCGCAACTCTTCAAGCGTACGAAGCTGCATCTGATCTGGGGCCACCTGATCTGGGGTGGTGTCCTGGAGGCTCATGCGGCGCTCCCCAACGGGTTGGGCACAGCTACCCACTGGGGAACATGGGGGCTGGCGGACAGGTGGACCCTCAACATGGACTTGGACAGCAGCGTGGGACCGAACAGGGCGGCCTCGTCACGGCTGGCCTGGGCCGCGATGGCGGGGTCCGCAGTGAGTGTTGCATAGGCGCGGCGGCAGCACCGGGCAACCAGCCCCCACAACCGTGAGGAATCAATCTGGCTCACCCTGGCGAGCGCGGCGACGACCTGGCTGAGGTTGGTGTTAACCAAGGGGAAGAACAGGGCAGCACGGAACTCGTCCTCGTCATCCGTAGGCAGTGCGCCCAGCAATGCCGGTGGACGCAGGCCGCTGCGAGTCAGGCGCGCCTTGCTGACCCGGATGCTGCCAAAGTCACGGTAGAGCAAGCGTACCGGCAGACCGCTGCGCAACACCACGACGGCATTCTGCCCATGGGGCTCCAGCGCAACCCCCCAGCGGGACAACAAGGTGAACAGCGCGGGCAACGCACAGTCGCAGTAGCTGGCGAGGAAGCGTTCGGCGGTGTCGGAGCATGAGCGCCGGCGAGTGGACGCCAGCTCGCCGAGCACGTCGGCGAGCAGCGGCTGGCCGCTGCGCGGCGAGCGGGCAGCGAGGGCGGCGACCGGAAGCGCGATCTCACCGTTGCCGACGTGGCGCTCCGGGGACTCCCGAACGATCGCGGCAAGGCTGGCCGCAGCATTGACCGACTCCCCCGGCGCTGGCCGGTAGCTCCCGGCAGCCCACTCGGCAAGGCTGACGAACCGGCCGCCGAAGCCGTGCTCGCGCCGGCAGATCTCGGCCAACAGCGCGGACATCATCGGACCGTTGCGGGCCGTTGCCGGCGAGACGACGCGGGTCGCGGTGGTCAGCCGGATGTCGACCGCGGTCTTGATGTGGGCGGCCCGCCGGTCCGTCGCGGGGGCGAGCGTCCGCAGCGACAGCAGCGGCCGGGCGGGGATCCGCGCTCGCGGGATGACGATGACGCGCCCGTCAGCGAGCTGCTCGGCGTAGCGGTCCTCCAGTACGCGGCGCAGCTGCCACGGGTGGACCGGAAGCAACTCGTAATCAGCCGGATCCCGCCGAACGCCGCGCAGGTGCGCGTCGGCGGCGTCAGCGACCCCCGGGTGCCAGCGGCGCAGCAGGTCAGTCATCCCCCACTGGGCACACGACATCTGGGCAAATGACGACTGCGCAAACGACGACTGGGCAAACGACGACTGGGCGATGGCGACGATCCGGACCGCGACCTCATCGGTCCACTCCGGGGCGTAGGCGAACAGTTCCGCCACGGTCATCCCGCCGCGGATCCGCGCGCACGGATGCAGCGGATGCCCGTCGACGACGGCTTGCTCGAACAGAGCGAGCGGGCTGAACCCCGGGTCGGCGGCGGCCCGCCGGGCGGCCCAGCGCAGCGCGTTGTCGCCAGGGTTCCGGTCGATCCCCAACCGGTCACGCCGCCAGGACTCGCCGACCAGCGCGAGCGCATGGTTGACGACGCTGTCGCCCAACTCGGCGGACAACCTCAGCCACCGGCCGGGCCGGACCGCCATGACCGCGGTGAGCAGCGCAACGGGGTGGTCAATCAGCTGCGGGAGCGCTCCGTGCAGGGTGACGGCCAGCCCGGCCGGACGCTCCGCGAAGGCGTCGGCGATCACCGGTGGGCCGGACAGCGTGGTGCCGTCAGGCAGCAGCAGCGTCGCGCGGCCATCGCGTGCCGACGGGACAAGGCCATCGATCCGCTCCCGCGACAGCGCGACCCACAGCTTGCCCAGCGCCGCCGCCCGAGCTTGCCGTAAGGCCGTGCCGTACCCGGTGACCAGCGCAGGGTACCGGCTGCGCAGCGCCGCGAGCGCGGCCTGCTCCGCCGTCGTGTCACCACCGAGTGCGCGTCCATCGCGGGGCAGATCACAGGCCACGGCCCGCCCTCCAACCCGCTCAGCAGCTCCAGTGCCCACAGTAGGTGAGGAAAACCTTAGTCGGTACCTGGAACGCGATCAGCGACCGCGGACGATTCAGGGCAGCGGCTATCGGAAGGGTCGGGCTCATCGTCAGTATGATCGGTACGCTGCGATAAGTACGCGGCAGAGAGGGTCGGTACGGTGCTGACAGCTCGGGTAGCAGGCGAGGACTTCGAGCTGGACGCGGCGGGCGTCGAGTTCTCCGTTGCTGGTGTGGACCCCGAGCTCATCCGCGAGCACTACGTGGTGATCGGCCGACGCCGGTATCCGCCGAAGCAGGTGCTTGCGGCGGTGACGGGGCTCGACCGCAGTGATTTCACCACCCACCAGGCCAGGTCGCTTCTGCGGCGGCTCGGGTTCGGCGTGCACCGCCGGGGGTACGTGCCGTCACCTCGGGACGGTGACATGAGCACGTGGCCGCACCGGGGGGCCGAGGCGGCCGCCTTGGAGCCATACATCGGGCGCTGGATCGCCCAAGGCGGCCTCGAAGTGCTTTATGACGCGGACTCACCGTACGACGTGGTGCGCTGGCTGCGCACGAACGGCCTGCGCGCCACGGTGTGGAAGGTGCCGACGACGCCGGAGGAGGCCGGCTCCATGCTGTCCACGCCGTGAAGATTGCCTACCGCGAACTGCCACACGAGATCGACGGCTGCACACCGTTGATCCGTCAGCTCTTGATGAGCTGCTGCGCTCGTTGGAAGGTAATCCCGGTCAACGAGCCGATGTCGCGGAGTGGAAACCCCCGGCGGTGGAGCAGGTCAAAAGCGGCGCGGGTACGTTCTTCGGCACGCTCCTTCAACGCTTGAACCTCAGCGCGAAGCTCTCGGGCCTCGGCTGCCGCTTCCCCGGCCTCCCCGGGTAGATGGGCTTGCACATCAAGGCTCTCGGGCTCGACAGGCTGGCCAGTCTGGATCTCGATGACCTCGGCAGCGTCGGCAGACACCTGGTTGAGCCGACGGCTCTGGGTGATGGCGCCGGGAACGTCAGGGACAGTAACAACCCACCATTCGGTGTCGTCCCATTCGGCGTTGACACGGTAGTTCACTGTTGAGCCTCCTCGATCCACTTCGGGCCGAACGCCGGTGCAAGTTGCCGTTGGATCGCGCGCAGGGTGCCCGGAGCCTGGGTTTTCACACAGGCTTTCAGCGTGGTGCTGTGGCACCGGGAGCAGTCCACTTCTCGTGGGAGCCTTTGCCGCCGTCCTCCACACAACCCTTGAACCGCAAGAGCTTTCGGAGATCCTTAGTGACCATCGGCCTCAGTGACCATCGGCTTCAAGTCGAGCTACTAGACAACCTGACTCAATCGGGGCATCCGCCCGGCCGGCGGGCGGCTGGCGATGATCACACCGTGGTCTCCCCGATCTAGGTCGGGTGCGCCTATCCACAGAGCGGGTGCCGCCGTGCTATGGCAGACTTCGCCATAGGTGATCAGCTGACGTCAAGCCGTGGCCCGTGCTCCCGATCTCACGCGCTCCGGCGGGTGTCCTTAGCCGGCTTGCCGTACCGCTGGCGGGCAGCTTCACCGGTTGTGCCAAGCAGCGTACCAATTGACTGCCACGAGTGGCCTTTGCCGTGGGCAGCACGGACAACTGATACAAGTGTCCGCTCGGCTTCCGATCTGGCAATAACGGCGTCGCGTATTGCCGCAAGCGCATCAGGGTCGCGCCTGTCGGAGGGATCGGGCTCGTAGTCCTCGAACCGGTGGGCCAGTTCGTCAGCGTGATCAAGGATCTCTTGCACAGTGCGCGGCATCGTCATCACCTCAGGAACTTCGCTCGGGCCTTCATGGCGTGAACAATCACAGGTGCCAGGTCACCGTCCACGACGCCGACCTCCAGCATCCGCGCCGACCGATCAGGTCCGATGAACATGGCGAGACCTTCGTTGACCTCATAGATCCGGATCGGGTTGGCGTAGGCGTGGAGCATGTCTTGGTCCGGCACGTCATGCTTGCGGGCCGTACTGGCGATGATGGGCTCCGACGCCATCGTCACAAGTTAGCTTGCCAACCCAATCGTCCGCAAGCTAACTTGCGGGCCCCGTGCCTGGATGCGCTCCCCGGCAGAGTCGAACCCTGCGACAGGCACTCCAGAAGCACGACTCATCGTGGAGCTTCCGGTGCCCACTCGTTGGCGAAGGTTTCCATCTGTTTGATGACGAGATCGACGGCCGCACTCTCCTCGTCCGGCGGGTAGTCGAACTTCGCCAGCAGGCGGCGGATGCGGGTGCGCAGCTTGGCGCGTACCGGCTCGCGGGAGAGCCAGTCGACACTCAGGTTCTTGCGGATGTCCGCGACCAGCGCACGAGCGATCTTTGCGAGCATGTCGTCGCCCATGAGGGCTCGCGCCATGCCCTGGTGGGCAACGGCGTCGTAGAAGGCCAACTCAGCGTGGTTGAGTGGTGGGTCAAAGCGCTCGCCGCGCCGGGCGTCCGCGGAGACCTCCTTGGCCATAGCGACCAGTTCGGCGATCATCTCAGCGCTGCTGAGCTGCTGACGCATGTAGCGGATCATGAGGTTTTCGAGGCGCTCGACGAAGCTGTCCCGGCGGACGATGTTGTGCCGGGTCACCTCGCGCATCTTCTGCTCGATCAGGCGACGCAGGGCTTCGACGGCCAGGTGTGGCGTCTCGGACGTCTGGAGCTTGCGCAGAGCTTCCCCGTTGAGCTGGGTGAGATCGAGATGTCCGAGGCCGGCCTCGGCGTACAGGTCGGTGATCTCCTCGCCTCGACGACGGAAGCTGCCAGCTGGGACAGATACAGGTTGACCTCGGCGGCCACCGGCTTGCCACTGGCCTCGCGGTCCGCGGCGTCCAGCTTCACCATCCAGGCCCTTACCTCGACGAAGAAGGCGATGTCACGACGCCAGGTTGCCAGGTCGTCGAAACGCTCTGCGATCTCCCGGCTCATCGCGCACACCCGGTGGAAGCGCTCCAGTCGGGTGGCGCTATCCCGGAAGCGGGCGGCGAGCGTCTTGGTTCCGGGCTCGACCTGGTTGCCGGGGGTACGCGGGTCACGCAGATGGTTGGCCACCAGGCGCAGCGCGCGCCGGCGCGACTGGGGGTGGGAGGTGTCGGCGAGCAGTGCCCGCCAGTCGATACCGGTGAGCAGGCCGCAGATGGTGCTGTACTCGTTGCGGACCTCGGTGATCGCCCGGTCGATGTCCCGGCCCAGAGTCTGGTCCTGCCGGTCGCTCGGGGTGTACTCGGTGAGGGCCTTCTTCAGATTCTCGGTGAGCGGCGCGTAGCCGACGAGTAGGCCGTCCTGCTTGCCGAGGAAGCGCCGGTTGACCCGGGCCACCGCCTGCATGAGGTTCGCGCCTTGCATCGGGCGATCCATGTAAAGAGTATGGATGGGCGGTGCGTCAAACCCGGTGAGCAGCATCGAATGGACGATGAGCAGCTCCAGCTCGTCGTTCGGGTCCTTGGCGCGGGCCTGGACGATTCTGTGCTGAGAGGGGCGCAAGGTGTGCTTGCGCAGGTGCTTTGGGCCGCTGGGGTCACCGTGAAAAACGATCTTCATCTTGCCTTTATCCACCGCCTCGTGCGCCCAGCCGGGCCGCAGCTCCGCGAGGGCGTCGTAGACTTTGACACAGACTTCCCGGCTGACGCAGACGATCATCGCTTTGCCCGGTCCACCGAGCTGCGGGCGCATCAGCTCGGAGCGCAGCTCCCAGTGTGCCGCCAAGTCCTCGGCGAGTGTCCTTATCCGGTCGAGCGCGCCGTACACGTTGTTCATGTGGGCGGCGTACCGCATGGCCCGGCGACGCTCGGCGTCGTCCATGTCGGCGGTCAGGGCGTCAGCCTGTGCGTCGATGGTCTCCGGGTCCACGTCCGGGGGCAGCGAGACCGGGATGAGCCGCGGAGAACCCAGAGTAGCCATTTCCGGACGGCCGATGATGCCCAGCCGCACACCAGGCGCAGCACGGTCTATCTCCTGCAGGACGTCCCGTCATCCAGCGACTCGTTGCGCGAGGCGCTGAACCTCAAGTACGAGGAAGAACACGGCTTCGAGATCCAGGATGTGAGCATCGGCTTGTCCCCCGGCCTCCTCTACACGGGTGTGATCGCCCGGGGCCGTCCGCCCGAGTGGGCCGACGCCGTTCACAGACTCACCGGCGTGGAGAACAAGACCGCGGCGGCGGCACTACTCGTGCCCGTCGGCGGCAAGGTCTTCGCCCTCACCTTCGGCATGGGGCACCTTCTGCTCGACCAGTCCCGCGTGACACCCGGTTTCGGGTTCGGCTTCGCGCTCCGGGTACTCAAGCCGGATGCCGTCCGCCAGGTCACCCGCAGCATGATGGACGCTCGGGGCCGTACCGATCGGAACTCGGCAGCCCAGGACCAGCACATCCACGGCTGCGGCATTGAGGAGTACGGAGAGGTCGTCAGCCGACTCGCAGGAAAACTGGGCGAGACGTCACTCACGCTCAGCAAGGGGCGCAAGCAGTCCATGCAGATCTCGGGCATCGACGCCCTCAAGATCCACCTAGGCGCAGAGCCAAACGACCTGCTCGCGGATCTCACCGAACTCAACCGCATCGCCACGGCATTAGGCGGATCTGCGAGCGGTCAGGTATGCCTCGACGGCGTCACGCGCGAGCTGCGAGAGGGTCTTGCCCTCACGAGCAGCGAGCGCCGCCGCTTCTGCCCGGGTGGCTGCGGAGAGGCGGAATCGGACTTGCGGGGAATCCCCAGCGTCAGACAGCGAGGGCCGACCGATGCGAGCCGGCGCGAGATCGTCCAGGTCGTAGCCGACCTCGGCTTCGAGGTTGACCTTGTCGATGTAGTCGCTGTCGATCAGGTTGCCACGGGAGTCGTGAAGCAGCTCATCGGCATCGGGATCGTAGTCGGCGTCGTCGGGGGTCTCGGTGGTCATTGGGTCGTCGCCTCCTTCGCGGCGTCGTAGGCGGAGCGGTACTTCGTCCGGAGATCATCGCGTGGATGACGAGTTCGCCGTCCTCGAGGGGTACGGTCATTATCTCGAGCGGGCGGCCGGCCTCGTCGTCTCCGAGGTACAGGATTCGGTCGTCGGAGTGGTCATCTGGTGCTGGGATCCGGAAGACTACGAGCGGGTTGTCGATCACATGCTGAGCGCGCGACTTGCCGATCTTGTGCTTTCGGGCGGCCTGGGTGAACCTCAGGAACACGGCATTATCGTACCACGATACCCGCAGGCGCAGCAGTAACGTGGAGTCATGGTCGAGCAGGCTCTACCGGGTGAGCCACTGAAGGTCGTCACAGTCTCGCCCGAAGGCTCGACCAGCGACGAGATAGCGCCGCGACGGGCGTGGATCCGGGCTTTCAGCGCGCCGGGCTGTTCCTGCCCCTCGTCCACGTCGCGGTCCAATCCTGGTTCGGTCACGTGCTCGGCGCGACGATCTGCTCGACATGTGCGCACCAGGTCGTCGGGCACCCTGCACACCTCACGTCGGGCGTGTTCTGGATGCAGACTGCAGTAATTCAGGGGCCGAGTAGGGCTCTACTGCATCCAGAACGCGATTAGTGGCCGCGGATGATGCGGCGGAGTTTGGGCACGCGTTCGGCGAGGGCGCGTTCGGTGCCGTGTCCCGTGGGCTCGTAGTAGTCGCGGCCGACCAGGGCGTCCGGGGGATACTGCTGGGCCAGCACGCCCTCGGGCGCGTCGTGTGGGTAGCGGTAGCCCTGCGCGTGACCAAGCCGGGCGGAGCCCGCGTAGTGCCCGTCGCGGAGGTGCGCCGGCACCGGCCCGGTAGCGCCGGCCCGGACGTCAGCCAGCGCCGCGTCGATCGCGGTGATCACCGCATTGGACTTCGGTGCGGTGGCCAGGTGCACGGTGGCCTGAGCCAGCGCCAACCGGCCCTCGGGCATCCCGATGAGCTGGACGGCATGGGCGGCAGCCACCGCGGTCTGCAGCGCCGTCGGGTCGGCCATCCCGATGTCCTCGCTGGCGTGCACCACCAGCCGCCGGGCGATGAACCGGGGGTCCTCACCTGCCTCCACCATGCGCGCCAGGTAGTGCAGCGCCGCGTCGACGTCGGACCCGCGGATGGCCTTGATGAACGCGCTGATCACGTCGTAGTGCTGGTCCCCGGCCCGGTCGTAGCGCACTGCGGCCCGGTCCACCACCGACTCGACGCAGGCCAGGTCCACCTCGCGGGCACCCACCGAGATCACCGCCTCGGCGGCAGTCTCCAGCGCGGTCAGCGCCCGCCGGGCGTCCCCGGCGGCAAGCCGCACCAGATGCTCCTCGGCCGCGGGCGCCAGCGTGATCGACCCACCCAGCCCACGCGGGTCAGCGAGGGCACGCCGGATCACGGTCTGCACGTCGTCGTCGGACAACGGGTGCAACCCCAGCACCAGCGAGCGGGACAGCAGCGGCGACACCACCGAGAAGAACGGGTTCTCAGTGGTCGCGGCGACCAGTAAGACGACCCGATCCTCGACGGCACCGAGCAGCGCATCCTGCTGGGTGCGGGAGAAGCGGTGCACCTCATCGATGAACAGCACCGTGGCGTCCCCACCCTCGCGGCCCAACCGGCGACGCGCGGCGTCGATCACGGCACGGACTTCCTTGACCCCGGCCGACAGTGCCGACATCGCCTCGAAGCGCCGCCCGGTCGCCTGCGAGACTAGCCGGGCCAGTGTCGTCTTCCCGGTCCCCGGCGGTCCGTACAGGATCACCGACGCCGCGCGGCCACCCTCGACCAGCCTGCGCAGGGGGCTGCCGGACGCCAGCAAATGGTCCTGCCCGACGACCTCCTCCAGCGTGGCCGGCCGCATCCGTACCGCCAGCGGTGCCGAGGCGGACAGCCGCTGCTCGGCGAGGTGCTCGGCCTGCGCGGCAAACAGTCCCTCATCGAACAGGGCTCCGTTATCTGCCAGGCTGTTATCTACCACACCGTGACGGTACCGCCGCCGGCCGACCGAACAGGTCCCGCAGCACCAGCCCGGCGGCATGCGGCAGCAGGTCCCGACCACGCCGAGCCAACCACGGCACACCGTGGCAGACCAGCCAGCCGACGTGATGGGCGGCGGTCAGCTGCCGGCCCCCCGAGCAGGTCAGGTCAACCGGATGGGGCACCGCGATGCCGGCACCGGCAAGCAGGTCAGCGAAACCGGAGGCGAGCATCCGGTGCCCACGCTCGGAGGGGTGCAGACGGTCCACGCTCCACGCCCCGGGGTCGCAGGCGCCGGGCACCAGGTGCAGATCCAGGCACAGCACGCCACGACGGGCCACCACCTGATCGGTGGCACCGTTGAGCTGTCCGATCCGGTGGTGCAGGGCGCGGTGCAGGGGTCCAGGCAACCGGAACACTCGTCCATGATCGTGAAACCGGGTGGTCAGCACCACAGCACCACCGGTCTGCAGCGCGGTGACCGTGGCATCAAGGTCATTGCACAGCGCGACGGGATCGAAGTCCGAGCGCAGCGTGTCGTTCATCCCGGCCAGGATCACCACGACATCGGGGCGCGCCGCCACCGCGCTGGGCAGCTGCCAGTGCCGTAGGTCGGTCATCCGCGCACCGATGACGGACAGGTTGGTGTACCGGACCTCTCCGGGGGCACCGAGGGCCGCCGCCAGCAGCGGACCGAAACCACGCCAGCCACCAGCGGGCAGTGGATCGCCCAGGCCGACCGCGGTGGAATCACCGAGCACGGCCAGGCTCGCGACGCGACGGCCAAGAGGAAGGACGGCGGGGATCGTTTCCACGGCCACCCACCGATGATCACGCGGTGAGGCTCACCGCCAGTGAGCAACCGATGACATGTCGGGGGCAACTGCGCGAATTATCCGTGCCGCAGCCGCTAGCTCTTTGCGGGAGGCTTCGCGTCCACCCCGGCCTCGGCGCGCTGCTCGGGAGTGATCGGGGCGGGAGCGCCAGTGAGCGGGTCGAGGCCGCCACCGGACTTGGGGAACGCGATGACCTCACGCAGCGAGTCGGCACCGGCGAGCAGCATGCAGATCCGGTCCCAGCCGAAGGCAATCCCCCCGTGCGGCGGCGGGCCATAGCGAAACGCCTCCAGCAAGAACCCGAACTTCTCCCGCGCCTCATCATCGGAGATCCCGAGCACTCTGAACACCCGCTGCTGCATGTCGGCCTGGTGGATACGGATCGAGCCCCCGCCGATCTCGTGGCCATTGCAGACCAGGTCATAAGCGTAGGCCAACGCCGAGCCCGGGTCCTGTTCGAACCGGTCAGCCCACTGCGGTGTGGGTGCGGTGAACGGATGATGCACCGCGGTCCAGCCGCTGTTCCCCATCGCGACGTCGCCGCTGCGCTCGGCTGGCTCGAACATGGGGGCATCGACTATCCAGACGAACGACCAGGCCGATTCATCGATCAGGCCGCAGCGCCGGCCGATCTCCACCCGGGCGGCACCCAGCAGCGCACGCGCGTCACGTGGATCACCAGCAGCGAAAAACACACAGTCGCCGGGGTTGGCGCCGACCACCTTGGCCAGGCCGTCCCGCTCGTGCTCAGCGAGGTTGCGGGCCACCGGACCGGACAGCTCGCCGTCCGCGCCGATCAGCACGTAGGCCAGGCCCTTGGCGCCCCTTTGTTTGGCCCACTCCTGCCAGGCGCCCAGTTGCCGGCGCGCCTGGCTCGCCCCGCCGGGCATGACGACCGCACCCACGTAGGGCGCCTGGAACACCCGGAACGGGGTGTCCACAAAGTAGCTGGTGAGCTCGGTGAGCTCGAGCCCGAAGCGGAGGTCCGGCTTGTCGGTGCCGTAACGGGCCATCGCGTCGGCGTAGCGCAGCTGCGGGATCGGCCGCTCGATCTGGTGGTTGGCCAGCTCCGACCACAGCCTGACCACCACCCGCTCGCTCAGCTCGATCACCTCGTCCTGCTCGACGAAGCTCATCTCGATGTCAAGCTGGGTGAACTCGGGCTGCCGGTCAGCGCGGAAGTCCTCGTCCCGGTAGCAGCGGGCGAACTGGTAGTACCGCTCCACCCCGGCCACCATCAGTAGCTGCTTGAACAGCTGCGGCGACTGCGGCAGTGCGTACCAGCAGCCAGGCTGCAGCCGCGCCGGCACTAGGAAGTCCCGCGCGCCCTCCGGGGTGGAGCGGGTCAGGGTCGGAGTCTCCACCTCGATGAAACCCTGCAGGTCCAGCACGTCGCGGGTGATCCGGTTGGCATCGCTGCGCAGCCGCAGCACAGCCGTCGGGCCGGGGCGGCGCAGGTCGAGATAGCGGTACCGGAGCCGAATCTCCTCGCCGACCTCCAGGTGCTCGTCGAGCTGGAACGGCAGTGGGGCGCACTCGCTGAGCACCGTCAACTCCTCGGCGATGACCTCGACGTCGCCGGTGTACAGATCCGGGTTCTCACTGCCCTCGGGGCGCAGCGCCACCGTGCCGGTGACCTGGATGCAGAACTCGGCGCGCAGCCGGTGTGCCCGCCGCGCCATCTCACCCTCGCGGAACACCACCTGGGCCACCCCGAGCTCGTCCCGCAGGTCGATGAAGATCACACCTCCGTGGTCACGGCGGCGGTCGACCCACCCAGCGAGGGTCACAGTCTGCCCTGGGTGCTCGTCAGCATCGAGCGAGCCGGCATAGTCGGTGCGGATCACGGAAGCGGGCTCCTCGACCTGAAACGATAAACTGGCGACCCTGCAGAGGTTAGCCCCGCCACCCGACACTCCAGGGATCAGCCGTCGCCGAAGCCACCGAGCTGCACCTCAATCACGGGTTGCGCGTTCTGGCCAGATGACCCGAACCCTACGACCGCACCCGCGTGCACGCGCTACCACGTCTGCGGTGCCAACAGAGCCGCGCGCGGGCTTTCCGTCCCAGACGGCGAACAGTTCACTGACCACCGAGATCATCAGCTCACTGGCTGCCATGTGTGCTTGGCGCAAAGGCGCGATCTGGGCGCGGTGGAAGTACAGAGGCGCCACCTCCTCCCTCAGACCTGGAACCGTTCTGACCGTGTGCAAGGCGGACCTCGATCACCGGCGCGGCGGCCAGAGTCCCTCGGGGGCGCTGCGCGGCGGGGACTATCTGTAGGTGCTCGCCGTGGCCACAAGTTCACCCGATCGGGGTTGAACATGACGTATTTACCAGGGCGTCGCTCGTCCTCTTTCCCTACGATACGGGGAGAGAACGTCGAAATGCGGAATCTGGGGGTGGGGCGAAGCACCGGTCATGGCGGAGCAGAGGGAGATCGTGTCCGCGATGGCACGTCTTTCGAGCCGCAGGAAAATGCGGCCGCAGCGCCGGCACCCGCCCGCTCCAGCCTCCATGAGCAATGCTAAACAACCACGGCAGACAGCAGACAGGAGGGCTGATAGTTGACCTCGCCGACTGAGCCTGAGGACGCGCTGGCTATGGATATGCGTCGCGACCTGCAGCGCGTTGATCGAGTTATGACCCAAGTCATCAGTGACTCCGCAACGGCGGAAGAGTTTGTACGCGATCCCAATGGCGTGCTCGCTCGCCTTGGCCTGCACCCGCCAGCCTCACGTGAAGTGCACGACCGTGTGAACCGCATCTTTTACGCCGTCCTCACCAACACCGAGCTTATAAACCTCATAATCGACCACTACACCGGCTTCACGGGGCCAGTAGAGGACAATACCAGGATCCGCGACGAGGCACTCGCTCGTGGCGCCTTAGAACACTCAATCGAGTTCGACATGGCAGGGGCGGATCATGTCCTCCGTCAGCCCGAGGTACTCCGTCGAATCTACCACCTCACACTGTACGACCTGAATAACCGGCGACTGCTTCAGGAAGTCTATTCCACTGAGCACCTGGACGACTACATCGAGCGACTGGTGGAGTCGGTCCAGGCCCGACTGCCCATCCGCGAGCATCCTAAGCTCGAGACGTGGGATGCCAACTATGGAGTCGGCACCGGCTTCGGTGCAGTACAGTCCGAAGTCGGCCCAGTCGCCACCGCCGTGGCGATAGCTGAAGGCCTCCTTGCCTTGACGGTAGCTGTTCCGGTGGAGGTCGCTGGTTTCGTCAGCCCGGAGACGGTCAACAACGCCGCGCGGGGCGACTCAGCGTCGGTCCGCGCGCTTGCCACCGTAGCGAATCTGTTGCAACTCGCTGGTGAGGTACTAGTGTACGCGAACGACTATGAGCGCCCCTGAACTGGCGCCCGAGACCCATAAGGGGACTGGATCGGGCCGCCTCCTAGTTCAGCCGGAGATTCTGACGATCCTCGGCACCTACAAGTGCACTGCAGCCTGCGAGAATTGCTGCTTTGGAAGCAATCCCTACATTACGAAGCGGCTCGGACTCTCAGACATCCTCTCCTACATCCAGGAGGGGGCACGGTATCCCGCCTGCAAGCTGGTCGTCTTCTCGGGAGGCGAGTGCTTTCTGTTACGTAACGATCTTGTTGTCGCAGTGGAGTATGCTACGAGCCTGGGCCTAGGCACCCGCTGCGTCACCAATGGTTACTGGGCGAAGAGGATGGACCACGGTCGCAAGCGCCTGCAGGCTCTGCGGCATGCAGGACTCAAAGAGCTGAACATCAGCACTGGCGATTACCATCAGCGGTTCGTTGACCAGGAGACGGTCATCAACGCCGCTTGCCTCTCCGTTGAATTAGAGATGGACTCTACAGTAATCATGGTGGAATTGCAGAAGGAGCGGCACGTAACGGCGAGTGATCTCACTGCAGACCCGCGAATTCAACAGCTCCTAACCCTGCACCGCCCGCGTTTCCATATTATCGAGTCTCCTTGGATGCCCATGAGTCACGAGGAGCGCATCGAGCAGGACAAGACGCGCATGCTCAACCGAAAAAACGTGCACCTGCGCACGGGCTGTACCTCTGTTCTCACCACCAGCGTACTGACTCCTGATCACAAAATCGGCTTCTGTTGCGGACTTACACGAGAACGTATTCCAGAGCTAAATGCCCCGTGGGAGGACGGTTCTCTTGAAGCCTTGATCGATCAGGCGTCGCATGATTTCATGAAGATCTGGCTATTCGTTAACGGACCAGAGAGGATACTGGCCTGGGCTGCCACTAAAGACAAGCGCATCAAGTGGGAGGACCGCTACTCGCACCACTGTCACGCTTGCTTGGCGCTCTTTGCTAATCCGCTAGTTCGCACGGCCATTAAGAGCCACTACCGTGAACGAATTGACGACGTGCTAATGCGTTACACTGTAAAGCTTCGTACGCAGCACGCGACTGCCCACGACTTGCCGGCATGCGCGTCTGATCCGACTCCTAACATGGACGACAGGAGGCCTACGGCGGGAGCGACGGGGCCTCCCCGGTAGTCCTCCACGCGACTGCGCCGGGTTGCCCGCTGTCCAGTCCTGGTCCTCCCCATCGGGCCTCCTGGATGCGAGCATCCCAGACTGGAGGAACTATTCATATGGGTCTAATAGTGAACGTTGACTCTCGACTACAGGTGCACTGCTCGGGGATAGAACGCGTGCTATCATTTTTCGCCGCAGTAGATGTTCCCATTCAGGAAATCGAGGAGGTGCGCGTCGTTGGTCGTCATAGACCGCGAGGATTCCGTGTCCTAGGAACAGGACTGCCCGGACTAATAGCTGTCGGACGATATCGCGCTCCCTCCGGTTGGGAGTTCTGGCGCGTATACCTGGCTCGGCAGGTTCTTGAGATCAAGCTTGGGAGTGGCCCGTTCCGACGTTTAATACTACAGACCAAGGACCCCCATGGGCTAGCTGAGAGGATCACTCGCGCGCACCGGGGATGACAGGGATAGAGGAATGCGAGCCTAAGTGCCCCACCCTGGTGCTGACACCGATCGACCCTTGGGTTCCCGCTGATGAGCCTTCAGATCGCCTGAACCTACGGAGCTTTCGGGCTCTGTCCTCCCGAACGTGGCCCCAGCCACCAGGTAGCGATGGATAGCGTTGTCAACTGTTCGGTCCGACGAGTGGAGGAGATCATCCACCGTTGCGCGCCACCGGCCGAGCGGAATCGTTTCATCGCTCGTTCTCGCTGCCGGGTGGGTTGGTGGGAGTTCTCGGCCCGGTTGTTCAGATACTTCGATCGGCGATGCTCCACGCTGCGCATCAGCCGGCGGTGGGCCACCCCGTAGCTGGCCAGCTTGTCGGTGACCAGGACACGCGGCACGGACCGCAACCCCCGCAGCAGCGTGCGGAAGAACCTGGTGGCGGCCTTCGCGTCACGGCGGGAGGTGACCAGAATGTCCACGACGACACCGTCCTGGTCGACGGCCCGCCACAGATAGTGGGTCTTGCCCTGGATCGTGATGAACACCTCGTCGAGATGCCACGTGTCGCCTGGGCTGGGCCGTCGGCGACGCAGCTGGTTGGCGTAGGTCTGCCCGAACTTGGCACACCAGTGCCGCACCGTTTCGTGGGAGACCACGACCCCGCGCTCCATCATCATCTCTTCGACCTCACGGAAGCTGAGCGGGAACCGATGATACAGCCACACACAGTGACTAATGATCTCCACCGGGAAGCGGAACCCCGTGTACGACGGCACAATGGCGCCCATCAACCCAGCCCTCCCCCACCGAGATCAACCCGCCGATCATCCCAGCCGCAGACGACCTCACCAAGTTGACAACGCCCCATCTACTGCCACCTCACCAAAGCAACAGCGACAACACCCTCTCAACGCCCTGATGACCAGAACCAAAAGTTACCAATCAGTTGAGCATACAAGCTGTCCTTATGGGACGTGCTCGCGGAAGGACATCGATGAATAGACTTAGCGCAGATCTACGCGCCGCCGCCGATGAGGTTTGGGACGCCCAGCACCGCCACCCGTTCGTGCGCGGGATC
This sequence comes from uncultured Actinomycetota bacterium, assembly GCA_963822695.1. Classification (GTDB taxonomy): domain Bacteria; phylum Actinomycetota; class Actinomycetes; order Mycobacteriales; family Pseudonocardiaceae. The sequence continues at coordinate 133,353 of CAWGJH010000013.1, forward strand.
GGGGATGGCACGCTGGATCTGGAGCGGTTCCGCTTCTGGATCCGGCAGGACTACCTGTTCCTGATCGAGTACTCCCGCCTGCTGGCATTGGCCGCCGCGCGCGCTCCCGACCTCGACACCATGAGGCGGTTCGCAGACCTCGTGCACGACACGCTGTACCAGGAGATGAACCTGCACCGTTCCTACTCCGCTGATCTCGGCATTTCCGTAACAGATCTCGAGCAGGAAAAGATGGCACCGACCACCCGCGGCTACACCGATTACCTGCTGCGCACCGCCACAATCGGCGACTTCGCCGAGCTCGTCGCGGCGCTGCTGCCCTGCATGTGGGGCTTCAACGAGATTGGACGCCGCCTAGCCGAGCACGGACTGCCCGACAACGAACATTACGCACACTGGATCAAGATGTACGCCTCGGACGAGTTCACTGCGCTAGTCAACTGGCTACGCGAACTGACCGACCGGATCAGCATAAACCTACCCAGTGCGTCTTGGGACAGAATGCGCGACGTCTTCCTCACCAGCAGCCGCTACGAACTCTCCTTCTGGGAGATGGCCTGGACGTTGGAGGCCTGGCCACAGCTCAGCCAGTGACAGAGAGCGGGACAAAGTGGGGTTGCGACATGAAGTCCACGCGAGAACGAGGTTTGAGCCCGGCAGTGCTCATCAACGCTGGGGACGATCGCTATGAGCGGCTATGCCGGAGGTCCTGCGGATGTCCGCCGCCGCGCAACCGGGCCGCTCATTTCCGCGCTCCCGCTACAGCGTGCTCTCTCGGGCGGCCGCAGCGAGGGATCCGGTCGCGCCCGAATCCCTCGACTATTCCCTCCGCCACCACGACGGTGCGCAGCCGGCTCAGAGCCCGGTGCTGCGCCACCCGGACCGCGCCCGGAGTCGAGCCCACAGCCTCGGCGGTCTCCTCCGCGGACAGGCCCACCACGACCCGTAGGATAACGATCTCACGCTGCCTGTCCGGCAGCGTGCCCAACAGCTTGGTCATCCGCCCGGCCAACTCGTCCTGCATCACCTGTGCCTCAGGACCGTCCTCGACCAGTTCCAGGGTATCGGGGATCTCTGGGACGGGGTCGGCGCGATTGCGCGCCGCCGACCGGTGGGCGTCGGCTACCTTGTGCGCGGCGATGCCGTACACGAAGGAAAGGAACGGCCGGCCCTGGTCGAGGTAACTCGGCAGGGCCGCGAGTACCGCGAGACACACCTCCTGGGCTACGTCATCCGCCGAGACGAACGCCTTCTCCTGGGTACCGACACGGGCACGGCAGTACCGCACCACGAGAGGACGGATCCAGCGGAACATACCCTCCACTGCTCCACCAGCGTCACGAACGCCCTTGAGTTCCCTCACCGCCACCAGCCTCACCTCACCCCTGGAGAGCCGTTTCGGATCCGTGCTCCCAGTTATGACCGAGTGAGGTGCGAGCAGCCTGGACACAACCTCAAAGTTCCCTGGGAACATGCGGTTACCGACGAAAGGAGCCCACTCTATCGAACTGGTGTTCGATCCGCTAGGAACTCTGAGGGCGCACCGAGCGGAGAGGGACACCCAGCTGATGAGTACAACTGACCGCAGGAGCGGCAGGCACCACTACCGGGGCGCGGCCGAACCGATGGGGTTGAGGTTGGGCCACGGGCACGGCCACGGGCCGGCGCCACCGGCCTCCCGCCGGGTACGGATGCTGCTGGTCGCGGTCCTGGTCCCAGTCGCGCTGGCCACCCTGGTCGGGCTGTGGCTGACCTGGCCGGGTGACAGGCCCCACAACGGCGTCGACATCGGGTTCGGGCAGCGGCCGGTGCAGGGCGAGGTGGTGGCGACGAGGTCCGCGCCCTGTACGAGGGGCAGTGTGAGTGCCGGCGGGAGTACGGCTGGGAGTACGGCCAAGGGGTGCATCTCGCTCGACGTGCTACTCACCGACGGCGACTCCCCGGGTGTGACCATCCAGCAGGTGCTCCCCGATGAACCGAGCACGCCGCGGTTCACCGTCGGGGACCACGTTGTGCTCGCCTACACCGGCGGAAATCCCTCTGAACCAGGGTCGTACCAGGTCCAGGATTTCCAGCGCGGCATCTCGATGGTGTGGCTGGTCGCATTGTTCGCCGCCGCGGTGCTGCTGCTCGGCCGGTGGCGCGGCCTCGCCTCGCTGGTCGCGCTCGGATTCAGCTTCCTGGTGCTCGTGGTGTACCTGTTCCCGGCGATCCTGACCGGCGGGAACCCGGTGATCATCGGGGTGCTGGCCGCCAGCGTGATCATGTTTGGTGTGCTGTACCTGACCCACGGTGTCTCCGCGCAGACCTCCAGCGCGGTGCTGGGCACCGTCCTCAGCCTCGCCCTGATCGGCGTGCTGGGTACCGCTTTCGCCGCGGCAACCCAGTTGACTGGGCTGGACGAGGACACCGCCAACCTCATCAGAGTGCTCGGGCACGGGGTAGACGCCCGTGGATTGCTGCTCGCTGGGATGATCATCGGTGCCCTAGGTGTGCTCGACGATGTGACGGTCACCCAAACCAGTGCGGTGTGGGAACTACGCCGGGCCAATCCCGCCCTGAGCACCCGGGCGCTCTACACCGCCGCGTTGCGGATCGGACGGGACCACATTTCCTCGGCGGTGAACACCCTGGCGCTGGCCTACACCGGTGCCGCCCTTCCCGTGCTGCTGAGCTTCGCGCTGTCCGGACAGAGCTTCGGCACGCTGATCACCGCACAGGACGTCGCCCAGGAGGTGGTACGCACCCTGGTCGGCGGCATCGGCCTGGTCGCCGCTGTCCCGATCACCACGGCGATCGCCGCACTGGTCGCCCGGCACGACGAGAGAGAGCCCGCCGCCTAGCGGGCTGGCCTGCTGGACAGTTCACAGCCCTCGGGGTCTACCGGGTGCGGCGAGCCCGTGCAGGAACGGGTTGCTGGCCCGTTCCCGGCCGATGGTGGTGCTCGGGCCGTGGCCGGGAAGAACGGCAGTCTCGTCGTCCAGCACGAGAATCTTGTCCCGGAGCGAGGCGAGCATCTGTTGGTGGTCACCGCCGGGTAGGTCGGTTCGCCCGATCGAACCGGCGAACAGCGTGTCGCCGGAGACCAGCAGGCTCCGTCTCTCACGGGGCCCAGTGCTGGTCACAGTGCCGGTCACCGTGCGGAACGTCACCGAGCCGCGGGTATGGCCCGGGGTGTGGTCGACGGTCAGGGTCAGCCCAGCTAGCTCCAAGGACATCCCGTCGTCCAGCACGCGGACCTCACGCGGCTCACGGAGCTGAACCCGGCCCCCAAAGAACGCTCGCGCTTCGGCGGACAGCGCGCGCAACGGGTCGGACAGCAGCACCCGGTCCTCGGGATGGATCCAGGCCGGGATGTCATTGCCGTCGCAGACCGGGGCCACCGCGAAGATGTGATCGAAGTGCCCATGGGTGAGCAGCACCGCCACGGGGTCAAGCCGGTGCTGGCGCAATAGCTCATCTAGTGGCTGCTCCGCGCCCTCCCCCGGGTCAACCACCACGCACGGACCGCCGGCCTCGAGAGCAAGCACGAAACAGTTCGCCTGAAAGGAACCGGCGGGAAAACCAGCGACGAGCACGGCGCTCCTCTTGGCATGACGGAGGTACAGACATCTCACAGCCTAGGGCGCGCACCTCCGGGAGGCTGACGCCAGACCCACCCACGGCCCGCCTAGACTGCCCGGCGATCGTTGCCCAGCCACAGTTATCCAGCCACAGGAGTCCGGGTGCCCACGAACGAGCAGCGTCGCGAGGCCGCGAAGCGCAAACTAGATCGCCAACTCGCCCGCCGGGCGGAGCGGGCCAAGGCGCGCCGCAGGTATGCAGTGGCTGGTGGCGCGACCGCGGTGGTACTGGTCATCGGCATCGTGGTGCTGATTGTGACGCTGGGTAACCGTAACCATCGAGTCGGCACCACCGCGACACCGTCCACGCCGCCCAGCACGGGCGCCGCCGCCACGCCGAACCCCGACCACAAGCTGGTCGCTGCGCCGGTCCGGCCAACACCACTGCCTGCCTCGGTGGACTGCCAGTACCCGGCCGCCCAGCAGACCCCGGCCAAGCCGGTGCGACCCCCGCTGGCCGGCTCCACCTCCACCAGAGGCACGGTGCAGGTGACCATGCAGACCTCGGCCGGCGCGATCGGCCTCACCCTCGACCGGGCGCTGGCCCCGTGCACCGTGAACAGCTTCGTCAGCCTGGCCAAGCAGGGCTTCTACTCCAACAGCCCGTGTCACCGGCTGATCACCAGCCCCGCATTGCATGCTCTGCAATGCGGTGATCCGACCGGCTCGGGCACCGGCGGGCCGGGATACACCATCCCGGATGAGGTGTTCCCGGAGCTGACCTACGAGCGCGGGCTCGTCGCGATGGCCAACACCGGCCAGCCCGACAGCGGCGGTAGCCAGTTCTTCCTGATCTACGGCCAGACCCAGCTCCCACCGCGGTACACCGTCTTTGCCACGATCTCCGCGACGGGTCTCAGGGTCCTCGACCAGATCGCCAAGGCGGGCGACGATGGGTCCTTGGAGCCCTCCCCCGGTGGCGGTAAGCCCAACCAACCAGTCACGATCACATCCGTCAACGTCACGGCGCCCTGACGCTCCCAGGCAGGTCGCAGGTCAATTCGACGACATGACGCGATAGACGTCGTAGACGCCTTCGATGTTGCGCACCGCGCTGAGCATGTGCCCCAGGTGTTTCGGATCGCCCATCTCGAAGGAGAAGCGGCTCACCGCCACCCGGTCCCGGGTGGTGGTGACCGAAGCGGACAAAATGTTCACCCGCCCGTCAGCGAGCACCTTGGTGACATCGGAGAGCAGGCGGTGCCGGTCCAGCGCCTCGACCTGGATCGCGACCCGGAACACCGACGACGATGACGGTGCCCACTCCACGTCGACCAGTCGCTCGGGCTGCGCGCGCAGCGACTCGGAGTTCGTGCAGTCGGTGCGGTGCACGCTGACCCCGCCAGCACGGGTGACGAACCCGAGTATCTCGTCGCCCGGTACCGGTGTGCAGCACCGGGCAAGCTTGGTAAGGACGTCCCCAGCGCCAGGTACCTGCACACCGGAGTCACCAGTCGGTCGACGGCGCGTGACGGTGGAGGGGGTGGCTCGCTCGGCCAAAACCTCCTCGGCGCCCTCCTCGCCGCCGAGCAGCGCAACCAGGCGTTGCACCACATGACGGGGCGAGGCGTGGTGCTCGCCGACAGCGGCGTACAGGGCGCTGACGTCGGGGTAGCGCAGCTCTCGGGACACCGCGACCATCGACTCGGCGGAGACCAGCCGCTGCACCGGTAGCCCGACCCGGCGCAGTTCCTTGGCGATGGCGCTCTTGCCAGCCTCGATGGCCTCCTCCCGGCGCTCCTTGGCGAACCATTGCCTGATCTTGGCCCGCGCCCGGGGTGAGGCGACGAAGGACAACCAGTCCCGGCTGGGACCGGCACCCCCAGCCTTCGACGTGAAGATCTCAACGACCTCGCCGTTCTCCAGTCGCCGCTCCAGGGCGACGAGTTGGCCGTTGACCCGCGCGCCGATGCAGCGGTTACCGACTTCGGTGTGCACCGCGTAGGCGAAGTCGACCGGCGTGGAACCCGTTGGCAGCGTGATGACCTCGCCCTTGGGAGTGAAGACGAAGATCTCGCGGGTGGCCAGGTCATAGCGCAGCGACTCGAGGAACTCACTGGGGTCGGCGGCCTCCCGCTGCCAGTCCAGTAGCTGGCGCATCCAGGCCATCTCGTCGACGTCCACGGTTCCGTTGTGGGTGCCGTTGGTCTCCTTGTACCGCCAGTGCGCAGCGATGCCGTACTCTGCGGTGCGGTGCATGTCGTGGGTGCGGATCTGCACCTCCAGCGGTTTGCCGTCCGGCCCAATCACCGTGGTGTGCAACGACTGGTAGACCCCGAATCGGGGCTGCGCGACGTAGTCCTTGAATCGACCGGGCATCGGCTGCCACACCGAGTGCACGACACCGATCGCGGCGTAGCAGTCGCGTACGTCCTCGACCCTGATCCGCACCCCGACCAGGTCATGGATGTCGTCGAAATCGCGGCCGCGCACGATCATCTTCTGGTAAATCGAGTAATAGTGCTTGGGCCTGCCATCAACAGCGGCGGTGATCCGTGCCTTGGCCAGCTGCGCGGAGATCTCGCCGGTCACGGTCTGCAGGTAGGTGTCGCGGGAGGGGGCCCGGTTCGCCACCAGCCGCACGATCTCGTCGTACTTCTTCGGGTGCAGGATCGCGAAGGAAAGATCCTCCAGCTCCCACTTGATGGTGGCCATGCCCAGCCGGTGCGCCAGCGGGGCGAAAACTTCAAGGGTCTCCCTGGCCTTGCGGGCCTGCTGCTCCGGTGGCAGGAAGCGCATGGTGCGCATGTTGTGCAGCCGGTCCGCCAGTTTGATGACCAGCACGCGGGGGTCGCGGGCCATCGCAATGACCATTTTGCGGATGGTCTCGGCCTCGGCGGCGTCACCAAGCTTCACCTTGTCAAGCTTGGTGACGCCGTCGACGAGATGCGCGACCACCTCACCGAAGTCCTCAGACAGGCAGGTCAGCGAGTAGTCGGTGTCCTCCACGGTGTCGTGGAGTAGCGCGGCTACCAGAGTGGTGGTGTCCATCCCCATTTCGGCGAGGATCGTCGAGACCGCCAACGGATGGGTGATGTAGGGATCGCCGGACTTGCGCTCCTGGCAGAGGTGCTTGTCCTCGGCAACGTCATAGGCGCGCTGCAGCAGCGCGAGGTCGGCCTTGGGGTGCAGCTCCCGGTGCACCGTGGCAAGCGGTTCGAGTACCTGCCTGACCGGGCCGGGCCGCTGCGCGGTGATCCGCCGCGCAAGCCGCGCCCGAACGCGTCGGGTCGCCGACGGCGGCCGCTGGGGGACCTTGGCTACGTCCAGGCCTATCGGCGCCACATCGGCAGGCTGTAGGTCCTGGCTCACACCGCACTCTCCCACCACGTAGGGACAAACAGATCTTCCAGCCTACCGCCGCATTTTTCCACCAGATCCCTCAGGACCCGCCTAGTCCCGTACTACTCTCACTGAGAGCAGTCAGGACCGGCTTGCTGCGGGTCAGCGCGTGAGGAGGGCGTGCACTGCGCGGCCGGCGAGCCGATCTCGGCCGCGCAGCGAACCGATCTCCAGCAGCACCGCGATGCTACTGACCGTGACCCCGGCCCGCTCGACCAGCGCGCAGGTTGCGGCCGCGGTGCCACCGGTGGCCAGTACGTCATCGACCACCAAGGCCCGCTGCCCGGGCCGCAGGACGCCGTGGGCCAGTTCCAGCGAGGCGACGCCGTACTCCAGGGCGTAACCCTCGCGGTCGCTGACTACGGGCAGTTTGCCGGGTTTGCGGACCCCGACCACCCCAGCGCCCAGGGCGTAAGCGGCCGCGGCACCAAGCAGGAACCCGCGGGCCTCCACCCCGACCACCACGTCAACCTGCTGGGCGGGGGCGATCAACGTGTCTACCACCGCGCCGAACGTATGTGCATCCGCGAATACTGGTGCAAGGTCTCGGAAGAGCACCCCGGGCTGAGGGAAGTCCGGGACTTCGCGGATCAACGATACGAGCAGCGCTGCCAGGTCGTCTATGTTCGGCCCGAGTCGCATCCTCAGTATTCTACGGGCCAGTGGTGCCAGAATGCTCGGAACTCTGCCCCCAGCCTCCAGAGTCATGACCCGAGCGTCCAGAGTTCCACTGCGCCCGGTTCGTCGGCTCACCTGTTTTCGCGGTAGTGTCCTGCCACCCGGTCTGGGCCTTCTTTTCCCAGCCCTGCGAATCTGTCTGGAATTGAGTGTCCTTCGGGGCGTGGGTGTCCTTATCAGGCTGGGTCCTTTTCCGGATCGGAATCAACTGAAGCACCTGGACCGGCACCTCGACCCGCCCTGGAAGCTGAACCGGGAGCTGAACTGGCAACTCCACCGGCAGCTGGACTGGCATCGACACTGGAATCGAGGCCTGCGACGGGTCCGATGTCGACCCGGCCGAACCTGGCGTCGGCTGCTCCGGATTCACTGCTGTGCAGGGCTTGTGCGCTGACGTCAGATCCTGCGTGCACGCCGGTGGTGCGGGTGTGGCCTGGCCCGATGTGGACCGGCCCGATGTGGACTGACTCTGGCCAGCGCCGCTCGGGTGGGTGAAGCCCTGATGGGGCGCATCGGGAGTGGCGTGCTCGTAGGGCGCGGCCTGAATATTCGGCCGCAGGATCGACCGTGCCGGCGGACGCGCCCTGATGACCGGCCCGGCGGTCCCGGCCTTTGTGGCAGGCATCAGGGCGCGGTCCGCCAGCTGGCCGTTGGTGACCACACGCACTGGCACAGCGTCGCGATCAGGGTCGGGGAACGCCAGCACCGGCGATCTCCCACTGATGCCGAAGATGCTGCCGCCCGGCAAAATGACCGCTAATGGCGGGCTGGCCAAACCCGCGGCCAACGCCAGTGCGCCACCCATGACAGCAGCCAGCCGGACCGGCTTGCGGTGCTGCCAGCCAGCGCCACCGTTACGGCGAACCGGCGCGGGCCCAGCAGGCAGCGCCGAACCGCCGGCGAGGAGTGCTGCCAGCTCACGCCGTCCGAGCCGTTCCCAGTCAGAGCCGACTGCACGGGCCGCCACATCACTGACATGAGCGTGCAGGCTCCGCGCCTCGGGTCGGCTGCGGGGATCCCTGGCAAGACCGCGCAGCACCAACTCCCGAACCGGTTCGGGAAGCACATCGACCGGGAGTGTGCTCTGTTCGTGCTTGGCCGAGAGCTCGGCCGCGCCGTCGGCATAGAACGGCGGCGCGCCGGCCAGGCACTCGAAGAACGTGACCATGGCGGCGTACACGTCCCCCGCTGGGGTAGCCGGAAGGCCACTCCACTGTTCAGGCGCCAGGTAGAAAGGTGTCGACCGAGTGAGCAGCCGCCGACCGTCGGATGTCCAGAGCCCGAAGTCGACGAGCCGGACCTGGCCAGCGGGGGTAAGCATCACACCCTCCGGCTTGATGTCGCCGTGCGCCAGGCCTACCTCATGACACGCGGCTAGCGCGCGCAGCGAGTCCTTGAGCACGACCAACGCGGCTGCGGTGCCAACGGCACCCTGCGCCAGGAGCAGGGCACGCAGCGACGTCCCGCTGACGTGATCGCCGATAACGGCAGCACCATGGTGGCACTCACAGTACCGGTGGACGCGGGCAACTCGGGCGTCCCGAACCCGCGCCAGCCGCGCAAAATCACCCGCGAACCGGGTGCGGAATTCGCCGTCGGCAAGCAATTGGGGGGACAGGTACGTGATCGCGAGAGACTTCCGGGTGATGCGGTGGCGGGCGAGCACCCGCCGGCCCACCGGGTCCTCACGCAACTCTCGGAGATGCACCACACCCGGAGCGGACCACACCACCATCCCCGACCCTCCCTGCTCACCCTCACAGCGCCGCCCCGTACCCCTCACTCCCCAGAGGGGCATCCGGCGCCTGACTACAGAGCGTGCTACCAAACGAGCTCGGAGGCAAGGACTTTGGGGCGACAACACATCACATTGGTGACGGAAGGGGACAAACGATGGCAACCCGTCAAGGAATGATTACTCTAGGCAATCATCATAACTCAGCGTAGTTGAGGCACCTAGTACCCGTTAGCGACGCGAGGACCTGTCGGCCTTGCCGGAGGGTCTGCTGCTCTTGCCTGCAGGATGCCCACGCCGCCGTCCCACGGGTGCGGTTTTGCCGACCTTGGTAGGCACCCCAGCGGGGGCCAGGGCATCCCCGGCTGAGGTTGCGGAGTCGTCTCGGGGAGGCTGTCGGAGGGGCTCACCCTCGCGCTCAGCGCTCGCGGCGGTCTTGCGGGCCAACTTCTCCCGGCGCTGAGCTACCCGCTCGGCTTGCTGCTGGTAGACCGGCCTGCGCATGGTGAGGTCGACCACCAGGGGGGTCGCCAGGAAGATCGAGGACATCGCCCCAGCAATGAGGCCGATCATCTGTACCAAAGCTAGGTCCTTCAGAGTCCCGATACCTAGCAGACCGACGCCAACCACCAGCAGGCCGAGTACCGGCAGTACCGCGATCAAGGAAGTGTTGATCGAACGCATCAACGTCTGGTTGACCGCTAGGTTGGCGGCCTCAGCATAGGTTCGTCGGGTCAGCCCGAGTAGTCCGCGAGTGTTCTCCTGGACCTTGTCGAACACGACGACGGTGTCATACAGCGAGAATCCGAGGATGGTGAGCAAGCCGATCACCGACGCCGGCGTCACCTCGAAACCGATCAGCGAGTAGATCCCTGCGGTCACCAACACGTCGTGCACCAGCGCTACCAGCGCTGCCAGCGCCATCCGAGGCTCGAAATACACCGCGAGAAACACGCTCACCAAGCCGAGGAACACCAGCAGCGCGATCAGCGCCTGCCGGCTGATCTCGCCACCCCACGTTGCGCTCACCGCGCTGTCGCTGATCGCCTGTTCGCTGGGCCGCCCGTCCGTGCCGAGCGGGCGCAGCTGCTCGTACAGCGCCTTTTTCAGGACAAATGACGTGCGGATGTCCAACGCCGTGGAGCGGATCAGGATGCTCGCCGCGGCACCGGTACCGACGGTCTGCACCGACTCGGGAGGCTTGCCCACCGTGTCGGTGAAGACCCGCTCGGCCTGCTGGGTAGTGATCGTTCCGGCCACCCCGTGGGCGGGGAGTTGCACACTCGTGCCGCCCTCAAAGTCGATGCCGAGGTTGAACCCGCGCAGCAGGATCGACGCGAGACAGACCACGACGAGCAGGGCGGATAACGAGTACCAGATCCGCCGCCGCCCGACGACGTCGAATGCCCCAGTCCCGCTGTAGAGGCGCCCCAGCGTGCCTGCCATCTCAGGCCCCCTTCCCTGCGGTGACCAGCGCCGATCGGCTTTCGGCGCCGGCTCGCTGCGCGGCCCCGAGCCCGGACAGTTCCGGCCTGGACCACAACCGGGACTGCGAGGCCATCGCCACCAGTGGATGCGTGGCCAGGAAGACCACCACCAGGTCCAGCACCGTGGACATGCCGAGGGTGAAGGCGAAACCCTTCACCTGCCCTACCGCCAGAACGTAGAGCACCGCGGCGGCCAGGAAGCTCACGGCATCCGCCGACAGGATGGTGCGGCGAGCCCGGACCCAGGCCCTAGGTACCGCGGAGCGGAAGGTCCGACCGTCCCGTACCTCATCCTTGAGACGCTCGAAGAAGATCACAAATGAGTCGGCGGTGATGCCGATCGCGACGATGAAGCCGGCGACACCGGCCAGGTCCAGGGTGAAGCCGATCCACCGACCGAGCAACACCAGCACGGCATAGACGATCAGCCCGGACAACGCCAGAGACAAGATCGTCAATATCCCGAGCGCCCGGTAGTAGAACAGGCAGTAGACAAACACCACGGCCAGCCCGAGCGCCCCGGCCAGCAGTCCCGCGCGCAACGAGGCCAAACCCAGGGTGGCCGACACCGTCTGAGACTCCGAGGACTGGAAGGACAGCGGCAGCGAACCGTACTTGAGCACATTGGCCAGGTTCTGGGCCTCGGCCTGGGTGAAACTGCCGGTGATGCTGGTCGGTTGACCGGGCGGGATCGCGGCGATGATCTGCGGCGCCGACACCACCTCGCCGTCCAGGACAAATGCGGACTGCTTGCCGACGTTGCTCGCGGTGTACCGCGCCCAGATGTCCTCACCCTGGTGGTTGAACCTCAGCCGCACCTCGTAGCCCGTGCCCTCCTGGTTCGGGCCGGCCGATGCGGTGGAGATCTGCTCGCCGGACAGGAACGCCGGCCCGAGCAGGTACTTGGCAGTGTGACGCTGGTCGCAGGTGATCAGCGGCAGGTTCGGGTCGTCGTTGCCGCGCAAGGGGTGCGGAGCCGCGCAGTTCAGTGCGGCCAGCGCCTGCTGCTGCACCGTCGGGTCCAGGCTCTGCAGCCGCGCCCGGGCCTGCCGGACTTGCTCGGCGACCTGGGGGTCGGCCGACTCCGCCGGAGCGTTGCCGACCGGCGGCGATGCGCTGGTGGGAGGCGCCGCAGGCGCCTTGGGGGCCGGAGGATGACCGCCTGGAACCGGCGCGGGCGCCCCGGCTGGCTCCTCGGAGATGACCGTCCGGAAGTACAGCTTGGCGGTCTGCCCGAGGGTGCGAGCCTGATCGCCATTCTCACCCGGCACCGTAATGATCAAGTTGACCCCGTCGAGCACGACCTCGGCACCGCTCACGCCGATACCGTTGACCCGTTGCTCGATGATCTGCCGGGCTTGGTCGAGGGATTCCCGCGACGGTGGCCGGCCATCGACGGTCCGGGCGGTGAGGGTCACCCGAGTGCCGCCTTGCAGGTCGATACCCAGCTTCGGGGTTGGATCCCCGCCGCCGGTGAAGAAGACCAGCGAGTACAGGACGGCGACGATTCCAGCGAAAATCGCCAGGTTGCGCCAGGGGCGCAAGCGCCCGGCCGGTGGTGCCACGGTGCGTGGTTCTCCTCGTTTCACAGCTCACGGCGCCGGGCGCCAGCACCGGCGACCGGCCGCAATCTCCACTGTGCCAGCGCCGCGAGCGACCCGGGCAACGGGGATCGGATGCGCGAGCGTACCGCCCCATCCCCAGTCAGTCGGAACCCCAGTCAGTCGGACCCAAATCAGTCAGGAGTCGTCGGCGCGAGCGCTGCCGTCGAGGGGAGCTGCCGGCAGCGCGCTGGCCGCAGCCGGCTCGTCACTGTCCTCGTCCTCTGCGGTGATCCTTTCTCGGATCGCGGCACGCAACCACCTGGTCCGTACTCCCGGAGCGATCTCCAGGTCAACCGTGGTCTCCTCCGCGCTGGCTACGACGGTTCCGTGCAGGCCGGAGGTGGTCACCACCCGGTCGCCGTCGACTAGCGCGTTCTGCAGCCGTTGCGCCTCCGCTATCGCCCGCTTCTGCCGGCGGGAGTTCATGATTAACAGCAGCGCGAGCACGGCGATGAGCAGCAGCGGCAGGAACTGGGGGTCCATGGTTCTCCGATCACCATCAGCGTTGCTGCATCGAGTGTGCCAGGTCGCGCCGCAAGCGGGTCTACCGCGTCGGTGCATCCCCGGTGGCGATGCCTCGCGCGTTGTCGCTGCCGACCGGCACCCTGAACGCGGCGCCGTCCGAATGGTCCAGTAGCCGCCGCCAATCGGAGCAACCAACGCATCCCTCGTCGCCCGAGACGAACCTGTGGGCGCAGCGGCGAAACCAGGGCTCTCAGGTTTCAAAGAGATAACGATCGATTCTCTAGGGTTCCGCCAGCGGCTCCCATGGAATGCCGCAGTGAGATTGCCGCCCAGGAGATTGCCGCCCAGCCCCTGTCCAGGCCGCCGAAGAAAGGACGGACGCGTGCCGTCGCACCGCCACTCCAGGCCTCGCTACAGACCGAGCGCCCACGCCCTGAACACTGCCCTGAACACCCGGACCCTGGCCCCCCAGGCCATGATCTCCGGTGGCGCCGCCACTACCGGCATGACGTTCACGTCCGCCGGGGCAGCGACCACGGTGGCTCCCCTGCTACGCCGCATCGAAGCGGACGAGCAGGCCTTTGTCCTCCGGTATGTTCAACCGGGTCTGGTCGGGCTCATCGACGGAACGCTGTCGACACTGGCGCCTATCTTCGCCGTGGCCTTACTGTCGAGTTCGCACGCTGCGCTGCTGGTCGGGCTGGCTACCGCGCTGGGAGCCGGCATCAGCATGGGTCTGTCCGAAGCGCTCTCTGACGACGGCGGCCAGACCGGTCGAGGGTCGGCCATCACTCGAGGCTCGATCACCGGGGTGATGACTACCGTGGGTGGTGTCTTTCATGCCTTACCGTTCTTGATCTCCGATCGGGCGATCGCCCTGGCGACCGCAGCCATCGTGGTCGCCACCGAACTCGCGGTGATCGCGCTCATCCGCAAGCGCTACTTGGAGGTCTCGCTTCGCTCCTCCCTCATCCAGGTCGTTTTCGGAGGAGTTCTCATCGTCGGTGTCGGACTGTGGTTAGGCGGGCTCTAACCTCACGCTCACGCCTCGAACAGCGTGGGTGCGGGGTCTGTGAGAGCGTGGGCAGGCGGCTCCAACTGCAGGTGCCGCCACGCGGCCGCGGTGGCCACCCGGCCACGCGGGGTGCGAGCGAGCATGCCAGCGCGGACCAGAAAGGGCTCGCACACCTCCTCAACGGTGGCCGGCTCCTCGCCGACGGCGACGGCGAGGGTGGACACCCCCACCGGTCCACCACCGAAGGTGCGCACCAGCGCGGTGAGTACGGCGCGGTCCAGCCGGTCCAAACCAAGCATGTCAACGTCATAGACGGCCAGGCCGGCGCGGGCCACCTCAAGGGTGATGGCGCCGTCGGCTCGGACCTCGGCGTAGTCACGAACCCGGCGCAGGAGGCGGTTGGCAATCCGGGGCGTGCCCCGAGAACGGGCAGCGATCTCGGTGGCGCCATCGGGGCGCAGGTCTACGCAGAGGATGCCAGCCGAGCGGTGCAGTACCAGCTCAAGCTCGTGCGGCTCGTAGAACTCCATATGCGCGGTGAACCCGAACCGGTCACGCAGGGGGCTGGTCAACGCACCGGATCGAGTGGTGGCCCCGACCAGCGTGAACGGGGCGATCTCCAGCGGGATGGAGGTGGCACCGGGACCCTTGCCGACCACCACGTCGACCCGGAAGTCCTCCATCGCGAGGTAGAGCATCTCCTCGGCGGGCCGAGCCACCCGGTGGATCTCGTCGATGAACAACACGTCACCCTCGACGAGGTTGGACAGCATCGCGGCGAGGTCCCCGGCCCGCTCCAACGCCGGTCCCGAGGTCACCCGGATCGCGCTGCCCAGCTCCACAGCGATGATCATCGCGAGGCTCGTCTTGCCCAACCCTGGCGGGCCGGACAGCAGCACGTGGTCCGGTGCGGCGCCGCGCCGCCGGGCACCCTCCAGGACCAGTTCCAGTTGCTCGCGCACCCGGGCCTGCCCGATGAACTCAGGCAGCCGGCGTGGCCGCAGGGTGGTCTCCAGCTCGACGTCCGCCGGGTCCACCACCGCCGAGACCGGTCGCTGGGTGTTCACCGGTTTCGCCCCAGCCGAGTCAGTGCGCTGCGCAGCACTTCCGAGGTGTCCGAGGTAGGCGCCGCCTCGGGATCGGCTTCGGCCAGCACAGCATCCACGGCCTGCTCGGCCTGCCGGGCCGCGAACCCGAGCCCGACCAGCGCCTCGGTCACCTGGGTCCGCAACGCCCCGGCAAGTCCGCCAGCGCCCCGGGTAGCCGCCCCCGATGCGGCGGGTGCAAGCACCCCGACTTTGTCCCGCAGCTCCACGACCAGCCGCTCTGCCCCCTTGCGTCCGATGCCCGGCACCCGGGTGAGCACGGTGAGATGGCCCTCAGCGAGCGCCGTTCGCAGCGTGTCCGGGTCGAGAACAGCGAGCATCGCCAGGGCGAGCCGTGGTCCCACCCCGGAGACGGTCTGCAGCAGCACGAACAACTCCCGGGCCGCAGTGTCGACGAAGCCATACAACGTCAACGAGTCCTCGCGGACCACCAGCGACGTGGCAAGCTGGGCTTGCTCGCCACGTCGCAAGCTGGCCAGGGTGGCGGGAACGG
This sequence comes from uncultured Actinomycetota bacterium, assembly GCA_963822695.1. Classification (GTDB taxonomy): domain Bacteria; phylum Actinomycetota; class Actinomycetes; order Mycobacteriales; family Pseudonocardiaceae. The sequence goes on from CAWGJH010000013.1 coordinate 148,901, forward strand.
CATATATCGCCAATCCCACACAGCCACCAACCTCGACCACGGCGTGATCTAATTCAACGGAGAGCACCGGTCCACGCACTGAGGAGATCACCGCAATGCTCCCGTCTGACGGGCTGCGGCGGCCAACCTCGCCCGGTGGGCCTGAGCGAGTTGCGCCGACTGGGCCCGCGCCTGCGCGAGCCGTTGTGTCATCGGGGCCCGCCACAAGTGGCAGATCGCCAGCGCCAGCGCGTCGGCCGCGTCCGCCGGTCGAGGCTTGGCAGGCAACGCAAGCAGTCGAGTGATCATGCTGGTGACCTGTTCCTTACCGGCCCGGCCAGACCCGGTGACGGCGGCTTTGACCTCACTGGGGGTGTGAAAGGCGACCGTCAGCCCGCGGCGGGCCGCGATCAGTGCCACGACTCCGCCGACCTGCGCGGTGCCCATCGCGGTGCGCACATTGTGCTGGCTGAACACCCGCTCCACCGCTACCACGTCGGGACGGTGCTCGGCCACCCAACGCTCCACGACATCGGCCACCGCCACCAGCCGCATGCCGAGGCCCATCTCGGGAGAAGTACGCACGACGTCAACGGCCACGCAGCTGACCACCCGCCCAACGCCACCGTCAACCACGCCGAGTCCGCAGCGGGTGAGCCCGGGATCGACCCCCAGTACCCGCATCGCACCTCCCCCACTCCGAGCGAACACCCGTTCGAAGCATAACGCGGCCGTCGCCGCGATCGGCACCGCGCTAGGCCAACACCGCCAACACGTCGTCGGGGACGTCGAAGTTGGCATAGACGTTCTGCACGTCGTCGCAGTCCTCTAACGCGTCGATCAGCTTGAACACCTTGCGGGCGGTCTCGGCGTCCAGCAGGGTGCTCGCCGAGGGCAGGAAACTCGCCTCGGCGGAGTCGTAGTCGATGCCGGAGTGCTGCAGTGCGGTGCGCACCGCGATGAGGTCGGTCGCCTCGGAGACCACCTCGAAGGACTCGCCCAGGTCGTTGACCTCCTCGGCACCGGCGTCGAGCGCCGCGGCCAGCACGTCGTCCTCGGAGATACCCTGCTGCTGAGGCACGATCACCAGGCCCTTGCGGCTGAACAGGAACGACACCGACCCGGGATCGGCCATCGTGCCGCCGTTGCGGGTCATCGCGGTGCGGACCTCGGAGGCCGCCCGGTTGCGGTTGTCGGTGAGACACTCGATGAGCAAGGCCACCCCGCCGGGCCCGTACCCCTCGTACATGATCGTCTGATAGTCGGCACCGCCGGCATCGGCACCGGCGCCACGCTTGATTGCCCGGTCGATGTTGTCGGTGGGCACCGAGGTCTTGCGGGCCTTCTGGATCGCGTCGTACAGCGTCGGGTTGCCGTCCGGGTCACCACCACCGGTGCGCGCCGCCACCTCGATATTCTTGATCAATTTCGCGAAGACCTTGCCGCGCTTGGCGTCGACCACGGCCTTCTTGTGCTTGGTGGTCGCCCATTTTGAATGGCCGCTCATACCTGCCCGTGCTCCTCCTGCTCGCGTGCCAGTCTCACTTGCATACCCCTATGTGGGCCCCACTGGACTTCCGGACCATCTCGCAAAAGAGCTGGTGCACCCGCCGGTCGCCGGTCAGCTCCGGATGGAATGCGGTGGCCAGCACACACTCCTGGCGAATCGCCACGATCCTACCGGCGGCGCTGCCGGCAGCCGGCACGTCGGGCACCCTGGCCAGCACCTCGACGCTGGGACCGGCCTGCTCCACCCAGGGGGCGCGGATGAACACCGCCCGGATTGGGCCACCGGATACGCCGACACAGTCAAGATCGGTCTCGAAGGAGTCAACCTGCCGACCGAACGCGTTGCGGCGCACCACCGCGTCGAGCACCGCGAGTTGCCGCTGACCAGGCCCGGCATCGAGGACCTCCCGGCACAGCAGGATCATCCCCGCGCACGAGCCATAGGCCGGCATGCCCTCAGCCAGCCGGGCTCGCAGTGGTTCCATCAGGTCGAAGGCGACCAGCAGCCGACTCATCGTGGTGGACTCGCCGCCAGGCAAGATGAGCGCATCCACCGCGGCGAGTTCCTCGCCGCGGCGTACCAGCGTGCTGCGCATCCCGCAGCCGGCCAGAGCGCGCTGGTGCTCCCGCACATCGCCCTGCAGGGCGAGCACACCTACAAGCGGACTGTCCTCGAGCACAGGCTCCAGGGTAGGCCGCCATGGCCCAGGTCGAGCGCAGCGAATCGCGGTCAGGGCCCGGGTTCGAGGAACCAGGGGCTGGTGTAGGCGATCGCGTGGTTGTTCGCGGGGTGGTTGGGCGGGCCTTGGGCGTTGCGGGTGTCCGGATCGGCTAGGCGCAGCACCACCCAACGGCCGTCCTCGATGCTCATCGGCACGGTGAAGCGGGCAACGTCACCGCAGCGCACCTCGACTATGTCAGCCACTGCGGGCACCAGCGTATCCGGGCGCAGCACCTGCGCCTGCAGCGCGCGGCCGATCCAGGACGGCCCGCAGTCGACGTCGAGGACGAATTCAACGGGTCCCTGGCGATGCCGCAGCACCGCGCCCATTCGCACCCCACCGGCGGTGGCGTCCACCCGCAACCCGGAGGTCCGGGTGGCGAAGAACCGGCGGGCTCGCAATGCTTCGGCGACTCCGGCCCGGCTGTGCTTGGTCACCCACAGCCCGGCGCGTCCCGTGCCGGGCTGCAAGCCCCAGTGGGCGCTGTGCTCGTCGCTGACTCCCAGCAGCCCGGTCCGCCAGCCGGCATTCAGGCAGGCCACCAACGGGGAGGCGGCACCGGCCGCGACGCCCTGGAACAGGTAGTCGTCGGTGCGGTTGAACATTTCCAGACTGACCATCTGCTCGGCGGCTACGGCCACGTAGCGGAAGGCATCGAACCGGCCGTCCTCCCGGCCCGGGTGATTGAAGCCGGCGAGCCCAGCGGTAGCGGGAACGCCGTTGCGCCGGCCGACCGTGGTCAACCAGGCGTACAGCTCACCCATCGCGCCGTAGGTCGCGACGTCGGCGAAGTCATCGGTGAACCAGGCGTTGACGTGCCCCACCCGCGGATGCGACCACTCGAAGCCGCGGATCGCGGTGAACTCGCCGGGCCGGTCATAGGCCTCGGCGAGTTCCCCGGTGCGCCGCCAGCCAGCCCGGTCCAACCCGATCCACGGCGTGCCACCCGCGCCGGTACCCTCCACCGCAGCGCCGCAGATCGCGTGATCGGTGAGAGCCGCGACGTCCAGGCCGGCGTCACGCATCGAGGGGAAGGCCGCCTCCGGGGCTCCGGCACCATCGGAGAGCAACGTGTGGTTGTGCAGATCGGCATGCACCAGCATGGTGCCGCGGCTGATCCGGGACCTCCGGGCGGCCCCGCCCGCAGGCCCTGGGGTCCGCAACCGCGCGCCTGCGGTTGCGGACAGCAGCAGCGCCTCGGCGTCGGCCATACCTTCCCCGAGGGTCACCAGCCGCGCTGGGCCAGCCGCTGCCCAGCGGGCAGATCGCCGAGGTTGATCCCCACCATCGCCTCACCCAACCCTCGGGACACCTTCGCCAGCATCTCCGGGTCGTCATGGAATGTGGTCGCCTTGACGATCGCCTCCGCTCGCTTGGCGGGGTCACCCGATTTGAAGATGCCCGAGCCGACGAACACTCCCTCGGCGCCGAGCTGCATCATCATCGCCGCGTCGGCGGGAGTGGCAATACCACCCGCGGTGAACAACACCACCGGCAACGAGCCGGCCGCGGCGACCTCGCGCACCAGCTCTAGCGGGGCGGCCAGCTCCTTGGCCACCGCAGGCAGCTCCTCCGGACGCATCGTGGCCAGGGAGCGGATGCCGGCGCGGATCGAGCGCATGTGCCGGGTCGCCTCGACGACATTACCGGTCCCGGCTTCGCCTTTGGACCGGATCATGGCGGCGCCCTCGGAGATCCGGCGCAGCGCCTCCCCGAGGTTGATGGCGCCACACACGAACGGCACGGTGAAGGCGAACTTGTCGATGTGATAGGCCTCATCGGCCGGGGTCAGCACCTCAGACTCATCGATATAGTCCACGCCGATCGCCTCCAGCACCTGCGCCTCGACGAAGTGGCCGATGCGGGCCTTGGCCATCACCGGAATGGACACCGCGGCCATGATCCTGTCGATCATGTCCGGATCACTCATCCGCGCCACGCCGCCCTGCGCGCGGATATCGGCGGGGACGCGCTCCAGCGCCATGACGGCCACCGCGCCCGCGTCCTCGGCGATCCGGGCCTGCGCCGGCGTGACCACATCCATGATCACACCGCCCCGCAGCATCTCAGCCATCCCCCGCTTGACCCGTGCGGTGCCGGCTTGGCGCTCGACATTGCTGTTCTCGGCGGGCACGGCGGGTTCGCTCCTCACGGCAGTCAGGCGGCACGAGCACGGGTCAGGCACGACTAGGCGCCGGGTACCAGTACTCGATCGTACGTCGGGGTCGCTGGAACGTCGCGAGCGAAGACCGCTTGGGGGTTGCCTCGACCGTCACACCGGTGTGAGATCGACCACACGATCCGTATCGCTGAGGGTGGGAGTCCATGAGCGCAAAAGGCAACGCAGAGCGTGCTGATTCGGCCGTGGCGGCGCAGGACCCGTCCCGGATCCGCAATGTGGCCCTGGTCGGGCCGTCCGGGGCGGGAAAGACGACATTGGCGGAGGCACTGCTGGTGGCCACGGGTGCGATCAGCCGCGCGGGCACGATCGCGGACGGCACCACGGTGTGTGACCACGATCCCGCCGCGGTGCGCCAGCAACGGTCGGTGACGCTGGCTATCGCGCCGCTGCAGCACGCCGACATCAAGATCAATCTTGTGGACACTCCCGGCTACGCCGATTTCGTGGGCGAGTTGCGGGCGGGGCTGCGGGCGGTCAACGCGGTGCTGTTCGTGGTCTCCGCCGGGGAGGGCGTCGACCCTGCCACCGTCTCGCTGTGGCAGGAGTGCGCCAAGGTCGGGATGCCTCGGGTGGTGGTGGCGAGCCGGCTGGACCACCCCCGGGCCGACCTGGACGGGGTGACCGCTGCCTGCCGGGCAGCCTTCGGCGAGGGGGTGCTGCCACTGTACCTGCCGGTGCGTGATGAGGCCGGCGTGGTGACCGGTCTGGTGGGACTGCTGTCGCAGCGACTGTTCGACTACCGCGGCGGGTACCCGCCGCTGGAAGGTGAGCCCAGCGGGCTAGACAGCCCGATGGAGAGCGCTGTGGGCAGCGCCGTGGACCCCGACGAGTTCGCCATAGCCCGCAACGAGCTCATCGAGGGGATCATCTCCGAGAGCGAGGACGAGTCCCTGATGGACCGCTATCTCGGCGGCGAGGAACTCGATGTCGATGTGCTGATCAACGACCTGGAGACCGCGGTCACCCGCGGCTCGTTCCACCCGGTGATCCCGGTCTGCGCCGGCACCGGACTGGGGCTCGCCGAGCTCCTCGAAGTGCTCACCGGCGCCTTCCCGGCCCCGAACAAGCACACTCCTCCCCCGGTGACCCGTCCCGACGGCTCGGCGCACCCCGCAGTGGACGTCGACCCCGCCGCGCCCCTGGTTGCGGAGGTGGTGCGCACCACAGTCGACCCCTACCAGGGCCGGGTGTCGCTGGTCCGGGTGTTCTGTGGAACGTTGCACCCGGATCGTCCCGTGCACGTTTCCGGGCACGGACTCACCGAGCGCGGGCACGCCGACCACGACGTCAACGAGCGGGTGGCGCACATCTACACCCCGCTCGGCGGCACGCTGAACGAAGTCCCACACTGTGTGGCCGGTGACCTGTGCGCGGTGACTAAGGTGGTCTCCGCCGAGACCGGGGACACCCTGTCCGCGCCCAACGACCCCCTGCTGGTGGCGCCGTGGACGATGCCCGAACCCTTGCTGCCGGTGGCAGTGGTGGGCCGCAGCCGCAGCGATGACGACGCGCTGGCCCGCGGGCTGGGCCGGTTGGTGGCCGCAGACCCGACACTGCGGCTGGAACGCAACGCCGAAACCCACCAGATGGTGCTGTGGTGCATGGGCGAGGCACACGCCGATGTCGTGCTGTCCCGGCTGCGCGCCGCAGGCGCCGACGTGGACGTGGAGCCGGTCGTGGTGCCGCTGCGGGAGACCTTCGCCAGCCCCTCGAAGGGGCACGGGCGGCACGTCAAGCAGTCTGGAGGGCACGGCCAGTACGCGGTATGCGACATCGAGGTGGAGCCGCTGCCCCGGGGGGCTGGGTTCGAGTTTGTGGACAAGGTGGTCGGCGGTGCTGTCCCGCACCAGTTCATCCCGAGTGTGGAGAAGGGCATCCGGGCGCAGATGGAACGCGGCCTCGGTAGCGGTTTCCCGCTGGTGGACGTCCGGGCCACGCTCGTGGACGGCAAAGCGCACAGCGTGGACTCCTCCGACGCAGCCTTCCAGACCGCAGGGTCGCTGGCGCTCAAGGACGCCGCGGAGAAGGGGACCGTGGTCACGCTGGAGCCGCTGGACGACGTGGAGGTGCGGATGCCCGAGGACCACCTGGGCACCGTGCTGGGCGACCTGTCCAGCCGGCGAGGTCGGGTGCTGGGCACGGAGACCGACCAGACCGGCCGGATGCTGGTCCGCGCCGAGGTGCCAGCGGCCGAGTTGCTCCGCTACGCGGTCAACCTGCGCGGGCTGACCTCGGGGACCGCCGTATTCACCCGACGTTTCTCCCGCTACGCCCCGGCGCCATCCAGCTCGAGTCCATAACTCGGCAGCGCGGGTTCGGCGATCTCGAAATAGCGCGGTGCTGCGGCGGTACCGGCCAGTCGCAGCCAGCGCACCATGCGATGCGAGCGCAACGCCAGGGTGTCCCGCACCGCGTCGTTATACACCCGTCGGGCGATCACCACCCGCTGCTCCGCGTCGGCTAGCCGGCCCGCGCAGGCGGGCTCGAGCCCACGACGGTCGAGTACCGCGAGCACCCGGCCCACCTCGTTCTCGACCTCCTCACGAACCGCTGCCCCGGCCCGGAGGGCCACATCTGACCCGGCCCGGAGGGCCACATCCGACCCGGCCAGCAAGGCCGCGTCGGCGGCACAGCGCAGCGCGGCACTCCCATCCAGCCCACTGATCGCACGCGCTCGACGGCACAGCGCGGCGTCCAGAGCGGCCCACGCCGCCTCGGTCCGCACATGTAACCGGTCCAACCGGGTGGCCGCACGTATCGCACCCACCGCACCCGCCGCGGCAACCAGCAGCCCGGCGGTCACCGCCACCCGGGCAACTCGCACCGCGCGACCCTAGTGAACCACGATGACGGCGCGGACTGTGGATCCCAGGCACCGATGCCTGGATCGTGCTGAGTCATTCCGATCCCGATTGAGCCTGCCCGCAGGCTCGCGCTACAAACGGACGCCACTTCTCAACCGGCGCCGTGCACAAGTTCCGCACCGACCTAGCGACTGGTCAAATACGCGCGTTGAAGGGTCAACTCGCGGCCCCACGACGAGCCGCAAGCACCGGAATCGCCGCGATCTTTTCAGGTGAGAGGTCATCCCAGAGGAGTCCCTGCGGTCGCCTCGGCTCTGCGCAGCGGATGACGGCCTCCGGAGTGACGATCACGTCCACGCCGAAGTCGTGCTCGGTCTCCGGCAACTCGTCGTCAACGGCCTGAAGGGAGTGCACCGTGGTCACGATCGTCGTCTCCGGGCCGATCAGCCTGGCCTCTTGGAGAAGCGCGACCTCGATATCGAAGTAACCCGCGCCCTTGCCGAGCCGCACCCCGCGCGGGTTGACCGCCACACTGCCGCAGACGATCAGGTCAACCGGCCGCATCTCGTCCACGTCAACCTTCCGTCCCACCTTGGCCGCGACGTTCTTACTGGCGGCATCCTCCGGTGGGACGGACAGCCTGGCCGGGTCGAGCAGGTAGAACAGTTGCGCTTCGGCCAGCTTCGGCACCGCCATATAGAGGAGCTTGCCTTCGCGGAGGGCGCGAGCCCGGACGGGTTGCTGTGCTGCATCCGGCACGGCCTTGACGACCTGGGCAGCCTGCCACTCGGGGAGTCCGGCGAGCCGGTCGGCGGCTTCCTCTGCACCGAAGAAGGAGGGGATGCGGCCATGCGCGCTGGGAGGGGCGGCTTGTCCACGCTCCAGCAGTGACCACACACGCTCCCGAATGGCCTGCTTCGCCTGGTCAACGTCCATCGTCGGCACTCCTCAGGTCGTCATAAGAGCCATCACCCGGTCGTACACGTCCTGTACTGCTACCACGTTCCGCCACGCTTGAAGCTCACGGCAAGCCCCAAAGATGATGTTGAGCCCGCCGCCACCCCACGTCAGCTCGACCACGTCAACAGCCTGATGCAGCATGGTGACGGCATCGTCAACCTTGCCTTGCCGGATGTACGCCAGGCTCAAGTTGCCGAGCACGATGGCTTGGGACTTGGAGCGGTCGCGCAGTTCCCGGGCGGTCGCCTCAAGGATGGGTTGCGCCCGCTTCGGCTTGTCGAGGAAGAGGTAGCAGGACCCGGCCAGCCGGCCCGGGCTGCATTGGAGAGAACAGGTCGAGCGCCGCGTCCGCCATGCCGATCTGGTCGAATCGGGTATCAGCCTCGCTCAGTGCTTGTTCACACTCGCCCTGCTGACCGAGCATGGCGTGGGCCTCGGCGGCGTGCAGGACGGCCAAGCCAACCAGCACGTGACTGCTGCCCGCGGTGGTCTCGGCTGCCTGCATCGTGAGGCGCAAGCCCGCCTCGGGGTCCTTCTCGCCGTACAGCGCGACGAAGCTCTTGCGCAGCAGTGCGTGCCCTTCGGCTGCCGGGTCTTGGAGGTGCCGGGCGGCCGTGATCGCTTGGTCGAAGTAGTGGTGTGCGGTGGCGTGGTTGCGCCGCTGGGACGCATCCCAGACGAGTTGTCCCATGAGCGTGGCGCACTCGGCCTCGACGGCGTACAGCTCTCGGCGGATTCGTTGAGTTGGCGCGTGGGCCCGTAGAAACGCAACCTGACCAAGGCATTGCCCGGTCTGCGCGAGGAGCGATGTTGACGGCGCGCGGTCGTACTGGGCATCAAGGTCGTGAACCTGGGCGCGTAGCTGCGCCACGGTCACGAGGTCGGTACTGCCGGGGTGTTGCAAGGCGTGGCCGATTCGTTCGTCCGTCTCGGCGTCGTCATCGTCGTCCGTCAACAGCTCCTCAAGCTGTTTCGAGGAAACTTGCAGGCACTGAGCTAGCTTTGGCCGTAGCCACGGCTGCGGGCCATCTTCGGTTTCGCCGCTTTCCCACCGCCTGACGGTTTTTGGGTCGACACCGAGCCGTTCAGCAAGCGATTCCTGGCTGAAGCCTTGCGACTTCCGCCGCTTTGTGAAGCGTCGCCGCTTGGTCGTCACCACGCCTCCTTGGTCGGTTCTCGCCGCGCGTTTTCCCAGGTCGACACGCCCAATGTCCGGTTTTCGTCCGGAGACCGTCCGGGAGACGCCCTGTGTCTAGACCGTCACGCCCGGTTGTGTGGAGGGTACGGCCGCCCAGGGCCGGGCGGCAACGGTGGCAGGAGGTCCTATGAGCAGCCAAAAGACGATCGGCGCGGGCGCGGTTCTTGATCCACTTCCGCCGCCGCTCGCCCAACGTGGCCACGCAGCGAGCGGCGCGACGAAACTTTGCGCTGGCGTAGTTGGGCTCGGCAAACAGGCGCTGGAGGACCACATACCGGGACTGCTTGGCTCGGACGCAGCCGAGTTGGTCGCCATCTGCGACGACGACACCGAGATACTGCGCGAGCAGCAGTACAAGCTGCGGGTGGCGGGCTATACCGACGCTGACGCGATGTTCAGCTCCGAACAGCTCGACTTCGTGGTGGTCTGCGTGCCACACAACGCGGGGCGGCACATCATCGAGGCAGCTGCCGAACGGCGTATTCACGTCCTCAAGGAGAAGCCCTTCGCCACCAGCTTGGCCGAAGCGAAGGAACTGGTGGACCAGTGCGAACGTGCCGGTATCCACCTCATGGTGACGCTGCAGCGCCGCTTCAATCCGATCTACACCAGCTTCACCCAGCTCGCAGATCAGATCGGCACGCCGTTCGTGGTGGACGCTGCATACACGCTGCACATCACCGACCCTTCCGAAGGCTGGCGCGGCCAAGCCGACCGCGCGGGCGGCGGCTGCGTGATCGACATGGGCTATCACCTGATCGACATGCTGCTCTGGTACTTCGGCCCGCCTGATCGGATCTCAGCGGACATGTCGATGACAGCGCGACCAGATCGGAACTACGACGCCGAGGATACCGCCCTCATCCACTTCTCCTACGAAAGCGGTCTGTACGGATCACTGCTCTTGTCCCGGTTCATCGGGCCGAAGTCCGAGCAGATTCGCCTGGTCGGCTCAAAGGGCATCGTTCACCTTGAGCGCGGTCGAATCCAGCGGCTTACCAACGGCGGTGAGGTCGTTGAATCGCTGGCGCGCGAGCAGGCGTGGCCGTCAGCCGCCGTCTCGCAGGTGAACCACTTCTGCCGCGTCATCGAAGAAATGCGGCCGAATGTGAGCGGCCCGCGTGAAAATCTCGCCCACCTCAGCTTCATCCAGGGCTGCTACGAGTCGGCCCGCACTCGAACCTATGTCAATCCGAAGGATCTGTGAGTGAACACGCTGGCACTGAACGGCGGGACGCCGGTTATCTCGGGGTCGGGCTCACACTTCGCCTGGCCGCCGGTCACCGAGGCGACGGCCAAGGCCGTGCTCAGCCAGCTTGGCACGACCGTCTCCATTTACGACCGCTCGGGCGTCATCGCGGAGCTGGAAGACGCGCTGAAGGAGTACTTCGGCGCGCGTCATGCAGTGCTCACCAGTTCCGGGACGGCTGCGGTGCACTCGGCGTACACAGCTGCGTACGTCGAGCCGGGCGACGAGGTGATCGTCCCGGCCTACACCTTCCTCGCCACCGCGACGCCGCTGCTGCACCTCGGTGCAATCCCGGTATTTGCTGACAGCGACGAAACCGGCAACGTGTCTGTCGCGGAGGTCGAAGCCCGGATCACCGACAAGACGACGGCCATCATGGTCACGCACCTCTGGGGCATCCCGGCCGACGTGGACGCCTTGCTGGGTCTGGCTAATCGCTATGGCCTGACGCTACTCGAAGACGCCTCCCACGCCCATGGCGCGAGCGTGAACGGGCAAAAGGTCGGCACGTTCGGCCACACCGCCGCCTTCTCGATGAACGGACCGAAGCCGCTGTCGGCCGGTGAGGGCGGTTTCGTGCTGACCGATGACGACGAGCTGTTCCGCCGCGTGCTGTTGCACGGCCACTACAACAAGCGCTGTCGAAGCGAGATCCCCGCCGACCACCCGGTATATCCCTACGCCGTCACTGGCATGGGGTTGAAGTTCCGCATTCATCCGCTTGCCGCTGCGGTCGCGCTCGACCAGCTCGCCTGTCTGGACGACTACCTTGCGGGTCGGGAGTCCGTCGCCCGCTACCTGTGTCACCAGCTCGGCCAGCTCCCCGGCCTGGCCGTGTCGTGCGTCCCAGAGGGGACACGACCTGCCTGGTACGGCCTGCCGCTCACCTACGTGCCCGAAGAACTCGATGGCCTCCCCGTCGCCCGATTCCATGAGGCGCTGCTCGGGGAAGGACTCACCGAAGTTGATCGGCCCGGCTCGACGTGCCCGCTGAATCTGCTGCCGCTCTTCCGTGACCCCGCGCCCATGTTGCCGCACTATCCCCACCTCGACCGCGTGGCCTACCGGGACGGGCAGTTCCCCGTCGCTGAGCAGGTCTGGCGACACACCCTGAAGCTGCCCGTATGGCATCGAGAGGAGGATTTGCCCCTGGTCGATCGCTACATCGAGGGACTGAGCAAGGTGATCGAGAACCACAGCGAACTACTAGGGTAGGACCACATGATCGACGCTTCCGTGCTCGAAAAGCTCACCATCCAAGCCGCGAACGACGGGGTGCAGCAACTCGTCGTCGGCGCAATCGTGCAAGACAAGAACAAGGTGCTCCTGCTCAAGCGCCCCGAGGACGACTTCATGGGCGGCATCTTCGAGCTGCCGAGCGGCAAGGTCGAGGGCGACGAAACGCTCGACGTCGCCCTGATCCGCGAGGTGGACGAGGAGACCGGCTTGGCCATCACGGACATCCGCGAGTACGTCGGCAGCTTCGACTACACCTCCGGCAGCGGCAAGAAGAGCAGGCAGTTTACCTTCACCGTCAGCGTGGCCGACGCCGAACAGATCGAACTGATGGAGCACGACGCCTACCTGTGGGCGCCGCTGGACGACGACCTGCCCGTGACCGATGCGGTCAAGGAGGTCTTCGGGAAGCACCGGCAGCTCCGGGCGGTGTAGAGCGTCACTAATCCCTCACCAATGCCGCCCCGGGTTTGGTGCATCTTGTATCTGCGTAGCAGCATGCAAGGCCAGCTTAGCCAGACCAGTACTGGTTGAGTGCGGCGCCGCGCGCGGACGTGAGCCGGCGCGGGTCGGCGGCCACCGCTGTCTCGTAGACTTGCAGCACCCGCCGCGCTACCACCGGCCAGTCCCAGATCGCCGCCCGCGCTCGGCCGGCAGCCGCGAGCGTGGCGCGCCTTTCGGGGTCATCAAGCAGGTCATCGAGCGCAGCGGACAGCGCGGCCGGCGATCCGGGGGGGACCAGCACGCCAGCCTGCCCACCGTCGAGCACGAGACGGAAGGCATCGAGGTCGCTGGCCACCACGGGGGTGCCGGCGGCCATCGCTTCGCTGAGCACGATGCCGAAGCTCTCCCCCCCGACCGCGGGGACGCACAACACGTCCACGCTGGCCAGCACCGCCGCCTTACCCTCGTCGCCCAGCGCGCCCAGCACCCGGATCCGGGGTGCCAGCGCCGGTCCGGCAGCACGTCGCAGTGCCGCGGCGTCCCCGCAGCCGACCACCAGCAGGCGCAGGTCTGGCCGGGTCCGGGCCACCGTGCGCAGCGCCCCCAGCAGCACGGGCATGCCCTTGCGGGGCTCACCGAAGCGGCCTATGAAGCCGACCGTGCCGCCAGTCCGCGGGTATCCAGGCAGTGGTTGCGCGCTGGCGAAGTGCGACACGTCGATCCCGTTCGGGATCTCCACGGCGTCCCCACCGAGGTATTCCACCTGCACCCGTCGAGCCAGCGGGGACACCGCGATCCGAGCGGTGATCTTCTCCATCGTGGGCTGCAGCAGGCCGTGCGCCGCCGCCAGCGCCCAGGACCGCGCGGTGGCGAAGTGGAAGGTCGCCACGACCGACCGGTCAGCAAGTGCCAGAGCGATCAACGACAGGCTCGGCGCAACGGGCTCGTGCAGGTGCAACACGTCAAAGTCGTGGTCAAGCAGCCAGCGCCGGGCGCGGTTGACCGCGCCCGGGCCGAACGCCAGCGGGGCAATCGACCCGTTATAGGGCACCCCTACGGCCCGACCCGCCGAGGTGACGAACTCCGGCAACGCGTTGTCTGCCGTCGCCGGGGCGAGCACCTCTACCTGGTGGCCAAGACCACGCAGACCCCTGGCCAACCCCAGCACGTGCGCCTGCACCCCACCCGGCGCGGCAAGGGAATACGGACAGACCATCCCGATCCGCAATAAAGGCTCCACTATCCCGTGTCACGTACCAGGGTGACGGGCAGGTCCTCCGTCCATAACGGCTGCAGCATGTGCCAGTCCTGCGGGTGCGCCGCGATGTCGGTGGCGAAGCAGCCCGCCACCGTCTGGGTGGCCTGCGGCACCGCAGACCGGTCCGGCACCGGCACCGGCGGGTGAAAGCGAATGCCCCAACCGTCGGGGGTAAACCAGCAGCCGACCACCAGCAACGTGGCGCCGGTAGCCGCAGCCAGCCGAGCCGGCCCCAGCGGCATCCGGGCGGCGCCGCCGAAGAACTCCACGGCCATCCCGGCACCGGTGAGGTCCCGGTCAGCGAGCAGGCACACCACTCCACCCGCCCGCAGCCGGCGGAGCAGGCGCGGGGTCGGACTCCCCGCCCCGGTCAGCGGGACGATGTCGAAGCCCAGCGAGGCGCGGTAGTCGACAAAGCGCTGGTAGAGCGCCTCGGGCGCCAACCGCTCGACAACGGTGCTGAACGCTCCGTAATGCCCGACAAACCACAACCCGGCCATATCCCAGTTGCCGCTGTGCGGCAGCGCCACCACCACCCCGCGACCGGCGGCCAGCGCGTCGTTCAGGTGCTCGACCCCTTCCATCGCACCATCCAGCCGGCCCACCAGCGCGGCGTGGTCGGCCCACGGCAGCATGAAGACCTCCTGCCAGTACCGGGCGTAGGAGCGCAGCCCGTCGCGGACCAGCGCGTCGAGTCCCGCCGGGGTGGCCTCGGGCACCACCCGGGCCAGGTTCCGGCGCAGTTGGCGGACGCCGGGGCCGTCCCGACGCGCGGCCAGGTCGGCACCGGCATGAAAAGCCCGAGTGACCCATTCCCTGGGTGCGAAGCGGAGCAGCCGCCATCCAGCCGCGTACCCGAGGGCAGCAAACCGGCTCACCTCGCTTCACGATCACCGGCGCTGCGCCGCACGGCAAGCATCCGTTGGGTCACGGTCACCAGTTGTAACCCGGCAAGCACCCACAGCGCGACATCCAGCGCGAAGGGCACGCCAAGGCCAGTCAAGCCAGCTCCCACCAGCGTGATGATGTAGCGCTCGGCGCGCTCGGCCATCCCGCCGTCCGCGGACAAGCCGCTGGCTGCCGCGCGGGCCTTGATGTAGGAGATGACTTGGGCGCTCACCAGGCAGAACAGCGCCGCCACGGCCAGCAGCCGGTTGTTGGCGACCACGAAGCACCACCAGGTCAACCCGGCGAACAACGCACCGTCCGCGATCCGATCGCAGGTGGCGTCCAACACGGTTCCCCACGGGGTGCCGGATCCGCGGGCCCTGGCGACCGCCCCGTCGAGCACGTCGAGCAGCACGAACACCGTCACCGCAATGGTGCCGATCACCAACTGGCCGCGAGGGAAGAACCACAGCGCCGAGGCCACCGTCCCGATGGTGCCGGTGACCGTGATGGTGTCGGGCCCGACACCTGCCCGGACCAGCCAACTACCCACCGGATCCACGAACCGGGAGATCGACGCACGGGCGAGGAGATTGAGCATCGCGCGAGTACCGCTATCGGGGAACAGGTCGGGGGTCATCAGCGGTGGGGTGCCGGGGCGCCCGCATGCTGATACTGACGAGTGTCCAGGCCCCATCGCTGAGGGGAGCGTTCACAACGGCGTTCAGGACAGCCCTTTCCATGCGTCCACCAGCAGCGTACGGGTCTCGGCTAGCAGCTGCGGCAGCACCTTGGTTCCGCCGACGACCGGCATGAAGTTCGCATCCCCGCCCCACCGGGGCACCACGTGCTGGTGCAGGTGCGCAGCGATGCCAGCACCGGCAACAGAGCCCTGATTGATCCCGATGTTGAAGCCGTGCGGGGCGGCCGCGCGACGGCTGGCGAGCATGGCCCGCTGGGTGAAAGTGGCCAGTTCGGTGGTCTCCTGGATAGTCAAGTCCGGATAATCAGCAACGTGCCGGTAGGGCACCACCATCAGGTGGCCAGGGTTGTAAGGATAGAGGTTGAGCACCGCATAGACGGTGCCGCCACGGGCGATCACCAGACCCTCGGCATCATCCAGGGTGATGATCCGGCAGAACGGGCACTTCCCGCCACCGGCTTCAGGTCCGGACTCGCCTTCCCGCTTGATGTAAGCCATCCGATGTGGCGTCCACAGTCGCTGCAACGCATCCGGCGCGCCGACCCCGTCCTGAGCCTCGGCGATCATCACACCGCCTCCGCGGGACGAAGTCCGTCGGCGGTCACGACTCTCCGATCGGCAGCTCTGCCGCACTCGGTGAGCGGTTCTCGCGTCGCGCCACCCAGCCAGTGATGGCGCAGACCGCGTCCTCGGCAGGGACGCCGTTGATCTGGGTGCCGTCGCGGAACCGGAAGGACACCGCGCCAGCCTCGACATCCTTGCCCCCGGCGAGCAGCAGGAAGGGCACCTTCTGCGTGGTATGGGTCCGGATCTTCTTCTGCATCCGCTCGTCGGAGGCGTCCACCTCGACCCGGATGCCCCGCGCCCGCAGCGCTTTGGCGACCTGCTGCAGATGCTCGACGTGCTCATCAGCGATCGGGATCCCGACCACCTGCACCGGCGCCAACCAGGCCGGGAACGCGCCCGCGTAGTGCTCGGTGAGCACCCCGAAGAACCGCTCGATCGACCCGAACAGCGCTCGGTGGATCATGTAGGGCTGCCGCCGGGAACCGTCCGGGGCGGTGTACTCCAGCTCGAAGCGCTCCGGCAGCTGAAAGTCAACCTGGATAGTGGACAGCTGCCAGGTGCGACCCAACGCGTCCTTGGCCTGCACGGAGACCTTGGGCGCGTAAAAGGCCGCCCCACCGGGGTCGAGCACCAGGGCCAGCCCGCTGGCCTCGGCGGCCTGGCGCAGCGCGTTGGTCGCTTCCTCCCACTGCTCGTCGGTGCCAACGTACTTGTCCTCGTTGCGGGTAGACAGCTCCAGGTAGAAGTCGTCCAGCCCAAAGTCGCGGAGCAGGTCGAGCACGAAACCAAGCAACGAGCAGATCTCGCCCTGCAACTGCTCGGGCGTGCAGTAGATATGCGCATCGTCCTGGGTCATCCCGCGCACCCGGGTCAGGCCATGCACCACACCGGACTTTTCGTAGCGGTACACCGATCCAAACTCAAACAGCCGCAGCGGCAATTCCCGGTAGGACCGGCCTCGGGAGCGGTAGATCAGGTTGTGGAACGGGCAGTTCATCGGTTTGAGGTAGTAATCTTGCCCGGGCTTGCGCACCGAGCCGTCGTCGGCCAACTCCTCGTCGAGATGCATCGGGGGAAACATGGCGTCGGCGTACCAGTCGAGGTGACCGGAGGTCTCGAAGAGCTGTCCCTTGGTGATGTGTGGCGAGTTGACGAACTCGTAGCCAGCTTCCTCGTGCCGGCGCCGGGAGTAGTCCTCCATCACCCGGCGCACGGTGCCGCCGCGGGGATGGAATACCGGGAGTCCCGAGCCGATCTCGTCGGGGAAGCTGAACAAGTCCAGCTCGGCGCCGAGCTTGCGGTGGTCGCGGCGCTGCGCCTCGGCGAGTAACTCCAGATGGTGCTCCAGCGCCTCGGTCGATTCCCACGCAGTACCGTAGATCCGCTGCAGCTGCGGGTTGCGCTCGCTACCCCGCCAATAGGCGGCCGCGGTCCGCATCAGCCGGAACGCTGGAATGTGCCTGGTGGTCGGCACATGCGGGCCGCGGCACAAATCGCCCCAGATGGTCTCACCGGTGTGCGGGTGAACGTTGTCATAGACGGTCAACTCCCCCGCGCCGACCTCCATGACCTCGTCAGGATCAATACTGGCGTTCGACGTGGACCCTGTGAGGTCAACCAGCTCAAGCTTGTACGGCTCGTCCGCCAGCTCGCGCTTGGCCTCGCTCACCGAGCCCAGCACGCGGCGGGAGAATCGCTGACCGGCCTTGATTATCGTGCGCATGGTCTTCTCAAGGCCCGCGAGGTCCTCAGGGGTGAACGGCCGGTCGACATCGAAGTCGTAATAGAAACCGTCGGTCACCGGAGGACCAATGCCAAGCTTGGCGCCGGGAAAGTGCTGCTGCACAGCTTGGGCCAGCACGTGAGCACACGAGTGCCGGATGACGCTGCGCCCGTCGGGACTACTCGCTGCGACGGCCTCGACCTCGGTGTCACTCTGGGGTGCCCAGGCCAAGTCACGCAGGTGGCCCTGCGCGTCCCGAGCGACGACGGTAGCGTCTGGTCCAGTGGTGGGAGCTCCCCCCTCGCGCAGGGCCTGCCCAGCGGTCATCCCGGCCCGCACCATCACGCGCAGGGCGGGCTGGACAGGGGGGACGGCGCGACCACGAGAGCTCCTTGGCGATACAGCGGTGGCGATGTGGTTGCCGATCCTATCCAGGGGCTATCCGGGAGCTATCGAGGGATGAGGCGTGCACTGTGACGACCCTCACAGTGAGCACTGCCGTTGGCGCGATCGAACGATTTCTGCATCGGTTTAGATGGACGCTTGCCAGCGCGATACTCGGGGTGAGCCGTGGAGATCGGTAGTCAGCCTCTCGGCAGCAACGAGGTGAGCATCGCCATCGCCGGTTGGGCCGCCGGCTGGATGGCGTGGTGAACAGGCGCGACGACACGCTTGACCGCCGCGCCTGCGGAGAGGCTCCTCCACTCACCATGCGGACTTCCCGCCGGTTCATCGCGGAAACTGCGCGCCTGCGCGTCACGTGAACTTCCCGCCCGGCCCGCATGCGGATTGGCCGGTGCCAGCATCCCCCCCACTGGAGGGACCCGACCTACTCCCTTCGCGGCGGGATCCAGCACCGGGCTGAGCCGTGCGATCGGGCCGCTCGGGACATGACCAGCCGGCGGTGGAGGTGAACTCCACGGTCGGTGCGCGGTACCTGAGTTCCGGTTGGGTTCGACGGGCATGTCCACGGACACCGGGGTGTTCCGGCGCACCGGGCCAAGCCGCGGACGAGGTGCCGGGCTCGTACCCGCAACCGCCTGGGCGCTGACCATTTCCGGAGCGGCAGAGGTGCGCCCGGCAGGCACGTTTCCGCGATATGCGTCAAGAGTGCCGGCATCCGGGACGGCCGGGGTGCGGTTGAACAGGGGTGCTCCAGCGAGTGAGCCGTCCCCGACGTGAGTGGCACCGGCTAGCACGGACCCACAGGCCAGCAAGGTTCCCGCCGCAAGGCCACAGGCCCGACCAATGAGGACCGCACGGCCGCCGGGCCACCGGCCGCCGTCGATCACGGCGGCCGGTGCGTCGGCGGGTTCGCCAACGCTCGGCTGCTCACCGCTGACCCAGGCGATCAAAGCAGTGGCAGAGGGCCCAGAGCCCGACTTCCTACGACGCCGCGCGGTCATCGTGCGTCACCAGGTGCCTCCTCAGAGTAGTGGAACTGGGAAAGGATACCGGTTTCCGGCCACAAGCCCAGACCCATCACTCTTCCGGTGCAGCGCTGGAGCGCCTGCCCCGTCGCAGCGCCGCCCTCGTTCCAGATGCTGGAGGAATTCGCGGGGGACGCTAGGCGGGTGCAGCGGATCTTGCAGGCGGCGCCTGTCAATCGGCAGGACCTCGTTGCTCGATAATGCAGTCGGGCCCCGGGTAAACGAGCGACTCGTGCCCGTCCGAGTACCGCACCAGGTACGGCGGCTCTCCTTCCGGACCGCGCACTTCCAGGATTTCGCCCACGTGTTCCTGCGTGCCGACGTTGCGGCTCTTGATGTGGACCTTGTCACCAACGGTCGCGTGCATGGCGCTCCCTCGCTCCAGCCAGACTCCGATGGATACACTGCTCCATTGGCGAGCGTGCCGCACGAACCCGGGTGATTGCAAGATCCTCCCTCGTCGATCCTCGCGACGGCATCCGGCTGCGACCCGTAAGCAGGACACCGCCGACCAGGTCAACAGCCGTGACAAGCCGCTTCCCGCAGCACCCGAGCTGTCGCCGCGGGCTGAGCCTGAACGTGGTGGCAGGGCTGGCCAGCATCAGCCTTGTCGGGCTGCGCCCCAGCCCGACAAGGCGTGTGATGATCGGTGTCCGGTGTCAGCGCAGGCTCACGCAGGGGCCTGCGGTCAGACTGGCCGACCGCCGCCACTCGCTACGCCGATGCATGATGACCGTGACGCAAAGCCCAACGTCAGGCTCCGAGCGGCAGTGCTTCGTTCAGCTTTGGCCGCCATGGGGCCTGTGCGCTGGCAAGGCCTCCTGAACCTCTACCCTCCGCATGGCAGCGGCGCTTGACTTTGTGCTGTTGCCAGCAACGAGGCAGTGACTGAACAACCACTGCCATGCCTCGTCGAGGGCCCCGATCACCTCTGGTTGCCTGCCGTAGCGCTGGCCGCCGGCCAGCATCCAGTTCCGCCAGTTCCAAGCCGAAGTGGCCTCAGCGTCGAAGAGCACCCGAAGTGCGAGTTCGTCGATCGGTAGCGCCAGGAGTTCGTCGGGCTTCAGGGTGCGCCCAACCATGCCAGTGCTGCGCGCAAGGCAAAGACGCTCGCCGCCCGGAAATGAAACGGCGATGCTGTGCTATGGGCCGATGCTGCCACAGCACCCCATCACAGCGAACTATCAACGGCATCCGCGGCTGCCTCCGCGCCGCGCTGTCCCACGCCATCACCGGAGGCTTGATCAGCAAGAATCCCGCAGCGACCAAGGTGCCCTCCGCCCGGCGGCGCACCCGCAAGGGGAATGCTTGACTACAAGATCGCGGATCAAGTCTCTGACATTGAGTGGAGCTTGCTCGTCGTTATTCGAACCACCCTGACCGTCTTGATGATCTTAACCGGGCTTGGGCTCAAACGGTCGTAGCGACAGGCAATTACTCTAGCTGTGCGTAAAACCCGTTGTACCGACCGGAGAAGTTAATTCATCGACCAGTAGTCGGTCGAGGACTTCAATCTCACTATCTTCTGTTACGACAGTTGTCCTCGGCAGTTTGAACCTTGCGGGTCGAGCAAGCTCCGCTGCAAGCTTTGTTAGAGCGCGTCTGGAAACCGGGGTTACCAGTCTCCGGTGCGGGCGAGGCGGCGGGACATGGTCATGATCATGGCGATGGTGACCATGGCTTCGTGGTGTTGGGGCAGGGTCTCGTAGTCGCGCACACAGCGACGGTGT
The DNA here is from genome assembly GCA_963822695.1 of uncultured Actinomycetota bacterium. Classification (GTDB taxonomy): domain Bacteria; phylum Actinomycetota; class Actinomycetes; order Mycobacteriales; family Pseudonocardiaceae. Next base: position 169,483 of record CAWGJH010000013.1, read on the forward strand.
TTGGTGATCCAGCCGAAGATCCGCTCGAGGACCCAGCGCCGGGGCAGGACCAGGAATCCGCTGACCGTGTCAGTGCGTTTGACGATGTCCACGGTGACGGACAGGACCTGGTATGCCCAGCTCAGCAGGCGTCCGGCGTAGCCCCCATCGGCCCAGACGTGGCGTATGGTGCGGAATCGGGCGCGCAGCGCCACGAGCAGGCCGGCACCGCGCACGGTCTGCGAATCGATGATCGCCGCGGTGGGCAGCGGATCGCGTCCGGCGTGCACGCGAACCAGGTCGCGCAGCCCATCATGGACCCGGGCCCAGACCCCGGTGCGGGCCCAGCGGCGGAAGAGGTCATAGACGGTCATCGCGGGAGGGAAGTCAGCGGGCAACTGCCGCCAGGCGATGCCGCCCCGCACCACGGAGAAGATCGCATCCAGGATGACCCGACGTGGATGCTTCTCCGGCCGCCCACCTCTGCCTGCGGTATTCCCGGGCGGCGGGAGCAACGGCTCCACCACGGCCCACTGGGCATCGGTCATCGACGAAGACGGAGAGAACGGACACGGCGGCGGGGTGGCCAGCGTCCTGCTCAACCCTTTTGATCACCGTCATTCCAGTCGAGACCAGCTTAGCCTTAAGCCGAGCGATCTCTCCGGGCGGTATCATAAATACATTGATCTTCACCGTGGCCTGCCTGACCATATTTATGTGTGAGATGCTTTGGGTTGAACATGAATACGCCGCTGAACTCACACTCCAAACCCCACCCCCACCAACCGCTCGTCCAAAGCCTTCACCGCCGACGTCTCCCGCCACGGCTCCATCCGGCCACGGGCAGCCCTGACTTCACTCGTCAACCGTACCGACCGGATTCGAGCCGCCAGCAACGCTCCCTCACCAATAACGCGCGCAGCCTCTTCAATATCGCCGGATAGTAAGCGGGCAGTGCCCAAATGAAGGGTACAGAAGGCGTGGTCTCTGACGAACGAATTATCAAACAGTCGTAATGCCTTTTGGGCGCTGACGGCAGCTTCCGCTGGTTTGTTCTGCTGGAGCAAGCAGTCGCTCTGACGGCTGGCAATCAATCCTTCATTGAACCAGTAGACCGGCGATTCAGGATACCTCCGGTCGGCTGGTAGTGCAAGCCCTGCAAGCGCCCGGTCAAACTCGGTCATAGATTCCGCGTACTGGCCGTCAATACCGTACGCTGAAGCAAACCGCTCGGCAATGCAGACCTGGAGCAGTATGTCATCGGTTTTGCCCGCAAGGTTCTGAGCAGCCGCCGCGAAGTCAATACCGGCATGTGCTTTTCCTTGCCGGGAAGCGAAATGGCTCATCATACACAGGGCGTAGATAGCCAGCTCAGTATTCCGAGCCTCCTGAGCGGCCTCCCGCGCCTGGTCGCAGTAGTGCATGGCGCTGGCAACGTCGTCAAGATCGAAGAAGTAGATTCCAACCGAGCTGGACATACTGCTGTAGACCGACAGTAGCCGGGGACGGAGCGAGTCCGGGCATTCGATCAACAAGGCGTCAACCAGTTTCCGCTGGGCAAGCACGGTTTGCAGTACGGCCTGCGGCCCCAGCGCATCCTCCTGCCGCTTGCAGCGCTGAAGCATGGTCTCAATGTGGTCGATAACCGGCTCGTCCACCCGCTCCGGCGAAGCCATAGCTTTGGTGAAGCGTTCCTGTTCGTCAGTAGATAAGCTGCTCACCGGAAAGGCCGTCATCCAACCCAGGCCACGTACCGGAGCGGCGGCAACCGTGGCGGCCGCCCATCTCAGCAACCCGAGTAATTCCCGACGGTTCATCATATGTGCCCATTCACCAAAAATGTTCTTAAGCTGGTCACGTAGCCGATCTTCCCATTCGGCAGGCATTGTCTGGGTGGCGCTGCGCAAAGATGCGAGGAAGGCCAGTGACCCCGCTAGTAGGCTCTCTGCCTGTTCTCCATCCGCGACCGTGGCGAGCGTCGCCAAGATCGCGTGTGCAGCGAGCACGGCCAGTTGATCGGTGTCCCACGGTAGCGGTGGTAGTCCAGTAGTTGTTTGTAGAGCATTCGTCTCAGCGTACGCCCTGACCAGCTCCAGCTCTTCGCTCAGCCGATCAAGCTCTTGCTCGCCCACTGGCACCTGGTCACGTCCGGGCAGCGGCACCACCACACCGTCAGTCCTGACCAGCGAGGCCGACACTCCGGCCGTGCTCCCGGTGGTGTCCACCCCGTCCACCAGCTCACTGAGCGCACCGAGTGAAGTTCCGAACGCCTGAGCAATCCGGGGACGTACCCAGGGTTGCGGCGTGTACTCCCCGGACTCCCAGCGGGCTACGGTCGTTCGATCGACACCCAGGTGTTCGGCCAGACTCTCCTGGGTGTACCCGGCAGCCCTCCGTGCTTGGGCAAAGGAACGACGCTTGACAGCCATAACTCCCCTGGACCTCCTGACATTTGCGCTCTTGGCAGCGTAGCTCGGTCCTAGATCAGCTCCATGCCGCCATGGCGGCGCTACAAGACCGCCTCACCGGCCCGCTGTGTCCACTCAGACCAGGGAGATTGACTGATATCCACGGCCCCAGAGCCGGGACGACGAGCCGCCCCGGCACGCGGGTGGTGTGCGTACCGGTAGCTCGCGCTGCTCCTTCCCGCGCCTGCCCTGCTACCGGCAGAGCACCCATCCCCCGACCCGCGTGCTGTTCAGGGACTCCAGCTCGCCCCGGTTCTGGGTGCCTACCAAGCCAATGAGGGGGCTAAGACGAGCAGGAGCTACCTACCCATGCACGCCACCGACAACCAGGGAACCCATCACTACACCCGTGACGTACACCTCCCCAGCCCTACGCAGGAACCAGCCATCAAGCCCCTGATCCCCAGTTCCCAATACGTGACCACTGATGACCATGAAGCCAATGGAACCCACCAGGGAAGCCCTGAGACAGATCCCCTGACCATCACTTCCGGCCCACAGGTGGTCGTATCGGCGTGAGGTGATTGGTTGCCCGTTGGTGTATCGCAGGAGCTGGCCGTTTGTTGGCGCGTGGCGGTGTTGGGCGTGGTGTTGAAGGTGCGCCATCAACGTGGGGGAAACGGGTTGCCAGCGGACGGTTTCGCCTTTCTCTCGGAGCCGGATCAAACACTGATCGGGGTCTAGGTCGCTGGGCTGTAGCGCGAGTGCGCCGCCTCGCCTGCACGCGGTTTCGGTGTGCAAACGCAGTAGCAACGTGTCCAGTGCGTGATCATTGCCGGTCGTCGCGGCAATCTGGTTGATTTCGGCTAGGCGTGTGTCAGGGACGGCGCGGCGGCTGACACAGCACCCGAGCGAGCGACCGCGCCCGCCACGGCAGCAGGCGCAACAGCACCGACGGCGCAGGTTCGCCACCGACGAGCAGCGTGCCGCCGTCCAGTTCCACCACCTCTCCGTTGTCCAGCGCCACCCGAAGATGCTCCGAGTCGAACTTTGTAGGGTCTGGCATGGGTCTCCTCCCTCTAGGTCAGGGTTAAGATCAAGGCCGGAGGGCGGTGCTACCAACACCAACCCTTCGGCCGCTTCACCGGATTTAGATCCTGACCGCTGCCCATCAGACCCGCAGCGGCGGCCGGTCGGCAGGTCCGCTGACTAGTCCTCCGTGACGCCATGACGGCAGTCCCATGGCATGGCTGTGCCCGGAGCGGAGTCAGCAGAAAGTAAGCAACCCACCGTCACAAGTCAGCACCAGGGCACCTGACGCGGCGACCCACGAGCACGCCACAGCACCCGTTGATACTGGTCATCACGCTCTACGCGCGTTCGGGACGAAGAGGCTGTGGGTTCGAATCCCGCCACCCTGACCAACCTAAAGGCCAAGTCACAGGCCCCCTCACGGGGTCAGTGACCTGGCCTTCCTCGTACCTGCCGTTCAGATCCGCGTGACCCGGCGGGGCGGCGCGCATCGGCTCCGCACAGCGATGGTGCTGCTCCTGGGGCCGAATCGGGTGCTGTCCAGCATCGAGCGGGCACCGATGTCCTCGATCGCCCCTGTGTGTTCGCCGGGGAGCAGCCACGGCGCGGGAGGCCGGGTAGACTCAGTCCAGCTGGGGTGAGGCGTCGGGCGGCTTGGGGTGGCGGGACTCTGCCCAACGGGTCGATGCCCGTTGGCGATGCTCACGCCGGTTGACGCCGAACAGGTCAGCAACGTCGGAACCAAGGGCCCTCACAGCGTCGGCGGTTCACCTCAAGGCGAAAGCACCGTCTTGAGTCCACGCTCTCTCCGGCGCGCGGCCAATCATTCGACGGAGACTCCCAGCCCTCTGAGGTGATTCCGCAAAGGCTGCTCAAGCTCCGCGAAATCTCCCCCTCGGATGCGGCTCAGTAGCCGGGCCCCCACGACGAGCTGCGCTATACGACCGCCTTCACAATCAAGCTGGTCGGCGAACGTCTCGTGCACTCTTTCGAAGATGTCGGGGACGGCCAGTGTGTAGAGCAGAAGTGTGGCCGCGTCGGATCCGGCGGGGCCTGTACCCCATAATTCCCAGTCTAGGAGTCCGAAAGACGGGCTGAGCAAGTTCTGCCAGTGCAGATCGCCGTGGACAGTCTCCCAGTCTCGCGCAGTGATCTCGACGCCGTAGATCTCCCGCGTGCGCCGTGCGAGGGCGGCAGCGTCGTTGTTCGTGCGGTCTGTAGAGACGTCGCGCACTGCGTCAATCGTCTGACGGAGGGCGTCCCACCACTCCGGCTGCAACGTGACTCGTTCGGTGAGGTGGCTGGTCGATGAAACAGGCGCTCCAGGCAGCAGCGTCAACACTTCCGCGCGCTGGTGTCGCCAGTCTTGCTCGCTCCACTCATGGACCGCCAGGACTTGTGGCTTGGAAATCCCGCCGATCACGTTCGCATCGAGGTTGCCGCACCAGGTGTCCCCTTGCGCCCATTGCGGAAATTCGCTGACGACCCGCAACCATCGCGGCCCCTCCCTCGCCGCAGCGGTTGCCCCAATCGTCCGGAGCCGCCAGCCGAACACCGGCTCTCCCGTTATTCTCAAGCCGAAGTGGCTCGCCGCCCGCTGGAGATTAAGGTTCATCCATTCTTTGAAACGCGCATCCGCAGCAGCTACGTCGTCGTTAGCTGCCTGCATGGCGCGATCCATGGTCGTGTACATCGGTTTCGGCCAGCAGGTGTCGGAAGTAGAACTGAGGATCATCGAGGTATCGGCGCCAGTGCCCGACGAGGTCGAGCTCTTGCCACCTCCTGCGCCGGAAACCGTGCTCGCCCAACTCAATAATGTCGGCGCCGGGCGTGGCCGCGAGTATCGGCGAGTGCGTCGCGCACACCACCTGCGCGCCACTGGCCGCGCGTTGGTGCATCAGGGCGACCAGTTGGAGGCAGGAGGTAAATGAGAGTGCCGATTCAGGCTCGTCCATGACGTAGAATCCGGGATCACGCATCATGGCGCTGAATACCTCGACAAACCCCTCGCCGTGTGACATCGCCGACGTGTCGTTCTCCCAATAGCCCGGCACACCCCCAAGTTGCTCGGTCATCGAGAAGGCGGTCTCCGCGCGAAGAAAGAATCCTCTCTTCTTCAGCCGGGGCCCCGACAACATATGCGCGCCCGCAGACGTCGTTCGCAGTCGAAGCACCTGACCGAGCGCCGTCTTTGTCGGACTGGGCCGGCCCCGCCGGACTGCGGCTCGCCCGCCGTACGAATCCAGGCCGAAGCCCTCCGCGATGGCCTCGACAAGCGTCAACTTGCCGGAGCCGTTGTCACCGACAAGAAAGGTGACCGGCCGTGTAAGGGGCAGGCCGTGTTCCAGCAGTTGCGCTACCGCCGGCACTGTGAACGGCCAGGCCTCGCTTTCGTCTCTAGCTGGCCGCAGGCCAACAGGGACGTAAGCTCCGGACACGTACACAGCATGGCCCCTCTCCTTCGGATTCCGGAGAAGAAGGACCATGCTACCGCGCGTCACCGCTGTGGCGGCCGACGGCCTTCGCGCGCTTGCCTGGCCCGACCCCGAGTCGGGTCATCGTGGTCCTATCCCCGATTGCCTGGGCACACCACACGCGCACCCGGAGACGCGGCCGGCACTACGGAGTTTAAAGTGCCCGCTGCTGCGGCCGGTGCTCCATCTGGGCCATCGGGTGAATGACCTCGTAGTTGGGTACACAGCCGCCGTTCGGCGTGCAGGGCCCGGTGCCGGTCGGCCAGCATGACGGATTGCACGCTGGACTGCACGAGGGGCCGCATTGCGGGTTGCACATCCCCGGCACGCACGGCATCTCGATGGGCGCGAAGTGGGCGGTGAGCTCGGCTCGGACGTCGTCGAGGCGTGGTCCGTTGATGATTTCGCGGAGGCTCTCGGTGCGGACGTTGCCCACCGGCAGCCAGCGGGAGAAGACACACGGCCACACGGCGCCGTCCGCCGCGACCGCCAGCACCCCGGAGGCGCAGCGTCCGCACAGCTGACTCATGCTGGGACTGTCACTGTCCACGCCTCGTCCGACGTGACGAAGCCGGTCGTAGCCCAGGTGCGGCACGCCTAGCGTCTCGAGTTCGGCGAGCGCGTCTTCAGCGCGCTGGGCGTCGCTGAGATCCACTACCCCAACCCGGAGCGGGATCGATCGTCTGATCGCCTCCATGATGTTGGCGCGGGTGCGGGCGTGGCTGCCGGCCCGGCGGGTGATGGCCGCATGCTGGGCAGCCTGATTGGAGTAGTACGAGCAGGCCAGCCGGACGCCGGGGCGCTCAAACCGCGTCCACAGTTGCGGGCTGACGTGCACCAGGTTGCTGAAGACCTCAACCTGCAGCTGAAGCGCCAAGGCGTGGTCGATCAACTGCGGTAGCGCGGGGTGCAGCGTCGGTTCACCGCCGATGAACTGCACCATCGAGACGCCTAGCTGCGCCGCCTCGTTCAGCACCCGCATCCAGTCGTCGCTGCTCATAACGCCGTGCGTTCCGGTCGGGCCGGAATCGGCGTAACAGTGCGTGCACTTGAGTTGGCATTTGCCCGTGATCTCGAGCCACAGGAACGACGTGCCGTGCATCTCCACCTCCGCTACCGAAGAGCTGTCGGTGACCTCACTCGCCAGCTGATCGTGCAGCGCCGCGCAACCTGTGTGGTGCGCTTTGGCCGGCGTTACCCGATCGCGGGTGTTAGGTGGCGCGATTGGTCCGATTACGATCGTATAGCTGGATTCGACCGAACGACAGCCTTCTAAGGAAACTGTTCGCGCGGGCTAGCGGAGCCCGTCGATGTACTGCGAGGCCTGCAGGCTGAAGAGCTGGTGGTAAGTCCCCCGCGCGGCCATCAGCTCGTCATGGGTTCCCACCTCGACAACCCGGCCGTGCGACAGCACGATGATCAGGTCCGCATGACGAATATTGGCCAACCGATGGGTGATCAGCAAGGTAATGCGGCCCCGACGGTCGTCTCGATGGGTTCGCAGGAGGGTGCGGAAGACTTCGTGCTCGGTCCGCGCATCTAACGCAGCACTTGGCTCGTCGGCGACCAGAAAGCTGGCGTCGCGATAGAGGCCACGCGCGACGCCGATACGCTGCCACTGCCCGCCGGACAGATCGGTGCCGTCCTGAAACCGTGTTGACAGCACCGTTTCGTAGCCTGCAGGTAGCCGAGCGATTAGGTCATGGGCGTCGGCAAGTTCCGCCGCCCCACGGACCCGGTGGAAGTCAGCATTCGGCCCATCTATCCGGCCGATGCGGATATTGTTCTCTGCGGTCATCGGCCATTCCAGCGGGTTCTGCATGATGACCGCGATCCGATCGAACAGCACGTCCGGATCTATCGTCGAGATGTCAACCCCATCCCAGAAGACAGCCCCGGAGGTCGGCAGATATAGTCCGGTCGCCACCTTGGCGAAGGTTGACTTGCCGGATCCATTTTCGCCGACGAGGGCCACCACTTGACCGGCGCGCAGCGTCAGTGACACCTCAGACAGCGCAGCCCGGCTCGAACCTGGGTACGCGAATGACACGTCACTGAGGTGGACAACCTTGGGCGCTACGGTTGGCGCGGCGGTCCGCGCCGCTGACGTTCGCGTCCTCGCCCGCGCATCACGCAGGCACACGACGTACATGTCGATGTAGAGGCCTGCCTCATAGACGCGATTCGCGGTGTAGACGGCAGTAATGACCGCAGATGAGGCGGTGTGCATGGCAACGGCGGCGGCGCCCGCCATGGCAAGCGGCAGGGCGCCCTTATAGAGCAGAAATCCCAGGGTCACGTACCCGATGCCGGTGCCGACCGCCGCCAAGGCCCGGCCGCCGAGCCGAATGAATGCCTTCCGGAGGTCAAGCGATCGCCCCTCAGTGGCAACCTCCGCTGCCAGTCGGCGATGTTCAGCCAGCAATGCTGCCTTTGCGGTAAAGGCGCGGACTTCAGCGGCGCTCCGCCGACTCGTCATCAGATCGTTCGTCACGCTGAGGCGACGATTCTGCGAGGTCAGACGAACGAAGGACTCGTACGATAGCTGCGCCGTTCGGATCGCCGCCCAGGCTTGCGGTATGGCGGCCAGCATCACGGCAGGCGCCAACAGTGGATGAAAGACGCCAGCCACGACAACCGACGCGACTACCGAAATCAACGATTGCAAGAGCTCAAGTAGTTCGCCAGTGACGCTCTTCAGCTGGTTGAGGCTGTCGTGAGACGCTTTGCCAAGCAGCTCCACAAAGTCGGCGTCTTCAAATGACGCTAGTTCGACCTGCAGCACCGCGTCGTTGAGTTGATCGCGCGCGGTCTGCTCGACACGAGGAGCGAGCAGTGCCTGGGTGGCGCTGACAGCGGTATCGAGCAGACCGCGCGCCGCATACGTCGCGACCACCAGCGCCAGCGCCGGCCCGGCGGCCACGACACGCTGCAGCGAGGGCGCCTGCTGCAGCAGCGCTGTGAACACGTTCGCTGTCGCAAAAAGACCAACTGCGGTCGCTATGCCTGAAGCAAGATGCAGCGTCGCCGCTAAGGCCGCTAGTCGCGGTGAGGCCGCCACCGCCCGACGCGCCACGAGATTCGTTACTCGGACGGCCGCCACCACTACCTCGCCAACCCCGGCGCTCGCCACTGCCTGCTGGATCTGGGCCCAGTAGGGTGTGCGGACGTCACCAACACCGATCAGGCTCTTCTGCCGCTCGTCCGCCGAGGTCACCACTTCAGCTTGCCAAGCTCCGGGTGAGCACGAGCGAGCGACCTAGCCAGCAAGTACCGGCAGTGTCAGGAATGACAGGCCCGACGGCACCGTCACTATCACACCTGTCACAGTGTCACTCCGCCCTTCTGACTAGGCAAGACATCAGTGTCAGAGCCGTGACACCGTAGTAAGTAGCCGTAATTAAATAACTTACCCAATCGAGTGACTCTCTCGTCGTATCGCGTGTCATTTCAATCGGCACTATAGGTCCATGAAAAAATTTGATACCGTGACCACTGAATATGACGAGAATCTCCGGGCGATGCAAGCGCGTTTGGCGGATTTGTTACCCCGATTGAACGAACGCGATCGCCGCCTAGCGCTGGCGACCGAGGCGAAGTCGTGGGGCTACGGCGGGATCGCCGCCGTGCAAAACGCTACCGGCGTATCACAGAAAACGATTCAGCGTGGCATGACCGAACTCTCCGATGATCTCACGGAGAGACCCTCCGATCGAGTCCGTGCAGCCGAATACACCGCCGCTCGGCTCGCCGCTAACGGATCACCACCGACCAACAACTGTTCGGCAACTGACGATCAAGCCGCATAAGCGAGGAAGGTGAGGTACGGCCGTGGACAACGTGACCCCGTTATGGGCACATGATGTTCCGCCCGAGGATCCAGTCTCGCTCAACGACTTCACCCGCGCGGACATCTACACCGTGCCCCAGATCGCCACCCGGCTAGGTATCAACGCTGGGCTGGCCTACGAACTGGTCCGGACTGGCGAGATCCCAGCGAAGCGACTGTGCCGGCGCTGGGTAGTGCCCCGGGAACTGTTCCACACCTGGCTCAACGAAATACCGAAGGGAGCCTGACATGTCATTCGTATCGCACACTCCAGAGGGCAACTACCGGGCCAACTGGCGGGAGCCCTCCGGCCGGCAGAAAGCCAAGACCTTCCCCACCAAAACGGAAGCCAAGCGCTTTCTCGCCAGCATCGACAGCAGCCTCTCCCACGGCCTGTACGTCGATCCACACGCCGGCCGCCTACTGTTCGCCACCCACGCCCTGGAATGGCTGGACAGCCGCAACGACGAGCTGACCACCAAAGCCCGAGACGCATCAATCATGCACACCCACGTACTACCACAGTGGGGACACTGGCCACTGGCGAAAATCGATCACCTGTCCGTGCAAAATGGATCACCGAGCTGGGCACCCGCCGGGCAGCGGCCACCATCGCCGAGGCCCACCGTCTCACCTCAGCGGTACTCCGATCAGCGGTGCGAAACCGGCTGATCGCGTTCAACCCCTGCGAAGGTATCCGGCTACCCCGGCGCCGCCGGCAAGACACCGCCGACCAGGTCATCAGCCATGGCGAGCTACGCAGCACGCTACTTCCCGCAGCCCCCGACCGATACCAAGCGATCATCGCCACCGCCGCCGGCGCCGGCCTACGCTGGGGCGAAGTCGCGGGCCTGCGTCTCGATGCACTCGATCTGAACCGCACCCAGCTACGGGTAATCCGCACCGTGATCGAGATCAACGGGCATACCTCATTCAAGCCGTACCCCAAAAGCAGCGCCGGCCGACGCACGGTACCGCTGCCCAGCTGGCTAGTACCGATCATCCGCGAGCACCTTGAACGGTATCCAGTCCCAGCCGAGGCACCGATCTATGCCAACACAGTCGGCAAACCACTACGCCGCACCCTGTTCCGCGCCCGCATCTGGCGACCCGCCCTCGTACGAGCGGGAATGCTCGGCACCCTCACCATCATCGACGACGACACCGCGCGAGCGGGCTGGACCGACACCACCAGAGCCACGCTGACCAAAGAGTTCCCCACCGAGCAAGCAGCTGTCCTGCACATCGCCAAGTCATGCCACGGCGGCCTGCGTTTTCACGACCTGAGGCACTCCTACGCCACATGGCTCGTCGATGACGGCGTGCCAGTGAACATGGTCCCACGCGTCATGGGCCACGAACGATCGTCAACCACGCTGGACCTCTACACCAAGGCTCGGGAATCGCACCAGACGAGCGAAAAACCGCAGGTCACCAGGTCAACATGACCCTGGAGCGTCGTCTTAGACCGGTCTGTGGCGGCTGTCTGACCAGGAAAGATCGCCATCTGATTGCATCTGATGCAGGATACGCCCACTCTGGGGGATGACTGGGATGGCTTGCAGAGCAATACCTTGCTGCCGCGCCGCTTCCGCTCCTCGGCGTGCTTGCGCACGCCTGCGGTGCGGGTCGGCTTGCCCACGAGCCATGTGGGCGCCAAAGCGATGCATGCCGCAAGGGGTGCTGGGCAGGCATTCGGACAGTTCCAATATCTGACGTCGCCATTACGACGCACCAACGATCACGACCGCATCCTGCGGGCGCTCAATGACGACGATGACGTCTGCTGACGATACGCTGAGGAGCGACAGTGATCACTCACACGAAGATCGACCCAAATTCCTCAACAAGGCCTCTGACCTGGTGTTTTAAGAGTGGGCGATACTGGGATCGAACCAGTGACCTCTTCGGTGTGAACTCTCGGCAACGAGGTTTGCTGGAGTCGTTCGCGCACGTCAGACGTTTTCTTGGGTGGTGCTGCGGTCCGCTGGGGGTGCCACGGTTGCTGTACTTCGCTGCTGTACAGCTATGGACCGCCGCTGGTGGGGGCTTGCCGTGCGCCGTATGCCGGGACAGGCGCAGAACCGTGGTGTCGTACTGGCGGAGGGAAGCACTGGGTCGGAAGGGGTAGCTTCGGGCGGACGGTGGCCCGTCGTCAGTCGCGGTCTCTAGGCGGCGACGGTGACGGTGATCGCTTGGGGGACGACCTTCTCCTCGGGGACGGGCTCGCCCGAATCGCGCAGGTCGTCAAGGTAGAGGCGAATCGCCTCCTCGGCGTTCTGGATGCACTCGACCACAGTCTCCCCTTCGGTAACGCACCCAGGCAGGGCGGGCACCGTGACGGTGTAGCTACCGTCGTCGGGGTCCGGGTCGAGCAGGATCGTGTAGGTCGCCATCGCGCTCATTACAACAGACCCGGAAGCTCATCGCCAGCGATCTCTGCGGACTTGAGGATTGCCGCGAGCGTCTTCGGCTTGAGAATCCGGCCGGCGTGGACCGGAACCACGACTCGTGCTCCGGCCCGCTCGGGGTGAACCAGGATCACGTGGGAACCGGATTGACGGCTCGTGGTCCACCCCGCGCGGTGCAGCGCGCGGAGCAGATCAGCGCCGGTGATGCGGGGCGCTCGGGGCATGTGGGCGCACGGTACTGAACCGCCGGGTTGTCTCGCCGCCCGGACCGGGCCGAGTGTGGCAACTTCGGGGTGGGACGCCCGGTGGGCTGGTCACGGGCAGTATGCGCGCGGTCAACGGCATCGCGCCCTGCGGCGTGGTCGCCCCGGTCCGCGTGAATGGTGGCCTCGCTGGTGGTGAGCCAGCAGGCAATGGCCGGGATGCTGTACAGCGACGGACTAACCCGCTGGCCGAGACTGGCGGCGGCGTAGGCGCACGGACCAGCTGCGGGACCTGGTGTCGTGCTGAACGAGCAAGTGAGATCAGGGGGCCGATTCGTCCCCTGAGTAGGTGGCCGAGGGCTGGTGTTACGAGCACCTGCCCTCGGCCTTGATCCCCAGCCCTGGTACTGGAGGGTGGAGACCCAATGACGAACCCTATGCAGTTCGATCCTGACCGCCTGCGAGTGGCTCTGGATAACGGTGAGGTGATGGAGCTGGACGGCAGCACGCTCGTGGTAGGTGCTGAAGAGATCCCGTCGGTGGTGCTGCGCTTGGCGCCGTGGCGGGCGCGGGTGTTGGAGGAGTGGTCAACGGTCTCCCGGCGTTTCACCGGGCGTCTCGGCCGGTCCTTACGGAGTTGGAGCTGTCCCGCACATTGGACCTTGCCGCATCCGTGCTCGGCGACCCCAAACCGACCATGCCCACCGCATACCGATCGGCCAACCCCCGGATCGAGAACCCCTCCCGGCGATGATCCCGCCGGATCGCCTCGAACAACTCCACCCTCGACCCCGCCACCTAGCCCTCCAGCCTCCCGCAGACAACACCGCGGCAGACTGCCGGTGGGGCCAAACTCAGACCGTCATAACCGCCCCGGCGTGTCGGAAAGTGGGGCCAGATCAGGCCATCACACCCGCCAATCACACCAACCAGGTGGGGCCGGATCAGGCCGACCAGGTGGGGCCAGATCAGGCTGTCAGAGTCACAAGAGGGATGCTTGACTACAAGATCGCGGATCAAGCCTCTGACATGAGTGGGCGATACTGGGATCGAACCAGTGACCTCTTCGGTGTGAACGCTGATTGGCTGTGCGTCCGCGTACCGGGGAGTGTGGTTGCGTGCCGCTGAGCTGCGGCAACCTGCCGGTGTGTATCGGCACGTGCGTACTGGTTGCGTCGCTTTCGCTGACGACTCGCTGATGGTGATCATGTTAAGTCTAGGCTTCTGTTACGCCTCGGATGACGTATCGATGCCCTCAGTCGGCGGAGCATCGTTAGGGGGTGCCATCCGGACGCCGAAGGTATCGGCTAAGCGCTCATAGCGTTGCCAGACCGTATCCACTGGCTCCTCGGTGACCGAGACAGCGCGTTGTATTCGGTGAGCGGAGATTGCCTCGGAGAGTTCCAGTAGGGGGCCTCGGCCATCCAGGCCAGTGGTGAGCAGTCGCCGATCCTCGGGGGCTAGGTTGCGGGCTAGCTCTGCGACCGCACCGGCTCGCACGTTGCGGTCCGGGCAGCGGAGCAGTTCTCTGAGTGCGGGGCCGGCCTCGGGGTATTCCCCCCGAGAGAGCCATACTGCACACGCCAGCCGGACGGCGGGTTCGAAGGTGTCGGCAGCGAGCAGGCGACTGCGGACGTTTGCGCCGTTGGGAGCCACGATCCTCGCCGCTAACGCTGCCAAGGTCGTATTGTCTGCCGCATGCCAGCCGATGCTTTTGATCGTCGCGATCAGGTCGTCTGCGGCCCGGTCCGGGTCTGGCCAGCCGCGCTTACGGAACCACTGATTGTTTCGAAGCGGCGGCAGCGGCCGAATCGAAATGTCAACGTCCGAGCCAGTGGGGACGTGATGGGGCAACTCAATCGGTTCCGGCTCGTCCAACATCACAAGGTTCGTGCGAGCGTCAACCAGCGCCTGCGCGTAGCTGAAAGGCGGCCCGTCACACCATGCCTGCTGGTGGGCAGCTCGCGCGGCGGCAACGGCGGCCGCGCGGTCGCCAGCCGCGAACTCGATCCGACAAAGCGTGTTCAGCGAGTCTGCCCAGCACAGCCGCAACTCTGCTCGGTCGGCTAGTTCAATGGCATCACGTACATGCTCGCGCGCCTGCGCTATCCGGCCTCCGTCTAGGTGCCAGCCTGCCAGCTCGGTGAGAGCGACGACCTCAGCCTGACCAAGTCCAAGCGACCGGCTGGCAAGGAGTGCGTCAGTGAGCAGCTCGCCAGCACGGTCGTCGTGCCCACGCCTCTCCAGCGCGCCCCGCAGGATCATGGCTGACACCCTGCCCGGACCCCCGCGTAACTCCTGTGCCGCAAGCGCGTCCATCCTCGCGAGGCACCACCCGGCGGAATTACCATCCCCTGCGCTTAGCGCCACCCACCCGAACTCCCAGAGAGCCATCCACTTGAACAGGTCCCCGTCCTTGCCGAGCGGTGCTCGATAGTCAGTCAACCAGGCCCGGCCGTCCTCACTCCTGCCACGACGCAGGAGGACCGCGCCCAGCGCCAAGATTTTTAGGCTCACACTGTCGTCGTCCTTGTCATCGTCGGCCAACGCTTCTCGTGCTTCATGTTCGGCGTCGGCAAGGTGACCAAGTTGACACAACGTGAGAGCTCGGAGGGCCTTCACGCGTGTCACCCGGTTTCCTTGCTGCTTACCGCGGTCGGACAGGGCGGACATCAGAGCGTCGTAGGCCTGGCTTGCCCTGAGCGGGTCTCCCGCGAACTGGTAGCCGATACCGATCAGCCTCGATGCGCGGCAAGCGAACTTGATCTGGTCGTCCTCGTCCTTGATGGATTCCAGCCAACTGGGATCGGTGCCGCTAGCCGCGCCTCCCAGCTCGGCGAGCTGTCGGAACGCCCGGATGCCGAAGAGCGGTCCAACGAGGCGATCATCCAGAAGGTCGAACGCATCCTTGTAGCGACCGAGGCGGAGAAGGGTGTGGTAAAGCTCGGTAGGAACGGTAAGATCGTCGATACAGCCTATCGACTTCGCGTCGATGGCCGGAATTGACTTAAAATGAGCGGCGAGTTGAAGATCGATCCCTTGTTTGGCGTCCGAGTCGAGTCCGGCCCACGTCACACCACGCACGACGGGATGCAGGTCATAGCGGTTCCCGCGCCGGTCCCAGCCGAGAAGACCGCGGTCCTCGAGCTCGGTGAGTGCCCGATCGAGTTCGACCTCGGTGGCGCAGGGCTGACCGTCGCCTACCAATAGTGCCGCCAGGGTGTCGTAGTCCTTTGGTGCGCGGAAGGCGGCGACAGTGTGCAGTATCCGCTGGTCCTCGACGGTGAGTCCGCCCAGCGCGTACTCCAGGACATGCGACTTGCGTTGCACCAGCGGGAGCCTGAATGGATTGAACCCGGGGTTGGCCCGCCGCCACGCGCCCAAATCGCCGGGCGCGCGGCGAAACCGGGCGACCTCACCCGCGAGAGCTCGGATCAATAGCGGGTAGTTGTCGAATGCGGCAAACAGCTCGACAAGCTCAGCACGGCTCCCCCTGCCGCCCAGCCGTCGCCACAGCTGCACGGCGTCGTTGGGGGCCAACCCGCGAAGGAAGTAAGGAAATACGCCGGGCACCGGCTCCATGGTGATTGTTTGGAGCTCACGGGGATACAGCCGGCTGGTGACCAGCACCCGGCTCGCCTGGACGGTTGCTAGCCGCTTGAGGAACGCCCCGACGCGGGGGTCGGCCGTCAGCCGCAGCCGCGTCTGGCCGGTGAACGACGCGGCAGCACTTGCCGGCAGACCACGAGCGCCGGCCACCCAGTTCGCTGCCTGCTCATCGAGGTCGTCGTCGGCGAGGCGGGCGGCGTCCGGGCGGGAGTAGGCGAGCAGCAGCCGTTCCAGCCCGTCCAGGACCACCAGGTAAGGCACCCGGTTCAGTACGGCGAGCAGCGCATGCTCGCGCTCAGGCGACCGCACGCATGCGAGCTCCTCGATCGGCCGGCCAGTCACATAGGCGAGTGCGCGCAGCACGAAGTTCTCGAACGTCGCGTCAGTCTCATAGAAGCTCCACCAGATTCGGCCTGCCAACGTGGGCAACTCTTGCGGAGCGATGTCCTGGAACCACTTCCATGCGACGGCGCTCTTGCCCATGCCCCCAATAGCCACCACCACGAGCATCCGACGGGCGAATACTGGGGTCCCCCGATCAGACACCCAATCGGTGAGCACGTCCAATTCCCGCTGACGCCCGACCACCCCGGCAGTCTCGAGCAGCGTGTACGGGTGCGCTACAAACGGAGCTGGGGGCGGATCGGGCTGGTGCACATAGTGGGGAGAGGGCGCCCTCCGCTGCTCCAAGCGGGGCCGAATGACCGAAAGACCGTGGATCAGCTTGGAGCGCATGTCTTCGTCACCGCTGAAAAGACTAACGCCGCGCTTGCGTACCTGGTCCCGGAAAGAAAGGATCTTCTCGGCCGTGACGCCCAGATCCATGTCTGAGGCTGCAAAGACGTGGTCGTCGGTGGAGAGCAACGCGAGGATCGGGATCTTCCTCTCGACCGCACGGTCGAACTCAAGATGAGTGTAGGATTTGTCGTAGCCGTCGGGGATCTCGCCGTACCGCAGCCCGAGGATGAGCACGTAAACATCGGCCTCGTCCACCAGGCTGAGCGACAGCTGCACCGCATCATCGGGGCTTGGTGGCAGGTGTTCCATCATCTTCGGCAGAAAGTCCTGGCGCAGACACGCGTCCACGGCATGCTGTCGGTGTCGCGGAAGGTCCCGTGTAGTGCTACTGATCATCGCCTGTGGCACGTCTGCCATGTCACTTCTCCCTCCGACCAGCAGCGCACTGATCGTACCGCCGCACCTGCGAGATCAACGCCTCATGCGCGACTGCAGTGCTGGTCGCCAGTACCGCCTGCCCAGGCGAACAGGACAGCCCTCGTCACGCAGCCGCTCCGGCTGCTCCAGACTTAATTCGGCCACAAACCACACCAGGTAGGACATCGAAGCGAGCCACGATCCAAGTCCCACCTGGGTACACCTGGGTACGGGGTGGCGAAAACCTGTCTCCTACGGCCAGATCCCCAGCTTGGAAGGCTGCGCCCAACGCGCCGTCAGAGGCCTCGATCGGTGGTCAGGCCGGGTCAGGGGGCACCGCTGTTGACCGTGGTTGACCGGTGGTAATGGCACGCTAATGGCACACGCGGGGTGTTGGCTTGCCGCAGGACGGGGGTGGGGAGTGGGTATCCCGTCGCGTCGGCGAGCTTGTCTCGTAGTGGGCCGGGGGGTAGGGGTCAAGATGGAGCACCGCATGCGCTGAACGATCTTGACCCCTACCCCCCGGCCCGCTACGCCTCCGGCGCCGGCGCGACGGGATACCCACTCCCCTGGTGACCCATCACTATCCGGGGCCGGGCCTGGGGCCATCCCGGAGCGAGGCCCGCCGGAGG
>CAWGJH010000014.1:0-72808 GCA_963822695.1 uncultured Actinomycetota bacterium
GAGCGTGCCGTCGAAAGCCGCCATCGTGCGGCAGTCCGGGATGGCCTCTGTGGCGGCCTTCGCGCTGGCCAGCTGCACCGCGTCGGAGGCTCGCAGGCCGTGCACCCCGGCCAGCGCGGCGGCGGCGTCGAGCAGGGTCGTGGTCGTGGCCACCACGGCGAAGCGAGGCAGGTCGCCTGGCAGACCCGTGGTAGTCGGCCTCGAATGCTGCGACGAGGATTGCGGCGTCTGCCGGGTCCAGTTCGCCCATCCGGTGCTTGCGCCAGATCGCTGCCGGTACCTCCACCCTGGCCAACGCCGACACGACGAGGCTGCCCTGGCTGCGGACCAACTCGTGGTCCGGCTCGTCGGCGTAGAGCTTCACCACGGCGGAGGAGTCGGCGAAGACGATCACTCGCGACCGTCGCGGACCAGGTCCGCGAGCTGGTGGCCCTGGCCAGCTCGACGCCGCGCGCCGGCCAGGTAATCCTCGGCCGGTCTAGGTCGGGGCGGGCCGACTGGCGCTAGCAGGCCCGCAGCGGCCAGCCGCTCACGAACTCGCAGCGACTCGATCGTCGGTCAGTTCCGGGTCGGTGGCGGCGTCGAGCACCGGGCCGCACCCGTTAACGTGAGCCGGTGACTGATGGGGCGTACCGCTGCGTGGCCCGTACCGCAGTGGGGCTGTTTCGGGCATTGGACCTGCGGATCGACGTCGTCGGGGGGGAGCGCATCCCGGCTGCCGGTGGCGGTGTGGTGGTGGTGAACCACACCGGGTACCTCGACTTTGCCCTCGCCGCCCTCCCGTTCTGGCGCGAGCGTGGACGGCTGGTGCGCTTCATGGCCAAGCAGGAGGTGTTCACTCATCGGGTGATGGGGCCGTTGATGCGCGCCATGCACCACATCCCGGTTGACCGTGCGGCGGGGGCGGCCGCCTTCCGCCTCGCGGTCGAGGCGCTGCGGGCGGGGGAGCTGGTGGGGATCTTCCCCGAGGCGACGATCAGTCGCAGCTTCTGCCTGAAGGAATTCAAGTCCGGCGCCACCCGGATGGCGCGCGCCGCGGGCGTCCCGCTGATCCCCGTGACGTTGTGGGGCAGTCAGCGGGTGTGGACCAAGGATCGCAAGCCGACCATCCGCGCCGCGCGGCATATCCCGATCAGCATCACCATCGGGGCACCGCTGCGCCCCGAGCGCGGGCCAGCGGTCGATGCCGCGCTGGTCGAGGTGATGAACGGGCTGCTCGACGCGACCCGCGCACGCTACCCGGACGGGCCCGGCGATGATCCATGGTGGGTGCCAGCGCATCTCGGGGGCACCGCTCCGACGCCGGAACGGGCCGCTGAGCTGGACCATTCATGAACGAGCGGCGGCCCGATCGTGGGCCGCCGCACGCCGCTCTTCGAACCGGCTGGCCTGCCTGTCGAGTTGGGTGAGGAACTCGGCGAGTTCGACGCGGGCATTCTCGCCTTCCGCATCGAGCCTGTCCAGGTCGAACACACCCCACTGGCGCAGCAGCGGCCAGATCACCTCGTCGTGGTGAATGCGCAAGTCGTAGATGCCGGCCCGGGCGATCTGCGCGGCCTTGCGGGCGAAGCCGGGGATGACGATGCCCGGCATCTGGAAGTTGACGATCTCGTCGGTGATCGCGCGGAGGGTGGGGCCGGGGGAGAGGTCGAGGGCAGCTTTGACGAGGTTGCGGTAGAAGACCATGTGCAGGTTCTCGTCGGTGGAGACTCGGGTGAGGAGGCGTTCGGCGATGGGGTCGCCGACATGGCGGCCGGTGTTGCGATGGGAGATGCGGGTGGCGAGTTCTTGGAAGGAGACGTAGGCCAGGACGCGCAGCAGCGGCGCCTCGTGGGTGTCGTAGCCGGTTTGCATGACCTGCATCCGGGCCCGCTCCAACTCCTTCGGGTTGACCCCGCGGGTCACCAGGAGGTAGTCGCGGATGCAGTATGCGTGCCGGCCCTCCTCGGCGGTCCAGCGGTGCACCCACGTGCCCCAGGCGCCGTCACGTCCGAACGCGCGCTCGATCTCCCGGTGATAGCTGGGCAGGTTGTCCTCGGTGAGGAGGTTGACCTCCAGCGCGGTCCGGGCGATCGGCGACAGGCGCGACTGCTCGGGGTCCCAGGGCTGACCGCCGAGGTCGGCGTAGTCGCGGCCCAGACTCCACGGGACGTACTCGTGGGGCATCCACTCCTTGGCGGCGGCCAGGTGCCGGTCGAGATTCTCGGTGACCACCGGCTCGAGGTCGTGCAGTAGCCGGGCGGTGTCCGAGGTCATCGTCATTGAGGTCCTCAGCAGCGGGATCGGGACGGGCCTGCGTGCACCACCGTATCTTGCCGCGATGAAGAAGTTCATCAACGACCCCGCCAGCGTCGTCTCCGAGGCGCTGTGCGGTATGGCCGCAGCCCACCCTGAGCTGCGCGTTGACCATCAGAACAAGATTATCTATCGGGACGACGCCCCGGTAGTGGGCAAGGTCGGGCTGCTCTCCGGGGGCGGCTCGGGTCATGAGCCACTGCACGGTGGATTCGTGGGCGTGGGGATGCTGGACGCGGCGTGCGCCGGCGAGGTGTTCACCTCGCCGGTACCCGGTCAGATCCTCCAGGCGACGAAGGCCATCGACGCGGGGGCGGGGGTGCTGCACATCGTCAAGAACTACACCGGCGATGTCATGAACTTCGAGCTGGCCGCCGAGCTCGCCGCCGAATCGGCTGTCGAGGTCCGGTCAGTCGTCATTGATGACGACGTGGCGGTGCAGAACAGCCTGCATACCGCCGGGCGACGGGGGGTTGGTCTCACGGTGCTGGTGGAGAAGCTCGCCGGCGCCGCGGCCGAGCAGGGTCGTCGCCTCACCGAGGTTGCCGACGTTGCCCGGCAGGTCAACGCCAGTGGCCGGAGCATGGGAGTGGCCTTGACGTCGTGCACCGTGCCGGCTGTCGGCCAGCCGACCTTCACACTGCCGGATACCGACATCGAAATCGGTATCGGCATCCATGGCGAGCCCGGATGTCAACGGCTACCGCTCGCACCCGCCAGGCGGGTGGCCGAATATCTGCTCGACCCGATCCTCGCCGACCTCGACTTCACCGGTGGCGACGGTGTGATCGCCTTTGTCAATGGGATGGGCGGTACTCCGCTGATCGAGCTCTACCTGATGTACCACGAGGTGGCGACAATTCTTGACCGGGCGGGGGTGCGGATCGCGCGCTCACTGGTCGGGTCCTACATCACCAGCTTGGACATGGCCGGGTGCTCGGTGACCCTGCTCCGGGTGGACTACGATTGGCTTGAGCTGTGGGACGCGCCGGTACGTACTCCGGCCCTGCGATGGGGTGTCTGAGCCTATGGGCGAGACGGTGGACGTGCGGTCGCTGACCTGGTGGATCCGTGAGTTCCGCCGTGCCATCGCGGTGAACAAGGACCTGCTCACCCGGCTTGACTCAGCTATTGGCGACGCTGACCACGGCATCAACATGGACCGCGGACTCGCGGCGGTCGTCGCGGCGATGGACCACAATCAGCCCTCTCAGGTCGCGGTGCTGCTCAGGAAGGTTGTCGCGGAGAATCTCCTGAGCGCCGTGGGCGGAGCAGGCGGTGTGTTGTACGCCACCTTTTTTCTGCGCATGGCGGCTGCGGCGGGACAGGCGCACTCTCTGGACGACCGGGAGTTCGCCGAGGCGTTGCGAGCCGGTCTGGAGGAGGTGGCCCAGCGCGGCAGGGCGGTAGCGGGGGACAAAACGATGCTCGACGCGCTGGCCCCCGCCATCGAGGCGCTGGACGAGGCACTGGCCGATGGCGCCGGGCTCGGCGTGGCCCTGCGCAAGGCGGCCGTCGCCGCCGAAGCCGGGCGCGACGCGACCGTGCCGATGCTCGCCCGCAAGGGCCGTGCGAGCTATCTCGGCCGGCGCAGCGTCGGCCACCAGGATCCCGGCGCGACGTCGGCTGCGCTGCTCATCGCCGCGGCCGCCACGGCGTTTGGCAAGGCCCCGGGATGAGCGCGGCGGTCGGCATCGTCGTCGTCTGTCACAGTCGTGCTCTCGCGCGGGCGGCGGTCGCGCTGGCTCAGGAAATGGTGCACAGCCAACCGGTGCAGATCGTCATCGCCGCCGGCCTCGACGACACGACGTTCGGTACCGATGCCGGGCAGATAGTCCGCGCCATCACCGCCGCCGACACCGGGGCGGGCGTCGTTGTCTTGATGGATCTCGGCAGCGCCGTGCTCTCCGCTGAGCTCGCGCTTGACCTGCTCGACGACGCCCGCAGCCGCGTGGTGCTGTGCCCCGCGCCGCTTGTCGAGGGCCTCATCGTCGCGGCAGTCGCGGCGGCGGGTGGCGCCACCCGGGAAGAAGTGGCGGCCGAAGCGGCGGAAGCGCTGGCCGGCAAGGCCGAGCTGCTGGGCTGCGCCCCGGTGGCCGATCACTCGTCGGAGGAGCAGGTACCTGGCGAGCTCGTCGGCGCTTTCACCGTGGTGAATCCGCACGGGCTGCACGCCCGTCCCGCCGCTCGGATCGTCCATGAGGTGCGGACCCTCGACGCGCGGGTCCAGGTGCGCAACCGCACCACCGGCTCGGCATGGGTGCCCGCGTCGAGCCTGTCGAAGATCACCACGCTCGGTGCGCTGCGCGGACACGACGTGGAGATCCGGGTCTCCGGGGACCAGGCGCGGGAGGTCCTGGAGCGCCTCCTCGCCCTGGCCGCTCGTGGCTTCGACGAAACACCCGATCTGGTCGTATCCACCAACGGCCTGCCCACCAACGGCCTGGCCACCCGGCGCGCACCACTGCCCGCGTCTCCCGGAGCCGGGGTCGGCCCCGCGCGGTGCAGGGCGCTCGCGCCGGTCGACGTTCCCCTCGCCCACGCCGATGACCCAGCTCAGGAGTGGCGCCGTCTCCAGGAAGCCATCGCCGTTGTCCGCGACACCGTGCGGCGGGTGCAGGCTCGCACGGCCCGCGAGCTGGGAGACGCCGCCGCGGCCATCTTCGACGCCCACCTGCTGCTGCTCGACGACCCCGCTCTGAACGACGAGGTCCGCTCCCTCCTGGACGGTGGGCAGGCCGCCGCACCCGCCTGGTCCGCGGTTGTCACCCGGATCGCTGAGGAGATAGCCGCGATCCCCGACCCGTGCCTGCAAGCGCGCGCCGCCGATGTCCGAGCGGTCCGAGATCAAGTGCTTCGCGAACTGCTCGGCGGCAACGGCATCACCGCAGCCTCGGCGGGCGTCCTCGTCTGCGCCGACGTCACCCCGGCCGAGGTTGCCGAGCTCGATCCGGCCCGGGTCACCGCCGTGCTGCTGGCCTCCGGCAGCCCCACCGCACACAGCGCGATCATGCTGCGGGCCAAGGGCATCCCGGCCATCGTCGCGGCGGGGCCAGCCGTGCTCGATATCGCCGACGGCACACCGGTCGCGGTGGACGGAACCCGCGGGGAGTACGTCATCGATCCGCCCGCCGACGTCCTGGAGACCTTTCGCGCCCGCGTCGCCGAGCAGGGCCAGCGAGCACGCGACGCTCGCGCGCACGCGGCCGCACCCGCCGTCACCAGCGACGGCGTCTCCGTGCTCGTCGGTGCCAATATCGGCGCCATCGAGGACGCGCACGCCGCGGCCGACTTCGGTGCCGACCTGGTGGGCCTGGTCCGGACGGAGTTCCTCTTCCTCGGTCGTGAGCAGGCCCCCGATGTCGACGAGCAGGAAGCCGTGTACCGCGCTATCGCGGGGCACCTCGGTGGGCGGCGGATCACCTTGCGCACGCTCGACATCGGTGGTGACAAGCCCCTGAGCTACCTTCCGATATCCCCGGAGACCAACCCGTTCCTGGGCGTCCGCGGCATCCGGCTCTCGCTGGCCTGCCCGCGCCTGCTCACCGATCAACTGCTCGCGATGGTGCGCGTCGCGCATGACGTCCCGGTGAGCGTGATGTTCCCCATGATCAGCACCCTGGACGAATTCCGGCGCGCCCGCAGCCTGCTCGACGATGCGATCACGCAAGCCGGCCGCGGCCGGCCGCCCGGCTTGCAGGTCGGGATCATGGTCGAGGTGCCGGCGACGGCGCTCACCGCCCCCGCCTTCGCTCCGCAGGTGGATTTCTTCAGCATCGGCACGAACGACCTCACCCAGTACGCGCTCGCCGCCGAACGCGGCAATGACGCCGTGGCCGAACTCGGTGACCCTTTCGATCCCGGCGTGCTGCACCTGATCGATGCGGTCTGCAGGGGTGCCGCCGGGCGGGTGCCCGTCGCGGTCTGCGGGGAAATGGCCGCGGACGAGCGGGCCGCCGCGTTGCTCGTTGGTCTCGGTGTCCGTGAGCTCAGCGTCACCCCGGCGGCGATCCCGACGATCAAGCAGGCCGTGCGAGCCTTGGACGGCGCCGCCGCCGCCGATCTCGGCGCGCTGGCGCTCGGCGCCGAGAGCGCCAGCGCGGTCCGCGAATTACTTGCCCACCCCACCCCGGCATCGGTCCTGAGCGACCGCTGCCGGAGGTGAGGGGGAAACTCCGGTTCAGTCGTCTGGTTCAGTCGTCCGGGGCGTCCTGGATCCAGTCCGAGATGTAGCTCATCTTGGTGCCCACCAGGTCGGCCTGCTCGGGTGAGATCACGATGTGCCTGCCCTGCGAGTCGGTGATCGTCACCTGCGGCATCCGCAGCGTGATGGTGACCGGCCCCTTCCCGCTATGGGCCGGGATCTCCCAGGTCTTCTCGATCACGGTCTCGCTCATGATCTTACGTTCGATATCCATCCTGTTGATCTCTGCTCTGTCCATTCTGGAACCATCGAACGTTGCATGTACTGCACGCAATAGACCGATCAGGTGATTGGATCATCGGTGTCGGCGGTGCATAGTGAGCACTCGCACACGAAGCGGAGGCGCCCAGCATGCCCGGTAACCCGCACACCTCGATCCGGTCCCGCCAGGTCGCCGCTGAACTGCGCGCGCTGCGGGAACATGCGGGCCTGTCCGGCGCGGAGGTCGCCAAGCGGCTGGGCATGTCGCCCAGCAAGATCAGCCGGATCGAGACCGGCAACAGCGGCCTGCAGATCGAGGACGTCGCCTCGCTACTGGGCCTCTACCAGGTGCCCGCCTCCACCCGCGACGAACTGCTCGATCTGGTCCGCCGCTCCGAGGAACGCGGCTGGTGGACCCGCCAACCCGGGCTGCCCCAGCTGTGGCGCAGCCTGATCGACTTCGAAGCCAAGGCCACCCGAGTGCAGAACTACGAGGCACTGGTGGTGCCCGGACTGCTACAGACCGCCGAGTACGCGCGAGCGATCATCCAGGGCGTCGAGCCGACGATCTCCGAGGCCGAGCTGGACAACCTGGTCGCCGCCCGGATGGCCCGCCAGGCGCTGCTGACCCGGGCCAGCGCGCCACAGTTCTTCGCGGTGGTCAACGAGGGAGTGTTGCGCCGCCCGGTGGGCGAACCGGGGGTGATGCACAGGCAACTGCAGCACCTGCTTGGCGCGGCTGAGCAACCCCACGTGACGCTGCGGGTAGTGCCGCTCGCGGCCGGAGCGCACGCCGGGCTACGCGGGCCGTTCGTGATCCTGGAGTTCGCCGAGGAGCCAGCGTTGGTTCACGTGGAGAACCACAGCACGGCCCTATTCCTGGAGGAGGAGGCCGATCTGGCGGCATACCGGCTGGCCCTGGGGACTATCCTGCACGCAGCCCTTGCACCCGCTGCAACGACCGATTTGATCACCCAGATCGTCACCGAACTCGGCTGAAACGGCGGGCCGCGCAGGGTCGCACGACCATGTGGAGAGGAGCCCGGGATGCCTGCGCTGGACCTCAGCGGCGCCCGCTGGCGGAAGAGCAGCCGCAGCACCAACGTGTCCAACTGCGTCGAGGTCGCCGTCCTCGACGGCGCCCGCTGGCGAAAGAGCAGCCGCAGCAGCGACAAGGCCAACTGCGTCGAGGTCGCCGTCACCGGTGGTGCCGTCGCGGTGCGTGACTCCAAGCACCCCACCGGCGGCGCCCTGATCATCCCCCCGCTCACCTGGATCGCCTTCACCACCGCGCTGCGCGCCAACGAGTTCGGCTGACCAGCGCAGTTCCGCGGCAGGTTGCGGCAACTCCGGAGGCGGCACAGCGAGTTGCTTGATGTCTACCCGGCTTGACCCGTCTTGATCGTCGATGTAGGGCGAGCACTGAATGTCGCGACAGCAAAGACCGATGCGAGGCACGCCGCCGCGAGAATGGAGCCGAGCCAGGCCGGTGACGTGTAGCCGAGACCAGCGCTGAGACCAAGCCCCCCGACCCAGGGGCCGATGGTGTTGCCGATATTGAATGACGAGGTATTGACGCTCGCGGCGAGCGGAGCGTCGCCGGACTCACGCATGACCCAGGCGCCCAGCGCTGGGTTGATGCCGAACGCTGCCACTCCGAAGAGGAATAGAATGATCATTGTGGCGGCCTTACTGCTGGCAGTGACACTGAGCGTCGCCAGGACGACCGTAAGCATGGTGATGCCGATGTAGAGATTGCCCAGCGGGTACCGGTCGGCATACTTCCCACCTATGGTGATACCGATGAGGCACCCCACGCCGAACAGCAGCAGCAACAGGGGGACCTTTGTCGCGGTGAAGCCGCTGATCTCGGTGAACAGTGGCGACAGGTAGCTGAACGTGCAGAAGATCGCGGCCTGTCCGAGGGCGTTGATTCCCAGGACTGCCCAGACCTGACCGTTGCGGAACACGGGCACTTCAGCGCGGAGGTTGCCTGACGGTCGTGACTCACGGGGCACGTAACGGAACAGGCCCATCAGACACGTCGTAGCGAGGATGGCGACCGCCCAGAAGCTCGCGCGCCAGCCGAAGTGCTGCGCGAGGAGCACGGCTGCGGGGAGACCGAGGACGTTGGCGATCGTCAGCCCACCGAACATCACGGCCATCGCCTTCGCTCGCACCGCGGGTCCGGCAGCCTCGACGGCGACCGCGGCACCGATCCCGAAGAAGGCGCCCATGGCGAGCGAAGACAAGATCCGGGAGCCCATCAGCATTGAATAGCTCTGAGCGAGGGCACTCAATACCTGCCCCATGATAAACACTATCAGGAGGGCGGTCAGGGCGGTCTTTCGCACGGTGCGCAAGAACGCCGCCGTGAGTACCGGACCTCCGATGGTCACCCCGAGTGCGAATCCGGAGATCAGCAATCCGGCTGTCGGGATCGATACCTCGAACTCGCGGGACAACGCAGGTAGCAGACCTACGACCATGATCTCAGTGGTACCGATACAGAAGACGGTGACGCCGAGAACCCATACCGCCCGCGGTATGCTGCCCGGGATGCCCGGCCGATCAGTCTGCATCACGATCATGGATCAACACCTGCCTGGTAAGTTCCACCCGACTGTTCACCCCCAGCTTGGTGAAGCTATGTCGGAGGTGGCTGTCCACCGTATGTGGGGACAGGAATAGCCGGGACGCGGTCTCACGATTGGTCAACCCTTGGGCTATCAGTCGCACAACCCGTAGCTCCGACTCGGTCAACGTGTCCCAGGGGCTGCTCGCCGGTGCATCCCTGACCGGGCAGTGGCGCGCTCCGAGTCGGCTGAGCTGCCTGGTCACTCGGGCGACGTCCTGATGCGCCCTGCAAGACTGGTAGTACCCGAGTGCTGTTCGCAGCCGCTCGACCGCGACAGCACGATGGCCGGCTTGGCGTTCGGCCCACGCGGTGTCCTCAAGCACGGTGGCCCTGGCCAGCATCCGGGGACTGGAACGGTAGGCATGCACCGCGCGGCGCAGAGTGGCAAGGTCACCCTTCAGCAATCCCTCCGCATGCGCCGCGGCACCGACCAGCGAGGCCACCGAGGGATTACGCTGCGCCAGTAATCGCATCGCTGACGCGGTGGCCGTGGCTTGTGCTTCGGCCCCGGCACGCTGGGCGATCCGGACCAGTTGAGCGCCGGCCAGCGGGTCCTGACAGAGGATCTGCAACCGATGCGGAAACCCGTCGTAGATTGTGGTGAGGGCGTTCAGCGCGGCGGCGGGATCACCCTGGGCATCGGCCAGTAGCGCCACTCGCCAGGCTAGATCCAGGTCTCCCCCCTCACTCCCCTCGGAGCGCAGCGCTTGCGCCCTGTGCAGCTGCTCGCGGGCCTGAGACACATCGTCGCGCTGCAGCGCCAGCTGGCTGAGCAGGGCCAGCAGCGGGACGATGACGGCACGCGTCGCGAACTGCTCCGAGACCCGCACACCCGCCTCCGCCTCCGCGTTCGCATCGTCGAGACGGCCTGCGGCCAGGTGCAGCTCGGCCCGGAAGTAGTGCCACATCGGCCACGACCACGCGGTCTCGAGTTGATCCGCTTCCCGCTGCCCCATCTCGTAGATCGCATCGGCCTCCGCGAACTGGTCGGTCGCGGTCAGCGCCCGACCAAGCCATAGCCGGGGGTGGCGCTGGGCAGCCTCGCCACCGGCGGCGTCGGCGGCGCGCACGGCGTCCCGCGCGTAGCGGACCGCGTCGTCCAGTGCACCAGTCGCCCAACAGACTGCGCTGCATGCAGCGGTCCCGAAAACGACGGCGGCACGCTGTCCGGTGCGGGCACCCACGTCAACTGCCTCGGTGCCGGAGCGTTGCGCGCCGGAGAAATCCGCGGAGGCCAACAGCGCGTGTGCGCGAATGGCCAGCAGCTGCGCTCGAGCTGAGTCCGGCACCCCTTCCCTGCTCAACGCTCGGCCCGTGTACTCGATGGCGGAGCTGTTGTGTCCGGTGTGCTTCAACGCCTCGGAGAGCCCGGTCATCAGAGCAGCCTCGGACGGTGCGTCCAGCCCAGAGCGCAACGCGTGCTTGCCCAGCTTCATCGCCTGCTCCACCCGTCCTGCGGCGGCTAGCAAGCGCACCGCGTCAGCGACGAGCTGGGGACGGCTCGGGTCGTGCTCGTCGAACAGCGCCAGCATCCGCAGCGTGAGGTCGGCTGCGGTGCCTGGCGCGGTGGGCACGAGCTTCGCCACCGCCTGTTGCAGCACGTCCTTGGCCCGATCGTTGCCCGGCTGCCCACACCGCACGAGGTGCTCCGCGACCTCCATCGCGGACCGGCCTTCGTCCTGTACTACGGTGGCCGCCTCCCGGTGCAAGGCCAAACGCACCGGACCGGGCAGCGCATCGTAGAAGGCCTCCCGGATGAGCTCGTGCCGGAACGCAAGCTCGTTCTCTCGGTCCACTAGCAGCTCGCACGCGACTGAGTCGGTGGCGGCAGGAACTAGGTCCACCGCGCGGCAGCCGAGCAACCCAGCAGCTTCATGCAGCGTGAACGGGCGACCAAGTACTGCACCGGCGTCGAGCAGTCGGCGTATCTGGTCGGAGAGACCGGTCAGCCGCCGGTGCACCGCGGACAGGAAGTCCGAAGGCAGACCGGCTTGCACCACTGTCGCGCGTTCGCCATCAGTTCGTAGTTGACCCGTCTCGCGGAGCGCTGTGAGCAGCTCCCGGAGTAGGAACGGGTTCCCCTCGCAGCGGGTGGCCAGTGACAGCACTGTCCGATCGGGTGCCGCACCGAGCGCATTCGTGCAGAGCACGGCTACGGCCTCGTCGTCCAGCGGATCCAGGCGCACCCTCCGGGCTCCCTCGTCAAGCAACCAGTCGATCGCCTCCGATACGGCCTGCGCGGCACCCCGTACCGGGCCGGGACGGCGCGCTAGCACCCACAACACCGGCAGGGAGGACAACGCAGGGACGAGAATCCGCAGTACTAACGCGGTCAGCTCGTCGGCCAAGTGCGCGTCATCGAGCAGGATGACCAGCTGGCGGTCATACACGTAGTCCTCCAGCGCCGCGCGCAGCTGCTCCATCTGCCGCAGCCTGCTGGCCGTGATGTCCACCACGGCGCTAGGGGCTAATTCTGGGTCGAGGCTGTGCAGCACGCGGAGCAGCGTCGCCAACGGCGTGCCCCGGTCCAGCTCAGCGGCCTGGCCGGTGGCCACCGACAGGCCCAGCAAGCCCGCCTCGGCGGCCACCGACCCAAGCAGCTGGCTCTTGCCGATCCCGGCCGGACCTTCCAGGACAACGCAGCCACCTACACCGGTGGCAGTGCGGGCGAGCGCAACCCGCAGATCGCTCAGCACCTCGTCCCGACCTACCAGCAGTTCAACTGATGTAGCCAAGCTGACCTCCTTCAGTAGCCACCTCTCTACGAGGCGCGGCTCCACGTACAAGGTACACCCCGATTGGGTGAAGTATCAGCTAATCGAGAGACAGGCAGTCGTTCTTCGTACGGCGCACCCGCAGAGCTGTCCCAGCGGACCTGACCCTGCGCTGCCGGTCCGAGCGTGGACGAGACCCAGGATCCCGTGAATAAGTGATGCCTGCGCCCCTGTCGAGCGCACACCCTGGGGGTACGCACTAGCGCACCAACGACGGCAATGGCACAGGGGTAATGACGTGACTAGAACGAGCCGGTGGGTCGCCGCAGGACGGCAGGAGTCCCGAAGTAATCCGGGGGTCAGCTCGGTTCCCGCCACGAATCACGGCGCACCCGAGATCGCGGTACAGAAATACGGCGGCAGTTCCCTCGCCACCGTTGATCAGATGCGCCAGGTAGCCCGAATGGTGGCGGAGACATACAGATCTGGAAGGCCCACCGTCGCCGTGGTATCGGCGCGCGACCGGACGACCGATGAACTTCTCCGGCTCGCCGACGTGACTGGACGGAAACGTACCGGACGAGAGACCGACCAACTCCTGGCCACTGGCGAAAGCGCATCGGCCGCGTTGCTCGCTATCGCCCTACAGGACATCGGTATTCCCGCGGTCTCGCTCACGGGGGCGCAAGCTGGTATCCGGGCGACCGGTAGGCACGGATCAGGAGTGATCGCGGACATCGACACACAGCGTCTGCGTCGGATCCTCGCCCACGGCACAGTCCCCGTGGTGGCGGGTTTCCAGGGCATTGACGACACGGGCGACGTCGTGACCCTGGGGCGGGGCGGTTCGGACACCACAGCGGTGGCACTCGCCGCTGCGTTGCGCGCCGCTTCTTGCGAGATCTGCACCGACGTCCCTGGTGTCTCTACCGCGGATCCACGCATTGTCGCGGATGCGCGAGTCCTCTCCACCGTGGACATCGCCGTGATGGCGGAGATGTCCTTCGCCGGAGCCAAGGTGCTGCATCCGAGGGCTGTTGAGCTCGCCGCGAGGAACCGTATCGAGTTGCACGTACGAAAATCGGAGGAGAGCGTGTCGACCGAGTCGAGAACCATCATCCCCGCAGTGAGTGATCGAGCGTTTTTCGAGGCCCAAGGAATAGTGGTGGCGATCGCCCATGATTTCGATGTAGCCCGCCTGCTGGTACGGTGCAGGCCGCATGGCACCGACCTCACTGCTGATATTCTGGAGATGCTCTCGACGCGATCCTTCCCAGTGGACCTGGTGGCCCGGTCGGGATCGCAGGAAGACGGGTTCGGAATAGGGTTCACAATGCCCAGAAAAGACAGCGAAGAAGCGGCTTCTGCGCTTCGAAAAGCGCTGGCCTACCTCGGAGCAAATATTCGCGTGTACAAGGACGTGGGAAAGGTTTCGCTGATCGGTATGGGCTTGCTCAACCACCCTGAGTACACCGCCAGGATGCTTTCCTCGCTCGCCGGTGCCGACATTCCCATCAGCTGGTTCTCGACTTCTCAGACCCGCGCATCTGTCGTCGTCCCCCTGGATCGCGTCGCGAGCGCCGTGCAATTGCTGCACCACGAGTTTGAACTCAACCGCGACGACCTCAATCCGATCTCAGCGGCGTCAGCATGATGGTGTGCTCGCCCATGACACTACAGGAAGCCTAAGAGATGTTAATCAACTACTCGTTCGCTCGTCAGGTTCGACTCCGGCGCCTCTATCCGCACGGTGGCCAGCGGATGCTCGTGGTACCGCTGGATCACTCGATCACGACAGGACCGATCACCGCAGGTGGAGCACTCAACCATATGGTCGGCCAACTCGCCAGCAACGGGGTGGACGCCATCGTGCTGCATAAGGGCAGTCTTCGACACGTGGATCACACCTGGTTCACCGAGACCTCGCTGATTGTGCATCTGTCCGCCAGCACGGTGCACGCATCGGACCCGAACGCCAAGTACCTGGTCGCCAACGTCGAGGAGTCGTTGCGACTGGGCGCGGATGCGGTGAGCGTGCACGTCAACCTTGGCTCGATGGACGAGGCACGCCAGATCTCCGACCTGGCCACGGTGTCCGAAGCCTGCGACCAATGGAACGTGCCTCTGCTGGCGATGGTGTACCCGCGCGGTCCGCATATCGCCAACCCGCAGGACCCCGACCTCGTCGCGCACGCCGTCACGCTGGCCGCCGACCTCGGCGCGGACATCGTCAAGACCGTGCACGTCGGTTCGGTGGCTGCCATGGCCGACATCACCAGGGCCTGCCCAATCCCGGTGATCGTTGCCGGTGGTCCGCCGCTGAACAACCCGGTCGAGCTGCGCAGATACGTCCTCGACGCACTGCGCGGTGGAGCCGGGGGCGTGGCGATGGGCCGCAACATCTTCCAGGCTGCGGATCCCGGCGCGACCGCTCGAATGATCGCCGACCTGGTGCATGGCGAGCCGACCCCGATCCGTACCCCCGAGCAGCTGACGATTGCAGCCAGCTGACGCTTTCCAGACCCACTATCGACCACCCGATTTCGGAGGAGAAAACCGTGAACATGAAGCTGTGCTGGCTCGACGTCCGCGACACCAATGGTGTGAAAGATGCGATCGTCGAGGAGGCCGTGCACCAGCGGGTCGATGGCATTGTCGCCGCCGATGTCGCCGATCTCAAGACGTTGCCGCCGACCACCAAGAAGGTGCTCTTTCCCCGGGCCGGCGACTTACCCGAAGACCTCACTGTGGCGGACATCGTGATCCTCCGCCCGGAGGAATACGAGCGGCACGCCGCGCTGGCCGCAGCGCATCCGACCATCGAGTTCGGCCGGTTCGTCGAGATCGTCAACGCCGACAGCCTCGAACTGGCCTGCCAGGTGGCCAAGACCGACCGGTGGGCCGTGCTGCTGTTCCGCGACCCCACCAAGATCCCGCTGGAGATCGTGCTCGCGGCCGCGGATAAGGCGAAGGGCAGCATCATCACCGGTGTCGCGGACGTCGAAGAGGCCGAGATCGTGTTCGGGGTGCTCGAACACGGTTCGGATGGTGTGATGCTCGCGCCCCGCGCGGTGGGCGACGCCACTAGTCTCAAGGCCGCCGCACACGACCGGTCCCTCGACCTCGAACTCGTGGAGCTGGAAGTCCTCGGCATCCGCAGGGCCGGGATGGGTGAGCGGGCCTGTGTGGACACCTGCACGCACTTCCGGCTGGACGAGGGCATCCTGGTCGGCTCGCACTCCCAAGGGATGATCCTGAGCTGCAGCGAGACTCACCCGCTGCCCTACATGCCTACCCGCCCGTTCCGGGTCAACGCCGGCGCGCTGCACTCATACACGCTGGCGGCGGCACGACGCACCAGCTATCTCAGCGAGCTGCGCTCAGGCGGCAAGGTCCTCGCGGTGGACGTGACCGGGCGCACCCGGATGGTCACCGTGGGCCGCGTGAAGATCGAGACCAGGCCACTGCTGGCAATCGACGCCATCTCCCCTTCCGGGGTGCGAGTGAACCTCA
This sequence comes from uncultured Actinomycetota bacterium, assembly GCA_963822695.1. Classification (GTDB taxonomy): domain Bacteria; phylum Actinomycetota; class Actinomycetes; order Mycobacteriales; family Pseudonocardiaceae. The sequence continues at coordinate 15,566 of CAWGJH010000014.1, forward strand.
TCGTGCAGGACGACTGGCACGTGCGGGTGCTCGGCCCCGGCGGGGTGGTGCTCAACGTCACCGAGCTGACCGCGGGCACCCGGGTCCTGGGATATCTGCCCACCGAGCAGCGCCACGTCGGCTACCCGATCGACGAGTTCTGCATCGAGCAGTGAACGCCACCGAATCCGTGACGACGAGGAGCCCGACATGATCCAGACCGTGCGGGCGCTGCCCCAGCTCGGTCAGTGGGACAGCCCCGAGCAACTGCGGGAGCTGCAGCGCCACCAGCTCGCCCGCTCGCTGTCCTGGGCGGCGCGTTCCCCGTTCTATCGCGGTCGGTTCGCCGCCGCGCCGACACCACCCAGCACCGTCGAGGACCTGGCCAGCCTGCCGCTGACCAGTAAGCAGGATCTGCGGGACGCCTATCCGTACGGGCTGCTCGCGGTGGACAAGGAACGGCTGGCCACCTACCACGAGTCCAGCGGGACAGCCGGGACACCGACCGCCTCCTACTACACCGCCGAAGACTGGGTGGATGTCGCCGAGCGGTTCGCCCGCAAGCCGACTGGGATCCTGCCGACCGATACCTTCCTGGTCCGGACGCCCTACGCGCTGATGCTCACCGGGCACATGGCGCACGCCGCCGGGCGGCTTGCCGGGGCCACCGTGGTGCCCGCGGACCGCCGCTCGGTGGCGATGCCCTACTCCCGGGTCATCCGGGTGCTGCGGGACCTCGATGTCTCGCTCACCTGGTCGGTGCCCACCGAGTGCCTGGTCTGGGCGGCGGCGGCCCGCGCGGCCGGGCTTGATCCGGGTAGCGACTTCCCTGCGCTGCGCGGGCTGTTCGTGGGTGGCGAGCCGCTGAGCGAAGCCCGGCGGCGGCGGATCAGCCGGCTGTGGGGCGGCGTACCAGTGATCAACGATTACGGGTCCACCGAGACCGGAGGGCTGGCCGGGGAGTGCCCGGTCGGACGAATGCACCTGTGGGCCGATCGCCTGGTGTTTGAGGTGCACGATCCGCAAACCGGCCGGTTCACCGCGGATGGCTGCGGTCAGTTGGTGGCGACCACGCTGTACCGGGAGGCCATGCCGCTGATCCGGTACAACCTGGAGGACACCGTGGAGGTGGCCTACGGCAACTGTGAGTGCGGCTGGCAGCTGCCCACTGTCCGGGTGCTCGGCCGCTCCACGTTCGGTTATCCCGTTGGCGGAACTTCGGTTACCCAGCTTCAGCTGGAGCAGATCGTCTTCGAGCTGCCCGACGAGTACGACGTGTTGTTCTGGCGTGCCAGAGCCGAAGCGCAGATGCTCCGGGTGCAGATCGAGGCCGCGGACGGGTACCGGGACGCCGCCATTGCCGCGCTCACCACGGCGGTGCCCCGGCGGCTCGGAGTGCCCTGTGAGGTCGTCGCACTGGACTGCGGCACGCTCATCTCGACCGACGCGCTCACCCGCACCACTGATGGAGTGAAGTCGAGAAGCCTCTTTGGCGCGGACGAGGACTGGAGCCAGGCGATTCCCGATCTGTGAGATAGCCGATCGTTGTCGCCAGGTGTGCTGAGTAAACGAGGTGTGTGGTGAGCAGGGAGCGTATTCGTATCGCCATCGTCGGGGCCGGGATCGCCGGTCTCACCACGGCGCTAGCGTTGGCCCGTTACGGCCTGCGCTGCGACGTGTTTGAGCAAGCCCGGCTGCTGAGCGAGGTGGGGGCGGGGATACAGCTGTCGCCAAACTCGACGCGGCTGCTGCATCGGCTCGGGTTACAAAGCCAGCTACGGCGGGTGGCGATCCAGCCGCAGGCGATCGAGATGCGCCGCTGGGACGATAACTCGGTGCTGCGCCAGATCACGCTTGGCGCAGCATGCGAGCAGCGCTTCGGAGCTCCTTACTACACGGTGCATCGCGCCGACCTGCACCAAGGACTCCTCGAACGGCTTGCCCCGGGGACTTTGCACCTGGGTTTGCGTTGCACTGGGTTGCGGGAGAGCCGGAGTGGTGTGCAAGTGTGGTTCGCCGACGGTTCCAGCACTACCGCGGACCTCGTCGTGGGAGCGGACGGCATCCATTCCCGGGTACGGGATGTGCTGGTCCGTGACCAGCCGCGGTACTCAGGGCACAGCATTTATCGGACGTTGATACCCGCCGAGCGAGTCCCATTCCTGTTCGAGGAGCCGAAGGTAGTGTTGTGGCTGGGGCCCGGAAAGCACTGCGTGAGCTACCCGGTCTCCAGCGGCAACCAGATCAGCCTCGCCGCCACTGTTCCCGATCCGTACTGGGAGCCGGAATCCTGGTCGGCGCAGGGGAAGACGGAGGACCTGGCCAGGGCCTACGCAGACTGGACTCCTGAGGTACGCGCGCTGACCTCAGCTCCGGATGTGGTGAGCCGATGGGCACTGCACGACCGCGAGTTTCTGCACTGGTTGAGCACCAATCGGATCACCGTGATCGGCGACGCCGCGCACCCGATGCTGCCATTCTTCGCTCAGGGCGCCAACCAGGCGGTTGAGGATGCGGTCGCGCTCGCGGGATGCCTGCGCAACGTGTGCCCGGAGGGGATCGCCGCTGGGCTTGCGCGTTACGAAAGCGTCCGCCGGCCGCGCACCTCTGAGGTGCACCGGAGCTCCCGCGCGAACACCACCACACTGCATCTTCCCGACGGTACCGCGCAGCGGAACCGGGACACCGCGCTAGCAGCGCACGCAGCGCTGGCGGACCAGGAGTGGCTCTACGGCTACGACGCGGAGGCTGCAGTCACCGCCGTCACCCCGGGCACCTGAGGAGCACGATGATGTTCAGCAACCCTGGTGAGCGCCTGCCGGTGTTCGACATCCACGCCCGGTTGGGCACGAACGCGGGGGCACTCGACGCGCTGCTGTCAACGATGGACCGCTGCGGTATTGCCCGAGCCGCCGTCTGCGCCGGTGGCGTGATCAGTCTGGAACGGCTCGCCATCCACATCATGACGGGCCAGCACACCGAGCGCGACGCCGACAATGACGCGGTGCTGGCCAGCTGCGACCGCGCAGGCGGCCGGTTACTGCCGTTCTTCTTCGGCAATCCGCACCGTGGACCGCAGCCCTATCAGCAGCGGGCCGATCGCGTCCGCGGACTGGAGATCTCCCCCGCCGTGCACGGGGTTCCACTCACTGATGAGCGCACTCTGGCCCTCGTCGCAGCCGCCGCGCAGACGCGGCACCCGGTATATGTGGTCTGTCTCAATCGGCCGGGATGCGGCCCCGCCGATCTCGCTGCGCTCGCCGCGGCGTTCCCCGAGGTGACCTTCCTCCTGGGGCACTGCGGCTTTGTCGGGATCGACGTCCACTCGCTCACCGTCGTCGCACCATATCCCAACATCCTCGCTGAGACCTCTGGCTGCTACACCTGCGTGGCGCGCATCGCGGTGCGGCGCCTCGGCGCCGAGCGGGTGCTGCTGGGCACCGAGTACCCCCTGCAGCACCCCCAGGTGGAGCTGACCAAGCTGCGCGCGCTCGACCTGGACGTAGCCGACTGGCACCAGATCACCTGGCGCAATGCGTGCCGGCTGCTCGGGGAGCCAGAGATCATCCCCGCACTGATCGACGTGGCTCAAGACCGCAATGACCTCGGGGTGAGGCAGTAGATCCGTGCCTCACCCCGAGGCCCCCGCAACGCCGCCCTGATTTGTCACAGTGGGGGGCGGCGCACCCTTCTGGGCACGCTTCTGGCGCCTATGACCTGGTGACCGCCATCGTCATATGTGGCATGGTATCCATGAGCTTCATGACCTCGCTCGGCATGACGACGAAGGATCGCATCATTCCCTCGTCCTCATGGTCCAATAGGTGGCAGTGATAGACGTACCGGCCCGTTCCGCCAACGAACTGGCCAGCCACGCTGACCATTTCACCTGGGTTGGCCCGGATCGTGTCCTTCCAACCCTGCTCGTTCGGATCAAGAGTCCCAGTGCGGTCGAAGACGATCGGCGTCTTTGACCCGTGGATCTGGGAGTCGAAGCTCTCCGTGTGGTAGACGTCGCGGCTCAGTGCCTGGAAGCCCACCAGATGGATGTGCATCGGATGCGTGGGACCGACGGCAATGTTGAGGAAGTTCCATACCTCCCAGGCGCCATGTTCCACGGAGAAGGTGGCAGCATCCTCGTACCTTCTCGCCACCCGCTGCAAGGTGATCACATTGTTACCCGTTGCCGGTCCCTGGACCTGGATGATGCCATCGCTGGGGATGGTCACCGTGGCCGGGTCGACCTCGGCCATCTCCCACAGCTCGGGGTGCGTGATAGCCAGGCTCCCTGGGGTGGTCACAATCCACCGGTGGCCATGATCGTGTGGCAGCGAGTCGTGAGTGAGGCGGACGAAGGACCGGGACAATTTCTTCGGAAGTGTGAAATCGTCGTTAATCGGCGCGGAGCTGACCCGAAACTGCATCACGTCCGGTTCGACAAGCCCGGCTTCGGGGTCGGTCTGACCAGGCACTATAGGAGGATTTACATTGAGCGCCCCGCCCCCGGTGGTGACCAGACGCAGGTGTCGGCCGCGGAAAGCACTGAAGTCGATCAGGACGTCAGCGCGCTCGGCTGGAGCTAGGATCAGCTCTCCTTCGATCGATACCGGCTCAGGAAGCAGCCCCTGGTCGGTACCGATCTGTTTGATGGCGCCGTGCAGCACGGTATCGTGCTCGTCGAGCAGGGACAAGCGGTAGAACCGGCCGCTGGAGGCGTTGAGGATCCGGAACCGGTACCACCTGGCCGCCACGTCCAAGTGCGGCCAGATAACTCCGTTCACCAGTGTGTACGGACCGAAGAACTGCAACAACGAACGGATTTCGGGCAAGCCAGGTATATCGATCTTGAGATTGGCTATTTTCTGCAGCAGCTGGCCGGTCAGTCTGCCTTTGGAGTCCGTATCGAGATTGCGGTCACAGATGATCAATGGTATTTCGTGTTCGCCCCCGGGCAGATGAAGTTCATCTTCCTCGTCGTCGCGGACGAGGTACATCCCGAACAGGCCGCTCATCACATTCAACCGGGTGATGCCCATGGCGTGGTCGTGGTACCACAGCGTTGTCGCCTGCTGGTCGTTCGCGTACTCAGCGACTTGCGCTCTACCGGGGAGAACAGCGTTTTCGGGGAGCCCGTCGTTGCTCCCGTCGGTCCGTGCGCCGTGTAGGTGCACCACCGTCCACGGTGGCAGGTTCGCGATGTCCTGGTCCGGCTGCGCGCCGTCACGGCCAGGAGTGTTCCCCACCTGCGGGTAGGGACCCTCCGGGCCAGGAGGCCCGGGAGCATCCACCTCGACGGCGACGACCGGATACCGGCCGGAGATCTCATTCTTCCAGGTGACGTTCAGCCGCTGACCGCGGTGGACCTCAATGGTGGGTCCGGGGGAGTGCCCGGCATAGGTCCACAACGTCGTCGGCGGCAGTTCCGAGTGCAGCGAAAGCTCCGTCGCCTGGAGTTCGATGGTCACGTGGTGGGGATGCTGATCAGGATCCGGACGCAGCACCGGCGGTATACGCAAGGGGTCGAGGAATTTCGTCAAGCCGGTTCCCGCATCCGGACCGACGGTCGGTGGGCGCGAGGCCGGTACGGTCAGTCGAGTGACTTCGGTCATGCTCTGTCCTTCCCTTAGTTCATGGCCCGTCACAGACCTCGGTGGTTGACCGTCCTATTATGGCTTGCGGGTGACGGGGGTTCACGTCTCTGCAGGTGGGAAACCCGCACTACGATACAGCGGGTCGCCGTTGGCCACGGTGGGTGAGTAGCTCTGATGTGCTGGTACGCCGGCCGTAGGCAACCACCGCGGACAGGATGAGCAGCACGATCTCGAGAACCACGGAGCCGCCCCAGATGAGGTGCGTCAACACCGCACCGATCATGAGAGCGACAAATGCCGCTGCGGCCAGGCCGGACAGTCGGGGAATCAGCAGAGCGATCGCGCCGACTACTTCGAGTGGGCCGATGACGTACGGCAGCCAACTGGCGGTGCCCATCGCCTCGAAGACCTCCACAGCCTGAGGTGCCGCAGTGAACTTCATCAGAGCACTGAGGGCAAAGACCAAGGCCAAGACGCACTGTAGCGCCCAGAGTGCGATGTTGGGGCCACGGCTCATGCTGCGGGACGGCGACCCGGCCGCCTTGAGTTTGTCGATCATAACCTTCGCCTCCAAGAAGTGTGTAACTCGACTGAATCCTCGCTCCTGTGTCTCCAACGCTTACTCGAGTTTATTCTCTCCTTCTTCGGCGACCCATTCCTTAGCTATATCAAGTTACCCCGCTGGCCGGTCTAGATACCTTATAATCTCCTTAGTATATGATCTTCTTCGGTGCTAACTTGAGTGCCCGTCGAGCGCCCTATCTACTCGGAACTGGACGCCGCTGAACGGGTAGCCGGATCCTCGTCCGGGCAGCGGCTGCCCTGGTGGCGCAACTGGTCCAGCACCCGCTCGTAGATCGAGATCAGGGTCTCGACCTCTCCGGGCTGCAGGACGTCGAGGAAGAACCGCCGCACGGTGCGGACGTGATCAGGTGCGGCTGATTCGATGGCTTTCCGGCCGCGGTCGGTGAGCACGACGAACGCGCCGCGCCCGTCGGTGCAGCACTCTTCGCGAACAACCAGCCCGCGCTCCTGCATCCGCCGGATCTGGTGGGAGAGCCGGCTGCGGTCCCAGTCAACCCGGCGTCCGAGATCGCGTGGGCGCATCCGGCCTTCGGGTGCCTCGGACAGCGGGACGAGCAGCTCGTAATCGGCCCCGGAGAGTCCCGCATCGCGAGTCAGCTGCCGGTTGAGCTCCGCCAGAAGCTCCCGGCGCACGTCGAGAAACACCCGCCACGCCCGTTGTTCTCTGGCGTTTAGCCACGGCGTTTCAGTCATTGCCAGACACCTCCTCGGGGCCGAAGAACACAATCTCGGGGCGCAGCTGGGCCTGCCCGAGGCCGGGCTCGCCCAGTGTCTCCCCCTTGTGTGGGACTGGACGAACCGACACCGTGACTCTCATCCCATTTCGGGCAGGTTCTCGACTGTCCGGCTCACTGGGCCTTGATCGCAGAGATGTCGAATTCGAGGGTGATCTTGTTCGACACCAGCACGCCTCCGGTGTCCAAGGCGGCGTTGAAGGTGATGCCGAAGTCGCTGCGGTCGATCGTGGAGATGCCCTCGAAGCCGATTCGAGTGTTGCCATACAGATCGAGCGCGCTGCCAGTGTAGACAAAATCGACGGTGACCGGCCTGGTGGTATCTTTGATCGTCAGGTCGCCGGTGACTGCGAAGGTGTCTTCGGCTATCTGCTCGACCCGGGTACTGGTGAAGGTGATCTGCGGGTAGTTCGGGGCGTCGAAGAAGTCGTTGGTGCGCAGGTGCCTGTCGCGCTGCTCGTTGCCGGTATCGATGCTGGCCACCTGGATGGTGACCTGTGCCGTGGATGTGGACCAGTTCTGCGCGTCGAGGTCCAAAGATCCCGTGAACTCTACGAAAGACCCTCGCACCTTGGTGATCATGGCGTGGCGGGCGATGAACCCAAGGCGGCTGTGCGCGGCGTCGAGATCGTAATGGCCCGACACGTTGACGAGCACGGTGCTGGGGGTCGAACCGGCCACAGGTATGGACATGATGGCTACTCCTTCGGTTGGTCTCGGCCAGCAACTTGCTGACACATCATCATTATGCACCTGATGCTGACATGTCAGCAAGCCTCTCCGTCCCCGTGGCCTTCCCCTACATCTCGCGGACTATCCAACGGCTCAGGGCCTGACCAGGACTGATGCCGCCCCGGCGTGGAGCCGGTGGCGGCGGGTTGCCATGATGTCGCCCATTGTCGATCTTGGATGACGGTGCCTGGTTGGGTTCGGTCGAGATACGCCGGAAACGAGACATTGACACCTGTAATGGCTGGTCAGCCTCCTGGCTGGTGGCATGGGTGATCAAAGTCTTAGATTCGGACAGCTCCAGCATGAGCTCATCCCGCAGGAAATCACTGACCTTCGGCTCGATCTCCTCCGCCAGAGTTAGGACGCCGGCGACGAAGCGCCCGCACCGTACCCCGGTCTCCGTGCCGTATGGTCTTCGCGATCTGGTTTTCGACGCGACGGTACTTGGGCTCAGTCCGACGTTTCTCAGGCGTCTCTTCCCATTCTTCTTCTCTTCTTCGGGCTCGCCCAGTGAACGGGCTCGACCGAACCGATCCAGGCTCGCCCGCAAGTACTCCCGGGCACGCCTACCCTGTCCGCGCTGCTCAGAACCATCGATGGGAACCATGGAGCTGAGAGCACCTCTAGCAAGGTACCGGGGACCCCCAACAGCTCTGGTGCGCCGGTTCTGGCGGCAGCCGCGCCTCCGGTACCCACTACGAGTAGTGAAACGAACACCCACCGTATGGGCATGGGGTCTCACCGAATAGTGTCTTCACCACTGCGTGACTGGTCCGTAGCGTGGAGCGACCGTCGGGGAGTTACCAGGGTCACCTACTGAACGAGAGGACCCGATCCGTGCTTGTCCGAAGTCGCCCTCACTCGCTGGCTGCTGTTGCCGTGGGTTTGCTGCTCAGCGTGGGCGTCGCGCTCCCGCGTCGGCTGCGTCGGCTGCGCCGGCATCTCCAGAGCCGATCAGCGCCGCGCCGCGGTTGGCCGCCCGGGACCTGCTGACGTTGCAGGGGGTGCTGGCGGCGCTGGACTCCCGGTCAGGCCGTGCCCCGAACTCGGTGACCGGGTGGTACATCGACCCGGCCAGCAACTCCGTCGTGGTATCGGCCACTGACGACGTGGCCGCCAGGGCTTTCGCGGCGGGTCAGGACACAGTGCGCATCGAACACGTCAACGCTCGCCCGGCACCGCTGGCCGACCTGCGCGGGGGTGACACGATCACCACCAGTTCGGGTGGCCGCTGCTCGGTCGGTTTCAACGCTGTCAGGGGCCGTACCCGCTACGTCATCACCGCCGGGCACTGCACCAAGCTGGGTGGTACCTGGTCCGGGCCGGACGGCAGCGCCATCGGCCCGGTCGCCGCATCGTGGTTTCCCGGTCACGACTTCGGCCTGGTCGAGTTGGCCTCGCCGTCCTGGGAGCAAGCCCACGCCGTCGACGCCGACAGTGGCTACCTCCCCGTGACCGGCGACGCACCCGCTGCCGTGGGCGACAAGGTATGCCTGTCCGGGTCGACCACCGGCTACCACTGCGACTGGGTGCAGGCCATCGGCGAGACCGTGAACTATGGGGACGGCGACGTCGTCCGCGGTCTCACCAGGACTGGTGTCTGCGCCGAGGCCGGCGACTCCGGTGGACCCTTCATGCGTGGCACTCAGGCGCTGGGCATGTTGTCCGGCGGATCCGGTGGTTGCCTGGTCAGCGGGCAGTCCTACTTCCAACCGATCCACGAGGTGCTGACCACCTACGGGCTCACCCTCATCACGGGCGAGGATTTCAGGGACGAGCGCTAGCACGATGAGCGCAAGCGTCGCGCGAAGGCGGCGGCGGCCGCCTGCGGATCCGCCGCCTGGGTGATCGCGCGCACCACCACCACACGGTCCGCGCCGGCGGAGCGCACCTCCTCAAGCCGTTGGGTGGACTCGATACCGCCGATAGCGAACCACGGACGGGCTGCTCCTGTGTTCGCTCTGGTGATGCGTACCAGGTCCAGCCCGGCGGCCGGGCGGCCCGGCTTGGTCGGGGTGGCCCAGCATGGACCGGTGCAAAAGTAGTCCACTCCGTGCCGCGCGGCGGCGTCGGCGGCCTGCGCGGGATCATGCGTGGAAAGGCCGATCACCACCTCGTCGCCGAGTACCCGGCGTGCCCAGCTGACCGGCAGATCGTCCTGGCCCAGGTGCAGCACCTGCGCACCGGCGGCCAGCGCGACGTCGGCCCGATCGTTCACCGCCAGCAGCGCGCCGTGCCGCTGGCACGCGCTGGCGAGCACCTCCAGGGCGGCGAGCTCGGGGCGGGCCTCCAGGGCCTTGTCCCTCAGCTGGATGATGTCCACGCCGCCGGCCAGCGCCGCGTCGGCGAACTCGGCGAGGTCGCCGCGGCCGGTCCGGGCGTCGGTGCACAGGTACAGCCGCGCGTCGGCCAGCCGGGCCCTGATCCGCTCGCCGTCCATGGGGAAACCGTATCGAGGGTAGGGTGGGGAGCGGTCCGCACTCCGAGCCCGGGCGACACCGGGCTGAGAGGGGGTCATGGCGACCCCGACCGTCGAACCTGATCCGGGTCATGCCGGCGCAGGGAGCGTGATGTGCTGTGGTGTCAGCTGGGGTCTCGTTCACTTCTGTCGCCGTGGTCGGTGGCGGTGTCATCGGGCTGAGCTGCGCCTGGCGCGCCGCGTCCGCGGGGTTCGCGGTGACCGTGTACGACCCGGCGCCGGGATCGGGTGCGTCGCACGTCGCTGCTGGGATGCTCGCCCCGGTCACCGAGGCGGTGCCGGTGGAGCCAGCGGTATTCGCGCTGGGGGCGGCCGCACTGCGCCGCTGGCCGGACTTCGCCGCCGAGCTCGCGGCCGCCGGTGCCGACCCCGGGTTACGGACCGGAGGCACCCTCGTGGTTGCGCTGGACCCCGGCGACCGCGCCGAGCTGGATCGGATCGCCGAGCAACTGGCTCGGATGGGCCGCGCGGTGGAAGCGCTCTCCGGCCGGCAGGTGCGCCGTGTCGAGCCGTCGCTGGGCCCGCAGGTGTGCCGAGCGCTGTCGGTTCCGGGGGACCTGTCAGTTGACAACCGGGCGCTGCTGACCTCGCTGCTGGTGGCGTGCCGCGGCGCCGGGGTGACGTTTCAGGCCCAACGTTGCCTGCAGTTGCCGAGCGCGGACGTCGTCATCCTGGCCGCCGGTGTGCACAGCGCCGCGCTGCACCCCGCGCTGCACCGCGCGATCCGCCCGGTGAAAGGCGAGATCCTGCGGCTGCGGTGCCGGCCGGGTACGTTGCCGCCGCCGTCGCGGACCGTCCGCGCGATCGTGGGTGGGCGCCACAGCTACCTGGTACCCCGCAATGGCGGGCGGCTGGTACTCGGAGCCACCCAGCGCGAGGTCGGGTTCGACACCGATGTCACCGCCGGTGCGGTGCGCGAGTTGCTCACCGCCGCCGAGCGGGTGCTGCCCGCGATGGCGGAGTACACCCTGGAGGAGGCGGTGGCGGGGCTGCGCCCGGGCAGCCCGGACAACCTGCCGGTGATCGGGGAGCTGGAGCCTGGTGTGCTCGTGGCGACCGGTCATTATCGGCACGGGATTCTGCTGGCACCGGTGACTGCTGAGGCGATTCTTGCGCTGTTGTGTGGGGAGGTTGTTCCGGGTGAAGTCGGGCCGGCTGCGCCGGCCCGACTTCACCCGGAACAACCCGTGAGTGGCGATGCGAGTCATGACTCGCATCGCCACTCACGGGTCGCGCGGAGCGCGACATGACGATCACTGTGAACGGCCACCCCCGGGAACTCCCCCCCGGCGCCACGCTGGCCGACATGCTCAAGCGGCTATGCGTGCCGTCCCACGGTGTCGCGGTGGCCCTGGATGGCGCCGTGGTGCCGCGGGCGGCATGGCCCGGCACGGCATTGCGCGACGGCGCATCGATCGAGGTGTTGACCGCGGTGCAGGGAGGGTGACGCAGATGGCAGATGATCCGCTGGTCATCGCGGGGCGGGAGTTCGGCTCGCGGCTGATCCTGGGAACCGGGGGCGCGGGCAATCTCGTTGTTCTGGAACAGGCGTTGCTCGCCGCGCAGACCGAGCTCACCACGGTCGCGATCCGCCGGATGGACACCGGTGCGCGCACCGGTGTCCTCGACGTGCTGATGCGGCACGGCATCGAACCGCTGCCCAACACCGCGGGCTGCCGCAGCGCCGCGGAGGCGGTACTCACCGCGCAGCTGGGCCGCGAAGCGCTGCAGACGTCCTGGGTCAAGCTCGAAGTCGTCGCCGACGACCGTACCCTGCTGCCTGATCCGATCGAGCTGCTCGACGCCGCCGAGCAGCTCGTCGACGACGGCTTCACCGTGCTGCCCTACACCAACGACGACCCGGTGCTGGCTCGCCGGTTGGCTGACGCGGGCTGCGCGGTGGTGATGCCGCTGGGCTCGCCGATCGGCAGCGGGCTGGGCATCCGCAATCCGCACAACATCGAGATGATCGTGGCGCAGGCCCCGGTGCCGGTCATCCTCGACGCCGGGATCGGCACCGCCTCGGAGGCCGCCCTCGCGATGGAGCTTGGCTGCGACGCGGTGCTGCTGGCCAGCGCGGTGACCCGGGCCGACGACCCGCCGCGGATGGCCGAAGCGATGCGGATGGCCGTGCAGGCGGGCCGGCATGCCCGGCTGGCCGGCCGGATCCCGCAACGGTTCTGGGCCCGGGCCTCCAGCCCCCACCGCGACCCTTAACCCTCACGACGGGAAGCAGAGGGGTAAACTGCTGGCGCTTTCTTTGCGTATTCGGCCAGTAGTCGCATCAGTCGCGCCGCCCCCGGGGGGTCCACGATCAGGTGCACCGGCAGCAGTCCGCCGGGAATACTGATTGTCAGCAGTTTTCCGGTGTCTTTGATGATCTCCGCTGTTGCGTTGTCTGTTACTTTGGCTCCCACCAGCATCGGTTCATACCCCACTTCGCGGATTGCGTGGACAATGGTGGAAGGCATCGGGGCTGGCGGCTCTGGGTGGCAGCACCCGCCCCGATGCCGGTCCTTGGGGCGTGGTCGTTATCCCGGGTTCAGCGCAGCCACACGGTCAGCAGGTCGCACAGCGTCGTGACCCCTTCCTCGTCGAGGGAGATCACGCACGAGCCGGTGACCTGGGGGTCGAGCACGATCGTCCCGTCGCGCTTGCTCACCACCAGATTGGTGACATCCACCGTGCCCCGGTCCAGCTGACATACTGCCGGGATCGCCTTGCGGCGCTGGCCGCTCGGATGCTCGCCCTGGCCGGGCCCAGACGGATTACGTTGCTCGATTGTCACGCTCGTCCTCCTCGAATGGTCACCTCTCCGGGTGTCAGGCTCTGCCACCTGCTGCTAGTCTGATCGACACGGACCACCAAGAGAAGGGCTCGGAGGTTCACAAGCGTTGACAGCAATGACGGTCGGAGAAGCACTGAGGGCGGCTCGGGACGCTGCCGGCCTCAGCTTGTCCGTGATGGCTACCCGCACGCACTACAGCAAGCCTTACCTCAGTATGGTGGAGACTAGCAAACGAGCTGCGACCACAGATGTGGTCAAGGCGTACGAAAGAGTGCTCGGCATAGGCCAGTTGGGCGACAATGTGAACCGCAGGGGCTTCTTCGAGGTATCCAGTCTTGTCTCCGGGAATACTAAATTAGCTACTGAGCTAGCGGCCAGCATCGCAGGCAACGACCCTGGCCCACTTGCCACAGTCCAGACCACGCACGGCACCGACCTTGCGATAGCGACTCTGGCTGATCGTGGCACAGTGGCGCACCTACGACGGTGGTTGGATGACGGCGATGATCCCGTCCTGCGTGTGAATGCCGCCGGAATCCTCGCCAAGCTTCCCGGACAGCTCGAAGCATCCCACGTGATTGCAGCTCTCGGCCGAGACCCCGACGTTCGTAGCCGCTACATGACCGCCGTAGTCGCACGTGTCTGCGGCTTAGACTGGCCAGTCGCCGCGCAGCTCACTGAAAATCCTGCTGGTTTTCCACAGCCCGTTCTGGTGGCCCAGAGGTTCGCCCGTGAGGCGATCAGCGACCGCGACGCTGGTGCGCGATGGTGTGCCGCTGCAATGCTGCAAGCGCTCAGTCCCATGATGGGAAGGTAGCCCGTGGTTGTCATCGAGGTCCGCAATGCTGAGCTGATGGAGACCGTGGTCAGGGAAACCAAGCGCCTCGATATCGCCAACGGGGCGATCGTCAGCCTGATCGGTGCTGTGGACAGCTTCACTATCTCTACCATGTCCAAATACGATGCCACCGAGGACGTCATCACCGACTACTCCCTACCGGCTGAGATGACGGGTACAGGTGAGATCACCAACGGCACGGTTCACATCCACGCTGTCATGGCCGTAGAAGGTGATCAAGCAGTCGCCGGTCACCTCCACCGCGCAGAGATCGGAACGTTCTTCGCCCGCGCCTACGTCATCCCCTGCTAGCGCACAACGAGGATGTCAGATTGGGTGCCGTAGCTGGTGAGGCGGCGCGTACCTCGTCAGCGCTCGGCTGACGGCCGCCGCACGGTTGGGTCGAGGAGAGGCGGGAAGCGCATGGCTCGTCAATCCGAACACCTCACCGAACAGCAACGGACACTTGGCCGGTATGCGGCGGCCCTTCGGGAGGCAGTTGGTCTTGACCAGGAGGATTCAGCCGTACCGTGCCCTGTTCACTGCACGACCGTGACACATGCCGAAGCAGCTACCGGATGTTGACTTCTGGGAGATAACAGATCGAGTTGTCGGCGCGAGCTGTGCTCTGATCGCCCGCTACGATTGCGCGCAGTCCAGCCACAGTGGAGCTGGGTTGGGGCCCGCCCAGCCGACCGGTTCGCCCAGCGCATCAAGGTTGAGGTCGCGCCACATCCGCAGGACTTGGGGTGAGGTCGTGTCGAACAGCTCGACCCGCATCGCGGGGCTGACTCGGCTGGCTGCCGACACCCAGTCCTGGTTGAAGCGGTGGATGAAGGCGGGTAGCGGTTCTCCGGATCGCGAACTGTTGCCGGTGTGGCCGTCGCGGGTGCGCGCGAACCGGCTCAGGTCGTTGCCGAGCGGGTGGGCTACCACATCACGGACCAGCCACGGTGCGCATGCGGTCGGTCGTCGCCACTTGTCGGGTTCTACATCCTTGAGCAGGTCGGTCAGTATCGCGCGGTCGTGCTCGAACACCGGTCGGGCATCGATCTTCGGGCCGAATGGCGACTCCGACGCGACCACCTGGCTCTCGCATCATCCGGGCAGCCTGGCAGGTCGAGCACTTCCCGTAAGGCCGCACCAGTTGCTCTTGGGTTCGGGTAGTACCGTCCCGCCATCATGAACGTGCCGCACCGTCTTTGCCTCACCGTTGCGCCGGTTCTCGCTTGCGCGGCGCTCACCATGGTCGGTTGTGGACGCTCAGACGTCGATTCGCCCGCGGTCCCGAAGGCCCTGGCGCAGCCGGTCGTTCGGGGTCCGTCCGCCAGCAGTGACGTGGCACCGCCACCGGCTGAGTGCCGTGGTGACGCGCGGTGGAGCTGTACCCAGCAGCAGCGGTTCGCCGCTGCCAGTGCCTACATCAGCCGGAAGGTCAGCGGCACGGGCTACCTGAGCGTGGTGTTCACCGATCGGCAGACCGGGTACGCCTGGCGATTCGGTCCGACGCAGCACGAGGGTTGGACGGCGTCCACTATCAAGCTCGCGATCGCCACCGACCTGCTGCGCCGGCAACGCGCCGGCCAGATCACGCTGACTGCCGCGGACCGGCACGACATGGCCACCATGCTCAACTTCTCCGACGAGCGTGCCTCTGACCGGCTGTGGACGAAATTCGGCGGCGACGACATGCTGGCCCGGTTTCGTAACCAGTACGGCATGACCAGCCTGCACTTCGTGCCCGGCTTCACCGCCAAGACATACTGGGGCTTCGTCAAGTGCACGACCGATGACCTGGCCGCCCTGATGAACTACGTCTTCGCCCAGGTCAACCTGGCTGACCGGGCTTACCTGGTCGGCGCGCTGCGCGGGGTGGCGCCCAACCAGCAGTGGGGGGTCTGGGCGGCCGGCCCCGCTCAACGGCCCGGAAACAAGGACGGCTGGTCCTACGAGACCGATCCCTACGGCAAGCACTGGGTCACGAACACCGTCGGCTTCGCCGGACCCGACGAGCGCTACCTGATCACCGTCATGTACCAGGTAGCTCCCAGCGGCACACTGGACGGCGGCGTCCACACCGTCAGCGACGTCGTCGCCCTGCTCTTCGGTGTACCCATCCCCGCTCATATCACGGTTCCGGCGCCCGACGGATAAGGAGCCGGGGCTCACGAAACCATTGGTCAGTGCACCCAGCGATGTGGTCCGCTGCGGGGGTGACCCTCATTCGTGAGGAACCTGCCGTGCCCGACAGCGGCATCGGCGCGGTGCTGCTCAGCGCGCGCTCCCTAGCCGAGTACCGGGCCATGTTCGCGCTCTCCGATGCCGCCCCGCGTCGCCGACTGCTGGACTGCCCAGGCGGGGCCGCCAGCCTGACCGCGGAGGTCAACGCCGCCGGGGGGACGCTATGGCCTGCGACCCGGTCTACGCCCACACCAGCGCCGGCACGCTTGCCGCACACGCACAGGCCGACACTGACCGCGGCAACCGCTACGTCCGTGCCCACCCCGAGCAGTACCGGTGGAGCTTCTTCGCCGACCCTGAGGACCACCAGCGCTCCCGCAGCGCCGTGGTCGCACGCTTCACCGCTGATCGGCGAGCCCACCCCGAGCGCTACGTCCCCGGCGAGCTACCCCACCTGCCCTTCGCCGACAACGCGTTCGAGCTGACCCTGAGCTCGCACCTGCTGTTCAGCTACGCCGACCGCCTCGACCTCGCATTCCATCGAAACGGCATCTTCGAACTCATGCGTGTCACCCGCGACGAGCTACGGATCTTTCCGCTCGTGGCCATGGGCGCCGTCGGCTATCCCTACCTCGACCAGCTGCTCGCCCAACTCGCCGACCATGGCATCACCACCCAGGTGGCCGACGTTGACTACGAGTTCCAAGCCAGCGGCAACCAGATGCTCGTCTGCACACACCGATCCGCCGATGCCTCGTAGCCGCCCCTGCACGGTCATATGGATCCTTGTGCACCTTCCAGTCCGTCGGGACGGAGGCGCCAGAAGGGGGAGACTGGGCCTACGCCGGCGCCTAGTGGGTACGCGTGGGTTACCGCCTGCTGGATGTAGCGCTTGCCGTACCCGACCGCCGCGAGCATCGCGGTGCCGCGGGCCAGTGCCGAGGTGATCGCCGCGCTCAGGGCGTCCCCGCTACCGTGGGTGTGCGGGGTGGCTAGCCGGGGACCGGTGAACGCGGTGAACTCGCGGCCGTCGTAGAGCACATCCAGGCACTGTGAATTCTCCTGGGAATTCTCATAGGCGCCGGCTCGCAGGTGCCCACCCTTGATCAGGACCCACCGGGGGCCCAGCGCATGCAGCGCACGGGCAGCCTCGTACTGCTCCGCGTGGGAGCTGACGTCCATGCCGATGAGCAGCCGTACCTCGTCCAGGTTGGGGGTGACGAGGGTGGCGCGGGGGAGCAGTTCCGAGCGCAACACGGCCAGCGCATCGTCGGCCAGCAGCGGATCGCCGTGCATCGAGGCGGCCACCGGATCGACCACCAACGGCACCGCGTGGTAACGGCCGATGCCGACCTCGTCACACACCCCAGCCACCGCGCAAATGATCGCCGCGCTGGCCAGCATGCCGGTCTTGGCGGCGGCCACCCCGATGTCGGTCGCCACCGCCCGGACCTGGTCGGCCACCGTGGCCGGGGGGATCTCCACGATGCCGGTGACGCCTACCGAGTTCTGCACCGTCACCGCCGTGACCGCGACGCAACCGTGCACGCCGCAGGCGGTGAACGTGCGCAGATCGGCCTGCAGGCCCGCCCCACCCCCGGAGTCCGACCCCGCGATGGTCAGCGCGACCGGAGGCCCAGTAGTAGGTACAACGCTCACGAGCCGGCCACTGGCAGATACAGCTGCTTGCCGCCTGCGGTGAACTCGTCGGACTTCTCCTTCATGCCGGCCTCGATGGCCTCCACGGTGGACAGCCCGTGTTCGTGCGCGTAGGCCCGGACGTCGGCGGAAATGCGCATCGAGCAGAACTTGGGCCCGCACATCGAGCAGAAATGCGCGGTCTTCGCCGCCTGGGCGGGCAGCGTCTCGTCGTGGTAGGACCGCGCGGTGTCCGGGTCGAGCGCCAGCGCGAACTGGTCGTGCCAGCGGAACTCGAAGCGGGCTGCCGACAGCGCGTCGTCCCAGGCTTGGGCACCCGGATGGCCCTTGGCCAGGTCGGCGCTGTGCGCGGCGATCTTGTAGGTGATCACTCCGGTCTTCACGTCGTCGCGGTCGGGCAGGCCGAGGTGCTCCTTGGGCGTGACGTAGCAGAGCATCGCGGTGCCCGCCTGCGCGATCATCGCCGCGCCGATCGCCGAGGTGATGTGGTCATAGGCCGGCGCGATGTCCGTCGCCAGCGGACCCAGGGTGTAGAACGGCGCCTCGTCGCACCATTCCTCCTCCAGGCGCACGTTCTCGACGATCTTGTGCATGGGCACGTGCCCAGGACCCTCGATCATCACCTGCACGTCGTGGCGCCGGGCGATCTGGGTCAACTCCCCGAGCGTCTTGAGCTCGGCGAACTGTGCGGAGTCGTTGGCGTCGGCGATGGAGCCGGGGCGCAGGCCATCGCCGAGAGAGAACGTCACGTCGTAACGGCGCAGGATCTCGCACAGTTCGGCGAAGTTCTCATACAGGAATGACTCGCGGTGGTGCGCCAAGCACCAGGCAGCCATGATCGACCCGCCACGGGAGACGATGCCGGTCACCCGGCCTGCGGTCAACGGCACATAGCGCAGCAACACGCCGGCGTGCACCGTCATGTAGTCAACGCCCTGCTCGCACTGCTCGATCACGGTGTCCCGGTAGATCTCCCAGGTCAGCGCCGCCGGATCACCGTCGCATTTCTCCATCGCCTGGTAGATCGGCACGGTGCCGACCGGGACGGGGCAGTTGCGCAGCAGCCACTCCCGGGTCTCGTGGATCCGCTTGCCGGTGGACAGGTCCATGATCGTATCCGCGCCCCACCGGCTGGCCCACACCATCTTGTCCACCTCCTCCTCGATCGAGGAGGTGACCGCCGAGTTGCCGATGTTGGCGTTGACCTTCACCAGGAACTTCTTCCCGATGATCATCGGTTCGGATTCGGGGTGCCGGTGGTTGGCCGGGATCACCGCGCGGCCGCGAGCCACCTCGGTGCGCACCAGCTCGACATCGACGCCCTCGCGGGCCGCGATGAACTCCATTTCTTGCGTGACGATGCCAGCCCGGGCCCAGGCGAGCTGGGTGGCTGCGCCACTGACCGGTTCGCGCTGCGCGATCCATCCCTGCCGCAACTGGGGAAGTCCCTGGCGGACGTCGATGGTGGTTGCTGGGTCGGTATAGGGACCCGAGGTGTCGTAAAGGTCCAGGTGTGCCCCGTTGGTCAGGTCCACCCGGCGGGCGGGCACCCGCAGCCCGTCACCCACCTCGTGGTAGATCTTCCGCGACCCGGTGATCGGGCCAGTAGTCACCGCGGGTTCGACGGCGCGGTCCTGCGGCCGGTTGGGCACCCGGTTGGGCACCCGGTTTGGCAACACTGTCATGGATCAGCCTTCCTACGCCGGCATTACCCGGACAGGTTCTGCGGTCGACAGCCCCGGGCGGTGCCCAGCTGCCCTCTCAGCCCGCTTCGGTGCGAGCTCCCGCGTGGTCAATTGATCTGCCCGAACCGTAGCGCTATCGAGAGTGAGCCCGCAAAAGGTGCGCAGGTGACGGTTGATCGCGGCACCGCTAGTATTCGGGTAGTCGCCTACGGTGACAACTCTTCATGGGGGCTCCATGTACGACATTTCTGACATTTCGCCGTGCCGGGTCGCCGTGGTCGGTCAGGGCTATGTGGGGCTGCCGGTAGCAATGCGGGCCGTTGAGGTTGGTTTCGACGTCGTCGGTTTTGACACCGACAAGACCCGTGTTGATTGTCTCCGCAAGGCGGAGACGTTTATCGACGACATCACCGACGGTGATCTCGCGATAGCGGTGGGTACCGGACGGTACCTGCCTACCGACGACCCAGCAGCGTTGGCCGGTTTCGACGTCGCGGTTGTTTGCGTACCCACTTCCTTGCGTGACGGTGCTCCCGATCTGAGCTGTGTCGAGGGTGCTGCGGGCATCATTGCGCCGCACATCACGCCGGGATGCTGCGTCATCCTCGAGTCTACGAGCTATCCCGGTACCACCGAGGATGTCTTTATTCCGATCCTGGAGGCCGGTTCGGGGCTGTGCGCGGGGGCGCAGTTCTACGTCGGCTACAGCCCCGAGCGCATCGACCCGGGAAACGAGATCTGGCGGTTCCACAACACTCCCAAGATCATCGCTGGTGTGAGCAAATCCTCCCTGCAGGCGTTGCAGGACTTCTATGGCCAGCTCGTTGAGCGAACCGTGCCAGTGTCGGGACCTCGGGAGGCTGAGCTTGCCAAGCTGCTCGAGAATACCTTCCGCCACGTCAACATTGCCCTGGTTAACGAGCTCGCGATGTATTGTCACGGCCTTGGGCTCGACGTGTGGTCGGTGATCGACGCGGCCGCCACGAAGCCCTTCGGATTCATGAGGTTCACGCCAGGGCCAGGGGTCGGGGGGCATTGCTTGCCGATCGACCCCGCTTACTTGTCCTGGCAGGTGCGACGGACCCTGGGTCATGCTTTCCGTTTCGTCGATATCGCCAACGATGTCAACGACCACATGCCCGACTACGTGGTGTCCCGCGTGGTCACACATCTCAACCAGCAGCGCAAGTCCGTCAACGGGAGCAGCATCCTACTGGTGGGGCTGGCCTATAAGCGGAATTCGCGGGACACCAGGCAGTCACCGGCGATCGCGGTCGCCAAGAAACTCGACGATCTGGGGGCCGATCTCCGGGCGATCGACCCGCTCATCACCGCTGACGAGATCCCGAAGTTCATCCGGATAGTGCCCTGCGAGTTGCGGCAGGTCACCGACACCGATTTGGTCATCGTGCTCGCTGACCACGACGCGATCGACTGGGAGCTCTTCGAGCAGCACGCCGAACGGGTCCTGGACACCCGCAACCGGCTGCGCTCACGGTCCGCCGTGCGGTTGTAAGGGGGCTGGAAGCCCCCCCGTGAGTGGCGATGCGAGCTATAGCTCGCATCGCCACTCACGGGTTGTCCACAGCCCTCCGCCACACCTGCAGCACGGTCTGGACCGCCAGCGCCGCGCTCGCCGTCCAGACACCGTGAGTGTTCGCTTGCGCTGTGCGGGATGAGGACGACGTTATCCAGCTCAGCCCAGCGCGGATCGATCCTCGGCTCGGTCGTCCAGGCGTCGATGCCGGCACCGGCGATCTCGCCGGATTGCACCACGTCGTACAGGCGTCCTCGTCGACACAGATTGCCGCGACCGGTGTTGATCAGGAAGGCGGTGGGCTTCATCAGGCCAGCTTCGCCGCATCCACGATCCGCTTGGTCTCGGGCAGAGCCGGAGATGCAGCGTCATGAAGTCGCTCTGGGTGAGCACCTCGTCCAGCCGCACCAGCTCGATACGGTGTTCCGCCCCGAACTCCATCACGGGGTACGGCTCGTGGGCGATCACTCGCATGTCGAAGCGACTGCGCGCGCCGCGGGAGTTCTGTGTGGGCGAACCGGCACCTCAGACGTGGTGGACGCCTCGGTCGGGTCGTGCTGTGTGCTCGGGAGCGCGACCACTATGTCGTCACGTCGGACCCGAGGGATGTCATGTGCTCGATGCCCAGTTGCCCGTGATCGTCGTCTGAGCGGTGCCCAGTCGCAACCGGCGTCAGCACCGGCTACCTCTTTGTGTGGTCGCCAAGCAGGGTGGCTGGGTTGTAGTGCAGGCGCTTCTGCACTGGTGGGTTCACTGTTGCCAGCACGTTGGCGATGTCGCGGCCTGCGGTGCCGGAGCCGAACAGGTCGCTGCGCTCGTAGCGGCCGTGCGCGATCTGGGCTCGGACCGCTTCAGTGATCTCGACGGGGTCGTGCGAGGTGAACACCACGTTGGGGCCGCATTCCCGGTCGCGCTGGCGGGTGCCGACGCTGACGGCCGGCGTGCCGAGGTATGCGCCTTCGCGTAGTGCCGCTGAGGAGTTGCCGATCATGCAGGTGCAGTGCGTCATCAGCCGGGCGAAGTCCTCGGCCGGCAGGTTGCGGAAGAACTGGCAGCGCTGCGCCAGGCCCTGCTCGCGGAACTGCCGGATACCCGCGGCGACCTCGTCGCTGCCCGCGTCCACGTTCGGCCAGAAGACCAGCGCCTGCATCCCGATCGATGAGACCGCGCGCAACGTCGCGGTCATCTGCGCGAGGCCGTGGCCGTATTCGGTCGTGACGCCGTGTTGCATGACCAGCAGGAAGGGCTGCTCCGGATCGATCGGCGAACCGGCGCCGCAGTGGTTGATCAACGCGTCGCGGCGGGTGCCCGGGCGGGTACGGGCGACCAGGTCGATCGACGGGCAGCCGACGTCGAACACGTACTGCGGGTCCTCGCCCAGCGCAATGACGCGGCGGGTACTGAGCTTGGTCGCCGGGAAGTGGATGTGGGACAGCTTGGTGACCGCATGCCGGACGCTCTCGTCGATCGACCCGGACACCTCGCCGCCCTGGGTGTGGGCGACGGGAATGTTCATGTAGGCACCGGCGATAGCCGTCGCGATCGTCTCGAAGCGGTCGGCAACGGTGACCACGATGTTGGGTTCGAGCCGCTCCAACGCGGTCGGCAACTCCAGCAGGCCCAGCCCAGTGGATTTCGCCATCGTCGCCGTGGTCTGGCCCTCGATAATGAACGGGATCTTGGCATCGGGGGTGAAACCGGCGGCTTCGAGCACGGTCACCGCGCTGCCGAACCGTTCCAGCAGCACCGACGCGGCGGCGATCACCTGCAACTCCAGCGCGGGGTGGTCGCGTACGGCCTCCAGCACCGTGGTGATCCGCGCCAGGTTGGCCCGGCTGGCGACGACGACGCAGACCTTCTTGCGATCGCCAGGCACGTCGGTGCCTCCTGAATGCCAGCAACGATGAGAAGAACAACGATGAGAAGACAGAGCGTGCGTTGATTCGGATCGTAGAGTGACCTTAGCTGGACCTTACTCGGGGGCTGCGGGTTAGTTACCCGAGCGCACCCGCTCGCAGGGTCGAGATGCTGCTCAGGAACTGCGTTGCGGTAGCCCCCAGGGCCGGCCAGTCGGGTTCGGTGCCCGGTCCTGGAGCGAGCACGAAGCCTCGATGACCATCATCGGTCAATCGCTCGGCGACGATCGTGAAACCGGCGAGGGTAAACAGCGCCGCCGCGGTCGGGCGCGTCAGGTAGTAGGGATGATCGATCTTGATCACCCGCTCGATGCCGCCGGTCCGGTGCAGCAGGACATCGACGTCAACAATGTCGACGAACGCGCGGCCGCCGCTGGCCATCATCTGGCGCAGCGCCGTCAGCGTGCCGCGCACGTCGAGGAGGTGGTCGATCGTCTGGCACAGCAGCACAAGATCCCACCTGCGTCCACCCGGATCGAAGTCCTCGACGAGTCCGGCGACCGTCTCCATACCGGCGGCCCGCGCGACCGCGAGCTCGTCCGGGGACGGGTCGAGGACAGTCACCCGCGCGTGCGGGCGTGCCGCCAGTACCCTGGAGACCACTCCCGTTGAGCCGCCGACGTCGAGGATCGTGCGCGGCGACGACGTGAGCAGCGGGAGCAGGAACGTAGCGAGCCCGGTGGCGTAGCCGCGCTGGTCGAGCTGCACTGTTTCGGCGTCGATGCGGCGGCCGTGGTAGGCGGACACCAGTGGGCGGTAGACCTCGGAGTAGAAGTGCGCGTACTGGGTAGCGCTCAGCCGCGGGCACAGGTAACCGAGCCCGCAACGCCGACACACTACGAAGGTGGCCGGGTAGCCGTAGCGGTCCCGGTCGGCGACCTCCACCGCACCGTCACGTACCCCACACAGGTTGCACGCTGCGGGCCGGTGCGCTGCCTGCACGCCATAGTCGTAACCGAGAGCAGTGATTCGCTCGTTTGTCATCGTTTGTGTCATGATATTCATCCATTCGTGATGCCCAGGGAGCGCGTAGCGTGACTGTACTCGACTGGGATCACCGTGTCGCGGTAATCGGTGAGGTTGGCCAGGCACACGACGGCAGCCTGGGCACCGCGCACGCGTTCATCGACGCGATCGCCGACGCGGGTGCTGATGCGGTGAAGTTCCAGACGCACATCGCCGCCGCCGAGAGCCGGACCGATGAACCCTGGCGGGTCACGTTCAGCTATGCCGACGACACCCGCTACGAGTACTGGAAGCGGATGGAGTTCACCGCGCAAGCCTGGGTGGGGCTGCGGCAGCACGCGCAGGATCGCGGGTTGGCGTTTGTGAGCTCGCCGTTCTCGCTGGAAGCAGTCGAGCTGCTGCGCCGGGTCGGCGTGGCAGCCTGGAAGGTCGCCTCCGGCGAGGTTGGCAACCCGCAGCTGCTCGATGCGGTGGCCCAGGCCGGGGCTCCGGTGCTGCTCTCCAGCGGCATGAGCGGTTGGGCCGAGCTTGACGGCGCCGTCGCGCGGTTGCGCCAGGCCGGCGCTGGGCCGCTGGCCGTCCTGCAGTGCACGTCGGCCTACCCGGTCGCGCCGGATCGGGTCGGGCTCAATGTCCTGCGTGAGATCCGCGAGCGTTACCAGTGCGCGTCCGGGCTGTCCGACCACTCCGGGACGATCTTCCCGGCGCTGGCCGCAGTCGCCCTCGGCGGGCGGGTGATCGAGGTGCACGTGACGCTGTCCCGCGAGATGTTCGGCCCGGACGTGCCGGCGTCGGTGACCACTAGCGAGCTTGCCCTGCTCGTTGACGGCGTGCGCTATATCGGTGCGGCGCTCGCGGCTCCCGTCAACAAGGATGAGGTTGCGACCGAGCTGGCGCCGATGCGCGCGGCGTTCGGCCGTTCGCTGGTCGCCCGCAGTGCGCTGCCGGCTGGGCACGTGCTTGCGACCAGCGACCTGACCGCCAAGAAGCCAGCCGGCGGGATCCTTCCAGCTCGGCTCGAGTCGCTGGCCGGCCGCCGGCTGCGCCGCGCGTTGCGCGCAGACGAGCCACTGCACGACCCCGACCTCGAGCCGCTGGAACCGTGAGCCGCTGGGCTAGCGCGGTGGTCAGGACAGCAGGATGCCGGCGGCGAGCAGGACCGCAGCCAGTGCCAGGGTGATCCGGATTGACCGCTCGTGGCGCTGCCATTGCCGGTCCCACCACGGGGCGTCCCGGCTGTGGTGGCGGCCCAGCGCCATCGCGGCCCGTCCCAGGCCGAAACCGAGCCCGGCCGCCACCGCCGCTGCCCAACTACTCACCAGGAGTACCGCCATCAGCGCCAGGTAGGGCACGTTGCTCGGCATATGGGTGCGCACCCCGCAGCCCATCTCGAAGCCGAACTGCAGCGCGCCAGCATCCCCACCCGCCGCGATCACCGTCGAGGGCACCTGCGCGCGCCGGTGCGGCAGCGTCACCCGGTGCAGCCCGCACTCGCCGGCGAGGACGAACAGCGCCACCGCGACGATCAGACCTACTCGCCCGGCAGGCGGTACTTCCGGCCGCACCAGGCTGCCCAGTGCCACCGCCAGTGTGCCGACGGTAAGACCCCCGGCAAGCAGGCCGACGGTGAAGTAGGCCCGTGACGAATCCCGCCAGACTGGCGAGCTCAGCAGGTACGCCGAGTTGGCGCTTCATGCCGAGCCGGACAGTGCGTAGCCTGCGGTCAGCCCGAGGAGCAGCCAGGTCAGCAGCCAGCCCTCGCGCACCACCGGCGGAGCCGCGACGGCTACGGCGAGCACCGCCAGTGCACCGGTGACCAGCAAGGGACCGAATACGGCGCGCCTCGGGCGCCGGATTCGTCGCCCGCTAAGACAGCGTCGCGTTGCAGATCACCTGCTCCAGGTTCGGCGCCCCGGGGTAGTGGACCTCGCCGTCCGAGCACCGGTAGACGACATCGTCAGCCTTCCAGAGCCAGGCGTTGCGGTTCTCCTCGCCGGCGCGGCAGATCGAGCGCGGCTGGTAGCAGGTGAGTCCCTCATCCCAGTGTCCGAAGCAGCCGTTCTTGAACCACTTGTCGGAGTCGCAGTACGACGGGGAGTAAGGCGCACCGGTGCAGATCGGTCCGTGCGGCCCGTAGTGGTAACGACCGCAGTTGGGATACTCGCTGCCTTGCTCCGCCCTGGCCGGCCGGGCCAGCGGGATCCATCCCAGCACGGTGAGCCCCAAGGTTATGGATGCCGTGCCGATGACGGCCAGGAACCCGCGCCGACGCACCGCCGTACCAGTATTGCGGAACCGTACGGTGTCCACGAACTGCACGGTATCACGAACGCACGGTGCGCGGCTGCATGTCGGGACCGGGCTGGTCGATCCGGGGGATGTCAGCTGGGGTCATGACGCTCCTTGCCGGTGCATCGCGGTACTCAGCGGGGCGGTGTTCAGCAAGCCTGCTACCTGCTCGTCGAGCCGTTCGGGGGATGCCACCGGTTGCCCGGCCAGCACCGTGCCGTCGGCACCGACGTGCAGCAGGGCCGGCGCCCACGGCAGGTCGAGTTCCGTGACGAGCCCGGGGTCTACCCGGGACCGGATGTTCGGGGTGTCAGCCCACCGGGTCCGCGGGGACAGCACCTCGAACCGGGTACCCGGATGCTCGCCGGCCAGCCGGGTGAACGGCTCGTGCACCGCGTCGCAGAAGCTGCACCCGGGGTCGAGCACCAGCAGCATCAGCGGCTCCGCGCCGGCCAGCTCCGGTACCCGGCGGCCCCTGGCCGCGCGCCATGCTGGCGCGCCGAGCTGGGCCACCTCGGCCTGCAGCTCCCGCAGCTGCCGCAGGATCCCGGCCATCGCCAGCGTCAACACCACCAGGCAGCCCCAACCCAGCACCACCGCTGCGGTGAGCACGCTCACGCGGCTCGCCCGTCGACCGCCGCCGGCAGGGTGTACAGCAGTACGGCCAGCACGACAGCGCAGGCGACCAGCAGCATCGCGACCCCTCCGCCGTGCAGCGTGGCCGCCGGATACAGAGCCGTCGCCGCGAGCGTGGTGATCGCCAGCAGCACGGCCCGGGCGATCCCACCGGGGCCGACCTGAGTGCCCATCCGGTTGCAGCCGCAGTCCGACTCGTCGCCCCGGTAGCGTCGCCACGACAGGTGGGCGACGAAGGCCCCGTACATCGCCGTCTGAGCGGCCAGCGCCCAGCGCAGCTCAGGGGTGCCGAAGACCACTGCGACTACTGCCGGCACTCCGATCACGAATTCGACGGCCGCGATGGCCCGGGCCGCCACCACCCCGGTGCCAGCTGCGCGAGCGAGGAACCTGGGTGCCCGCATGTGCTCAAGCCCAGCCTCGACCAGCAGGAACGCACCCGCGAGCACGGGCACCCCCAACAGGATCATGTGGGCTCCCAGGTCACGCTCAGGTCGTCCAGGAAGGCTAGCGCCACGTTCGGGTCCGCGGTGTCGGCTGGTCCGGGCATCAGCCGGGTGATCGCCGTGGGAGTGGCCAGGACCAGGGCGTCGGACCGGGGCCGACCCTGCGCGCCGAGCCCGAGCGGCTCGCGCCACAGCTCGCCATGCTGGGTCGGATGGCCCCGGTGCTCGGGGATCGCGATCTGGCTGGCCCCAGGGCGTTCGATCGTCAAGTAGCCGATCCCGGGGACCTGCTTGGCTACCCGGACCGGCTCCAGTTGGGCCGCTCCGGCGCTGCGCGGCCGCGCCAGCAGCCCCAGCGGGGTGTCGGTGAGCCGGAGCGCGTCAAAGATCCTGGTGATCCCCTCGGCAGGGCCGGCGGCCCGGGTGTGCAGCTCGAACCACTGCCCGCGCCAGGCGGCCCGGTACTCGACCGGTCCGTCGCGCGCGGGCTTGTTTTGGATGCCCACGACCAGTTCACCACCGCGGTAGGGCTGGCGGAGCAGTTGATCGGGGACCGTGGTGTAGGTGCTGTGCCAGTCGAAGGCGCCGACCTCAGCGACGGTGAACGATCGGCGAGCGCCCCGCATCAGGGCGATGAATCCACACGACCACGGCCTGGACGCATCCAGTGTCATGCTGTGCAGCGTCACCTGGGAGCCGTCTGGCGTGACGAACGCGGGCCCACCCCGCCACGGCCAGTCGTACCGCCCGCGTACCAGTGACGTGATCATGGATAACTCCCGAGCCCGGACACTGCGAGCGATGGTCGCACACCCGCCGTCACAGCGGGCACGCGGCCTGGTCCAGGTCTATCCACATGCCAGACGTCCTGAGATCAGATGACGGATCGTCGGCGTTCTCTGGCGAAGTCGCGGCGGGCAACCTTTCTCACGGGACATTCAGCAACCCACGTGCTCCTCGACGAGCTCACGCAACGGCTTCTCAACGGTGATCTTTAGCTCTCGCGATTCTCGGCTCTGCCTCCTGGTCAGCCGCAAATGGACCGGCATCATCAGCGATCTATGTCGCACGATAGGACTAGGTCTGCACCAGTTCGGTGGGCACGGTGATCACATCCACCATCGCGCCGTTGCGCAGCACGGTGATCGGCAACCTGGTGCCGATGGCCTCGGAGAACAGCTGACGCTGGATACCCTGGGCATCGGTGACTGGCTTGCGTCCCACGCTGAGCACGAGATCCGCAGCGCGCAATCCGGCCCGGTCGGCTGGGCTGCCCGGGATGACCTCCACCAGGCGCAATCCTGACGCCTGCCCGGTCCGTTGCGCCACCGGCACGGGCAGCGGGGCGGGCACCCCGACCAGTCCGAGGTAGCCCCGGCGCACCCGGCCGTCGGCGAGCAGCGCGCCGATGATTCGGCGGGTCGTCGCGTTGACCGGCACGGCCATCCCGAGCCCGACACCGGCAACGGCGGTGTTGATCCCGACCACCTTGGCGCCGGCGTCGGCCAGCGCGCCGCCGGAGTTGCCGGGGTTGAGCGCGGCGTCGGTCTGGATCACGTCCTCGATCACACGTACGGCCCGGCCCGCGCGCACCGGCAGCGAGCGGCCCAGCGCACTGACCACTCCGGCGGTCACCGATCCGATGAGCCCGAGGGGGTTGCCGACGGCGACCACCAACTGCCCGACGACCAACTCGTCGGCATCGCCCAGGACGGCTGCGGTCGGCGTGGCGCCCCGGGCCCGGAGCACCGCGAGGTCGGACAGTGGGTCGACGCCTACCACGTCGAAGCGGCTCTCGGTGCCGTCGGTGAACGCCGCGACGCCATCGTGGGCGGCACCGACGACGTGCGCGTTGGTCAACATCAGCCCATCGTCGGTGAAAACGACGGCCGACCCTGCGCCCGGCCCGATCCGCAGGCTGGCGACGTGCGGGGTCACCGCAGCAGCGACCGAGCTGACCGTCCGCGAGTAGGCGTCCAAGGGGTCCACCGCGACCACCGCCTCAGGACTGAAGAGGATTACACCATTGCTTCGCAATCAATACTGCCACACTCCCGTAGCCGCACCATGGTCTACGTGGCGAGAAGATCAAGCACTAGCTCGTTGATCTCGATGGCCGTCGGGTCGGCTGCAAGGGCCGATCGGATCCGGCGGCGGAGCGTAACGAAGTTGCCGGAGTCGCCGAGCTCAAGAGCCGCAACAAGGTCGATGCAATGCTCGCCGAGGTCCGACAAACGGCGGTGTGTCGGGTTGTGGCTATCGAATAATGGGATCGGCAATTTCCAGATGTGCTTGTCGATATCCCTCTCGTCTTTCCCATAGGACATGAGCGGGCGCACAAGATCCGTGATCAGAGGGCTGTTCAAGATTGAGCACAGGTAGAGTCCCTCGGCGCGGTTCGTTACAGTTCCCCAGTAGAGCTTGTGATCGCATATTGCTGTTGGATTTTCTACCAGCGCGGCGACAACATGCATGCCTGCCTTACCGTAGACGACCCGGAGTGGCGGTATCGGAAACTGGTCGGTAAGCCCTCGCCGAAAATCCAACCGCTCGCGTAGTGTGAGGCGGTCGCTACTCCGGTGGTACAGCCAGAGTTGCTCCGCTCTACGCCACCAGTCCGCGAGGCCAGGGTAACGATCCAGATGAGGATGCTCGCCGTCGAGGAGTTCAACGTTTTCCAGCGGAAGCACGGCGTATCTCGGTGTCAGTGCGTGAAAGGGCAGGATACTCTTCCCCAGCAGTGCGGGCCGGATGAATTCTGTCTCAACGACACCTTCAAGGGAGGAAAGTTCCTTCCATGGTATCTTCTCGGTACTGCTGCGCGCGGATCGAACGTTCTGCCTGCCAGCGGCAAGGCCGAGTGGCCCGGACTGTTGGATCTCAACCATGAATAGCACACGTGGCACGATGGTCGCACCCTGGGTGAACCGTGGCTCGTATTGCGATTCCTTTGCGTCTTCGTCGTGTACGGCGAGGTCAAAATCATGCCTAGTAACATGCTTGGACACGATGTCCCACATGTCGCTGGTACGAGGAAGTCGACCCGTCCAGCGCATCGTGTGCGACGGTAACGGTGAGCCGAACTGGGTGGTGCTGCGTTGGCCGAAGACCACGGCGGCGCCGCGTGGGAAGAAGTGGGGCCGCAGCCGACGGAGATCCCAGGAGCCGGTGAACCTGACTGCGATCGGGTCTTTTGCGTCGGGGTAGTTGCCTGCCCGGAACCCAGCGTAGTAACCACGGTCGAGGACCGCGTTCGGCATGACAAACGCAAACGAACCACCCTCGGTCAAGTATTGCTGGACGGTTCGTGCGACGAACAAGGCCGACAGGTCCTGGTGCGTCGCCACCTCCCGGCCGTGCCACAGTTGTCGTGTCTCGGACATCTCCCGGAAAGCAATCTGCATATCTTCGGGCATGTAGCGGTACGACAGCCAGGGCGGATTTCCGATAAGGACGTCAACGCGGTTCTCGGGACGCGCAAGCCAGGCTGGCCGCGCGAGATTACGGATGTAATAGCTCCAGATGTGGTCGCGACTCTCGTCGTGCAAACGGCACAATAGTCGATAGTTCTCCTCGGCCACTGGACGGTCTTCTTTGCTGATGGCAAGGCGATGGAGCAGACCAGCTGGAAGTGTCGCATTCCGTCCAGGAACGCGAGGTTTCGCAGCCTGGTCGGCCAGACTGCTGACTAGTCGGTCGAAGCGAGCCGCGTCGGCAAGAAATCTATCAGGAAAGCGGAACTCGGCAGTGACCAATTGGTCACCGCTTCCGGTGGAGACGACGAGGTGATCCTCGGTGAATAGGTCGCGACGCTGGTTCCACTGAACGCTGTCACCCAGGTAGACGGGTACCGCGATGGCTCCCCGGCCCGGGTCCAGCAATCGTTCCCGGCCGATGGCGAGCAGGTAGGTGACGCGTGCCAACGTGACGGCTACCGGGTGGAGGTCGACCCCGAGGACATGGTCAGTGAGCCCGGACAGGCTGCGCGCCAGCGCGGTACCAGCCTCGGTTGCGGCAGCGAGGTAGCGACGCACGGCGTGGAACAGGAAAGTGCCCGAGCCGCAGGCCGGGTCGAGTACCCGCTGGTTCAGCGGGTCGATAACAGCGGTGCTGACGACCTGCTCGGCCAACCAGTCGGGCGTGTAGTACTCGCCCAGCTGCTTGCGGGTCTCCGATCCGATCACTGATTCATAGAGTACTTTCAACACATCGTGCTCGACGTTGGTCCAGTCGAAGCGGGACAGGCGCCGGGCGAGGGTGCGGACGAAGGCGTCCCCGCTGGGAACCTCCAACACCCAGTCGAAGAAGTCGTGCTCGACAACACCGTAAATGGCGGCAATGTCGAATCGTTGACCACCAAGCAAGGTGGCAGGCTGCAGCTCGGTGACGTCAAGCCCGACGACCAGGTGGGCGATGATCTCTGCGCTGTTGACCAGCAATGTGTGCGCTAGGAACAACTCATCGTCGTCAGTGAACTGTGTTCCCAGTGCACTGCGTAGCAGGCGGCTCCACAGCTGCCGTTTGACGCGAACGGTCTTACTTCCGCCGTGCTCAGCATAAAGGGCGGCTAGCGTTGCCCGATCGAGGGCGTAGGAGGCACTGGTGGCTCCCAGCCGAGCCCTGATCTCATGCGGCGTCGGAGGTACGTCCTGGCGGCTAGCTAGCACGCCTTCGAGCCAAAACAGCAACGCGGTGCCGTCGGGTTTCGTGGGGTTGATCACGTGCTGGGTGACGTCAACCAGCGTGCCGTCCCGTTCGTGACACGCGTGCCACTCCCGCCCATCGGTCAGGATGCCAACGTAACGTTGACCGGTCTGCGCGGCGCGTGCCGCCACGTAACCCGCGAGCTGCTCCTTCGCCGCCCGGACAATGCCTTGATTACTGAGATCCTTCTTCACCTCGATGACGGTGAAGCCGACCTCGACATCGATACGCCGTCGATCTCCAACCTGAGTCTCAAGCTGGACGTCCAGGTCGTGGTCCGCGAGACCGAGACCACCAGTGAGCAACAACTGCCGAACATCGGCCTGCGCAGTCGCCTCGCTCCGTACCCGCTCGCGAGCAGCAAGACGACGAAGCAGCTGGCTGAGCTCATCCGCCGAGGCGATCAAGTCGGTGGCCACGCGGATGGTCTACCACGACGGTCCGACAGGCGGTCTGCGTGCGTCACGCGTGCTCAGTTGTCGGGGCGGCCCGCGGTGGGGTCCCAGGACAATCCGGGTATGCCCCAGCCCTGGGCTTTGAGCATCTTTTTCGCCTCGCGGGCGTACCGGCCGACCAACCGGTTGAGGTAGAGGGTCCCGTCGAGGTGGTCGGTCTCGTGCTGCAGGCATCGGGCCAGCAAGCCGCTGCCCTCGACGGTGACCGGTGCACCGTCGGCATCGACTCCGGTGACCCGCGCCCAGCTGGCCCGCCCGGTGGGGAAGGACTCACCGGGCACCGACAGGCAACCTTCCCAGTCATCGTCGGGGTCGGGCATGGTCTCGGGCCGCTCACTGGTTTCCAGCGCCGGGTTGACCACCACACCCCGGTGCCGCACGCCCTGCTCATCGGCGCAGTCGTAGACGAACAGACGCAGGTCCACGCCGATCTGGTTGGCGGCAAGCCCGACGCCCTGGGCCGCCGCCATCGTGTCGAACATGTCCTCAACCAGTGCGTGCACCTCCCCGCCGAGCTCTGTGACGAGCCTGGTCGGGGTGTGCAGCACGGGGTCGCCGACGATCCGGATCGGACACACAGCCATGATGAGGAACCCTAATCGTGGCCTGCTCGGCCGCGCGCTCTGGGGACATGTCTGGGGACGCCGCCGGTCCACCTCGGCCCACCGCATGGTTCAATGCCCGGCAGAATCACACAGCTGTGATTCTGCACGCGCGGGATCGTGAACCGAGGAGCGCAATGGACGCTGCACACGCGCTACACCCGATCGAAGACCAGTCCGAGAGTCTGAGCGGCCAAGAGTACGAGATGTTGGCCTTCGAGCGGCAGTGGTGGAAGTACGCCGGCGCCAAGGAACAGGCCATCCGGGAGCTGTTCGACATGTCCGCCACTCGCTACTACCAGGCCCTGAACAGCCTGATCGACCGGCCGGCGGCGCTCGCCGCTGACCCGATGCTGGTCAAGCGACTGCGCCGGCTGCGGTCTGGCCGCCAGCGAGCACGCGCCGCTCGCCGGCTCGGCGCCGACCCCCGGTAGCGCTATGGGCACCCCGAACGGGACCGGAGCCAGTAGGCGCTTGCGAACCGCCGGGTTGGTGCTGCTTTTCCTCGCGGTGGTCGCTGTCGTGATCGGGTTGGTGGTGGCCGTCACCCGTGACGAGCAGACTGCGGCCGCTGGGGGGCCCTCGGCCGCCCCGACCCGCGCTCCCACCAGCGCATCGGCGATCCCTTCCGTCGTTCCCTATCCGCCGCCAGTGCCCTCGCGCCCCGTAGGATCCTCACCGGACGCTGCCGAGCGCGCGCCGGCCGGCCAGAAGGCTCCCAGTGATAAGGGTCCCAGTGATAAGGGTCCCAGCCGCGGTGAGGTGCGGGTTTACAACAACGGCACCATCCGCGGGTTGGCCGCGCGGGCCGCGCGTGATCTCACTGCCGCGGGGTGGACGGTGGTCGAGGTCGGCAACTACGCGCGCGGGGTGATCCCGACGACCACCGTGTACTACCAGGAGGGCACTGACCAGAGCGCTGACGCTCAGGCCCTCGGTGCCCGATTCAGGATACGTGTCGAGCCCCGGTTCACGGGCATCGCGAACGCCGGTCCTGGCTTGGTTGTGATCGTCACGAACGATTACGCGTCCCCGGAATGACCTTGGCGTGGACAGCCGCACACTGCTAGAACTTGAGGCCAGGGCACCCAGACCGTCGAACGCCACCGTTCCCGATACCGATAGGCGCCTCATGACCACACGTGTTATCAGCCCCACTGGACTCGGTTTTCTCTTGCTCGACTCCCACCCCACCGGATGTGCCCAGATTGTTGAGGACATGTGGTCCCAGGTCCCCGCTGTCAACACACACCACCACCCAGTCGCGCTGATCATCGGTTCCAGCGCCGGGTACGGGCTGGCCGCAACGATCACTGGGCTCGCCCGTTACGGTATCTGTGGCGTGGGTGTGTGCTACGAAAAGTCGTGGTCCGCTCGACGGACGGCCACCGCTGGCTGGTACCGAACCATCGCAACCTCCCAGATGGCGACTAAAATCGGTGCGCACATGGAGTTTGTCAACGCCGACTGTTTTGCTGACGTGACCAAGACCGAGGTGCTGAACCTCATTGCCCAGCGGTTCGGGCCAGTTGACTACCTGATTTACAGCGTTGCGGCCCCCCGCCGCACCGATCCGGTGAGCGGCACTACCTACCGATCCGTCATCAAGCCGATCGGGCAGGCGTATCGTACCAAGACCCTGGCATTTGACGGTGACGGCGCCCCGCTGCTGCGGGAAATTGAGGTACCGGCCGCCGAAGACGACGACGTCAAGGCGACCGTCAAGGTCATGGGAGGGGAGGACTGGGCTCGCTGGATTGATGCCATGAAGGAGCGCGACCTGATCCCCCCCGGTTTCCAGACGGTTGCCCTGTCTTATATCGGCTCCGAACTGACATCGGCGATTTACCGGGGTGGAACTATTGGCGCCGCGAAAACACATCTGGAAGAGACCGCGATAACTCTGAACACAAAGCTCGCCAACGAGCACGGCGGGCGTGCACTGATCTCAGTCAACGGTGCCGCCGTCACTCAGTCCTCTACCGCGATCCCCGGTATAGCCTTGTACGTTGGGCTGTTGCGCGGCGTCCTGGGAGAGGCCATGTATTCGCCCATCGGTCAGTTCACGGACCTGTGGGATCAACTCGCCGGTACCAAGCAGATGAAGCTCGATGATCACGATCAAATCCGCCTCGACCGGTGGGAGCTTGCCAGTGACGTTCAGGCGGACGTGACTGCCCGGTGGCAGGCAGCCACCCCGGAGAACATCACCACTATCGCCGACATCGACTGGTTCCGCAACGAGGTGCGCCGCCTGTACGGCTTCGCCGTGCCCGGTGTTGACTATGACCAGGCAGTCGATCCCAATCCCCCCTGGCCGACAGCGCCCCCGCCACGCCTCGCCTAGGCACCCCCCCGGTCATAGGGATGCTAGGGCACCGTCCATGAGGCGCTGGTAGAGCGTGCGGTGCCGATATGCGGCGGCTGACCAGGTGTATCGGGCGGCGAGTGCGTGGCCGGCTTCCTGGGTACCCGGGTCTGGCTCGGTGAGCCCGGCGCTGAGCTGCGTGGCCAGTTCGGACACGTCGTCGGCGAAACGGGCGACGCCGGTGAAGATCTCGCGGAACACCGGCAGGTCCGTCACGACCAGCGGGACCCCGGCGGCCAGCGCTTCCATCGCGGCCAGCCCGAAGCCCTCCTTAGCGGACGGGAAGGCGAACACCCCCGCCGCGGCCACCAGCGTGGGCAGCGCGTCGTGGTCCACCGGTCCGAGCACCACCGGCTCGACCCCGAGTTCTGTGGCCCGCCGTTCCCAGCGGGCCCGATAGTCCCGGTAGTCGAACAGGGTCTGGCCACCGGCGATCACCAGCCGCACGTCGGGCATCCGCGCGCTCAGCAGGGCGTAGGCCTCGAGGAGCTTCAGTGACCCCTTGCGAGGCTCGATACCGCCGATGGTCAGCACATACCGGCCCAGGCGCGCCCGCCACGCGGCGCGGGCGGCGGCGCCGGGCGGGCCGGCCGCACGGGAGAACCGGTGCGCGTCCACACCGTTCGGGATGACCTTAGCCGGGATCCCCCACCCGTCGAGTAACTCGCCGGCGACCGCGGCGGACACACAGACATGTGCGCAGGGGTTGACGATGGCGCGCTCATGGCAGGTGGCCAACTCGGGCGTGGTGAAGTGGTCGATGTGGTGCACGGTGCGCACGCACCGGGTGGCGGCGTTGGCGCTGATGCAGTCCTGTGCGTGCACCACGTCATAGCCGCCCCGGCCATAGTTACGGCCATAGTTACTGGGATGAAAGGCATCCCGCAGCACCTCGATGGACCGCAGGATTCGTGGCCCGAACTCTTCCCCGGCGATGTCGGGAAATGGTGTGATCCGCAGTTCTACCCGGGGGTCGACGGGTCGGAAAAACGTGCAATCTCCGCCGCGGCCCAGCGACCACACCGTCACCCGCTGGCCTGCCTCGGCGAGTGCTTCGGCCAGCGCGAGCGTGTGCACCACGCTGCCCCGCGGTGTGGTCGAATAGGTGAGCAGCGCTACCGACAGGCACTCACGAGTAGGCATCGGGCTTGCGTTCGTCGAGGTGCCGCAGTACTCGGCGAGCCTTGGCGATCTCGGCCGCAACGTCCAGCTCGGCTGTCGCAATACCGGCCTTGGCCCACGTGCGGGCCAGGATGTCACCGCCCGGGCCGACCACCTTCGCCTGCCCGAGGAAGCGCAGTTCGCCCAGCGCACCGGTCTGGTTGGAGGAGACCAGCACGACCTGGTTCTCCGCCGCTCTGGCCTGGTCGTAGAGGTCGAACAGGCGAGCTTGGCGGTCTTGCGCTAGCCGGGGCGCGCGGTTGGTGAGGCTGGTCGGCCACGCCGACAGGCAGGCCAGCACCTCAGCTCCGTCCAGCGTGAGGGTGCGGGCCGATTCCGGGAAAGTCTTGTCGTAATCGATTAACATGCCGATCCGCCCCACGGGGGTGTCGAATGCGGAGAAATGTTCACCCGCCGAATACGCGATCGATTCTCCGGCCGGCTGGTGCACCTTGCGATGGCTGCCCAGCACCCCGTCGCCATGCACGCACAGCGCGGTGTTGTAGCGCTGATCCCCCTCAGCTTCGCGGAAACCGAAGCACACCACCATCTCCGCTGCCAGCGCCGCGATCTTGCGGACGTGCGGGTCATCGAGCGTCAGCGCGGGTGGCAGCGCAGCCGGATCGGGGTGGTGCAGGTCGCCGAGGTAGCCGCCGAGCGCGGCATCGGGTAGTACCAGCAGTGCTACCTGCGACCGGCGGGCGTGCTCGATCAGCGTGGCGACTCGCTGCAGATCGGAGTCGAGATCACGGTTGAACTTCGCGGCTACGGCGCCGATCCGGATCGCGGTCATCTCAGGTAGCAGGGTCGAACCCGGCGTAGGCGTGTGGCCGGCGATCGCGCAGGTGGGCCATCGACCGGCGGGCCGTCTCCAGTGCCGCCTGGACGTCCAGCTCGGCGATCGCCACACCGGCCCGCACGCCCGTGTCGGCCAGGATGTCACCGCCGGGGTCGACGATCTTGGCGCTGGCGATGAACCGGAGGGATCCGAACTGGCCGGACTGGTTGGCCGACAGCCAGACGATCTGGTTCTCCAGCGCCCGGGCTCGGTCGAACAGATCGAACCGCCGCTTCCAGCGGTCCTGCGCCAGGTCCGGCGCCGCCTTGGTGCTGCTGGCCGGCCACGCTGACAAGCACATCACGATGTCGGCCCCGTCCAGCGCCAGCGCTCGGGCCGACTCGGGGAACGCCTTGTCGTAGCAGATCATCATGCCTAGCCGGCCCACCGGGGTGTCGAAGGCGGCGAAGCCGCCGCCCGCCGCGTAGCTGGCGTCCTCGCGAAGCGGCTGGTGAACCTTGCGATGATGGCCCAGCACCCCGTCACCGGTCACGCAGATGGCGCTGTTGAACAACTGGCCTGTTCCGTCCTGAGCTGGACCCGCCTCGCAGTAGCCGGCCGCGACGACCATCTCCCCAGCGAGCCGGGCCAGCCTGCGGATCTCCGGCCCGTCCGGGGACAGCGGTGGCGGTGGCCCCGCCGCGCCGTCAAGGTTCAGCAGGTACCCGCCCAGGGCTGCCTCGGGCAGCGCGAGCAGGCGCACCCCATCGGCTCGCGCGGTGCCGATGAGATGCTCGATCTGGGCGAAGTCGGCTTCCAGGTCGCGGTCGAAGTTCGCTGCGGCGGCGGCCATCCGCAGGGTGCTCATGCCGGTCCCAATCTCGTCGCGGCGCCAGCGATCACCTCGGTCAGTTCCCCGTCCGGCCAGCGCAGCACCACGCCGTGGCCGGCCACCAGCTCGCCGCAGTGCGCGCTGACCGCCGGAGACGCCGGTGGCGGCGGGCGATCCGCCTCGTCGGCGGTGAGCATCCCGAACCCGGGGAAGCAGGTGAACCAGTCGCCGACGGTGGCCTGTGCCGGCCTGGGCACCGCGGCGACCTCGAGCACGGCCCGGCAGCCGCTGGCTTCGGCGAGCATGCCCAGGGTGCCGGCCAACCCTGCCATCGAGACGTCCTTGGCGGCGGCCGGCCGGGCCAGCGCCACCGAGCCGAGCATCGCGCGCAGCTCAGGGGTCCGGCGCTGCGAGGTGGAGTCCCACTGGCGACCGGCATACCCAGGCCGCCACCTACCCGTGGTGTCCACCGTGAGCCGGACGCGGTGACCCGGGCGGCCACCACCGCCACGGATCGGATCCGCGGCACGGCCTAGCGCGGTCACCGACAGCGCGGCGGGCACGCCGAACTGGGTGTGGCCGCCGAGCACCGGCACGTCATAGGCCTGGCTGGCGCGGCGCAACCCGGCCAGCACCCGGCTGGCGAACGAGCGGTCGCGTGCCCCCAGCGCATCGAGCAGGCCGACCGGTGTCGCGCCCATGGCGGCCAGGTCGTTGACGTTGACCAGGACCGAGCACCACCCGGCCCATTCCGGGTCCCGCTCAACCATCGACGGCAGGATCGCGTCGCACGCGGCCACCAGGTCGCTGCCGGGCACCGGCGCGCCATCGTCGCCGAGGTAACCAGCTCCGCCCGGCATCAGCCCGGACAGTAACTCTCCGAGCTCGGCCTTGGTGGCGGCGACCAGCGCGGCGATCCGGCTGATCGGCCAGCGCATCAGCATGTGTGGGGTAGCGGCCACCGTCACCGGGCGCACCGGGATCCAGCCGAGCCGGGTGAAGAACCCCTCGTTGCGGGCCTGGACCGCAGCCTCGAAACGCAACACCCCGGCGCTCTCCGCGTGCGCGCAGGCCGCCCGGACCAGGGCAGCACCGACGCCCCGGAGCGGGCAGTCCG
This sequence comes from uncultured Actinomycetota bacterium, assembly GCA_963822695.1. GTDB lineage: Bacteria > Actinomycetota > Actinomycetes > Mycobacteriales > Pseudonocardiaceae. The sequence goes on from CAWGJH010000014.1 coordinate 54,624, forward strand.
GGTCCACCACCAGCCGGCCACCGAGCCACCACCCCAGATCGGGACCATCGTTGACCGGGCCGAGCCGCACACCGCCGAGCACGCTGCCCTCGGGGTCGCGGGCGATCAGGACCAGGGTGCGCGGGTCGTCATCGCGGTCGTCCCGGTCGTGATCGGTGAACAATCCCTGCCGGTGCACGAACACCCGGGTTCGCAGCCGGTCGTAGGCCGCCCGGGTCGCCGGATCCGCAGCGGGTTCGATCCGGAAATCCGGCGGGCGGGTTGGTTGGCCGAGCAACGCCGCGCCCAGACTGCTGGCGCTGCGGTAGGCCACGACGGTTGCCGCGTGCACGGTCATGCCCCCGCCGCGGACAGCGCACCGCACGCCCCGCACGCAGCGCAGCCGGCCCGCTGGTCGGCCCCGATCATGCCAGCCTCGCGCAGCATCGCGGCGACCCGCTCGGTGACCTCGCGGACCAGCTCGGCCGGTGGCGCGCCGATGCCGTCTCGACGGGCGAGCGTGCCGGCCATCGGACGAAAGGGCACCACGAACGGGTATACGCCCCGCTCGATCAACCGTCTCGCACCGGTGACCAGCCCGTCGGGGTCCTCGCCCAGCCCCACCAGCAGATAGGTGGACACCCGGTTGCGGCCGAACACCCGCACGGCCTCGTCCCAGGCCGCCTCGTACTCGGCCATCGGCACCGATCCCTTGCCGGGCATCCACCGCCTGCGCACCTCGTCGTCCAGTGACTCGACGTGGATCCCGATCGCGGTTACACCCGCCTCGCGGAGGTCCGTGAGGACAGTGACGTCTCCGGGGATGTTTCCGGGTGGTTCGATCTGCACCTGGATGGGGAGCCCGGGCACCGCCTGGAGCACCGCCCGCACACAGCGGACGAGGTAGCGGGCGCCGCGGTCCGGGCCGGCGGTGGTGCCGGTCGTCATCACCATCTGCCGGATCCCGTCCAGCGCGACCGCCGCTCGCGCCACCTCGGCCAACTGGGCCGGAGTCTTGACCGCGATGGTGGCGCCGGCTCGCAGTGACTCCTCGATCGTGCAGAACCGGCAGCGCTGGTCTTCGCCGTACCGGATGCAGGTCTGCACCACGGTGGTGGCCAGCACGTCGGCTCCGTGCAGGCGGGCGATCTGTTCGTAGGGCACGCCGTCGGCGGTGGCCAGGTCATAGAACCGGGGACGGGCGACGAGCTGCAGCGACAGCCCGGTGTCCAGCTCCCCAAGGAGGATCCGGCCGTCGCGCAGCCGGTAGGGACTGTCCGGGTTGCGGGGCAGTGCGGCGTTGGCACCCTCAACGAGCACGTGACCGTCATCGCTGGGACCCGCCCCGTCCGGGCGGCGGACCGGCGCTTCCATCCGCACGCCCTGGAGCGCGATGTCCACCCGAGTCGACAGTTTCCTGGCTGTGTAGTCGGTGCCAACGCGCACTGCCGCCTCCCTAGGCCATGTAGGTGGAGTTGATGATCGCGCCCTTTCGGGCATAGTGGATCAATGCGTCCTGCACGTCGAGGGGATGGGTCGGGATGACTCCCTCGAGAAGGTCCTCCTCGCGAGCGCCGTGCAGCGACAGGCCGAAGCGGCAGCAGTACACCTTGCCGCCCTCTTTGAGGAACGTCTTCAGCGAGTCGTTGATGTTGTGCTCGCCGGGAAACGCCGAGTTCCCGGTGGTGGGGAAGCCACGAGTGGCCAGACAGTTCAGCGATCCCGGGCCGTAGAAGTAGATTGCCGATTCGAAGCCCTTTCGTAGCGCTCGGGTGGCCTGCAGGATCGCCACGAAACTGACCGAGGACTCGTGCGCGATCCCATGCACGAGGGTGAAATACTTTTCGCCGTCCTCGGCCTGGTAGTCCGGGAAGACCTTGGTGCCCCCATAGATGCTTGACCCCTCGGGAAGGGACGGGTGCGGAATCTCTTCGAGGCTTTGCTTCTCGACGTCGGTCAGGTCGGCCATGGGACCCCTCCTCATTGGTTGATTGTGGACTTACGTGGTTTACCTGTAGAGCTCGTCGAATGTGTCGTGAAACGCCCACCTGGCGAGCTCACCGTCGCCAGTGGCCGAGCGCAGCTTCGCCAGTTCACCGGGGAAATCTCCCCAGGGTTGGTCGCTGGCGAACAGGATTCGGTCGTGGCCCATTCCACGCCGATCGATCTCGCGGACCAGCCAGTGGGGAGCGAATCCGATGGACCAGGACAGGTCGGTGTAAACACGTTTGCCGGCGGCGATCCAGTCGAAGAACCGCGAGCTGATCAACTTGATGTGTCCGCTCATTCCGCCTCCGAAGTGTACCAGGTGGATCGCCACCGAGTCGCCGTAAGAGTTGACGAGTTGACCGACCTCGTCGATATCTGAACTCCCGCCGGGCGAGGTGTGCACGTGCACCACGAGATCGTGCTGCCGCGCGACGTCGAAGATATCGTCAAGCTGCGGCGTGCACGCCTCGTCGGTCACCCGGCCACCGAGCAGGAAACTCATTTTCAGTGCCCGTACCCCGGGTTCACCGGCCAGCGCCAGCGCTTTCGCCGTCCGGTCGGCGTCGGCGGGTTTGGGTGAGACCCACAGCGCCGCCCTGATCCGGTCGTGTGTGTTCGCCGCTTCGACGACCATCTCGTTGAACGAGAATGCGATGTCCGGGTCCGGCACGCCGTAATTCGGGATGACCAGTGCCCGTTCCGTGCCCTCGGCGTCCAGATCCGAGATCAGGTGGGCAATGGTGGCTCTCGCGGTCGTATCGGGGTTGACCGCGGGGCCACCGTAGAACGGGAATGCCGGCAATACCCCCAGATGGCGGTGAGCGTCGGAGATGCGATTCGCAGGCATGGCCTCACGCCACCGTGCGGGGGGCGACCCACTCGTCGTCCCGGGGATACGTGCTGGTCGAGGTGCCCGCGATCCATCGGAACAGATGATCGGATTGGGCTGCGCCGAGGTGAGTCCGGGTGGTGATGCGCTCGGTCAGGTACGCGGCGTCCTCGGCCACCCCGGACAGCCGGCCCGAGCCCCAGGTGTGCTGCCAGGGCAGCCCGAGAAAATACAAGCCCGGGCTGCTCGTGACACCCCGATCATGCGTCGGGTAACCGCGGCCGTCGAATACCGGAACTTCGATCCACCGATCGTCCCGACCGAACCCGGTGCTCCAGATCACCGAGGTGATCTCGGTGTCGCTGAGATCCAGCTGGGTGGGCTCTCGCTCGGGTGTCCATACCGGCGTATAGCGCGGCTCGGGCGCAGCGTCGATGCCCAGCGTGTCGAGGTAGCTATCAATGGAGTCCTTGATGCTTTCTGACACCGCGTCGGCGTGATCCAGGTTTTTCTTCAGGTCCGGGGTGGACCGCACCATGGTTCCGGTCACCCCGGTGAGGCGCCCGTAGAGTCGCATGCCGTCGCGGGCGAAAGCGCGCAGGTCGATGTCCCGGCCGCCGTCGCGTCCGGTGACGTAATGGTTCACCCGGAACCGCACCGCGTCCACGTCGGCGAATTCCTCGACCGCCTTGCGGTAGTAACCCATCGCGTCCAGCCAGGCCACCACGTCGCGGCCGCGGTAGAACCGGGCTACCCGTGGTGCGCTACCCACCGCGAGATGCACCTGACGGCCGGCCAGGTGCAGATCTTCGGCGATCTGGCAACCGGACTGACCGGTCCCGACCACCAGCACCTCACCGGGAGGAAGCCGGTCAGGGCTGCGGTAGTGCGACGAGTGGAGTTGTGTCAGCTCGTCAGGAAGCCGCTCGGCCAGCCGGGGAATCAGCGGCACCTGGTACGGCCCGGTGGCCAGCACGACCTGATCGGTTATCAGCTCGCCGCGGCTGGTACCGACCAGGTAGCGGCCCTCTCGGTCGCGGCGTAACCGGGTGGCCGCGACTCCCTCGACGACCGGTGGGTCGAAGTATTTCGTGTATTCCTCGATATAGCGCACAATCTCGTCGCGCACCATGAAACCGTCCGGATCATCCCCGGCGTACGGGAAGTCCGGTAGCTGACATTGCCAGTTCGGGGTGACTAGACAAAACGAGTCCCATCGTCGATCGCACCACTCGTGCCCGACCCGATCGCGCTCCAGCACGATGTGCTCGACGCCGCGTTGGGTCAGGCAGTAGCTCATGGACAGGCCAGCTTGCCCGCCACCAACGACCACCACCGGCCGATGCATGCCCTCAAGGTCGCCAGGAGCGCCGTTCTCCGTCGAGGTCGTCGCGCTCAGGGTCATGGCTCGCATTCCTCCACGGTAAATGCCTGACAGCTCCGGTCTTAACTCGCTTTTTCTGGGCGCAAGATATTCTTGACGCTATCCAGTACAGAGGTAGATTATTTCCAATTTGTTGCATCCGGAGCATGGGCATGTTGCAATAAACGCCGAATGTAACAGAATTGTGGCGAGAATCGGTCGTGTGCGGCGGTGGCAATAGCTGGGACCGTACGGGCGACACGTTGGTAGGAAAGAAGTCATGGCAGGACGTCCAGTAGTAGGATAGCGGGCATGGTCATCGCGAAGGTGTCAGTGAGTGTCGATGCCGAGCTGCTCGCCGAGGCCCGCGAGCTGGCGGGGCGGCGCGGGCTCTCCGCGCTGATCAACGATGCGCTGCGGGTCAGGCTCCAGCATGCGCGGGTCGGTCGGCTCCTCGACGAGATGGATGAGGAGTTCGGACCGATCCCCACCGCGATCGAGGAGGAGGTCCGTAGGACGTGGCCAGCAGCCGGTCGCTCCCCCAGCGCCTGATTCTCGATTCCGGCGCGGTCATCGGCTGGTCCCGAGGTGACGCGCGGACCCGGGCACTCCTTCGTCAGGCCCTCGCGCGGCACCTTGAGGTGTGCGTACCCGTCGTGGTGCTGGCTGAGACCCTCCGTGGCGGCCCACGTGACGCACCCGTGAACCGGGTACTCAAGGCCGTCGGCACCGCACCGACGACGCCCGCCACCGGCCGGGACGCTGGTCAGCTGCTCGGGCGAACCGGTGGCAGTAACACCGCCGACGCTCTCGTCGCCGCCGAGGCACTGGCGATACTGGGTTCCACGATCCTGACTAGCGACCCGGATGACCTGCGGACACTGCTCGCCGATCAGCCGAGCATCGAGGTGCACGCGGTCTGAAACTCGCCTTCTCTGGGTGGCGGCGCGGCACGATCTCCCCGTTTGGGGCTCACGTCCCGCGCTCCGGTGACTCCGGGCGCGGGACTGGACCGCCGTCATCGCCAAGCACCCGTGTTGCTGCAGTGTGCAGCACGGGATCGGCGTAGATCTCGGCCGTGTGCCGCCACTCGACCAGCTGCGCGGACACGTCGATGACCTCGTCTTCTCGCGCCGCACGTTCCGCGCTGTGCAGCACCAAGTCCTCGGCGCCGTAGGCGCAGGCGGCGTGTGTCGTGCACACGTCCAGCGGTGGCGGAAGGCTCCCAGGGCAACTCAGGGGGTGCGTGGTTGGCAAACGCCGGGCTTGCTGACGGGTCCTTACACCCGCGACCGGTCGAACTTCTTGATCCGATCGACCGAAGCCCTGGCCCGACCGGGGCCGCTCCAGGCGTGACGGGACAGCGCAGGTGCACCGCATCCATCCGGCATCCACCTGTCAGGGCAGCGATTCGGCCATGCCGGAGGGCTAGCGTGTCGATCACGTTTCTGGACCGAGTCCATGTCCTGGGGAGTGGGGAATCATGAAAGCCAAGCGTCGGGCTCTGGCCGAGCGCTGCGGAGTCATGGGGCCCAGCCAGGAGAGGCTGGCCGAAATCGTGGGGGTGGAACTGTCGATGGTCGGGCGCTGGGAGCGTGGCGAGACCTCTCCGCAACCTGGTGTCGCCTACACTCGCCGCCGCCCTGACGGTCTCGCTGGAAGAACTGGACAGCATGCTCGCTGAAGGTCAGCCGGTCGAGGATCCCGAACAGGATCGTGTGCTCTCGGCGCCGTGGAGCCATCAAGGTACCGTCGAGGCGGCAGTGGGGTTGAAGGCGGTGATCGTCCGGTGAAGCGCCGACGTTTCGCGTTCCTGACCGGCGCCACGCTGACCGCCCCGGCGCACCAGTGGCTGGTGCACGATCCGGGGCCGCTGGTGTCCGGGCTGGCTGGACGTCGGGTGTCGATGCAGCTGGCCGATCGGTTCATAGCCATGCTCGGTGAGCTGCGGGTGATGGACGACGTGGCCGGCGGCGGTACGGTGCTGTCGCTGGCCGAGCAGCAGTTCGGGATGGTCGCCGACCTGCTCGGCCAAGCCTCCTACGACGAGCCCACCGGCCGCAAGCTCCACATCGCGCTGGCCGAAATAGGACAGTTTGCGGGCTGGACCGCATTTGACGCCGGGCAGCAGAGCGTGGCGCAGCGCTACTACATCGCCGCCTTGCGCGCAACGCATAGCGCCGATGACCGGCCGCTGGGTGCCTACATCCTCGGGTGCATGGCTTATCAAGCCATCCATCAAGCCCAGCCTGCCGAGGCGGTGACGCTCGTCGAGACCGCCCTCGCGGGGACGCGGGGCCGGGAGACAGCGAGCTTGCTGGCCCAGCTGTACAGCAAGCAGGCCGACGCCTTCGCGACCCTGCGTGATCCCTCTGCCTGCACCACAGCGATCTCGAAGGCGCGCACTCACATCGAGCGCCACCAACGGGAGGACGACCCACCGTGGCTGTACTGGATCGGGCCAGCGGAGGTTACCAAGAACGCCGGCCGCTGCCTGCTGAAACTGGGGCAAGCCGACCAGGCAGCGGCCATGCTCGATGAGGGTATCGCCCTGTGCGACAAATCGTTCGTTCGTGACTGGACGGGCTACTTGATTCATCTGGCCGATGCCCTGACCCGACCAGGCGCACAGCGCGACCTCGACGCCGCTGCAGCGCGTGGCATGGCGGCGCTCGACCTGGCCGAGAGCCTGGATCCAGGCCGTCAAAACAATCTTCTTCGTAACCTCTGCCACCAGATGAAACCGCACGCCAAGCTACCCGCCGTAACAGACTTCCTGAACCGAGCGCGAGGCCTGGTGCAGGCATAAAAGGCAGGTATCTCCCCCGGCCCGCTACCTCGGTCGCGGGCCGGAGCCTTCCAGGGCGCTCAGAAGGGCGGGGGTTCGTCCTGGTCGCCGGCCGGTGCCGGTGCGGGTGGCGGGTCTGATGGGGGTGGGGGCCGGTAGAAGATGGGTCCGTGCTCGTTGTGGGTAGCCGCAGATGGGGCGTCGGGGTACTCCGGCCTGGGCAGCGAGTCGGGTAGATCGGGGGTGATCGGTTGGGGTCGGGTGTGATAAACCCGGCTCAGAGAGCTGATCCAGACGAGGCTCGAGGAATGACACACATTTGGGTCAGCCTCGCCCAGAGGCTTAGTCCATGAGCACCGTGCCCACCGCCGACGTGCACGGTCTGCTGGTCGCGGGAAAGCGCTGAGTTAAGCTTCGCTTCCTCCGAGCGTGCCGAGGGTGCCCCGCATGAGTTCTTCCGACAGGTCGTTGTCCCGTAAGAATCGCACAATGTCCGCACCACGCGCCGAAGCGGCCTCAGCACGCTCTCCTCGGGTTTACGTCTCCTCGACTTACCAGGATCTCAAGGATTGCCGTGGTGTGATCCGGTTTGCCCTGCAGCGGATGGGCCTGGACGACATCGCCATGGAGACGTACACCGCGGGCGAGGAGCGGCCAGTCGATCGATGCCTGGATGACGTGCGGTCGGCCGACATCTACATCGGTGTCCTGGCTTGGCGGTACGGGTTCGTACCGGCTGGTGGGCATACCTCGATCACTGAACTGGAGTACCGCGCGGCGGGTGAGGCCGGCATCCCCCGGCTGATATTTGTGCTTGACGACGATGCGCTGTGGCCGCACTCGGCCCAGGACGAGGACTTGGCGCGGATTAAGGAGTTCCGCGACCGCGTCCTCGATGCGCATGTGTGCGACAGATTCACGTCGAGGGAGGATCTCCGTGCCAAGGTCGCCGAGGCGGTGAGCCGACACTTGCAAGACCGGCACGGGATCACCGTGGGTGCGAATACTGCGTGGGAGGCCTACTGCAACCGCCTGGTAGAGGAATACCGCCGTCTCGATCTCGAGGCACTGACCCCGCCGGACCGCGATGAGCATCTGCAGATCGCGTTGCGGGACGTCTTCGTCGAACCCGATGTCCGGGAGGACATGCCAGACACCGAGTTGCCCAAAGAACTGGCCCGCAAACTTGAGGAAGCGGCCGACCCAACCAGCTCGGAGCTGCCGCGCGGGCTAGACAGGCAGCTGGTGGACCAGGCACGCGAGTCATACCAGCGCCGACCGGCATGGGGTGCCTTCGACGCGCTGGCCGCGCCGCTCGCCCGGGCCTGCGTGCTACTCGGCGATCCAGGCGCTGGCAAATCGACGCTCGCCCGGTACCTGGCGCTGGCCCTGGCCGAACGGCGCACCCCGGCGGCTCTGGCCGCGCTCGAGGGCTGGCGGCCGATCCTGATAGAGCTGCGCGACTACGCGCTGAACTGCGGCGAGTACGAGACTTTCAGCGACTACCTCGACTACCGCAAGCGCACAGACGGCCTCGGGATGGAGCGAGAGACAGCCGAATCCTACCTGCGCGACGACGGGCGCGCGTTGGTCATCTTCGATGGCCTGGACGAGATCTTCGAGCCACGGTTGCGCGAGACCGTGTCCCGCCGCATCGCGGGATTCGCCGCCCAATTCCCACTCACCCGGGTCGTGGTCACCTCCCGGTCGGTCGGCTACCGGCCACGCGTCCTCCGGGATGCGGACTTCGTGCACTACACCGTGCAGGACCTCGACCCCGACAAGATTGATACCTTCCTGCGCAGCTGGTACGAACTTGCCCTGCACGACCGCCCGGGCGCGGCCGAGATGCGCCGGGAGCGACTCACCCGTGCGATCACCGACTCCCCGCCGATCCGGGAACTGGCCGGCAACCCTCTGCTGCTGACCATCCTCGCGATCATCGGCAAACATCAGGAGCTGCCCCGGGAACGCTGGAAGGTGTACGACCACGCGGCCGGTGTGCTCGTGCAGCACTGGGACGTCAACAAGCATCTGATGGACGAAAACATCGACGCGGACGTCATCCGCGAGGACGACAAGAAGGAACTCCTCCGCAAACTCGCCATCCGGATGCAAGAGGGAAGTCATGGGTCCGCCGGCAACAACCTGGCCGAGACCGACCTGTTTCAGGACATTGAGAGTTATCTGATCGAGCGTTTCTGGTACGAGCCGGCGAAGGCGGCCGCGATCAGCACCGCGATGGTCAAGCAGCTGCGCGAGCGCAATTTCATCTTCGCCCGGTACGGCTCCAGCGTGTACGGTTTCGTCCATCGCGCGCTGTTGGAGTACTTCAGTGCCAGCGACATCGTCAACCGGTTCGAGAAGGCCCGTACCCTATCCGAGGATGACCTGATCGAGCAGGTGTTCGTCCCACGCAGCGAGGACCCGGCCTGGGCCGAAGTGCTCCGGCTGATCGCCGGCATGGTCGATGCGACGGTGGCCACCCGACTCGTCGATCATCTGCTCACCAGCACCGGCACTCATCGCTCCTCGGCGCTGGACCGGCGACCGCTCGCGGCGGTGGCGCTGGCCGCGCAGTGCATCGCCGAGATCCGCAACGTGAACGCCGCAGCTGATGCGGCTGAACGCACCCTGCAGGCGATCATCGAACTGCTCAGGTCGCCGACGCGGTCGTTCGGCGACGACGTCCGCAAGACGCACCTCGAGAATACCGTCCTCCCCGCGATGAGCGCCGTCTCCGCGTGGCCCGGGCGTTCCGCGTTTCGTGACTGGTTCGTCCAGACCGGGCGGTACACCACCACCCCACCTGCGGCGAAGCTCGGCGCGCAATTCATAGCGGCGTTGTTCCCGAAGGACGACCAGGGGCGCGAGCTGCTGCACGGGACGGTTCGAAGCGGCATCCCGGAACAGCGCGAGGCCGCTCTGCTGGGGCTTGCGCAGTCCTGGAAACGTGATCCGGCGACCGTTCAACTCATAGCGGAGGGTTTGTCCGACGAGGAAGTCTTTGTCCGCCGGACCAGTCTCGACCTGCTGGTCACTAACTGGCCGGACGATGACCGCGCGCATGATCTGATGCGTCGTGCCGCCAAGGACGCCGACGCGGCCGTCCGCGGCCGGGCGGTCGAGGCCTTGGCGCAGCACGCGACGACGGTGCCCGGTGCCTGGCCGGCGGTGATCCAGGCGCTGCGGGGCGATGGTGCTCAGGCGGTACGGAACGCCGCGGTCACCGCCTTGGCGTCGGACTCGGCGAACCCACAGGAGGCGATGGCGCACTTGCTCCAGGCCTGTTCCGATCCAGCCTGGCAGGTGCGGCGCTCAGCCTTGCGCTTGGTGGTGGCCCGTTTCGCGGGGGAGCCGGCGGTGTTCGACCGGGTCCTCGCCGCCATCCGGGACAGCAACGAGGACGTCCGGCAGACGGGGGTCGAGTTGCTTGCCGGCCGATGGCCGGAGGCTCCGAAATCCTTCGACGCCGTCTGTAGGGCCATCCGCGACGCTGACCCCCAGGTGCGGTGTGCCGCGGTCCGGGCTATGGCCCAACGATGGCGCGATGATCCGGAGGTGGTGGAGGCCTTAAAGCTCGCGCAGACCGATCACCATGGCGACGTTCGCGTGGCGGCGCTGACCGCGTGGACCGACCCGATCAGCCGGGCAACGGAGTACGTCGCCATCCTGGACGGAATCGTGGCTGACGATCCGGTCGCCGACGCCCGGCGGGCCGCGCTTGAGGTTCTGGTGTCCGAGGCCGCCGAGTTCAGCGGGTCAGCACTGGAGCGCGCCATCGCCGATCCCGACCCGAACGTTCGGCTGGCCGCCCTGCGGAGTCTGTCAAGCGTGATACCGCAGCTGTCCCGCTTCCGGCCGGCAGTGCTGCGCTTGTGCGAGGACACCGTCGAGAAGGTCCGGCAGAAGGCCGTGGAGACCGCGGCACGGTTCTGGGGAGATCGTCCCGAGGTGATGCGGATCCTGCACCGGGCCGCGCGGAGCCAATCCTGGCAGTTACGCCGGGCGGCCCTGGAATCTCTTGCCTCACGCTGGCCCGACGACGAAACGTGGCGGGCGCTGCGACGAGGTCGCCGCGATCCGTCGAACTGGGTGCGTTACACCGCGACGACCATGATGGCAAGCCTTGAGCAGAACGCCAGCGAGCACGCCGCCATGGTCGAGGCGGCCACCACGGATCCGGATGTCCGGACGCGGCGGTGGGCCGCGACGCTGCTCTGTGCTGTGATGGTCGATGGGACCAGGCCGCCCGGACCGGCCGAGGCGGTCGCCGGGTGCTCGACGATCCGCGAGGCGGCGCTGCACGCCGTGATCCGGTCCGGGCTCGACGAAGCGGCGATGTCGGATGTCCAGGCCGCGACGGACGATCCCGATCCGGACGTACGCCTGGCGGCCTACGAAATCGTCAGCGCACGGCGCGACGCATTTCCGGACGCGCTACACCTGATCACCAAGTCATCGCGCGACCTGATTCCGGAGATCCGCCTGTTCGGCTTGGCCGCGCTGCTGGCGGCCTGGCCAGACCACGACGAGGCGAGCGGAGCGCGTCGTCGTGGACTCACCGACCCTTCAGCCCAGATCCGCTGGCTCGCGCTCGAGTCGTTGATCCTCAATGAACCCGACGCACCGGCAACCCACCATGCCATCACCGCGGCGATCAACGACTCCGACGGGGCTACCCGCCGGCTTGCCCTGGACACCCTCAGTCTTCGGTGGCGCGACCTGCCCGACACCCGCAGGAGCCTGCATGCGGCGATGCACCATCCCGAGGAGAGCGTTCGCCAGGCCGTCGCCGGGGCTCTGCGGGCAGCCTGGCCGGACGATGACCTGATGTTCAACGCGCTGGCCGACTGCGTGGCTGATCCGGCACCTAACCTCCGTGTCCAGGCGTTGCGCAGTCTCGCGACGGGTTGGCCGCACGACGGCCGGATCCGGGACTTACTCGAGATCGCCCGCCGCGACCACAATTCGGACGTGGCCACCGCGGCGTGGGAGCTGCAACGCCAGGCTGACGACAACGGGGCGTTCGACGATGCGCGCAGGGCGGATCTGCGCCACCCCGACGTCGTCTACCGCCGGCTCAGCGCGGAGCGGCTGGCGCGTCCTTCGTCGGTCACCGATGATTACTCAGACCTGTTCCGTCTCGGAATTCGCGACAACAATCCAAGCGTCCGGTCGCGGATCCGGTTCGCCTTGATGTCGGCGGCTGACGAGCAGCAGGTCCAGTCGGTCCTGCGGACCGCCAGCGTTCACCCGCATTTCGGGGCACGCATGATCAACCTTCAGGTACGAGCAGCGAGGTGGCCTGACTCAGTCGAGTCTCGCGATGCGATCCGACAAGCCTTGGATGACGTCAACTATGTGGTTCGCAAGACTGCGCTTCACCTGCTCATCGAGTCCGATCCCGAAGCCGCGTCATCCCTTGAGGTCGCGGTCCGGTCGTTGAGTGATTCCGCCTGGGAGGTGCGGTCCGCTGCGATTCGACTGATCACCACGTACTGGCCGGAGGAGCCGGGAACGCTCGACCGACTCGCCTCGGCCAGCCGTGACGTCAACCTGGACAATCGGCAAGCCGCGCTGGAGGCCCTGGTGATCGGGTGGCCGCGACACCCAGTGACGCTGGCCGCTCTCGACGTGGCGGAGACCGATGTCATCCGCTCCATCCAAGACTTCGCTCGGCGTACCCGGATGCGGCTGCAGCGTGAGCTCCGTACCGCCAAGGCGTCGGTTGCAGACTTGCGGTCCGCCGCTCTCGAGCGGCTTCAGCGAGCGGATCTGTGCCTTCCAGACGATCTCGCGTCCCAGCGCGCCGTTCTGGAGCTCACCGGGTCGGCGGACTGGTGGATCCGGGGGGAGGCGCTGTGGGTGCTGGCGCGGCGATGGCCGGGCTGGTCCGAGACCGATCTGGCGTTGACCAGGGCATTGGACGATGACAACGAGCACGTTCGCCAGGCTGCCGTGCGGACGCTGACGGGCACGTTGCCGGGCTCATCGGCCGCTGTTTCGATGCTTCGCCAATCGGCGCGAGATCCGAACTGGTCGAACCGGTATAGTGCGGTCCGGTTGCTCCAGCTATGGCGCAGCCCGGAGGCGCAGACCGGTCTGGTCGAGGCCGCCCGGGACCAGGCGATCGAGGTCCACTTCACGGCCGTCGTCGGTCTGGTCACCGGCTGGCCCGCCGACGACCGGACGTGGGACGCTCTGGGGTGGGCAGCCTGTTCGCCATTCGACGGGCTGCGCCACTGGGCCTACGAGCGCCTGAGCGGGGGCGTATCCGATGCGGTCCCCGATCGCGCGACCCTATTCTTGCCGCCCGGCGTGTCCCTGATCTCCTTCTCCTCGCGACATGGTGGGGTGAGGATCCGGATGCGGCAGCAGTCCTGCGCGAACACCTCCAGCACCACGACATCCTCCGGGCGGCATCCCTGGCAGCCGTCCTCGCCCGGTCGGGCAACGATCCCGAGACCAGACCTCTGCTGATCTCGGCCGCACAGGACGAGTGTCCGGCCGTCCGGCGGATCGCGCTGGAAGGACTTATCCGAATGCGCGACTCCACTTGGACGCCTGCGGCCAAGAACGATCCGGATCCCTACCTTCGGTGGATGCTGTTCCGATTCCGCAGCCTTACCGATAAATCGCCGCTCTTCTCGACCGAGATCATCGAGATCTTGCGCCGCAACACTGATAGCGTGTTCTCCCGCTGGTTGTTCGGCATAGCCGCCGTCCGGGCGTCAGCCGGTCTGCTCGAACCAGCGGCACTGGAGGAGGCGACGCTCGGCGCAGCGTACGTCAGCCCAAACAACGCAGAGTGGCTTCGGTGGCTAGTACGCGTGACCGCTGACCCAGCGAAGTGATGATTGCCCGGTCAGACCACGCTTCCTCAGCTGGTCATGTCTGGACCGCATCGCCGCCGAGTCAACCCGTCGGGAGCAGGTGCTCCTGGCGCAGACGATGAGGTGCGTCACGGGCGATGCGCTAGCGTCCGCGATCGGCGTCGGGTCGGTGCTGCCTGACAGCGACTGCTTCGACATTGCCGAGGTGGTCTCACATCAGCCAGCTACCGGCGGCCGAGCCGCTCGGTCAGTTCGTCACGCGCTGAGCTCTCAGGGTAGCGACCCGATCAGGGATGCGGTCAGCGGGTGGATCAGTGGCCTGTTCCAGAGACAATCGGGTGATAACACACACCGATGGTCGGAGAGCGCCTGACCGTGCTGCTCACCGCGCTGGACGGCATGCCGGCTCAGGAGGACAGTCAATCAAGATCAACCGGCAAAATCGGACATTAGGTGGTCTGAACTGCGACGTTCTACAAGTGATCGACTTTGTTTGCCCAGGTCGGCGCATCGGCGTCTGACGCCTGGCCGGGATGCCATTAAGCGCCGCGTAGCCGGTACTGACTTCCTCACCAAGGTTTTGGCCCCGGGGCATCCGGCGAGGAGAACCGGCGGATTTCCAGCGAGCTGAGCTGAATCGCGAAGGCAACGGCCCCACACAGCGGAACCGGGTGGGGCCGTTCTCGTGGTCAGGTTTCCCCCACTGTATACTCTACTGCTGCGATCAGCCGAATTGTCCTCGGCTGATCGCAGCAGTGAACGCAACCCACTGGGCCGGGTTACACGTCAGCACTGGCCCGGTGGGGTTCTTGCTGTCCCGGACCCAACCGGCCTTGGTGCGGGGGTTCGTCATGCCGGGTCGCCTCTCCGGTTACCGGGGGTGTGCAGCAGGGTGGCGATGCGGTCTCGCTGTTCGGGGGTCAGCGGCGGGAACGAGTGGACGACGGCCCGGACGTACTCGGGGAGAACCGTGGCGGGGCGCTCCAGGGTCGCGGGATCGGTGATGTTCGGCGGTAGCCCTTGTGCAGTCCGGACGGGCTGCCTCCGTGAGGGTAGTAGCGATCTGGGTGAGTCGGTGGCGTCGATATCCGGTGCTGTCGCGGTTGGTCGTGCATGCTCAGCGCTTCTTCGCGTCTTGGTGGTGCTGAGTCGTTGTTGTGAGTGGTTTGGCTTGTCTGTCAGAGATGTTTCCTTTCCTCAGGAACAACTTATGGGGTGGTTGGGAGGCTTCCGGCGTGTCTTGACCGATCTCCGCCAGTGGGCGCGGAATAAGCGAACTGGCCGACCGACGAATCAGTCGGTTTCGGTTGCTGCGTCGGAGCCGATTTCGTCGGTCGCTGCTCGTTCGACGGCTGCCCGGATGTCGGCTGTGAGATAGCCGCGCACTCGGCGTGTCCCGCCGTCCTCGCTCGGCACGTATTGGCGGGTTGGCCGACATCTCAACTCGCCCATGTGTCGAGCGAAGAGGCTTGGTTCTATGTCCAGTTTGTCGGTCAGCTCGGCCGTGGGTACGAATTCCCGTCCGTGTGGGCTGAGATCATCACCGAGATAGTTCACAACGGAAGCCAATGGTTCCGCCAACTCGGCTAGCCGGTCCGCATTCCACCCCTCGGTCTCAACCGCGTCTCCAGCACCGAGTGCCTTGACCACACTGGCCGGGTCGATCGCCTGTCGCTGATCGTCGCCGGCCGCATGACCGCCCAGTGTTCCGGCTGATTCCCGCAACGCTCGTCCGCGTGCGCAGATGTCCCGCCATTGTGGGTTGGGCATGTAGTAGGTGCGTACCGTCATTGCCAACATGTCGGCTCCGGCGTCGGTCTCGCCGTCTGGCCGCAGGATCCCCACTCCCTTGTGGGAGGGCAGCAGGGTGGAGGCGTCGTATCCGCGGGTGTTCATCTGCTCGCCCAGCACGATGTTGGAGTCGCGCCAGTCCATTACCCGTAGGGCGAACCGTGATCCGAGGACTGCCCGTAGCCGGGAGGGGATGGTGTTCGAGTCCGGACGTTGGGTGGCGAGGATGACGATGATTCCGACTGCGGGTCCCTTGCGAGCCAGGTAGGTCAGCAGGTCGGCGATGTACTCGCCTAGCGTGGTTTTCTTGCCGCCGACTTGTTCGCGTGTGGGATTTTCCAGGAACACGTGGACCTCGTCGATGATCACTGCGGTGATCGGCATTCCGAGGTCCGGGTCTCGCGACATGGCCGGTGTGATTTTCGATTCTGGGCAGACCTCATCGTCTAAGGTGGCCATCCGGGTGAACCGGGATTGGACTTCCGTCACGAGTTCGGCGAGATGATCCCGTACCGCGTAGGCGTGGTCGAGTTCGTCGCCGCGCACGAACCGGTAGGCGACCTGTTCGGCGGCGTCCCAGTCCTTTCCGCCCTTGCCGTCGAACACATACAGCCGGGTGTGGGGGTCCAGGATCAGCCCGGCGGCGGGGAGGCGGATCGCGAAGGTCTTGCCTTGCCGGGGAATCGCCCCCACGAGCAGCGAGGTCCACACCAAGGGCAGATCGATCCGACGGTGGCGCGCGTCACGGCCAAAGGGCACCGGCCGCCACGCGTCCCAGCACTCCACGTCCAGCAGTGGCGTGCGCAACGGCGGACCTGAATACGGGTCCTCGTCGGCTACCCAGAGGAACACCCGTCCCGCGTGGCCACCCTTGCCGCGCACCCGTTCGACAATGAGCTGAACCTCATCGACGGCCAGGGCGGAGGCGAGCGCGTCCCGATGCTTGATCACATCGGCCGCTTTGCGGGTGGCCGGCAGGTCAACGGTGATCGCCCACCCGTCCCCGACCCGCGCGGCGCGCTGGACCAGGCGCAGGCTTTCGTCCTTGCCGATCAGCTTGGCGTCTCGGAAGGCGTCAACCAACACGTGCGGGTCCATGGTCCATGTCAGCGTGCGCGGACCGGCCAACACCGCCTTCCGCCCCGGTGAGCCGTCCTTGCGTCGGCCGGTGAGCGCCAGCGCCACTGCGCCGACCCCGGCTGCGATCCACAGGGCACCAGCGCCGTAGACGAGATCGACGACGATCACCGCCGCCGCGCCGGCCCAGATCGCCGTTGCGGTGAGTTTCCATCGGAACACCGTTAAGGCGCGGATCTCGATGAACTTGTCCGCGAGTTTCTCGGCCTGCTCGGCTGCCTCCCGGTAGTCGTGTACCCGGACCCACCGACGCCACCCGCGCGCGGCGACCACCACTCCCCGGCTGATCGCACCGACGAATCGAAACGGCGAGCGCACCACCCACACGATCACATTCTTGGCTGCCTGGCTGAGCGCTTGCCGGGATGTGAGTGCTATAGGCACGCACCGAGAACGCCCCCACCAGTGCACGAACCGGCGGACAACCGCCCGCCGCACGGCGCGCGGCAGATCGTCCGTAACTTCGCCGTCGTATACCGGTTCGGCCGGTGTCATCTGGCGCGTCTGGGCCGCGACCGGTAGTGAGGTCAGGGCCTCCGTCAACGCTGACGGTTCTGGTGGGGGTTCGTCTCGTGGTGTCCGGTGGCTGGTCATCGGCGATCCCGCTGGTGGGTGGGCGGGTGGATGATGTCGGTGACGGAGAACATCCGGGCGATCGCGGCACCGGCGAACAGTGCCGGGATGCCCAGCGCCACGCCCCAGGCGCGGGCGTCGGTGGTGAACAAGACCACTGCCCACTGCACGGCGACAATGAACGCCGCGGTGCCCAGCGCCCGGAGGAGGTTGCCGCCCATGCGGGTGACTTCCTGGCTGTGGCGGGCCAGGCGGTGCCCGCTGCGGGCGCCGCTGCGAAACGCCGCCAGCATCCCCAATCCGGCCAGGGCCAGCGCCACGATTAGCACGGCATTTTCCGGTGTCTGGCTCATCGGGACTCCTCCCCACTGTCGATGGTGGGTTCTGCGAGCAGTCGAGCCAGGGCACTGGCTGGAACCATCAGCCGGCTGTGCCGCCGCACAGCGCGCAGCGTGCCCAGACGAATCGCGGCAGAGACGGTGGGGGGCTTGACGCCAAGCATCCAGGCGGCTTCCCGAACCGTGTAGTACGCCGGAGACCCGGCGTTGGACTTGTTAGTGCGCATGAAGTGAAGCCCTTCTGATCGAGACATCTTCGATATTTAATGCCGCTTGCTCGGATGATTTAATCCATAGTGGGGCATGGGTCTGCCCACGCTCGGATACATCCGTCAACCCGCGTGAGACCACGCTATTCTTTGCCGCCAGGGTGAGGTGCGGAGGAATATGTATCGGAGGACTGGGCGGCCGTTGCGCAGGCGATCAGCCAGCGCATGACGGGACTGGGCATCAATCAGGCGGAGTTGATCGAGCGCTCGCAGGTCTCGAAAGCAACAGTCGGCGAGCTTTACCACAACTCCGCTCAGCGTCGGCGGAGCGCGCGGACGCTGGAAGCGCTGTC
>CAWGJH010000015.1:0-18776 GCA_963822695.1 uncultured Actinomycetota bacterium
CGCGTGCTTCAACGCCTCCAGCACACTGTGATCCTGTGACGTCGCTTCGAACTGGAGCGCTCCGACCAAGCCCAGCATGGTCGAGCGGTCAGTCTTGAAAAACCGTTGCACGAGCAGCTCGTAGTTCTCGCCGTGGTAAGCCGACACCTCCTCAATGTCGGCCAGCTGGGCGGCGAACCCACCCGCGTCCTCCACCAGGCCGCGCACCGTACCCATACCCGCAGCCTGCAACCGCACCGCTGTCAGCAACGCCTCCGCCGCGGCCTCGTGGTCGGCCCGCCGTTCGCCAGAAACCGCGCAGCCCTCACCAGTGTCCTGGTCCTCGGCCTCCCGCGCGCACTGTCCATCGGTGGTTGTGCTCAACGCCGCCACCGCTACCAACACCATCCGCGCGGCGGCCTCCTGCGCGGTGCCGACCGCTCCGGTGGGGGACAGCCCTTCCAGCACGCCTTTGTAGGTGCCGATCAGTCTCTCGGTCACGGCGCGCTGCCGGCTCTGGATCTCTTCCAGCTTCGCCTTGCCCTTCTTGATGGTGACCGCCATCAGCTTACACAGGATACCGCGCCAGGTCGTCCGGGGCCCGCGACCCCGCGGTATGCACCAGACAGGCCAGCAGCGCGTTCCGCTGACGCCCTGGTAGCGCGACAGCACGTCGGATCCGCCGCGTCGGCCTCCCCGGCAAAATCGGCGATCTTGGACGCGGCGATACCGTCGAGCCACTCATCGCTGTCCCCCAAAGCGTCCACCCACGCCAGATGAGCGGACTGCTCCCTAAACCCTGACGAACGACGCCCGCTTCGCCGGTCTCTTCAGCCGGTTCAGATCGCTCTGACCATCCGAACCCACCACCAGCAGACCCTCCAGACGGACCCGCCCGGAGGGACCCAACCGGATCCAGATCCGACGGAAGATCGAGGCGTTGACCTCGCCCCGGATCCGCGAGGCCATCTCATCCAACGTGGAAAACGCCGGCAACTCCAAGCAGGCCTGCACCAGCCGCTCCAACGCCACGTTGATCAAATCCGGCGGATAGTTCTTCACCCAGGCCGCCTCGGTGATCGCCTTCTCCGCGATTTTCCTCGCCTGGCCCGGCGCGTACCTCACACCCTCACGCTGACGCACCAGCACCCGATGCGACTCCGCCGTACGCCGCGACGCGTACACCGGGCGCGCATCCCCACCCAACTCCAGACACCGCCGCACATGATCAATTACCGTACCCGGAACCTCATCGCACCCGGGGAACCGACCCATCTTCTGAAAGCACTTCAACGCCAGCACCAACGCCATCAGATGATCATCAGTGTCGATCTTCTCCCTGGCCCACACCACCTCATCCGCACAGGGCGTAAAGAAAACATGCAGCTCACGGGCATACATCAACGTGGGGAAACGCGGATACGCAGTCCGCTCGACCGAAGTCATCGCCGCTCAACCGACCCGCACCCAGCACACCCCCAGGCACCCACAACCATCCCCCACCACGGCCTCCACCCACCACGACCCGCACAACCAGCCATACCGTAGCGAGACAACTACACACAGCCAGACCAACCCTCGCCAGACCCGAAGACGAAGCCAAGATCATCCCAATGTGGGTTTTGGGCTTACTTGGGCTGGACCCCCTTTGGTCTCGCTATCCGGCGTAGTCGCAGGTCACAGCTGTTCTCGCGACTTTGCCGGGGTCCTGACTGGAGGGTGACGGGGACGGGGGCACCGAGTAGCTCAAAGGCGCGGCGCTGGAGGGGTGTCGGGGTGGTGATCTTCTGGATTCGTTGCCCATTGAAATTGATGATGTGGCGGTCCAGAGTGGAGAGGTGGTGGAGCAGATCTTTATAGCGGTGGAGTGGTAGTCCGTCGGGGTGTGCTTGGTGGCGTCTTTGGTTGTGGCTTGTGGTGATCTCCGTGCGGGGGCGACGGGGTCGTCGCGGTCGGGGATGTGTTGATCGGTGAAGGTCAGTTCTGCGAGTGCTTCGCGTAGGTACCAGGTGAGGTAAGCGGTGTTTGTCCATCCTCACTGTAGCCACTGTGGCGGTGAGCGCAAGGGTTTTTAGTTGCAGATTTCCGTAGTTGACTGCGTCATCTCGGTAGTCACTACGGCCGGGTCTATGCCACCATCGGTTGCGATGCGCACACTCCTTGTTTCTCAACTAGCAAATTTGCAGAGTATGCAATCGTGAAAATCCCCATAGTCGAATCACTCGACTGTATGTCGTATATCATCATAGAGCGCACGCCGGCCTTGCGAAAGTTCTTGCAAATTGCAACGGTAAGTGATATTGAGCACGCCGATCTTGAATTCTCTCGGTTATTCAAAACTTGACGACGGAGCAGGTGTTCGACTTACTTCCAAGCGTCTCCTGGCAGGGCTGTCACCTACGCCGGCGTCGCCCCGCTCATGGGAGCCTGGCAAGGGAATTCAGGGTCCGCGTCGGCTAGACGCGCGCGGCTGCTTCCCAACCGAAGGACCGGCGGGCATCCTGCCGGGGTGTTTCGGTTGCCCGCACCCCTCGCAGTCGTGGTGCGGCTCGTGGTGCGAACTGCTGAAGATTATGACGTCCGCGCCGACGGGCAGAGTGTCGACCTAACATAGCGACCACTACCAGGCGGAATCGGTGGCGTGGCCCTGCGCGCCGTCCACGCAGATCTGGGTGCCGCTGATCCAGCTGGCCCGCTCGGACAGCAAGAATGTCACCACATCCGCGACTTCCTCGGGCGTACCGAGGCGACCGAACGGGAAGTCCCGCTCGATGAACCGTGCGAAGCGCTCGGGAGCACGATCGCGGAAGGAATCCCAGTCACCGCCAGGCGACAGGATGGAGCCGGGGCTGACGGCGTTCACCCGGATCCCTTCGGAGGCTAGCTCGCGTCCTAGTTCCATGGCGAGGTAGATCTCGGCTGCCTTGGCTGAGCCGTATTGGGGGTAAGGTGCGGGTTTCCAGCCAGAAATCGAGGCAACAATGATCACCGCGCCTCCGCCGACCTGTTGCATATGCGGCACACAGGCGCGGATAGCCCGAGCGGTGTGTCCGACATTGGACTCGAATGTCTGTCGCCAGTCCTCCGGCGTTGAGGCGAGAAATCGTCGTTCTCCAGTGTTCGGACCTGCGTTGGCCACCAGCAGATCGACCCGACCAAGCGCGGCGGCGGCCTCGGCGACGAAGCGTTCGACTTCACCGTCCTGCCCCACGTCAGCAAGGACGCCACAGGTCCCCACGCCATAGTCCCGCAGTTCTTCCATAGTCCGGTTGAGGTCTTCGCGACCACGAGCGCAAATCGCCACCGAGCAGCCCTCGCCGGCCAGTCGCAGCGCGACCGCCCGGCCGATTCCCCGACTGCCACCGGTGATGAGTGCGGCCTTACCTGCTAACTGGAGATCCACCGCCACCGCTCTCTCAGTTCGACCACGCAGGGCTCAGCGAACGGGCGCAGCGCCGCCAGAAGCTCTTCTATTCTTCTTTTGGCTGGAAATGTCAGTCGGTGGGCGCAGATATCCAGCGCTTCAAGTCCGGTAGTTGATGCCGCTTCCAGTTCGGAGTCTTGCGCAAGCGCGATTGCCAAGTCGATGCGCGCGGTGGCTCGACCAACAGACGGTTCTGGTTTGTCGCTTGTCAGCTCAACTGCCTGACTCGCCCACATTCGGGCATGGGTTGGATCGCCGAGCCAGACGAAGGAGGTCGCCGCGCAGTACGGAAGGTAGGAGGCGCCTAACGAGTAGATGCTCCGGACCAGGGGTTGCGATAGCATGTTCCAAGCATGCTCAGCAGCGTCTAGGCCTACCTGTGCGCCGACGCGATCTCCAAGTCGCGCTCTGGCGCGGGCTTCGTGGGTGCATGCCCGGACCAGGGCGGCGGAGCCGATTGGTGCTATTTCTCGACCGGCTTGGGCGAAGGTGACGGCTTCTCGTGGATCGCCCGCGTAGAGCGCGATCTGTGCTTGCGTGCCGCGTACCCAGCCGGCAAGGCGCGCATCTCCGACTTCGTGGGCCAGGGATAGCGCGGTTGTGCAATGCGGTTCGGCGTGCTCACCCAGGGCGAGTGACGCCTCCGCTACCAGGCCGGACAGCCAGCCGGCCACCGCGTAGAGGTGGCGGCGCTCCCGCAGCGTCACCGTGCCATCCAGCAGACGGGCCACGTACCGCCGCCAAGCCAGCACCGTCTCGCGGAATTGGGCTGGGGGGACGGCAAAGTACTCCATGCCGAGTTGTTCGACCAGTTCCTCCAGTTGTTCCAGGGTGCCCGTGCCGAGGTCGGATGCCTCGGCACGGCGCAGCAGCTCGACTGATTCGAGGGTCGGATTGGTGATGTGGATAGCTGGGGCGTCGTCGTGGTCCGCGGCGAGGAAGCGGTCACGCTGCGCGTCGGAGGCTTTCTCCAGCGCGTCATCTAGCGCGCGACGCAGCGCCAGGCTCGGCGGATGGGCGCCACGCTCGGCGTTGCCGATGGTCCGCTTCGTGAACCCCAGCGTTGTGGCGAACTGATCCTGGGACAGGCACAGTCCTACCTCACGGAACCGACGGATCGTCGTCGCGGTCCACTCCACCCGCGAAGGGTAACGCAGGGCCTGCCCCCGGGTTTCCACCAGCAAGCGATCGCGATTTCTATCCGGAAGCAGGTTTGCTTGTGAGACGCGAACGGCGAGCGCTCGCTCGTCACGGCTCCACATATCTGGGAGGTGTCGGTTTATGTTCACCCGCCGGAGTGACTCCGAGCCCGGTCTTCCTCAGAATCATTCGGCAGGTCGACCGTGCATAGTGCTGCGGCCACGTGTGACTTCGCGCGGCCCGGGTCGCTGGGTCGTGCTCCCGGCGGTGGCGGGGTGCGGCCGGTGATCCGCAGTGGCTCCTCGGGGTACCAGGCTCGCCGCGACCCGCTGTGCCAGCTGCTGCGCACGGTCGTGGCGGACAAGGAACGGGCCGGGCGGGGTGCCGCGGACGGGGTCAGCTCGGTCGAGTGTCGGGCGGTGGTCACCCTGTACTCGCTGCTCCTGGATCATCGAATTGATCAGTGGGTCGTTGTCGGTCCTGCCGCCGTCCTGGGTCGTTGTTCGGGGCGCGGTGGCGTCCCTGCCAGGTGCGCAGCAAGGCGAGTCTCTGCCTGGACCGGCTTGATGAGGTGTTGCTGCTGGATCTGCTGGCCGACGAGTGAGGGCTGGCCACCGCGCCACCACCCGATCCGCCCACCCAGCCACTACAGACCCCGGCTGTCCCGCCCTCGTCTCCCCACAGGTCCGCTGGGGCGGGGCAGTCGGACCCAGATCACGGTGGGGCCGGGGATGATCCCCCGATGGCCTCCGGCCTCGCCGTGGCCCACCCAACTGATGTGCCACCGAGCCGGGCGGCGGTCGTCGTGGGCGTAGGGAGCGTCAGCATGCTCGACCGGTTGCGAGCCAAGCTTTAATGCGACCACGAGGAGGCTCCCACGCGGTAGCGTGCAGCAGGCGAGCGGCACGACACAGGGGGTGGGACGACCGGTGCAGCAGGCGCAGCGCGAGCACCAGCAGCCCATCGGCGGGTCAGCGCCCGGGCAGCTTGGTCCGGCGCAGCGAGCGGCGGACTGGCAGCGGCTGGCCGGTGAACTGTTCGACGTCGTGGTGATCGGTGGCGGTGTGGTCGGTTCCGGCGCGGCGTTGGATGCTGCCACCCGGGGCCTCACGGTGGCGCTGGTGGAAGCCCGGGACCTCGCCTCGGGAACGTCCAGCCGGTCCTCCAAGCTGTTCCACGGTGGCCTGCGATACCTGGAGCAACTGGAGTTCGGGCTGGTCCGGGAGGCCCTGCACGAGCGGGAGCTGATGCTCACCCGGCTGGCGCCGCACCTAGTCAAACCGGTGAGCTTCCTGTACCCGCTGACCCACCGGATCTGGGAACGGCCTTACGTCGCCGCTGGGCTGGCGCTTTATCAGACGCTGGGCGGGGCACGATCAGTGCCGGGTCAGCGCCACCTCACCCGGGCGGGGGCGCTGAGGTTGGCGCCGGCGTTGCGCCGCGACACCCTCGTCGGCGGCGTGCACTACTACGACGCGATCACCGACGATGCCCGGCACACTATGACGGTGGCCCGCACGGCCGCTCAATACGGCTCCGTGGTGCGCAGTTCCACCCAGGTCATCGGCTTCCGGCGGGAGGCGGACCGGATCTGCGGAGTCCGCGTGCGGGACTGCGAGACCGGCGAGGAGACCGACGTCGACGCGCACGTGGTGCTCAACTGCACCGGAGTGTGGACGGATGAGATCCAGCGGTTGTCCGGCGGGCGGGGTCGGTTCCGGATACGACCCTCCAAGGGGGTGCACATCGTGGTCCCGCGGGACCGCATCGTGTCGGAGAGCGGGCTGATCCTGCGCACCGCGACGTCAGTGCTGTTCGTCATCCCGTGGCGCAGCCACTGGATCATCGGCACCACCGACACTGGCTGGAACCTCGACCTTGCGCACCCCGCAGCCACGCGTGCGGACATCGACTACCTGCTGGACACGGTCAACACCGTGTTGGCCACGCCGCTGGACGACGGCGATATCGAGGGTGTCTACGCCGGCTTGCGGCCGCTGCTGGCGGGGGAAAGCGAGGAGACCTCGCGGCTGTCCCGCGAGCACGCGGTCGCCCGGGTGGCCCCCGGCCTGGTCGCCATCGCGGGCGGCAAGTACACCACCTACCGGGTGATGGCGGCCGACGCGGTGGACGCGGCAATGCCCGATCTACCCGGGCGGGTTGCTTCCTCGATCACCGACAAGGTGCCGTTACTCGGTGCGGATGGTTACCACGCTCTCGTCAATCAGGCTGCCGCGCTGGCCGCTCGGCACGGACTGCACCCCTACCGGCTGCGGCACCTGCTGGACCGCTACGGCTCGGCGGTGCACCAGGTGCTGGCCCTGGCCGCAGACCGCCGCGACCTGCTCGTGCCACTGCGCGAGGCGCCGGACTACCTCAGGGTCGAGGTGGTGCACGCCGCCAGCCACGAGGGAGCTCTGCACCTGGAGGACGTGTTGACCCGGCGCACCCGGATCTCGATCGAGTACCCGCACCGGGGGGAGGCGTGCGCCGCTGAGGTCGCCGAACTGGTGGGCGAGGTACTGGGCTGGACCGCGGCAACGCGGCATCGGGAGGTGCAGATCTACCTTGCCCGGGTGGCCGCCGAGCGTGACTCGCAGCGTGAGCCCGACGACTCCACCGCCGACGCCCGCCGCGGCGCCGCTCCGGAGGCTCGCCCTCGGCTCCTGGAGCCGGTGAGCTGAACCCGGCTGGCGGAGGACCGCAGCCAGTAGCAGCGCGACGACCTCGGCCGCCGTGCCGGTCATCCGGTCAGGCACCACCAACCTAGTTGAGGGTTGGTGACCCCGAGGCCTTCCGTACGGTCGGGGCGGTCGTGATTGTTCTGGTCTCCGGTACCGCAAAGAAGAAGAGGAGCAGGGCGAGGATCGCGATCCCGGCCAGGGTGAGGAAGGCCAGATCGTAACCGCCGAGGACGATGATCGCGCCGGCCAGCGTCGTGCTGAGCGCAGCGCCGATGCCCTGCATCGTGGTGGCCGCCCCCAACGCCGCGTTGTAGCGTCCGGTGCCGCGGGTCAGGTCGGCGACCATGACCGGAAATACAGCGCCGAAGATGCCAGCGCCGACACCGTCGAGGACCTGGACCCCGACGAGATAGGCGGAGTTGTTGGACAGCGTGAACAGCACACCGCGCAGCGGTAGGGCGACGAAGGCGGCCAGGAAGATGACCTTGCGTCCCCACCGGTCCGCCCGCCGCCCGACCAGGATCGCCATCGGGATCATCACCAGCTGGGCCACGATGATCAGCGCGGCCTGGAACAACGTTCCCCGGCCAGCGTTGCCGAGCGCGAGCTTCTGGCCCATGATCGGCAGCATGGCGGCGTTGGCCAGGTGGAACAGCAGGACCGAGACCGCGAGGACCAGCAGCGGTCGGCACCGCAGCAGTACGGCGAAGCCGGACGGTTTGTCCTTCCCGGCGTCCTGTGGCTGGAGGCCACGGGCCAGCTCGTGATCGATCAATCGTCCGTTGATCGCGAGCGTCGCGAGGATCACGAAGATACCCAGGATACTGGCCAACCAGAAGCCGGCCCGGATCGTGATGAGGTAACCGGCGATCCCTGCGACCGCCGCGCCGATGACGTTGCCGGCGTGGTTGAACGCTTGCATCCGTCCGGTGCGGTAGGTGTAGCCCCGGGGCCCGACTAGGCCTAAGGCGATCGCGGCGATCGCGGGTGGGAAGATGGCACCGGCCACCCCGATCACCAGTTGGGCCGACGTAACCACGGGGAGGCTCGGGGTGATGGTCACGATGAAGGCCCCGACCGACACCCCCACCGCAGCGCCGATGACCAGAGCCCGCTTGTGGCGCGTGTTGTCGATGAGGGCGCCGGTCGGTGCCTGCACGACAAGGCCCGCGATGCCGCTGATCGTCATGACCAGGCCGATGCTCTCAGCGTTCCAGCCCGGCTTGGTCAGCAGGTAGATACCCAGGAACGGACCCAGCCCCGACTGGACGTCGGCGAGGAAGAAGTTCAGCCCGTCCAGGGCGACCAGCGATCGGCCCTTCCCGGGGAGTCCGCGAGAGCGCCCACTGTGGTCGAGCCCGCGATGATGGTCTGCCACGCCTGTCCCCAGTTCCGGATTCTCCGCATCGCTGGATACCCACGGATCGGTTCGCACCGGTTCCAACCGACGCGACATCATCCGGCAGAGCGGAAAGTTAGTTCCATCAGGTTGTTGTTCGACCCGTGAGATGGTGAGCCACTCCGCGAGAGCAGGGGAGTGGCCAGCCCTCCGTACCGATGTATGTGAGACGCTGCTCGAGCGGGGCTAGTCGGTGATCTTGCAGAGGACGGTGCCCTGGGTGACCGAGGTCCCGGCCTGCGCGCTGAGGCCGGTGATGGTGCCGGCCCTGTGCGCGGTGACCGGGTTCTCCATCTTCATCGCCTCGAGCACCACGATGAGGTCACCGGTGTCAACCGGGTCTCCATTGGACACCGCGACTGTGACTACGGTGCCCTGCATGGGTGCGATGACCTCCTCGCCCGATACCGCGGCCGCCCGGCCACCGCTGCGCTGACGGGGTTTGGCCCTGCCTGCGGCGGCACCTCTCAAGGTCAGATCGCCAGGCAGCGAGACCTCCAGGCGCCGGCCACCGACCTCCACGACCACGATCTGCCGCGGCGCCAGTGGTGGTGGCTGCGCCGTGGCGCCGTGGGGCTGGAGCTGCGTGCAGAACTGGGTTTCGATCCACCGGGTGTGTACCGTGAAATGCTCGCCGTCGGTGGCGGCGAAGGCCGGGTCGTCCACGACCGCCCGGTGGAACGGGATGACGGTGGGCAGGCCCTCGACGGTGAACTCGGCCAGAGCCCGCCGGGACCGCGCCAGGGCCTGCTCACGGTCCGCGCCGACGACGATGAGCTTGGCCAGCATCGAGTCGAACTGACCGCTGATGACGCTGCCGGCGCGCACCCCGGCGTCCAGTCGCACGCCCGGCCCGGACGGTGGATCGAACACCGTGACGACACCCGGGATGGGCAGGAATCCCCGGGTCGGGTCCTCGGCGTTGATCCGGAACTCGATCGCGTGGCCGCGCGGTGGTGGGTCGGAGGTGATGGTCAGTCGCTCACCGGCCGCGATCCGCAACTGCTCGCGCACCAGGTCCAGCCCGGTGGTCTCCTCCGACACCGGGTGCTCCACCTGCAGCCGGGTGTTCACCTCGAGGAAGGAGATGGTGCCCTCGGGACCCACCAGGAACTCGACGGTGCCCGCGCCGGTGTAGCCCGCCTCGGCGCAGATCGCCCGGGCCGCCTCGTGGATGGTGCGCCGCTGCTCATCGGACAGGAACGGGGCCGGGGCCTCCTCCACCAGCTTCTGATGCCGGCGCTGCAGGGTGCAGTCCCGGGTGCCGACCACGACGATGGTGCCGTGCTGGTCGGCCAGCACCTGGGCCTCGACGTGCCGCGGCTGGCCCAGGTAGCGCTCCACGAAGCATTCTCCACGTCCGAAGGCCGAGACGGCTTCGCGCACCGCGGAGTCGAACAGCTCGGGGATCTCCTCGATGGTGCGGGCCACTTTCAGGCCGCGTCCGCCACCGCCGAAGGCGGCCTTGATGGCCACCGGCAGGCCGTGCTCGGCGGCGAAGGCCACCACCTCATCCGGCCCGGACACGGGATCCCTGGTACCCGGCACCAGCGGCGCTCCCGCCTTGCTGGCCAGCTGCCGGGCGGTGACCTTGTCTCCGAGGTCACGGATCACCTGCGGGCTGGGCCCGATCCAGGTCAGCCTGGCGTCGATCACAGCCTGGGCGAAGTCGGCGTTCTCGGCGAGGAACCCGTAGCCGGGGTGCACCGAATCCGCGCCGGCGCGGGTTGCGACGTCGAGCAACTTGGCCTGGTCGAGGTAGCTGTCCGCAGGGGTGGTGCCGCCCAGCGCGAACGCCTCGTCGGCCAGGGTGACGAACGGAGCGTCGCGATCGTCGTCCGCGTAGACGGCGACACTGGCCACCCCGGCATCCCGGCAGGCCCGGATCACCCGGACGGCGATCTCCCCGCGGTTGGCGACAAGCACCTTGCACAGGCCTAGCGGATCGGGCTGCGGCACCAGTGCCTCCGCGGCGGTCGGGTCGTATTCGCCGCAGTCTAAGCCCCCCAGACAGGGTCCCAGACAGGGCCGCGGGCCCGCGACGGTACCCAGGGTTACGACCAGAGCGACACCACGGGCACCCCGACCTCGGCGAGCAGGCGCCGGGTCAGCGGGAGGCTGATGCCGATCACGCTGGACGGGTCGCCGTCGATCCCGTCGATGAACCAGCCGCCCCGGCCGTCCAGGGTGAACCCGCCGGCCACCTGCAGCGGTTCCCCGGTGCCGACGTAGGCTTTGATCTCCTCCGCTGACGGGGTGCTCAACCGGATGACCGTGGTCTGCGCGCCGCGCGCGGTCGCGGTGCGCGCGCCCTGGTCGAGGCGTACCACGGCGTGCCCGGTGATCAGCTCTCCGGTGCGGCCCGCTATCGCCTGCCAGCGCCGCAACGCGGCCTCGGCGCAGCCGGGCTTGCCGATCAGCTCGCCACCGAGGTGCAGCATCGAGTCGCACCCGACGATCACCGCGTCGGGGTGCTCGGCGGCGACGTCCGCCGCGACCGCGTCGGCCTTCGCGCAGGCCAGCGTGGTGACCAGCTCCGCTGGCGTCGCATCGGTCAGCGTGGCAGCCAGCGCGTCCTCGTCCACTCCGGACACCCGCACCACCGGATCGATCCCGGCACCGCGGAGCATGGCGAGCCGGCCGGGGGATGCCGACGCGAGGACCAGGCGCACGGCGACACACTGTACGGACATGGCGCTTACCGGGCGCAGAACGGGTTGCGCACCGTCAACTCGCCGAACCGGCGATCATTGTGCAGATCTTCAGTGACCAGCTCGGTGGCGCCGGCGCGCAGCGCTGCCTCGATAATCAACGCATCCCAGAAGTTGATCGAGTGTTGTTCGGACAGCCGGCTAGCGGAGATGATGAGCAGCGGATCGGTGTCAACGCGGCACCACTCGCTGTAGTCGCGCACCACGTGGCGCGCCAGCGTCGGCGTCAGTGGTGGTCGGAGCTTGCGCGTCGCTGCGCTGTAGAACTCCTGCAGCACTTGGGTGCTCAGGATCCCGAGTCCCGATGCCCACAGCTGCGCGAGCAGGTTCTCGGCAGCTCGGTGCTTGGCTTCGTCGTGGGTATCGTGTGAGTAGATCAGGATGTTGGTGTTGACGAACGTGACCCCGAGCGGCGAGGGAATGCTCACGCGCCATACCGGTCGAGCCGTTGTCCGTACAGCTCTTCCCGAGTCCAGCGGCGGCCACCGTGGTCGGTCGCTGCGGACATCATCTCCAGCGCCGATTCCCGTGCTCTGATGTACCGGTCACGCGCCTCGATCAGCTCGGTGATCTGCTGAGTCACCAGGCCGCTGACCGACGTACCGCGCTCGGCGGCGATCACCTTTGCCTGCCGGATGAGGTCAGCGTCAAGCTGGATCGTGAGGTTTCGCTTCATGTCCACAGTATGACACGTGGAGCACGTGAATTAATGTGGCCGGGGTGTAGGGGAGTGCGCAGCCGGTGCGCCGGGTCGGCCCAGGCGCTGCGCGGCGCTGGCCGCTCGGCAGCGGCAGTGTTCGCCAGCGCGGCGAGCACCGCAACCAGCGCGGCGAGCTCCTCGTCCGACGGCTCACCCCGCACGATGTGGATAACCTGTGAGTGGCAACCCGAGTTATCGCTCGCATTGCCACTCACAGGGGGATGTTCCCATGCTTCTTCGGCGGTAGGGTCTGGCGCTTGTCCTTGAGCATTCGCAGAGCGCGGGCTACGTAGGAGCGGGTGTAGCAGGGCGGGATCACCGAGTCGACGTAGCCCCGGTCGGCTGCGACGTAGGGGTTGAGTAGGGTGTCCTCGTACTCCTGCTGCCGCCTCGCCCGCAGCATCTCCACATCCTCGGCTGACGCGGCGGCGAATTCCTTGCGATGCAGGATGTTCGCCGCGCCGGAAGCGCCCATCACGGCGATCTGCGCCGAGGGCCAGGCCAGGTTGATGTCCGCACCGAGGTGTTTGGAGCCCATCACGTCGTAGGCGCCGCCGTAGGCCTTGCGGGTGATTACTGTGACCTTGGGCACGGTGGCCTCGGCGTAGGCGTAGATCAGTTTGGCGCCGCGCCGGATGATGCCGTTCCACTCCTGCTCGGTGCCGGGCAGGAAGCCGGGCACGTCAACGAAGGTGAGCACCGGGACGTTGAACGCGTCGCAGGTCCGCACGAACCGGGCGGCCTTTTCGGCGGCGTCGATGTCCAGGCAGCCCGCCAGCTGGGTGGGCTGGTTGGCCACGATGCCGACGCTGTGGCCCTCGACGCGGCCGAAACCGGTGACGATATTGGGCGCGAACAGCTGGTGCACCTCCAGGAATTCGCCCTCGTCGACGACGCGGGCAATCACCTCGTGCATGTCGTAGGGCGCCTTCGCCGAGTCCGGGATCAGCGTGTCCAGCTCCCGGTCGGAGTCGGTGAGCGAGGCGGCCACCGGACCGTGGGACAGATCAGGTGCGTCGAACACCGGTGGCTCGGAGAGGTTGTTCGACGGCAGGAACGACAGTAGTTCCTTGACGTAGGACAGTGCGTCGTCCTCATCGGTGCCGAGATAGTGTGCGTTGCCCGATCTGGTGTTGTGCGTCCGCCCGCCGCCGAGCTCCTCGAAGTCGACCTCCTCGCCGGTCACCGTCTTGATCACGTCCGGGCCGGTGATGAACATGGTGGACGTCTGATCGACCATCACCGTGAAGTCGGTCAGCGCGGGGGAGTAGACGTGCCCACCCGCGCACGAGCCCATGATCAGCGAGATCTGCGGGATCACCCCGGAGGCGTGCGTGTTGCGCAGGAAGATCTCGCCGTAGCGCGCCAGCGAGACGACGCCCTCCTGGATCCGGGCGCCGCCGCCCTCGTTGATCCCAATGATCGGGCAGCCGGTCCGCATCGCCAGGTCCATCACCTTGACGATCTTCTCGCCGTACACCTCGCCGAGGCTGCCGCCGAAGATGGTGGCGTCCTGGCTGAACACGCACACTGGCCGGTTGTCGATGGTGCCGTAACCAGTGACCACGCCGTCGCCGTAGGGTCGGTTGGTCGTCTGGCCGAAGTTGGTGCTGCGGTGCCGAGCCAGCTCGTCAAGCTCGATGAATGATCCGGCGTCCAGCAGCAGGTCGATCCGTTCTCGGGCGGTCTTGCGGCCCTTGGCGTGCTGGCGCGCTACGGCGCGGGCGGACCCTGCGTGCACCGCCTCGTCGTGGCGGCGTAGCAGATCGGCAAGCTTGCCCGCAGTGGTGTGGATATCCGGCCCGTCGACAGGCCCGGTGGCGCTGCTCATGACGCCTGACCCTAAAGGTAACGTCTGGAGATCGTGTGGTCTGATCGTGAGCGACCGCCGCTGCACCAGGAAGCGTTGCGCCGGGCTCTGGTGGTGCCGGCTGGGCCCTATGCGGTGTTGGACGTCCGCGCGTCGGTGCCCTCGACGAACACCGCGCTGGCCACTGCGGCCCGGCACGGGGCACCGGATCGCACCGTGCTGGTCGCCGAGCACCAGACCGCCGGGCGGGGACGGGCCGCGCGCAGCTGGGTCGCCCCCGCCCGGTCGGGGCTGGCGCTGTCGGTGCTGCTGCGGCCCACCGAGGTGCCGCAGGCCCGCTGGAGCTGGTTACCGCTGCTGGTGGGGGTGGCGCTGGGCCGGACCGTCAGCACGGTGGGCGAGCTGTCCGCAGTGCTGAAATGGCCCAACGACCTGCTGCTGGGCTCCCACCGGCGCAAGGCGGCCGGGATCCTCGCCGAGGTGGTGCCCCCATCCTCGAACAGCAGTCCTGCGGTGGTGGTGGGCATCGGGCTCAACGTGACGCTGCGGCCTGAGGAGCTGCCAGTGCCCGGCGCGACCTCGTTGGCCATCGAGCAGGCTGCCTGCACCGACCGCGACCCGCTGCTGCGCGCGCTGCTGCGCGCCCTGGACACCGAGCTGCGGCAGTGGTGCGAGCATGAGGGCGATCCGGTCGCCTCCGGTCTGCGGGAGGCCTACCAGCAACGCTGCGCGACCCTGGGCGAGCAGGTCCGGGTGGAGCTACCGGGGCGGTCCGAACTCACCGGCACCGCGGTTGAGATCGACACCGAGGGTCGGTTGGTGGTGCTGTCCGGAGAGCAGCGGCGGGCACTGTCGGTGGGTGACGTGACGCATGTTCGTTAGCGCCACTGGCGCCCCCTACCAGAGGGGAGCGCCGTGCCTGGTGACGACGAGCTGAACATCGAGACCAATCCTGATCTCGACCAGCATTTTCTCAGCAACCCGGCCAAGCTCGCGCTGCTGATCGAGGCAGCAGGCATCCAGCCGACCGACCACGTGGTGGAGGTGGGCGCGGGCATCGGGACAGTAGCCGAGCACGTACCAGCCTGCCACAGTCTGACGGTCATTGAGTACGACGCTGGCCTGACTCCGCATTTGCGGAAGCGGCTCCCGCACGCTCAGATCATCCAGGGTGACGCCTTAGCCGCCTTGCCCACCGTGCGCATCGATGTTTTAGTGAGCAACTTGCCCTCGACGTTGACGCCGACCCTCGTTGAGTTGCTGCCGAGCCTGGATTTCCGCGTGGCGCTCGTCACCGTGCCGTCGATTGATAGCTTAGCGCCGTTGGAAGGCTCATTCATGCTTGAGGCGATCGCTATCCTTGAACCGGATGACTTCCGACCGCGACAAGCGGTGCGGGCGGAGATTGTCAGAGTCACACCGCATCGTCGCGACTGTCCTGGACCGACGCCGTCACGAGGTCCTGTACCTGGGAGGCCAGGGTGCGCTGCGCCCGCCGCAGGCACGTCATCAACTCTGCGGACAATCGGGCCGGGTCCGCTCCCCGGGCCCGATCGGTGAGGGTCATCTCGGTGGGCATGCCCTGGGCGTCCACGCTTACCCGAACCATGCCGTCCGCCGAGGTCTCGGTGACCGTGAGCTGGGACATCTGCTGGTGCAGGCTGCGATAGGTCTGTGCCTTGTGTTGAAGCTGCTCGGCCCACCCGATCAGGGCCCGGCCTGCCTGGCTCGGGTCCATCCCGGCAAAGTCTGGGGTCGGGTTACGCATGATTGATCTCAACTTTCTGCGACGGGATCCGCCGCCGTCCGCGTGAGCACGTTTTTCACGTCCACCTGGCCGGTCGAGGGGTCCGCGCCGGCGATGGCGAGGGAGTCCCCGGCCCGCAGGCCTGCTCGGGGAAACCACAGCTCCTGCACGGTTCCGGTGGCCGTCCAGAGCACGACCGCCCGGGTGCCTCGCAGCGACGCGGAGACGACCCGCTGTACCACGACCAACTCCGCGCCCGGCACGGTCTGCAAGACCTCCTGCAGACGTTGCTTGGCGCGCCGGTGTCCTTCCTGCTCGGCGGCCTGCCACCGCCGGTTCAACAACCGGGAACGCCCGGTGGCGGCGAAGGTGAGTAGTGCGAGAAGCCCGATCAAGGTCAACACCGATAAAGCACTGCCGAGCAGCAACGTCCTTCGCCTCCATGATCGTGGCCACCACTCGTGCGGCCATACCGCCGGCTGAGCCGGCAAATCACACACCGGCCAGCCCCTGCGCGCCGCCGGACTGTACCGGCCCGCCGCGCCGCCCCCGCAGCGGTACCGTGATCAGTAACGACGAGGAGGAGTCTTGCCCTACCCAGATGGCCTGCTCCGGGGCGACGAGCGGGTGGTGGTCCACAAGCATCCGCACTGGAAGATGCTGGTGCTGCCAGTGCTGGCCTTCCTGATCATCGTGGGGCTCGGCTCCTATGCCGCCGGGTGGGTCACCGGGCAGCCCTGGCGGTTCTACGGGTGGATCGCGCTGGCCGTGCTCGGTGGTCTCGGTGTGCTGTGGCTGACCGTGACGCCGCTGCTGCGCTGGCGCACCACGCATTTCGTGCTCACTACCAGGCGGGTGCTGGTCCGGGAGGGCATCCTGTCCCGCAGCGGCATCGACATTCCGATCAACCGGATCAACAGTGTACAGTTCCGGCATTCCTTCATCGACCGGATCCTGGGCTGCGGCACGCTGATTGTCGAGTCGGCCTCCGATGAGCCGCTGGAGTTCGACGACATTCCCCAGGTCGAGCGGGTGCACTCGCTGCTGTACTACGAGGTGAACCCGGGCTACGAGGTGAACCCGGGACCGGCGCCCACATGACCGCCAGGCATGTCGGCTTACCCGACCGTCATCCGGCGGCCGGGCTGCCTGCGTGGGTGATGATCTGGGAGGTTGGGGCGCGCGACGGCTTGCAGAACGAGTCGGCGGTGGTCGGAGTCGAGGTCAAGGCCGAGTTCCTGGACCGGCTGGCCACGGCAGGGCTGCGGGTTCTGGAGGCGACCAGCTTCGGGCACCCGCGCTGGGTGCCGCAACTGGCCGACGCCACGGAACTGCTCGGGCTGCTCACGCCTCGCGACGGGGTGCGCTACCCCGTGCTGGTGCCCAACGAGCGGGGGCTGGATCGGGCGTTGGCGGCCGGCGTCACCGAGATTGCGATCTTCGCTTCGGCCACCGAGAGCTTTGCCCAGCGCAACCTCAATCGCGACTTCGACGCACAGTTCACGATGTTCGCACCGGTGCTGCGCCGGGCGAAGGCGAGCGGTCTCGGGGTGCGCGGATACGTCTCGATGTGCTTTGGCGATCCGTGGGAGGGTGCCGTGCCGGTCGAGCAGGTCGTCGGCGTCGGGCGGAGGCTACTTGACCTGGGCTGTGACCAGCTCTGTCTGGGCGACACCATCGGGGTGGCCACCCCGGGTCACGTTGTCACATTGCTGGACGGGTTCATCCGGGCCGGCGTCGGGATTGGCGCCCTCGCGGTGCACTTCCACGACACCTACGGGCAGGCGCTGTCCAACACCTTTGCCGCGCTGTGCGCCGGGGTGAGCTGCGTGGATGCCTCGGCTGGTGGGCTCGGGGGCTGCCCCTACGCCGAGTCGGCCACCGGCAACCTGGCCACCGAAGATCTGGTGTGGATGCTGGACGGGCTCGGTATCGAGCACGGGGTCGACCTTGACGCCCTGGTGCGCACCAGCGTATGGATGGCCGGTCAGCTCGGCAGACCCTCCCCATCCCGGGTAGTCCAAGCACTGAGCAGTTGAGTGGCCGCGAGCCCCGCTGGTGCGGTGCCAGCGGGGCTCGCGGGGTTGCTCAGCTCACACGACCTCGTTGAGCTTGCCGGTCGCCACGTCGAAGACGAACCCGCGGATGGAGTGCTTGTTCGGCACGAACGGGTTGGCCTTGATCCGGGCAATCGACTGCCGGATGTCCTCGTCGAGGTCCGGGAAGGCCTCGGCGGCCCACGCCGGCTTAATTCCGGTGTCGTCCTGGATGGACCTCTTGAACTCATCGTCGGTGAAGGTGAGCATTCCGCAGTCGGTGTGGTGGATGAGGATGATCTCCTGGGTGCCGAGCAGCCGTTGGCTGATCGCCAGCGAGCGGATCTCGTCGTCGGTGATCACGCCTCCGGCGTTGCGGATGACGTGCGCCTCGCCCTCGTTCAGGCCCAGGATGCGGTAGACGTCCAGGCGGGCGTCCATGCAGGCCACGACGGCGACGTGCTTGGCAGGCGGCAGCGGCAGCGGCCCGCGGAAGGTCTCGGTGTAGCGGGCGTTGTTGGCGAGCAGTTCATCGGTGACGGACACACATACTCCTGGTGTGCGAGGGGATGAATGGGCACCGGGAATCGGCCGCGCGGGGCGGGGAGGCCATGCGTCAACGCGCGGCCTAGCTACAGAACTGATCGAACGCGTGCGTGCGCCGGCTCGGCCAGAACTGCTCGAGTTCAGCGCGCCGCATGCGCATATCGTTACCCGAGGCTCACCGCGTCGGCAAGGGTTTCAGCGGATCGGGTGTCTCGCGGTGTGAGGTTCATGATCGCAGCCCGACGCGCGCCTCGGCGGCGGACCAGCATTCAAGGCAGCTTGGCCATAGCCACTCGGTGTCGGTCACTCGGATTCGCGTCAGTTGCCGCCCGCAGAGTGTGGTGATCAGTTTGCCGGAGGGCAGATGTCGGTCGTGGATCCGGGCTGCATGGCGCTGACCGTCGAGAGGCAGCCAGAAGAACCACTGAGGTCGAGGAACGGTCGGGGCTCCCGGCGGATCGAGATGCACTGTGCTGTACCTCCCTGGCGGATGGTGCGATGTGGGTCGCGGGGGGCATCCTGGGCTTCTCCTTCGGTGGCAACGGAGGAGCCATCATCAGCGAAACGTGTGGCTCAGCGCGCGGGCAGTTGAGACGGCGT
>CAWGJH010000016.1:0-374237 GCA_963822695.1 uncultured Actinomycetota bacterium
TGGATGACCGGATCACCGACTTTCTCACCCGCAGTAGTGCCCGACCAGACTGAGATTCAGGACGTTGGCTCTGCGCCGAATCGTTCCCGCCAGGCGGCGACGTCATCGTCGGTGACCTTTCGGAAGAGGACCGGTGGCACCTGGAACGGTCGTCCCGAGGCCAACCAGTCCAGCCGTCTCACCGCCTCCGCGTCGGGCCACCAGGTTGACCCACACGCGACGTCCTGACCGTCCCAGACCTGCTGCAAGGTTCTGGCCGCGGCGGGGATCACCGGTTCGGAGATGAGTCCAAACAGGTAGATCAGATTCATTCCGGTGCGCAGAGTCACGGCCGCTGCCGCTGGATCTTCGCGGATTTGCAGCCACGGTGCTTTCTGCTCCAGGTAGACGTTGGCGGCGCTCCACAGCGCCCGAAGCTGCTGCGCGGCCTTCCGGAACTGCAAACCCTGCAACTGCGCCTCGTACTCGTGGAGCAGCGCAGCTATCTGCTCACCCAGCAGCCGCTCGGGCTCACCAGCGGAGCCACCCTCAGGAACCTGATCACCGAACCGTTTGGCACTGAAAGTCAGGATCCTGTTGACAAAATTCCCCAGAGTATCGGCGAGATCTTTATTGACCTGCGCCGAGAAAAGCTCCCACGTGAAGCTGGCGTCGTCGGACTCAGGCGCGTTTGCGATGAGGAAATACCGCCAGTAGTCAGCTGGCAGCAGATCAAGAGCGGCGTCCATGAAGATGCCGTACTGGCGGCTGGTGGAGAACTTTCCGCCGTAGTAGTTCAACCAATTGAAGCCCTTGATGTGGTCGGCGAGCTTCCACGGCTCACGAGTCCCCATGATCATCCCGGGGAACATGATCGTGTGAAAAGGGATGTTGTCCTTTGCCATGAACTGCACGTAGTTTACCTCGTCGGCGTCATACCACCAGGACTTCCAGTCTCGGCACTCGGGGTCGATATCGGCCCATTCCTTGGTGGCGCCGATGTACTCGATAGGGGCGTCGAACCACACGTAGTAGACTTTGCATTCGAAGCCGTCGCAGTCAACCGGTACGCCCCATTCCAGGTCGCGGGTGATTCCCCGATCTCCGAGCCCCTCGTTGAGCCATTTCAAGGCGATTGAGGTGGTCAGCGTCGGCCAGCCCTGACGGGACTCGATCCAGTCCCGTAGCTCACCCGTCAGCTTCGATTGCAGGAAGAACAGGTGCCTGCTGTCGCGAACCTCCAGCTCGCGGCTGCCACTGACCGCGGAGCGCGGCTCGATGAGGTCGATCGGGTCGAGCAGGCGGGTACAATTCTCGCACTGGTCACCACGCGCGGCCGCATACCCGCAGTACGGACAGGTCCCGACGACGTACCGATCCGGCAGGAACCTCCCGTCCACCGGGGAGTAGAACTGCTTGACGACCCGTTCCTCGATGAAGCCGTTGTCGTAGAGTCGGTGGCCGAAGTGCTGGGTGAGTTCGTGGTTCTGCGGCGAGGAGCTACGCCCGAAGTGGTCGAACGACAGTTCGAAGCCCGTGTACACCGCAGCCTGAAGTTCGTGCTGCTCGCGGCAGAACTCGGCTACTGGCAGTTCCGCCGCCGAGGCGGCCAGCTCAGCCGGTGTGCCGTGCTCGTCGGTCGCGCAGATGTAGAGGACGTCGTGGCCCCGCTGGCGCAGGTACCGCGCGTAGACGTCGGCAGGAAGCATGGAGCCCACGAGATTGCCCAAGTGCTTGATGCCGTTGATGTACGGAAGGGCACTCGTGATCAGGTATCTCGCCATGCTCGCTTAACTCCAGGGTCCGATTCGGTTGACACTTCGGTAGTGGGCGATCCTAGACGCGGGAAGACGGGGCTGGGGTGGGCGACCCTAGGGCCATTGTTACCGCATTGTTCGGTGATGCGGTCAGCGGCTGTGGGCAGAAACGGTTGGAGATGTTCGGCGATGTCGCGGCACGTGGCGACGAGTTCGGCGAGCACGGTGTCCAGTGCTGTGGGTTCCGCGTTGTCTTTGCGTTCAGCTTTGGCTAGGTCCCAGGGGCGAACTGCTTCGACGTAGCGGTTTCCCTCGTCGCCGATGCGGATGACGGCTTCGACAGCCCGGCGAAAGTCGAAGTCAGCCAGTGACTGGTCGATCCTGGCTGCGGCGTCAGATCGTGCGAGGCGAAGCATGTCCGCCGCTGGGTTCTCGTCAGTACCATCGGGGATGAAGCCGTCGCGGTAGCGGTTGACCATCGACACGGTGCGGTTGACGAGATTACCGAGGTTGTTCGCGAGGTCTTCATTGGAGCGGGCGATGAGCCGTTCGGCGGTGTAATCGGTGTCTCCGGCGCGAGCCACGTCGCGCAGCATCCACCACCGCAGTGCCTCAGTGCCGTATTGCGTAGCGATGTCAGCTGGGTCATCGGCGTTGCCCGCAGACTTGCTGATTTTTTGCCCACCGGCGGTGAGGTACTCGTGGACGAAGATCGTGTCGGGCAATCGAACACCGGCGGAGAGTAGCATCGCCGGCCAATACACAGCGTGGAAGCGAATGATTCCCTTACCGATAACATGTACGCGAGTATTGCTCTCCTCCCACCAGTAGTGAAAGCTCGCTTCGTCGGTGCCGTAGCCGGGAGCGGTGATGTAGTTAC
This sequence comes from uncultured Actinomycetota bacterium, assembly GCA_963822695.1. Taxonomy (GTDB): domain Bacteria; phylum Actinomycetota; class Actinomycetes; order Mycobacteriales; family Pseudonocardiaceae. The sequence goes on from CAWGJH010000016.1 coordinate 2,617, forward strand.
CGAGTGCGTCGAACCATACGTAGATCACCTGGTCTGGGTCGCCAGGCACCGGAACGCCCCAGCCGCGTGCGCGAGCCATGCTCCGAGACGCGCTGAAGTCTTCCAGGCCGGTTTCGATGAATGACAGCACCTCGCGTTTGCGGGATGCCGGTTCGATTCGCAGGGTATCGCTGGCGATCAGGTGGTGAAGCTGCTCCTGGTAGCGACTGAGCCGGAAGAACCAGTTGTTCTCCTCGACTAGGTCGGGCACCGTGCCGTGCTCGGGGCACCGTCCGCCTAGCAGCTCGTCTTCGGCGTAGAAGGTTTCGCAGCCGACGCAGTACAAGCCGCTGTAGCTCTTACGATAGAAATCCCCCTTCTCGGCGCAAGCGTTCCACAACTGATGTACACCCGGGGTATGTCGCGAGTCGGAACTGGTCTTGATAAAGTCGTCGAATGACAAATTCAGGCTCTCTCGCAAGGCGAGAAACCGGCCAGCGACCCGCTCCACGTACTCTTGCGGACTGATGCCTTCCGCTTCGGCGCCTTGTACATTTTTCAGTGCGTTGTCGTCGGTGCCGGTCTGGAAGTGGACCTCGTCCCCACGCTGACGACGGTGCCGTGCCAGCACATCCGTCTCGACTAGCTCAAGGGCATGTCCCACATGCGGTTTCCCGTTTACGTAGGGGATTGCCGTCGTCACGAAATAGCGACCCATTCGTAACCCTTCCGGCCCGGCTGCCGTCACCCCGTCGGAGAGGCATCCATGGGGCCTCTCCCATAGTCCGATCAGGACATGCGACGGCCGCAGGAACCCGCCATTCGGCGGCCCACGACGGTTTTCAACCGGTACGTCCTCCACATAGGATTAGATGCTACACCGTGGGTGGACGATGACCAGGGCAGGCCGCAGCCGCTCAGCCGTGACGACGATCCCGGCCAATGGCGCCAGGCGGCTTACCGCGATGTGCCGATCCTGATCCAGTCGATGACGGCAAGACCAGGTGGCCGGACACCGGTGGCGAGCTGTGCACCAGTTCGGCCAGTAAGCCAGAACTGGTGCTGAGCATGCTCGCCGCCCTCGACGTACACGCACCACCCTGAAGCCCTGGCGCGTCGTCGAGAACCACGACGTCAGATGGGCCATCGGCACGCAGGGCCGTCTGTGGGCCGAGGTCGAGGCGGCATTTCGCTCCTGGGCAGCCGAGGGGAACCACCCCGGACCGGTCGCAGATCACCGTCACCCGGAGTACCCACACAGTCTTGTGAGTGGCGATTGGTGCGATAGCTCGTATCGCCACTCACGGGCACGAGCACAGGCTGCCACGCCGTCCTAGTCTGATTGGCATGTCCACTGTCCTGCTTGTCGAGGACGACGCCGGCATCGCCGAGCCGCTGTCCCGGGCCCTGCAGCGCGAGGGCCACGAGGTGGTGGTGGTCAGTGACGGCCACACCGCGCTGGCCCGCGCCAAGCACCCCGAGGTCAACCTGCTGGTGCTCGACCTTGGGCTGCCGGGGATGGATGGTCTGGACGTCTGCCGCCGGTTGCGTCGAGTGCGCCCTGACGTCCCAGTTCTGATGCTCACCGCCCGCGCTGACGAGGTGGACTTCGTCGTCGGGTTGGACGCGGGCGCCGACGACTACGTGGCCAAGCCATTCCGGTTGGCCGAACTGCTGGCCAGGGTGCGCGCTTTGCTGCGCCGCAGCGCGCCGGACGCGCTGGAGGTGGGTGGGGTGCGGATGGACCTCGCCGGCCACCGGGTGCTCATCGAGGGCGCCGAGGTCGCGCTGGCGAACAAGGAGTTCGAGCTGCTGCGGGTCCTGATCTCCCGGCCGGGACAGGTGGTCAGCCGGGAGGAGATCCTGCGCGAGGTGTGGAAGGACCTTGAGCTCAAGAACTCCAAGACGTTGGATATGCACATGTCATGGCTACGCCGCAAGATTGGCAGCAGTCGGATTGCCACCGTTCGGGGGGTCGGATTCCGCTTCGACGCGCTGTAGAAAAGCCCGCTAACCAGCGTAGCGTTCCGTCGTGCGGTGGAGGATTCTGCAGTCCACGCTGATCGCGGTGGCGATCGCCGGGCTGATGCTGGGCGGACCACTGGCGTTCGCCTCCTGGCGGCTGGCGGGACACACCACGCGGGCTGATCAGCTGCGCGCCCTCGCGCTGGTCTGCCTCCTTGTGGGGTTGTCGGTGGGGATTGGCGCAGCTATCGCCACCGTCATTGCCCGGCGGCTGGCAGGGCCACTGCAGGACATCGCCGACCGGGCCGCCCGGCTGGGGACGGGGGACTTCCGCCTCGCGCCGGCCAGGTACGGCATCTCAGAGCTCGATCAGGTCGCAGATCGGCTGGACACCTCCGCGGCCGCGCTGGCCGAGCTCATCGCCCGGGAGCGGGACCTCGTCGGCGACGTGTCACATCAGCTGCGTAGCCGGCTGACCGCGCTGCAGCTGCGACTGGATGAGCTGGCCGCGTACCCCAACCCCCATATCGCCGCGGAGGCCGAGGCGGCGCTGGAGCAAGCCGAGCGGCTCGGTGCGGTGCTCGACGATCTGCTGCGGGCCACCGAGGAGGCTCGGGCCGCCACCGCGGAGCCGGTGGAGCTGGCCGAGCTGCTCGGCGAGGTGGTCGCCGACTGGCAGCCTCAGGCCGACGCCGGCCGCCGGCCGCTGCGGCTGCGGGTAGCCGACGGGCTGGTCGCCCGGGTCACGCCCGGCCGGCTGCGCGAGGCGCTCGGGGTGCTGATCGACAATGCGCTGCGGCACGGCGCCGGCGTGGTGACGCTGTCCGCGAGGTGGACCGGAGTGGGACCAGACCAGATGGTCGTGGTGGAGGTGACCGACCGCGGCGAGGGGGTGCCCGAGGAGCTGGCCCCGCACGTCTTCGACCGTGGGATCTCGGGGGCGTCCTCGACCGGCGTCGGGCTGGCACTGGCCAGGGCGCTGGTCGAGGCCGACGGGGGACGTCTTGAGCTCAGCTCCGCGCGGCCTGCCAGGTTCGCCGTCTACCTGCGGGTACCGCGGAGCGAGGAACTCGCCGACGCGCCGCGCCCGGGTACCGGCGGCGTGGTGCGCTAATCAGCCTGTCAGCCCACCGGCAGCTGGCGGCGTACGTTCTGATCGGGGAAGACGTATCGCCGGAAAGCCCACCACCGGAACGTCATCGCCAGCAGCGTCCCGATCACGTTGGCGCTGGCGAAGTCGGCGGCCTCCTGGGCGAGCAGGCTGACCTGGGGGACTTGCAGGTCCAGCATGTATCGTGAGATCCACAGTGGGGTTGCGTTGATCACCAGCCCGATGCCACAGACCAGGAAGAACAGTGCGGCCTCGTGGCGCCGTTCCCGGCCGCCCCGGGTGCGGAAGGACCACTCCCGGTTGAGCACGTAGGACACGATCGTCGCCACCAGCACGGCGACGATCTTGGCGGTAACCGGCTTGGGCAGCAGCACCGTCGTCTTGAGCAGCGTGAACAGCGTGATGTCCACGATGTAGGTGATCCCCCCGACGAGGGCGAACTTCACCAGTTCGCGATGCCGGACCGCGATATCGCGGTAGGGCTGCGGGATCCGGATGAGCACCGCGTCGACCATGGACACCCGCGCAGTGTACGAACCGTATGAGGGTACTCAGTCGTGGGTGCGGCAGATACGGACGAACATGTCGCGGAAGCCGGCAATGCCGCCGAACAGGGCACCGATCTCGACTACCTGGATCCGCTCCAACGAGTCTACGACGGGGGACCGCACTGGCGGAAGGTTGGCCCGCGCGTTGGCGAACGCTTCCTCGAAACTGAGTTTCTTCGAAAACCCGGTGGCCTCGTCGGTGCCCTGCGGGCACGGCCGGTCGGCGTTGTCGCCGACGGCTCGTAGGTAGAAGGAAAGCTCCTCGCCGCACTTTTCGATGTCAACCTGGTCGGTGCCATCGGCGTGATGAACCGTCACTGTGGGCTGGTCCTCGGGGAAGCGGACCGTTGTGGCGTCGCGGTAGGGAGTGCCGCGCTGGGGCCAGATGCCCGGTCGCGCGCAGCGTTGCACGGTGAACTGCGGAGGAAAGATTGTCATCGGGCTCTGGGTGATCTCGACGTCGAAGCCGGGCGTGGGCAGCTCGCCCTCGGCGATGATCAACACATACTGCCGAGCCCGAAAGGCGCGGATCCGGGTCCGCTGGGCGAGTCCACAAGCAACCGTCATAGCTCTTCCTCACAGGTAGCGGCGTGGCGTCCCTGTAACAGAGCCGTCACGAAGGCCCGCTGATACACCCGACACCGTCCGAGGGTTGGTCACCAACCCGGAGGATTCCCGATAAGGTCACTGGCTCGTGGACTCCCGTACCGGCTTGCCCGTCGTCGGCATGGTGGGAGCCGGGCAACTGGCCCGGATGACCCACCAGGCCGCTGTGGCGCTTGGTCAGTCTCTGCGGGTGCTGGCCACCGGCCCGGATGAGCCAGCGGCGCTGGTGGCTTCCGATGTAGTCCTTGGCCCGCACGACGAACTAGCCGTGCTGCGCCGGTTCGCGGTGGGCTGCGACGTGCTCACCTTCGACCATGAGCACGTCCCCACCGAGCACCTCCGGGCGCTGGCCGCCGAGGGAGTGCGAGTGTACCCGGGCCCGGACGCGCTGCGTCATGCCCAGGACAAGTTGGTGATGCGCCAGGCGCTGGCCGGGCTAGGCGTGCCGGTCCCACCGTTTCGCGAGGTGACCCGGCCGCAGGACGCCGTGTTGTTCGGCGCCGAGTATGGCTGGCCGTGTGTCCTCAAGGCGGCTCGCGGTGGCTATGACGGACGCGGTCTGTGGATGCTCACCACCCCCACCGGCGCGCGCCGGGTGGTGGCGGAGCTGCTCGCTGCGGGCACCCCGTTGCTGGTCGAGCAATGCGTGGCGATGCGCAGGGAACTGGCTGCGCTGGTGGCCCGCTCGCCGTTCGGGCAGGGCGCGGCGTGGCCGGTGGTGCAGACGGTGCAGCGGGACGGGATCTGTGTCGAGGTGCTCGCCCCGGCACCCGGCCTGGACACCGAGCTCGCGCAAGCTGGCCAGCAGCTGGCACTGCAGGTGGCGGGGGAGCTGGGGGTGGTCGGCGTACTGGCCGTCGAGCTGTTCGAGATGCCTCATGGGCAGTTACTGGTGAATGAGTTGGCGATGCGGCCGCACAACAGCGGGCACTGGACCATCGAGGGTGCCGAGACGTCCCAGTTCGAGCAGCATCTGCGTGCGGTGCTGGATTATCCGTTGGGGGCCACCGCCCCACGTGTCCCGGCGTGCGTGATGGCCAACGTGCTGGGCGCCGGCACCCCGCCCATGATGGGTGTGGACGAGCGACTGCACCACCTGATGGCCCGTTACCCGCAGGCGAAGGTGCACCTGTACGCGAAGCCGGAGCGGCCCGGACGCAAGATCGGGCACGTCACGGTGTGTGGTGCGCAGCTGGCGTCGGTGCGCGGGGTGGCGGTTGCCTCGGCGGCCTTCCTGGCCACCGGGAGCTGGCCGGACGGCTACCCGGTGCACGGGTAGGGACGGGAGACGGCGTGAGCCTGGTTGGTGTGATCATGGGGAGCGACTCGGACTGGCCGGTGATGCGTGCCGCCGCGCAGGCCCTCGACGAGTTCGATGTGCCCCACGAGGTGTCGGTGGTCTCCGCCCACCGCACCCCCGCCCGGATGCTCGACTATGCCCGCGACGCCGCGAGCCGGGGGTTGAGGGTGATCATCGCTGGAGCGGGTGGAGCGGCGCACCTGCCCGGGATGGTGGCCTCGGCGACGGTGCTGCCGGTGATCGGGGTGCCGATACCACTGGCGCACCTGGACGGGCTCGACTCGCTGTTGTCCATCGTGCAGATGCCCGCTGGAGTGCCGGTCGCGACGGTGTCGGTCGGCGGGGCGCGCAACGCCGGGTTGCTCGCGGTCCGCATGCTGGCCGCCTCGGACCCGGCGCTCGCGCAACGGATGGTGACCTTCCAGCAAGAACTGGCCCAGCGGGTGCTGGACTCCGACGCTACGTTGCGCGCCACGCTGGAGGAGACCTCGCCACGGCCAGGGAACGGGAAGCAGCTGGCGTGAACCCCGACTTGTCGCGGTCGGCTTTCGAGCGCAGGTCTCAGCTCACCGGGCACGTGCCAGGATCTTCTCGGCCAGGGCGACCATCTCGGCCTGCCGCAGCCGCACCCCGGGCGCACCCAGGCCGTGAATCGCCCAGGAGCCACCCGCTTCATGAATCACCAGCAGTGTGCAGTCGCTGTCGTCGTCGGTACAGCGGCCCTGCGCCGTCATTCGGCCACGCTCGCGCTGTGAGTGCAGCGTCTCGGGTACGTCGGTCACGGTTGACTACAGTAGAGGTCTGAGCAACCGAGAGGGTTGAGCGCTGAGAGATCAACGGAAGATCACCCTGACGGGCTACACCGGGAGACCCGCGCGGTAGGCCATCCCTCGCATCTGGCGGCGATTGGGACCGGGGAGTCTCGGCGCGACCGCGCAAGCAGCCCGGCGATCACCTCCTGCGACATGCCCCGGCGATCCGGCGTCCTTATCGGCGACGGAAGACCACGGCACGCAGCATCAGAAAATTCCAGATCGTTCCAAATCCTTGGGATATCAACCATGCCAACGTCGTGGTCCAGGTGGCCGCTGGGAGCATCCTCAGAGCCACCGCATTAATACCTAAGATGAGGAAGAAGGTCGTCCCGTACAAGAGTGCGAAGTGAGTCGACTGCCGTGCGCCGCCAGTAGCTTGGAACGCCCACCTACGGTTCAGGGCGTAAGCTGTGGTAGTTCCGCAGATGAAGCTGATCGCTCGGGCTAGATGTATCCACAGCCCGAGGTGGAGGCCAAGGTGGTAGATGCTCAGGTCAACCACCGCTGCCAGGAGGCCGACCACGACGAACCGGGTTGCCTGACCGAACAGCGTACGACCCTGAACCGCGGGTCTGTCATCTATTGTCACGTCAACTCCCGAGCTCGACCGCTTGGGCGCCGAGCCTAGGCGCCGGGGGATGCCACCTTGCGGCTGGCCGACTCTACACGAGTCGGCCGAACGCCCCGACTGCTTTCGTGATCATGAATGCAGGGCTGACATCGCTTGCCAGGCGTCCCATGGCACGGTCCAGTCGTAGATGTCGCCGTCGGCCCCGGTCAGCGGGGTGGGGCTGTTGGTGACCTCGACGGGGTCTCCGAAGATCGAGCTGTTGAAGTATTCCTGGGCGTTTGCGGTGGACAGGTTCACGCAGCCGTGGGTGACGTTCGACGAGCCCTGCACGCCGGTGGTCTCCGGATTGGCGTGGATAAACTCGCCATTATTGGAGATCCGCACCGCCCAATACTCGGGAACGTTGACATAGCCGTAAGCGGGGTTGGACATCAGCACTTTTTGAGACTTGTTCATCACCACGTGGATGCCGTTGGTCGTGTTGCGCTGCGGGTCTGAGGACAGCCCGTAGCTGGCCGGGAAGTTCATCACTTCCTGGCCGTCCCGGATGACAATCATGCGGTGGCTGTTGACGTCGGCCTTGACAATCTGGGAGCGACCGATCGTGAACTTTGTGCTGATGTCTTCCCTGCCGTAGGAACCATTGCCGAGGGCCACGCCGTAGAGCTTGGCGGTGACGCTGACGTGGGTACCGGGCTGCCAGTAGTCCTCGGGCCGGTAGTGCGCCCGGGAGCCGCCGTTGTCGTCGGGCAGCCAGGCCCACGATCCCACGGTGGGCACGGAAGCTTGCACCTGCAGCGCCCGCTCCGCGGCGGCCTTGTCGGACACGTGGCCGTCAAACTGCAGGATGATCGGGGCGGCGATGCCGACAGTGTCGCCGTCGCCGATGTTCAGCGTGGCATGGAGTTGCCGCTGGGGCTTGACGGTGGTAAATGAGCCGGCGACTGGCACGGACAGATGATCAGGGCCGGCCGCGCTGCCGTTCCAGGTGTAGGTCTTCCCGTAGCCCAGTGACTCCGAGCTGATCCAGCTGCGCCGGTCCGCGCTCAGAGTGCCGGCCACGGCCTTGCCCTCCGGGTTGGTCAGCACCACCTGAAGCAGGACGCCCCCGGTGACCCGTACCGAGACGGGCATCGTCGGGCTGACGTTCGCGGCCTTGTCGCCCGGCAAGGTGCTGACCTGCGCCTGCGGACGCGGGGGAGCGCTTCCGCCGAACGGTCCGATGGATCCCCCGGAGCACGCGGCAAGCAACACCGCCAGGACAAGCAACATCACTACGCGCCGCATGGTTCCCACCGAATCTCCCCAACCGCTGCCCGGGCACAGGGTATCGCGGGCATCTGGGGCACAAGCTTCAAGCCAGCGGCGTTTCGCGGAACTGTCGGTGCTGCCCGGCACACTGGCCCCGGACGGGAAGGAGGGGAACCATGATGGCCATGACCGAACCGATCGGACTCGCCGAGGGTCGCCCGTTCACGGTGCACGACCTGGAGGCGATGCCCGATGACGGCCGGCGTTGCGAGATCATTGACGGGATGCTTCTCCTGGCGCCCGTGCTGGTGGCTGGGCACGATCAGGGATCTACGACGAGATGAGCTAGGTGGGCTCGTTGGTAGGACACTCCCAGAGCCGCGCCTGCGTCGCGCATGCTCATGCCTTGCTCCGACAGCAACCGAGCGGCTTGTCGTACTTCAGCCGCAGCACTGGCCTGAGCTGGCGCGACTGCTCACGCAATTGCTCAGCCAGTTTGAGGTGCGTGGTGACCTCGTCAGGTAGGGCGATGTCAGTGGCCAGGTCAAAGGAATCGGGCGCTGCGCCAGCCATCGTCGCGACGAGATCTCGCGCCATCGGCTCGACGTCACGCAGCGTGCGAGCCTGAGTCCACCGATCTAGCTCGACCACGTGGACCAGCCAGTACCGGTCACCACGTTCCACGCGGACGTGGTAGGTGGTCACTGCCACCACCCCTTCCCCAACTTGGGCTCGCACTCCTCGAATACCGTGCGCGCCAGCCGATCGTCAGTCTCGCGGTGCCGGACGATAGGGATCATGAGGCCGTCGAGGTTGTAGATCGATGGTTTGCGCCCTCACGGGCCATGACCCACCCGATGCCCGACGCCTGGCTTCCTGGGCGATCTTACGGATCACATCCCGTGTTTTCACCAGGGTAGTCTAGTGCTGGATTGACGCAACCTTTCAAGGGCGGGCTAGACAACGGGTGAACGGTACAGCCACTGAGGGCAGCTGTCAGGCGATACTTGTGCCCTGCTCTGGGGTCGCACCGCTGGCATCAGTGAGGAGGGCGGAAGACCGAGCTATACCGGGCGATGATCAGTAGCACGACCAAGGACATGCTCGTCCACCGCCAGCAGGCGCTGGACGCGTGTCTTCGGCAGGACTTCTTCCCCGTCATGATGGAGCATCTGCCGCCCAGCCCGGCTGACGCGATGCGCCGGTCCCTGAGTCTGGTGGATGGGGCCGATGTCTACGTGCTGGTGCTGGGGCTGCGCTATGGAGAGATCCCGGGTGGCTATGAGAAGTCCTACTCCGGACACTGCGGGCACCGGAGCGCGAGGAGGAACTGCTCGACATCCTCAACCGCGAGCAGTACCTCGTCGTGTTGGACGGCGTCGAACGGCTCCTGCTCGCTTACAGCCGCTCCGATGCGTCCCGACTTGCCGACGACGACCTTGACGAACAGACCGCGCATCGGGTGGCCGGGGCGATGGGCCTGCCACCGAGCGCGGCCGCGTCCTTCACCGGCCAGTCCCGGCTGCGGATCACCGTGGACCCGCGCACCGGGGTATTCCTGCGCCGGCTGGCCGGGCTGCGAGCGAGCCGGGTCCTCCTCACAAGCCGGCTGTTTCCGCGTGACCTGCAGACAGTGACGGCCGAACCCGTGCCCGGCGCGCAGGCCTATTTCCTCGGTGGGCTGACCGACACTGACGCGGTCACCCTGTGGCGCGCCTTGGGCAACACTGGCAGTTGGGCGGAGCTCATCGAGCTGTTCGCGACATTCGGCAACTACCCGCTGCTCATCCGGGCACTCGCCGGTGAGGTCGCCCGGTTCCGTCTGGCACCTCGTGATTTCGCCGCCTGGCGGCGGGCCAACCCGGCGTTCGACCCGTTCTCGCTACCTCTGGTGCAGCGTAAGGCGCATGTCCTGGAGTACGCGCTCGGCGGACTCACCGAGCAGGAACTGCGGGTACTGCACACCGTCGCTGCCTTCCGGTCGCCAACGGTCTTCCCGACGCTGGCCGCGCTGCTGGTCGGTGACGATCGGCCCTGCACCACCCGGGCTGAGCTGGACCAGGTGCTCACCGACCTGGAGGACCGCGGCCTGCTCGGCTGGGACCGGGTGAGCAACCGGTACGACCTGCATCCCGTGGTGCGCGGGGTGGCCTGGTTCTCCCTCGACCCGGACGCCCGCCACGGCATCGACCTGCGTCTGGCCAGACACTTGGGAGAGGCCCCGGAAGTCGATCAAACGTCTGTCACCAGCGTGGATGATCTTTCAAGCGCAATCGAGCTCTACCACACGCTCGTCCGCCTCGGCCAGCTGAACGACGCCAGCACACTGCTCACAAACCGGATCAGCGATTCCTTGGTGTGGCTCGGCGGTTATCGGTACCTGGCCGAGTTGGCTCGCGTCGTCATCGCGGGCCCGGACTGGCTGCGGAAGGCAGCCAGCGAGGATCTTGATAAGGCGCCGTTCGTTTGCGTCCTGATGGGGGTTGGCTACCAATTCGCTGGCGACCCGGTCCGCGCGCTCGACAGCTACGACCTGTTCCCTCCCGGGCAGTTGAAAGAGAATCTTGTTGTTATCAAGCTTTTCCTCCAGTCGATGGCGCTGTGCCAGCACGGTTGTCTTGCGGAGGCTGAACGTTGTGCTCGCGCCGCACTTGCACAACCTGATCTCGCCGAGCACATAACCGGCATCGCCATGACGGCGCTGGGCTCGGTGCTGCTTCATCGGGGCTTGTCGGAGGAGGGCACTGCATGGCTTGGGGACTACCGCGTCGAGATCGCCGAGATCGGCGACGAACCCTTCAGTTACTTCCCTCTGTACGAACTCGGATGGGCCGCGCTGCGTCGGGGCGATGTCGTGACCGTGCAGACGTTTGCCAACCGGCTGGACAGCCTCGCATCAGCTCGCAAGCGCGATGCGCTCCTGCGCGTGTGTGCTGCGTTGCTGCGTGGCGCGGTAACGGGCCAGGTGGGCGACGGGGACAGGGCCGACGAACTGCTCAGCGGCGCCTTGGTCGACGCGCGGCAGGCCGGGCTCGGTGAGCTGGAGATTGTCGCGCTGACTCAACTGGCCGAGTGGCACCTGCGTGGGAATCGGCTGCCCGAGGCCCGGGGCCACGCTCGGGACGCCGTGGAACTGGCCGAGCGTGCTGAGCTGCGGCTGCGGTGGGCCGATGCGCTGAACGTGCTCAGCCGTGTCGAGCGAACGGCTGGTGACACCGAGGCCGCCGCCCAGGCCGCGCGCGAGGCCTACCTCCAGGCATGGTGCGACGGTCCGCCGTTCAGCTATGCGGCCGGCCTGGATGAGGCGCGGTCCAATCTCACCGCAGTGAGCGCGCGGGAGCCGGGTGGTCTCGGCTTCGAGCTGGGCGAGCCATTTCCCGACGTGCTTATTGAGCCGGTTCCCCTGTATGTCTGGCTGGTCTTGATACGCATTGGCGGGAAACTTCCGCAGGACCAGGTCATCGCCGAGATCGAGCGGCTCGGCCGGGCTGGGATGGACCCGGTTGTCACCGCCGAGCTGGACGCGATCTCGGCTCCGGTGCGGCCGCACCGATCCGGGCGGCAGTGCTGCGCGCCTTCACTCGAATCGAGCCAAGCGTCGAGCGTAGCCGTGAGCTCGTCCAGCAAGCCGTACGCGATCAAGCGGAGGAGGTACGCGCAGCTGCGCTCCCACTGCTGGACCACCAGGCCGACCCGCAGGCGGCCACCCTCGTCCGAATACTTGCAGAGCGCGATCCGGCGAAAATGGTGCGTAAAGCGGCGCTTCCACTGCTGGCTGGGCATGACAGCGACAAAGCCTTTACCGCGATACGCCGAATCGCCGAACACGACGACGAATCTGAGGTTCGCCTGCGCGCCCTCGAAGTGCTGGTCAAAGTTCCCGAAGGCATCGTTAAGGCACGCCCGACTCTGTTGCGCGCGGTGGAGGCCGACCCGACAGGCCACGTTCGCAGTCACGCCGCCGAGCTGGTCATGAGACGTGAGCCGGGGGTGCACGACGCGCTGTTGCGGCGTCGCGCCTGCGAGGACGACGACCCTGAGGTGCGGGCACGGCTACTGATGCTGCTGGTTGGCGCCCGCCGGACGTGGCTGTGGGAGTGGTGGCGTTTCCCATCTCCGGCCGCAGTGCCCCGTGGGGCCGCCACCATTGAACTCAGCAGCTGAGATGCAGCCTTTCCTACAGGAGCGCGTGTCATCTGACCTCGACGTAGGCGTTCGTGGCATAGCACGTCTCCTCCTCGCGGCGTCCCACCCCGAACTCCCGCCGGGAGTGCTCCTGCTCGACGAGTTGGTTGCCGCACCCGCGTCCGAACGCGAATCGCTGGGCATCGTCCTCCGGGCCGCAGGTGGTCCAGGCCGGGACCCTGCAGTCATCGCCAAGCTGGTCGTGCTGCTCGAGTCCGACGAATCCGATCCGGTACGACTTGAGTCGGCGCGCTGGCTGTCCTACGCGGAGCATCCCGACGCCGAGCCAGTCTTGCGTGGACTGCTCCGCGCCGCGGAATCCAAGGTCCGGTGCGCAGCCCTGGCTGTGCTGGCCCGCGACCTGGACAAGCCGGACCGACAATTGCTCACCGAGGACATCGACGGGGTTGATCCCTTCCTCGACCCCATGGAGCCGGTCACGGCGAGCTGGATGGCACGTGCGGCCGAAGAGATCGGCAAGCCCATCGATGAGGTCCGCCGGGACTACGAGCGACTCGCAGCCGTTTTCGATCTTGGAGATTGGATCAGGGATTGAGCCATTCGTTCGAGCCGGGTCCAGATTAGGTCGCAGGTCTACCGGAAGTGTCGGTGCTGTCCGGCACACTGGTCCCGGACGGGAAGGAGGGGGACCATGATGGCCATGACCGAACCGATCGGACTCGCCGAGGGTCGCCCGTTCACGGTGCACGACCTGGAGGCGATGCCCGATGACGGCCGGCGCTACGAGATCATCGACGGGATGCTTCTCGTGACCCCCGCGCCGGGCTGGTCACACCAGGAGATGTCGGCGGCGCTCTACGTGGCGTTGCACGCAGCGTGCCCGCCTGAGCTGCGCGTTCTGCTGGCGCCGTTCGCGCTGCGGACCGCACCCACCAACGAGGTGCAGCCCGACGTGCTGGTGGCGCGCTACGACGACCTCACCGAGGCTTGCCTACCCGTGGCGCCCGTGCTGGTGGCGGAGGCATTGTCACGCAGTACCCAGCTCAACGACCGCAACACCAAGAAAGCGCACTACGAGCGGCTGGGAGTGCCCTCGTACTGGTTGCTCAACCCCGTCCAGCCGGGTGCCCTCGAGGTTCACGAGCTCGATGAGCAGGGCCGCTACCAACTGATCGCGAAGGTGACCGGCGACGAGCTCTTCGTCGCACGTCAGCCGTTCGCGGTGCAGATCTGCCCGGCACGGCTGCTCGATGGCCTGCGTCCACGGTAACGCCCGTTCACTGGAACACCACCACGATGCGGCCCCCGACTGAGCTTCGGGCTGGGGCTGTCAGGTGAGGGTGACGGTCGCTCGCTCGGCCGCGTAGCGGGCGGGCAGGGCGGCGGGATCGGTACCGGTGCACTGCACCAGCGACGCGTCAGCGGCGAGCACCGCGAGGAGCACCTCACCCGGCACTGTCCCGTCCCAACTCGTGGTGCACAGCAAGCGGTCACCAGCGGTCAGGCCCAGCTCCGCGATTCGGGTCCGGGCGGCGGTGAGGAGCGTCTCGGTGTCGGGTCCCGCTCCGCCGGACGTGAAGGTGTCGCCGTGCACCCGGACCTCGCTGGTGAAGTCCCGGATCCCTGGTGGCAGCGCCGCGATGCCCATGCCGAGCGCGTTCAGCCCCAGCGCTGCCACCTCGTCCGCGCCAGCGGCGTCAGCGATTCGATCAACCCCGCACAGGGCGACGGTCCCCGCTCCGGCGGGTAACGCGGTGACCGTCGCGCCGCACCACCATGCGCCCAGCAGCACCCCGGCGGTCTGCCAGTGTGGCGGCAGCAACACCGCGACAGCGTCGCCGGGCTGGACGTCCAGCTCGTCGCGCAACCAGTTTGCGGTCTTGGCCGCCCAGTTGGCCAGCGTGGCGCCGGACAGCTCGACCCGGCTACCGGCGTCATCGTCGTAGTGGGTGATCCGCGGTCGGGCTGGGTCAGCGCGCAGCAGCGGGCCGAGCACCTGGTCGGTGATGGTCATCGGCTCCGTAGCATAATCCCGGCCAGGTAGCCTGTCGGAGGGCCCAGCGGCTATTCAGGAGACGCACGGCACCTTGCCCCCCACCATCGTCGGTCGCGGCGGCGTTGGGGTCGGTGGCGTTGCAGCCGGAGACGCTGCGGTGGAGGTGCCACCGGCGCGCGTCGTCTCCGTGATCGGCCGCACGATGTCGGTAGCGGCCGAGCTGTCCACCCGCCGCGGCGACGCGCCCGCGACTCGTGGCTTGCCCGGCCCGGAATAGTCCTTGCCGAGGTAGACCTGCACGGTACCGGCGCTCAGCTGGGAATCCTCCGCTACCGGCAGGCCGCCCAGTGTGTCGGCCACCAGGCGACCGGCATCCGCGCCGCCGGTCGGGTAGCGCACCACACTGGTGGCTCGGGTGGGAGCGTTGCCGACGGTGCCCTGCAGGAAACCCTGCCCGACCAGCTGTTCGGAGACCGATCTGGCCAGCCCGGTCACGGCCGAGGCGTTGAACACCTCGACGGTGACTGCCGTCTTGGCCGGGGGACCGTGCTGGGGGCCCGCCGGGGGAGGGGCCTCGATGGCCTGCGCGACGAAGGCCCGCACGGCCTCCGGGTCGACAGTGAGCACCGCGCCGTCGGACTCGCTGTCGCCGTCGCCCAACACCGGAACGGTCTCGAACACCATGTTGCCGGCGGCAAGACCCTGCATCCGAGCGGCGAAGTCGAGTACATCGAAGCCCTCGTCGAGCACCAGTGACTGCTGGGTCGCGTTGATCAGCTGATTTATTCGTCTGGGGTTGGCCAGCGTCCCCGCAGTCAGCACCTTGTTGGCCAGCGAGGCCAGGTACGCCTGCTGGCGCACGATGCGATCAAGGTCACCGCGGGGCAATCCGTGTCGCTGCCGGACGAACGCCAACGCGTCCGGTCCCGAGATCAGTTGCGGGCCAGCCGGGAAGTTCGCGCCGGAGAACCTGTCGTGAACCGGTGCCCGCAGGCATACCTCGACTCCGCCGACGGCCTCGGTGAGCAGCGAGAAGCCGAGCAGGTTGATCTCCGCGTAGTGGTCGATGCCGATCCCGGTGAGGTCCTTGACGGCCTCCAGCAGCAGTTTTCGACCAGCGGCGACAGACTCGGTACGCACCGTCGCTGGGTCGGCGCCTTGCGCGACGAGCCGCTGGGCGGTGGTGTTCTTCCCGCGGGCGAACGCGGAGTTGAGCTTGTGCTTGCCGTATCCATCGGGCAGCTCCACGTACAGGTCCCGGGGCAGCGAGATCGCTACCGCGCGCCGGCCATTGTCCGGGATCCGCACCAGGATCATGGTGTCGGTGAGCTCACCCTCGTTGCTCCCGGTATGCAGCCGGGCCAGCACATCAGTGGCCAGCGGGTTGTCATGCGCGTCGGTCCGGCTGTCCAGCCCCACCAGCAGGATGTCGGTGGCCTTGTCCGGAGTGGCTGGACCGATCACATCCGTGGTGCTCATGCCTTGGTGGAGGTTCCGGAACGTCGACCACCCATATCCGGTGAGGCTGAGCACCAGCGCCGAGACCATCGCGAGCGCCAGCTTGGCGAGCTGCACACCATAGGTGTGACGTCGCCTGGACGGTGCGGCCGTGCGATGCCTGCGTCGCCGCCCCGACCTGTCGGGACTGTCATGCACGGATGCCCTCCTGCGACTGGTGTGGCGGCAATGCCAGGTGTCTTATGCAGGACGTGTGAACCCCTGGCCAGGTTGCCGTGGCACACTCGACCGCCGTTGGTCGCCTGCTGCCGGCCCGAAAAGGAGGGTGCGCTGATGCGGCTGTTGGTCACTGGCGGTGCTGGGTTCATCGGGTCGACGTTCGTGCGGCGGGTGCTGCAGGGTGCTGAGCCGACACTGGTCGGTGCTGACGTGGTGGTTCTGGACAAGCTGACCTATGCCGGTAATGAGGCGAACCTGGCGCCGGTCGCGAGCCACTCGGCGCTGCACTTCGTCAAGGGCGACATCACCGATGAGTCGCTGGTGGCTGACCTGATGATCGGCGTCGATGCGGTGGTGCATTGTGCTGCGGAGTCGCATGTGGACCGCTCGATCCTGGGTGCTGACCCATTCGTGGTGACCAATGTGGTGGGCACTCAGATCCTGCTGCAGGCTGCGCTGGACGCCGGTGTGTCGCGGTTCGTGCACATTTCCACGGATGAGGTCTACGGGTCGATTGAGTCGGGTTCGTGGTCCGAGAACCACCCGCTGGAACCGAATTCGCCCTACTCGGCGTCCAAGGCGAGCGCCGATCTGCTCGCCCGGGCGTACGCCCGGACCCACAGTATGGATGTGCGTATCACCCGCTGCTGCAACAATTATGGGCCCTACCAGTACCCGGAAAAGGTCATCCCGCTGTTCGTCACCAACCTGCTCGACGGGCTGGCGGTGCCGCTGTACGGCGATGGGCTCAACGTGCGGGACTGGTTGCACGTTAACGACCATTGTCGCGGCATCGCGCTGGTGCTCGAGCGCGGGCAGGCTGGTGAGATCTACAACATCGGCGGTGGCACCGAACTGACCAACACCGAGCTCACCGGCCTGCTGCTGGATGCCCTGGGCGCTGACTGGTCGCGAGTCCAGCCGGTGGCCGATCGCAAGGCCCATGACCGTCGCTATTCGGTGGACTGGACGAAGATCCGCACCCAGCTCGGCTACGCCCCTGAGGTGGACTTCGCTCCGGGACTGGCCGACACGGTGCGCTGGTATGTCGAGCATCGGGACTGGTGGGAGCCGTTGAAGGCGACATGAATGCATTGTCGCTGCTGGTCACCGGTGCCGCGGGGCAGCTCGGCCGGGATCTGGTGGCCGCGGCCGCCCGCGCCGGGATCACCCGGATCTACGCGCCGGGCTCGGCCGAGCTCGACATCACCGATCCCGTGGCGGCGTCCGACGCGGTCGCGGCGGCATCGTCCGCAGGCGGTGGCTCCCGGCTGGTGGTGGTCAATACGGCGGCCTACACTGCGGTGGACGCCGCCGAGCGGGAGGGTGCCGCGCGGGCACACGCGGTCAATGCGGAGGGTCCGGCGAACCTGGCCCGAGCCTGCGCCGCCCACCGAGCGCATCTGGTGCAGGTCTCGACCGACTACGTCTTCGCGGGTGAGGGCGCCGGGCCGAACCGGGCTGACGACCCGACAGTGCCGCGGACCGTGTACGGCCGAACCAAGCTGGCGGGAGAGCGGGCGGTGCTGTCCTCGGTGTCGTGCTGGGGGGTGTCGGCGCATGTGGTGCGGACCGCGTGGCTCTACGGTGCCCACGGCGGCAACTTCGTCCGCACCATGGCGGCCTTAGCCCGCGGGCGCGAGACCGTCCGGGTGGTCGATGATCAACACGGCAACCCGACCTGGGCGGCGGACCTCGCCGACGGCCTGATCACGCTCGCGCTCGCCGCCGACCGGGTGCCGGTGGGCGTGCTGCACTGCACCAACGCAGCCGCTACGACGTGGTTCGGGCTGGCGAGGGCGGTGTTCACCGAGATCGGTGCCGATCCGGACCGGGTGCAGCCCTGCCGCACCACCGAGTTCCCCCGGCCCGCCCCACGCCCGGCGAACTCGGTGCTGGACACCGCCGGGTGGGTTGCCGCCGGGCTGCCCGAGCTACGGCACTGGCGCCACGCGCTCCACGCTGCCGCCGCTGCGGGCGTGCTTGCCGGCTGATCCATCAGCGGCACCGCCGTACAGGCGGTCGTGTCAAGTCCGTATGGGTCAGCCTTGCAGCGTGGATTCCATGACCGAGAGCGGTGTCGCGGTCTCCACCACGCGATCCGTCCGGAAGCCTCCGTTGGCGAGAATGCTGGTGTACTCCGCCGCAGTGCGTTCCCGGCCGGTTGTCATCGCCAGCATTGTGAGATCGATCATCTTGCTGAAGTGCGGTTCGTCGCCGGGGGGGACCAAGCACTCGATTACGACCAGCCGGGCGCCGGCCGGAGCTGCTGCGGCGATCGTGCGAATGATCCGGGTGCATGACGCGTCGTCCCAGTTGTGCAAAATCATGGACATCAGGTAGATGTCGGCCGTCGGTACCGACTCGAAGAAGTCGCCGCCGACAACTGTGACCCGATCTTCCATGCCCTGGTCGGCCAACACCGTCTTGGCCGCGGTGACGACCTCGGGGCGGTCGAAGACGATCCCGTGTCGATCCGGCTCGTCGTGGAGCAGCCGGGCGAGCATCGAGCCGTCCGCGCCGCCGATGTCAACCACGGTCGCGCCGGCGGGAAGCCGGTACTCCCGCAGCATAGGAGCCCGCCATCCATTGGATGCGCTCGCCATCGCGGTGTTCTGAAGCGCGATCAACTCGGGCTGGTCGGCGATCCAGTCGAATAAGTGCTTGCCGTAGAGGTGGGTGGTTGTCGGCTCGTTGGTCCGCAGGGTGTGCAGCAACTCGCCGAAGGGCGCATATTGTGTCTCCATCAGATACCGGGCGGTGCTGTGAACCGACCCCGGCACGTTCGAGGCGAGCGTCGCCCCGAAGGACGTGACGGCCACCGTGTGGTCGGCAGATGTGCGGAACACCCCGAGCGGCGCCAATGTCCGCACCAACCTGCGCAGCGCGTCAGGGTGGGCACCGGTTGCGGTCGCGAGCTCATCGACGGTGCGAGGGCCGCCCAGCAGCTCGGTCGCAACGTCGAGCCGAGCCACCACGTACAGGGCCTGCGCGATCTGAAACCCACGCAGCATCTGGACCATCCGCAACGAGTCCTCGGGTTCTGGTACTTCGCTCATTCTGCTGATCTCCCTCTCGCCAGTCCGGCTGGTCCAAGCTCGATGGCGCCGGATTTCTCAGATCACCTCACGTCTTCGCCGGTTAAGTCTTCCTGGCGGCGTCCCACGATGGCTGAGCGTTGAGCGTCTCGATGTCGAATCTGGTCGCCTTGTGGTACTGCAGTGCGATCGAGTCGAGCTCGTCGTTGGTCATGATGTCTTCGATTCGGGCGAAGCCGTTGGGTGCGCGTTGCTCAACCAGTTGCAGCATCCGCGCGGGACCTCCCTGCCGGTTGGATATCACGAGCGCGTTCATCCGCTCCCGGCGAGCGTCCTCGTAGGCGGCGAGTCCCGCCACTGGATTATCGGCGCGGGCTAACGCCCAGGCCAAGACCCGACTGTCGATGATTGCCTGGGTGCCCCCGTTGGAGCCGAACGGGTACATCGGATGCGCGGCGTCGCCGAGCAGGCTGACCCGACCTGTGCCCCAGTGCGGCAAGGGATTTCTGTCCACCATCGGGTATTCCCAGATCCTCGGAGCGGCGCGCACCAGTGCCGGCACGTCGAGCCAGTCAAAGATTCGGTCGGCCACGTGTGGCAGCACGTTGTCCAACCCGCCCACGTAGTACCAGTCCCCGAGCGGGGTCTGTGCGGGGTGACCTAGTCGCGCCGCGACCCCCCAGTTCACCGCGGATCGGCCGTGGTGTTCGGCGGCCCTGGAGACCGGGTAGGCGACCACGGCCGGGTTGGCCCCGGACACGATCATGGTGCGACCGTCGAGAAACGGCTCGGTCTCGGTCAGGCCCCGCCACAGATGGATGCCGTTCGAGATCGGCGGGCCCTCGTGGGGGTGCAGTTGCGCGCGGATCGCGGAGTTGATGCCATCGGCGCCGATGAGCACGTCGGCCGATTCGATCACGAGACGACTGGTTTGCCGGTCCCGCAACTCGACCGACACCCGGGCATCGCTGTTCTCGAATCGCTCCACGGCTAGACCGGTCCGGACCGCGTCAGCACCGAGGCGTTGCCGCACGGCGTGCAGCAACATCATCTGTAGCTCACCTCGATGGATCGAGTACTGCGGCCAGCGGTAGCCGGCGGCCAGGCCCAGGGGCTCAGCGCGGATCCGGTTACCGAAGCGGTTGTAATAGATCAGCTCCCTGGTCTGGATGCCGGTGGCCGTCAGTTCGTCGGCCAATCCCAGTTCGACCAACTCGCGGGTGGCGTGCGGGAGGATGTGGATGCCGACGCCTAGCGCCCGCAGCTCGCGAGCCGCGTCGATCACTCGCACCTCGATGCCCGCCGCATGCAGGCTCAACGCTGCGGACAGCCCACCAAGGCCCGCGCCTGCGATCAGGACATTCACGGCAACCTCCTCTAGCCCCAGCACCCGACAGTCTGCACGGTGATCACCCCGTCGGCGACCGAATTTGGGTGAACGGGCGGGATACCGGCCGAGCTGGCACGTCAATGGACACTGTTTCGTTGGTGGAGAGCAACGACGCGACGCGGGTTCGGCTGTGGACGGATCGCGAGGGCGACTGCGGCAAGAAGGGAAGCTATATGATCATCGAAGCGGGACAGGTCGCGGTCGTGACGGGGGCGGCGCAGGGACTGGGCCGCGCTCTGGCCGCTGGGCTTCTCGACCGGGGCGTGTCAGTCGTGCTGGCGGACACGGCGCAGGAACGGCTGCGTGATACAGCAGAGGCATTCACCGCGCGTGGCGGACAGGTGTTGCCGGTAGCGGCCGACGTGAGCGACGCGGCGGCGGTCGGCGAGCTGGCTTCCCGAACGCTCGACCACTTTGGCCGGGTGGACGTGGTGGTGAACAACGCTGGCATCACAGCCGGCAACGTCCGGCCGCTCTGGCAGACAGACCCGGAGGACTGGCGACGCGTACTGGCGGTGAACCTACTCGGGGTGGTGCACGGGATTCAGGCGTTCGTGCCACATCTGGTGACGGCCGGCGCCGGGCACGTGGTCAACATCGCCTCGTTGGCCGGGCTGACGGTGGTGCCATTCGGGAGTGCCTACTGCGCCAGCAAGCACGCGGTGGTCGCGATCTCCGAGACACTGCGCGCCGAGCTGGACATGCTGGGGTTGCCCATCGGAGTGACCGTGGTCTGTCCTGGATACGTCCGCACGCCGCTGACCGAGGACATGTTCACCCTGTTCCAGTCTGGCGATAATGCGCAACTGGCCGAGCGCCTGCCGGCCGGCTTCTCGATGGAACAAGTGGAACAGGTGAGGGCGACGCTTGAGTCTGGGCTCGCCACCATGATGGAGCCGGATGTCGCGGTCGAGCGCATCCTCGCCGCAGTCGAAGCCAACCGGCTGTACGAGTTGACGCATGGAGACTTCGAGGACAGCGTCCGCCGCCGGGCCGAGGGCATTCTCGCGGCCCTGGGCGGTTAATGCACTCGGGGGTTTCAGCGCGGCCGGGTGTTGTTCATCGCGGTGGCCGGTAGCTTGGCGTGCATCATTGAGACGTTGTAGTCGTCGTATTGGGTCATTGTGAAGTAGATGTCGCGCCCCTGTGAATCTGGGTTCAGGAATCCGCCGTAGAGCTTCGGGTACTCGCGTGCCGTGGCGACCGAAATCGGCGCGCCCCACGGTCCAGCCGGCTGCTGTGCCAGCTGGACCACGATCGCCTCACGCGCCTCGTCGAGGTACATCATCTCCCAGCTCTTGAGGATCTGGTCGTAGCGGACCGATATTTCCCCGACGGGCCCTTGCACGATGGGGGCTGCGATCGCGCTGCCGCCCCGTTGCCAGGATTTCCCGTTCCAGTACTCGTAGGCGGACTTGTCGAGTAATTGCTGTTCGGGCACTCGGGCGACGTGGGCGTCACCGAAGCGGCCGTTCGGCGTGCCGAAGGCGTAGACGAAGCCATCGCGTCGGGCATAGGCAGTCATCTGGAATTTCTCGTCGAGGGCTGGAGTGTTGGGCCGGCGCGCGCTAGGCGCGTCCTTCCAGGTCTGCCCGCCGTCATCGGAGTATGCGATGCCGCCGTAGTTCGTGATCCAGTGCCCAGGTTTGGTGAAGCTGCGTATCGACATGTAGGCCAGGTAATCGCGCCCGCCGATGTTGATCCCACCGGTGGGGATCTTGGTCATCTCGATGCCGTCCCGTTTGAGCGAGGGCAGCAACTCCTTGGCATGTCCGGGACGATCGGTGACGAAGGTGAACGACATGCCGGCAGCCGGATTGTGATCCGTGCTGCGGGCTAGCGTGTTCGAGCGCCAATCGATCGTGGTGGGATTCGCGAATCCGCTGCTGATACCGGTCCATCCGGGACCGAAGGTGTCGCCGAAGGCGGCCAGGATCTGCCCTCGCTCGTCGGTCCACATGATCCCCAGGTCGGTGCCCTTCACCTGGTACCGGGCTTCGGTCGCGTTGATGGACGCGGCACCGGTGAGCACGGCTACCGGGTTTGCCCCGCCTAGCGGCGTGGTTTGCGCCACCCCGGGCGCTGCCGCGCTGACCGTGACTGCTACAGTCGCCGCGCTGAGGGCACCTAGGGCTGCCCCGGCCCGAGTTCGGTGAGTGCGCATAATCCTCCCCCTATCTGTGTGACGCGCGCGCTCTCGCGCGGGCGCAGTCATGCGCCCGCGTTCTGTCGCTGCAAGCGATATCCCCCGGCACTCGAAGGGGGGAAGCCAGCCCTCTCCAGCGCATTCCGTAGCTGTGTGCGACCCGGACATAGCATAACGTCCGCCCCACTACTCCCCGTGGGTGAAACCTATTCCGGTGCATCCATCACAGGTATCCAGTGTGTCCGTCACTGGTGTGCCGGGTGTTTCTCATGGTGTTCGCCGATCAGTCGCGGGCTTTCCGGTACGCGTGGACCGTTGCCTGCGCACAGGCTTGCCAGGTGTAGCGGGCCGCGTGCGCCTGCCGGGCTGCCGCGCTGACCGGATCGCGGCCAGCGTCTTCCACGCTGGCCAGCGCGGTGGCCAGGGCAGCGGGGTCCCCAGGCGGGACGAGGGTGGCGAGTCCCCCGGCGACCTCCCGCAGCGCCGGCAGGTCGGAGCACACCACCGGTACGCCGGCCGCCATCGCCTCCAGCACCGGTAGGCCGAAACCCTCGTCGCGTGAGGGCAGCACGAGCGCTGCCGCGCCGGCGACCACGCAGCGCAAGTCAGCCTCGTCCAGGTAGCCCACGGTGTGCACCCGGGACGAGGTCGTCAGCGTTGGACCCCAGCCTGTTGGACCCCAGCCTGCCGGACTCCAGCCTGCTGGCCCGGCGAGCACCAGCGGCGCGAGGCCGGGCTGTGCGGCGTGCGCGTCGAGGAGCACGTCGAGGCCCTTTCGCGGCTGTGCCGCACCGACGAACAGCAGGTAGCGCGGCGGCAATCCCAGCGTCGCGCGCAGCGCCGGGGACGGCGGGCCAGTGCTCGACCATGCGGGATCCACGCCCAGCGGGGTGACCACGATCCGCTCCGCGGGGATGTCGAGCCGGCGGGCCACCTGCTGCGCTACCGCGCCGCTGGGGGTGCACACCACCGCCGCGCGGGCCACCGAGCGCCGGACCAGGTCGGGCAGATCACGCTGTGCCGGGGCCAGGAACTCTGGGCGGTCCAGGAACGCCAGGTCGTGCACGGTGACGACACCCCGGGCGCGCGTGGCCGGCGGCAGCACGAAGTTGGTGGCGTGCAGCACGTCAGCATCGGTGGCGAGCAGTTCGGTCGGGGGCCAGCCCACGCGGCGCCACAACGCCCGCAACGCCCGGGCCGGGACCGGCCCACCGCGTACCGCTATCCCAGGGGGCACTGCGGCGCGCAGCGTGACCTGGCCGCGCGCGGTGAACGCGGTGACCGTGACGTCCACATCGGTGTGGGTCGCCAGCTCTCGCAGCAGCGCGGCGGTGTAGCGCCCGATCCCGCTGCGCTGCCCGAGCAGCGGCGTGCCATCCACGAGCACGTGCAGCGGGCGCTGCCCACGCTGTGAGTGGCAATGCGAGTTATCGCTCGTGTCGCCACTCACGGGTTATCCACAGTCTGCGCAGCCGCCCTGCGGCTCGCCGGGCCACCTCGCTGGGGCCGCCGGCCGCGAGGTAGGAGCGGGCCAGTGTGGCGTCCCGGCGCAGCGCGCCGGCTACCCCGGCCCGACAGTCGGGCGCGGTGTGCGGGGCGCCGTGCAGGCGGTCAGGCGCGGGTCGTGGGTGCCGGCAGAACTCGACCAGCGGCGCCAGCACCGCCTCCCAGGTGTAGCGCTGGGCCACCACCGCGATCCGATCCCGGCAGCTGGCGGCGAAGGCGTCGTCGTAGAGCACCCGCTGCAGTGCCGTGGCCAGCGCCGCCGGGTCTCCAGCGGGTATCACCACGCCGAGTTCCTCGGCTGCGACGAGCTCGGCGAAGGCGTCACCGGTGGTGGTGACGATGGGCAGCCCCGCCCACAGGTAGTCGAGCACCCGGGTCCGGAAGGCGAACGTGGTCTCGACGTGCTCGAAGTGCGTGGTGACGCCGGCGTCGGCGTCGAGCAGCCAGTTCTGCCGGTCGGCGTAGGGCACCCAGGTCTCGTTGAAGAACACCTGCTCACCGGTGAGCCCGAGGGCCTTGGAGAGCTGACGGGTCTGCTCGGCCATGCCCATCTCCGGCACGTCGGGATTCGGGTGGCGCATCCCGAGGAACACCAGCCGCAGGTCCGGGTGCTCGGCGCGCAACGCGTGCACGGCGTGCAGCAGGGTCAGCGGGTCGAACCAGGAGTAGATGCCGCCCGCCCAGAGCACGACCTTGTCCCGCGGACCCAACTCCAGCGTGTCACGCAACCCAGGGCCGGTGCGCTGCGGCGGCTTGCCGGATAACCCGAATGGGGCCACCGCGAGCAGCGAGCGGGTCGTCGGGTCAGCGTCGTAGACGGTGGGGGACAGGCGTCCGATCGCGGCCAGATGCCCGAGCCAGAAATGCCGCTGCCGTTCCGAGGCGCACAGGAAGAAGTCGCCGCGGCGTAGTTGGCTCGTCAACACGGCGGTCACCGCGTCGACGATCTGCGTGCGCGCCGCGTCGTTCAGATCACGGGCCTGCTCCAGTTGCTCGAGGTGCATCGGATCGTAGATGTCGACGACGATGATCTGGTTGGACGTCTTCAATGACGGTATCTGCTCGAGCACGTGGCCTTGCAGGATCACCAACTGCGCCCAGTCCAGCTCGGGTGTGATCGAGCGGGGCGCCACCTGCCGCACGTCGAAGTCTGCCGGTGGCGGCGAGCAGTGGTGGTTGAGGCTGATCAGGCGCACGTCGTGCTCGCCGGAGAGCACCTCGGCCATGTTCCAGGCTCTGATCGCTGGCCCGGCCATCCGCTCGGACACCGCGTCCGCGGTGATGATGAGGATCCGCCGGCGGGCCCCGTACACCCGCGCCACGCCGAGTGCCTCGACGATCGCGTCGTGCGCGAGCAGGTAGGGGATCTCCGGGGAGGTGCGCTCCAGGGCGTTGCGCATCAGCGGGAGCAGGTCGGCATCGGTGCGGACCCGAGCGGCCTGCTCAGCCCGCCGGGACGTGGTCAGCGCGGGCAGCATCTCGACGAAGCGGTCGATGGCGTAGACCCCGGCCATGGTCACCCGGGGCACGGCCATCGGCCCGGACGCCTCCGCGTTCGCCAGGTCATCGGGCGCGGCGCGGCGGGTCATCTCCAGCTCGGTCGGGTCGCACTCGCCACGGGCGGTGGCCCGCCGCACGGCCAGCGCGAGTGCTGCGGGCAGCACGGTGGCCAGGGTCTCGTCGGAGACGTTCTTGTACAGCGCGGCGAGCGCGTTGCGTTCCAGCAGGTAGGTCTCGCGGGCCGGGTCAGCACCGTGCAGTGAGGCGTGGTGGCGGTGGTAGGCAATCGACTGCGGCTCGTAACGCACCCGGTGCCCGCGTAGATTGAGCCGCCAGCCAAGATCGACGTCCTCGCAGAACATGAAGAACCGCTCGTCGAACCCGCCGAGTTGCTCGAAGATCTCGCGCCGGACCAGCAGCGCGGCGCCGGTGCCGAACAGCACGTCGCGGGCGGTGTCGTGGGCACCGTCGTCGGGCTTGCCGACGTGTGGCTTGTAGCCCATCCCGTACCAGGTCAGGCCGCCGTCGACGTAGTCGATCCGCTCTCCGCCCCAGTCCAGCACCTTGCTGGCGACCGCAGCGACGTCGGGGCCCTCGTTGAGTGCCTTGACGGCGGCGCGCACCCAGTCGCGGTGCGGCCGCGCGTCGTTGTTGAGAAAAGCGACGATCGAGCCGGTGGCTTTGCTGACTCCCAGGTTGCAGCCGCCGGCGAACCCGGTGTTGGTGGCCGATCGGATCAGCTGGGCCTGTGGCACAGCGGCGGCAATCCGCTGGGCGCTGCCGTCGCCCGAGGCGTTGTCCACGCAGATCAGCTCGAGTGCCTCGGCGGGCCAGTCCAGCTCGTCGCGCACCGCGCGCAGGCAGGTCACGGTGTCCTCGGCACCGCGGTAGTTGACCACGATCACCGACACCTTCGGCAGCGCGCGTTCGCTCACGCTCGGTCCTCCTTCGGTCTGCGGGTAGCCTGCCGCATCGCTCGCGATCCCCTGCGGTAGGGGCTACGGCGCCATCCGTCGAAGGCCATCGCCCTCCAGCCGGTAGCAGATCTTTTGCTGATTCTTCGGCATTCCGAGCCGCTCGTAAAACGCTTCCGCAAGGGGGTTGTCCTGGTCTGCGGTCCACTCGACACGACTGCACTCATGCTCGACCGCCACCTGACACAGTCGCTGCATCAGCAACGCGCCGATACCCTTGCAACGGAGTTCCTCGGTGACGTACAGTTCTTTGAGATACAGTGAGCGTGTCACACCTGCGGCCGGCCAGAGAAATGAATACGCGGCCATGCCGACGAGTTGTTCATCCTCCCAGGCGAGCAAGACATATGCTGCCATGGGCTCTTCAAAGAGGTTTTCCGCTATCTGTCGCACTCGTTGGTCAGGCGACTCGACGTCGGTCGCGCCATAGAAGCGGTCAAGGTCTTCCATCAGTCCCGCGAGAGCTTCAACGTCCCGTTGTTCGGCCGGTCGTATCTCGACCACTAGGCATTGTCCTTCGTCTTGGGTGATGGTGGCAGCAGGTCGTGCAGATCGCGCACGGCGGACAGTGCGCGGTGCTGCGGCGGCAGGATCGCGATGGTCTCTCGCACTCGTGCCGCGATGATGCCGTGACGCTGTTGGTTGGTGAGCGAAGTAGCGGCCTCCACCACGATGGCTACCGCGCCAGTAACGTCGCCGTCGTAGGCCAGGCAATAAGCGCGGTCCAGCCGGGTCATGGTCCGGTCCATATAGTCGCTCGTCGGACAGAGTGACAGCGCTCTGGCTTGGGCCTGCCATGCCGCGCTCGTGTCATGCAGGTGCGTGAAGGCGTTGCCCTCGTGGAAGCGCAGCTGGGCCTCATTGTAGTTGAAGGCCGACGTGCCAATCGAGTCCACGTCCAAATGGGATAGGCAGGCTTCGGCCCGTTGCAATGCGGAGTGGGTCGCATCGGCTCGCCCGAGCGCCGCCTGCGCTCGGGCTTCAAGAGCGGCGGCCAAGGCAGCACCGACGGACGAGATCCGACCACTCAATACCTGGGCATGCTGGGCAACGTGTATTGCTTCGGTGAGGTTGCCGCCGTAGTAGTGCCCGTATGCCTCTTGGGCACGTACCCACGAGTGTGTAAGGAGGTCGCCTGCTTCATCGGCCGCAAGGCGTGCTGTGCGGGCCCAGCCCCGGAAGGCGGTGCGCTCGTCCATTTTGATCAGGGTCAAGCACATCAGTCCGCTCATTTGGGCCGTCACTCTGGTGAGACGCCGGAGAGCAGAGGATGACCGGCAACGCGCTAACGCACCGTGCAGCTCGACGAGGTCGGCGCTCAAGTCTTCGAGCAGGACGCACGGGGCGCGGTCCCGCGTCGTTTGTCCATGCCGAAAAGCGGTCTGCTCCCAATCGTCAAGACTGGTGACCGTCATGGTGTTATTTGAAATCGCCTCGTTTAGGCTGCGGCGAAGGATCTCTAGCTGGCTTAATGCGGTATTGGCAGATGCGCCGTCCAATGCTGATGACGCACCAGACGGTTCCGGCGGAGGAGTGATATGCAGCTGTTGGGCTGTAGCCTGGGCCTTGGCCCGTCGCTGGGCCTGCTGCTTGGCAGTATGTGCCTGTTTGGCTTGGGTGAAGGCATCGTAACGGGCGATTAGGGCACCATTCGCCCCGACTACTTGATCAGCCGTCTCCCAGAAATGAGCGTCGGGTAGCTGGGAGCCCGCCTCAGCATGCGTGACAGTTGTCCGGTGGCAAGGCACCGCACGGGCGATGTCCGTCTGATAGAGACCGGCCGCCTCCCTGAGAGCGGCGAGGTGTCGGCCTAGCATTCGCTGCTGTTCGGTGAGCTCTGGCGGCTGGCGAGCCATCTGTTCGCCCCTCTCGGCTTGCCTGCAACTGTTCGGGTTCTGAGCGTACCGCGTTAGCAAGTGCGCCTTGGTTCACCCGCTTGCTCACGTGATAGCTCAAGGGCTTTGCTCCTTGGTCAAGGCTCCAGGGTCGGGGTCCGAGCTACCCGAGCGTCGCGGTTGCCTGCTGGTTGGCTCTCGCGCTCGTCCTCCCCCGAATGTGGGATGGCCGAAGCACCGGCCAGGCGATAGACACCGAACCTCATCGTCTCCGGTGGACGCGCCCCGGCCGTGGTGCCGTCCAAGAATGACGACATGGGCAGGCCAAGCACATGGAGCACGACCACGAACGGCTAGCCCGGGACGCCGAGAGCGGTCCTCACGGTGACGGCCAGGGCGTAGAGCCAGAGTTCGGCATAGCGCACAGCATCCGGCCGGGCGTGACAGCGCCCGCGACCGTGCTGGTGGCCGCCATGACTGACGGCAGCTATCTGCTTGTTGGCTATCCACAGAGTGAACCTGCCGCCTTCATAGCCGTAGACGACGCCCGCCCGATGCGGCAGGCGCTGACGACGGCCTTTGGAACGCCTGAGGACACTCCGATAAACGACAACAACACTTGAGAGAGGAGCACAGCCATTCGAGGTCGCAATCACAGGCACCGCTACCCAGCGTCGACGAGCGTAGCGCTATTGGGTGATCAATTCAGACCTGATTGGCGTCTTTCGGTTACTGCCCGCAGGCCGGGAGACTGCTGTGGGCTGACCGAAACGAGGACCTGCATGGTTCTTCGAAACGCCAAATTGGTTGCATTCGACGGCACGCATGCCAGCGGAAAGACCACACTCATCTATGCTGTCGCGGCATTGCTCCGACGTTGGGGTGTGCACGTCGCCACACTTGGAGAACCGGCCCGGGCGAGCCCCTTCGTAGATGACGTAGTAATTCACAATGCAGGCGACTTCGACATGTCGTTGGAGCTCGACATCTTTGCGGCACACATCACAAACTCTCTACGCGCCGCACGCTTACATGACGTTGCGCTCGCTGACAAGACTCCGACGAATGTGCTGGCCTACTGCAAGATGTTGATACACATCGAACCCGGTACCTGGGACGCAGAAATGGCTGGCGCGATGGACGGCTTCTGTCGAGCATGGGGCACGGCGTACGACGCAGTGTTTTTCTGTCAAGATCATTATCTTGCTGAGCAGAGAGGCGACAAGTATCGAGCCCGGGTTGCCGATCTACAAGTGCAAGCTGACGGCTTGCTGCGCGCCGAGTATGCGCGATTAGGACAGTCGATTATCGAGGTGCCGCGCGCGCTCGATATTGGCGAGCGCGCGCGGTGGGTTGCCGTACGGATGAAGAAGCTTGGCTTAATCGAAGGAGAGTACTACCGATGAGCATTGATCTCGGACTTCCGGCCGTCCAGCACGCAGGGCAGTACGGCGTGGGTGTTGGTGTCAACGGCATCGAGTTCTCGGCGCATGGGCACTACTTCAAGACTACTATGACCGACGCTCAGCTTGCGCGCTCAGCGTCGGTCATCGACAGGCCGCTGTCGATTATTTATCAGGTGACCCGGCGTTGCAACTTCGACTGCGAATTTTGTAGTGAGACGATGCAGGCGAAGGACCCGTCGCTCGATCAGATCGCGTCGATTCGGCGAAACCTGGCGGGTGTGCCCCGAGTGTTTCTTTCGGGTGGTGAGCCACTTCTGCGCCGTGACTTCGTGGAGATTGTCGACATCTTCCACGACCACATCGTGGCCGTGCCGACCAACGCCACCCGTGGGCATTTCATGGCACCCAAGCTCGTCGGCAAAGTCTCGTTTATCAACGTCGGACTGGAAGGTCCGCGTAACACAACAAACCGTGTGCGCGGCGACTACGACAAGGTAATGCGTGGAATCTTGGCGTTCAAGGAGGTTGGATTGCCGCTGTCGGTCTCGGCGGTAGTGTTGCGCAGCTTGCTCGATGCGCTGCCATTCACTTACCAGATTGCCGACTTGCTAGACGCCGGGAAGATCAAACTCATCCATCCGATACGGAAAGGCAATGGACTCCATTTGCCAGACTCGGAGTTCCTGACACTTCAGGAGTCGGCCGCGCTGTTCGAACGGATGAAGGAGCTAGCCAACGAACACGGCTGGACGCCCGGTCTACGCATGACGACCTGGACGCCTGCGACCGAGGGCTACTCCATCCTGGTCTACCCTGACGGCTCCACTTGGTCGTGGCCGGTGTACGGCGGCGTGGCCGAGCTCGGTGAGCAGGGTGGACCGGAGGACAAGGTGGCGTACCTGGGCGACTTGCAAAAGGAGTCGATTACTGAGATATGGAAGCGATACCCGTTCAAGCTCAATCATCTGCGCAAGTACCTTGGCAAGAGCATCTCCGTCAGCGAGAATGGAAGCGGAGTAATCGTTGATGCGCGTCACAAGTAATTTACAGTGGCCTGAAACACTCTTTGACCGGTCGGATCGCTTCTTTCGGACTTCGGAGCGGTTTGTGGCGGCACTTGATGTGGAGTGGACGAAGAATTATCAGATCAAGGACGGCTCTCGGCCGTTCTGTTATTCCTTGGTGTTGCTGCGCTGGCCGCAGGAGGGTGACGATTTGAGCACGTACCCAGCGTCCTTCGGCTTCAAGTCAGTGTACGTGACGCAAGAAGATGACGAAACGGCTCTGATAGCAGCGCTTGATAGCGATCTGAAAGCGTGGCTAGCCAGTGATTCGCTGCTAACTGGGCATCAGTTGTCGTCGGATCTGTCGGTCGTCAAAAACGCATCTGCAAGCACTCTGGTCGGTCTTGAGGGTGCCTACGAGCTATGGCGTACCAGGCGCAGTGAAGTCGGGCGTGTTTTCGATACTCGCTACGACGTCGATCATCTACCGATCGGCGCTAGCCGCCGGCTGGTTGACGTCTGCGGTGACTTGAAGCTTGATGTCAGGCAGCCGGAGCTGGCCCGTGGCTCCATGACCAAGTTGCAGCGAGATTTCCTCGAAGACGGCAGCGAGTCGATTCGTGAGCAGCTCTTGACATTGAATGTACGGCACAGCTTGTCAACCGCTCTTGTGGCCTGTCTTGGGATGGGGCTGGTCAGTGTCGGTGCGCGGAACGTAAACCAGCTCGTGCATCAGGAGATGTGGGACTTGGTGGAGTACGTCAGAGGCGAGCACTTCGAGAGGCTGCTGTGTTAGGCGTTGCCCTCGTGGCGCGCGTCGATCGTTTCGATCTTTGACGCCAGGGCTTTACCTAGATCGATGTCGTGCGAGCTGGCCAGGATGGCGACACAAATCATCACGTCAGCAAGTTCGCTGGACATTGACTCGGTAGTAAAACGCTGATCCTTAGTTGCTCGTTGGTAGCCGGCGTGACCCAGGACTTCGGCTTGCAGCTCACCGACTTCCTCAGCGAGCTTGGCTGCCTGTGCGAGCACAAAGGCAGGCTGGCTACTCGTGTCGCTTCCGAGTGCAAGACGCAAGCGTCCCGACTGCATCTTGGCCCAGTCGTTCAGGTCGCGAACGGTCAAATCAGGCGATAGGACGTTTTGGGTCATGGCGTTATCGGGGGCTTTCTGTTCAGAAATTGGTCTCAAGAGTACAGCACGGACTGTGACATGCACTGCCTACGCCGCCATGCGTGGGTGTGTCGTCGTACCAATCAGGATCACGTGGCAGCCTCACAAGGGAACGAAGTGCCCTTACGACAGGGCGCGTAAGGAACGGAGACGTACCCTAGCCATGCCCGCTTGGGGAGCGCTACGTGCACAACAAGCCGCTGCATGGGGATAAACCTGGGAGTTCGCGTGAGAAGCTGTGGACAGCTCTCGCTCGTGGCGACGTATGCCCAAGCCAAGGATGTGGATAGTCACGGTGCGCCTGTGGAGCACCCGAAGGTACAGAGATACCCCCGATCTGGTGAGCTGGACAGCCACCTACAAGGCAAGCCCGGCGCCAACCGCTGGCGGGGTTCGCATGCTTCGGCCTGCTGACACCGACTGGGTTGCCGAACTCCGCGCACACGCCGAGATCCGAGGCGGCGGACGTACCGGGAGCTGTTATTCCCGCCAGCTCCCGGACCCGTGGGCTTTGCGCACTGATATCTGCACTGATATCTGCTGTCTGCTCGTGAAACGCCGCGCCGGGATCAGCCGGCGGAGGTAATCAGGGCTGGCCGGCCCAGGCGGACCAGACGGCCGCGCGGGTGACCGTGGCGCGGCGGCCGATCTGGTGGCGAGCTATCAGGGTTGCGGGTAGCCGGGCCGCCACTTCCGCGAGTACCTGGAGGCGTAGCCGGGGCGCGAAGTTGGGGGTGCGGGGGTGGTTTCGGCGCCAGGGCAGCACCAGGGTCAGCCCAGCGAAGCGGGCCAGCTCCCGAGCGGCTACCCGGGCGGGTGCGCAGCGCAGCAGCACCAGCAGCCGGTTGCGCTCGTTCCAGCGGTGGAAGGCCGGCGTGCCGTGCCGCGCGGAGGCGCCCCCGAGGTGCCGGACTCGAGCCCCGGGCACGGCGAGCACCCGGTAGCCCGCCAGCCGCAACCGCCACGACGTGTCGGTGTCCTCATAGTAGCAAAACAGCGAGTCCGCCACGCCGCCGACGCTGCGCAGCGCGTCGGTGCGCAGCAGCGTCGCCCCGCCGCAGAAGCCGAACGGCAGCGTCCCGGTGGTGTCCTGGCCGTACCCGATGTGGGTGAGTGCCACGCCGGTCGAGGTCACCGTGCCGTTCGCGGCGTGCAGCACCGAGGCTGCGGCGGCGGCCGTGCCGTCGGTGTCCAGAGCCTGCTCCAGCGCCGCGAGCCATCCCCGCTCCGGCTGCGCATCATCGTTGAGCCACGCCATGAATGGCGTGCTGACCTGTGGCAACGCGGTGGCGAGCGCGCCGGCGTAGCCGATGTTGCGGCGCATCCGCAGCACCCGAGGACCGTGTGCCGCGATCTCCTCAGCGGTGCCGTCGGTCGAGGCGTTGTCGACCACCAGCACCCGGTGCGGACGGGTCTGGGCGGCCAGCGCGTCCAGGCAGCGCCCGATCAGACCGCGGCCGCGCCACGTGACCACGACCACCGTGGTTCGGGCGCCTGCTGACACGGGGTGTGACGGTACCCGTGCCACACTCCCGGACGTGCCCAAGCTGGTGGTCCTGCTGGAGCAACTGCTCGCGCCGGTGCCCGGGGGTACCGGGCGGTACTCCCGCGAGCTCACCGCGGCCCTGGCCGCCACCGCGCCGGCTGGCTGGACGGTGGGCAGCGTGGTGGCCCGGCACGCCGACCCCACCCCGGCGATCATCCCCGGAGTGGAGGGGCCGGACCTGCTGCCGCTGCCCCGCCGGGCGCTCGTCGCGGCCTGGGACTGCCGTATCCCGTCGTGGGGCGTCCCGCTGTGGCCAGGCGGTGACGCTGTGCACGCTCCCACCCCGCTGGCCCCGCCCGCGGCCCGCCGCGGTTGCGAGTTGGTGGTCACGGTGCACGACACGGTGCCCTGGACCCATCCCGACGGGCTGACCCGGCGCGGGGTCGGCTGGCACCGCCGGATGGTCGGGCGGGCGGCCCGCCGGGCGGATGCCCTCGTGGTGCCCACCGCCGCTGTCGCCCACGACTTGTCGCGGCACGTGCCCTGCCAGGCCGGGGTGTACGTGGTCGGGGAGGGGGTCACCGCGGCCGTGACTCGCTTGCCGGAAGGGGCCGCCGGGATCGTCACCCGGCTGGGCCTGCCGCCGCGTTACGTGCTGGCGGTCGGCACCCTCGAACCGCGCAAGGGGATCGCGACCCTGCTCGCCGCGCTGGCCGCGCCGCATGCCCCGGATCTGCCGGTGGTGCTGGTTGGTCAGCCAGGTTGGGGGCGCCTCGATCCGGCCGCGCTGGCCAGCCAGTCCGGGTTGGATCCGGCCCGGGTGCACATGCTGGGCCGGATCACCGACCAGGAACTGGCCGTCGTGCTGCACGGTGCGGCGGTGCTCGCGGCACCGAGCCTGGCGGAGGGTTTCGGCCTGCCGGTGCTGGAGGCGATGGCGGCCGGGGTGCCGGTGGTGCATTCCGACGTCCCCGCGCTGGTCGAGGTTGCCGGAGGCGCCGGCGTGACGGTCCAGCGCAACGAGCCCGCCGCGCTGGCCGCCGCCCTGCGCGCGGTGCTGTCCGATCCCGGCATGGCGCAGGCCATGAGCGCCGCGGGTCGGCGCCGGGCGGAGCTGTTCAGCTGGGAGCGCACCGCCCGCCGGGTGTGGTCGGTGCACGTTGAGCTACGCCATTCAGGAACACGCCGCGTTATCTCGTAAGATCCCTGCGTGTTCACCGAGCCACGGGTGCTCATCGACGCGACAGCGGTGCCGGCCGACCGTGGGGGTGTCGGTCGCTACGTGGACTGCCTGGTTGCGGCGCTGGAAGCCGACGGTGCCGCGCCCATGGTGGTGTGCCAGCCGCGGGACGCCGAGCTCTATGCCGCACTGGCTCCGCACGCCGAGGTGCTGCCTGCCATGGAGCGGCTCGTCGCCCGGACCGCGCGACTGACCTGGGAGCAGACCAGGCTGCCCTGGCTGGTCCGGCGGGCGCGGGTCGACGTGCTGCACTGCCCGCACTACACGATGCCGCTGGCCCGCCAGGGGGCCACAGTGGTCACGCTGCACGACGCCACGTTCTTCACGGACCCGCGGGTGCACTCGCCGGTCAAGGCACGCTTCTTCCGAGCCTGGACACGGACCTCGCTGCGCCGGGCCGATGTGTGTGTGGTGCCCAGTGAGTCGACGGCTCGGGAGCTGGGGCGCGTCGTCGGCGCTGGTGTCGAGCGCCTGCATGTGGTGCACCACGGGGTGGATGCCGACCGTTTCCACCCACCCTCGCCAGAGGAGGTGGCTGCGGTCCGGCACCGGCTGCGCCTGGCGGGGAGTCCCTATGTGGCTTTTCTCGGCGCGCTCGAGCCGCGCAAGAACGTGCCAGCGCTGATTCGTGGATTCGCCCAGGCCAGCCAGGTCCTTGCGGGCCGGGCCGATCCGCCTGTCCTGGTCCTGGCCGGGCCGCCGGGCTGGGACAGCCAGGTGGAGCGCGAACTGCAGGCCGTGCCGCACCGGGTTCGGGTGATCCG
Source organism: uncultured Actinomycetota bacterium (assembly GCA_963822695.1). Classification (GTDB taxonomy): domain Bacteria; phylum Actinomycetota; class Actinomycetes; order Mycobacteriales; family Pseudonocardiaceae. The sequence goes on from CAWGJH010000016.1 coordinate 38,047, forward strand.
GGCCGGCTACCTCCCGCTGGCAGAGCTGTCCGGGTTTCTCGGTGGCGCGGTCGTCGTGGCCTACCCGTCGCTGGGGGAGGGGTTCGGGCTGCCGGTGCTGGAGGCGATGGCGGCTGGGGCCGCGGTGCTGACCACCCGGCGGCTCGCGATCCCGGAGGTGGGTGGGGACGCGGTGGCCTACTGCGGCGTCGACGCCAGGGACATCGCCACCGGGCTCGTCGAACTCCTCGATGCCCCAGCTCGCCGGGCGGAGCTGTCGAGCGCCGCGCAGCGGCGGGCCAAGGAGTTCTCCTGGGCGGCGAGCGCGGCGCTGCATCGCGAGGCCTACAGCCGTGCCGCAGCGGTGCGCCAGCTGTCCCACTAGGCCCGCTGCGTACGCTGGGGTGCAAAATTGAGCACTGTGTCCCCTCATAACTCCTATGGCTCTGAGGTGGCCGTGGTCACGGTCACCTACTCGCCCGGCGACACGCTTGAGACGTTCCTGGATTCGCTCGTCAAGGCCACCAGCCGGCCGCTGCGGGTGCTGCTGGCCGACAACGGGTCCACCGACGGAGCCCCGGAGCGCGCGATTCACCGCGATGGTGTGCAGCTGCTGCGCATTGGGGAGAACATCGGGTACGGCAGTGCCGCCAACCGGGGGGTCGTCGAATGGGGACCCGACGTGGGCTGGGTGGTGGTGGCCAACCCGGACATCGAGTGGCACCCCGGTAGCCTGGACGAGTTGCTCGCGGCCGCGCAGCGGTGGCCCAGAGCGGCGGCGTTGGGGCCGCTGATCCGGCAACCGGACGGGGCGGTGTACCCGTCGGCGCGGTTGCTGCCCGCGCTGGGCCGTGGCATCGGGCACGCGGTGCTCGCGCCGATCTGGCCGGGCAACCCGTGGACCACGGCGTACCGGCAGTCCGACACCGCCCTCGGGGAGCGGACCGCCCAGTGGTTGTCCGGGTCGTGCCTGTTGCTACGCCGGGCCGCATTCGAGTCCGTCGGCGGGTTCGACTCCCGCTACTTCATGTACTTCGAGGACGTCAACCTCGGCGAGCGGCTGGGTCGCGCCGGGTGGCTCAACGTCTACGTGCCCAGCGCGGAAATCACTCATCTCGGCGGGCACGCCACCAGCCGGGTCTCCGAGCAGATGCTCGCCGAGCACCACCGCAGCACCTACCGCTACCTCGCTGACCGGCATCCCGGCCCGCTGTATGCCCCGCTGCGGCTGGTGCTGCGAGCCGGGCTGGCTGGCCGGTTGCAGTTGGTACGTCACGCAGCCCGGCGTGGGTAATGGGATCGGATGGTGGAACCACAACATCTATTACCACGGATCGCTCGAAGGATGCTCCCAAGCGTGCGGTACCGTTGTCACCTTCTCTGGCACTACTCCCTCATCTGGACGAAAGTGGCATAGAAGGCTAGTATCGAACACAGGTTCGATACTAGCCTTGATGGGGAGGCGCCTTGCACGGGCGCCCCGGTCGGCGAGGACTGGTTCGACCCGGCCGGGCTCGACCAGGTGCCGGTTGCGGAGGCCGCCGCCGAGATACCGATGTCGCAGTGTGTGCCGTCGGGGTGGCTGGCACTGGAACTGGATCACGGCACGGTGGACCCGGTCAGGTTGTCGGACGCGGAGCTGATCGACACGGTCGTTGGCTTCGAACGCGTCGCGGCGTGGGCGGGAGCCCGGCAAGCCGCGCTCCTCGCGGAGTTCGCCCGCCGTCGCTCGGCTGACTACTCCCAGCCAATCAGGTCAGATGCCCCGTCGCGGGGAGAGCGGCGCGCGGGGTAACCGGCCCGGCTGGCGGGGCAGACCAGGACCCAGTAGACTGCGGTGGGTATTGTTGTGGCGCAGTCCCTGGTGGGGCTGGGCCGGGCAGTCGCTGGTGTCGGTGACCGTGCCGATCGCCATGCTGCTTGGGCTTGAGAACACCGGCGAGAGCGAGGCTGTGACTCTTGCCCCAGCCTCGGAGATCTCTCGGCTGCGGACCGAGCCAATTGTGCTTGTGCGCTGGAGACCATCGACCGAGACCTGTGGGACGCCGAAGTTCACGGGTGAGGCAGTGACCTCCGGAAACGATGATGGGCACCGGGAAGCTCCCGGCATGCCCATCATCCATCACGTAGGTGTCATCTACTGGGGTTTAACCTTCCCGTCTTGATGTTGGCCAGGAACGCGTCGAATGTGGCTGTGTCGAACGTCAGCGTCGCGGTGTCGTGGTTCTTGGCGTCGCGGATAGCCGCCCACGTGGTGGACCGCGCTATCTCCACACAGTTCTGGCCGCCGCCACTGCGTGATGATGTCCGCCAGCGTGCGCCCGTGAGGTCTGGAGTGATCATCTTGTACCTTTCTACGCCAGCTCTGTGATCCGTTGGCTGATCTTCTCCATTGTCCGCTGCTGGCTCAAGGTGGTGGCGCGGAGGTTCTCGAACGCCAGGTTGTAGATGCGGACATGTTCCCGGCCGAGGTAGTCGGACGCGGTGAGTCCTTCGACGTACACGATGCCGGGGCGACCCTCGATCAGCGTGACGATCGTGAACGTGGCTCCGTGGGAGGAGTGTGCGCCGCCGTCGAAGGAGACGATCTGCACGCACACATGGGGCAGCTCGGCCAGCTCCCGTACTTGCTCAAGCTGGCCGCGCAGTACTGCCCGTCCGCCAATCTCCCGATACAGCGCCTCTTCGCCGACGACCAGCCACAAGCGGGGCGCGCTCGGGGACTTCATCCGTTCCAGCCGCTTGGCCCTGTCCTCGGCCATGCGGTCCACGTCAGCAGGTGAGATGATCACTGAGCGCCCGAGCATCGCGCGGGCATAGTCAGCTGTTTGGACCGTGCCAGGAAAGCAGTCACCGTTGAAGATCTTCAGTTTGGTGGCGGCCCGTTCGAGGTTGACAAACTTGACGGCGTGGTCGGGAACGCGGGCGGGTGGCAGCTTGCGCCGTGCCTCGGCCGCGAGTTGTTGAAGCGTGGCGGCACGGTTCTCTGGGATCTGGTACACGCGGACTGCCATGTCAAGGTCCTTGTCGCTGACCTTCATATCGCCCTGCTCGACCTTGGAGAGCTTGCCGGTGTACCAGCCAAGAGCCTTGCTGGCCTCGGCGTTGGACAGTCCGGCGGCTTCCCGAGCGTCGCGCAGGTCTGCGCCAAGCAAGATCCGCTGAACCACGGGACCGGGATCAGCTTCGGTCATGCCGCGCAGTCTGCACCAGCACGAGCACGTGAGGCACATTGTCATCCGTTCGGGTACACCATGGTTCACCGGAGTAAGTACTTGCATTTCAAGTGGTACTTTCGGACGCGTGGTCGATGACCGATGTCACTCAGGGAACTCCCAGCACGAACCACCGACCACGCGGACAGAGCTACGCGGAAGGAAGCGATCGCAGCTTCCACGGCCGGTCGCGCGACACCCCTCTGTCCGCACCCACGGCACACGCGCCGCCGACGTGACTCCCCCGCTGGCGGCGCGTGGCGGCAGGACCGAGGCCCCTCCTCCCCCGATACGGCGGCTTCGGCCCTGCCGCATCCAACAGGCGGACGGAGACGGCATGAGCGACGCGGGCCGGGTAACGATCTCCATCGGGGGCCGGATGGCTACCACCTTATTCGAGAAAGGCAACCACCCGTCGCTGATGATCCACTACGGCGGGTGCGAGTTCGAGTTGATCGTGGACGACCACGTCGGCGCGACCGAGGACGCCTACCAGTTCGCGATGGATTTGGCGTACGTGGCACTTCAGTTCGCCACCCGCTGCCGCTACCTGCCCACGCCATACGGAGGCGGACCAATGATCCCCACCCCGAGAAACCGACCAACGGACGTCTCCCGATCGGAACACAGGTCCAACTCATGCGACACGCAACGATCGTCACGGGCGTGGTGGAGCACGACGAACCGCAGTGGAACAGCACAACGTTCCCGGTGGCCTATACCTGGCACAGTGCCCGTATCTGGACCCTGGCCGGCATAGAAGAGTGCACAGTGATCACAGCGCCGAACGCGGCGGCCCCCGATAACCGCGCCGTTCGAACCCTGGAATACGTACAGAAAATCCTCACCGCCCGGAAGGGTCTTCTGCGGTACCGGCGTTGGCCGCCGACGAGGGATAGTTCTGTATCGGCACCTGCAGCACGGCGTCCCTTGTGTCTACGGTTGACGTCGTTGACTGAGCGCGTCTTCTTTGGCGGCGTCCTGCAGGCGAGGCATGTCGGATTGATCGGGAGCTTGCTGCGGGTTGTCGCTGATCTCGTTGCTGTACAGGGCACAATTTTCGGTCTGCCTGGGCATGGCGTTTACGGAAGAACCGTTCGACCGAACCTTGAACGCCCGGTTCGAGCGCACGCCCAGCACCGCGGGCTAACGGCGTCGCTACGCTGCGTATAAATAGGTTGCAGAGGGGGATACCAAGATGCACTGTTATGAGCATGAAGACGGCCATGCCGGGTCGGCCTGTCGCCCAAGCTCCACCGGCACTCACGAGAGAGGCGCTGGTCCCGGCCGTGCGTAGGAGCTTCGTCCGCGATGCCGACGTGGCCCTACTGGCCACAGGCCTGGCCACAGGTGTGCCCTACATAGTGCTGGCGTGAGCGACTGGCGAAGCTGAGCTGTCCCAGTGATCGACCTCACCAGGCACATCAGCTCCCCGCAGCGGCCGCAACCAGGTCGAGCGCGACAACGTGACACGCATCGGTGCGCCTCCTTGCTTCGTGGGGCTGCATGGCTAGCGGCGGTCGCCGGACGTTCCATCTTGCACCGGGGCAAGCGCTTGCGCAAGCGCTTGCCCCGGTGCTTGGGGTACGCTACTGTCCTGCTTCTAGACTGTCCCGCCCCCGAGGACGTGAGGGAGTCGCATGGCTACTATGGCTGATGTCGCTCGTCGAGCAGGTGTATCGATCTCGACGGTGTCCCATGTAGTCAACGGTACGAGACTCGTCAAGTCATCGACCCGTGAGGCGGTTCTCGGAGCAATCCAAGAAACGGGTTATACACACAATGCTGTCGCGCGTTCGCTCGTGACAGCAAGCACGAAGACTGTTGGCCTAGCGATATGCGGCATTTCGAACTTCTACTTCGCCAACATTATTGCTGCAATTGAACAGGCAATGGGGCGTGCCGGGTACACGCTTTTGCTAACGGACACGCACGACGACCCCAAACTCGAGTTTGAAGTCGTTGAAGCGCTTCACCAGCGTCGCGTAGACGGGCTGTTTATCGCGCCTGTGGCAGGGCGAGACAGCGTGACACTCCACCATCTACTTCGCCTGGGCGTGCCGACAGTGTTGGTAGATAGGTTCGCGTCGGATCGATTCGACCAAGTTGGTACTGAAAACAGAGACGCGATGGCGGGACTTGTGCGGCATATGGCGAAGCTTGGTCACCACCGAATTGGGATGATATCGGGTATTCCAGGGCTTCAAACGACGGAGGAGCGCGTTGACGGGTACCGGGACGGACTAGAAGCCGCTGGACTCGAGTTTGATCCAGCGTTAGCGCAAAGCGGATACTCTCATGCTGATCCAGCCGAAGGTGTAGTCTACCAGTTGTTGTCTATGAATGACCCACCCACCGCGCTCGTCGTCGCAAATAATCACATGGCTATAGGTGCGTTGCGAGCCCTCCGTGGCCGTGAGGTAAAGATCCCAGAAGATATCGCCTTCGCATCGTTTGATGATTTCGAGTGGGCCGAACTTGTGCGACCTCGTCTTACCGCTATTGCTCAACCCATCGAGCAGATCGGAGTTGAAGCCGCCCGCATGATGCTTAGCCGAATCTCCGACCCGAAGCAAGAGCCGCGCGCGATCCGCTTAAAGCCTACATTTATGCATCGGGAGTCTTGCGGGTGTCCTACCGAATGACTTCATCTGACGGAGGTGGGAGTTGACTGTTAATCTCCGAGCACGTTGTGATAGTGGGAGAAAACGTCGCTGACGCATTGATTGAACGTGTGCGTACCGGGGACGGCAGGGCGCGAGTTGATATCGTTCCTGGCGGCGGCCCTGCGAATACGGCGGTAGCGCTGAGTCGGTTGGGTACCCATACGAAATTTATCAGCAGAATTTCCGATGGGGTTCTCGGGGGCTTGTTTGCTGAACGTCTAGAAAGTTCGGGTGTTGACTTATCGCTTAGTATTTCTGCCAAGGAGCCTGCGACGCTTGCCATCGTATCCGTAGCCCTCGACGGTAGCGCCATGTATGATTTTTACGCTGAAGGTACGGCCGATTGGCAGTGGCAGCAAGGCGAATTGAAATCTTCTGACCTTCGCGATGCTGCTTGCATTCACGCGGGGTCGCTTGGGCTTGTTATGGAGCCTGGTAGCGCTGTAGTGGAGAACTTTCTGGAAGAAGTACGGCGAGGCTCGACGATCTCGATCGATCCGAACGTAAGGATAGCTCTGGTAGATGCTGAAACTTACAGGCGAAAAATTCGTGATTGGACGCGGTTGGCTGACGTCTTTCGTCTCAGTGAGGATGACTTAAATGCACTGTTCCCAGACACTCCACACTACCAGCTGTTCGATGAATGGCACGGTGCTGGAACCTCTCTGGTGATCCTTACGCGCGGCAGTCGCAGCACTTTAGCGTCATTCGAAGGCGCTCGCATGGAAATTCCTACTCCTGTGGTTCAGGTTGCGGACACGATAGGCGCAGGTGATGCATTCACGGCAGGTTTGCTTCATTGGCTAGTTCGCAGTGGGCTCGCAGGCGGTCGCCTCGGGGGGCTTACGCAGGATCATGTTCGCAGCGCGTTGGAATTCGGCGCACACGTTGCGGCCCTGTCCTGTACGTCTCCCGGCGCGAATCCGCCTTGGAAAGATCAACTTACTAAGGAAGCGGTGGCGCAACTCTATAGCATCAAAAGCCATTAAGTCGCTGCAATTAAAACGGATGCCGATTTGCGTGCTTTTGTTATTTAATTCCGACTACAAATAGTTCACAAAGTGGTGATTGATATGCTGGGAGTGGGGCCGTCTTCGGTGTTTTCGTGGCAGAAGAAGTAGTCGGAGGAGGGGTTGGCCGGCCTGTCGGTCAAGTTCGCGTCGGGACGTCCGACGACGCCATCCCCTACGAGTCTGGTGCTGGTTCGACCAGCGAGCACAACCTGTATGCCACCTGTCGGCATCACCACCGGCTCAAGACCCATGCTCGTGGATGGGATGTCGAGCAGCACCTCAACGGTCGGGTCACTTTCAGCGCCCCCACTGGGCACTCCTACACCAGTTGGCCTCACCAGTACCGCACCGATACCGGGCCGCAACCCGACCCTTCCGGCAGCGGAGCGGGCTCCGGGCTCGACCCGTTCGATCGCGATCCCCCTCCCTTCTGAGCCGCAGGCCACCGGCGCCTTCTTCCAGCTCCGGCGCTCCGCCATATGGGCTCCTTGTCGGCGCCACGCATCGCCGTGGCAAGGTGTCCGCGTCCCGCTGTGCCGGGGCCGCAGCATGCACCGACACAGCCTGGTTATCACCTGTGACCAGGTAGTGAACCTTCGAGGAGATCGTGCCATGGTGTCGTGTCCTGCTGCTGGACCGGCGACGCCGCTGCCGGGTGTCGAGGCCGTGGTGCTGGTCGGGGGTTTGGGCACCCGGATGCGGCCGCTCACCCTGTCCGCGCCCAAGCCGATGCTGCCCACCGCGGGCGTGCCGTTGCTCACCCACCTGCTGGGCCGGATCCGCGCTGCCGGAGTGCGGCACGTGGTGCTCGGCACCTCGTATCGCGCCGAGGTGTTCGCGACCTACTTCGGTGACGGGTCCGCCCTGGGTCTGGTGCTGGACTACATCGTCGAGGACGAGCCACTGGGCACGGGGGGCGCGATCCGCAACGTCGCATCCACACTGACTGAACCCGATGTGCTGGTGTTCAACGGTGACGTACTGTCCGGTCTGGACCCGGCCGAGGTGGTGCGAACCCACCGCAGCGCGGGGGCGGACGTGACACTGCACCTCGTGCGGGTACCCGATCCGCGAGCTTTTGGCTGCGTACCGACCAGCGCGGACGGCCAGGTGCTCGGGTTCCTGGAGAAGACTGACGACCCTCCGACCGACCTGATCAACGCTGGCTGCTACGTGTTTTGTCGGGAGGTGATCGACTCGATCCCAGCGGGGCGCGCGGTGTCCGTGGAGCGCGAGACCTTTCCCGGGTTGCTCGCGGCAGGTGCCCGCCTGCGCGCCCACGTGGACGCCTCCTACTGGCTGGACCTGGGCACCCCGGCCGCCTTCGTGCAGGGCTCCGCTGACCTGGTGCGTGGCCTGGCGCCCTCACCTGTGTTGCCCGGCCCGGTGGGGGAGGTGCTACTGCTACCCGGCGCTACCGTGCATCCAGATGCGCGAGTCGAGGGTGGTTCGGTGGTGGGATCGGGCGCCGTGGTGCAGCGCGGGGCGCAGGTGTTGGCCTCGGTGCTGATGGATCGCGCTCAGGTCGGTCCTGGCGCGCACGTGGAGCGCAGCGTCCTCGGCGCTGGGGCGCACGTGGGTGCGGGCGCCGTGCTGTGCGACGCGGTGATCGGCGACGGCGCCGTGGTGGGAGCACGCTGCGAACTGCGGGATGGCCTGCGGGTGTGGCCGGGAGTCGTGCTGCCCGACGATGGCGTGCGTTTCTCCGCCGGTGTCTGAGAGCCGCTCGCGGTCCTGGACCCCGCCGCGCCCGCTGGATCTTCGTGCGGTGCTGGCTCCGTTGCGCCGCGGCCGGGGTGACCCCACGATGCAGGTAGACGCCGACGGCACCGTGTGGCGCGCGGGCAGCACTCCGGCCGGTGCCGCAACCCTGGCGCTTCGGCGCGACAACAGCGGCACGGTGCACGCCACCGGATGGGGACCGGGTGCCGCCTGGGCACTGCGCGGGTTGCCCGCGCTGCTCGGTGCCGATGATGACGACAGCGCCTTCGTGTCACATCACCCGCTGATCGCGCAGGTCCGGCACCGGATGCCTGGCCTGCGGCTGGGCGCCACCCGCCGGGTGTGGGATGTGCTGATTGCCGCGGTGCTGGAGCAGAAGGTCACCGGCGTCGAGGCTCGACGCTCCTGGCGCGAGTTGTGCTGGCGCTTCGGAGAACAGGCGCCGGGTCCCGCTCCGCTGCGGGTGCCGCCCGCTCCGGTGGCGGTGCGCGCAATCCCGGACTGGGAGTGGCACCGCGCCGGGGTGGACCGGTCCCGGCGCCAGGCCCTGCTGGCGGCGGCCGCAGTGGCGCCCCGGCTGGAGGATGCGGTGGCGTTGGCCGGACAGGCCGGTCGTGACCTGCTGTGCAAGGTCCCCGGGATCGGGATCTGGACGGCCGCCGAGGTGGCCCAGCGGGCCTGGGCGGATGCCGATGCGGTGAGCGTCGGCGACTATCACATCCCGTCCGTCGTCGGTTACGCTCTCGTGGGCAGGCCACTGGACGATGCGGGCATGCTCCAGATCCTCGCACCCTACGCACCACAGCGACACCGGGCCGTGCGCTACGTCGAAGCCGCTGGGTTCCGGCGTCCCCGCTTCGGCCCCCGGCTCAGACCCCGCGACTACCGCGCGATGTAAACACGACGCCGAAATCGGCTCGCCGGCAGATCACGCACCAGCGGTCCTCACAAGTTCGGAATTGAAGATTTCGTTGATCACCATCGAGTCGGCCGAGTCACTTCCGCCATCCGAATAACCGGTATCCCCCGCCAAGCTGGGAGTTTGTGGAGTTATCGCGGTGCCGGCCACGGCCGAGTAACTGGCTGAGAAAACCGGTGTCCTGGGACGGCGAGTCGCGCTCGACGAGTAGCATGACGGCGGCTTCACACGAGGGACAACGCCGACCCGGTGGGCAGGTCATGGATGCGACATTCACCGTCGTGCCACAGAGGGCCGCGTATCGACCGGAGCCAGCCGATATCCCGGTTGCCATGTCGTCTTCACTAATTGCATGATCTATTTTTTCGAAGCCACAGGTAAACCAGGTCACGAATGGCGCTCGAGTCCTCGCATAACTCATCTTTTACGCGTCCTTTTTTGCCGATATCATCGGTCACGCAATCGTATTATCCGACTAGCTCGTCACTGCTAATTTAAGAAACTAGCGCTGGACCGCTCAGGTCGTGAGAATCCGCGCTAGGCAACGTGGCTGATTTTACGGCGCTGCGGCCTCGACTCCAGACAACTGGCGGGCTGACCCACTGCGCTTTGCGCCAGGCACATCGGCAGATTGTGTAGCCGACACACCAATGTGAGCCATCTCCGTCATTGGTCAACGCCCTTCTCTGCTGCGCCTCTCACTCTTGTGGGTGTCTCTGCGCAGGCATTCGAAGAGTACAGCATAGCACGTGCTCCCGCCCAGGGCAAATGCACGTGCAATTGCAAATGCAAGAACTACACGTATCGGGTCCCGGCCCGAGGTACCGCCTCGGCGAAGCGCAGTGAGCGCGCAGGAGGAGCCGATCCGGAACTGTCGGCGTTGACCTCAACAGTGGCGACACGATGGTGACGCTGCTGGTGACGGCGGCGTGGGAGTCGCTGGCTGTGCCCGCCGGGCGCTTCTTGGGCTCGCGGCCTTGAGCGCGAAGCTGTTAACAGCGGGAAAAGATTGTCGGGCTGCGCTTGGGGTTGTCGGCTGAGCATGTGAGTGTCGACGGTGTCGGGCAACCACCGCCAGGCCTACTCCCGCCTGGTCTGACCGGTCTGCGTTCCTGCTCGACGGCGTGGGAATGAGACGCCGTTGGAATGAAACGGCGTTGGATGAGGGGGAGTCGATGACGTTGACAGCCCGACAGGACTCAAGCGCCGAACAGGGCAAGCGCCTGGACTCGGTGGCCGCCCAGGCCGGTGTCGTCTCGGAGTCGCAGCACCTCGCACTGCGAGCCGACATCCGCCTGCTGTTGACGCTGCTGGGGGAGACCTTGGTCCGGCAGGGCGGCAAGGAACTGCTCGAACTGGTGGAACAGGTACGGCGGCTGGCCCGGGCGGCCCTGCTGGAGGGCAGTACGGAGATGAGGTCGCTGCTGTCCACGCTCGACATCGGCACGGCCGTCCAGCTCGCCCGGGCGTTCTCCACCTACTTCCAGCTCGCCAACGTGGCCGAGCAGCTACACCGCTCGCGGGAGCAACGCGCCCAGATCGGCGGGCGGTACGGACCACTGCGTGCGGTGGTGGACCGGCTGGCCCGGGAGGTCGACCGGGCCGAGGTGGAGGCGGTGCTGGCGCGGATGGAGCTGCGGCCGGTGTTCACCGCTCACCCGACTGAGGTGTCCCGCCGGTCGGTGCAGGGCATCCTGCGCCGGGTAGCCGATGTCCTCGATCAGGACCTGCCCGAGGAGCAGGTGCACCGGCGGCTCGCGCGGCTGGTGGACCTGCTGTGGCAGACAGACGAGATCCGACCTGGCCCGCCGACGGTTCTCGACGAGGCCAGCGCGGTCGCCTACTACCTCGAGCAGCTCGGTACTCACGCGGTGCCGGACCTGCTGGAGGACCTCGAGAACGAGCTCGCCCGCGCCTCGTTCGCGCTGCCGCCACGGTCCCATCCGGTGGTGCTCGGCTGCTGGGTCGGGGGGGACCGCGACGGCAACCCCAACGTCTCACCGCAGGTCACCCTCGACGTCTTGCGGCTCTACGCGGACCGGGCGCTGAACATCCAACTGGCGCTGATCGACCAGCTCGTCCAGGAGCTGAGCGTGTCCACCCGCGTGGTCGGCGTCTCCGAGGACCTGCGGCGCAGTATCGCTTATGACCGGCGCCTGCTGCCCGCAGTCTATGACCGCTACCTCCGGCGCAACGCCGACGAGCCCTACCGGCTGAAGTGTTCCTTCATCCACGCCCGGCTGACCCGAACCCAGCAGCGAATTCACGAGGGCTTCCCGCACCAGGAGGGACGGGAGTACCTGGGGGCACAGTCCTACGTCGCCGACCTGGAGGTGATGGACGCCTCGCTGCGCGCGCATCTTGGGGAACGCATCGCCGAGGGCACCCTGGCCAGGACGCTGCGCAGCGCTGGAGCGCTGGGTCTGCACCTCGCGGCCCTCGATGTGCGCGAGCACGCCGACAAGCACCACGCCGCCCTGGCGGCCCTCTACGACCCGCTTGGCGAGCTCGCAACGCCCTACGCCGAGCTCGACCGCGGGGAGCGGGCGGCGCTGCTGTCCCGCGAGCTGGCCGGATGGCGGCCGCTGACCGCCCGCTCCACTGAGCTGCCACCGGCGGCGGCGGATGTGCTCGCCGTCTTCGACGCGATCCGGTCTGCCCAGCAGACCTTCGGTGAGCCGGCTGCCAGCACCTACATCGTCTCGATGGCAAAGGGCGTGGACGACGTGCTGGCAGCCGCGGTGCTGGCCCGGGAAGCCGGTCTGGTTGCGTTGGCACCACCGCAGGGCACGGGGGCCGGTGGGTGCCGGTGCACGGTGGATCTCGTGCCGCTGTTCGAGACGTCCACCGAGCTGCGCCGCGCTGGAGAGCTGCTCGACATGATGCTGCGGGATCCCTCCTACCGGCAGCTGGTCCGAGCCCGGGGAGACCTGCAGGAGGTGATGCTCGGGTACTCCGACTCCAACAAGGATGCCGGGATCACCACCTCCCACTGGGACATCCACAAGGCGCAGCGCCAGCTGCGCGACACCGCCGCCGCGCACCAGGTCCGGCTGCGGCTGTTCCACGGCCGCGGTGGCTCGGTCGGCCGGGGCGGTGGGCCGGCCGGAGAGGCGGTGGCCGCCTCGCCGTACGGCACGGTCGACGCGACGATGAAGGTGACCGAACAGGGCGAGGTCATCTCCGACAAATACTCGCTGAGCGCGCTGGCCCACGACCAGCTTGAGGTCCTCCTCGCTGCGGTGCTGGAGGCTACCCTGCTGCACCAGACTTCGCGGGTGTCCGCGGAAGTGCTGGCCCGGTGGGACGAGGCGATGGACGTGGTGAGCGAAGCTGCCTATACGGCCTATCGCGACTTTGTCCGCCTTCCCGGGCTCCGCGAGTTCTTCTCCGCCGCCACCCCGGTCGACGAGCTGGGCTGGCTCAATGTCGGGTCCCGACCAATGCGGCGACCGGGCAGCGGGAAAACCACGCTGGACGGACTGCGGGCGATCCCGTGGGTGTTCGGCTGGACCCAGACTCGGATGGTCGTGCCTGGCTGGTACGGCCTTGGCAGCGGCCTGCGGGCCGCCCGTGACGCCGGGTTCGGTCCGGTGCTCGAGGAGATGCGGGACTGGGCGTTCTTCACCAACCTGCTCGGAAACGTCGAGATGACGCTGGCTAAGACCGACCTGCGGATCGCGGAGTTCTACGTCTCGGTCCTTGTCGAGCCCAGCCTGCAGCCGCTGTTCGACACTATCGTCGGTGAGTACGACCTGACCAAGCGTGAGGTGCTGCGGCTGATCGGCGGCTCGACCCTGCTGGCCCGGCACCACATGCTGCGGCACACCCTGCAGGTGCGGGCCTCTTACCTGGAGCCGCTGCACCACCTTCAGGTCTCGCTGCTGGCCCGGCGTCGCGAGGTGGAGGAGCCCGACCCGGATCTGCGTCGCGCCCTGCTGCGGACCGTCAACGGGATCGCTGCCGGGATGCGCAACACGGGCTGAGCCCTGGGTGTCAGGCGCTGCGTTCGTTGACGTCGAGCAGGTGCCTGATCAGCCAGTGCACGACCTCCCGCACGAAGACCGCGAGGCTGGTGGTGCCCAGGATTTCGTGCCCCTCCTCGGGCAGCACCAGGTAGCCGGGGTGCGCGCCGCGGTCACGTAGCGCTGCGACCAGTTGCTCGGCTTCGATGGTGGGGACGTTGGTGTCCTGGCCGCCGTGCACCACCAGCAGTGGGGTCCTCAGCTGCCCGATGCAGTGGATCGGCGAGAGCTTACGCAGCAGCACCGCGTCTCGCTGCGGGTCGCCGTACTTGCTCACCGCCGCCGCCGCGATCCACGGCTCGGTGTGGGCGAAGAACGTCTCGAAGTCGGTGATGCCGCAGACGTCGACGCCGACCCGGAACAGCGCGGGATACCTCACCATTGCGGCGACGGTCAGGTAACCGCCGTAGGAGCGGCCGCCGCAGGCCAGTGCGGTGGGGTCGACGAGCTCGGCGTCCACCAGGTACCGGACCAGGTCGGCGACATCGTCGATGGCGGCGAACCGGCGGTGGCGGACGTCCGCGTCCGCGAAGGCGCGTCCGAAGCCTGTCGAGCCACGCACGTTCGGCGCGAACACCGCGACGCCGCGGCTCAGCAACGCCTGGTAGAGCGGGTTGAACGTGGGACGCTCCTGTGCCTCCGGGCCGCCGTGCAACCAGACCAGCGTGGGCACCGCGCCGAGCGCACCGGCCGGCCGGTAGAGCCAGCCGCTCATCTCGAGGCCATCCCGGGCCCGCCACCGGTGCAACTCCGGCCGGGCTGGCGCATCCGGCGGCCATGGCGGGGCCAGTACGGGAGCCAGCCGCACCGGTTCGGTCGGCGGGAGCGGGTAGCGCAGCACGTGTGGCGGCTCGGCGCCGGATTCCACAGCGAGCACCAGCGACCCACCGTCTTGGGCGAAGGCGCAGTCGGTCACCACCTCTGCGGGTGGCGCCGGCAGCACCCGACGTTCCCCTCCAGCCAGGTCGATGAGCTCGAGCTCGCTGTGCCCCCCGACGTTCCACACCGCGACGACCGCGCGGCCAGTCGGATCGAGCGCGAATCTCTCGAGCTCGGCCCCGTCGCGCGCCGCGATGAGCTGAGCGGATCGTGGATATCCCGCGGCGACCCTCGGCAGCGCGAGCAGCGCGGCGAACTCGCGATCGGCGTCGGCAAGCAGGTAAATCATCTGACTATCGGGGGCGAAGCGGGCGTCGGCGACGGTCGCGTCGCCGCTGAGCAGCTCAGCGTTGCTGCCGGTCCGGGAGTCGACCAGCAGCAGGTGGCGGGCGCCGCGGGAGCCGAGGCGCACCACGGCGTAGCGCCCGTCGTGGCTGAAGGCGCACACCCTCGCCGCTGGGCCGCTCGCCAGATGGTGGCGGCGGCCGGAGCACACGTCCACCGCGTACGCGTCAAGCGTGGCCGGGTTCGTGACGCTGCTTTCCACGAGGCCCACGACGTGCCCGCCGGGCTGCCAGCGACCGATCAACGCCACCCCGGTCGGAGTGCCGGCGACGACCCGGGCATCGGAGCCGTCCGGGCGCAGCGCACGGACCAAGGTGCGTTCGCCGCCGCCGGGTGCCGTCGTCAGGCACAGCCACTCGCCGTCGGGCGACCAGCTGACCGCCCGTACGTAGTCCTCGCCGGTGTCCAGCCGCACCGGCGGGCTAGCGTGAGCCAGGGGGCTCAGCCAGACTTGAGGTGTGCCGTCGCGGTCGGAGACCACGGCCAGGGTGCTGCCGTCCGGGGACAGCGCGGGTGAGGTACAGATCTCGGCGGCGAGCCAGTCGCGGCTGGGAAACTCGGCGGTGAGCTGGCCCCGCCGGTGCCATGCGAAGCCGTCGGTCCCGTCGGAGCTCGCCGCGTTCACCTAGATCCCCCTCTGCTGCAACCACATCTCCAACAGGGCAACCTGCCACAGGGCGTTGGATCCCAGGGTGGTCCGCTCAGTGTTCGGGTCGGCAAGCATGCGCTGCAACCAGTCCGGGCGGAAGAGACCGCGGTCCTTGGCCACCGGATCGGTCACCGCGTCGCGCACCCGGTCGAGGAATGAGCCAGACAGGTGCCGGATTGCCGGCACCGGGAAGTAACCCTTGGGCCGGTCGATGATCGTGTCCGGGACGACGCCGCGACTGGCTGCCTTGAGCACTCCCTTTCCGCCCGCGGCGAGCTTCAGCTCGGGTGGGCAGGTAGCGGCGAGCTCGACCAGCTCGTGGTCCAGGAACGGCACCCGCGCCTCCAGCCCCCACGCCATGGTCATGTTGTCCACCCTCTTGACCGGATCGTCAACCAGCATGACCGTGGTGTCCAGGCGCAACGCCGCATCGAGTGCCGTGTCGGCGCCGGGAGCGCCGACGTGCGCGTCGATGAACGCGCGGCTGTGGTCGGAGTCGGGCAGCCACTCAGGCTCGAGCAGGTCGGCCAGCTCGGCGTGCGGGCGGTCGACGAACACCTCCGAGTACGCCGCCGCGGTCCGGTCCCTCGGCACGCTGGCAAGGGGTGGATACCAGTCGTAGCCAGCGAAGATCTCGTCCGCGCCCTGCCCGGACTGCACCACGGTCACCGAGCGGGAGACCTCCTCGGAGAGCAGGTAGAAGGCGACACAGTCATGGCTGACCATCGGTTCACTCATCGCGTCGATGGCCGCGTCCACCGCCGGGAGCAGCCGGTCTGACGTGACCATGATCTTCTGGTGATCGGTACCGAAGTGTGCCGCGACCGCGTCGGAGTACACGAACTCGTCCCCCGACTCCCCGCCGGCGGCCTCGAACCCGACGCTGAACGTGTGCAGCCGCTGCCCACCATCCTCGGCCAGCAGCGCCACCACCAGGCTGGAGTCGATGCCGCCGGAGAGCAAGATGCCCACGGGAACGTCGGCGACCATCCGACGCTGGACAGCGAGCCGCAGCGCATCCAGCACAGCTCCCGGCCAGTCTCCGGTTTCCAGGCCGGCACCGGGACCGCCACGGGCGAACGCCGGCCGCCAGTATTCCCGGTCCTCGCAACGGCCATCCGGATGCACGGTGCGCACCGTGGCCGATGGCAGTTTTTCCACTCCGGCCAGGATCGTGCGGGGCGCCGGCACGACGGAGTGGAAGCTCAGGTAGTGGTGCAGCCCGACCGGGTCGATCGTGGTGTCCACCTCACCCGCGGCGAGCAGCGCCGGCAGTGTGGAGGCGAAGCGCAGCCGGCTAGCGGTCTGCGAGAGGTACAGCGGTTTGATCCCGAGTCGGTCGCGGCCGAGCACCAGCCGCCCGCTGTCGCGCTCGAGCACGGCGAAGGCGAACATGCCCAGGAAGTGCTCGACGCAGCTGGTGCCCCACCGGTGGTAGGCCTTGAGCAGCACTTCGCTGTCGGATTGGGAGAAAAACCGGTAACCGGCGGCACGCAGCTCGCAGCGCAGCTCGCGGTAGTTGTAGATGCAGCCGTTGAACACGGCGGTGAGCCCCAGCTCGGGATCGACCATGGGTTGCATGGCCCGGTCCGACAGGTCGATGATCTTCAACCGGCGGTGGCCGAGTGCGGTGCGGCCGCCAGCGTGGATGCCCCAGCCGTCGGGGCCACGACGGTGCAGCGCCGCGGTCATAGCGCTGACCGCGTCGATGTCGGCCGCCGTCCCGTCGAAGCTGATCTCGCCAGCGATGCCACACATCAGCAAGCTCCTCTCAACGCAAGATCCAGGTGTCCTTCGCGCCGCCGCCGCGCGAGGAGTTGACGATCATGGTGCCGCTGGACGAGACCCGAGTCAGGGCGGCTGGTGCCACCTCAGCCCGTTCGCCGAGCAGGACGAACGCGCGCAGGTCGATCGCCCGCGGCTCCAGCCGGGTGCCGGTGAAGGTGGGGTGGGTGGACAGCGACACCAGCTCCTGGGCCACCCAGTCCTCAGGATGCGCCTGCACGGTGGTGGCGAGCTCGGCCAGTTCGGCGGAGCTGGCCTCCGGTCCGATCACGACGCCGTGACCGCCGTAGCCGTCCACCGGCTTGAGCACCAGTTCGTCGAGCCGGTTGAGCACCTCAGCGAGGTGGTGCGGGTCGGCGCACGGGTAGGTGGGCACGTTGTCGAGCAGCACCTGTTCACCCAGGTAGTAGGTGATCATGTCCGGCACGTAGAGATAGACCCGCTTGTCGTCGGCCACCCCATTGCCCAGCGCGTTGAGCAGGTTCACCCGGCCCTCGGCCACGGCCGCACAGATCGCCGCCCCGATGGGCTGGCCGTCAGCCCCGGTCGCGTCGAGCAGGGCCTGCTCGTCGAGCCGCCGGTAGAGCACACTGATGTGCCGGCCGTGCGCGTACACCCCGCTCTCGGTGACCGTGAGCTCCCCCGGGGTGACTAGCGGCACATCCATCTGCTCTGCCAGCAACTGGTGCTCGTAGAACGCGGCGTCGGTGCGGCCGGCACTCAGCAGCGCGATCGTGTCGTCGCCGGCCCCCTCCGGAACCGAAGCCAGCAGCGTCGTGCGCAGCAGCTCGGGGATGCCTTCCAGCGGCACCATGCCGTCGGGTGGCTCCAGATCCGGCAACACGCTGCGCATCAGCCGCCGGCTGGTCATCGCGTACCCGATGCCAGAGGGCACCCGCAGGTTGTCCTCGAGCACGAGCCAGCCCCGCGCGCTGTTTCGCACCAGGTCGATACCGCTGATGGCGGCTCGCACCAGGTGCTGGCTCGACAGTTTCCCGAGATGATTCCAGCCGGGCGACCCGGTGACCACCGACGCCGGCAGCACACCGTCTCGGATGGCCTCCTGCCGGCCGTAGACGTCGTGCAGGAACGCATCCAGCGCGCGCACCCGCTGGGTCAGCCCTGGTGTCAGCGTCGCCCACTCCTCGGCTGTGATGATGCGCGGCACCAGGTCCAGCGGGAACAGCCGGTCCGGCTCCTCGTCGGTCACCTGGAACGTCACGCTCCGCGCCTGCTGCTCGGTGTGCAGCGCGTTCTCTGCCGCCCTCATGCCGCGTGCTCCCAGCCGGTCAAGCATCCGGAACATCCAGCCGTAGTGCGGGAGAACCCGGCCGGTGATTCCCACCGCCTCGTCGTAGCCGATGCAGCGGTAGCCATTGAGCAGGGCCGACGTTGCCGGCACCGTGGTCGGCGGGTCGCGGTGCAGCGACTCGCTGCGGGTCTGCGCGAGCAGGTCGTCCACCACGTCGGTGAGCTCGCCGCGCCGGCCGAACATCCGGCGTTGACCAGCCGCGGAGCTGCCTGCGGCAAGGGCTCGCTGGGACAGCTCAAGCACCTGCTTCCAGTCGCCGGCTGCCTCCAGCTCCGGTCGTAACTCGTTGACCAGCCGTTCGACGAGCACTGACGGCGGCACCAAGGTAGGTCCGGACGGATTGACCAGGTCGACGAGGTCCCCCTCCAGACCGGACCGGGCCGCCCGCCACGTTGCCGCCCGCAGCAGCTCGTGGCGGGTCTGGGGGAACGGCTTGCCGTTCTCGACCCACTCGCGGGCCCGCCGCACCAGCGCCCGGAACACGCCAGCGATCAGCACGACGTCGTCCACCGCGGGGCAGGCGTCGCAGATCCGCAGCTCGACGGTGGGCAGGTGCGCCGACGGGCGGATGTCGAAATAGACCATGCCGGCGTCGCTGATCGTTCCCGAGGCGACCAGGTCAGCCACCACGGCGTCGTAGTCGGCGGCGGTACGCATCGGCCCTGGCGGGCCGGCGGTCGGCCAGCGCTGCCAGACCATGCAGCGGTAGCTGGCGTAACCGCTGTCGACCCCCCGCCAGTACGGCGAGCTGGCCGACAGCGCGAGGAAGGTGGGTAGGTGCAGCGCCACGTGCTGCACGACGGCGACCGCGACGTCCCGATCGGGCACGTCAACGTGCACCTGGGCCCCGCAGATGTGCTGCTCACGGACCAGCAGCTGGTACTCATGCTGCATCCGCTCGTAGCGAGCGCCGGCCGAGATATCAGTGCCGAGCAAGTCGACCAGCGGAACCGTTCCGGCTGCCACCACGCCGAGCCCGAGGGGATCGGCGACCTCGTTCAACCGGTGGCGCAGCCGGTAGAGCTCGGCGCGCAGCTCGTCGAGGGTCTCGCAGGGCAACGTGTTGGTCTCGACCAAGGAGCGCTGCAGCTCCGGTGCGAACGAGTCGCCGTCCAACTGGTCGAGCATGGCCTCGACCGCCGGCACCGCTCTCCTGGTCTGCAGGTCGACGAGATGGAACTCCTCCTCGACACCGATCCGCGAGGTCATGATGTCGCCCATAGGCGTGACGTTAGGCGATTGTTGTTACCGCTACTTTGCGTGGAAGCGGCCTGAGCCATGGGCTTGGTGAGCGGGGACGCGGCACCGCCGGCAGCGCGCTCGTCCCGACGAGGTAACGGTGCGTCAATCGGATAGTAACAGCCATCGGCGATGCTGATCAGGTGACTGTACCGGCCGTGACGGCTACGCACTGCCCGTACTGCTCGCTGCAGTGCGGCATCACGCTCACACCGCGCGGCACCACGGTCGAGCTGGCGGTCCGCGAGGACTTCCCGGTGAACCGGGGCGGGTTGTGCATCAAGGGCGCAACAGCCACCGAGCTGCTGGACCATCCCGAGCGGATTTCCCAGCCGCTGGTGCGAGACGGTCGCGGCACGCCACTGCGGTCGGGGAGCTGGGACGAGGCACTGGATCAGGTCACCGCCGCGATCCAGCGCGCTCAGCGGGCGCACGGGCCCGAGGCCGTGGGCTGCTTCGGGGGCGGCGGCCTGACGAACGAGAAGGCCTACCAGCTGGGCAAGTTCGCCCGGCTCGCGTTGCGCAGCTCGGCCATCGACTACAACGGCCGGTTCTGCATGTCCTCGGCGGCGACGGCCGGCCAACGAGCTTTCGGCATTGACCGCGGGCTGCCGTTCCCGCTCTCCGACGTCGCCGCAGCCGACACCGTGCTGATCGTCGGCAGCAACCCGGCCGACACCATGCCTCCGGCGATGCAGTGGTTCGAGCAGGGCCGCGCACGTGGCGCCCGGCACATCGTGGTCAACCCGCGAGTCACCGCCACCGCGCGGACCGCCCACCTGCATCTGCAGGTCGCCCCGGGCACCGATCTCGCCCTGGCCAACGGCATGCTGCACGTCGCGATCCGTGACGGGCTGGTTGACTCCGCCTACATCGCGGCCCGGACCAGCAGGTTCGACGCGGTGCGCCGTGCCGTCCGGGCTGACTGGCCGGACCGGGTGGAGCGGGTCACCGGCGTACCGGTTGCCGCCCTCACCGAGGCCGTCCGGCTGCTCGCCGGTGCGTGCAGCGCCATGGTGCTCACCGGCCGCGGCGCCGAGCAGCACGCCAACGGCACTGACACCGCGCAGGCGTGGATCAACCTGGCGCTCGCGCTGGGTCTGCCCGGCCGTCGAGGGAGCGGGTATGGCACGGTGACCGGCCAGGGCAACGGGCAGGGCGGCAGGGAGCACGGGCAGAAGGCCGACCAGCTGCCCGGCTACCGCACGCTCACCGACCCGGTGGCGCGGGCGCACGTCGCGGCCGTCTGGGGGGTGGACCCGGATGAGCTGCCTGGGCCGGGCCTGTCCGCCTACGAGATGCTCGACCGGTTGGGCACCGACGGCGGCGTCCGGGTGCTCCTCGTGATGGCCTCCAACATCGTCGTCTCGGCGCCGAACAGCACCCACCTCGTCAAGCGGCTGGATGCCCTGGACTTCCTCGTCGTCTCGGACTTCTTCCTCTCGGAGACGGCCGAGCGGGCCGACGTCGTGCTGCCCACCACGCAATGGGCTGAGGAGGACGGCACGATGACCAACCTCGAGGGCCGGGTGCTGCTCCGCCGCGGGGCCACGACGCCGCCGGCGGGGGCGCGCAGCGACCTGGAGATCCTCCGAGATCTGGCAGTCCGGTTGGGGCGCGGCCGGTTCTTCAGCGCCGATGCCAGCGAGGTGTACGACGAGCTGCGCCGGGCCAGCGCGGGCGGGCCGGCCGACTACGCCGGGATCACGCTGGATCGGCTGGCAGCCGGCGAGGAGCTGTTCTGGCCGTGCCCGTCTCCCGGGCATCCGGGCACCCCGCGGCTGTTCACCGAGTCTTTTCCGACCCCGGATGGCCGTGCCCGGTTCCACGTGGTGCGATCCGGCGGCCCTGGCGAACCGCCCGACGAGCGGTTCCCGTTCGTGCTCACCACCGGACGGACTCTCACCCACTACCAGTCCGGCACCCAGACCCGCCGGGCGCCGACACTGCGGGCCCTCGAGCCGGCGGCCTTCGCCGAGCTGCATCCCCGGCTGGCCCGGCTGGTCGGGGTGGCGGACGGGGAGTGGGTGCGGCTGGCTACCCGCCGTGGCAGCGCGGTGCTGCGCGCCCGGATCACCGACGCGATCCGGCCGGAGACGGTGTTTGTGCCGTTCCACTGGGGAGGCACGGCCAGCGCGAACGCGCTGACCAGTCCCCGGCTGGATCCGCACTCTCGAATGCCGGAGTTCAAGACCTGCGCGGTGGCCGTCGAGCCGGCCCCCGCCCCCGACGCCACCCCCGCACCCGACCCGACCCGTATCCGGAGGACCGGCATGCACAGCACAACCCGCTTCCTGCAGGGGATCTACCCGTTCGAAGGCCGGGGCATGGACAAGGTTGTTCCCCTACACCCCGACCTCAGCTACCGGGTACCGATGGGCGTGACCACCCAGCCGCTGTATTTCCGCGGCGGCAACAGCACTGACGAGCTGATCACCGTGGTATTGGTTCGGGACGGGGCGCCCATTCGCTACTTCCCGATCGGCGCCCGGGCCGGCACCCACGTCGCGCTGCGCGTGGTGGAGAACCTGGAGGATGAGACGACGGTCGAGCTGCACCTGGCCGCGCCGGAGGGGCTCATCGGGACTGTCGTGGTCGATCTCGGTCTTGTGGAGGTCTGAGAGATGGCGGCCCCCCAGCTGGTTTCGCAGCCCGCGCCACGCCGTGAGCTGGTGGTGATCGGTAACGGGATGGCGGGCGCGCGGGTCGTGGAGGAGATCCTGGCCCGTGACGGCGGCGAGCAGTTCCGGATCACGGTGTTCGGCGACGAGCCGTATGGCAATTACAACCGGATCATGCTTTCCAGCGTGCTGGCCGACGACGGGTCCGACCTCGAGGAGATCTTCCTCAACCCGCTGGACTGGTACGAGGAGAACGGGATCATCCTCCGTGCCGGGGTGCGGGTGGTGCGGATCGACCGGTTCGCCCACGTTATCTTCGCTGATGACGGCTCGATTGTGCGGTACGACAAGCTGATCATCGCCACCGGCAGCCGGACGTTCTTCCCACCCATGGACGGCATGTGGGTGGACGACCGCACCCTCACCCCGGGTGTCTTCGGCTTCCGCACCCTGGACGACACCACCGCGATGATGCGCTACGCCCAGGGGCGGCGCTGCGCCGTGGTGATCGGCGGCGGGCTGCTCGGGCTGGAAGCCGCCTACGGCCTGCAGCAGCACGGGCTCACGGTGCACGTCGTGCAGTCCGGGCCGGTGCTGATGAACCAGCAGCTCGACGACGAGGCCGGCGCCATCCTGCGCCGCATCATCGAGCGGCTGGGCCTCACCGTGCGCACCGGGGCGCGTACCACCGCGATCCTGAGCAATGGCTCGGTGACCGGGGTGGCATTCGCCGACGGCAGCACGATCGACTGCGACATGGTCGTGGTCACCGCCGGCACCCGGCCCAATGTCGGGCTCGGTGTGGTCTCCGGCCTGACCGTGGAGCGGGCGATCGTCACCGACGACCAGATGCGCACCATGGACGACCCGGACATCTACGCCGTCGGCGAGTGCGCCCAGCATCGCGGCGAGGTGTACGGGCTGGTCGCGCCGCTGTGGGAGCAGGCGACCGTGCTGGCCGACCACATCACCGGCGCCGACCCGCACGCCGCTTACCACGGCTCGCGCAACGCCACCAAGCTCAAGGTGGCTGGCGTCGAGCTGGCCTCGATGGGCATCAAGCACCCGGAACGCGAGGATGACGAGTTCGTCCGCTTCTCCGAGCCGCGCCGCGGGGTCTACAAGAGCGTCGTCGTGCGCGACGGCAAGCTGGTCGGGGCCACCCTGCTCGGTGACACCGGCAAGGTCGCGTTCCTCACCCAGGCGTTCGACCGGGCGCTGCCGCTGCCCGAGGAGCGGGTCGAGCTGCTGTTCGAGCTGGCCGCGCCGGACAACAAGCAAGGCGCGGCCGAGATGGATGACAGCGTTCAGGTCTGCAACTGCAACGGCGTGAGCAAGGGCGACCTGGTGAGCTGCGTCCGGGCTGGCACCACCAGTGTCATCGGCGTGATGGCCGCGACCCGCGCCGGCAAGGGCTGCGGTGCCTGCAAGGGACTGGTCGGCGACATCGTGGAGTGGGCCGCCGGCGGTAACGTGGCGGAGGACGCGAGCGCGCGGTGGTACGTCCCGGCGATCCCGCTGGAGAAGCCGGAGCTGATCACCGAGATCCGGCGCCGCGGGCTGCGGTCGGTATCCGCGGTGTTCGCCGAGCTGGCCCCGGACGGCGAGGACGCTGCCAGCAAGATGCCACTCGCCTCGTTGCTGACAATGCTGTGGGGCCGGGAGTACGTTGACGAGCGGGACGCCCGGTACATCAACGACCGGGTCCACGCCAACATTCAGCGGGACGGCACATTCTCGGTGGTCCCCCGGATCTCCGGCGGCGTCACCAACACAGACCAGTTGCGCCGCATCGCCGATGTCGCGGACAAGTACACCATTCCAATGATCAAAATCACCGGTGGCCAGCGGATCGACCTGCTGGGCGTGCGCAAGGAGGACTTGCCCAACGTGTGGGCCGACCTCGACATGCCGTCGGGATACGCCTACGGCAAGACCTTCCGCACCGTGAAGACCTGCGTCGGCACCGACTTCTGCCGCTTCGGCCTCGGCGACTCCACCCGGTTGGGCATCGATCTGGAGGAGCGCTACAAGGGCCTGGAGAGCCCGGCGAAGCTGAAGCTGGCTGTCGCCGGGTGCCCGCGCAACTGCTCCGAGGCACTGGTCAAGGACATCGGCCTGGTGGCGGTCGGCGATGGCCAGTGGGACCTTTACGTCGGGGGTGCCGCCGGAGCGTCGGTCCGCAAGGGCGACGTGCTGGCCCGGGTGGCCGGCCACGACGAGGCGCTGCGGCTGAGTGGGGTGTTCATGCAATTCTACCGGGAGAACGCGCGGTGGCTGGAGCGCACCTACGACTTCGTGCCGCGGCTCGGCCTTGACGAGCTGAAGGCGATCCTGGTGGAGGACCGGGACGGCGTCGTGGCCGGACTCCAGGCCCGGATGCAGGAGTCGCTGGACGCCTACCGCGATCCTTGGTTAGAGGGCCGAGAACCGCGTACCAGCGGTCAGTTCGCCAACGCGCTGCCCCTGATCCCGCTGCCGCTGGTCCCGGTGTCCCAGGCGCCGGTGTCTTAGGTGCTGGTCCAGTGACTGCTCGGGCTGGGAGGGGGTACCGGCTCGGCCCGGTCGAGCAGATCCCCCTCGGCGAGGGCCGCGCCTTCGCCATCGACGGCGAACAGGTCGCGGTGTTCCGGACTCGCTCCCGCGAGCTGTGGGCGACCGACGCGGTGTGCCCGCACGCCGGCGGCCCGCTCGCCGACGGGCAGATCGACCGGCGCCGGGTGCTCTGCCCACTGCACGGCCACGCCTTCGCCCTGGCCGACGGATCGTGCGCCACGGGAGACTACGCCGTCCGGACCTACGCGGTGTGGGAGGAGGACGGCCAGATCGTGGTTGTCAGCCACGCCGACGGCTGATCTCGAAGGCGACGATTGATGCCATTGCCAGTTAATCGCTTGATACGGGTGGGAGACGTTACGCTAACCTCCAGATCAGGATCCGATCAACGCAGGCGATCACAGGCGGCATACGGAGGTCACGATGGCAGTTGACGAGACACCTCTCCCGGCCTCCTCGCCAGCGGAGCCATCACCTGCGGCCATGATGCATCAATTAGTCAATGGAGCTCACGTCTCCCAAGCGGTCAGCGTGTTCGCCAGGCTTGGAGTTGCGGACACGCTGGCGGCTGGCCCGCGGGACATCGGAGAGATTGCGGAGCTGGTAGGCGCCCACGGCCCGGCGTTGTACCGGCTGCTGCGGCTGCTCGACGACGCCGGAGTCGTCGCCGAGTTGGAGAATCGACGGTTCGCCCTGACCCCGTTCGGTGCGACGCTGCGCAGTGACGTACCCGGTTCGTTGCGGGGCATCGCGACGCTGGTCGGCTTGCCGTTCCACCGTGATTCATGGACTTATCTGTACGAGACTATCCAGACCGGGGAATCGGCGTTCGAGCGGGTCCACGGCACGAAATTCTTTGACTACTTGGCGGAGCATCCTGAAGATGCGGCTGTTTTTGCTGCGGCGATGACCTCGATTTCCACGACCCTGACTGTCAGCATCGTGCAAGCGTACGATTTCACCCGTTTCAGCACGATAGTGGACGTGGGTGGCGGGCGTGGCGGTCTACTCGCCGCGATCCTGGCTGCTAACCCGCACCTTCAGGGAGTGCTGTTCGACGCACCGGCAATCGTGGCTGGTGCCTACGATCACATTTCCAGCGCCGAGATTGCCGACCGCTGCAAGGTGGTGAGCGGGGATTTCTTCGACGCGGTACCAGAGGGGGGAGATGCCTATTTGCTGAGCAATGTCATCCACGACTGGGACGACGACCACGCGGTGAAAATCCTGAGCACGTGCCGGGCCGCGATGGCCGATACCGCCTGCCTGCTGGTTGTTGAGCTGGTGCCGCCGCAGGACGGTGCGCCGTTGGGAGGAAAAATTGCGGATGTGCAGATGCTGGTCATGAGCCCTGGCGGCCACGAGCGCACCGAGGCGGAGTTCCGCACGTTACTGGGCCGCGCCGGGTTTCGACTCACCCGCATCGTGCCGAGCACTGGCTCGGTCGTTCTCCTCGAGGCGGTCCCTGACTCGCTGAGTTGATCCACCTCTGGTTCGAGTGGTCCGAGAGCGCCGCCAGCGCGGGCGCCATGTCGGTGGTGAATTATCGTCGGGTGGTGAATTATCGCAGTATCAACCCGTCCTCCGAATCGCGTGGTGGGCGCGGGTGCAGCGGTTGCGTCGGGTAGCCGACGGCGATCGCGCCGAGGGGCCGCCAGCCCGCCGGCAGGGCGAGTTCGGCGCGAACCAGATCCGGGCAGAACAGCGTCGAGCCGACCCAGCACGAGCCCAGGCCCTCGGCGGCCAGCGCCACCAGCAGGCCTTGCACGGCGGCACCAGCGGCGACGGTGAACATCGTCTCCTCGGCGGCTTGCCGGCGCGGGTCGGGGTAGGCGTGCGCCCCGTCGGGTACCGCGACCGGTACCAGCACCTCCGGTGCGTCGCGCAGCAGGTCCCCGCGCCGCATCCGGTGCTCGATGTGGTCCTCGGTCAACCCGTCGTGG
This sequence comes from uncultured Actinomycetota bacterium, assembly GCA_963822695.1. Taxonomy (GTDB): domain Bacteria; phylum Actinomycetota; class Actinomycetes; order Mycobacteriales; family Pseudonocardiaceae. Next base: position 64,915 of record CAWGJH010000016.1, read on the forward strand.
CGCAGGTCAGCCCGCCACGCCTGCGCCATCGCGGCGAGCAGCCGCTGCCGAGCCGGTCGGTCAGCCAGCCAGACGAAACGAACCGGCCGGGTGTGGTGCGGTGCCGGTGCGGTCAGCGCCACTCCCACGGCACGGCGCAGCGCCCCGGGGTCCACCGGCTCGGCGCGAAAGGAGCGCACCGATCGGCGCAGCAGCACCGAATCCGCCCGGCCCGCAGCCCGCCCTTGGTCGATCGCTTCGCCGGTGCCCAGCCAGAACAGATCGTCGGCCAGCGGGCGGATCAGGTCCGCCGCGGTGCTGCCGTCCTCGCCCCGCGACAACCCGCGCAGTACCGCTACCGGTACCCCAGCCAGCTTGCCCTTGACCAGGTCGGCGGCTGCGGCGACCTCGTCGGCGACGGCGACCTCGGTGCTCACCAACTCGTTGCCGTGCCGATCGACGGCGCCGGGGTAGCGGTGCAGCACACCCAGCCCGGCGGCCCCGATCGCCGCGTCGGTCTGCCCGACTCGCCACGCCCGGCCCATCGTGTCGGTGATCACTACGGCGACGTCGACGCCTAGCCCCGCGGCCAGCCCGGCCCGCAGCCGCGCGGCGCTGGCGTCCGGGTCGGCGGGCAGCAGGGCGACCTCATGGAGCGCCACGTTGGAGGTGTCCACTCCCGATGCGGCCTGCACCAGGCCTAGCGAGTTCTCCGTGATCAGGGTGCGACCGCGGCGGGCGAGCACCCGCCGGGCCTCGGCGGCGACCAGCTTGCGGCGGGCCGCCTCCCGAGCCGGCGGGTCGGCCGGCACCGTGATCAGCCGTCCCTCTACCTTGGACACCACCTTGCTGGTGATGACGACGACGTCGCCGTCGATCAGCCATGGTGCGGCGGTGACCAGTGCCCCGATCAGGTCGTCCCCCGGCCGGAACTCGGGCAGCCCGCGGACTGGGAGGATGCGGACCTCACCCGGCGCGGCGTGATCGTTCACCAGTCGAGCCCGGCGAGGCGCAGGGCCGCTGTGGCCATCGCCGCGGTCGCCGCTACGTCCGTCATCAGCAGCGGGACTTCCCGGACCTGCACCCCGGGTACGATCGCCCCGTCCCCGGGGTGCACCAGCCACCCGTCCAGGATCCCACCCGCGCAGCGGGCTCCGTAGTGCGCGGCGACCGCGCTGGCTTCGCAGGGCACGCCGATGGCGGCCAGGCACGCTTCTGCCATCCCGCGCACCGCGTGGCCCCCGACGATCGGGGACAGCCCGATCACCCGGGCGGGCGCGCTGCGCAGCGCGTGCCGGATCCCCGGCACGGCCAGTATGCTGCCGATGGACACCACCGGATTGGACGGCGCGAGCAGCACGGCGTCCGCCCCGGCGAGTGCCTCGCGCACCCCGGCGGCCGGCTCGGCGTCCTCGGCGCCCACCGGCACGAACTCGCTGGCCGGCAGCGCCGCACGGTGCCGGATCCACCACTCCTGGAAGTGCATCGCGCGGCGGCCCTGTGATTCCCGACTACCAAGGGATTCCCGACTACCAAGGGATTCCCGACCACTGCGGGCGTCGGTGACGACGACGTGGGTCTCGCAGCGATCGTCGGTGGCCGGTAGCAGCCGTATCCCGGGCCGCCACCGATCGCACAGTGCCGCGGTGACTACGGACAGCGGGTGGCCGGCCTGCAACATCCGGGTGCGGACCAGGTGCGTGGCCAGGTCCCGGTCACCCAGCCCGAACCAGTCCGGATCGGCGCCGTAGCGCGCCAGTTCCGTGGTGACCACCCAGGTCTCACCGGCACGTCCCCAGCCACGCTCGAGGTCGATCCCGCCGCCGAGGGTGTACATGCAGGTGTCCAGGTCCGGGCAGATCCGCAGCCCGTGCAACCAGATGTCGTCCCCGGTGTTGACCACCGCAGTGATCTCGTGCTCGCTGGGGGCGGCGTCAACGCTGGCGCCAACGGCAGGCAGGCCCAGCGCGGCCTTCACGCCGAGCAGGAACCGGGCGCCACCGATGCCGCCGGCCAGCACCACGACTTCCACGACCGTGATCAGGGTTTGTCGTTGGCCGAGGGCTGGTCATCGAACGTGGTCTGCACCTGCTCGAAGGGTTTGTAGCGTTCGGCGTCCGCGTAGGAGCGGTAGGAGGCGTGGTCGGCGGGGGTGAGCGCGACGTCGTTGGAGAAGGGGGCGAGCAGATGGCGGGGCCATAACCGGCGCGCCCGCACCGCGTTGATCTCCGCGCAGAACACCACGATGATCGACTGCAGGTACAGCCAGGCCAGCAACCCGAGAACCAGCCCAAAGACGCCGTAGACCTGCGAGGCACCGGTGAGTTCGCGGCTGACGAACAACGCGCCCACGGTCTGCAGTACCTGAACCGCGACCCCGGCGCCGACCGCGCCGGGCATCAGATCGGCCAGTGGTACGTCCCGGGCAGTCAACACTCGAAACCCGACCAGGAACGCGCCCACGTTGACGATCATCGCGACCGCGATCGCGGCAATGGGCACCCCGGCGCCGAGGCCGTAGCCGAAGCCGGCGGCCACCGGACCGATCGCGGACAGCGCGGTGGTTATCAGGACGACTGCCGCGATCAGGACGAACAGCGCCAGGCCACGTAGCCGGGACAGCACCGCGTCGGGACGGGCATAGCGTGGCACGGCCCAGACCCGGTTCAACGCCGTCTGGATGGCCACCGAGACACCCAGGCCTCCGTAGACCGCGACGGCGATACCCACGATCACGCCCAGGCCGCTACCGTGGATCGCGCTGACGTTCTGCTGCAGTTGCGGACCGACGATCGGGAATTGCCGCAGCGCCGAGCCGAGCAGTGCCTGCTGCAAGGCGGGGTTGCCGTGCAGTGTGTAGCCCAGCACGCTGACCATCAACAGCAGCCCGGGAAACAGTGAGACAAAACCGTAGTAGGTGATCAGAGCGGCGAGGTAGCTGCCCTGGTCGTCGATGAACTTGTAGACCACCGCCAGCGGGAATCCCAACCAGGTATGCCGCTGCTGGAAGCCGTCCAGCCGAGCCGTTACATCCATCCCATATCCTCGAACTCCCCGTTAGTGGCCTCAACACACCGACGTTAACCCGGTGCCGAACAGGCTGCGACTTCACTGGGCGGCTTGAATGGCTGGCCGATAACTCCTTCATTGCCAGAACAGGAGCTCTCGGAAGCCGGCGATTGCTGCCTCCTGGTCGCCACCGAGGGCGGTGAAGACCACAAAACTGCCGATGAACAGGGCCTTCCCCACTGCGGGCACGCCGATGATCAGCACGAAGAGCAGCAACGGAGCGTACCAGCCGAAGTTGCCGGCAAGCTGGCGAGCCTGCGCGGGCAGGTAGGGCTCCAGTACGCCGAACCCGTCCAGTCCCGGCACCGGCAGGATGTTGAGCACGAACGCGAGCACCTGCACCAGCGCCAAACAGGACAGGCCAGCGGCGAGCCCCGCTGGGAGCCTGATGATGCCGACCACGGTGGTGAGTGCCGCCCCCAGCCCCAGATTTGTCAGCGGACCAGCCAGTGATACCGCCGAGGCGACCGCTCGCGAACGCAGCGCGGCCCGGTTGATCCACACCGCGCCGCCGGGCAGCGGGATTCCACCCAGGGCCAGCAGCACCAGGGGCAGTAGCAGCGACATCACCGGGTCGGTGTAGCGCCGGATGTCGAGGGTGAGGTACCCCTTGGCGCGCACTGAACGGTCGCCGCCCCAGTAGGCCGTCTGGGCGTGCCCGAACTCGTGCAGGCATAGCGCGACCGCCCACCCGCTGAGGATCAGGAGCACAATGCCGGCGGTGCGGGCTGCGCCGGTGGTCAGTGCGGCGAGCGCGCCGCCGGCTGTGGTGGCCGCGACCAGCAGCAGGAATAGTGGGCTGGGGGCCAGGCCGGTGGCGCGCACGGGTGCAGCGTGTCACAGTGAGCGCCGCTGCAGGCCAGCTGTGACCCGAAGAACGCCGCGCCTGCGATTCACCTGGCTGCCTCCTATTTTCGAGTTCGACAACAGAGCTGCCATGCGGGCTCGAACAGCTCTGTTGTCGAACTCGGCGCACTGAGAGATCTCAAGATCGGCGAACTCTCAAGATCGGCGCTGTGCCCCGTGGCGGTGGATGCGCGGCGTGTCAACCCCGACACGCTGGGTGTTCGCCCGGGATGGGCCCGGGATTTGCTTCCCCGATGACGGAGGTGTAATCACAAGCTTGTTATTCTCCGGTCCCACAGCCCGGGGAGGCGTGAACCGGGGAGGAACTCTATGGCGAGGAGGGCGGACCGCCATGGATGAGATGGACATCAGTTGGCCAGCGGATGGGGGGGTCGAGCATCAGAGCAACTGGGACCTGTTCGACGAGCTCAGCCAGCAGGACTGGCAGGAGCGGGCGCTGTGCGCCCAGACCGATCCGGAAGCGTTCTTCCCCGAGAAGGGCGGGTCGACCAGGGAAGCGAAGCGGATTTGCTCAGGCTGCGAGGTTCGGGCGGAGTGTCTGGAGTACGCGCTGGCCTTCGATGAGCGGTTCGGCATTTGGGGCGGGCTGTCGGAGCGGGAGCGTCGCAGACTCAAACGCGGCGCGGTCTGAGGTGTAGCTGGTTCCCGGAGGCCGCGCCGGTGGCCCGAGGACGTTACGGTGTGCCTCCGCCAACGTGGGATGGACTAGGGAGGGGTCAGCGGTGGACGGTGCAGTTGACAATGGTGCCGCTGAGGTCAGCACGCGAATTCGGCCCCGGCCCTCGCCGCTGCCCAAGCATTCTGACCCCCAGCATTCTGACCTGCAGAATTCTGGCACTGAGAAGCCGCGGAACGCTACCGACGGTGGCGACTCGGGCATGCTCATGGTGGACGACGTCGGAGTCGGCACGCGTGTCCGGGAGATCTTGCTTTCTCCACCCGCCTTGCTGACCGCGACGATGACCGTGCTCGCCGGCTTGCTGAACCGCCACCGGCTGGCCCTGGACTTGGCCGGTGGCCGGCTGCTCCCAGTGGAGGGTCTCGGCCAGACCTGGTCGTCTTACCTGGCTTCCTGGCACCCGGTCGGCGGCGGGAGCGCGGCACCTGCGCCGGCTGCGCTGGCCGTGCTCGGCATGCTCGGTCTGCCGGTGGGGTCGCCCGCCGTTGCGGTGTCGCTGCTGCTGCTGGCCGCGCTGCCGCTGGCTGCCCTGTCCGCCTACCGGGCCACCCGCACCCTGCCGGTCAGCCGCGAGCGTCGAGCACTGGCCGCCGCGGGCTACGCGTTGCTCCCGCCGGCCATCGCTGGGCTGGTCCAGGGCCGTCTGGACGTCGTGATGGCCTACCTCCTGCTGCCGCTCGTGCTGGCTGGTGTCGCTTCGGTGTTGCACGGGGGGACGGCCAGGCGATCCGCTGGCTGGCTGTCCGCTGCGGCTGCCACCGCGCTCGGGGTTGCTGTCCTCGGCGCGTTTGCCCCCCTGCTGCACTTGATGGTGCTGACGGTGGTGCTTATTGGCTTTGTGGTGGTTCCGGCATCCCGGGTGACGACGCTGCGCCGCGCGATCGGGCTATTCGTGGTGGTGCTCCTGCCGCTGGGACTGCTTGTGCCATGGCCGGCGGTGGTGATTCAACGCCCTGCGGTGCTGCTGCACGGGGTGGGCGCAGTGGTGCCCGAGCAGGTGCCCGGCTGGCTGCGGCTGCTCGCTTTGGATCCCGGCGGCCCGGGCGCCGGACCGTGGGTGGGCGTGCTCGTGTTGGTAGCGGCAGTTCTTGCGCTTGTCCTCCGGCCCTCCCGGGCGATGCTGCCGGGTCTGGGATTGGCGTTGCTGGGTGCCATCGCGGTGGCGCTGCTGACCCGGCTGCCAATGCGGCCGCTGGCCGGTGGTGACCCACGGCCAGGTTTCACCGGCGGTGCGCTGCTGTTCGCTGGCTGCGGGCTGCTGTGGGTCGTGTTGCTGGCCGGCCGCACTGCGGAGCTGGCTCGGTGGTGGAGTCGGGCCCCGTGGAGTCGGGCGTTGTCGGTGACACCATGGGTCGGGGTGGCGGCGTTGTCGGCCTCAGCCGTTGCGCTGGGCGCCAGCGGCCCTCTCACCGCGGGCCCGCCAGCGGGCTTGCCGGTGCTGGCCCCCTCGCTGGCCGCGGAACTGGCCCGAGCTGACACGTCCGTTCTGGTCGTTGGTGCCCCGGGCGAGCCGGTACGGTTGACCAGATCGCGGACCGCGCGCTTCGGCGACGATGACATTGCCCCGCTGCGCGCCACCGGATCCCGGCTGGAGCGGGTGGCCGCTGCGCTGCGGGCCGGGCAGCCGGGCGAGACTCCTGCCGCGATCGCCGACGTCGCCGCCACCGGGGTGCAATTCGTGGTGCTGCCCACCGCCGCACAGGGCGCCCGAGTTCTGGCTGCGGCCGGACCGTTGGCCCGGCCCGCGCCCCGAACCGTGGATGGCAGACCGGTGCTGCGGGTAGTGCGACCAGTCCCGGGCGCGGAACTGCTGGGTCCCGCGCTGGCCGAGCAGGCGCGCAGCGGCGCGGCTCCGCCCATCGAGCCTGGGGTCAGCGGGGTCCTGGTGCCGGCCCAGCCGCCGCGGGTGGCAGTACGTGTCGCGCCCGGCGCGGAGGGAAGGTTGCTCGTGGTCGCGGCCAACGACGAACCAGGCTGGCAGGCCAGCGTGGATGGCCGGCCAGTACCGGTGGCACGAGGGTGGGGGCACCAGGTCGCGATCCCGGTGCGGGGTACGTCGGCCGAGGTTCGGGTGGTTCGCTCGGACGTCACCCGGACGGCATTTTTGCTTATCGAGGGCGCGTTGTTCCTGCTGGTTGCTGGCACCGCGTTGCCGTCCCGGCGTCGCCCGAACCGGTAGTCCGCCGCAGGGTTGGTCAGCTGGCTTCCTGGGGTCCGTCGATGGTGTCCGGGTCGACGCCCAGGTAGTTCGCCACTTGCTCGACCAGCACCTCGTGCACGAGGTCGGAGAGGTCAACGCCATCGTGCGCTCGGGTCTCCAGCGGGCGTCGGTAGAGCACGATCCGGGCTCGAGTAGGCAAGCCGGCGTGGTCTACCCCAGCCGGGACCAAGCGGGCCAGTGGGACGTTGCCATCCTCCACCACGTCGCTGCCCCACGTGACGGTGGTCGGATCGCAGTCAGTGACTTCCGGCACGTCGTCGACGGCGACATCGAGCCTGTCAAGCTCGGCGTGCCAGCGCGCGTCGATCGGTTCGAGGGCGTCCAGCACGATCGCGTCAAATCGTTCCGAGCGACTGCGCGCTGCGGGCAGTGTGGCGGGGAAGAGCAACCCCCGGACGCCGCGGCCGCGCCGGTCTCGGCGCCTGCGCAGGCGCGAGCGGGCCAACCGGGTCACCGCCATTTGTTGAGACTACGCCAGCATCGCGACTACACCGGCAGCACACTGTGTCGGTAGAGCACTGGGCCGGTAGAGCACTGGGCCGGTAGAGCACTGGGCCGGTAGAGCACTGGGCCGGTAGAGCACTGGCACGAGTGGGGCTCCGCGCGCCTGCCGCACTCGGCGGGATCTGCGCGCTATGGTCCGGGCCGTGCGCAGCACGCGGCGGTGCTCAAGGACCGGGTGCACCAACCCGGCGGTTGCCACGCTGACCTATGCCTATGCCGACTCCACTGCTGTGGTGGGTCCGCTAGCCACCTCCAGTGAGCCGCACTCCTACGACCTGTGCGAGCGGCACGCGCTACGGCTGACCGCTCCGCGGGGGTGGGATGTCGTGCGTCACGACGGTGGTTTCGCCGAGCCGGAACCCTCGGTGGACGACCTCACCGCCCTCGCCGAGGCGGTACGTGAGGCGGGCCGGGTGGTCCGACCGGCAGAGCCCGTTCCCCCCGATCCGGTGAACGGTAGCGGGCGCCGCAGTCACCTGAGGGTGCTGCCCGACCCAGTTGACGACTGAGCCCGAACCCGGTTGGATTCAGTGTGCGTCTCGCTTGCGTTCCGGGCGTGACGCGCAGCTAGGCTCGTTGGAGACGTCTGTTGGGCTCGGTGGGGCCAGACCCGACGAAGGGAGAGCAGTGCCCGACCTGTCTGCGATAGTCAAGGCTTACGACATACGGGGTGTCGTGGGAGAGCAACTGGACTCTGCGGTGGTGCACGATATTGGCGCGGCGTTCGCTGATTTTGTAGGGCGCTCGGACGGCTCGACGGGCCCGCAAGCAGTGATCATCGGGTACGACATGCGGGACTCCTCACCCGGCCTGGCAGCCGCCTTCGCGCACGGCGTGACCGACCGCGGTCTTGACGTCATCTCGATCGGCCTGGCCAGCACTGACATGCTCTACTTCGCCTCCGGGTGGCTCGGGTTGCCGGGTGCGATGTTCACCGCAAGCCACAATCCGGCCCGCTACAACGGCATCAAATTCTGCCGGGCCGGGGCCGCCCCGGTCGGCCAGGACAGCGGTCTGGACGAGATCCGGGTCGCTGTCGAGCGTGGCATCAAACCGGGACCGGGCGGCGGCGTCGTCACCGAGCGGGACATGCTCGCCGACTACGCGAATCACCTGCGCTCGCTGGTGGACTTGTCCGGCATCCGGCCACTGCGCGTCGTGGTAGACGCCGGCAACGGAATGGGTGGATACACCGTGCCCGCGATTGTCGAGGGACTGCCGCTGCACGTCATTCCGCTGTACTTCGAACTGGACGGCAGTTTCCCCCACCACGAGGCCAACCCGCTGAATCCGGCGAACCTGGTGGACCTGCAGGTGGCCGTGCGCGAGCATGGCGCCGATCTGGGCCTGGCTTTGGACGGCGACGCCGACCGTTGCTTCGTGATCGACGAGCGTGGCGATCCGGTGAGCCCCAGCGCTATCACCGCTTTGGTCGCCACCCGGGAGCTAGCCATCGAGCCCGGTGCTGCAGTGATCTACAACTTGATCACCTCGCAGGCCGTGCCGGAGATCGTCGCCGAGCACGGTGGGCGGCCGGTGCGCACCCGGGTCGGTCACTCGTTCATCAAACAGCGGATGGCGGAAACCGGGGCGATCTTCGGTGGCGAGCATTCCGCGCATTATTACTTCCGCAGTTTCTGGCGCGCTGACTCAGGGATGCTTGCCGCGCTGCACGTGCTTGCCGCGCTCGGTCAGCAGCAGCGCCCGCTGTCGGCGCTGATGGCCGAGTTCAGCCGCTACGCCGCGTCCGGTGAGATCAACTCCGTGGTCGACGACCAGCGGGGCAGGATGGCGGCAGTGCGGGAGCGGTTTGCCGCGCGGGAGGCTGTCGAACTCGACGAGCTTGACGGCCTGACCGTACGGTGCCCCAACGGGTCATGGTTCAACCTGCGCCCGTCGAACACCGAGCCACTGCTGCGCCTGAACGTCGAGGCTCGCGACATCACAGCGGTCGAGGCGTTGCGCGACGAAGTGCTGGCACTGGTGCGCGGCACTTGAGGAGGACGACGATGGCCATGGACTTGGACCCTGCGCTGATGGAGATCTTGGCGTGCCCGTGCCCGGCGCACGCCGAGCTGCGCAGCGGCACCGCTGCTGATCCCGAGGCTGATGTGTTGACCTGCGTCGTGTGCGGGCGCAGCTTCCCGGTGACCGACGGCATTCCGGTGCTGCTGCTGGACGAGGCGTTGCCCGGGACCGGCCCGGGCGCCGACACTGTGGACGGCAGCGCCAGTGGTGACAGTGGCGGGCTGGGCTCAGGGTGATGCAACCCGACCGTGGCACATTCCACCGGAGTCGCGGTGACGACGACTTACTCGATGATCCTGTGCGCCTGGAAGCCACCGACGTCGGTGGGTTGCTCCGCGCCGCGGCCACTGCGGGTGCCCAAGTGCGTTCCACGGCCGACGCGGCCGAGGAGGCCGGTCTGCGGCGGCTGGTCGGGGAACGTCCACGGGCGCTGGTGCTGCTGACCCGGTCGGGTGCGGCATCGGCTGCCGCACCGCTGCTGCTTGCGCTGCTCGGATCGTCCTGCCCGGTGCCGGTGGTGACGACGCGGTCGGTCCCGATGTGGGTGGGCGCGCTGGACGTCGTGCTGGCCAACACCACTGACCCCGGCGATCGAGAGCTGGCGGAGGGCCTCGACCGTGCGGTCCGCCGGGGAGCCCAGGTGGTGCTCACCGCACCTGCCGAGGGTCCGGTGGCGGCTGCGGTCGCGGGCCGATCGGTGCTGGTGGTGCCCCGGATCGAGGTGCCACCCGGGCTGACGCTGCCGCGCGCCCTGACCGCCGGTCTGTTGCTGCTGGACACCCTGGGCTTGCTGGCGACCAACGCCGAGGCGCTGGCTGGCGAGTTGGACCGCGAGGCGCAGCGCGATCACGTCGCCCATGAGTCGCTGGTCAACCCCGCCAAGGCCCTGGCGTTGCGGCTGACCGCGCGAACCCCGTTGCTGTGGGGCACCGATCCAGTGGCCACCGCGGTGGCTGGGCACTGCGCTGGGGCGCTCGCCGCGCACGCGGGGGTGGTGGCGCATGCTGCGGGATTCCATGAGGCAGCAGCGCTGCCGGTGCTGCGCCAGGAGGCAACCCGCGCCGGTGGGGCCGCCGATGTATTTCGTGATCCATTCGGGGATCCGCTGGAGGATATGCCACCGAGCAGGGGCAGGCCGTTGGTCCGGCCGGTGCTGCTCGGTGTGCTCGGCGATCCCCGCAACGAGCCGGAGCGCGCCGCGGCGTTGGACGCGTTGCCCAGCGCTGATGTGGTGACCGCCGACGAGGAGCTGATGGTGCGCCAGGGCGAGCCTGGTGCCGCAGCGTGCGCCGCGGCGGTGCTGGCTTTACGGTTCGATTTTGCCGCGCTCTACCTCGGGTTGAGTCAGGGAGTGTTGGGCGGGCCGGGGTGGGTCGGCTCGGCCGGGTCTGCCATCGGATAAACGGTACCCAGGCGGTCAGGGACCAGGTGGTATGGGAGGGCTAGTGGAGCTGTTGCGCAACGCGGTTCGGCCTTACGCCTGGGGTTCCCGGACTGCGATCCCGGAGCTACTCGGCGATCCGGTCCCTTCCCCGCACCCGCAGGCGGAACTGTGGCTTGGCGCGCACCCGGCGGACCCGTCGGTGCTGCTGCACGCGGACGGCGCCCAGACCTCCCTGCTGGAAGCCCTGCGCGCCGACCCGGATCGCCACCTCGGGACCCGCTGTGCGCAGCGCTGGGGTGCCCGGTTGCCGTTCCTGCTCAAGGTGCTTGCCGCTGAGGAACCGCTGAGCCTGCAGGCTCACCCGTCCGCGGCGCAGGCTGCCGAGGGGTTCGCCCGCGAGGAGGCCCGAGGGATCCCCCGGGACGCCCTGGAACGCAACTACTCCGACGCCAGCCACAAACCTGAGCTGATCTGCGCCCTCACCGAGCTCCACGCGCTGGCCGGCTTCCGAGATCCGCTGCGCACCGTCGAGTTGCTTGCCGCGCTGGACGTGCCGGCGCTGGAGCCCTACCGTGCGATGCTTGCGGCCGAACCGAATGCCGACGGGCTGCGTACCCTGTTCACCACCTGGATCACGATGCCCGAGCCAGCGGTGAAGGCCGTGTTGCCCTGCGCCCTGGATGCCTGCGTTGCGCTGCTGCGTCGCGACGGGGTTTGCCGCGATTTTCGACCCCTTCGAGGTAGTGATTTTCGATACGAGTGCCGGGTCGTTCTGGAACTAGCCGAGACGTATCCAGGCGACGTCGGGGTGCTGGCGGCCTTGCTGCTCAACCACGTCGTGCTGGACTCCGGAGAGGCGATGTACCTACCGGCCGGTAACCTGCACAGCTACCTGCGGGGCACCGCTGTGGAGATCAGCGCCAATTCGGACAACGTGCTGCGCGGTGGTCTGACCGCCAAGCACATCGACGTTCCGGAGCTGCTGCGGGTACTGGACTTCTCCTACGGTGAGCTGCCGGTGCAGCGCGGGGAACGGGTCGGGCCGCAGGAGACCGCTTATCGCACCCCGGCCGAGGAGTTCCAGCTGACCCGGCTTGAGTGGGCGGCGGGCGAGTCGACTCCGATCCTGCTGCGCGGCTCGTGGCCGCAGATCCTGCTATGCACCCAGGGCTCGGCGCAGCTGCGCTCCGCAGATGGCGGTAGCGTCGCGGTGCGCCGAGGTGGGTCAGTATGGCTGGCCGCTGCGGACGCCGAGGTCGCGGTGTGCCCCGGCACCGGTCCCGTGCAGTTGTTCCGGGCGCTGCCCGGACTCGCCGCGTGACCCCGGCGCCATCGCTGGGTGCGTTGGGGCCTTCGAAGTAGCGGGTGGCGCCGCCGAAGCGGCCGGTGTGCTCGTCGAGGTCGAATAGCAGCACCAGGCTGCCGTGAAGCTGCTCGGTGCTGGCGGCGAGTCGGGTGGCGAGGTGGCAGAAGATCGTCACGGCGGCCTTGGAGTCGGAGCTGCCGCGTCCCCACCGCCATCCTGAGAGCAGGTTGACGATGGGGTCGTAGGGGTCGATACCGGCCCGGCTGGGGATGCGAACCAGTGCGCGAGTCATCACTGTGCTGGTGTCTAGCGATCCTTGATCATCTAACCGGTGATGCTCATGCTGGTGTGGGGGTGAGCATGCCGGCGTAGCCTTCGGCGAGGTCTGGGGTGACCTCGGCGCAGATTCCCTCCGCGATCAGCGTGTCGGCCAGGGCGGCGGCGAAGACACCGAAGGTCGTCACCTGCCTGGTGATGGTGTGCTTTCGCTGGCGGGTGGCGAGGTAGTCGGCGGGGTAGTGCGTCTGGACTAGCCGGGTGGCTGCGGCGGTGAGTTCCCGCTGCTGGGTGTCCCGGTCGTGTGGGCCACTGTGCTGGTCGAGGTCGCGGCGGAATAGCTCGTTGGCGCGGGCTTGGTCGGCTACCCATGCTAGCCAGTCGACGCCGGTGCGCCTGGTGAGCCCGAAGGTGGCGTGCAAGCTGAACCCGCTGCCTATGCCGGTCCTGGTGGCCTGGTGCCACCAACCGCGCGGGATGTGCATGACGGCCACCCGGGCGCGTGGTGCCTGACCACATGAGTTCGGTGCTGGGCTCCAGGTTGGGGGCCGCGTCGCGTTCCATGGGTACGGGGCGGGAGGGTCCGCGCACCTCCCAGTTTTTCTCGCCGGCGAGTTGGATGCAGAGCACGTCGTGGGAGTCCCAGTGCAGGCCCCAGCCGCTGGCGTCTTGGGTGGTGAGGTAGGTGTTGACGCGGGTGATCTCGCCGGCCCACCAGCTCAGGGCGTGGCAGGCGAGCTCTAGGGTGGCGTTCAGCGGGCCGACGTCGTCGAGGACCAGGGTGGCTCCCTCCCGTAGCAGGCAGCCCAGCCGGCGCATGTCCGCGACCTTGATGTGCTGGCCCCGGCCGGTTGTGGTGGCGGTGAGGTAGGTGCTGGGGTGCAGGTCTTTGCCGTGTTGCAGGCAGCGCAGCTGTGGGTGGGTGAGGCTGCGGCGCAGGATGAGACTGAGCAGCGTGCGCGGGGTGAGTAGCCGGTCGCAGAGGCTGCACCTCCTTTCCTTGCTATCGCAGGTCTGCGACGAGTCGGTCGGCGGCGGCCCTGGCCGGCTCGTCGAGGCCGCGTGCGTCAGCGCGTTGGTCGGCCATGCGCAGGATGTTGCTGCAGACCCACAGCCGCGCGATCTTCCCTGAGCGGCAGTCGAGGTCGTCGCGGAACTCGGCGTGCACTCGGTCTGCGGTGTTGGGGACGGCTAGGGCGCTGCCCCACAGGCAGGCCGCGTCGTTGCCCCGGGGCGCCAGTCCCCAGTCGGCCCAGTCCAGCAGGGACAGCCTCGGGGCGGTAATGTTGCCCCAGTGCAGGTCGCCGTGGGAGGTGGCCCACTCGGTGACGGTGGTGTCCACCGCGCCGCCGAGCACCTGGCTGACCCGCCGGGTGATCAATTCCTGCCGGCCGGACACCCGCAACGTCCGGAAGCCCGCCAGCGCCGCTAGGGCGGCGCGTAACTCGGCCCACCAGGTGTCCGGTAGGTCGGGTGGGGCGGTGAGCATGGTGCCGGTTGCGGCCACTACGGGCTCGGTGATCAGCTCCATCTCCTCGGCCCGCCAGACCCGCTCGCGGCTGGTGTCGGCCCAGGTGGTCGACTGGAACCAGGCGGGCTTGGGGACGCCGGGGATCACTGAGGCGGCTTCCGCGCCGACCCAGGACTGCGGCTGGATCACCAAGCGCGGCCGGGAATCCACCCGCACCCAGGTGCCCCGGTCGCTGCGGTGCCCGGCTGACTCCGCCCACGCCCCGGTCCTCGCCGATGAACGGTCCAGTCGGACGTTCAGCCGGCGCTCGACCTGGGCGATCACCTCGTCGGGCAGCTGCACTGCGGTGTCCCTTCTTCTCGTCGTCTGGCCACGGGTGTCCCGCGCCCTGTCGCAGCCGGAGGTTGGTGCTCGCGTTGCCGCACGGCTAGGGCGCGCTGAGATCCTCCACGAACCAGGCCGCCAGTTCACCTTCGTGCTCACCGCGGGTGCATTGGGTTGGCGCGTGGGCAGTCCCGAGGTGATGATGCGGCAGGTCGAGCACATCGCCGAGATGAGTCGGCACCCTCATGCCCGGGTCGGTGTGATCCACTGGGGAGTCGAGGCCAAGGTCTTCCCACCCTGCGGGTTCGACCTTTACGACGAGCACACCGTCGTGGTCGGGGTCGGCGGCGGGTCTGCGTACTACAACGATCCGGAGGATCTCGCGCGGTATGTCGCGATGCTGGCGGCACTTGAGCATCTTGCCGCCTTCGGGGATGAGGCTCGCGCTGAGCTACGACATATCGCAGACAAGTACCGAGATCTCGCCTGAGCTAGAGGATGTGTGATGACCTACGTGATGGGACGTGTACCGCTCCAGTATTATCACCGCTGGGTCTACCGGTGGCACCGGAGAAGTCATGTCGAGCGCCTCAGCTCGGTAGCGATGCGCTGGATCAGGACTACCGCATCTGGGCCGGTGAGGGAGGCGGCGCGGAGCAGCGCGAAAGCCTTGTTGTACACGGCCACCTCGTCCGGTTCGTAGAGCTGTTGTTCGCCTGTCAAGGTCTCGATGTACACCACATCGTCGTGCAGGGAGAAACTCGATAGCGGCATGACGGGCATCATCGGGAACGGAACGATCCCGAGTTCGACGGTCGGGAGGTCCGAGACAGACACCAATCGATCCAACTGGCCTAGGAGGGTCTTGATTGTCCCTGGGGTGCTGCGCAGCGCGGCCTCACCGACGATGATCTCGATGCGGCGTCCTGGCTGGTATAGGATGTCTTGGCGCCTGATCCGTTCAGTCGTTACCGCTTCTGGATCGACGCCTTCTGTCATGGTTGGCCGGTCTGGACTTTCCAGCAGTTCCCGTGTGTATGCGGCGGTCTGTACTAAGCCCGGCACCATCGCTGGCTGCCATTCGGCGATGTGCGTGGTCTGCGACTCCAGTGCCGCTTGCTGCTGTTGGACTTTGGCGAGGCCGCCTTCGACACGGGACTCGTCGCGGTGGGTGACGTACTCGATTCGGGCGGCGGTGAGCAGCCCGAGCAGCTCGGACTCAATGGACTCGCTGGACCGGGTGGCGGCGACCCAGGCGTGGATATCCGCCTCGGTGGGCAGCTGCTTGCCGGTTTCGAGTTTCGATACCCGTGACTGCTGCCAGCCGATGAGCGCAGCGAACTGGTTGCCTGACGGGGCCGCAGTGGCACGCAGCGCCCTCAGCCGTGCAGCGAGGCGGGCGCGGCGCGGACTCACCGGCGCCACCGAATGTCCCCTTCGCTCAGGACGCTCTGAATTGCCTGGGTAGGCTCTCGACGAGTTGGGGGTGCACATCGATGTAATGTCGCCACGGCAGCGCGCGTTGTAGCGCAGCCTCGCGCCAGACGCACGCTTGCTCGATGGCGGCGGGGTCGGTGGCTTCCTCTGTTGCCAGCCACGCTCCGCTCTGGTTGTAGCGCAATGCGAAGAGCACACTGAGGTCGAAGAGCCAGAAGTCGGTCCGCTCGGGGAGATCTGGGGGCCACTGCTGTCCAACTGCGACCGGGACGATGCGGATGTCCTCCCCGGCGTCCACATTCGGTTGGTAGCCCCACGTGAGCTCGAACCGCACGTAGTCCGTGATCGGCTCGGTGACCACATGGACCCGCTGCATGACACAGCCCGCTGCCCGGCGATCGCGAACCAGCGCGGTCCAATCGCGCTTGGCGGGAGTGATCAGGTGTGGCTGACCGGCGAGGAACGCGGCCAGGGCCGGGTCCTCCCCGGAGCTGCCGTAGTTCTGCAGCGTCTCCAGCCGGAAGATGTTGGTCCGGGCCTGCCCGAAGTGCTCGTCGAACCCGGTCGCGTTGGCTGCCGGCGGCCGGGCTGGCATCAGAGTGCCCCGAGGTACCGGCGTACGGCCTCGATGACGACCTCGCGGTTGATGCGGATGACCGCTTCGTGCGGGAGCACGTTCTTGACCTCGGCGTCGCCGACAGTGGGTCCTACCAGGGGTCCTACCAGGACGAAGTCGGCGCTGTCGAGGTCGTCGTGGACTGAAGGGCACTTCTTCTCGCCGCTCTGCGCGTCCTTCGCGAGCAACACGAGTCGCATGATGATCCTCTCGCTAGCCGTAAACTAGTGCTTACACTATGACATGTCTTGCTCACGGTGTACATATATTCGATTTCTAGCCTTGTTAAAATCATAGCGAGAGGGTAGCTTCGGAGGGGTCGGTGCTCAGTCCGCCCCTGTTGACCTCGAAGACAACGGGGGACCTAACACCCGGCCCAGGCGTCTGCCCGCAGGTGACCCTTGGTCGAGCTACCTGGTAGCCCCCGTGCGCTCAACCTATGATGACAAGGAGTAACGATGTTCAACGGCACCCTGCCATCCGCTGAAGCCAATACAGGCGACGGGTTGACTGAGCTGGCCCGGTTCTTCGCCGTTGCCGCTGACAGTACTCAGATGTGCCCGATGTTCTCGACCTACATCGACCGGGCATGGCACACCCTACTCGCCACACCCGACTCGTATGCCCAGTTCAGCCGGGAGGCCTGCGGCCAGGTTCTCGGTCACCAGGCGAGCCTGGGAGAAGGCCGGATTCCCTGGGTCCCTGACTATGAGGCCCGCTTCGGGAAGCTCGCTGCACTGTGGTTCGCCGATGCGACCGGCACAGTAGACCAGACCGCGTACGCCACCTACCGCGCGACCGGCGAGGTCTTCCATTCCTGGGACTGCAACCCGACCACCAACGAAGACGACGAATAACCAACTCTCAGCCCCTGCCACGCCAGACCCCGGACGGCGTGGCACGGGCCAACCCTGTCACGGAGATGCTCATGTTGCGCCTGTCCGTCAACTACACCACCGAACCCGACACCATCGTGCCCGGGTTCAGCGGCTACCTGGACGCCATGACCGACCATTGCCCTTTCCTGAGTCCCTCTCTGCAGCGAGGTCTTATCCGCTGGCTTCGCTATGAGACAAACGCGGAAGCCCACCAGCTTCCTGATCTTCAGTGTGAGATCTTCGCCGCCGCGGTCGAGCACATGGAGCTTCTCCGCGACCAGCGCCGTTCCCGGCCCTCTGCGGACGCCGTCCTGCTGTGCGACAACCTCGCCATCCGGTGGATTGGAGTCCAGGACCCGAACGTGCACCGCCGTGCCTTGGCATGGCCGCACTGGATGCTCAAAACCATCTACACACCGCTGGGCTACATGATCGGCAAGTTCTCTCTGCACGCCCATGGCACCGACCGGCGCGGCATATGGGTACCCCCGGTGCCGTTGAGCTTCCTGTCCCTCCGGGTCGCCGTGCAGCGCAAAGATCCCCAGTTCCTCCACGAGACACCGCACATCGCGGAGCAACTCGCGGCCGCACACGACCATGGGCAACACCCCTTCGCCCAGATCCCCGACCTGGTCGGCATCCCCCTCAGTCGCCGCGCACTGCGGGCACCCGAGCGGTATCAACGGGTGAACGCCTGGGCGCGAGCCCGCATCCCCCGAGGGCAGGCCGGCTCGTGACCGCCACACTGGGGCTTATGTATCACCACCTCCCAGACGTGGTCAGCCTCGCCGAACACGTGGGGAACCACCTCGGGGACGCATGCGGCGGCGTCGAGCTCGTCGCCGACCGGCGCGGATCCCGCGTCTACCGGCTGCGGTTCGCCACTGGCGATGTGGTACTCAAACTCGCTTCCCATAACGCCGAGGAACACGGCGTGCGTGAGGCCGAACACTTGGCTCGCCGCGAGGCCGCCGTCCTCACCCACCTGCACGACTTCACCCCTGGCTACCTCATTGACTCCGGCGACCTGGACGGCGGCGGCTCCTGGCTGGCCCTGCGCTGGCTCGAAGGCATCACCCCTCACCGGCTGTTCACACCGGCCCGGCACGGCGACGACTCACCCGCCCAACGCGACACCATCCTCCACACCGCCGTCGCCATCGCTGACCGGCTGGCTGCGCTCCACGCCCAGGGATGGCATCACGCGGACCTCCAACCCGCCCACATCCTGCTGGGGTCCAGCAGTGTCCACCTCATCGACTTCGCCCTGGCCCAAGGCCCACACCCGCTCCAACCAGACGTCACCTACCGGGGAGGCATGGTCCACTTCATCGCCCCCGAAACCGCTACCCACATCCTCGCCACCCCCGACGACCAGCCCATCGTCATCGACGAATGTGCTGAGGTCTACGCCTTTGCCGCCGTCCTCCACCTCGCTTGGACCGGCCTACCCCCCACCCCCTACACCCACAACCAAGCATCCTGGCGAGACAAACTCAAAGACGTAGCGCACGGGCGCCACCACGATTTCGTAGCCATACGGCCCTGGCCATGGCCCCCCTTCGAAAACGCCCTGCGCCACGCGCTCACCCCCGACCCTGTGGACAGAATCCCCTCAATGACAGGATTCCGTGACGCCCTCTCATCCCAGCCCGGAACGTGCCCGCCTTGGAGCGAGGTTGCGGGAACTACGCGCCAGCGCGTTCCGCTCCGGGTCGGCAATGACCCGGCACCTCGGGTGGCAGCAGACTTGCGTCAACAAGCTTGAGCACGGCTATCAGCCAATGTCCGGAGTCTCGCGGGTCGCGGGATCACGGTCCAGACGGGGACCCCCTCCGCGTCCGTGGGCGGGGTTAGGTGGCGGAACTCGACGCCAGGCCATAAGCAGCGAACTGCTCGTCCAGCGCCTTGACTGCCGGGGTGCCCTGCCAGGGCTGCATCCGGGCGCGCGTCGTGCGCAGTTCCTTCACCAGCCGTTCCGACCAGACCTGGGCGACGGGGCTGGCGGCGCTACCGACGACCCGAGCTGCCTCATCGATCTCGCCGGATTCCAGGTATGCCTTACCCAGAAAAATCCTACAGAAGGCCAAGTCGCCCACAAAAGACTTATCATTCATACGCGCTTCGAACGGCGGTAGCAGTGCGGCGTGTGACGCACCATAGTAAACAGTGTGAATTCAGTCGTGCACAGTCGTCACACTTTTTATTTTTTTTTGAGGACCTGGGTGGCGCCCGGGATCTGGGGATCGTGGACCGCTATCAGCAACACGAGATCCCGCGGGTCGCCGTGAAGGTCACGCAGTACGACCAGCACCAGGTGGAATGCGGCTGCGGGAAGGTCCACACCGCGCAGCGGCCTGACGGGGCCCGGTCCGGGCCGGTCGGGTACGGCCCCAGCCTGGCGGCCTTCGCGGTGTACCTGATGGTGGTGCACTTCATCCCCGCGCACCGCGTCGTCGCGCTGCTGGAGTCGCTGACCGGCGCGGCACCCTCGGTCGGGTTCGTGCACGGCATGATCAACCGCGCGGCGGGGCTGCTCACCGGCGTGGACCAGCGGATCCGGGCGTTGGTCACCCTCGCGTATGCGGTGTGCTGCGATGAGACCCCACTGCGGGTCGGCCCGAACACCGCGCCGGCGGGCAAGAAGAAGGCCGAGCGGTACCTGCTGGTGGCCGCCACCGAGCTCTACACCCACTACCTGATCGGTGACCGGTCCATGGACACCTTCACGGCGTTCGTGGTCAAGGACCTGACCAACTCGGTGATCGTGCACGACCGCTACCAGAACTATGACTCCGCCCAGCTCGGGACGCTGGTCCACCAGCTGTGCTGTGCTCACCTCCTACGTGATCTTGACGACGCCGCGCAGGTCTAACCCGACGCGGTGTGGCCCACCCAGATCGCCGACGCGCTGCGTGAGCTGATCCACCAGGCCAACCTCGCCCGCGAAGCGGGCCTGCCCGCGATCGCCGCCGACATCCGCGACGCACTGCTCACCCGCCTGCGCAACGGGATGCTGGTCGGGCTGTCCGACACCACCTCCCACGGCACCCGCCCCGGGGAACGCAAGGCCCGGCTCCTGCTGGAAGTCCTGCGCGACCGCCCCGACGACGTGCTGCGCTTCGCCCACGACCTCAAGGTGCCCCCCACCTCCAACCAGGCCGAACGCGACCTACGACCCAGCAAGATCCAACAGAAGATCTCCGGGCGGCTGACCAGCGTGCTTCTTGGGCTCAGGATTGGGTGGTGAGCGCCGGGCTGGATGTCCCCTATTCTGGGGCTCCCCCGTCGGTCTGGTGGCTCCCCGACTCTGGGTGTCGTCCACCGATGAAGGGCGCAGGAACGAGGTTGCCGACGTGGTAAGCGAAACAAGCCGGGGCGAAGTTCTCGCTGACGGGCCGATTATCCTGCCCGCGCACACCGTGGAACCCTAGCATCGTGAGCAACGTCGATGAGATGCGATGGCGGCTACTCTGGGAACAGCTAGGGAAAATATATCGACAGGCCCAACAGTAGTCGTCCGCGACGATGCACAAGGGCATACTCCCTGACCAGAACGTCGAAATACTCCTGCGGCTGGCCGGAGCCACGCGCGCTGCTGCAGACCCGCCAGTGCATCCTGCAGCCGCTGCTGCTCCTGCTCGGTGTCCAGCGCATGCTGGTCACTTGGGCGGGCGACCATACCGAGGATCCGCAGCGGCGCCGCGACCCGCAGCGGCTGGCGTGGGGACAGCACCTGGAGGTAGCGCACGAGGGGCATGGTCAAGCCCAGGTAGTCCTGTTGACGGGGATCGACCAGAAATTCCCACGGCAGCCGGGCCAGCTCTGGCGGCCGTATCCGCAGCACCAGTCGCAGCACACCGCCGTTCTCCCGAGCGCGCTGCCTGCTGGCCACGCACAGGGCCCACACATCGTCAGCGATCAGCGCCTTGAACAACCGTTGGCCCAGCTCCCGCACCGGCTGTTCGTCCTCGGTGGGTGCGCGGCGCACCACCGCGGAGGACGTCAGTACCTTGTTTTTGATCACGGAGAGCTGATGGTCGAGCTCGGCGGGGGTTAGGGACCACCACAGCGTGGTGGCAGCCTCCCCGCCCGGTGCACGCGCGACCACCGGATAGCTGCCTGCCATACCCAGGCCGATCTCCAGCTCCGAGTCGAGCGTGGTCATCACTCGGCCCTCCGCGCCGGTCACCCCGCACCGCACGCAAGTTGTCACCGAATCTTACGAAGGACCAGCTCTGCACATGCAGGTAGGACACCTTGGTCACTTGTAGGCTCGGCGGTGCGGGTGGGCCAGGCAGGGTGAGGAGGCGCCGGGCGTGTCAGCGGGCGGTGGAACAATGGCGATCGTGACGGCGTTGCTGGCCAACGCCGGTATCGCGGTGGCGAAGTTCATCGGTTACCTGATCACCGGGTCGTCGTCGATGCTCGCCGAGGCGGTGCACTCGGTGGCCGATACCTCCAACCAGGGTCTGTTGTTATTCGGCGGCAAGCGTGCCCGTCGGGAAGCTACCCAGGAGCATCCCTTCGGCCACGGTCGCGACCGCTATTTTTATTCCTTCGTGGTGGCGCTGTTGCTGTTCAGTCTCGGTTCGGTGTTCGCGCTCTTTGAAGGCGCCCACAAGCTGCTCAGCCACGAAAAGATCAGCTCGCCACTAGTCGCGATGGGGATCCTGGTGGTGGCGATCGTGCTGGAGAGCCTGAGTTTCCGCACCGCGATCAGGAGTTCCCGGCCGCTCAAGGGCGACGGTAGCTGGTGGCAGTTCATCAAGCAGTCCAAGGCCCCGGAGCTTCCGGTGGTGCTGCTGGAGGATACGGGCGCGCTGATCGGGCTGCTGCTGGCCTTCGGTGGTGTCGGGCTGGCGGTGCTCACCGGGGAGCCGGTCTGGGATGCGATCGGCACGCTGAGCATCGGCGTCCTGCTCGGCGTCATCGCGATCATCCTCATCGTGGAGACCAAGAGCCTGCTGATCGGGGAGGGTTCCAGCCCGGACGAGCTGTACCGCATCTGTACCGCGATGGTGGGGCGCGGCGTGGACCGGGTGATCCACCTGCGGACCCAGTACCTCGGCCCGGATGAGCTGCTGATCGCCGCGAAGATCGCGGTGCCAGCCACCCTGTCCACCGCCGAGGTAGCCCGGATCATTGATGAGGCCGAGACGCGGGTCCGCGGTGCGGTCCCCGCCGCCCGGATCATCTACCTGGAGCCGGACCTGGACCGCACCCCCGCGCATACCAGCTGAGCGTTGTCGGTGGGTCTGGGTAAGGTCCCGCAACAGGCGTTGGTGGTTGGGAGGGAAGGGCACGTGTTCGAGTCGGTGTTGGTCGCTAACCGGGGTGAGATCGCCCGAAGGGTCATCCGCTCTGCGCGGAGCCTGGGAATACGTACCGTCGCGGTGCACTCCTCGGTGGACGCCGAGCTGCCGTTCGTCGCCGAGGCCGACGAAACTCTCGAGCTGACCGGTCCACCCGCGCAGGCCTACCGGGACACCCACCAGTTGCTCGACGTCGCCCGCCGTACTCGCGTGGTCTCGGTGCACCCCGGCTACGGGTTCCTGTCCGAGGATGCCGGGTTTGCCCAGGCGGTGTGCGATGCCGGCCTGGCGTGGGTCGGTCCCAGCGCCGAGGCGATCTCCGCGATGGGTGACAAGGTGGCCGCGCGGGACACCGTGGCGGCCGTCGGGGTGCCGGTGGTGCCCGGTTCGACTGGCGCGGTGGCCACGGAGGACGCCGCGGTTGCGGACGCCGAGAAAGTTGGTTTCCCGGTGATGCTCAAGGCTGCCGCCGGGGGAGGCGGGATGGGTATGGCGGTCGCGGCCGACGCCGCGACGGTGCGTACCGAGTACGCCAGGGTCAGCGCGTTCGCGCACCGGCTCTTTGGTGACTCGCGGCTGTTCGTCGAGCGGTATTTCCCTCGGGTGCGGCATATCGAGGTGCAGGTTCTCGGGTTGGCCGACGGTCGGGTGGTGGCGCTGGGGGAGCGTGACTGCTCGGTGCAGCGGCGGCACCAGAAGGTCGCCGAGGAGAGCCCGTCACCCGCCGTCGAGCCGGGTCTGCGCAACCGAATGGAGCATGCCGCGGTGTTGGCGGCCTGCGCGGTGGACTACCGCAACGCGGGAACGGTGGAGTTCCTGCTCGACCAGGACAGCGGTGAGTTCTTCTTCCTGGAGATGAATACCCGGCTGCAGGTGGAGCACCCGGTCACCGAGCTTCGCTACGGCGTGGACCTGGTGGCGGCCCAGCTGCGCATCGCTGCGGGGACCGAGCCCGGCTTCGACGTCGACGCCCCTGCCCCTGCCGGGCACGCGATCGAGCTGCGGGTCAACGCCGAGGACCCGCAGCGGTTCCTGCCCGGTCCCGGGCCGGTCACCGACTGGGTGGAGCCGACCGGGGACGGGGTGCGGGTGGACGCCGGGTACGCGGCGGGCACCACGGTGACGCCGTTCTATGACTCGCTGCTGGCCAAGCTGGTGGTGCATGGCTCGGATCGGGAGCAGGCGCTGGCGCGGGCCCGGGCAGCGGTGGCCGGGTTCACCGTCACCGGGCCGAAGTGCAACCTGGCTTTCCACGCCGAGCTGCTGGAGCACCCAGAATTCGTCTCAGGACGCTACGACACCGGCCTGATCGCCCGAATGCGCCCGTGATTCTCCCGGCGCGCTGTCAGGTATGACTGGCCGGTCGCCGCTCGTGATATCTTGTGATATCACTTGGAGGTGCGTGGTGCCTGATGTCTTGATTCGTGATGTTCCTGACGGTGTCGTGGCGGCGATCGACTCTCGGGCGGCTCAGCTCGGCATGTCTCGTAACGAGTATCTGCGGCGACGGCTGAGCCAAGACGCGCAGCGCTCCGGATCGCCAGTCGGAGTCGATGATCTTCGCCGATTCGAGGTCCTGTTCGGTGACTTATCCGATCCGGAGGTCATGGATCAGGCATGGTCGTGACCGGCGAGGGCGGGCACGAGAGGGACACGAACCATTGGTTGATCGATAAATCGGCGCTCGCGCGGCTCGGACGCAGCGCCCAAGCAGGCGAGTGGGCGCTGCGGATCGAGCGGGGACTGGTGCGAATCACCACCGTCACCCTCCTGGAAGTCGGCTACTCCGCCAGATCGGCGAGCGACCTGCGGGTGGGATTACACAGCCCACCGATCTCAGCCATGCCGATCGAGTATTTGACTCCGGCGATCGAGGATCGTGCCCTCATGGTGCTCACCTCGCTCGCGGCCCGTGGACAGCACCGTGCTCCGTCGGTACCCGATCTCCTCATCGCTGCCACCGCCGAACTCTCCGGGCTCACCGTCCTCCACCTGGACAAAGACTTCGAGGTGATCGCAGAGATCACCGGCCAGCCGGTTGAACGGCTCGTGGTGCGGGTCTAGGCGGGCAGGCCCAGGCGGTAGGCGATCCCGCGCAGCGCGCGGCCGGTGTCGAGCCAGTGTTTGGCGCGGCGTTCCGGGCTGGCGATGTGCGCGGGCTGAACCGAGCCGGCCAGCTCGACGGCGAGAGCACTGTCGCCGCGCTCCAGGGCGGACGTCATCCGGTACATGGTGACGTCCGTGGGTGCAAAATAAGCAACGTCCGGCCCGGTCTCGCCGGTGCGTTGAGCGACCACTGCCGCCTCGGCCAGCCGGGTGTCCGACTCGTCGGGGCGGTCCGTGACGGATCGGGCGGCATCGGTTGCACGGCTGGCAAAGGTGTACGCCTGGTTGTGGGCGCCCATCGGCAAAAGGGCATGCGCGCGGGAGAACGCGGCGACCGCCGACCATGCGGGGTCGCGGAGGTCGTCGGCTGCTTGCGCACTGCGCTCGGTGACCAGGTACGCGAGGTCGGCGTAGCCGAAAAGCGTGCGCCAAGGTCATGGCGCTGTTCAAGGTACGGATGAGCTACCTGAGCGTCACGGTGCGTTCCTCGTCGCGGGCGATGGTGATCGTGGCGTACAGATCAGCGAGCAGGCTGGGCAGCATCGCGCCCATGGCGGCGAAGTCGCACGCCGTCCGCAGCGCCGCGCAACGTATCCACATCGGTGACCAGATCACCCACTGGGCGTGTGGAGCCGGTCCCCGATTGGCCGAGTTCGGTTCCCGCGAGCGCCAACCGCAAGGCCGGGATCGTGGCTTGCGCCTCGGCCATCGCGGGGTCTTCCCAGCGGACCGGCTGACCGATCAGCTCGCTGGGGGAGACCTCCAAGGCAGCGGCCAACGCGGCGATCGTGGAGCGCTTGTTCAACTGGCGCTTCCCGTGCTCCAGCCGCGAGAGGTGGCCCTCGGTGATACCGGCCAGCTCAGCGACCACCTTCAACGTTTTGCGGCGCCATGCTCGTAGCTCCCGGAGCCGCCGGGTAATGTCCTGCTGCTCATCCGCCATGTCGCCCCCTTCCATCGCGGTACAACTGGCATCAACACTAGTGGTCACCGCTGAGGTCGAAAAGCTGCGGTCAGTAGTCACGGTCAGCGGCTACACCAATTGGGTGGCTTAATACGCCAACGGGTTGTTTGTCACGGAGACAAGGCGAGATCGGCACGTCTTTGGTCATGCATGAGGTGGCGCCCTGAGAGTCAATTACAGGTAATAATATCGCCTCAGGGTTAACGGATCACTTAGGGTCTTCTTTTGTGCTGGACAGGAGCGAGCGTTCGTCGGACAGTGATTCTCTGTATTTAGGATCGACGAGCGCTATTATCTTCAATAAGAACCAGACGGCTGCGAGCGTTGTGAGACCCCTCCCGTAGCTTCAGGTAGGGCTAAAGGGGCGAACTTCAGGGCGGTCACTGCAACTAGCGGCAGGACTGCAATGCTCAAGCTAGCTGCTAGTTGGAGCAGTCGAATCCGAATGGCACGATTAACCACGTGGCGACGCGCGCTCTTCTCGGATTCGGCAAGCGGCAAGTCTGCGTACCGTTGAGAGATCATCAGGTTCGCGACAGTAGTGAGCTCGTTGATCAGCCTAGTCCTGATTCCGGGTTCCTCAAGCACGATCTCTCGTTGGTAATCTCGTTGCAGTCCACCGGTCTGGCCGGCGCTGACCGTAAAAAACTCGCGCAAGTGCTCGACCGGGTGCCCACTAGACGGTTGGTGGTGCTCGGCGAGCCAGGAGCAGGTAAGACCATGCTGCTGGTACGCCTTGTGTTGGATCTGCTGACCAGGCGTGCCCCAGGCGATTCGGTGCCGGTGCTGGTGTCACTGGCCTCGTGGAACCCCGTCGAGCAAGATCTTTATACCTGGCTGGGCGGTCAACTCCGGCCGAGCGTGCACCCTGATTCCCCGCTACCTGTTCCTAGACCACCATCAAAAACCCGGGATCGGCGACGAGATTGTACAGATCGTCGAACCGACGATGAGGGTTGTCGTTCGCCCAACAGTGCAGCTTGGTCTGGATCTCCAGTACCCGGCGCCCAGCCCAGAACGAGCCCGGCAGCGGATCACTCGTATTCACTAGCGTCCTCCTGGCCTTCCAGCACCTCAACTCCTGACTTGCTGGCTCACTTCGCCATGCGCCACGGCTTTCCCGGGCCCGGACTACTCCGGAGCCGCCGCCCCGTCCGGCGCCCTCAGCAGACGACGCGCCTACCTTTGCCCCGTGCTGGCTGCACGGGGCAAAGGTGACACCGGACGGTTCCCACATTCATCACGAACTCGATCGACGGGTGAGGCGCCCAGCTCTACCCCTGCGGCATCGCCACGGTTACACCGCAGACCTTCACCGTGGCTTCCCGACTGCCGAACACATAACGGCCCAGGAGTTCCCCACCACCCGAAAGCGTCAGATGCGCGCCGCGCCACAAGGTAGGGCACTGGCGAGGTGCCGCCTGCTGAGCAGGTCCTCTTCCAGTGCCCCCCTTCCGAACCGGACAGACCCGTTTCCGAACGAGCACAGTGGCAATCAGCACGCCCTAACTACCAAGGACGTGAATGTTCCCGCCGGGCTCGTGCGGGGTATCGATGGGTAAACTGCGGTTGGCCGGTGCGGGGGACATTTGCTCAGGTCAGGCGCTGGGAACCGGCGTGGTGTCATCGCCATCGGGGGGTGATCCAGGTGAGCGCGGCCTGGGCGGCGCGCCGCTGGTAGGCGCGCAGGTGCGGGACGCCGGCGGGGTCGGGCTGGTGGCTCATGCGGGTCCAGTATCCGGCGTAGGCGGCGGCGTAGCCGGTGATCGCCTCGGGCGGGGTGTCCCGCCAGGCGGGAAGGTGAGCGAGGCGGGTTTCGGCCGATCCAGGATCGTGCCCTGCCATGATCATTTGTGGAATCAGGTCGGCCAGGTCGAGCCAGGCGGCGCCGACGGTCGCGTGCGCCCAATCGACTGCCATGGCGGCACGGTCGGTGAGCAGCAAGTTGTCGGGGCGCAGGTCGCCGTGCACGAGCGTCGTGCCCTCGGCGTGAGCGGTCCAGGTCTTTTCGACTGCGGCAAGGTCAGGCAGCCGGGCGGCGGCCCAGTCGGGTAGATCGGTGGGCGGGTCGGCGGCGAGGGCGTCCCAACCGTGCAGCCACGTGCTGCGGGTGTCGGTGACCGAGGGAAGGCCGGAGGGGGGTGGGACGGTGGCCACGGTGGTGATCGTGGCGAGTACGGTGGGCAGGTCGGCCGCGTGGGGTGATAGGTCGGGGTGGCGGCCTGCGATGTCGTCGAAGACCAGCGCGATCCAGCCGGCGCACGTTCCGTGCCAGCGCAGCATGGGTGCCGGTACGAGTGGGGGGAGCTGGGCGGCGACGTCGGCCTCGTGCCGGTAGGCGCCGGCCAGCGGATGGTCCTGCGGGATCGCCTTGAGGAAGAACCGCCGCCCGTTGGCCAGGCTCAGCCGGGCGGCCAGGCCGGGGGTGAATCCGCCGGCCTGGCCGATGGCGGCGTGCACGGGCGCGCCGAATCGTTCAGTGATCACGGTCTGGAGCCGGTCGGGGAGGCTGTGCCAGGCAGGGCGGAGCGCAGGACCGACAGGCCTGGGATGTGAGGTCATGGTGTGGAGGGACCCCGTGGTGATGGTGGTGGGCAGGGAGGCATAACCGCCGGTCGGGAGCCGGGGCCGCTGGCCCTGGGTCGTTTGCTCCCGGCCGGCGCCGATAGCTCGCCGGTCCCTCCCCATCAGGTGCATGCCCTCACGGTACCGCGCAACGCGACGCGACGCGGGGAAAGATGTGCAGGTCCATCGAGGTAGTGCCGGTAGGTGTCGATGGGGATCTGCAGGTCCGCGACAACCTCGGGGGCTGCTTGGCGGGCGAGGTCCAGCGCCAGGTCGAGCATGTCCGGCAGGGACGCGGCCGTGGGGATGGGCGGCTTCTGCGCGAGGTCGCCGAGCAGCCGCAGGCACGACCGGCCGATCGGGGTGGCGCCCACGGCCTCTTCGAGGTGGTACCAGCCGAGATAGGTGGTGTTCGGGGATAGCGCCGTGCGCACCAGGTTCCGGGCGGCGGTGGTGAACTGGTGGGCCTCCTGGTAGGCCATGAAGCGCTGGGCGCGCACGATCCGCTTACGGATCATCCAGGCCAGCACGAGCAACTCCACCACGAGCTGCTCGGCAGTCGGCGCGGCCTGTCGGCGTTCCGCGATGAACGCGGCAGCGGCCGAGGCGGGTTCTGCGGGGGCTGGGGTGGTGGGGGCGGCGTACAGGAGACGTCCGCGCGTCCGGGTGGTGATCTCCTCGATGCGGCACGACGGCGCGAGGTAGAGGTCGAGCTGATACAGCATCTGCGCGTGCTGGATGAGGTGGACGTAGCCGAGCCCGCCAAAGTCGGGGACGATGGTGTCGGGCCAGCCGGGCAGGATCTGGCCGAACTCGGAGGCTACCAGCGCGTCACAGGCGGTCACGAAGTCGCCGTCGTCGGCCTCCCGGATGCCGACGACCAGGTCCACGTCGGACAGCCGGTCAGACGTCCCGGCCGCGAACGATCCGCGGATCATCAGGTGGGTCACTGCGGGACTGGCCGCCAGCAGGCTCGTGGCGGTCTCCATGATGGTGAACTGTTCGGGCCGGTTGGCTTCGGCGAGGGCGGCGAGCGCGTCACTGACCATCGTTCACGCTCCCGGTTCCGGCGGGGCGGGTGCCGAGCATGATCGGCTTACGGGCCCGCCAGCGTGCGGCCGCATCCCCATCACCCCGGGCGGCGTACATGTCGGCGATCATGTCGTAGGCGTGTCCTTCGGGTAGGGCGTGGGTGAAGAACAGGCGCAGCAGGTGCTGCTCGGCGGCGCGGAGGTAGCCGAGGGCGGCCAGCCGCCGGGCGGTGGCAGCGTGCTCGGCCAAAACCTGCTCGGTCGCCTGCGGGAGTTCGCGGACGCACGCGCCGGGCACCTGCTCCCCAGCGCGGAGCTCGGCGAGGCTGGGGCTGGCGTAGCAGTCCAGCAACAGGTGGATCCGTGCTGGCCCGGCCCGGTTGCAGGCGCCGTGCACGAAGGTCGGGGTGAGACGCCACAGCTTCCCCGCTTCCAGGTGCACCGCCCGGCCGGCCAGGACCAGGAACGCCGCCCTGCTGGTGGTGATCGGGATGTGCAGCCGGTGCCGTTCGGTCACGGTGAGATCGGGCTCCTGGTAGTCGCGGTGTTCCCACAGGTAGGCGCCGGGGGCGAGCAAAGCCAGCCTCGCCCACATGTAGTCCAGGCCGAGCCGCTCTAACAGCGCGGCAGTGGCTGGCATCCGCGCGAGCAGACCGGTGGGGATCGCCGTGGCGTCGGCGATCGTGACGTCGCGGGCGTTGCCGGTGACGTTCAGCAGTGACAAGGTGCCCCACCCGCCGGATTGGAACTCGCCGTAGCCGATCACCCAGTCGTCCGGGATGGTCATCACCTCGTGCCGGACCCGCTCGAGCATCCCCGTGAGGTCCGGGTGGTCCACGCAGCCGACCTGGGCGGCTAGCGGCGGCGCATCGATCACGATAGGCATCGTCGGCTCCTTCCGGCCGATTCGTCTCCACCACCAGTGAAGGAGGCCACCGCGGTCGCGGGGAAGATGTGCGGGTATTGAATCCAATGCAATCGGCCCCGCCCGCTGGGCCGACCGGGCAGGCTGAGGGATGAGGGGAGGTGGCATGGATGCGGCAACGCCTGCGGCCCGTCACCAACCCGCGGCTGCACGAGGCGATCGGCCGCGTCGGCTGGTCGCTTGCCGACACCGCGGCGGCGATCAATCAGGTCGGGTTAGAGAACGGTCTCGGCCTGACCTACGGCGCTGGCTCTGTGGCGCACTGGCTGACCGGGACCATGCCCCGGGCCGAGGTGATCCCGATCGTCGTGGAGGCCTTCACCCGTGGCCTGGGTATACCCACCCTGACCGCATCCGACCTAGGCTGGCCGCAGCTTCCCACGCTCGCCGGGCCTGAGGGCCTGGACGATCCGTGGGCCGGTGACCCGGTCGCCTGGATCACGCACCTGGGAAGAGACGACATGCTCGACCGGCGCACCGCCCTCACCGCAGGCATCTACGCGATCTCCGCCGCCCTTCCCGCCCGACCACACCCGACCATCGCCCGGCATGGTCCGGCACGCCGCGCTGGGGCTTCCGATATCACCCGGATCCGTGCCATGGGCGACCTGTTCCAGGAGATGGACGACCAATACGGCGGCGGACATGCCCGCTCCCTCGTCGCCGCCTACCTCATCCAGCACGTCGCTCCGCTGCTGTGCGGCACCACCGGCCGGGCCCGCCCCGGGCTGTTCATCGCGGCGGCAGAGTTGGCCTACCTGCTCGGCTGGATGGCGGCCGATGACCTGCGCACCGGGCTCGCCCAGCGGTACTACATCCAGGCCGTGCGCCTGGCGGAGGAGGCCGACGACCGCACGATGCGCTCCACCGCGCTGCGGTCCTTGTCGGTGCAGGCCATCGAACTCGGCCACGCCAAAGAAGGCCTCGCCCTAGCCGAAGCCGCCGCCGAAGGCCTGCGCCGCGGAGCGTCCGCCCGTAAACGCGCCTGGATCACCGGCATGCGCGCTGAGGCCCTCGCCGCCACCGGCTACGGCTCCCACCAGGCCCGTGACCTGCTCCGCAAGGCCGAAGCCGACCTGGAACACGCCGACTCCCCGCCCGAGGGCGAATGGACCGGGAACTACCGCCGTGAAAGCTTCGAGCACCAGGTCGGGCTGACGCTGGCCCAGATGGGCGACCACAAGGCCGCCGAGGAACACTTCGCCGCCTCCGTCGCCTCCCGCCGTCCCGTCGAACGCCGCACCAAGGCACTTATCGGTGCGCGGCTCGCCGAGGCCCAGCTTCAGCAGCCTCACCCCGAGGCCGCCGCACACACCGTGCTCGGCCTCGCCGCTGACCTGGACGGCGTGTCATCCGAGCGCATCCGCCAGACGCTGATCGGCATCCGCCGCGCCTGGCAGCCTTACCGGCCCGACCCTTTCGTCAACCAAGCGGACCGCTTCCTTGCCGAGACCATCCGATCGGCCACGCATGCCGGCCTTCTTCCGTGACTCACGACCTTCAATTAACGATCGTTTCTTGCAGGTCCTTCGGTGTGATCTTCAGCGCTATCTAATACTGGAATGGCGTTTTTTGGGTTGTACCAGCATTCTATCTACTCGACGATGGCGTTGGCAAGTTCGTCGCGGGTCTGCCATGATTTCGTGTCGAGTAGTTCGAGTTGCATCGTGCCCCAGAAGGATTTCATCATCGAATTGTCATAACAGTCGCTGACGGTGCCCATTGAGGCGAGTAGCCCGGCGGCGCGCAGGCGTTGTCCGAACGCCCAGGACGTGTATTGGCAACCGTGGTCGGAATGTAGTATCGCCGGGTCGCCGGGTCGCTTGTCGGGTTGGCGGCGTGGGGTGCTCAGTGATATCCGTGACCCATAACCGGTTCGGCCCCGGCAAGCCACCGCGACATCAATCTTGTCGTCGGCGAGTTCACGGACCAGCGGGTAGATCAGTTTGGGAGCATGTTTTCCCGGGTGAAATACGCGGCCGCACGTTTAAGAATATCGACCTCAAGTTCCAGTCGGCGCTTGTCTCGCCTCAGCTGCGTGAGCTCCCTTTTCTCACCGTCGGTCAGTCGCGTCTCACTGCCACGCTCGTCAGCGTCGGCTTGGGTCACCAATTCCGCAGGCACGACTCAGAAATTCGTAAGTCCTTCGCCACCTCAGCGATCGGTGTGGCCCGGTTACGGGCCAACTCAACGGCGCGACGACGGAACTCGGCAGGGTGAGGAGGCGGCACGGCGGCGTCCTTCCTGGTGGCCGAGGCCACCTTAGGTCGGGCTCGCAACCCGGCCAGTGGTCGGGTCGGCTGTCGGACTGCGCTGATGTTCGGTCTGGTGTCCAAACGAGCAGTGATCGGACTGATGTTCGGCTCGTTCGTCGGCATTGTGGACTGGTCAGTGAGTTTGCTGACAGATCACCTGATGGGTCGGCTGGCAGGCGGCCTTGTGGCCCAGCTAGTGAGCGGACTGTTGGTGGGACTGGTGGTCGGTTTGCTATTCGGCATCCTCAAGGCAGCGTGGGGAGAATTCGTCATCACACGATGTTGGCTGGCGCTGCGGGGTCACCTCCCCTGGCGCCTCATAGGATTTCTGGCCGATGCCCACCAACGGGGTGTACTGCGTGAGGTCGGAGCGGTTTACCAGTTCCGCCACGTCCAACTCCAGCGACGTCTAGCGGACGATGTAGCGACGATTGCCCACGGCTCGGATCGGGAGTAGGCGCTGGCCTGAGTAGCGGTGGCCGAGTTCAACGTCAGTCACCGCCTGATGTCGTGATTCGTGATGTTCACGAGGGTGTTGTGGCGGCGATTGACTCTCGTGCGGCTCAACTTGGCATGTCTCGTAACGAGTATCTGCGGCGACGGCTGAGCCAAGACGCGCAGCGTTCCGGATCGCCAGTCGTAGTTGATGATCTTCGGCGATTCGAGGCCGGGTTCGGTGACTTATCCGATCCGGAGGTCATGGATCAGGCATGGTCGTGACCGACGCGGGCGGGCGCGACCAGCCCACCGTCCTGCACCTGGACAAAGACTTCGAGGTGATCGCAGAGATCACCGGCCAGCTGGTGGAACGGCTCGTGGTGTCGAGTACCTAACCGATCAGTTGTCGGCTGGGCTGGGTAGCACCGATAGCGTGTGCTGCCGTGGGGCGGCTGGTAGTCATTGAGGGGTTGGACGGGGCCGGCAAGCGCACCCTGGCCGGCGGGTTGGCGGCGGTGTTGACCGCGCAGCACGCGTCGGTGGCCCGGATGGCGTTCCCCCGTTACGACACCGACGTGCACGCCGATCTGGTGCGTGACGCGCTCTACGGGCGGTTAGGCGACCTGGCCGGCTCGGTGCATGGCATGGCTGTGCTGTTCGCCCTGGACCGGCGGGACGCCGCCGATCAGTTGCGCGCGCTGCGGCGCCGCTACGACGTGGTGCTGCTAGATCGCTACGTCGCGTCCAATGCGGCATATGGCGCGGCACGGCTACACGAGGATGCCGATGGCCCCTTCGTCGAATGGGTCCGTGGGCTGGAGGTGGACCGATTCGACGTCCCGGTGCCCGACACCCAGCTGCTGCTGCGGGTACCGATGAGCGTCGCTGCTGCTCGTGCGGACCGCCGGGCCGAGGCCGACGCTACGCGGCGAAGGGATCTGTATGAGACGGACCGCGGGTTGCAGGCTCGGTGCGCCGCCGTCTACGACGGGCTCGCCGCCGGTGGCTGGCTTGCCCCGTGGTCGGTGCTAGACGGTACTGCCGGAGCGAGCCAGCTCAGCGACCTGGCGATGCGGCTGCTCGGCGGGTAAGCGGAGATGGCGCGCCCGACCGGCAGCAGCGTGGCGCGCAGTGCCACGATGGCGGGTATGGCAGCTCGTGTACTCGTGGTGGAGGATGACCCCGCATCGGCGGAGATGCTGGCTATCGCGTTGCGTCAGGCGGGTTTCGAGACCGCAGTGGTCGGCGAGGGCACGAAGGCGATGCCCGCGCTGCGCGAGATGAAACCAGATTTGGTGCTGTTGGACCTCATGTTACCCGGCATGAGTGGTATCGACGTGTGCAAGGCGATCCGCGCCGAGTCCGATATCCCCATCGTCATGCTCACCGCCAAGAGCGATACCGTTGACGTGGTGCTGGGCTTGGAGTCCGGGGCCGACGACTACATGGTCAAGCCGCCCAAAACCCAGGAGCTGGTGGCGAGGTTGCGAGCCCGGTTGCGCCGCATTGAGGCCGACCCCGCCGAGCAACTCACCATCGGCGACCTGGCCATCGACGTGCCCGCTCACCAGGTCAGCCGGGACGGGACGCCGATCTCGCTGACGCCGCTGGAGTTCGAACTGCTGCTCGCACTGGCCCGCAGCCCGCGCCAGGTGCTCACCCGTGAGGTGCTGCTCGAGCAGGTATGGGGCTATCAGCACGCCACGGACACCCGATTGGTCAATGTGCACGTACAGCGACTTCGATCCAAGATCGAGCGGGATCCCGAGCATCCGGAAGTGGTGCTCACCGTGCGTGGCGTCGGGTATAAGGCCGGCGCATCGTGAGGACTCCAGTGCTACGGATCCTCCGTTGCGTGATCATTCCGCAGTGAGCTCGCTCGCTGGCCGGGCGGCTGATAGGCTGCGCCCGGCCGCCACAGTGGCCCGTGAGCTGGCCGCGATGTTCGGCTCGGTGTGGCGCCGCTCCCTGAAGGTCCGGGTGGTGAGCAGCACCGTCGCGCTGTCGTCCACCGTGGTGCTGGTGCTGGGTATGGTGTTGCAGGCCCAGCTCGCCCAGCGGCTGATTGAGAACAAGACGCAGGCCGCGCTGTTGCAAGCCGAGAACAGCAGGGTCCTGGTGGAATCCGAGCTCGGCTCGGTAGATCCCACCTCGGCGTCGCTGGCTGCCAGGCTCACCACCGCCGTCGATCGGCTGACCAGCCCCGACCCGACCGGTACAGGTCCCGCGACGGCTGGCGCTGGCGCGTACGAGCCAGTGCTGGTGGATGGCGGCGGCCCGCCGGGGGTGGTCGGCACTGGGCAGCGGATCGGCCCGCTGGGGGACGTCCCCGCGGTACTACGCTCCGCGGTAGAACGTGGCGCGCTCGCCGACAAGATCACTACTGTGCAGCGGGGCTCGACTGCGGTGACCATGCTGGCCGTTGGGATGCCCGTCGCCAGCGCGGGTCGCACTATGCAGCTTTATCTGTTGTTTCCGCTCACCGCCGAACAGCGCACGCTGACTCTGGTGCAGTCGACCCTGGTGCTCGGCGGGGTGGTGCTGCTGGTGCTCATCGCGGGCATCGCCAGCCTGGTGACCCGCCAGGTGGTGGTCCCGGTCCGGCAGGCCGCCGAGGTTGCCGAACGCTTCGCCCACGGCCACCTCTCCGAGCGCATCCCGGTCGTCGGGGAGGACGACATGGCCCGGCTGGGCACCTCGTTCAACGAGATGGCCGCCAGCATCCAGCGGCAGATCCGCCAGCTGGAGGAGTTCGGTGAGCTGCAACGTGGTTTCACCTCCGACGTCTCCCACGAGCTGCGCACCCCGCTGACCACCGTGCGGATGGCTGCCGATCTGCTCTATGAGTCGCGCGACAAGCTGCACCCGGTGCTGCGTCGTCCGGTCGAGCTGCTGATGAGCGAGCTGGACCGGTTCGAGACGCTGCTCGCCGACCTGCTGGAGATCTCCCGGCTGGACGCCGGGGTCGCCGAGCTGCACGAAGAGACGGTTGACGTGCGCGCCACCGTGGCGCAGGCGGCGGCCTCGGTGCGCGCGGTGGCCGACCGCGCCGGTACCCCGCTGGAGCTGGATCTGCCAGCGGCGGAGGTGCTCGCCGAGATCGACCCGCGCCGGGTTGAGCGAATCGTGCGCAATCTCCTCACCAATGCGCTGGATCACGGAGAGGGTCGCCCGGTCCGGATGACCGTCGCTGCGGACTCTGACGCGGTCGCGGTGCTGGTGCGCGACCACGGCATCGGGCTGCAGCCAGGCCAGCAGGAGCTGGTGTTCACCCGCTTCTGGCGCGGCGACCCCTCACGTGACCGGCGCACCGGGGGCACTGGGCTCGGATTGTCGATCAGCCTGGAGGATGCCCGGCTGCACGGGGGCTGGTTGCAGGCCTGGGGCAAACCCGGGCAGGGCAGCGCCTTCCGGCTTACGCTGCCTCGAATCCGGGGCACCGAGCTCACCGGCAGCCCGCTGCCGCTAGGCCCCGACAACGTCCCCGGGGGTTCTCCAGCCCAGGGACCACCAGCCCAGGGATCACCAACGCCGGATACCGCGGTGCCGGCTGGACCGGGGCGCCAGTGATGCCCAGGCGCCCGCTCCGTGCACTGCTTGCGGCCGTATGTGCTGCGGCGCTCGCGGGATGCGCGGCTGTCCCGGCGAGTTCCGATCTCCACGTGGTGCGCTCCATGCCGGTGGGTTCGCGACTGGTCCCCCCGGCCGGTCCAGAACGGGGTGTGGACCCGTTCCGGCTGGTACGCGAGTTCATCGAGGCCACTGGCAGCCCAGCGAACGGGCACGCCGCGGCCCGCGCTTTTCTGTCCCGGCACGCGGCGGCGAGCTGGAACGACCGCGCCGGCCTGACCGTGATCGAGGATGCCCCCGGCGCCGCCCCGCAGGCCGGCCCCGCCGACGGGGTCCGTCGCATCCGGGTGGGGGGATCGCGGCTGGGCGTGCTCACCGCGGATGGCAGCTTCATGCCAGCGGCAGGGACCTTCTCCATCCCGCTCGACGTGGTCACCGAGCATGGCGAGTGGCGGATCACCAACCCCCCGTCGGGCGTGCTGGTGGAGGCCACCGCCTTGCAGCGTAACTACCGCCAGGTTCGGGTCTGCTTTGTCGACCCGAACCGCGGCACCCTGGTGCCTGACCTGCGCTGGGTGCCCGCCCAACCGGCGTCCACGCTGCCTGGACGAGTGTTGGACATGCTGCTCGCTGGACCGTCGGCGCGGCTGGCTGGAGCCGTCCGGTCAGCGATACCGGAAGGGACCCGGCCCAGATCGAACGTGCTGGTCAGCCGCTCTGGGCGGACCGTGATCAACCTGAGCGGCCTGGACGCGCTGACCGAGCAGCAACGGCGGCTGGTCGTGGCGCAGATCGTCGGCTCCCTGGACGGCCTGGTCCCCGCTCCGCTTCGGCTACTCGCCGACGGCGAGCCACTGGTGCCCGGGCAGGCCGAGTGGCGGTCGGCCGATATCGCCTCTTATGCCGCGCCGGCCGGGCCGCGGCCTGACGTCTCTGGGCAGGTGGTCGTCGGTGGTCGGCTGCGCGGGTTGAACGGCGCCCCGGCGCCGGGGCCGGCCGGAACCGGTCAGCTCACGGTGCTCAGCGCGGCTCGCTCGAATCCGGGTGGGGAGCTGCTGGCGGCCGTCGTAGCCGGCCCAGACGGGCGCCAGCAGCTGCGAGTGGGCCCGACCGGCGGGGATCTGGTGGCGGTGCCCCTGGATGCGGTGACGATGACCCGGCCCACCTGGCGGCCCTCAGGCACCGAGGTGTGGACCGCGATCAATGGTCGCACGGTGGTGGGCGTGGCGCTGTCGGGTGCCGGCCCACCCTTGACCTACCCGGTCGACGCCACCGAACTGGCCCAGCTGGGCCCCATCACGCAGCTGCGGTTGTCCCGGGACGGGGCGCGCGTCGCCGCGGTGGTCGGTGGGCGGCTGGTGGTGGCTGCGGTGGTACCCGAGTTGGGCGCGGTGAGCCTGCGCCATCCACAGGTGTTGCGAGAGGGCAGCCTGCCGCCTACCGCGAGCGTGGACTGGGCACGCCCAGAGCTTCTGGTGGTGGCATCCGCCGGGCCGTCCCCGCAGGTGTCCTCGGTGTCCGTGGATGGGCTCACTGTTCGACAGTTGTCCAGCACCAACCTGACCGGCCCGCTGACCGACATCGCCGCCGCACCCGGCCGTGAAGTGCTGGTGGCGGACGCTACCGGATTGTGGGTGTACTCGGACACCCAAGAGGTGTGGGAACCCCTGCTCGGCGGGATCGGACCCGACTCGGCACCCCTCTACCCCGGTTGACGGGTGTGCGCAAGCCGGGCTGCGGGGAGCGGGGATGACGGGGAGCGTTGTGGACAACTGTGCCGCCGGAGGGCGTTCCTGACCGTGGCGGTGGGCGGGCAGGGGCAAGCTCGGCGAGGTGATGCGCTCACTGCTGGACCTGCTGCTGCCCGTCGACTGCGGTGGTTGTGGGGTGCCGGGCCCGCTGCTGTGCACCGACTGCGAGGTACTGCTGAAGACGCCGGTCCGGGTGTACCCGCCGGGTTTCGGGGCTGGTCCGCCGGTATACGCGTTGGGGAGATACCGCGGCCGGTTGCGTGCCGCGCTGCTGGCTTACAAGGAGCGCGGCCGCCGCGACCTGGCCGGTCCGCTGGGCAGCGCGCTCGCGTCCGCACTGCTGCGTCTGCGGCTCGGACCCGAGTCTGGAGAGGTGTGGTTGGTGCCCGTGCCGTCTCGCCGGTCGGCGGCGGCTCGGCGCGGCGGGCAGCACGTAGAGCTGCTGGCACAGCGGGCGGCGGTTGCGCTGGCCGGTGCGGGTGTGGCCGCTGCGGTCGCCCCGGCGTTGCGGGTGGCCTTCGGGGTACGCGACTCGGTTGGCCTGGCGGCGGCGGCTCGGCAAGCCAATCTGGCGGGGCGGGTGCTGCCGCGACGGGCCGGTCTGCCTCCCGCCGGTACGCCCGTCGTGCTCGTCGATGACGTGGTGACCACCGGGGCGACCGCTGCGGCGTGCGCTGCGGCACTGCTCCGGACGGGTGTCGCGGTACCTGCGATCGTGGTGCTCGCCGCGGCCGGGTGTCACGCGCCGTTGTACCCGTCGGCTGGGGATACCAACCACAGCGTTGACCCTGCGACACAGGACGTCAGGCTCTGGCGAGAGCGCCCCGGGCGGACTACCGTCCGGACATCAGCATCGCTGCCCAGTTGGGAGGAGGCGATAAAGCCATGGTCCTGACGCTGGCGGTCGAGTGATCATTGCGGGCGGACCCCATGCTGGGCGTCCGAGCATCACCCCAGTAACGATCACTAAGGTCCCCCGGCGTCGCTGAAGTCCCTGTTGGACAACGCGAGGAGGTCGCCCTGTGAACATTGTGGTGAAGGGTCGAAACGTTGAGGTACCTGATCACTACAGGGTGCACGTTACTGAGAAGCTTTCCCACGTCGAGCGGTATGATCAGAAGGCCGTCCAGTACGATGTCGAGCTGTTCCACGAACGCAATCCCCGGCAGTCCAAGAGCTGCCAACGGGTCGAGATCACCGGTCGGTGTCGTGGGCAGGTAGTCCGCGCAGAGGCGCGTGGCTCGGACTTCTACGCCGCGCTGGACGCGGCGGTGAGCAAGCTGGACAACCGGTTGCGCCGGGTCGCGGACCGCCGCAAGGTGCATTACGGACGCCGTCACCCCACCTCTGTCGCCGAAGCCACCGCGCCGCTGGCGGCCACCCTGACCTCCGATACCCCTACGGAGGTCGATGCCAACGGCCATCGCCACTGGATGGGCCTGCTTGACTCGCCTGACCAGGAACTCGACTACGAGCTACCCACTCAGCGGTGGGAGTCACCGGATGCGCAGGGGCCGGGTCGCATCGTCCGGCGTAAGCGGCACTCCGCCAGACCCATGACCGTCGATGAGGCGCTCTACGAGATGGAGCTCGTGGGCCACGACTTTTACCTGTTCTCCGATGCCGCCTCCGGATTGCCCAGCGTGGTGTACCGCCGGCACGGCTTCGACTACGGCGTGATCCAGCTGTCCTGAGACGTCGTACCAAGCTATGATCGCCGGCTGCATGCCCGGGCATGCAGCCGGCGATCATAGCGTTGAAGGGCCCTGCTGACCTGTGCTGATAACGCCAGGGCCGGCGCTGGGCATACGATGGCGCGCAGACCGACGGCGCACGGTGCCGTGCGGCACGCCACTGGCCGCCCGCCACTGGCCCGTGCCCCGATACGAGTGCCCCGATACGAGTGCCCCGATACGAGTGCCCCGATACGAGTGAGGTCTCCCACGGTGGTCCTGTCCCGACTGCTCCGCGCCGGCGAGCACAAGACTGTGCGCCGGTTACGCGCCATCGCCGACCACATCAACGGTCTTGAGAACGACATCGCCGGCCTGTCCGACGCCGAGCTGCGCGCCAAGACCGATGAGTTCCGCCGTCGTCACGGCGGCGGTGGCTCCGGTGCCGAGTCACTGGACGAACTGCTGCCCGAGACATTCGCGGTGGTCCGTGAGGCCGCCAGGCGAACCCTGGGGCAGCGGCACTTCGACGTTCAGTTGATGGGCGGTGCCGCGTTGCACCTGGGCAACGTCGCCGAGATGCGCACCGGTGAGGGCAAGACACTGACCTGCGTACTGCCCGCGTATCTCAACGCGATCGCCGGCAAGGGCGTGCACGTCGTCACGGTCAACGACTACCTCGCCAAGCGCGACTCGGAGTGGATGGGTCGGGTGCACCGCTTCCTCGGCCTGGAGGTCGGGGTGATCCTGTCCCAGATGACCCCGGACGAGCGCCGCGCCGCCTACCACGCCGACATCACTTACGGCACGAACAACGAGTTCGGCTTCGATTACCTGCGTGACAACATGGCCTGGAGTCTCGACGACTGCGTCCAGCGCGGGCACAGCTACGCCATCGTCGACGAGGTCGATTCCATCCTCATCGACGAGGCGCGCACCCCGCTGATCATCTCTGGGCCCGCCGACCAGTCCTCCCGATGGTATGGCGAGTTCGCCCGGCTGGCTCCGATGCTCAAGCGTGACGTGCACTACGAGGTGGATGACCGCAAGCGCACTGTGGGTGTCTCCGAGGAGGGTGTCGCGCTCATCGAGGACCAGCTGGGCATCGAGAACCTCTACGAGGCGGCTAACACGCCGCTGGTCGGCTACCTCAACAATGCGCTCAAGGCCAAGGAGCTGTTCACCAAGGATAAGGACTACATCGTCCGGGGCGGTGAGGTGCTCATCGTCGACGAGTTCACCGGCCGGGTGCTGCATGGCCGGCGCTACAACGAGGGCATGCACCAGGCCATCGAGGCCAAGGAGAAGGTGGAGATCAAGGCCGAGAATCAGACCTTGGCGACGATCACGCTGCAGAACTACTTCCGGCTCTACGACAAACTTGCCGGGATGACCGGCACCGCGCAGACCGAGGCCGCTGAGCTGCTCCAGATCTACAAGCTGGGTGTGGTGTCGATCCCCACCAACAAGCCGATGGTCCGCCGGGATCACGGTGATCTGATCTACAAGACCGAAGAGGCCAAGTTCGCCGCGGTGGTGAAAGACATCACCCAGCGGCACGAGGCGGGCCAGCCGGTCCTGGTCGGGACGGCGAGCGTGGAGCGCTCCGAGTACCTGTCCACTGCGTTGGTGGCCGCCGGAATCCCCCATTCGGTGCTCAATGCCAAACAGCACGAGAAAGAGGCGCTGATCGTTGCCGAGGCCGGTCGCAAAGGCGCGGTCACCGTGTCCACCAACATGGCCGGCCGCGGCACCGACATCATGCTGGGTGGTAACCCGGAGTTCCTCGCCGACACCGCGCTGCGGGCCTGCGGGCTGGACCCGGTCGAGACTCCGGAGGAGTACGAGGCCGCCTGGGAGACTGCGGTGAATGAGGCCCGCGCCGAGGTCGAGGTGGAGGCCAGGGAGGTCATCGCCGCTGGGGGCCTGTATGTGCTGGGCACCGAGCGGCACGAGTCGCGGCGCATCGACAACCAATTGCGCGGCCGCTCGGGGCGTCAAGGTGACCCCGGAGAGTCCCGGTTTTACCTGTCCTTGCGCGACGAGCTGATGGTGCGGTTCAACGGACCGCTGGTTGAGTCCATCATGACCCGGCTGCGGATGGAGGATGACGTCCCGATCGAGGCCAAGATGGTCACCCGGGCGATCCAGTCGGCACAGACCCAGGTCGAGCAACAGAACTTCGAGATCCGCAAAAACGTCCTGAAGTACGACGAGGTCATGGACCTGCAGCGCAAGGTGATCTACGCCGAGCGCCACCGGGTGCTGGCGGGTGAGGACCT
The DNA here is from genome assembly GCA_963822695.1 of uncultured Actinomycetota bacterium. Taxonomy (GTDB): domain Bacteria; phylum Actinomycetota; class Actinomycetes; order Mycobacteriales; family Pseudonocardiaceae. The sequence goes on from CAWGJH010000016.1 coordinate 106,829, forward strand.
GCGCGAGCAGATCGAGCACATGATGACCGATGTGATCACCGCCTACGTCAACGGTGCCACCGAGAACGGGTACGCCGAGGACTGGGATCTCGATCAGTTGTGGTCGGCGCTCAAGACGTTGTATCCGGTTGGGATCAAGTACGAGGACATCGCCGACGACACCGGTGACCTGACCCGCGAGGTGCTGCTGGTGGCCGTGCTCGATGACGCGCGGGCCGCGTACTCCCGCCGCGAGGCGGAGCTCGAGCAGATGGCCGGCCCGGGCGTGATGCGCGAGCTCGAGCGCCGGGTGGTGCTCTCGGTGCTGGATCGCAAGTGGCGCGAGCACCTCTACGAGATGGACTACCTCAAGGAGGGCATCGGCCTGCGCGCGATGGCCCAGCGCGACCCGCTGGTGGAGTACAAGCGCGAGGGCTTCGAGATGTTCAGCGCACTGCTCGAGGCGCTCAAGGAGGAGTCCGTCGGGTTCCTGTTCAGCGTGCAGGTCCAGGTTGCCGAGCCGGAGGTGGTGCAGGACCCGCTTGCCGCCGCGCCGGCCGGTTCGGCGCTCTCACAGCTCGACGGTCAGGCCGGTGACGGCGGCCTTCCCACCGCGCTGGATCCGTCCACGCTGGGTTCATCCGCATTGGGTTCACCTACGCTGGGTGCGCGGGCAGACCTGGGTGGCATGGCCGAGCCCGTGTCCCGGCCGCTGACCTACACCGGACCAGCCGAGGACGGCGGCACGGAGGTGCGGGCCCGGGGCAACCGCAGTCGGTACGCCAGCAACGGCGCCGGGGAACCCGCCCGCAACGCCCCTTGCCCGTGCGGTTCGGGCAAGAAGTACAAGCGATGCCACGGAGCCCCCACCATCGCCCACCCCTGAGCGCCGCTGCGCGGTGTGGGGCCGCCCCGGATGATGATCGGGGAGGTGGGGAACGGGCGGCGTAATCGGATATGGCCCCCGCCCCCGCTGCCGGTCCGGGTGTCCCAGCACCCGGGAGTCAGATGACGGTCGCTATTTTCCAATCTCGTGCGCTTGGCGCCCATAGCATGAGAGTTGGTCGCCCTTCCTGGCGTCAGCCTGGAAACCGGTTATTATTCTGAGTCAGCCACGGCAGCTGGGGGCCTCCGTATCTGGCACATACAGGGGTTTTGTGGCCTGGACGATGTGGCGAGCTGATCTTGTCCTGGGTGGGTCGCTATCGTCCCGGGCGTGCCGCAGTGCCTCGGGGATCCGCACTGAGCCGTCGGGTCGAATCATGAATTGCCGGCCTGATAGTCGGTGAGGTTGGGGCGTTGCGCTGGCATTCGTCAATGCCAGCGCTCGAAGTCTAGAACGCGCAGACGCAGATCTGCAGGTCGTCGGTGTCCAAGGCCTGGGCGTCTTAATACCCGATGAGGATCTGCTTGCCAACTGCCGATCAGGGCAAGGTCGGCGCCCTGCACCTGGTAGATCTTCTGGCCCTGCAGGCTGTCTTGGGCTCGTTGAGGCGGCTGCCGGAGGCCGCAACCACTCTCACTGTTCGCGACCTCTGTAGCTTAATGGCGTCCTGGACTGCTTACCTGGTTTCGGCCCTGACTGGCCATCCCTCTTTGTTGCCCATGGCATCTGGCCGTGTGTACACGCTGTGCGCACTCGCCATGATGGCGGCGGTACTGACCCCGGGAAGACGTGTGAGGATGGGGGCCCAGAAGTCATTTCCAGGGACTGCTTCAACCTCGCATCGAACGCCGCTGGCCCAGGATGCGTCGTATGCGAGACGCCACGAGTGCAAACACGTCCTCGCACCGTGCGGCGCGCTGTTCTTGTCAAACAGCGGATCTCCCTCGATCGGATGACCTATCCATGCAAGATGAATCCGGATCTGATGGCGACGACCGGTGATCGGTTGAGCAAGCAGTACGGTGTGATGCCCATCCTCCCACACTGTAGCGAAGTTGGTGCGCGATGGATAATTCTTTGTGTGGGTGAATATCTTGCGAGAGGGCACGTGCCACCGGCCGCTGGACACGTCGGCCTCGATATCTGCACGCTCGGCGGCCACCCGAACTCGGCCGCTCCCGGCTGTCATCAAAGGCAGGTCTATCGATCCATGCGAAGGCAGGCCGCCTGACCGGGTAATGGCGAGATAGGCTTTGTTGACCGAACGCTGAGAAAACTGACGGGTGAGATCGCCATGAATATCAAGCCTCTTGGCAAGGAGAACCGCGCCGGAAGTCACCTTGTCAATCCTATGAACCCACCATAGTCTCTCATTGGCGTCTTGAGCCATCCTGATTATGTCGGTGTCACGCCGCTCGCCCATGACGGAGATTCCAGCAGGTTTGTTCAATGCAAGAGCTGCATCATCCTCACGTATCACGCATTGATCCCGAATCGCGCCCCAGTCGCGCACTGGCCTTCCATTTCGTAAATGTGGATGTCCTTGTCCAGCGGAACGACCCGAAAGCGGTCGAGGTCAGAGCGTTCTCGGACTCTTACCGGATGACGAAATTTACGATCTTTCCTGGAACGACCACTACCCGGACGATCTCTTTGCCCTCGACCAGCTTCGCCACCGCTTCCAGGGCCAACCCAGCCTCGGTCACCTCGGCCTGGCTTGCCAGCCGATCGACGGTGATCTCGCCACGGGGTTTCCCGTTGACCGTGACTGGCAGGACGACGTGGGTTTGCACCAGGGCGTTGGGGTCAGCGGTGGGGAAAGGAGCGTCATCGATCGCCTCGTCGTGTCCCAGTTTCTCCCACAGCTCCGACGCCATGTGCGGGGCTAGCGGGGACACCATCAGGACAAGCGCTTCAGCAACCTGGCGCGGGCTTGCACCGTGCTGCTGGACGTATCGGCCGAGCGCGTTATTCAGCTCGGTGATCCGCGCGATGGCGACGTTGTACCGCAACTCGATATAGAGTCGATCGACCGCGTCAATCGTCCGGTGCAGGACCTCGAAAAGCGGCTCGTCCGGTGATAGGCTGCCCGCTGCGACTCTCAGCTGGCCAGTCTGCTCGTCAACGATGTTGCGCCACAGGCGCTGCAGCAGTCGGAATACGCCCACGATGTCGTCCGGCTGCCATGGCCGGTCCACATCCAGCGGGCCCATGGCCATCTCGTACATGCGCAACGTGTCCGCACCGTACGAGTCATAGATCTCGTCCGGAGCGATCGCGTTCTTCAGGCTCTTGCCCATTTTGCCGTGGATTCGGCGGACCGGTTGCCCTTCGTACACGAATCCGCCGTCCGCAGCCGTGACCTTGGCCGCCGGAACATACCGCCCATTCGCGTCGGTGAACGCGTCGGCGAGGATGTACCCCTGGTTGTACAGACGCTGGAACGGTTCAGGTGTCGATACGTAGCCCAGATCGAACAGGAGCTTGTGCCAGAAGCGGGCGTACAGCAGGTGCAACACGGCATGCTCCACGCCACCGATATACAAGTCCGCCCCACCGATCCGCTCGACACCGTCGCAGTTGCCCATCCAGTACCGCTCTATCTCTGGATCCACGAACTGCTCTTCGTTCGTCGGGTCCAGGTAGCGGAGGTAGTACCAACAGGAGCCGGCCCACTGCGGCATGGTGTTGGTCTCGCGCCGGTACGCCCTGGTTCCGTCGCCGAGGTCCAGTTCGACGTGCTCGAAGCCCGGCGCCCGCGACAGCGGTGGCTTCGGCTCATCACCCTCAGTCGGTTGGGGGCGGAAGTCGGCCATCGGCGGCAACTCGACAGGCAGCATCGACTCGGGCAACGCGATCGGCAGGCCCGCCTCATCGTAGACAATCGGGAACGGCTCGCCCCAATATCGCTGCCGAGAAAAAAGCCAGTCGCGCAACCGGTACGATGTGCGGCGTACACCGCGCCCAGCCGACTCCAGCCAGCCCAGGATTTCCTGTGTAGCGTCAGCGGTCGGCAATCCGGTGAGCGAGAGGTCGGTGCCCGCTGAGTTGATTGCCATCCCAGCGCCCTCGAACGCCTCGCCCCAACTCGACGGATCATCGATGGTTGCGTGGGCGTGCTCAGCTAGCCATGCATCGTCGGGACGGACCACAGCGCGCAGGGGCAGGTTCAGCGCGGTCGCCAACTCATAGTCTCGCTGGTCGTGGGCTGGCACCGCCATCACGGCGCCACTGCCGTAACTGGCCAGCACATAGTCGGCAATGAAGACCGGCACCTGCTCCCCGGACACCGGGCTTACCGCGTAGCTGCCGGTGAACACCGCCGTCTTGGTGGTCCGTGCCTGTCGCTGTCGGTCGCTCAGCGACGAGCTTTGCTGGACGTAGGCGTCAACGGCCTCCCGCGGTGAGCCTGCCGGACCGCCGGAGGGCGACGCGCCGCGCCACGCAGTGGGGGTACCGAGCGGCCACTCGTCCGCGGTCAGCTCGGCTACCAACGGGTGCTCGGGTGCCAGCACGATGGAGGTAACGCCGAACAGCGTGTCCGGCCGAGTCGTGTACACCTCAACGCAACGCTGCGCGCCGTGCGGGGTTCGCGCGGTGAAGTAAACATCGGCACCCTCGCTGCGGCCGATCCAGTTGCGCTGCATCAGCTTCAACGAATCCGACCAGTCAAGCGGCTCGAGATCCTCCAACAACCGGTCGGCGAACGCGGTGATCCGCAGCATCCACTGCCGCATTCGACGTCGGTACACTGGATAGTTTCCGATGTCCGAACGCCCGTCCGTGGTGACCTCTTCGTTGGCCAGGACCGTGCCCAGGCCCGGACACCAGTTGACCGGCGCCTCCTCCAGGTAGGCCAGCCGGTACGAGTCGATGACCCGGCGCCGGGTCATCGTGTCCAGGTCGCGCCAGGGCAGGTTGCTCGGGTTCGCCGGCGAGACGGGCTCCTGGATACCGGCCTCGAATTGCCTGATCAGGTCCGCGATGGGTCGGGCGCGTCCCGTGGCTGGGTCACACCAGCAGTTGAAGATCTGGAGAAAGATCCACTGAGTCCAGCGGTAGTACGCCGGGTCCGCTGTCGAGATCTCGCGGCGGGGATCGTGCGCCAAGCCCAGGCGCCTGAGCTGGCGGCGCATGTTGTCGATGTTCTGCGTTGTGGTGGTGGCCGGGTGCTGGCCGGTTTCGATGGCGTATTGCTCGGCCGGCAGGCCGAACGCGTCGAATCCGAAGGGGTGCAGGACGGTATGCCCCTTCATACGCATGAAACGCGCGTAGACATCGGAGCCGATGAAACCAAGCGGGTGCCCAACGTGCAGGCCGGACCCGGACGGGTACGGGAACATGTCAAGTACGTAGAACTTGCGCTCGCGCGGTTTCGGTGAGTCGCTGGATAGCTTGCCGACCGGATTGGCCACGTCGAACGTGCCACGCTCGGCCCAGGCCCTTTGCCACTTCGACTCGATGTCGCGCGCCAGGGCCGCCGAGTAGCGGTACTGAGTGGTGTTGGTCGTGTCGTCAGAACTCATGGCTCACAGTCTTCGCAGTGACGTTCTCGATGGTCCCAGTCCGCAGACCGGCACATGGCGCGTTGGTGCGGGCTGCTTTCCACGCAGCGACTCTAGTCCGTTGCCCCGTTCATCCTGATGCCCCAGTCACCCTGATGCCCAGTCATGGCTGGCGAGTTCGCCGATCTCGGCGGGTAGTCAGGTCTCCGGTGGTGAGGCGCAGCTGCAGCGCGGTGCACTGCCACCGGCTGCCGTGATCGTCCACGTGCTTCTCGAAGCGGGCGGCCAGCGCCCGCACCCCGGTGTTCAGCGTCACCAGCGCGACCGCCTCCAGCGCCCCGGCAGCGTGCTGCTGGGCGAGCATTTTGCGCATCCGCGGCTCCAGATGCCCCGCCGCCACCTGGAGTGACACCAGGTAGGTCAGTAAGTCAGGGCGCAGCACGGCGGAGAGCTGCTGCGCCGGCCGCCGGCCGCCAAGGATCTCCACCGCGGCCCGCAGCACTCGCTCAGCGAGGACAGCCGCTGCGGGGTCGGGGGCCGGTAGCGTCGAGGGCGGCGGCTCGGGTGTCGCTGGCGCCGCGGCTGGCAGGATATCCACCAACCGGCGCAGCACCGGTCGCTGCGGTAGCTGCGGATACGGCTCGGCGATGCTCGCGGTCAACGAACCCTCCTCGTCTTCGACGGCCACGCGGGGCGCGCGCGACCGATCAACGGCGGGGCCGAAGACGCCGTGCTGGGGCGATCCATGGCAGTGGCGCCAGGGACCGTGGACACCCGGTCGGAGGAGGGGCAACGACCCGGTGCCGGAAGTATGGGTGATGCGGAGGGGTCTCGTCCCGACTTTCGCCGAGGTGGGTGGTGATGTGCGCACAACCGGCTTACTTCGGTATCTGGTGCCGCCTGAGCACTCTCTGGGACTGATCTACTCTAGGTCGATCCCCCTAGGTCGGATGTTCTCGCAGGTGGAGGCTGGGGACCTGGACAGAGAGGAAGCCGTTTCGCCCATGAGGGTCTACATCCCCGCCACGCTCGCGATGCTGCGGATGCTCGTCGAGTCCGGGGAACTGGTCCCCGTCTCCGGCATCGCCTTCGCGCTCACCCCGATGCTTCGCGAGTCCTATGCAGCCGGGGACACCGAGGAGCTGGAGTACGCGGCGATGAACGAGGCGGCCCGGGCCTCGCTGCGGCTGCTGGCCGCCGAGCTGGACGGTGATTCGGCGGCGATTCCCCGCCGGGTCGTGGTGGCCGCCGACGTCGAGCGGGTGCGGTTGCGCCCTGATCTCGATGATGCCGCCGTCACGGTCACCGGCGCGGTACCGGCGTCGGCAGTCGCCGCCGTGCACGTCGACGTGGCCGAGGCGGAGGATGCGGTGCGCACCGCCGCGTCGGCGGTGGACGCCGCCGACCTCGGTGATCCGGACGCTGAGTTCGCGCTCGGCGACGCGGAGGACCATGACATGGCTTGGTACGCCACCCAGGAGATCCCTTTCCTGCTCGAACTCCTCTGAACAGGGCAGGACGGATCAGGAGGTCCCGATGGACGCGATCACGTCTACTCCGGCCCCGCGCAACGAACCGGTGCGGAGCTACTCGCCGGGAAGTCCGGAACGCGATTCGCTGGCCCGCGCACTCGCCGAGCTGGCCGCCCAGCGGGCCGAGCTGACCATGACCATCGGCGGCGTGGCGCGGATGGCCGGCGGGGAGTCATTCGACGTGGTCGCCCCGCACCGGCACGCCCACGTGCTGGGCACCAGCGCGCAGGCCAGCGCCTCCGACGTCGCCGACGCCGTCCGCGCCGCGACGCGGGCCGCCCCGGCCTGGCGCGAACTGCCCTTCGACGAGCGCGCCGCGATCCTGCTGCGCGCCGCGGACCTCGCTGCCGGCCCGTGGCGCGACACGCTCAACGCCGCCACCATGCTCGGCCAGTCCAAGTCGGTGCAGCAGGCTGAGATCGACGCCGCCTGCGAGCTGATCGACTTCTGGCGCTTCAACGTGCACTACGCCCACCGGATCCTGGCCGAGCAGCCGAGCTCGGCGCCCGGCGAGTGGAATCGCATGGAGTACCGCCCGCTGGACGGGTTCGTCACCGCGATCACCCCGTTCAACTTCACCGCGATTGCCGGGAACCTCCCCACCGCGCCTGCGCTGATGGGCAACACGGTGGTGTGGAAGCCCACCCTCACTCAGCAGCTCAGCGCGCACTACACGATGCGGCTGCTGGAGGCCGCCGGGCTGCCACCCGGGGTGATCAACCTGGTCACCGGACACGGAGCACCGGTCAGCGAGGTGGCGCTGGCCGATCCCGACTTCGCCGGGCTGCACTTCACCGGGTCCACGACAACCTTCAAGAAGTTGTGGCGCACCATCGCTGATCACCTGGCCAGCTACCGCAGCTACCCGCGCATCGTGGGGGAGACCGGCGGCAAGGACTTCCTGGTGGCGCACCCCTCGGCCGACCCGGCGGCGGTGACGACCGCGCTGGTGCGGGGGGCGTTCGAATACCAGGGTCAGAAGTGCTCCGCGGTCTCCCGGGCGTATCTCGCCCGGTCGCTGTGGGACGGCGGCCTGGCCGAACAGCTTGCCAACACCACGCGGACGATCCGCTACGGTGACGTCGCCGATCTGTCGAACTTCGGCGGCGCGGTGATCGATGCGCGGGCCTTCGCCAAGCACCGCGACCTCCTTGCGCGGGTCGCCACCGACCCGTCGATCGAGGTCCTCGCCGGCGGTGGTTGCGATGACTCGGAGGGGTGGTTCGTGCAGCCCACGGTGCTCCTCGGCGCTGACCCCAAGCACGAGGTGTTCGCGACGGAGTATTTCGGGCCGATCCTCGCGGTGCACGTCTATCCCGACCACGACTACGCCGCGATCCTCGACGTGGTCGACTCCACCAGCCCGTACGCCCTGACCGGCGCGGTGTTCGCCACCGACCGCGCCGCGGTGGCCCAAGCACATGCGGCGTTGCGCTTTGCGGCGGGCAACTTTTATGTCAACGACAAGCCCACCGGGGCGGTCGTGGGCCGCCAGCCCTTCGGCGGCTCCCGCGCCTCGGGCACCAACGACAAGGCCGGCTCACTGATCAACCTGCTGCGCTGGATCAGCCCCCGCACCATCAAGGAAACCTTCACCCCACCGACCGATCACACCTACCCTCACATGATTACGTAAACTCACTCTCGAGTTCGTGAGCGCGCTCCCTTTCCTCAGAGCCTGTTGGTAAATGGTGTTGGTTGGGTTTGCCCGAGGTGACGGCGGGTAGCGATGTGGTCACGGTGGTGTGTCGTGCCGGGCATAGGGATGGGCTTCTGGTAGTCGAGGGGTACGAGACCGTTCGAATCTGGGGGAGATCATCTACCTGAGAGGGGTCGGCTATGCGGCGAGCTCGACCGGGCCGCTGTGGTGGGTGAAGCCCGGATACCACCGCTTAAAGTGGGTGGCCAGGTCGTTGTTCAGTACCTGGGTACGAACGTGGAGGAAGAGCTGGGCCCCGGTCGGTGACCAGCGCATTTGCTGCTTTTTGACCATCCGCTTGGAGACCACTTGGTTCACCGTGGACTCCACGAACGCCGAGGAGATGACCTCCCCACAGCGGTGGCGCTCACCGTAGTTGGGGATCCACGCGGTGTTGGCCCGGATGTATCCGGCGAACTCGGTCAGGTACTTGGCGAGCTTGCGTTGCGCTTCTCCCGGATTTTCGCTGTCAAGGTCGTCTTCGAGCCAGGACAGCACCCGCTCGGCGCGGAAGGTGTTGCCGTGCCACAGTAGCCACGTGAGCCGTTCCAACTCCTTGGCGACCTGATCCCGATCGACGCGGTCTTCCGTCTCGTCCTTCTCCGGGGTGGGCAGGGACTTGGTCGTGTTCATCATGACGGTCAGCCGCATGCTGATGTGGAACCAGTCCAGGTAGTGCTCCGCCATTAGTGGGTAGAGGTACAGGGGCAGGTGAGGGATGTCTTCGCCATCATCGGTGAGGAAGGTGATGGACTGGTTGGCCGCCATGCCCTGGGCGCAGAGGACCTCGAACAGGCGCCGCCGGGGCTTGGTCTCGATCTTCTGGACGAACGCGAAGCACTTCGCCTCGCCGTCGGTGGGCATGCTCTTGCCCGCGATCACTTCGAACCAGCCGTCGTTGCGTGAGGTCTGGGTGGCGGAGTGGACATAGCCGCCGTCCAGCCCCACGGTCAGTGGCATGCCGGGGCGGGGCAGTGCGTCCCAGTCCCGTGGGCAGCCCCCTACCCCCGCGGTGTCTTCCGCCCCGAGTTCGGCTTCCAGTCGGGTGGCGAGTTGGTGGAGTTGCGCGCGGACCCCCGAGGGATGCAGCCTCCGCCCGAGCGGGAGGACTTCCCCCAGCAGGGCACCGGCCTGCGCGTAGGACATCACGGCGGCGAACCGGGCCTGCAGGTAGACCAGTTCGGGGGTGGTGTGCTCGGCCGGGGCTGTGGCCAGAGGGCTGAAGGAGGTGCTCGCGCCGCTGTGGCACGGGCAGCTGATCCAGCGGGGACTGTCAACATCGATCGTTCCGAACAGAGTCCGCAGGGTGATCTTCTTGGTGTCCTTGTGTCGATAGGCCCGACCGCAGTGCGCACAGCGGCGGCGCTGGGCCAGGGCTTCGGAGATCTGCGTGGGGACCAGCACTTCCTGCAGGGCGGTGAGCAGCTCGTGGGCTTCGGCCAGATGGAGGCCGACCAGGTCAGGGCCCAGGGCTTCGCGCGTGAGGGTGAACACCTCACGGACCACGGGTTCGGTGTGCTCGGGGGTGTCCACGTTGACCTGCACGGTGATCCTCACAGCTGCGCCCCCGTCGTCGGATGCTCGGCCAAGCCACGGTTGACCGCGGCCCGGTCGAAGCGGTCAATCCCGCTCCAATACAGCAGATCCGGCAGCTCCTCCACGGCCTCGCCCAGGACCTCGCGCACTGTGCTGTCGGGCGGCGCGTCCAGCAGGAGCGTGGTGAGCTCGGCCATGCGCACGGTGGTGGCCCACAGCGAGTGCTCCTGGCGCAGGGCCGGGAACGCCCTGGGGCCACCGCAGTCCTCGGGGGGCGCGGAGCGCGCCCCAGCACCGCACCACGGATACCGACGCCTCGCCCGGGGCGCTTCGATCGCCTGAATTCGCAAGTCATGGCGCCAACACTTGAGATTGGCGAAGAAGCCGTAGGTATAGGCGAACCGTTCCCGCTCCCGCAGCCCGAGATCGACCAGGCGGACCTGATAGGGGTCGTTGTCGAAGATCATGCCGCCCTCGTAGCAGATGCCGTACTCCTTGCCGTGCACAGTGAACCGGTGCAGGTGCTGCCCGCTCCAGCCGAAGGCGACTTGGAGGACCTCGTGTAGACCGGCGATGGTGATCGAGTCGGGGACTTCCAGCTGACGCCAGATCATCGGGCTGATCCCGGCCAGCACCACCCGCAACCGGTAGATCGATCCGGGCGGCTCCGCCACCGGCGTCTGGGCCATTGGCACCCCTTCTGTCAGGTCCTTCGTCGGTGACCCGCTGGGGTATGCCTCCGCCCGAGCGCTGTGGGCCAAGTACCGGGCGACAGCGGAGGTTACCGCCACAATCCACCAGCTCAGGCACGTGCACACCTCCGAGCTGGTCAACGCTGGGGTGTCCCTGGAGACGATTCACCCTCGACTCGGTCATACCAACGCCCAAACAGTTCAGCGGTATGCCGAGCAAAAGGACGCCACCGCGGATGCGGAGATCCGCTCCTGGCGACGCGGAGCGATCACCGGGCTCTCAAATAGATGATCTCCCCCAGATTCGAACGGTCTCCAACATGGCAGCGTTGGCGCTGTTCATCATCAGTTTCTTCACCTACTACCGGTACTGGAACAGTCCCACTGTGGGGGCAACCGCCGGCATCGTGCTGACCGCGCTTGGCGTGGCGCTGACCGTCGCAGCAGGCTTCCAAGGCTGGATCCTGATCCAGAAGCACCACGTCGGCGTCCAACTGACACCCGACCAGCAGCGCATAGACCCGTGAGTGCGTAACAGTGTTCGAACACTGTTACGCACTCACGGGTCTGCGAGCGCAGCGAGCAGACCCCGGACGGACATTGCTCGGCGATAGGGTGCGCCGTCGAGCTCGTCCAGCGCGCATTCCGGGTCGGCGGGTGGGCCGAGGTGGGTGCAGCCTCGGGGGCAGTTCGCGATCGCCTCGGCCAGGTCGCCGAAGGCGCGGACGACATCGTCGGGCGTCACGTGCGCCAGCCCGAAGGAGCGGATGCCCGGGGTGTCCACCGCCCACCCGCCGCCCGGGAGCGGCAGCGCCACGGCGGAGCTGGAGGTGTGCCGGCCCTTGCCCACTCCACTGACCGCCCCCGTCGTGCGGAAGGCGTCCGGCACGAGCCGGTTCACCAGCGTCGACTTGCCCACTCCGGAATGCCCGACCAGCACCGAGATCCGACCCGCCAGCCGCGCTCGCACCGCGTCCAGCCCGATCTCCGGGGCGGTGACCAGCACCGGGAGCTCCAGCGCGGCGTAGCGTTCCCGCACGGCGTCCGGCGTGGCGAGATCCCGCTTGGTCAGGCAGAGCACCGGTTCCAGGCCCCCGGCGTACCCAGCCACCAGGCACCGGTCGATCAGCCCGGTACGCGGTGGGGGGTCGGCCAGCGAGGCCACGATGAGCAGTTGCTCGGCGTTGGCCACCACGATCCGCTCGTAGGGGTCGCTGTCGTCGGCGGTGCGGCGCAGCACGCTGGAGCGCTCCTCGACCCGGACGATTCGGGCCAGCCCATCCGGCGCGCCGCTGACCTCACCGACCAGCCCGACCCGGTCGCCCACCACCACCGGGGTGCGCCCGAGCTCGCGGGCCCGCATCGCGGTCACCCGGACGGTCGGGTCACCGTCGGGTGCGCAGGTCCACCGGCCGCGGTCCACCGCTACCACCATCGCGCCGGTCGCGTCGGCGTGTTCGGGGCGGCGCTTGGTGCGGGGGCGGGAACCGTGCCGCCCCGGCCGGACCCGGACGTCGGATTCGTCGAGGCCGTAACCACTGCGCCCCCTATTAGGTGAGGCGCCGCCGGGCCGGTTCAGCCGGCACCACCGGCCAGCATCGCCGACCAGCTCGCCGGGAACTCCGGCATCGTCTTGGTCGTCGCGGCAATGTCATCGACAGCGATTCCCGGCACCACCAGGCCCAGGATCGCGCCTGCGGTAGCCATCCGGTGATCGGCGTAGGCGCCCCAGGGGCGGCCGGGATCCCCGCGCAACGGCCGGGGGTGGATCTCCAGACCGTCGGGGGTCTCCCGGACGTCGCCGCCCAGTGCCCCGATCTCGGTGGCCAGTGCGGCCAGCCGGTCGGTCTCGTGCCCGCGCAGGTGGGCGATCCCGCGCAGCCGCGACGGCCCACTGGCCAGCGCCGCCAGCGCCACCACCGTCGGGGTGAGCTCCCCGACATCGTGCAGGTCGGCATCCACCCCATCGAGCCGAGGAGGACCCGAGACGGTCAGCCCGCGCTCGTGCAGCTCCACCGCGCACCCCATCTGGGCCAGCAACGGGCGGATCGCGTCGCCGGCCTGGGTGGTGCGCTGCGGCCAGCCCGGCACGGTGACCTGTCCAGCGGTGATCGCGGCGGCGGCCAGGAACACCGTCGCGTTGGACAGGTCCGGCTCGACGTCGTGGTCGCCGCCCGCGATCGGGCCAGGCGCCACCGTCCACCACGTCGCGCCGTCGGTGTCCACCTCGACTCCCCGGTCAGCCAGCATCTGCACGGTCATCTCGATATGGGGCCGGGAGGGGACCGGCGGGCCGTCGTGATGAACCGTGATGCCCCCGTCATACCCGGCTGCGGACAGCAGCAGACCCGAGACGAACTGCGAGGAACCCGACGCATCGATCCGCACCGTGCCGCCTGGCCGGCCGCGCACGCCGTGCAGCACGAACGGCAACGCATCTCCCTGCACCCGGCAACCCAGCGCACGCAGCGCGCCCAGCACCGCGCTCATCGGTCGCTGCCGGGCCCGCTCGTCGCCGTCGAAGCGAACCGGGCCCTGCGCCAACGCGGCCAGCGGTGGCACGAAGCGCATCACGGTGCCGGCCAGCCCGCAGTCCACCGTGGCCTCGGCGCGCAGCCCGCCGTGCGCGGCCACGTCCAGCTCGTCGGTGTCCAATTGTTGGGGCGGCTGGTCACCGGCACTCCCAAGGCGCGCAGCGCACCGACCATGAGATCAGTGTCCCGGCTGCGCAGCGCACCCCGGACGGTGCCGCCGGTGCCGGCCAGCGCGGCCAGCAGCAGCGCCCGGTTAGTGATCGACTTCGATCCCGGCACGGTGACGGTGGCTCGCACCGGTCCGGGCGCCAGCGGCGCGACCCACGGCAGCTGGGTGGAGGTCGTCATGTCGTCATCATTGCGTACCCGGCTTGGGTAACCGGCCATTGCGTCAGGGCATTGCATCAGGGGCATGCCACGATGTCCCCATGTGCGGCAGGTACGCCTTGACCAGGAATCCCGCGACGCTGGCCGTCGAGTTCGACGCTGTCGATGGGACCGACGGTGCGGCGCCCGGGGCGCGCTACAACATCGCGCCGACCACACCGGTGCTCTCGGTCGTGACCCGGCATCCGCGCGATCCGCAGGGAATCCCTGACCAGGATCGGACGGTGCGCAGTATCCGGGTGATGCGCTGGGGACTGGTGCCGTACTGGGCCAAGGACCCGGGGGCCGGATCCCGGCTGATCAATGCTCGGGCCGAGACTGCGGCCAGCAAGCCCGCGTTCCGTGATGCGGTGGCCCGGCGGCGCTGCCTGCTACCGGCTGATGGCTGGTACGAGTGGCAGCGTGCCACCGGCCGAGTCGGCAATCCGGTCAGAGGCACCCACAAGCAGCCCTTCTTCATCACCCCGGCGGACGGCTCCGGGCTCGCCATGGCCGGGTTGTGGTCAACCTGGCGGTCCCCGGACACCACCGTGCCCCCCTTGGTGACCTGCGCGGTGCTCACCACCGACGCGGTGGGTCCGCTCGCCGAGATCCACGACCGGATGCCGCTGATCCTGCCTGCCCAGGCCTGGCAGGCCTGGCTGGATCTGGACTGTGCCGATCCCAGCGAGCTGCTCGTACCGCCGCCCGAGCAGCTGGTGCACGCACTGGAGCTGCGGCCGGTCTCCACCGCAGTGAACAATGTTCGGCACAACGGTCCTGAGCTGGTCGAACGGGTCGAGCCGGCGTTGGACGGTGGGACCGTCGATCAGGCGTTGGACGGGATGTGGTGACCGAACTGATCATCCCGACGCCACACGGCCCAGCCAAGGCGCAGCTGCACTGCAGCCCGCAGGCCAGCGCGGAGCTGCTGATCGGGCGCAGCACCGCGCTACTCCTCGGGCACGGTGCCGGTGGCTCCATCAGCGCTCCCGACCTGGTGGCCACCACCGAGGTGGCGACGGCGAGCGGGATGCACGTGGCGCTGGTCACGCAGCCCTACCGGGTCGCGGGCCGGCGTGCGCCGGCCCCTGCCCGGCAGCTGGACGAGACGTGGCTGGCCGTCGCCAGGCACCTGGCCGACGGTGTGTTCGCCGGCCTGGCGCTGATCTTCGGGGGGCGTTCCTCCGGGGCCAGGGTGGCCTGCCGTACAGCGGCGGCGGGGGGCGCCGTGGCGGTGCTGTGCCTGGCCTTCCCCGTGCATCCACCAGGGCGGCCGGATCGCAGTCGGATGGATGAGCTGGACGGGGTGGACGTGCCAGTGCTTGTCGTGCAGGGCGAGCGGGATCCCCTCGGCTGCCCTGAGCCCGCCGCCGGACGCGAGGTCGTGCTGCTGCCCGGCGACCACTCGCTCAAGACAGACCCCGCAGCGGTGGGCCGCGCGGTGGCGCAGTGGCTTCGGCTCCTGAGTGCGTAACGACACGGAATGCGGGCGCCGTGCGGGGCGTTGATCGGGCCGTGGCACCGACAGTCCAACAACCCCGCCACCGACTCCAAGACCAGGTGGCGCGACCGCTCAGACCTACTTCGTTCAGACCCACTTCGCGCAGCCCCAATTTGTCGAGCCGAGCGCCTGGTTGGCGCGTACGCTCGACCACCAATGCACACGTGGGCATGGGGGTGGTCGGAGTGATGTCAGCCGACAGTGCCAAGCCCAGCCAGTCCGAATTGAGCCTCAACAGGATCCCCGAAAGGACAATCGTGCCAGGCGGCCCTAGCGCGACGGCTGAAGAGCTGCCGCCGCCGAGCAGTGCCGACGACCGAGTCTCCGAGGAGCAGGCTCTCCAGGAGACGCCGGAGCAGCGCACCGCGCGCTTCGAGCGTGACGCCATGCCCTTGCTTGACCAGCTCTACGCGGCGGCGCTGCGGATGACCCGCAACCCGGCCGATGCTGAGGACCTCGTGCAGGAGACCTACCTCAAGGCCTACGGCGCCTTCGAGTCCTTCCGCGCGGGGACCAACCTGAGGGCATGGCTGTACCGCATCCTCACCAACACCTACATCAACGGGTACCGCAAGCGGCAGCGTCAGCCGGTGGAGCAACCTTCTGAAGAGATCACTGACTGGCAGCTTGCCCAGGCCGCGCAACACACCTCGTTGGGTTTGCGGTCGGCGGAGATGGACGCGCTGGACCGGCTGCCCGACTCCGACGTCAAGGATGCCCTGAGTCAACTGGCGGAGGACTTCCGGATGGCCGTCTACCTGGCCGACGTCGAGGGCTTCGCGTACAAGGAGATCGCCGAGATCATGGGTACCCCGATCGGGACTGTGATGTCGCGGCTACACCGGGGGCGCAAGCAGCTGCGCGACATGCTCACCGGGGTGGCCCGCGAGCGGGGCTTCCTGCGCAATGCGGAGGTCGCGTCATGAGTTGTGGAGATCCGCACGACACCGACTGCCGCGAGGTGCTCGCTGAGCTGTGGCTTTTTCTGGACAACGAGTGCAACCACGAGCGGCGTGAGCTGTTGCGGCGCCATCTGGAGGACTGTGGGTCATGTCTGGAGGAATTCGGTCTCGAGGAGCATCTCAAGGCGTTGCTGGCTCGTAAGTGCGGCGGTGACCACGCGCCCGACGCGCTCAAGCAAAGGTTGCGCCAGTCGATCCGCGAGATCATGATGCGCCAAGCCGTCCTCGGTGCGGAGGTGGCGCTCAGGCAGGGGGACGACGGCACCATCGTGGAGGTGTCGGCCAGCGTCGAAAGCCACGCCTGGCTCTCCACCGAGAGCCGAGCTCAGCCACGTTAAGCTTACGTGGGCTGAGTTCAGCTGTGCCCACGGGGCCCGTCAGCGTGCTGACGGGCCCCGTGGTGCCTCAGGTGTTCGGACGCTTACCGTGGTTGGCGGCGTTCTTTTTCCGGTCACGCTTCTTGCGGCCTCGCTTGGACACGGCGTCTTTCCCTCTCTGGGTCGATTGATCTTGGACGACTCATTGGTGGTCGTGGGCGAGTGTGTCACGGTGCGAGATGACTGTGCCGATCGCCGGCCGCACCGCGGCCGCCGCGCACCGTGGTTGGATAACAGGGCCGAGCGTCGAGAGAGGGCGATCCATGACTGAGGAGATCCGGGCCGAGATGGTGGCCAACGTGTGGAAGATCGTGGTCGCCGAGGGCGACGCGGTGTCTGTTGGCGACACGGTGGTGATCCTTGAGTCGATGAAGATGGAGATTCCCGTGCTGTCGGAGGTCGAGGGAACTGTCGCGAAATTGGCGGTCTCGGAGGGCGACGTTGTGCAGCAGGGTGACCTGATAGCCATGGTTGAGTGACGCCGCCCTCGAGTGAGGGCGGCGGCGAGGCGGTGAGCCGGGATGTCGACACTGAGCGAGTTGCTCGCCCAGCACACTCAGCTGTCCGGCGCAGCGGTCGGTCATCTGCAGCGGATCGTCGCCGAATGGCAGTTGCTCGCTGATCTCGCTTTCGCCGATCTGCTGATGTGGGCGCCACTGGATGCCTCCGAGGCGGCAGCAGACTTCCTCTGCGTGGCGCACGTCCGGCCCACTACCGGTCCCACCGTCCATCCCGAGGATGTGGTCGGCACCCGTGCCGCCGAGGTGGAGCACCCCCGGCTGCGCCACGCGTTGCTGCACGGCAGCATCGTGCGTGACGAGCAGCCGCGCTGGCTGCTCGGCGTTCCGGTGCGTCACGAGGTGGTGCCGGTGCGGCTTGGCGAGCGGCAGATTGCCGTCCTGGGACGGGAGGCCAACCTGGCGGTGCCCCGGGTGCCCAGCCCGCTGGAGATCGCCTACCTGGGAATCGCCACCGACCTGTGCCAGATGCTGGCCGATGGTACGTTTCCGGACGCCAGCACCACCCCGGACCGGCACGGTGGCCCGCGAGCGGGCGACGGCTTGCTCCGGCTCGACGCGGGCGGAATTGTGATCTACGCGAGTCCCAACGCGCTGTCGGCCTACCACCGGATGGGGCACGCCGCGGACCTCCGGGGTGAGCAGCTCGCCCCCCTGACTCGCAGGTTGATTTCCGACCCGTTCGACGCCGCAGAGGTCGCGCAGCGGATTCGCGCCGCGATCGAGGGCAGCCCGAGCACGCGGATCGAGGCCGACGCCGCTGGCGCCACGATGCTGTTCCGCGCGCTGCCACTGCGTCCGCGGGGAGCGTCGGCGGGAGCGTTGGTGCTGGTCCGCGACGTGACCGAGGTGCGCAGCCGCGACCGGGCGTTGCTGTCCAAGGATGCCACCATCAGAGAAATACACCATCGGGTGAAGAACAACTTGCAGACCGTGGCCGCGCTGCTGCGGTTGCAATCTCGCCGCACGGCGAATGTCGAGGCCCGCCAAGCGCTGCAGGAGTCGGTGCGTCGGGTGGCCTCCATCGCCATGGTGCACGAGACGCTGTCGATTTCCCTCGACGAGCGGGTGGACATCGATGACGTCGTGGACAGGGTGCTCTCCATGGTCGCCGAGGTGTCGGGGGAGAAGAGCCTGGTCATCGTGCGGCGGGAGGGCACCTTGGGGATCTTGGCTGCCGGGCTCGCTACTCCGCTGATCATGGTGCTCACTGAGCTGGTGCAGAACGCTCTGGAGCACGCCTTTGAACCGGGTCGGGGAGGTGAGGTGGTACTTCGCGCCGAGCGGTCCGCAGGATCTCTGGAGGTGACCGTCTCCGATGACGGTCGCGGGCTGCCGCCCGACTTCTCGCTGGCCCGAGCCGAGCGGCTGGGCTTACAGATCGTCCGAACTCTGGTTGGTTCCGAGCTGCGAGGATCCCTGGAACTGCAACGAAGGCAACCCCGCGGAACCATCGCGGTGCTGAGGTTACCGCTGACAGCGCACCGTTAAGAACGTGTTGCCGTTGACAGTGCGGTCGGGTGCCCGGCCGACCAATCTGGCCGACCAATGACCTGGCCGACCAATGACGAGAGGCCCGGCATAGACAGTGCCGGGCCTCTCGGTCGGTCGTTCTACATGCGCGGATCAGACGCCGTTACGGGCCCCGGTACGAGCGTTGCGCCGCTTCATGGCGCGCCGCTCGTCCTCGCTCATACCGCCCCATACGCCAGCATCCTGTCCGGAGGCGAGTGCCCAGTTAAGGCACTCAGCATTGACCGGGCAGCGTCGGCAGACGGCCTTCGCCTCGGTGATCTGCAATAGAGCGGGGCCGCTGGTTCCCACGGGGAAGAACAGCTCGGGGTCCTCGTCTCGGCAGGCCGCGTGGTGGCGCCAGTCCATGGTGCTTGCTCCTCGTCGATCGCGCTGGTGAACTCCTGTGTCCCAGCGCCGTCGTCGTCTGTCATTTGGGCTTGTGAATGATTTCACAATCACCCGCGATGTCAAGAGGTATCTACGGGCGCAGCAGGTCGATTCACCCGGCGGGTACCCCACCGCTCGAACCACCCACCGCATGTGAAGCTGATTCGCCAAGCACCATTCGGACGTAGCTGCGCGTCACGATCGCTTGATCACGACTGCCCGCTCCGCTCGATCACCGCGATAGGATCATCACGGTGATCGACTAACAAACCCTCGGACCCGGAGGCCGTGGGGCTTATCAGCAGCTAGCCCTGTGACATCTAACGAGACTGCAGGCCCGAACGTTTCGGCCCACTTTTCGCGTCTGGGTGCCTGGTCCACCTGCCGTGGCGGCAAGCGTGAGGTCGGCGGTTAACCTGCTGTGATGACCGCTGAACCCGCCGCGCCCCGCCCGGTACGTGCCGCGGGCGTGCTGGTGGGGCTGCAGGGCTTGGTTGGTGTCGCGATCGCGGTCGGGCTGCTCGTCGCGGCGGTGCGCGGATCCACCGGGCTGGTGCGGTGGGGACCACTTGCGGCCTGCCTGGCCAGCTTCGGGGGCATCCTGCTCGTCGTGGGCGCGAAACTGGTGCGGGGCCGCCGCGGTGCTCGCACTCCGGCTATCGTCGCCCAGCTCCTGCTGCTCGGCGTCTGCTGGGACGCTGCGGGCCCCTCATCCCAGCCGGCCTATGGGGTGCCGGCTGCGGCGTTCTGCGTGGCCGTGCTGGCGCTGCTGTCCTGCCCGCCTGCCCTACGCTGGGCCACCCGCGCGCATCACGTGCGCTGAGCGCCTCGCGCAGGTGTCACATGGATGCTTGTGCACGTTCTGCGACATCGCGAGTTCAGTTGAGTTGTGCTCGTAGGCTGCGTGCGGCGTATTCGAGGAGTTCTGCGTGCTGTGGCCACTGGGAGATCTGTGACTCGAGGAACTTGGCGCCGTCGAGGAAGCGGCCTTGCCGGCCGAGCGTATGGCCCAGCTCGATGAGCTCTTGGGCCCCCACCCCGGGCAGTGCCAGGCGCATCCGCAATACCCATTCCAGGTCGGCGGGGCGTCCGAGGCCCCGGTAGACGATCCGCAGATTCTGCAGGATACGGGCGAAAACCGCCCTCCTGGGTGCTGTCATCAGGAGGTGCCGCCCGAAGGGAACGTCCGGATCTACCTGGTTGGCGGTGCGAAACAGGGCCTCACAACCGGCGAGGTCAAGCAGCTCGCCGCCGTTGAACGCGTCGAGGTAGTGATCGGTGGCCAGCGGCCGGACGAGGAAATGACCGGGCATGCTGACGCCCTCCAGTGACACCCCGGCGCGGCGACCCACCTCGAGGCAGACGACTGACAATGTGATCGGAATGCCGAGCCTGCGGTCGAGCACCTGATCCAGTAGGGAGTTGCGCGGGTCGTAGTAATTCGTGGTGTTGCCGACGAACCCCTCTTCGACAAACAGCCGGTGGATGAGCGTCTCCAGCGAATCGACCCGCTCGGCCAGCCGATCTAGTTCGCGCAGCCAGGTATCGGCGTCGAGCTCGGGATCCGCGCCAGCGGCGATCGCGAGCGCGCCCACATCGAGCTCCGGACCCGGCCCGCGCCCGGCCAGCAAGGTGATGAAGTGCTCAACTGCGTTCACGATGTCACCGATCGTGCGCCCTACCGGGCCCGCTGTCGACACCCGCACCGGTTATCTGGGCTTCGGGGTGGCCGGGACCGGATCGTGTTGACAGACTTCGCTCGCAGCCGGCACCGTGCCCTGGGCCAGATAAGCATCCACGGCAGTGTCGATGCACCTGCTGCCCCGACCGTAGGCGGTATGCCCGTCGCCGTTGTAGGTCAGCAACACTGCGGAGCCCAACTGGCCGGCCATCTCCTGAGCCGAAGGATACGGCGTGGCCGGATCGTGGATGGTCCCGATGACCAGGATCGGGGGTGAACCCGCGTAGTGGATCGGGTGCGGCTGGCCCTGCGCCGGCACCGGCCAGTACGCGCACGGCAGGTCGCTCCAGGCGAGGGAGGCCCCGATCAGCGGGGATGCCTGCTCGAAGTCGGGTAGTTCGGCGTGGACATCGTCAACCGAGCGTACGTCGGGGCGGTCCAGGCAGTTGATCGCGATGTTGGCTGCGGTCGAATTGGAGTAATGCCCCGTCCTAGAGTCACGCTGGTAGTACAGATCGGACAGCGCCAGCAGCCCGTGCCCGTCACCGGCCATCGCGAGGGCCAGAACCTGCCGCAGGAGTGGCCATGATGTGGGGCTGGCGTACAGGGTGCTCAGCACGCCGGTCTCGGCCAGCGCCTCATTGACCATCCGGTTGGTGCCCGTGGGCAGCGGGTGGGTATGGGTCGAGACGAAGAAATCCGCCAATTTCTGTTCCGCGGTGGTCGCATCCGTGCCCAGCGGGCAGTCGGGATGGGTCGCACAGTCGTCGGTGAATCGAGTGAGCTCGTCCTGGAAGCCGCCTGCCTGCCCGATGCCCAACTGCCTGGCGGTCAGGTTCGGGGGGAGCGGGCCATCCAGCACCGCGCGGGCGAGGTGGGTCGGGAACAGCTCGGCGTAGACCGCGCCCAGGTAAGTGCCGTAGGAGGCCCCGAGGTAGTACATCTTCTGGTCGCCGAGTACGGCGCGGAGGACGTCCATGTCGCGGGCTGCGTTCGGGGTGCCCACATACGGCAGTAGGCTGGCTGAGTGGGCTTGGCAGCCCACATCGAAGGCCTTGTCTCCGGACACCACCGCATCCACCTCGGGCGGGGTGGTCGGGGCCGGGTCGAGGGCGACGTACTGGTCGAGCTGGGCGTCGGTGAGGCAGGTGATCGGCGCGCTCTGGCCCACCCCCCGCGGATCGAAGCCGACAATGTCAAAGTCGGCCCGCAGCTGCGGGCCGAAATGTGACGGATAGCCGGACTGGGCGGGATAGTTTTGCTTGATGAACTCCACACCCGATCCGCCCGGACCACCGGGATTGGTGATCAACGAGCCGATGCGGTGCGCGGGGTCGGTGGCCTGCTTGCGGATAACCGCGAGTTGGATGGTGCCCCGGGCTGGGTTGGTGTAGTCCAGCGGTACCGTCAACGAGGCGCATTCGAAGATCTTGTCGCAACGTGACCAGGCCAGTTTCTGAGTGGAGAAGCGCTTGAGGGCGGCCGGCGCGTCGGTGGCTACCGAGTTCGCGTTGGTGGGTTGGGAGTTGGTGGGCTGGGAGCTGCTGATCTGGGAGCAACTGGCGAGCACCAGGGCCAGCACGGCGGTGCACGCGGTGACCGTCGGGCGCAGGCGCCGGGACGGCTTCGCGGCCGGGGCTGGCGGGGTCGGCAGGTGCTGGTGTCCGATCATTGTCGGTGGACGAAACGACGCTCAACAACGAGCCGCGATGCGGAACAGCGGATTCTAGGCTACCTGACCTATTCGGGCCGTGCTTGGGCCGTGCCGTCTGGTCCGCGTTGCTGCCGGATCTGTGTCAGTCTTCGTCTTCGTGGCGCTGTTTGACGTGGACGACACCGGTAACGACGCCGAGGGCGGTAGCGGCGTCTGTGGCGCTGGGTCCCGACAGCTCCAGCGTGATGGTGACCAGCCGCCGCGGCGCGGGATGGCCAGCCTCAATCAAGGCCTGGGCATTATCGGGAACGACGTTGCCGTCGACGGTCAGCGAGGTGATCGACCAGCCCCGGGCGGTGCAGGTGGCGAGCAGGTCCCGTAGCACTCCGCAGCCGTCCTCGTAGACGACGCTGAAGCCAGCCGCGGCCCGGTCGGCTCCCGGCAGCTGCCGGCTCAATGCCGTGTATCCGAACACGATCACGAAATGCAGCGCGGTGACTACGCCGGCCAGCAGCGGTAGCCCAGCGCCGGCAGCCATCCCGATCGCGGCGGTCTCCCATACCGCCGCTGCGGTGGTCAGCCCGTGGATCGCGCCGCGGCGGGTGATGATCAGCCCCGCCCCGAGGAACCCGACCCCGGACACAATCTGGGCTGCGACCCGGGACGGGTCGAGCACCACAGTGCCCGAGGACAGCACGTCGGCGAAGCCATACTTGCTCACCAGCAGGATCAACGCCGCCGACGTGCCCACGATCGCCTGCGTTCGCAGCCCGGCGGGTTTGCCGCGCAGTTGCCGCTCCACTCCCACCGCCGAGGACAGGCCGAACGCCAGCAGCAGTTCACCGACCTGTCGCCAGCCCTGCCCAGGACCGGCCGCTACTGCCGCGGCAGTGGTGATGCCCATCCAGTATACTGTGCCACCGCCCTGCCGCCTGGGATGAAGCTAACGAGAAACGACGCCGACCAACGACGAGTATTTCCGCTGGTCGGCGTCGTTCTCGGGGCTGCGGTCAGGAGGCCTGCTTGGTCTCCCAGAAGATTTTGTCAATCGCCGTGATGTGGTCGAGCAGTGCTTGCCCGGTGGCTGGGTCATTGGACGACTTGGTGCCGCCTTCGCCACCGCCAGCAGCCTTGGTGGCCTTGTTGAACAGCTCGTGTAGCTGCGGATACTTCTCGAAGTGCGGCGGCTTGAAGTAGTCGGTCCACAGCACCCAGAGGTGGTGCTTGACCAGGTCGCTGCGTTGTTCCTTGATCTGGATTGCGCGCTCGCGAAACACTGGGTCGGTGTTGGACTGGTACTTCTCTTGAATCGCTTTGACCGACTCGGCCTCGATCCGGGCCTGCGCCGGGTCATAGACGCCGCACGGGAGGTCGCAGTGCGCAGTAACCTCCAAGCGGGGGCGGTGCAGAATGCGCGACAGCGGTCGCATCGTTCCTCCCTGACATGTGGTGCTCCGACGTCACGCGACCCTACTCCAGCTCGGCGTGCCGAGCATCCGCAGACGGTGACCCTCAGTGGTGGATCAGTGGTGGGGCACAACTTCATCGGGTGGCCTTGGCGGCTCGCGGTGGTGCGCGGCCCTTCGATGTCCCCGACGTTGTCCGACGGCGACGTGCTGCTGGTCAGCCGGCGAGCCCGGCCACGCCCCGGCGCGGTGGTGCTGGTCCGGTGGGCGCAGCGTCCCGGTCAGTTGTCGGTCAAGCGCGTGGTAGGCCGGCACGGAGACGGCTGGTGGGTCCTGGGCGACAACCCCGCAGGGTCCACCGACTCCCGCCACCTGGGCACCGCGCATCCGAGCGCGGTCGTCCTCGCCCGCCTATGGCCCGCACCCCACCGACTAGCTCCGAGCTGCGCGTAGCTGCGTGTAGCGGGCTTGGCAGGCTGGCCAGCGGGGGAGGATGTTGGTTCGGGCGGCCTCAGCGAGGGTGGGGGCTGTGCGGTCTTTGGCCGACAGCACCACGTCGAGGTCGGCGGGCCAGGGCAGCCGCAGCGCGGGATCCAGCGGGTACACCGTGTGCTCTGCTGAGGGGTCGTATCCGGTGGAACACAGGTAGGCCATGACGGTGTCATCGGCCAATGCGATGAAGGCATGGCCGACGCCTTCGGGGAGGTACACCGCGCGGTAGGTCTCGGTGTCCAGCAGTACCGACTCCCAGCGGCCGAACGTCGGGGAGCCCACCCGGACGTCGATCGCGACGTCCAGCAGCGCGCCCCGGGAGCAGTGCACGTACTTGGCCTGGCCGGGCGGCACGTCGGAGAAGTGCACCCCACGGAGCACGCCGCGGCGAGAGATGCTGTGGTTGACCTGCGCCAGGTGCAGCCGGTGGCCGGTGGCGTCGAGGAACGTGGATTCCTGGAACGGCGCCACGAATTGACCGCGCGCGTCGGGGAAGACCTTGGGAGTGAACTCGACCACTCCCGGCACTGCCAGCTCACGGAACTGCACGACGCCCCACTCTAGGCCCCACCCTCACCAGCAGGGCGGCGGCGCAAAGCGACTCCAGCCACCTGATCTGGTGACACTCTAGATCCGCAGCCGCAGAAGACGGGCATCACCTGTCACACGCGGTTGCGCAAGGCTCATAACCAACCGTCAGTTCGCGCGTTGGTGCACTCGACAGGGTTGTGACACGTCGTTGCCAGATGTCGAAGCGCCAGATGTCTCAGCGCCAGTGGCGGTTGGCGCGGCGGGAGGGTGGTGCCGTGGCCGAGCGCGCTGAGCGGATCGAGTTCGTGCCCTTGTCACCGGACCCCGGAGAGGTGACGTGGGCCGCACCTGGCCACCCGCGGGCGGCTTTCCGGCGAGGCCGGTCGAGCCCGTTACCCCAGATCCCGTTACCCCAGATCCCGTTACCTGAGTCGCCCGCGCTGGTCTGCCAGGGCGGTGTTGTCGTCCACGCCAACCTGGCCGCAGTCCAGCTCGCCGGACGGTGGTTCCCCGATTCGCTGACCGGCGTTCCGCTGCGCCACCTGCTAGCGGACCACACCGACACCGGAACCGACGCCGAGTTGATCCGACCGGACGGGCGTACTGTCCCGGTGCGGGTGACGCGCTGGATCGTGCCGGGCACCGACCTGCTCATGGTGTTCTTGGTTGACATCTCTGATCTGTGCGCGGCTGGCTACCCCCTGAGTACCGGCGCTTTTGCCCAGGAGCGCGCGCGACTGCTGGAGGCGCAACGGATCGCTCAGGTCGGTAGCTTCACCTGGGAGTGGCCCACGAACAAGGTTAGCTACAGTCCCGCCCTGGGCGAGCTGTTCGCCGGGCGCTGCGTCGAGGCGGCCGACCCATTTCGCCACATCCACCCGGAGGATCTGCCCGATCTGTTCCGGCGGGTACACGAGATGGCCGCTGACCGTGATTCGAGCACGCTGGAGGTGGAGTTCCGCGGTCCGCCCGAACACGGTGAGGCCTACTATGTCTGCCGCCTGTGGGCTGAGCGCTCGAACAGCGGGGAGGTCCTGTGCCTGGTAGGTACCATTCAGGACGTCACGCAGACCCGAGCGGTCGAGCGGGCGCTGCGCGCGGAGCAGCAGTGGCTGGCGCAAGCGCAGCGGGTGGCCCGGATCGGTACCTGGGAGTGGGATCCGGGCGACGACCGGCTGGTCTGGTCGGACATGATGCAAGACCTCTACGGAGTGACGGCCCGGCAGACCACCTACCAGGCCTTTCTTTCCCTGGTGCATCCCGATGACCGGGAGTGGGTGGATGAGCTGTGGCGTCAGCTGGTCGTCAACCAGGTGCCGGTGGACTGTGAGCACCGGGTGCAGCGACCGGACGGGGTGGTGCGTACCTTCCGCTGCCATGGCGCGGCCGTCGCCGACGCGTCCGGGTGTCTCCGCCTGGTCGGCACCGTGCAGGACGTCACCGAGCAGCGCGCCGCCGAAACCCGGATGATGCGCTCCGGCCAGCGCTTCGCCGACCTGGTGGCGATCACCCCGGTGGGCATCGGGATCTTCGACGCCCACGACCGGCTCGTCGACGCCAACGAGGCGCTGTGCAAGCTGCTGGGCTACGATCTGGAGACGCTTCGGGGGATGAGTTCCGAGGCGCTTACCCACCCCGAGGAGCGGGCCGAGCGGCTGCGCATCCTGCCCACCCATCACGCAGCCGGGTCGCAGAGTTACACGGTGCCGCAGCGGATGCTGCTGCGGGCCGACGGTACCCCGGTGTACTGCGAGCTGCACGTCTCGGCGTCGGTGCAGGACGACGGTCAGCGCTTCCTGCTGGTGATCTTCACCGACATCACCGAGCGGCGCCGGATGGCCGAGGCGCTCACCTACCGGGCGACGCACGACGAGCTCACGGGTCTCCCCAATCGGGCCGCGATCAAGGACACCCTGACCGAGCTGCTCGTGTCGGCTGACCGCGACATCGCGGTGCTGTTCTGCGATATCGACAACTTCAAGCGGGTCAACGATGCGCTCGGCCATGATGCCGGTGATGAGCTGCTGGTCGCGCTGGCGCGGTGGCTGCAGGAAGGGTTGCCCGAGGGCTGTACCGCTGGCCGCCTGTCTGGTGACGTCTTCGTGGTGATCTGCTCACACGTCGCCGCCCAGGGCGGCATCGACTCACTCGTCGCCACGGTCTCAGGGTTGCTGCACACCGCCATCCCGCTGCGCGGCCAGGTGATCCGGATGTCAGCGGCCATCGGAGTGGCGGTGCCGGACGCCTCGACCAGCGGCGCGCAGGACCTGCTCCGCTTCGCCGACGCCGCCGTGTTCGAGGCCAAGCGGACTGGAACCGGGCAGTTCGCGATGGCCAACGCGGCGCTGATCGCCTCAGCCGATCGGCAGATAGAGCTGGAGTGCCAGCTTCGCGAGGCGCTCGTGCGCGACGAGCTGCAGTTGCACTACCAGCCGGTGGTCAATCCTGACGGAGCGAT
Source organism: uncultured Actinomycetota bacterium (assembly GCA_963822695.1). Taxonomy (GTDB): domain Bacteria; phylum Actinomycetota; class Actinomycetes; order Mycobacteriales; family Pseudonocardiaceae. Next base: position 134,043 of record CAWGJH010000016.1, read on the forward strand.
CCTCTCCGCGGAGGCGCTGATCCGCTGGCCGCACCCGGAGCGAGGGATGCTCAGCCCGGACGTGTTCCTGCCGGTGGCTGAGCAGGGCGGCCTGATGCGTGATCTGGACCGGTGGGTGCTGCGCACCGCGCTGCGTGAGGCGCGCGAGTGGGTAGCGTGGGATGGGCGCCCGGTCGCCGTCGCGGTCAACCTCGCTGATCCTGGCGAGGGTGACTTCGTGGCCACTGTCGCTACCGCGGTGGCTGAAAGCGGGTTGCCCTCGGGTCGCCTGGTGCTGGAACTGGTGGAAACCACGCTGATCGGCCTGCCCAGCTCGACCCGGCGGGCGATGGCCGAGCTGGTCGAGCGTGGGGTGCGCTTCGCGGTGGACGACTTCGGCACCGGTTATTCCTCACTGGCCCGGCTCAAGGAGCTACCCGCGCAGATCATTAAGCTGGATCGCCGATTCGTCTGCGGGGTGGGTGTCGACCCGTCGGACTTCGCGGTGGCCCGCGCGGTAGTCGACCTGGCTCGCGCGATGGATCGCGTCTGTGTTGCCGAGGGTGTCGAGAACGCGGCTCAGTTCCAGGTGCTGCGAGGGCTGGGGGTGGACGCCTACCAGGGCTGGTTGTTCTCCCGCGCGCTCCCGGGACCCGACTTCCGTGCGCTGCTCGAGCGCGGCCCGCTGCTGCGCTGACCCACTGCCGTCAGGGCGGTGGCTTCCCTACTCGCCGCGGCTCGTGGCAGGCGGTATCTGGTGCCGGGTGCCGGGCTCCTGAACGGGCGGTTTCTGACGCGCTTCGGGGAGGTGCGGTCTGGGGAGCGTCGTCGCCTCCCACTGCGCCCGTCTGAGCTGGTCGGACGTGCCGGGCAGGCGGGGTGGAAGCTGGGCTGAGGTGAAGCGGAAGGCGGAGGTCAGGTCACCGAACGTCTGGCGCCGCCAGGCGCTGATGTTGGGCTCTTCGACGCCGGTGACCTTCTCCAGGAACTGCAGCACCGAGGTGTGATCGAAGTGCTCGGTCGCGACCCAGCCACCGACCGTCCACGGGGAGACGATGATGCAGGGCACCCGGAAGCCGCCACCAATGGGGAGACCGTCGATGAACTCGCCTTTCGTGCCCGCAGGCGGCGTGGGCGGGGGGACATGGTCGAAGATGCCGTCGTTCTCGTCGAAGTCGAGGATGAAGACCGTCTTCGCCCACACCTCGGGATTGGCGGCGATGGCCTCGATCTTGCTGGCCACGAAGTCGGCGCCGGCGGCGGGCATGAAGGCGGGGTGCTCTGACTGGTAGCTGGTGGGGATGATCCAGGAGACGGTGGGCAGGCGATCGTTGCGGGCGTCCTCCTCGAAGTCGAGGGCGCCGCCCGTGGTCATGCCCTTGTCGTAAAGAGACTCTCCCGGCTTCGCGTCACGAAACTGTTGGAAGAGTTCCAGCACGTTGCAGCCATAGTTGTCGAGTTGCTGGTAGACCTTCCAACTCACCCCGGCTCGCTCGAGCCGCTCAGGGTACGTGGTCCAGGTGTAGGGCTTGGGCACGACGTTGGCGATGATGGGTCCGCCGCTCTCGCCCTCGGGATCGAGGGTTCCCGTCATCCAATACATGCGATTGGGCCAGGTCGGACCCATGACCGAACAGTGGTAGCCGTCACAGATGGTGAAGGCCTCGGCCAGGGCGAACTGGAAGGGCACGTCCCGGCGCGTGTAATAGCCCATCACGTAGGGGCCGTTCTGGTGGTCGGCCGCGCGGTGGGCGGGCAGCCAGCTGTCCATCTTGCCCCCGTTCCAGGCCTCGTGCTGAACGTCCCACGCGTGGCTGGTCGAGGGGATCGCCTGGGCGCTGGAGGTGGTGGTGTCCAGGTGGAAGGGGAGCAGGTAACCGTCGGGGCTGACGGTGTCGGGCTGGTGAAAGACCGAGCGCCCGGTGGACAGGGTGATGGCGTTGGGGTCGCCGAAGCCGCGCACCCCCGTCATCGTGCCGAAGTAGTGGTCGAAGGAGCGGTTCTCCTGCATCAGGCAGACCACGTGCTTGACGTCACGCAGCGAGCTGCTGCCGGGCGGCCCCGCCACCAGCGCTTTCCGCACGCTGGGCGGCAGCAACCCGGAGGCCAGGGCGGCACCTGTCACCCCGGCGGCAGTACCCAGCAGGCGGCGTTGACTCAGCGGAGACATGCTCTCTCCTGCGCGTTCGTTGGTTGTCCAGGGCTACTCCAGTGTGGCGGCGCGGCTCGCTAGCGTCGTACCGAGCACGCCGAGGCCAGCTAGTACCGCGAGGAGCACTGGCAGCGCGAGTGCCGGGGAGCCCAGCAGCGCCAGCAGCGCTCCGCCGGCGCCGATCAGGGTCGCGGTGGTGAGTTGGTCGACCATCTGCGCCGCCGATGAGTGGAACCCCACCTCGCCGGCGCCGGACTGCTGCAGCAGCAGGAACGACACCGACGAGTAGCCCAGCCCCATGCCGATCCCGGCGATGCCCCACAGTGGCGGGGCCAACCACGGCGTACCCCAGGCAGGCGCGACCAGCACCAGCCCGACGGCGCCCGCCGTGAGCAGGATGAACCCGATCCGCAGCAGCCGGTGCCGGGGCAGGTCCGGGTGGTGGCCTTGCCATCCGGCGGCGGCCGACCAGCCCAGCGAGCTGACCACCAGCGGGATCCCGGCGGCGGCCAGCGTCCAGTGGTGAGTGCTGGTCAAGATCAGCGGCAGGTAGGAGTTGGCGGTGAAGAACACCCCGGCGAGCAGTCCCCGGGCAGCCACCACGGCTGGCACTCCACAGCGCGCCCGGAACACCCCGGCCGGCAGCAACCGGCGCACCGAGGGCACCAGCAGCACCAGCGCCGCGCCGGCCACTCCGGCGGCCAGGGCGCTCGGGTGCTGGGAGGCCCAGCTCAGCGCGGAGACCCCCACCGCGGCGCACAGGGCGGCGAGCACCAGGCCGCGCCGGCGGGGTGTGCTGCTCCTGCCGGGCTCCGGCCGGCCGAGCTGGCGCATTGAGGGCACCACCAGCCCGAGCGCGAGCACCACCACCGGAACCAGGCCGAGGAACACCCAGTGCCAGGACAGCCGTTCGGTCACTACCCCGGCGACCGGCGGTCCGATCAGCGCGGGCAGCACCCATGCCGAGGACATCAGCCCGAAGATGGCGGGTCGGGTCCGATCGGGATAGACCACCGCGATGAGCACGTAGACCGCGACCGTCAGGATGCCCGCGCCCAATCCCTGCAGTACCCGCCCCACCAGCAGCTGCGGCATGCCGGCTGCGGTGCCGGCTACCAGCAGACCCGCCCCGAACAGCACCGGGGACGCCACCAGCGGGATTCTCGGCCCGGCCAGGTCGCACCACCGCCCACCGAGCACGGTCCCGAACACGTCGGCCGCCATGAACGCCACGAACGGCCAGGCGTAGAGCGACAGCCCGCCGAGGTCGGCCACCAGGGCCGGCATAGCGGTGCCCACACCCATCGCCTCGAACGCCACCATGCTGACCAGCAGGAGCACCCCGACCGTGGTCGTGCGGCGGCTCGGGCCGAACAGATCCGAGCGCACCGGAGCCACGGACCCGGCATCAGATAGTGCGCTCATGGTGACCAGCTCATGGTGACCAGCCTGCAACCTCGACCCAGGCACAGGTCAAGACATCGCCGTGGGTAAGCCGGGTGCGTCCCCCACCGCGTCGAGTGGTCTGATACCCGCTGGGGTGCGAGGCTGGTGGGCATGGACTACACGCAGCTGGGCCGCAGCGGCCTTTCGGTGTCCCGACTGTGCCTGGGGACGATGAATTTCGGTCCGGTGACCTCGGAGGCTGACAGTCACGCGATCATGGATCGGGCCCACGAGCATGGCATCAACTTCTTCGATACCGCCAACGTCTACGGCTGGCGCAAGGGCGAAGGGATCACGGAGCAGATCGTCGGCCGATGGTTCGCCTCGGGCGGTGGACGGCGGGAGCGCACCGTGCTGGCGACCAAGCTCTACGGCTCGATGGGGGACTGGCCCAACGACAGCAAGCTCTCCGCGCTGAACATCCGGCGGGCCTGCGACGCGTCGCTGCGCCGGCTGCAGACCGACTACATCGACCTCTACCAGATGCACCACGTGGACCGGGGTACCCCCTGGGAGGAGATCTGGGAGGCCATGTCGGTGCTCCGGCAGCAGGGGAAGATCGTCTATGTCGGCTCGTCGAACTTCGCCGGCTGGCACCTGGTCGCTGCGCACGAGGCGGCCCGCCGGCAGCACGTCACCGGGCTGGTCAGCGAGCAGTCCATCTACAACCTGCTCACCCGGTGGGTCGAGCTGGAGGTGTTGCCCGCCGTGCGGGAGTACGGCATCGGGCTGATCCCGTACTCGCCGCTGCACGGCGGCCTGCTCAGCGGGGTGCTGCGCAAGCAACGCGAGGGTGGCGGTTCGCGAAGCAGCACGGGGCTTGCGGCCGACGCGCTCGAGGCGAACCGGGAACGTATCGAGTCCTACGAGAAGCTGTGTGCTGACCTCGGCGAGGATCCCGCCAGCGTCGGGCTGGCCTGGCTGCTGCACCAGCACGGGGTGACCGCGCCGATCGTCGGCCCGCGCACTGCCGCGCAACTGGACAGCTCACTGCGGGCCGTCGCGATCACCCTCGACGCCGAGGTACTGGCCCGGCTCAACGAGCTGTTCCCTTCGCCGGCGCCGAACGGCGCCAAGCCCGCCCCGGAGGCCTATGCGTGGTAACGCCTCCACGGTGGCGAGCAGCACCCCTTCAGTCTGCGAGGTTGTCTGGCTCGTCGGCATCGTCGCGAGCCAGGAACGTGGCTAACCGTTCGACGGCGTCCTCGAACTCCGGGTGCTCATCGATGAACGCGCGCATCCGGGCGGCCAGCCACTGGACGTTGAGCTGTTCGTCACCGCGTCGGTCTTCGAGTTCCTCGATGCCGCGGTCGGTGAAATACATGGGGTCAGAGGTCGAGGGCGGCGGCGATGAGTTCCCGCTGCTCGACGTCGTGCACCTTGGCCGACCCCGCGGAGGGGGCCGCCATGGCACGCCGGGAGATCCGCCGCAGCGCGCCCAGCCGCTCAGGCATCAGCTCTGGCAGGCTCAGCCCGTAGAACGGCCAGGCGCCCTGGTTGGAGGGTTCCTCCTGCACCCAGCACACCTCGGTGGCCTTCGGGTAGCGGTCCAGTGCCGCGGCCAGCCGGCGCTGGGGCACCGGGTACAACTGCTCGATGCGCACGATCGCCGTGTTGTCGACGCCACGTTGCTGGCGTGCGGCGTTCAGCTCGTAGCTGATCTTGCCGCTGCACAGCAGCACCCGGCGCACCGCCGAGGGATCGGTGACCATCGGGTCATCGAGCACCGAGGTGAATCGCCCTGAGGTGAAATCCTCCACCGGGCTCACCGCCGCTTTGAGGCGCAGCATCGACTTCGGGGTGAACACCACCAGCGGCCGGTGCACCCCGTCCAGAGCGTGCCGGCGCAGCAGGTGGAAATAGTTCGCCGGAGTGGACGGCTGCGCCACGGTCATGGAGCCCTCGGCACACAGTTGCAGGAACCGCTCAATGCGCCCAGACGTGTGGTCCGGGCCCTGCCCCTCGTGGCCATGCGGCAGCAGCAACACGACGTCAGAACGCTGGCCCCACTTGGCCTCACTGGAGGAGATGAACTCATCGATCACCGGCTGCGCGCCATTGACGAAGTCACCGAATTGCGCCTCCCAGAGCACCAGAGCGTCCGGGTTCGCCACGGAATAGCCGTATTCGAAGCCCAGCGCGGCGAACTCCGACAACGCTGAGTCGTGGGCCAGGAACCTCGCCTGGTCCGGCGAAAGGTTCATGAGCGGGGTGTACTCGGCCCCGGTCCTGCGGTCGATCAACACCGAGTGTCGTTGTACGAAGGTGCCGCGCCGGCTGTCCTGGCCGGACAGTCGCACCATACGGCCGTCCAGGCACACCGAGCCGAGCGCCAGCAGCTCAGCGAAGGCCCAGTCGATGCCACCCTCGCGAGCCATTTTCGCTCGTTTTTCCAGTACGGGCCTGACTCTGGGGTGTGGGGTGAAGCATGCGGGCAGGTTGACGTGCGCGTCGGCAATTCGCTCGATGACGCTGCGATCTACTCCGGTGGACAGCCCAGTGGGCACGATCTGCTCGGCCTCTACCGATTCGCTTGGCGCTGCGGCGCGTCTCTCCAGTTCCCGAACCTCGTTGAAGACATGTTCAAGCTGTTGTGCATAGTCCTTCAGTGCACGCTCAGCCTCTGTCATGGAGAGGTCTCCGCGACCGATGAGTGCCTCGGTGTAGCTTTTGCGGACCGACCGCTTGCTGTCGATGATGTCGTACATCCTCGGCTGCGTCATGGACGGATCGTCGCCCTCGTTGTGGCCGCGGCGGCGGTAGCAAATCATGTCGATCACGACGTCCTTGCGAAATTCCTGCCGGTAGTCCACCGCCAGCTTGGCGACCCAGACACAGGACTCCGGATCATCGCCGTTGACGTGAAATACTGGTGCGCCAATCATCTTTGCGACGTCGGTGCAGTATTCGCTGGATCGTGCGGACTGCGGCGTCGTGGTGAATCCGACCTGATTGTTCACGATCACGTGCACGGTGCCACCAGTGCGGTACCCGCGCAGCTGCGACAGGTTGAGTGTTTCGGCCACCACGCCCTGCCCAGCGAAGGCGGCGTCCCCGTGCAGCGCCACCGGCAAAACGGTGAAGCCGTCCGGGCCCTTGTCCAGGATGTCCTGTTTGGCTCGCACGATGCCTTCCAGCACCGGGTCCACGGCTTCCAGATGCGACGGGTTCGAGATCAGCGACACCTTTGTCTCGCCGTCACCGAACATCCGGTAGTACTTGCCCTCAGCCCCCAGGTGGTATTTGACATCACCGGAGCCGTGTGCTTGCCCGGGGTCAAGGTTGCCCTCGAACTCGCGGAAGATCTGCGAGTACGGTTTACCGACCACGTTGGCCAGCACGTTGAGCCGGCCACGGTGCGGCATGGCGAGTACCACCTCATCCAGCCCGTACTCGGAGGCCTTGTCCAACACGGCGTCCAGCAGCGGGATCACCGTCTCGGCGCCCTCCAGCGAGAAGCGCTTCTGGCCGACGTATTTGGTCTGCAGGAAGGTCTCGAACGACTCTGCGGCGTTGAGCTTGGACAGGATGTACTTCTGCTCGGCGCGGGTGGGTTTATCGTGCACCCGCTCCACACGTTCCTGCAGCCACCGCCGCTCGTCGGGCGCCGAGATGTGCGTGTACTCCACGCCGACGTTGCGACAATAGGCGTTGCGCAGCACGCCCAAGACGTCGCGCAGCCGCATGTGTGACTGCCCGGCGAACCCGCCGACGGCGAACTCGCGGTCCAGATCCCACAGGGTCAGACCGTGGCTCAGCACGTCGAGATCAGGGTGTTTGCGCTGCCGATAGTTGAGCGGGTCGGTATCGGCCATCAGGTGGCCACGGGTGCGAAAGGCGTCGATGAGCTCCAGCACCCGGGCGGTCTTGGCGACCTCCCCCTCGGGGATGTCCTGCACCCAACGCACCGGCTCGTAGGGGACGCGCAGCGAGGCGAACAGGTCGTCGTAGAAGTTGTCCTCGCCGAGCAACAGTTCGTGTACCCGGCGCAGGAATTCGCCGGACTCGGCACCCTGGATGATGCGGTGGTCGTAGGTGGACGTCAGCGTGATGATCTTGCTGATGGCCATCTCGGCGAGTGCCTGGTCGCTGGCGCCCTGGAAGGCCGCCGGGAACTCCATCGCGCCGACGCCGATGATGGCGCCCTGCCCGGACATCAGCCGGGGTACCGAGTGGTTGGTGCCGATGGTCCCTGGGTTGGTCAGCGAGATCGTGCTCGCCGCGAGGTCTTCGGCGGTGAGTTGGCCCCCCCGGGCCTTCCGGATGATGTCTTCATAGGCCTGCCAGAACTGGGCGAAGGTCATCACCTCGCACCCTTTGATCGAGGCGACGAGCAGGCTGCGGCCCTTATCGGTCTTGAGGTCGATCGCCAGACCCAGGTTGACGTGCTCGGGCGCCACGACAGCAGGCTTGCCCTGGTCGTCGGTGGTGTAGTGCCGGTTCATCTGCGGGATGTCAGCCAGCGCGCGCACCACCGCGTACCCGATAAGATGGGTGAAGCTGACCTTGCCACCGTGGGTCCGGTTAAGATGGTTGTTGATCACTATGCGATTGTCGACAAGCAGCTTCGCCGGTATCGCACGCACGCTGGTGGCCGTCGGCAGCTCCAGCGAGGTCTCCATGTTCGCCACCACGCGGGCTGCCGCGCCGCGTAGCGGGGTGGTGGTGTCATGCTCGAGGTCGTGCTGGGCGTGCGCACGGACGACGGTCTGCTCCCGGGCTCCGTTCGCCGACGGCTGTTTCGGGGGTGCCTGCGTGCTGGTGCGCGGTGCCTGGCCATTGTCGCTGCGTGGTGCGGGCCGGTTGGCGAAGAAGTCATGCCAGGATGGGTCCACCGTCGAGGGGTTGGCCAGGAACTGCTCGTACATCTCCTCGACGAGCCACTCGTTAGGGCCAAATTGCACCGGCCGGTTACTGGGGGACACGCTGGAAGTCGCCTCTATCCGTTCTGTCCGCTCTGTGGGTGATCCGCGCAGGGTCGCTGACGCTGCTCCCAGGCTAGTCCTCGCCGCCAAGCATTATGCGTCCGGCGGCATCCGGTGCAGAGGGCGTCGGTGAACGGCGATCGTCGGTCGGTCAGGGGCCGAGCACCGGCCGGCCGCCGGGAGCCGACGCGGTGGGGCACACGGCGCATTACGCGGCGACGGTCCCGTCCGGCGAGCCCACAGCCCACAGCCGGGCGTAGTGCCCGCCCACCGCGAGCAACTCACGATGGTGGCCCTGCTCGACGATCCGGCCGCCGTCGAGCACGACGATCCGGTCGGCCTTGGCTGCGGTGGCCAGCCGGTGTGCGATGACAACGGTGGTGCGGCGCGCGGCGAGCCGATCGGCGGCGGCCAGCACCACCGACTCGGTGGCCGGATCCAGCGCTGCGGTGGCCTCGTCGAGCAAGAGCAGGTCGGGGTCGACCATCTCGGCGCGAGCCAGCGCGATCAGTTGCCGCTGCCCCGCCGACAGGCCTTGCCCGCGCTCGCCAACCGGTTGGCGAAATCCGTGCGGCAGCGCGGCAACGGCCTCCAGCGCGCCGACCCGCCGGGCCGCCGCCTCCACTTCGGCGGGGGATGCCTGCGGTACGCCGTAGCTGATGTTGCTCGCGACGTCGCCGCGGAACAGGTGCGCCTCTTGCGGCACCACGCCCAGCCGGTGATGAAACGCCGCCGGGTCGAAACGCCGCACGTCCACTCCATCGACCAGCACTGCCCCGGCAGTCGGGTCGTAGAACCTGGCCAGCAGCTTGACCACAGTAGACTTGCCGGCTCCAGTGGGCCCCACCAGAGCGACGGTCTCGCCGGGCGCGATGCGCAGCGACACCCCGACCAGCGCTGGTTGCGTCGCGCCGGGGTAGCTGAAGGTGACGTCGCGCAGCTCCACCTCACCGCGCAGCCGCACCGGCACTGGGACGGCGTCGGTGGCGTTGGGGGGCGGCACTGAGGTCGGCGTGTCTAGCAGCTCCCGGATGCGCCGCAGCCCGACCGCGGCCTGCTGGTAGCCGTCGAAGACCTGGGACAGCTGCTGCACGGGCGCGAAGAACAGGCCCAGGTAGAGCAGGAAGGCGGTGAGCACCCCCGCGGTGACGGTACCCACGGCGACTCGGGAGGCCCCGACGCCCAGCACAGCTGCCTGCGCGAGGTCGGACAGCAGGGCAACGAAGGGAAAGTAGGTGGCGATGTAGCGCTGGGCGCGCAGCCGGGCGCGCCGGTAGGCATCGCTGCGGGCGGCGAAATTCCGGGCTGAGCGGCGCTCCCGGGTGAATGCCTGCGCCACCCGCGCACCGGACAGGTTCTCCTGGAGGTCGGCGTTGACCTCGCTCACCCGCTCCCGGGCCTCGGCGTAGGCCGCGGACGCCAGCCGCTGGAACACCACGGTAGCCGCGATCAGCACCGGCAGGCCGAGCATCGCCACCACAGCGAGGCTGGCGTCGGTGAGCAGCAGCGCAGTGGCCACCCCCAGCACCGTCAGGACGCTCACCAGTGCGGTGGACAGGCCGGTCTGGAGGAACGTGGACAGCGCATCCACGTCGGTGGTCATCCGGGTCATGATCCGGCCCGCCATCTCGCGCTCGAAGTAGTCCAGCCCGAGACGCTGCAGATGCGCGTAGCTACGCACCCGCAGCAGATAGAGCAGCGTTTCCCCGGCCCGCGCGGCGACCACCGTCTGGGAGGCGATGACGAGCCAGTCGGCGGCGACCACTCCGAGCCCGACGGCGACCGCGATGGCGAGCAGGTGCGATGCGTGCCGGGTGATGGCGTTGACAGCGAGGCCGCCCAGCGCCGGGAATGCCACGCTAGCCAGCGCGTCGAGCCCGACCAGGACGGCGGTGAGGGTCAGCCACCCCAGCATCGGTCGCAGCAGCCGGGTGAGCCGGAAATCCGGGTCGGGGGCTGTCGGGTCGATCCCTTTGATGTCGGGCAGGGCGGTCGCTGGCGGCAGCGCGGCCACCGCCGCGAGCAGTTCCGGGGTTGGCTCGACGCTGCCTACCATGCGGGCCGTCATTCCGCCTCGCACTGTGCCCGCCGAGTTCTGCGCCGCCCGGGCGGCCTGCGGACCGCCGCTGGAGTCCTCCGACAGGTCAGCCGGAGTGTTGGGGGGCCAGAGCTGTGCGGTGATGCTGTCCGGACCCGGATGCAGCGCGCCTGCCGTGCCGCCTGTGACGTTCTCGATCATCTCTCCCGGGCCGGCGAGCAGGGCGCGGAACAGCGCGCACCGAGCGCTCAACTCGACCTGGGTCCCCACGTCGATCACCCGCCCGCCGTCGAGCACCGCGATCCGGTTGGCCAGCGCCAACGAGGACCGGCGGTGTGCGATGAGCAGAGTGGTGCGCCGCGCGGTGACCGTCCGCAGGGTGGTGTGAATGGCCGCCTCGGTGGCGGCGTCGACCGCGGAGGTGGCGTCGTCGAGCACCAGCACCCGCGGATCTGACAGCAGCGCTCTGGCCAGTGCGATCCGCTGGCGCTGCCCGCCCGACAAGGTGAGTCCCCGCTCGCCGACCTGGGTGTTGTAGCCCTGCGGCAGCGCGGAGATGAACTCGTGCGCCGCCGCGGCCCTCGCCGCCCGGCGCACCTCGTCATCGGTGGCGTCCGGGCATCCGTAGGCGATGTTGGCCCGCACCGTGTCGGAGAACAGGAACGCCTCCTCGAACACCATCCCGATGGCCCGGCGCAGCGACGCCAACCGCAGCCGCCGAACATCGATGGGGTGGCCGGGTGGCCCGACCCGAATCGCGCCCTGCTGCGCGTCGTAGAACCGGGCCAGCAGCAGGGAGACGGTGGACTTGCCCGAGCCGGGCGTGCCCACCAGGGCCAGCGTCTCACCCGGTTCGATGAGCAGGGACACCCCGTCGAGCACTGGCTCGCTGCGGGCGTAGCCGAAGCGCACCCCGTCCAGGTGCACCTCCAGCGGCCCGTCCGGCACATCGATCGCGTCCGGCGCGTCGGCCACCTCGGGTTGGGAGTCGATCAGCTCGTAGACTCGCTCCACCCCGGCGCGGGCCAGCTGCGCCAGCACCACCAGGGTGGCGATCAACCGGGCGGGGCCGACGAGCATCGCCAGGTACGCGGCGAACGCCACGAACGTCCCCAGACTGATCGTCCCGCGCAGCGCCAGCATGCCGCCCAGGGCGAACACTGCCACCTGACCCAGCGAGGGGAACGCGGTCAGCGTCGGGGCGAACATCGCGTTCAGCCGCGCTGAGCGCATCCGTTCGGCGAACAGCCGCTGGGCCCGGTTCTCGAGCCGGGACACGACGCGGGCTTCCTGGCCGAATCCCTTCACCACCCGCATCCCGGTCACGGTCTCCTCGACATGCTCGGCGATGTCGGCCGCGCGCTGCTGAGCAGACCAGGTCGCCGGAAACAACGTGCGCCGCGTCCGGGTGGTGACCAGCCCGGCGGCCGGTACCGCGATCAGCGCAATCAGGGTGAGCAACGGGGACAGCCACAGCATCGCGGCCAGGGCGACGGCGAAGAGCACCAGCACGCCCGCCGCCAGCGGCACCATTGACAGCAGGCCTTGCACCAGCTGCAGGTCGGAGATGGCCCGGGACACGACCTGCCCGGTGCGCAGGGTGTCCTGTTTGGCGCCGTCAAGCTTCTGCACCGCCCGGAACACGGCATTGCGCAGGTCGTGCTGCACGTCCAGAGAAAGCCGCCCACCGAGATAGCGGCGCACGAAGGCGGTCCCGAACTGCAGGAGCGCCACCCCGGCCAGCGCAGCGACCAGCCAGCTCAGCCGCTCGGTGGTACCCGCGACGGCGTCGTCCAGCGCGAGCCGGGTGAGCAGCGGAGTGGTGGCTTCCATGCCGACCCCGATACCGGAGGCGAGCAGAGCCGCCATGGTGAGGTGGGGATGGCGCCAGCAGGCGGCCAGCAGCCGACGGATCCAGCCGCCCTGGTTTGTGGTGATCTGCGCGGGCACGATTGTCAGGCTATGCGGCCACCCTGACAATAGCTGGGCAGCGGAGGCCTGGGCAGCGGAGTGGGGTAGCCGCTCAACGCCTGCGCCAGTGACCGACCGCAGGCGGCGGTTGGTGGATCGAACTCGGTGGATCGATGCCTTGCCGACTTTGGCTCCGCGGGGAGGTGTTGCGCGCAGCGGCCTGCTCGGCGGTTGAAGCGTCGAGCTGACGCGGGACCACCACCACCTGGCGCGGCTGGCAGAAGGGATTGGAGTTCCTGATGGGCCGTTCGATCGGTTCCGTACCGTCACCGATGAGATGGCGGTGCGCGGTCACCCATATCTCGCAGGGCCAGCGGCGGTGGCGCAGCCAACCGGAGCAGACGGGGCAGCGCCCCGTAAGGTCCGGTTGGTGTTGGACGAGCAATTCCCGCCATCCGCCGGTCATGGTCTGGATGTGCCTGCGCGCTAACGGCGCAGAGAGCGTCGCGCTCACCCGCGCGACCATCTCCTCAACCGCCGCCAACCGGTCCAACACCGCTCGCCGCACTTGACGATCCACTGACCTACCTCCTCGTCGCCCCCCCGACTACCCCGAGGGCGCACCTGACAGGTTTAACGACGCCGCCGAAACGCCGTCACGCCGCAGTGCACTGTCTACCGGACTTCACTCGCGGACTTAACCCCCCCTCACCCGGGCGTCGGGCGGTCTGCTGGGGAGGGGCCGCAAGTGCACCCGATATGCCTAGTATCCGCCAGGAGACCGCTCACCGTCGGTGACCTATCCCCGAGTGTGCGGCCGTGGCTGCCGAGGCCAAGATGGTCACGTTCCCACTGTGCTGAGATCGAAGCCGAGGAGGATACCGTGCGCGTCGAGGTCAACATGAACATCTGCGAAGGCCACGGTCAGTGCAACGCCGTCGCGCCCGAAGTCTACGACCTGGATGACGGCGGGTACTGCCTGATCCACAACCCGGAGGTCCCGCCCGACCTGGAGTCCGAAGCCCAGGCGGGCGCCCGCGCATGCCCCGTGCAGGCCATCACGGTCACCCGCTGAGCGGGCCTTCCCGCAGGTAGTCGAATGCTCGGCAAAGAGTGCACTGTGACGGCTCGCCCGCATGTCCTTGTCTCGGTGGCGATGTCCATCGACGGCTGCATCGACGATAGGCACGATGCCCGGTTGATGTTGTCCAATGAGGAGGATCTCGATCGGGTCGATGAGGTGCGTGCCAGCGTCGATGCCATCTTGGTGGGGGCGAACACGATCCGTCGCGATAACCCCCGGCTGCTCGTCCGTTCCGTCGCGCGCCAGGAGGAACGGGTCCGGCGTGGCCTGACCTCGCAGCCCATGAAGGTCACGCTGACCGGTCGCGGGGATCTGGACGTGACAGCAGGATTCTTTTCCGCCGGCGACAGCGAGAAACTCGTCTATACCCGCGATCCCGCAGTGCCCGCGGTTCGCGAGGCGCTTGCGGGGGTCGCGACGGTGGTGGCGGCCGGAGAGCCGATCGATCTGGGTGTGGTGCTGGACGACCTTGGCGCGCGCAAGGTCGAGCGTCTGATGGTGGAGGGTGGCGGGAGAACCCATACCCAGTTCCTCAGCGCGGGGCTGGTGGACGAGATCCACCTTGTGATCGCGCCATTCTTCGTCGGTGACTGCGCTGCCCCCCGGTTTGTGCACCCCGGTCGGTTCCCCCAGAATCCCGAGTGCCCGATGACACTCGCGGAGACCCGGCGGATCGGGAATGTCGTCCTACTCCGCTACCTCGCCTCCCGCGCGGACAGGTGCTTCACGCGGGCGGGTTGTCGCAACTTGGCTTGATAATCGCCCGCACCTGTGGATCATTGATGTTCTGATGGGTGACGAAGGTGACGCCAGTGTCTTCGCTGGGCGCAATCTGGCCGGTCCGCACCGTCTTCACCATCGCGTTGACCGAGTCGAAGCCCATCCGGAACGGGTTCTGGACGACGAGTGCGGTAATTGCGCCCGATGTGACGCCCTTGACCTCGTCCGGTGACGCATCCCAACCGATGAGCTTGATCTTTCCAGCTTTGCCCGCCTGGGTCAGGGCGTTGATGGCGCCAACCACGCCAGCCTCGTTCGCCACGAAGATCCCGTCCAGGTCGGGGTTGGCGGTCAGAATGTTCTCCGTGACCGCCAACGCGGTGTTGGGGTCGCTGTTGCTGGATTGCTCGGCCACCAGCTTCAGGTTCGGGTGCTTCGCGAGTTCGTCCTTGAAGCCCGTGGTGCGCTGGTCGTTGGTCGCCGTTCCGGGCTGGAACGGGATGAAAGCGACTTTGTGATCGCCCGGACCCAGTGCATCGGCGAGCAGGTCAGCAGCTTTTCGCGCGGCCGCGATGTTGTCGGTCGCGAACACGGGCACGTTATCCGGCTGCGGGTCCGTTCCGGAGTCAATGTTGATCACTGGAATGTTCCGGCGCAGCGTATCCTGGGTGAGCTGGGCGAGGACCTTCGCGTCGGTGGCCGCATAGACAAGGCCGTCTACCTGCCGGGTCAAGAAGTTCTGCAGCAGGTTGACCTGGCCGGTGACGTCGGTCTCCGCGGTTACTCCGTCCCATTGGACCTTCACGTCGGTCATCTTCGACGCCGCGCACTCCGCTCCTTTGCGGACGCTGTCCCAGAAGTCGAACCCGACAGCCTTGGGGACTACCGCGAGGGTGATGGGGCCGCTGGTCTTCACCTTCGCCTTCCCGCCAGCACCCGAACCCTGCACGGTGACCCCTCCGCAACCCGAGCTCAGCAGAATGACAGCGACCGCCCAGGCCAGTGCCGCCGAGAGCCTGACACGCATGGCGCCTCTCTTCTTTCGTGAGGGGTTTATCGTTACGTGTGGAATCAACCGAACGCTGCCCGCCGCCGGTACCGGTCCCAGAACACGGCGATCCAGATGATCACTCCGATGATGACCTGCTGGTAGAAGGTATTGATGTCCAGGAGCACGGACCCGTTGCGGATCAACGCGATCAACAGGGCGCCGAGCAAGGTACCGATGACCTTTCCCTCGCCGCCAAACAGGCTGGCCCCGCCGATCACGGTAGCGGCGATCACGTCGAGCTCGAGCCCGATACCGAAGTTCGGTTGCCCGGAATTAACCCGGGACGCGGCGATCATACCGCCGAAGCCCGCAAGAATGCCGGAAATGATGTAGACGATCGTGAGGTAGCGCTTGACTGGAATGCCGGACAGTCGCGCGGCCTCGACGTTTGACCCCATGGCGTACGCGTATCGCCCCAGTTTGGTCCGGGTCAAGACGAAATGTCCGGCCAGAGCAACGACGACGAGGGCCAGGATCGGGATCGGTAGCTTCCCGAGTTTTCCCTGGCCAAGCAGTGCGAACTCCGGTGGCGTACCGGAGACGGCGACGGAACCGGTCACGATGTATACGAGGCCACGGGCCACGCTGAGCATACCCAGAGTAGCGATGAACGGCGCCATGCCCGCCTGCGTCACGAGCACGCCGTTGACCACGCCCGCGCTGGCTCCGATCGCCGCGCCGCCGACGATCGCCACCGGAACCGGAACGCCGTATTTCACCACCATCATCGCGCCGAGCACACCCGACAGAGCGGCTACGGAGCCGACGGACAGATCGATTCCGGCGGTGATAATCACCATGGTCATGCCGATCGCGATGATCGCCACCACCGCCGACTGGACACCGATGTTGAACAGGTTGTTCGCGCTGAGGAAGGCACTGGAAGCGACGGACAGGTACCCGAAGAGCACCATCACGGCGCCGGCCGCCGCCAGCTGGGACACCGCGGAACGGACTCGGTCGCGCCATGCGTCGGACAATGGGATACGGCGCCGCCCCGATCCCATCGTTTTCGCCTCGCTCATGCGCGCTCCCCCCTCGACCCCTGTTGTCGTTCCGTCTCGCCGGCCGTCTCGCCAACGGCGGGGACTACACCGCCGACCCGGTGGCACTTCCGGTGGCCAACTGCATGATCCGCTCCTGCGAGAACTGCTCGCGAGCCAATTCCCCGGCGATCCGTCCCGCACGGAAGACAATGATGCGATCACACATGGTGAGTAGCTCCGGGAGGTAGGAGCTGATGAGGACAATCCCGCGCCCCTCGCTGGCCAGCTGCCCGATCAGATCGAACATCTCGGCCTTGGCGCCCACATCGATGCCCCGCGCCGGCTCATCGAAGAAGAGCACCTGGCTCTGGGTCTCCAACCACTTCGCTACCATAACTTTTTGCTGGTTACCGCCGGAGAGCATCCGGACCAGACGTGTGATCGACGGTGTCTTGATGCCCAGCTGATCTTGCCGGGACAGCGCGGTCTTCCGCTCCTTGCGCAGGTCGATGATGCCGAAGCGGTGCGGAATGTTCGCCAGGGTGATGTTCTGATCGATCGGGAGCGCCAAGGCGAGCCCCTCGCCCTCGCGATCCTCCGTCAGGTAGCCGAGTCCCGCTTCGATCCCCTGCCGAGGTGACCTGATGTGGATCTCGCGTCCCCGCAGGAGAACGCGCCCCGCCTCCGGGATGTCCGCGCCGAAGATGGCCCGCGCGAGCTCGGTCCGCCCGGCGCCGACCAGACCGGCGAAGCCGACAATCTCGCCGGCCCGAACCTGAACCGTGCACTCGACGAGATCGACGACCCTGCCACGCCGGGAGATGCCTTCCGCCCGGAGCAGCACGTCCCCGATCTCAACCCTTGGTTTGCGATAGAGGGTGTCAATGTCTCGACCGACCATCAGCCGGATCAGGCGTTCTGGTGACACCTCCGCTGCGGGCAGCGTCTGGACAACCCTGCCGTCGCGCAGGACAGTGACCCGGTCGGCAAGGTGGGCTACCTCGTCAAGGCGATGAGAGATGTACACGATCGCGATGCCTTGTGCCTTCAGCTCCGCGATCACCCCGAACAGATCGCCGATCTCGGCCTCCGTGAGCATCGCGGTCGGCTCGTCCATGATCACGACCCGAGGAGCTCCGCCCTGAGGCGTTCCACCGAGCGCTTTCGCGATCTCGACCCGCTGCCGATCGGCAACCGGGAGCGTGCCGACGAGACGGTCCGGGTCCACCGCGAGGTTGACCCGGGCAAGCAGCGCGCTGGCACGCCTGCGGTCGGCGCGACGAGACAACACGCCCAGTCGGGCCGACTCATCGCCCAGGCACAGGTTCTCCGCCACAGTCAGGTGCGGGGCGAGCGCCATCTCCTGGTGCACCATCGACACGCCCAGCACCAGCTGAGCGAAGCGTGGACCTCGGAACTCCACCGGCGTGCCGTCGAGGAGCACAACACCGTCGTCTGGTCGCTCGATCTGTGCCAGCAGCTTCATCAAGGTCGACTTGCCGGCACCGTTCTCACCAGCAATGACGTGGACCTCACCGGCCAGCACCGTCACGCTGACCCGGTCGACCGCGAGCACCCCCGGATAGCGCTTGGACACCTCCGCGCATCTCCAACACCGGCTCGACCCTAGCGGCGCCACATTCGATGGCTTCGTCGTCACCCCAGCGGGGGCATGATCGGCGTGTCATGGTTGCTCCTCGCCGTGCGCGGCATCCCCAGCGTGCATTGGTGGGCATGCGGTCGCTTGCTCTGGTCGCGGAGTGGGGTGAGCCCGTCGGCGACGAAGGTCTTCGGCGGAGCTGCCGCGCTCGAAGGCGGTGAGGTAGCGGTCACGCTGTCGATCTTGCCCATCTCTTGCGCTCGCAGTAACTCCCCACAAGGATGATGTTCGGGTTGTGATGTGGAAGAGGGGAAGAAGCCATGAGTGCAGAGCAGTCGCACCCGCATATGGACGTTCCGGTATCTGAGTACGAGGCGCCAGAGTTGGTTGAGCTGGGCAATGTTGTAGAGCTGGCCAACGGAGGAGCAGAGGATGACACCGCTGACATGAAGAAGTGGTACTACTGATCGATGAGCTGTCGTGTGGTGGTTGACGCGTCTGGGTAACCACGATCCCCACGGCGTTGAGGCATCGGTTCCGGTGATGGGCCGGTTTGTCGTGGTTGGCTCGGTTCGGTTGCAGCACGGCAGTCAGCGTTGAGTGTCGGACTCCGACAGGTTGAGGTGCCAGGGTGTTCGTTGCTGGTTGTTGGATGCTGCACGTCATCGGACAGGGAACTGTCTGTGATCGCTAAACGGATTGCCCGCGCGGATCTGTCTTCTTTGTCTACAGTAAATGGAAGCGCTGTGGTGATCGCGGCCAGACGAGATGATGTTGTGTTGGTCGGTGATCTCGCTGGCCAACACATCGTTTTCTATACACAGTCCCCGAGTGGTGAGACGGTGGCGGGATCGCACGCCAGCAGAGTAGCAACCTTTTCGGATAGCGTGATCGATCAGACGTGGTTGGCGGCTCGCTTTGCCTTGCCCGAGGCGTCCGACGTCTGGTGGACGGGATCGCCGTGGACTGCGGTGCGTGCACTGCGACCCGGCTGGGCGCTGCGGGTGTCTCGCAGCGGTCGTGTCACGGCGACTCCGATCGCGACATTGCCTGCGCCTGTGGTCGATCTCGACCACGCTGGCGATTGCCTTCGTTCCGCGCTCGTGCGGGCCGTGTGCACGCGGGCTGAGGCCACGAGCCGGCTCACTGTGGACCTCAGCGGCGGTTTGGATTCGTCAACTGTGGCGGTCCTTGCAGTGAGACTGCTCACCGCCTTACGTCAGGCCAACTTGGTAAGGACCGAGCCATGAGCACGCCTATGGCAACAATGCGCACACCCCGTTCCAGCCTCCCCACCCGCATCGCGGGAGCCTGCGCCGGGCTCGTGGTTAGAACCACTGTACGTCTGCTGCGCTTCGATCATGTGACCACATCAGCTCAGTGGCTTCAACGCCTTGCCAGTCGCCGCGCGACTCCGGAAGAGACACTGAGCGCACTGCACGCTGTAGATGCCGGGGCGGCGCTGCTTCCCTTCCGTGTCGCCTGTTTGGAGCGTTCGTTGGCGGCGCTGCTGCTGTTGGCCGCGCGTCGCCGTGGCGTCACTTGGCGGATGGGTGTACGCACTCCACCGATAACCACGCATGCGTGGCTCGCTGACGCCGCCGGGGAGCCAATCGGGGAGTCCTCCCCGGTCGCCGGATATCGGCCCTTGCTCACTATTTCGCCAATAATCACAACGAATCAGAGGAACACATGACTGACAGTCTTGCCGAGGCTGATGCCGCAGTGGAGTACGACACCTGGGTAAGGACCGAGGATAGTTACTCCATTCCGCAGAGTTCATCCGAACACACCATCCGCCGCATGGTCAACCTGCTTGCCCTTCGCCCAGGGATGCGGGTTTTGGAAGTCGGTACGGGCTCGGGTTACTCCAGCGCGCTGTTGGCTCACGTGGTCAGCCTCCAAGGCCATGTGGTTTCTCTCGACATCGACGCCAACCTTGTCGATCGCGCTAAGAAACTCCACGATCGCGCAGGCAACGCCAACGTTGAGGTGCACGTGACAGATGGGTTCGCAGGTTGGCCACAGGACGCGCCGTTCGATCGCATCATCGGCTGGGCGACACCGCATGTGCTCCCACACGCCTGGGTTGACCAAGCCTCGCCCGGAGCTGTGATCGTAACCCCGGTCAAGATCGCCGATATTGCCATGGCCAATTCCCTAGTTCGTTGTGTCATTGATGGCGGTATCCATGACGGGAAACTGCTTCCCGGCAGCTTCATTGAGATGGCACCGGAGGTAATCACAGAATTTGCACTGCCCATCCGCTACGTCAACGCATCACACAGCGACTCGGACTGTCCACCGTCTTGGATCAGCGCACACCGCCTTCACGATCAACCGCAGAATATGGCAACGATGTTGCTCAATCAAGTGAGGACCGCCGAGCTGCAGGCGGGATTCTTCGACGGTGACTACGAAGAGTGGCAAACCTTCACTGCCTTCATCCTCGCTCATTCGACCAATCCGGCGAGCGTAGGCAGTAACCAACGCTGGGGTCTCGGCGTAGGGACCCCAGACAGCATTGCCATAATTCTGCCCGGAGGAGGATTGCTGCACGCCGGCAGCCATGAGGCCACCGACGAACTCCGCGTACTGCTCGACGGATGGAAGCAACGAGGCAAACCCAGCTACGACGCTCTCCTGCCGCGCTTCGTCCCGGGCACAGATGGTTGGACAGTACGGGCTCAAAGTATCGACTAACTGGAAACTCGCTCTGAATTAACAGCGCACGCCAGACAAGCATTCAGGATTTCCTTACGACCAATCGGGGATGCAACTCATGCAGGGGCGCACCCCCCACGGGGTCGGCGCATGTCGGGTACGCACCTCCCTGCGACCAGGGAGAGTTGTGAGCATATCTCTTTCATTTTTGACACGGCGACAGTTTCCTCCAAAGGAGTTTTCTGCACGTTCCCAAGTGGCATTCATCGGGCAAATAAGCATGACCATACCTCGCCGTTAGATGCTATGACTATCTTTCCTCGTGTGCATACCCCACACGGTTGACTAATGTCGCCAGATTTATCGTTTCGGTCGCGTTGACCGACTTGCCGTACACTGTCGGTTCTGATATCAGTCATACTGAGAGTTTTCAGTTTCGTTACAACTTGTTCGACCCGTTGACCCCGGTGCGTATCACACCAATTTGAAGGTGATAAAGCGAAATAAGTTAGGCTCATCCGCGCCGAACAATCATTCTCCGAGTATCTGCGTGTGCAACTGACCAACAAACTCACCCAACTAGACACACGCGAAGATAGCCTATTCGCCCTCATTGGACACCCAGAATGGGACACCAAACTCAACCAACACATGCGCAACCTACGCACCGAAAAAAGCGACACCCAACGGCAACTAGCCGACATGAACACCGCCCTAGAAACAGGACGCGGTCTATTCCTCACCGGCCTAGCCATGCTTGCCGATCCCCGACAGGTCTACGACAACGGTCCGGATGAGATCAAAACCACCAGACACCCCACCACCGGCTATAGGCAACCCCAGCGCCCGCCTAACACCCTGCAACCCTACCCACAGTCCTAGGGACAGCACCCACTCAACGAACACCACCCCCGGCCATAAGATCATCCACAGCCTACCCGAACCTACTAGTGCCAACGGTTCGAATGAGCCCTGCCTGGTCGGGGTGGCGGGATTCGAATCCACGGCCTCTTCGCCTGCGAAGCAATTCAGGCGCCGCCGTGACCGGCGTACTGCTGCGGTGCTTTCATCGCTTGGTGAGACCGGAGGCGAAGGCCGACCGGCTGCCGGGAGCCTCGGGGTGGAAGCGGCAGTCAGGGGAGCGCTTCCTGCTCAACCGGCGACCGGCCGGGTCCTGGTGGTGTGGTCGTGCTCAGTGAGCCACCGGGTCCTGATGACGCTGGCGCTTGCACAGCGCCCGGTAGCGGGTCAGCCCGGTTTCGGTGAACGCCACCGGTTGGATCCCGGACTTGTCCGGATCGCCCAGCTCCAGCAGTCCGTCCTGCAGGAGCCCGTCGATGATGTCGGGGATGAGCCAGCCGGGGACCGGGTTGCCATGGTCGTAGTAGTGATCCGCCCCGCGTGCCAGGGCTACCCCGGTGTACCCGGCGCAGCCCCATCAACTCGAAGAAGTCCGGACCGGTCAGCTTCATGTCACACCGCTGGCGTCGGTCATCGCGACGAGCGTCATGTTGGGGCGCTCACCGTGGCCCCATGAGTTGGTCCCTCGAGTGCATGCTCTGCTTGCCGGGTTCGTGGGGCTCCAGCGCCACCACGACCAGCACCCCGAAGTGGATGGTGGCCAGGGTGACCCCGGCCACGATGTAGGCGTTCACAGTCGCAGATCGTTACGCTCTGGCCACAGCGGAGTGTTGCAGCGCTGGAATGCTCCTCGAATGGGCTACGTCGGCAGGCCGGCTCGGTGAGCCATTCTCCGTAGCTCCGTGCCGATGGCGTCGCGGCGCGTGCCGGGGAGCAGCGTGGCGATGGCATCACGGGCCATCGGATGTTGACGCACCAAGGTAGGGTGGAGATTCTCAGCCGTGCGCAGCGCCCGCACGGCGTCATCCTGGCGTCCCCGCAGCCGGGCCAGCGCGCGGCCGAGATGCACCCAGTAGACGGCCCGGTTCGACCGGAAGGGGTGGCGCTCAGGGTCGATCTCCTGCGCGATGCTGACCACCTGGTCGGGCTCGTCCGCTTCGAGGGCCAGCCACATGCGAAAACACCCCGCGTTCACCGGCCCGAACAGGAACCCCAGGGAGTCGGCTTCGCGGGTGGCACCGAACCGCTCGGCCACCTCGGCGGCGGCATCCATCGGTGCGGCCATATCATCGTAGCGGCGGTCCAGCACGGCGGCCATCGCGTGGCACGCGGTGACCAGGCCAACCAACCCGGCAGTGGCGGTGGTGGCCGGTGGCAAGGTCAGTGAGTCGAGCTCGGCTCGCCCCAGTTCCAGTGCCCTCCGGTCAGCAGTACGTCAGCTACAGCGAACTTGGCCACGGCCAGCGTGGTGACCTCATCGCGCTGCTGGGCTAAGCGACGTGCCAGGAAGACGGTCCGGCGGACCAGGTCGGTGGGCGCCGCCCCGTGGACCAGCCACTGGCGGGTGACGTGCACGTGCAGGTACACGGCCAGGTCGAGCAGTTCGGCGTGGTCGGTGCCGGTGGCCAGGGTGGTGTGCAGGGTGCGGGTCAGCGCGGGTAGGTCGGTGGCCACCTCGGCGAACTGGCAGGCCCGCAGTTGGGTGTGGATCCGGGCCACTTGGTCCCGCAGCACTGCCACGGGCAGCACCAGCCCGTCCAAGCAGTTGACATCGATCGCGTCCAGCGCCAGCCGCATCGCCTCGGTAGTGGAGTCGGTGTGACCGTTGGCGGGTGCGGGTACCGGCAGCCTGGTCAGCTCGCTGGGGGCGATCTGTAATGCGTTGGCCAGCGCCACGATCTCCGAGAGGGTCACGGGACGCTTCCCGTGCTCGATGCGGTGCAGGGTCGAAGTGCTCATCCCCCCGGCCAGCCCCGCGATCACCTGCAGCGACTTGCCCCGGTCCTCGCGGATCCGCCGCAGCCGCCAGCCGATGGTGCGCGCTTGCTCCGCGTCCATCGTGGCACCTTCATTCACCGAGGTCGGCCCCCCGCCGATGCCCCGGGGCCGTCGCCTCGAGGCGGCACGTCTCGGTGGGGGTGCGTTCACCAGGCTACTGGCCGGCTGTCCGGAGCCGGTGGGTAGTTGCGGTGGTGGGGACCAGCCGTCGCCGAGGCGCCTGGTGAGCTGCTGGCTGACTCCGGCGGCCTCCCAGATCCCGGTCGAGAGCTGGGCAGCCCGGGAGATGTCCAGCCGCGCACCGACCTGGGTGCCCGCGCAGGTCAGGTGCAAGGTCACGCTGCCGTCGCGGCAGGCGGCCAGCCGCGCCATGCCGTCGGAGTCGGGGCGGGTCAGGCCCTGTACGGGTACCTTCCAGTGGTCCCGGCTGATGTCACCGCTCACGAGGTCGCCGCCATCGGGTCCTGTCCTGTGGTCAGGGTGGGGATCACGCCCCTGCTCCTGGTGTCCACCATCCGGGCGCAGGGATGCTTACTGAGTGTGGATTCTGCCATATAACGCGTACAACGCCGAATGCGGCAGGAAACGCGTGCGGAGGAGGTCAACGCGCAGAACACCCGCTTATGGTGCCGGTCGTGACGCTGATAACCACTGGGCGGCTCGCCGCTGAGCTGGGGGTCAGCCGCAGTGCGGTGCTCAAGTGGCACCGGGCCGGGCTGATCACCCCGGAGCTGGTCACGCCGGGTAATCACCTGCGTTGGGACGCGGAGCGGGTCCGCGAGCAGCTGCGCGCCCGCCGCCAGCGCGACGAGTGACGCTCGGGCGCTGCGATGTCCGGAATTCGTGGGCGCCCTGCACGCTCTAGAGTTGCGCCATGATGGTCCCCTCGCCTCTGGAACGCCAGGTCCGCCAGAACACCAACGATGTTCTGGCGGTCTATGAGTTGGTGCACGGGATTGACCGGAAGATTTCGGCTCTCGACGTCGCGGTGTCCACGGTGGTGGGTACCCAGCTGCGTCACGGGCAGCGACTGGATGTGATCGACGACAAGCTCGAGCAGGTGAGTGGGGAGTTGGCCGAAGCCAGGATCAAGCTCGAGCAGGTGAGTGGGGAGTTGGCCGAAGGCAGGATCAAGCTCGAGCAGGTGAACGGGGGGTTGACCGAAGCCAGAATCGAGATGAACGCAAAACTTGACCAGGTGCTAGAGCTGTTGCGCGGACAGTGACCGGCCGTTCTACGGTCGGCCTGCTCGGCTGATCGTCAATGGAGTTCGCCTCCCCGGAGGACTACCGCGGTAACTGGCGGCAGGAGAGTGATCGGCGATGAGGGTGTTCACTGGAGCCGACGAGTTGCGAGCCGCAGCTGGGGAGCCGCTGGGCGCGAGCAACCGGATGACGATCGACCAGCAACGCGTGAACGCCTTCGCGGACGCGACTGAGGATCACCAGTGGATCCACCTTGACCCGCAGCGTGCCGCAGCTGGCCCATTTGGCACCACCATCGCGCACGGGTTCCTCACCCTGTCGTTGTTGCCGCATCTGCTCGACCAGATCTACCGGGTCGAGGGCGCCACGATAGTGATCAACTACGGGCTGAACAAGGTGCGTTTCCCCGCTCCTGTGCGGGTGGGATCCACGGTCTGGGTCGAACTCACGCTTGCTGAGGCCACCGAGGTGACCGGTGGTCTGCAGCTCGTGCTGCACGCTACGTTGCAGATCGAGGGCAGTGCGAAGCCCGGTTGCGTGGCGGACTATGTCACCCGGGTCTACTTTTGACGGGCGCAGACGAGGTCGTCGGGCCGCAGCCGGAATACCTCCAAGCGTGTCCGGTGATATTTGTCGCTCTCGCCGACCCATTCCATCCCGATCCGCCGCGCGGTGGCCGCCGCACGCACATTGTCCCGGGCAACTAGGGCGAACAACTCGACCAGCGAATGCTGGAAGGCCCAGTGCGCCAGCGCCCAGGCGGCCTCGGTGATGTAACCCCGGCCCCAGTACTCCGGCGCAAGCTCGTAACCGATCTCGACGTCCGCTTCGGGCACCGGCATCGGCAGCAACCTGATTCCACCGATCAGCGCGCCCTCGTCGAGCAGGATCAGGGCCCACCGTCCGGTTCCAGGCGCCATCTCACTCTGTTCGGCGGCCCAGCCCCGCAGTACCACGTGCATGGCAGCCGCGTCGGGGATGCGCTCGAGCTCGTGCAGCCACCGGATGACGTTGTCGTGGCCGTAGATTTTCAGCGCTGCCTCGGCGTCGGCGACCGACCAGTCCCGCACCAGGAGCCGCTCGGTACGCAGCAGCTCCGCCATGGACTGAACTTACTCTGGCTCGATGCACCCTGGTGGCATGCTCAGGGCTCGCCCGGCCGAGTACCACCGGCTGATGTCGGTTGCGGTGCGGGCTTGATGTTCGCGTTCATCCGGAACACGTTGTCCGGGTCGTAGCGCGCCTTGATCTGGGCCAGCCTCTGGTACTTCGTTGGACCGTAGGCGGCTTGCACGCGGTTCTCGTCGTAGTCGGCCATGAAGTTGACGTAGCCGCTGGACTCGCTGGCGTACGGGACCAGTGCTTGCCACACCGAACGGACCCACGCCCGGTCGGTCGCCAGCAACTTGGCGTCCGGCGCGATGGCCGTCACGTTGACCACGAACCGGGTCGCTCGGCTGCCGCCGAAGGCGGTCTCCTGCTCAGTAACGTCGGCGAACGCCCCGCCCAGCGAGAAGATCAGGATGAAGGACATCGGTGAGTTCTTGCGTGGTATGCGCTCGGTGAGAATGGCGATGGCTTCGTCGCTGAGCTCCTGAAGATAAAGGCTCTTCTCGTAGACGTGAATGCCCCACGGTGCGACGCCGTCAAACATCTTCTGCAGCTCGACGTACGGCAGTAAGGTCACGAACTCGAATAGCGGCGGCAGTGCCCTCCGGATCGGTGCGATCAGCCGGTGGTGCTCCCGCGCCGATCCGAATTGGGCGATCACCAGCATGTACCCCGGTGTCCCGTGGTGCTGCCCGGGCACGAAGGGTGCTGGCGGCGCGGTCAGTCCGGCGGCCAGGAGCAGTCCGGCATTACGGGGCAGCGACGCCGCCACGTCCCGGCTGAGGCGAAGCACGTCGGCACCGTGTTCCGCCCCCCAGAAGAACAGCCCGAGGTGCACCAGCGGGCCGATCTCGTGCAGCCGGAACTCGAAGCCTGTGACGACGCCGAAGTTGCCGCCGCCGCCCCGCAATGCCCAGAACAGATTGGGGTGCCTGCTGGCGGAGACGCCCAGCGTGCGCCCGTCGGCGGTGACCACCTCAGCGGACAGTAGGTTGTCCACGGTCAGTCCGGCCTGATGGGTCAGCCAGCCGAACCCGCCGCCCAGGGTCAGGCCACCCACCCCAATATGGCTGATCGTTCCCCCGGTCACGGCGAGGCCGTGTCGCTGGGTGGCGGCGTCCAGGTCAGCGAGGGTGGCGCCGCCACCGCACCAGGCCCGGCGGCTGCCGGGGTCCACCGATACCCCCCGCAGATCGCTGAGGTCGATCACGAGGCCGTCCCCGGGCACCGCGGCTTCCCAGAACCCGTGTGCGCCGCCCCGTACCGAGATCTGCAGCCTATGCTCGCGCCCGAAGGCGATTGCCGCTGCGACATCGGACGGCCCTGTGCACCGGGCGATGACCGCCGGGTGGCGGTCGATGTCACCGTTCCAGACTGAGCGGGCCGTGTCGTAGTCGAGGCCGGACTTGTCGATCACCCGGCCGGTGAGCTGAGCGCGGAGCGCTTCGATTCCCAAGGTCTGCGTCATCCCCTAACCTCCACAACACGTGAAGTGGCGACCGCAGAGGTGTCGTGCCCAGGGACCACTTCAAAGGTCGTTACCCTAGGGCACGTCGGTCAGTATTTCTTCGCTCTAAAGAGTGAATATAGCGATCTTGTGGTAGCAATCAGTAACAACGAGTGATCGATGGGTCGCCGGCCGTGTCCTGCGGGTGCGCGCTGCGGGTGCGTGTTGGCGAGTGGGGCGCCCACTACCGCGCGCTGTGATGCCTCTGCTTTGGTGATCCCCGACTGATAGAATGCGCACCATGGGCAACGAGTACGACAAGGCGTCCCACTCAGGCAGCGTGCAGTCGGACAGCGTGCTGGACGACGAGAAGTTGACGCTCGGGGCGATGCGCGGCGGTTTTGGCGGCTGGACTCCCTGGAGTGAGGAAGAGCATACCCAAACGGACATCAGGGAATGCACCGACCAGCACTGCATGAACGTTGAGGTGAATTGCGGCTTCCAAGGGTTGGATCCGGGTTCTCCACTGTCTCAGTCCGCGGGGGTGAGCGATGATCTCCGCGCTGCTTGGAGGGCGCAGCTTGAAGGTGAGGGCAAGTCAAGCTCGGGGACTCAGAGCATGCGAGACATTGTTTTCGGCCACGCGCCCGCTGGCGACCGCCCGTAGCTCCTGTCGGATCCGTAGCCCACGCGCTGTCGAGACCCCCGCCGGGTACCGTACGATCACAGAGCGCTGATCTGTTAGCCGAGCGTTAGGCTGATCAGGCGACATACTCACCTCATGTGGGGGAACGTTCACCTGTTGTTCACTTCATGACTAGCTAGCGTCTACTTTTTCCCTACCGAAATTGCATAGGTTGCCAGCGGCTGTTCGGCTGCGGTTGTTGTCATACTTGCTCCCCACGTTTCGGAGGTCTCGTGAAGCTCCAGCAGTATCACGCTGCGCTTGGCTTGCTGGCGGGTTCCGGGCTGCTGCTTTCAGCATGCGGCTCGGACACCGGCGGTGTCGCAGGTTCGTCAACCAACCCCGGCGGGGCGGTGACTATCGTGTGCAGCTCTGGATCGCTGACCGCCGCCGGATCGACGGCCCAGCAGAATGCCATCGCGCAGTGGATCAAGGACTATCTCAACAAGTGCTCGGGCGCTAATATCAATTATGGCGGCGGGGGTTCTGGGCAGGGTGTTCAGCAGTTTATCGATGCGAAGATCGACTTTGCGGGATCCGATTTTCCGTTGGCCGAAGGAAAGGAGCAGCAAGCTGCGGACGCCCGCTGCGGGAGCGGGCCTGCAATCAATATCCCGATGGTCGGTGGACCGATCGCTATCGGCTACAATGTGCCCGGGACTACGAAAAGTCTGAATCTGTCCGCCAGTAACCTGGCCAAGATTTTTAGTGGCAAGATCACGAACTGGAACGATCAGGCGATCGCGCGGGACAATCCCGGCACGCAGCTGCCATCGCTAGGTATCCAGAGTTTCCACCGGTCTGATGGTTCGGGGACGACCTACAACTTCACGAATTACCTGGCTAATGACGCCAAGGCTGACTGGACGTTCGGGACCAACAAGAACTGGACCGCGCCAGGTGGTCAAGGCGCCAAGGGTAGCCAGGGTGTCGCTCAGGGTGTGAAATCCACTCCGGGTGGCATCGGATACTTCGAGCTGTCATTTGCGACGCAGAGTCAAATCTCCTACGCGATGGTCGGTAACGCTGAAAGCAAGTTCATTCCACTCACCCAGGAGAATGCGGTGAGCTTCCTGTCTGAGGCCAAAGTAGTGGGTACTGGTGGTGACCTCAAGCTACAGTTCGATTATGCTACCACCGACGCCGTCGCCTACCCGAATCTCCTCGTCACCTATGAGATAGTGTGTTCGAAGGGCAATGCTGCGGACAAGCTGCCGTTGCTCAAGAATTTCTTGGGATACGCGGCCGGTCCGGCTGGTCAGCAGGAGCTCCCGGGTCAGGGATACATACCGTTGCCAGCCAATCTTCAGCAACAGGTGCGGCAGGCGGTTGGTTCTCTGGGCTAGTAGTGTGGCTATTTCCGGTGTCACAGCAATGCACGATGGCGGCTGTCAATTCCGATCGCCCCACCCGTCAGAAACGCTCAGACTGAGGATGTAGTATGGACCAGCCGCAACGCGCAGGGGTCTTGATGGCGTTGTCCGCACAGGTCCCAGAGGGTGGGGGAGCTCGCCTGTCATCGGCACCAGCTGCGCAACCGCCAAGGACGGGCACTACTCCTCCCGGCGTAAACCACAACCGCCGGGCTCGTCAACGAGGTGATGCAATCTTTCGGATGCTAGCTCAAGGATCCGGCGCTTTGCTCCTGGTCATCATGGCCGCTATTGCAGTGTTCCTCGTGCTCCAGGCCATTCCCGCCTTGACGGCGGATACCACTAGCTTCCTCACCACGCTGAAGTGGGATCCAGACGGTGCACCCTCGTCCTTCGGTATCGCGGCTCTGGCCCTCGGCAGTGCTCTGACGTCGCTGCTTGCACTGTTGATGAGCGTGCCAGTGGCCGTGGGGGTGGCGCTCGCGACCAGTCACTATGCGCCACGATGGTTGGCGCGCCCGTTAGCCTACGTGGTTGACTTGTTGGCCGCCGTGCCAAGCGTCGTCTTCGGGCTGTGGGGACTGATGTATCTTGTCCCCAATATCATCCCACCGTCGAAGTTTCTGAATCGCTATCTGGGATTCATTCCGCTCTTTGGGTCCAATGGAACTTACGGAAAGTCAATTTTTGCTGCATCTGTAGTGCTTGCAGTCATGGTGATCCCGATCGTTGCCGCAATCTCCCGGGAGGTGTTTATTCAGACACCGCGGGATCACATTGAGGCGGCTTGGGCGATCGGGGCGACCAAATGGGAGGTAGTCCGCACCGCGATCCTGCCTTACGGGCGTTCGGGTGTTATCAGTGGAACGGTTCTCGGGTTCGGACGGGCAATAGGGGAGACGATCGCGGTAGCGTTGGTACTGTCGGCGAACTACGAGATCAGCATCCACATCCTCGAACCTGGCGGTAACACTATCGCGGCCAACATCGCCAACCGTTATGGGGAGGCCGGTGCCGTGGGTCGGGGTGCGTTGATCGCGTCGGGCTTGGTGCTGTTCGTCATCACATTGATCGTCAACTTCGGGGCGAGAATGATCGCCGGAAGAAGCGGTCGGGGAGGTTCATCGTGACTCAGTCAGGCGCGGCCTCCGTAGTGAGCTCAGCGTTGGTTCGGGCACGGCTGTCCCGCTGGTCGCTCGTTGCGATCGCGGCGGGGACGATCGTAGCAACCCTGGCCTTGTTCGCCGTGACACCGATGCAGGGTCGGGTCGGATTTCTGCTCGTCGCCGCAGGGCTTTACGTTGTCGCGCAGACTGCGGTGTCGAGTCTGGTCGAAGGCTGGCGTAGGGCGAAGGACCGGTTGATGACCAGCATCGTGGTGGCGTCTACCTGTGCCGCGATCCTACCGCTTGTCGCGGTACTCGGATTTACCATTGTCAAGGGTATGGTCGTACTCAACGGATCCTTTCTCACCCACACGATGCGGGGGGTGGCCGAGCAAGATCCTGATGGTGGTATTTATCACGCCATCATCGGCACGCTTGAGCAGGTAGGCTTGGCGACGCTCATGGCGGTTCCGTTTAGCCTACTCGTTGCGATCTACCTTGTGGAATACAGTTTCGGGCGGCTGGGTCGAGTAGTGAGTTTTTTCGTCAACGTGATGACCGGCCTGCCGTCGATCGTTGCCGGGCTGTTCATCTTCGCGCTGTGGATCTTGGCGTTGGGGCAGAGCTTCTCCGGGTTTGCCGGCTCGTTGGCTCTGGCGATCCTCATGCTGCCTACGGTGGTCCGGTCGGCCGAGGAGATGCTGAAGATCGTGCCCGACAGTCTCCGTGAAGGTAGTTATGCGTTAGGTGTACAAAAATGGATTACCGTGCTGCGTATCGTCCTGCCCACCGCCCTGGCGGGAATCGTGACGGGGGTGATGCTCGCTGTTGCGCGGGTGACCGGGGAAACTGCTCCGTTGTTGCTCACGGTATTCGGCAACCCCACTCTCAATTTCGATCCATTCTCCGGTGCGCAGGCCTCGCTGCCACTGTTTGTGTTCAGTGAGGCGGGGCTGCCCAACGAGACGGCGATCAACCGGGCTTGGGCGGCGGCGTTGGTCCTGATCTTGATCGTCTTGATTCTCACCATCCTTGCCCGAGTTGTCGCACGCCTCGCGAGTGTCCGTAGCTAGCGCCTAAAATTGGATCTGCCATGGCCAAGAACGTTCAGCTGAAAGACGTCAACATCTACTACGGCAAGTTCCTCGCTGTGCAGAGCGTGAGCCTATCGGTGCCACCGCGCACGGTTACCGCGTTCATCGGCCCCTCGGGCTGCGGCAAATCCACCGTGCTGCGCACGATCAATCGGATGCACGAGGTCATCCCAGGGGCGCGGGTCGAGGGTCGGGTAGAGCTCGATGGGGAGGACATCTACCGGGCCGGCGTTGACCCAGTCGAAGTGCGTCGCGCGGTCGGCATGGTATTCCAGCGGCCGAATCCGTTTCCGACAATGTCTGTCCGGAACAACGTGGTCGCCGGCCTCACACTGCAGGGAGTGCGCGATAAGTCCCAGTTGGACGAGGTGGCCGAGCGATCACTACGCGGCGCGAACCTGTGGAATGAGGTGAAGGACAGGCTCGGCAAGCCGGGCGGCAGCCTGTCGGGTGGGCAGCAGCAGCGGTTGTGCATCGCGCGCGCCATCGCGGTGCAACCCGACGTCCTGCTCATGGACGAGCCCTGCTCGGCGCTGGACCCGATCTCCACACTGGCGATCGAAGATCTGATTGGGGAGTTGAAGAAGGACTACACGATCATCATTGTGACCCACAACATGCAGCAGGCTGCCCGGGTATCTGACCAAACCGGATTCTTCAATTTACCGGCCGCCGACAAGCCGGGCCGCCTCGTCGAGCTTGACGTGACAGAGAAGATCTTCTCCAATCCGCGGCAGAAGGCGACTGAAGACTACATCTCAGGGCGGTTTGGCTGATGTCATCGATCGAGGGCTGGGGGCCGATGAACACACCGGAGGCGGCAAGCCGTTACTTGTCGGTTGATCCCCAGACTCTCGGGCGGCTGCGGATCCTGCGGATCGGTGATGTGGAGCTCCAGCTTGATGGGCACAGGCTCCTTGTCCGAGGGACACCCGTTCACCTGCCGCACAAGGAGTTCGTGATCCTGCGGCAGCTGATGGACAATGCCGGTCGGGTCGTCACCCGGCGTGAGTTGCTGGACAATGCATGGGGTCCGGATCGGGCGGATGTCCGGAACTACCTGGAGGTCCATATTCGTCGGCTTCGTATGAAGATTGAGAGTGACGTGGACCAACCAACTCGAATTCGGACGGTGCGCGGGGTTGGCTATATTTTCGACTTACCGCAAGGGGACTGAGCCAGGCAACCCACATCCACCCCATGGCGCTGCCGATCTTCGCAGCGCTGAATCGGTGATCAACCCTACTGTTGCCGAGTTCGACAGCAGAGCTGTCGATGCGGTGCCAAGCAGTTCTGCGGTCGAATTCGGCGAACTGAGGCCACCCAGGAGCTGGCCACCCTATCCCGTCCGATGACCTACTGGACACGGCCTACCGGACACGGCCTAGCTGGCAGGCGGTTTCTCGTGCAGCTGTGCCTGCGTCAACGGTGCCTGGTGAGATTGAGCCGGGGCGGACTGGGCGGTCGGGGACGGCGAGCTGGCCGTCGGCGGTAGCTTCTCGGGTTCCTTCTCACCGGACAAGGCGCGGGTCTCAGCCTTGAAGATTCGCATCGACTGACCCACCGAACGGGCCATCTGCGGCAGTTTGTTGGCCCCAAACAGCAGCACGAAGGCCGCCGCTATGATCAACAAATGCCACGGGCTCAACTCGCCCATCGCAGCCTCCCTGGTCAGCGCCGCACTGTGACTCTCAGCAGCATAGACTCTCAGGCAGCATAGACGCTCAACGTACTCGCCTCGGGCGGTCTGGGTGCAGCTCATGTGCTTGCGCCCGCTGCCGCAGCTACAGCGAGGAGCGTAGATGCGTGACCCAACCGGGGTCGGATGGCTGTGCGTTCCGTGGGTCACTGCCGACCGGATGGATCAACGGCCTGCGCAGGTGTCCTGGTAACTGGCACCGGGGGCGTACTGGCCCCATGTCACTTTGTCAAGTGGTCCACCGGCTCGGAGGCAGGCTTCGTGCACTTCACCGCCACTGCGCCCCTCAAGGCGAGGCAGATCCCACAAGGTGACGGTGTGGTCGGCACTGGCGGTGGCCAGCGTGCGCCCGTCCGGGGCAAAAGCCACCGCGTACACCACGCCGGTGTGGCTGCGAAGAGTTCTCAAGGGGGAAGTCGAGTCGAGGGTCTGCAGGAGGCTCCTCTGGGTCTGCGGGTTGTCGTCGAACTGTCCGGCGGCGACGCCGAGTTGAAGTGCCCCCCGGGGATCCTGGTCGCGGATCCGGTCAGCCTGAGCCACCATGCCCCGGGCAATAGCGAGGTGCTGGGCCTCGCTAGCCCGTTGCTGTTGCCAGACCGCGACGCCGGCGGCGGTCAGCGCGAGCACCAGCAGGATCGACAGCACGGTGATGGTGCGGGTGCGGCGACGTCCTTCGCGCTACTTGATGGCGTGGACACGCCGGGCGGTGGCGTCGAGGAACGCCACCGCCCGGGCGTCGAGCTCGACGATAGGCGGCGCAGCGGGGTTGCGACTGTTCGTCGGTCATCCTTAAGATGGTCCGGGTGGCAGTGAGCCGCTCGGCGTCCCAGAGGTAGTGCTCGGGTCAACCCGCGTTATTCCAAGTCCGTGGTCGCTTGCTCGACGGTCCGAGCGGCGCGCAGGGCGTTGGTGATGTCAGCGGTGGCGGTGTCCAGTGGCTTCCACTCGGTGAGTAGTGCCTCGTGGGCCATGGTGAGCCACACCTGGCCATCGTCGTCGTCGGTGTCGCTGAGCAGTAGGCGGTGGTCGACGAAGACCTGGAGGGCACTGCGGAGCGGCTGGGCGAGGCCGGTGAGCTTGATCCGCCGCCGGGCGCGTCTGCCGGTATCATCAGTCAGCGACCGGCCGGTCCGGAGTGGCATAGCTGATGAAGACGTGAGCCACGATCACCCCCGAGTAGCGTCACAGCCAACGATACGGGCAGCCCTCAGACAACACAGACCCGGTGGAGCCCAGCCACCCGCCCAACTCAACCGCGACTCGCCCGCGCACTGCAACGCGCACACACCCACCTGAGGAATATCTGGCCCGCCTATCCACCCGTGCGCGAACTGGGAAACGTGCTACGCCCGCTGAGTGGGCCAGCTAAGGCCTTGGTAATCCAGGAGAAAGAGCTGCAAGCGTGCCGCTAGAGCTGAACGGCTTATAGGTGATGATCCATTCCGGTTGCAGTACGCACAAGTACGTATTGAGGCGTCGCACGGCTGTAGTCTCGAGAGTTGTCGTCACGTCACGGGAGGATGGACCCGTTTGGAGTCTCGCGTGTAGGTGGCGTCATCGCTACTGTTCACATTCGTGACTGGGCCCGGAACGGGGTTGGCGACGCTGCGGCGCCGGCGGAGCGTGGATGAGCTCGACGATTCCGCGCTAACCGGGCTGCGCCAGGGTTTCCTGGCGATGGAAGCACTCAACGATGATCGTGGGTACGGGCACTGGGCCGGTATCCACGGACTGCCATTACCGATATACTGTCAGCACGGCAACCTCTTGTTCCTGCCTTGGCACCGCGCGTACTTGTACTTCTTCGAGCAGTACCTACTCGACCAGGTCCCCGATGCCGGGCTGCCGTGGTGGGACTGGACCACCCAGGCCGGGATTCCCGGCTCCTACGGCGCCGCCCAACTCGCCGACAGCACCGCGAACCCGCTCGCCACCGGCCCGGTGACCGGGATCCCGCAGCAACAGTTCGACCAGGCCGGGCTGCCGGCGGTGCAGGTCACCTCGCGCCAGCCCGACGACCCCTCCGGGCTCCCCAGCCCTGCGCAGGTCAGTGACGTGCTCACGGCCCCGGACTTCACCGACTTCACCACCCGGCTGGAGGACATCCACAACGGGGTGCACACCTGGGTGGGCGGCACGATGGGACTGATTCCGTTGGCCGCCTACGACCCGATCTTCTGGGCGCACCATGCCATGGTCAACCGGCTGTGGTACCTGTGGCAGCTCGCCCACCCAGGAGCGGGTCCCGACACCAGCCTGCTGGACACCGTGCTGGCTCCGTTCACCATGACCGTCCGCCAGACGTTCGACATAGCTACCCTGGGATATGACTACGCCGCTGCCGTCAGCTCCGCGACACCCGCGGGCTCGTAGCGGCCAGGAGGCACCCTGATGAGCGTGGTCGCCGTATCGGACCCGGTCACGATGACCCTGCGGGCACCCACCGGCGGTTTCCGCCGAGCCGACCTGGAATTCCACGGTGTGGATCACTCCCGGTCCAGTTTCACCGCGCGGTTGTTCTTCAACCACACCGCCGCTGACGCCGCCACTCCCACCGATGACGAGCACGGCTACGCGGGCTCCTTCCACATCTTCGGACACGGGGGCTGCGCCGGTGACGAGGGCCACTGCGAGGTGCCCACCGAGCGCCGTCCCCGGGATCTGCGCCCCCAGCACCAGCTGAGCACCCTCAGCAAACGCGTGGTGGTCACCGACGCGCTACGCCGCGCCCTATCCGGCGGTGCCGAGCTCACGGTCACCGTCGTCCCCGTGCTGCGTGACGAGCTCGTCGCCGCCTACGGCGAATCCCTCACCTCCGACCTGCTGCACTTTGACCGCGTCGATCTCCTGACCTACCAGTAGCCACTCCGCGCCACAGGGGCCGCGCTACTGGTGGCCGGGGGTCCCATTGCCAGCACGAACTGTCTGTGCTCGAATCACGTCTCGTCGTTGAGCAACCTCTTGCCGTGCGGTTTCAAGCTCTCGCCATTGACGCTCAAGCTCTTGCCATTGACTATTGAGGGAGCGCTGCGCGACTGCTTGCCGTCTAGTTCGCGCCTGTAGCAGCTGCTCGCTAAGCGTCGATCCTATGAGCACGCCGACCAGGAGGGTTGCCGTCAGAACGATCAGGATGAAATTCATTTCAATACACTCTTCCTTAACTAGATGCGGTTCGGCGTGAGTTCTCTCGTTGCTTACCAGTAGAACGTTCCGCCGCCATCCTTGGCTAGGGGGCAGCCCTCACCGTGCGGGCGACCAGCCGCGCGGCTTCGATCGGAGCTC
Source organism: uncultured Actinomycetota bacterium (assembly GCA_963822695.1). GTDB lineage: Bacteria > Actinomycetota > Actinomycetes > Mycobacteriales > Pseudonocardiaceae. Next base: position 170,459 of record CAWGJH010000016.1, read on the forward strand.
GCGTGCGGTTGGTGTCACCTGCCGTGGTTGCGGCACGGGCCGCCGCGTCATCGAGGGCAGCGCGGGCGAGCTGGCAGGTGTCAGCGGGGCGGGGTGGTGGCGCACTCCTCAAAGGCGATCCGGCATGCCGAGTTCCCACGGTGGGCGACCAGACCGTTACCTTGATTTATTGTGACAGTGCTTGCGCACGTCGCCAGCGGTGGGCACGGTGGTATGCGGACGGCACATCCAGCATCCCTGACACCCGGGAGCAACAGCATGTCCACTCAGATCAAAGACGACCGGCTGATCGCCGACGCCCGCGACGACCGAGACCCTCGCCCGGTGCACGCCGTCGTGCGCCCTGCCCCTGAGCAGGCCCCCGCTGCCGCGGACACGAGCATCCAGCAGGCTCAGGACTCGATGGCCCAGCTCGTACGCCAAGGACAGGACACTTCACTCAGATCGCTGCAGGTGTGGGCCGACCTGGCCCGCAAGCTTGGCACCACCGCGCCGAGCTTCCCGGAGGGCGCGACGGTAGTCGCCCTCGCCTACAACCCATTCGAAAAGCTGCTCGAGGCTCAGCGCCAGGTCGTCGACGAACTTGTCGCCACCCAGCGCCAACTCGTGAAACAACTCTTCGACGCTACCGCCGCCACCGCCGGCGGCAACGCCGTCCCCTGCTAGGACGGTCCAGGCGGGAAACCCATATACCGGCCGATATCGGCCCGCGGGCAACGGCGCTCACTGACCCGGCCGTGCCGCGGCGAGCCATGCCGCTCAACAACGACTACCCAGAAGGTGGTTCCGCGATGAGTAATCCTCTGCAACTTGCCCACCAGTGGTGGGCCACCCTCGATCAGACCGACCGGCAACGGGTCTGGGACGCGCGCCACAGCTACCTCGCCGGTGACATCGTGGAAAGCATGGCCAACGCCGGCGTGCCCGTGGTCAGCGACGGTCGCTGGTCCTGCGTCAGCGTCGGGCCCACCGGTTTCACCGTGCCCGTCGCGGTTCAGCAACTCCTCCAGGGACTGTCCCAGATGCCTCCCCCATTACCTCACCAGGTACCTCACGGAGACAGCCCACGCAGCATTCCGGAGCACGCTTGATCATTGGTTCTTAGCCGGTTGTGGTGGCGCGGGGGAGCGCGGTGACGAGGCGGTCGAGCTCGTCCTCGGTGTTGTAATAGTGCACCGAGGCGCGCACCAGCTCGGACAGGCCCCGACGGGGCAGGTCCAGGCGGGCGGAGCCGGCGTGGGAGACGCTGGTGTTCACCCCCGAGGCGGCAAGTCGGCGTTGCACATCCCGGGCGGGGACACCGTCAACGGTGAAGGTGACGATGCCGCAGCGGCGCTGGCCTTGGTCATGCACGTGCACGCCGTCGAGGGTGCGTAGCCGAGTCCGCAGACCCTCGGCGAGTGCGGTGACGCGGGCTTCGATGGCGTCGAGTCCCCAGGAGAGGGCATAGTCGATGGCGACCCCCAAACCGATCTTACCGGCGTAGTTGGTCTCCCAGCTCTCGAAGCGCCGCGCGTCCGGACGGATCTCGTAGCGTTCGGGCGCTGTCCACGTTGCGGCGTGCAGGTCGAGGAACGGTGGCTCGAGATGGTCGAGGATTGAGCGACGTACGTAGAGGAAGCCGGTGCCGCGTGGGCCGCGCAGATATTTACGCCCAGTTGCGGAGAGCAGGTCAGCGCCGATGCGCTGGACGTCGACAGGCAGCTGACCCACTGACTGGCAGGCATCGAGCAGGAACGGCACCCCGGTCTCGCGGGCGACCGCGCCGATCTCCTCGGCAGGGTTGACCAGCCCACCCTGTGTTGGCACGTGGGTCACGGCGATGAGCTTCACCTCGCCGGCGCGGCCACCGCCATCAAGGCGACGGCGCAGGTCGGCGACGGAGATCTGGCCATGCTCGTCATCGTCGACGACTTCCACGACTGCGCCGGTGCGGCTGGCGACCTGCAGGAAGGCGATGACGTTGCTGGCGTACTCAGCGTGGGCGGTGAGGATGCGGTCGCCCGGCAGGAACGACATGGCGTAGAAAGCCATATCCCAGGCCCGGGTCGCGTTCTCCACGACCGCGACCTCATCCACCTCGCAGCCGATCAGCCGGGCGATCGCCGTGTACGTTGCCTGGACTTGCTCAGCGGCAGCTGCCGCTGCCTCGTACCCGCCGAGCTCGGCTTCCCGGCGGAGGTGGGCGATGACCGCTTCGGTGACCTGTGCCGGCGGTAGCGCCGCCCCAGCATTGTTCAGGTGCGCTACCCGGCTCGCACCTGGGGTGTCGCGCCGGGCGCGATCAACGTCGATGATCACGAACCCACACCATGGTTTACCGTTCGGCTGGGCGGGCAGATGCCACCATCGTGCCTGAGATTCGCGTCGCCTGGCGCACGCTGTGCCGGGGAGAAGTGTCAGCAGCTGTGGAGGTGTTCGGGTGATCAGCACAATCGAGGTCGTGGACCAGGCAAGCCCGCTGGCGTATACGTTCGAGGACCTGATGCGTTACCACGGTCCGGGCTCTCCCGGGGGCGTGGCCCACGCAGTGAAGGTGATGGAACGGGCGTTGCCGCTCCTTGAGCCGGGGGGCCTGCCGGAACGCCGCGAGATCGAGGTCGAGACGGCCTTTGCCGGCCCGGGCGCCCGCGACGCGTTCGAAATGGTCATCCGTGCGGTGACGGAGGGCCGGTATGTCATCGATGATGCATTAGCGCGTCCCGAACTGGGTCCGACGCGCGAGCGCTTCGTTTTCCGGCTCGGTTACCGGGGGCGCAGCGTAACGGTGGTTCTTCGTGAGGGATACGTGGGGGAGGAGTTCATTACGTTGGCGCGTATCAAGGAGCGGACCGAGCAGCAGGAAAGCCGCCTGACTGTCCTGAAGCGCGAGATGGCTGAGCTGTTGCTGGCAACTCCCGCGACCGAGGTGTACGACGTGGATGGGGAAGGCAATACCTACCCGGTCAGCTGACCTTTGTCCAGGTGTTGCACCAGCGGGTCTGAAACGCGCCGTCGTTGTGGTCGATCGTCACGGTGGCCGGACCCGGCCCGAGGTTGTTGGCGATGATCGAGTCAGTGCCGTCGCTGGTGTGCTTGAGGCGCTCCCAGTAGCAGTCCAAGTGGCCGGCCGGTCCGGTGGTGCGGTAGGTACCCGGGGCGATGTCCGTGCCTACCGTGAACTTTCCTTCGCCAAAGGTGGTCGCGAGACCCGGCGGATCGGCCGGTGGGGGGAGCGCCTGCCCCTGGGAGTGCGCTGTGGCCGTCGTGGATGGATCGCCGTGGTGGGTGATGATGGCGATCATGGTGAGGTTAGCGACGATGACGATGATGAACAGCGACACCGTCCCAGTGCTGAGCCACCGACGCTTCGTGAGGGGCGGGTTCGCTGGCACCGCACTGCCTGCGGGAGAGGCGGGCTGCTGGAGCTGGGGGACTGTGGGGGTTAGGACCATGTCCGCCTCTCTCAGGAAGCTGGCGCTTCAGTCAGCCGCCGCTACGTCCAGGAGCCGGTACCGGAAGCATCGGTGGCCGGTACCGGAAGAATCGGTTCCCGACAGGCCATTGTTACAGAGCGAGGCTAGCTCACTACTTTCCGTGCTTGAGCGACGAACAGCACGACGTGCGTTCGCCGATCGGGCTCCGGCAAGTTCCACCCGTGCGCGAGATCGCTCGACGCGACGGCCTCACTGTCGTCGAAGCCCGCCCCGCGAAGCGCGGTCATGATGTCGTCGCGGGTCGGCGCGTCGCGCTCGAAGCCCCGCCCACCGGTGGACCGTTTCATCGCCGCCTCCAGCATCCGCCCGACGACGCCCGGCTTGGGCTCCTCGCAGGTCGGCGTCAGATCGAAGACGAATCGCAGCTCTCCCGTGATTGCCGCGAGCTGGCTCACCTTCGTGAACAGGCGATGGCGAGCGTCCGCGGCCAGGTACATCATCAGACCTTCCGCGATCACGAACACCGGTTCGCCGGGTTGCACGAACGGTTCGAGCGCTACGGTCTCGACGTCGCCCTCGATGATGCGCAACCCTGGCCGCGCGAGCACCGCGCGACCCTCGTCGGTGCGCTGGAGGAGGTCGCGTTTGCGCTCGACGACGGGCGGCAAGTCGAGTTCGGTGTACCGCACGCGAGTGTCGCTCGTCGCGGCGGCGCCTCGTCGAGAAAGCCCCGCCGCCAGTTCGATGACGTGTCGATAACCCGACGCGCGCATCAGATGATCGATCATCGTGTGGCGATGGAGCAGCGAATGGCGCAGCGGCGCGAGCGTGCGATTGAAGATCCTCGCTGCCGCGAGCGCCGCGTTGGTCGTGTCGAACACGCGCTTGGCATCCGAGCTCGCGAACAGATGCGCGTGTGAGAGCCCACCCCACGCCCACACCTGGGAGGTATAGAGCGCCGTCACCGACAGGTCGCCTGGCTTGGCCGTCGCGGTCACCGTCAGCCCTCCTTGCGGGCCAGCACCCGATAGGTATTGCCGCCGCGGGTGCGGCGCACCACCTGGCGGAGCAGCTCGTCGAGCAGGTACGTGATCACCAGCAGCGGCCGGCCCACGGCCCACACGGTCGTGTATCGGAGTCGCCGCCAGCGGGTCGGCTCGGTGGCCAACCACGGCAGTCTCAGGTCGGGGGCGACGGCGGTGAGTGCGAGCGCCAGACCGAAGAACAGGTCGCCGCCCTGGTGGGCCGCGCCACGTTCGATGGCCACCGCCGAGAACCCGCGGTCGGCCAGCGCCCGCACCAGGTTACGCACCGGGATCAGGTGCTGGTGCTGCGGCTGGAACCACGGCATCCACCAGCGGCCGAGTGCACGGCCGAAGGATGACTCGGGGTCGGGCAGCTCGATCAGCAGGTAGCTGCCGGTCGGGAGCGCCTTGGTGGCGGCGTCCAGCTCGGTGGACGGCTCGCGGGTGTGCTCCAGGTAATGGTGCATGCTGACCACGTCGTAACGACCGGCCAGCTCGCCGGCGAGCGCGACGAACTCCCCCCGGTAGCCGTGGTCGATCCAGCCGCGGTGTTGCGCCTCCTCAACGCTGACGCTCTGGTCCAACCCGTCAAACACCGTGTCCGGCCAGACTTCGCGCGCGTGCTTGCAGAAGTGGCCATGGCCGGCGCCGACGTCCAGCCATGCCCTGGGCGTGGTGAACGGCTTGAGCATGTCGACCCGCCCGCGGTAGGAGCGCCCGGCCGCGTTGAATACCTCCTCCATCAGTTCCTGCCCGAGGCCGTCGTAGAAGTCCCGGTAGTAGAAGTCCAGCCCGGCCGGGGTGAGCCGGGGGTTCTGGAAGATGTGCCGGCAGGTCCCGCACCGCTCCAGGGTGAACCGGCCGGGTTTGCGCTGGATGAGATCGGAGGTCCGCAGCCGTACCGACAAGTCGGTGGACCCGCACCAGGGACAGGTATCCCGGCGGGGTTCGAGGAAGCGTCCGACGCCACGGGCCAGCTCCGCCTGGTAGTACTCTCGGCGGGCTTCGAAGGGATCGCTCATGTGAGTTTCTCCAGGTGGGTGGCCGCGGTGGTGGCGCCGCCGGCATCGGCGAACGAGGTCTGTACGCGCTGGGCCGCAGTCCGGTAGGACGGATCATCGAGCACGGTCGTGATGGCGTTGCGCAACTCGGTGGCGCCGACCCGGCCGAAGTGCACCCGGACGCCGGCGCCGGCGTTGACGACCTGTCCAGCGATCACCGGCTGGTCGTCGCGGATCGGGGCTACCACGAGCGGCACGGCGTGCGCCAGGGCTTCGCAGACCGTGTTGTGCCCAGCGTGGCTCACCACCGCGTGCAGGTGCGGGAGGAGGTCGAGTTGCGGGACGAACTCACGGACCAAGACGTGCTCGGGCGGCAGTTCGACCACGTTAGGCGGGGCGGCGAGGATGACCTGCACGCGGTCCGCCAGCGGCGCCACCGCCTCCACCGCGGTGGCGAAGAACCGCTGGCCGACCTCCCGGTTGAGGGTGCCCAGCGAGACGAGGACGTGCTGACGGTCCGGATCGAGCCAGTCCCACGGAAACTCAGGTGCACCGGGCCGGACACCGATCGAGGGGCCTACGAAGACGTAGTGGTCTGGGAAGCCCCAGACCGGCCCGAGGAGCGCCGACGTGGTGAACGCCAGCACAAGATCATCGGAAAACCGCAGGTCGACAGGATCTGACACGGCGAAGCCGCGTTGGAACTCGACCAGGCACTGCCGTGCCCACGCCCCGAGTTTGGGCATGGTGGCGAACTGGTCGGTCAGTTCCGCCGAGGTGGTGGCCGAGGTCGCCCACGGCAGCCCGCGCTGGCGGGCCACCAGCGCGCCAGCCACCGCCTGCTGGTCAACGACTAGGACGTCCGGGGTGAACTTGTCCACTGCTGCCGCAACGCCGGGCACCATCGAGGTCGCCAGCGGGATCAGCAGATCGGCCCACAAGGACCGGAATGCGGCAGCCCCGCGCAGGCCCCGCCAGCGGTGCAAGACCTGCGCCAGCGTCTCGCCACCGAAGTCCGCTTCGATCGGGATCAGCGTGCTCCCCGGTGGCAGCAACGGATCGAGGGTCCCGGCGTGCCCGGCCCAGGCGACCTGGTGGTCGCGGTCGGCCAGTTCCCGGCCGAGGGCGACTGTGGGCAGGGTGTGCCCGACCAGCGGTGGCACCACGAACAGGAACCGGCTCACCGGACACCCGAGGGGATCTGGGTGGCGAACCAGTCCAGGACGATCTCGCGCAGCGCGGGTGTGGCGTCCATGAGCACCGAGTGACCGCAGCCAGCCAGCACTGTCAGCACGCAGTGTGGCAGGTATGTGTCGAGTTCGCGGGCATAGTCAACGACGTCTGAGTGCTCGCCGTAAATGGCCCGCACCGGGCAGGTGAGGGTATGCAGCCGGCTCATCGGAATTGGCTGCACGGCCTTCAGATCGGCCAGGAATGTGGTGCGGTTAAGCAGATCGTCGGCCATCTCCGTCAGCCGGGTGACCTTGCGGCCGAGCTGGTGGAGCCAACTCCGCAGCGCGTCCCCGGCAAGGACGGTGTCGATCGTGGACTGCTCGGCCACGATCTGCTCGGCCCAGCCAGCCACGCTGAAATGAGCCTCGATCAGCACCATGCTCGCCACCCGGTGGGGGTGCGCGACCGCGAAGCCAAGCGCCACTATGCCCCCATAGCTGTTGCCAACTAAGTGCACTGGCCCCTCGATGGCCAGCGCGTCGAGCAGGGCGGCGAGGTCGGCGACCGAGTCCCGCACCTGGTAGCCGGTACGCGGTCGTTCGGACAGACCGTGGCCGCGAAGGTCGTACAGGATGACCTCAGCGCCAGCTTGTGCCACTGGATTGGCCAGTGTGTAGTAGAAGCTGGACAAATTGTCCATACCCAGCCCATGAATGAACACGACCGGATGCTCCGGTCGGCATGGTCCGTGGCGGGGCGTCAGCCGCTGGACGTGGAAGCGGACGCCGCGCGCGACGATCTCAGCCATCGATCGCGCTCGCGAGAGCCGAACAGTTCGCAATGTAGGTGACTACCTCGCCGACCGTCATGTCAATGATCTCGTCGAGTTCCTTGGTCGCGAGGAAAGCCACGAAGTTGACCCGGTCGCCGTACCGTTCGGCGAGCATCGTGGACAGCTTGACGAATTCGATGCTCTCCAGTTCAAGATCCGCGTCGAATGATGTATCCATCCCGATGTCGAGACTCAGGGCATATTCCGTGCCGATGATCTCGGTTACCATGGCGCGAACGTCAGCTAATATCTGCTCAATTGTCATAAGAGGTTCCTTCCTCCAGCGGGGTCCAGGCCACCGCGTACGGCTCAACCTCAGCGCCCAGCTCGGTCTGCACCCAGCGGCTGGGCGCCCCGTCGCCAGCCGTCACCAGCAGCCGGTCCGCGTCTACTCGCGTGATCTCGAACTGGTGCGGGCGCCCGCCCAGCCCCGTGCCTGCGGCCTTGGCGACGGCCTCCTTGGCGGTCCAGAACCGGGTCACCCAGCTTGGTCGTTCCACTACCGATGAGCACACCCCGTCAAGCAGGCGTCGTTCAGCGTCGGTGAGGATCGCCGCCACGGTGCGTTCGTCGCGGTCGGTGATCTGCTCGATGTCAATACCTATCCCGGGACCCATCCCGGGTGAGCGTCCTGGAGTGCCGACCAGTGCGGCTGCCAGCGACCCGGTATGCGCCAGCGACACCTCTGGCGGCTCTGTGAATTGTCGGGCGAACGGGCCCGCCACCCAGGGCCGTCCCGACGCGTCGTTGCCGACGGTGATCTCCACCGGGTGTATCGGACCGGCGCCGGTGTCCCACAGCCACTGCCGGACCGCGTCCTTGATCGCAATCCGGCCCAGCAACCACTGCCGGGCTGCCCGCGGGTTGCGCCGGGCGTACTCAGCGCGCTCGGCGGGGCCCAGGTACTGGCGCATCATCAGCTCCCGCGAGCCCGGATCCACCCACCGGTCTCGGACCAGGAACCAGTCGCCGGCCTGCCGCTGCGCGATCCGGTGGCGCTCCGGGAAGAGGAACACCGGCCAGGTCACGTGATCGGTACCGAACCGCCGGCTGGTCCAGCAGTCGATGCGGACCCATAGCCGCCCGCCGACCCGCAGTTCCAGGTCGGCGACCACCTCGGTGTCGGTGATCGCGCCAATCCGGACCACGCAGGAGACCCGATCGTCAGGGCGCGGTCGCGGCCCGTACCAGCGCACTCGTTCGACCGAGGCCGGGTAGGCGAGCCGGTTTGCGGACATCTGCTTCATGATCCAGAAACCGAGGAGCTGACCGGCGTTGTCGAGGAGCGCGCCCGGCACAGACGAGGCCGCGAACACCCCCCGGACGCCGTCATCGCCGATCGGGCCCAGCTCGCAAACGCCCTGGAACCGGGGGCCGTGGAACATCCAACGGTCCTCGTACAGCGCCGCCGCGGTGACCTCGCACGGGCGTTCACCGCGCAGCGCTCGGTCGGGCCCGTCCGGAGGCACGGGGTAGCCATCGGCGAGCAGGGCCGTGCCGCGCGCGTAGCCGTCGATCACCACTCCGACGTTGCCGTCGGTGTCCAGCGCGGCAGTGACCGTCACTGTGACCGGCGGGGCGACCGCGAGGAAACGCAGTGCTCGGACGTCCCGGACGCCGATCACGGTACGGCCCGGGACAAGGTCGTGGGCCGCCTCCATCATCAGCTCCAGCATCGTGGTCAGCGGCACGACCGGATAGCGGTCCGCAGCCTCGGGCCACTCCGCCGGCTGCCGGACCAGGCAGTGGTCGGCCAGGTACGGCATAGTGTCAAGGGACAGCACCCGGGTGGTCGTGGCGTGGGTCCGGGGAGCCGGCCGGGTGCGAGCGGCGCTCCAGGAATCGACGACGGCGCGGGCGGCGGCCGTCGCGTCCCGCAGCACCGATTCGAACTCGGCGAGCACCAGATGCCGCGCGGTGCGCGGTTCCACCGGCGGGGCGGGTACGTCCCGGACAAGGGTCGGTGAGCTGGTCGGCAGCCGATCGAACCGGGGTGCCCACCCCTCCACCCACAACGCGGCGGCGACCCGCCGGAGCTGGTCGAGACCGGATAGCTTGGCCGTGTTGGCGGACACCGTGAGATGTGCCGAGCCCTCCAGCACATCGGCCACGAACCCGGGCAGACTGCCGGTGCCCACTTGGATGAAGGCCCGCACGCCCGTCTCGTACAGCCGCCGGACCAGCGGGCCGAAGCGGACCGGTTCGAGCAGGTGGCGGGCAGCGAGGTTGCGGATGCCTGCGGGATCGTCGGGGTAGGGCTCGACGGTGGTGGCTGACCAGACCGGGATGGTCGGCGGACCTACCGGCAGGAGGGCGAAGGCGTCCAGAATCGGGCCCAGGTGCGGGGCGAACATGGGCGAGTGGAACCCCGACCGGAACGGCAGTACCTGCCCGGTGACGCCGCGTGCCCGCAACCGGTCTAGGACGGTGGCCACCACGTCCTCCTCGCCGCAGACGATTGACTGGTGCGGGCAGTTGTCGTGCGAAACCACGACGCCGTCGAGCCCGTGGATCACGTGTGCGGCCTGCTCGGCGCCGCAGCCGAGCGCGGCGAACACCAGACCGGGGACGCGCAGCCCGTCCAGGTCGAAGGAGGCGCCGAGTTCCTCGACCGCCGCTGCCGGATGGACACCGGCGGCGATCATCGCGTTCCACTCCCCGACACTGTGCCCGGCCACCAGGTCGGGTATCACGCCGAGCTCGCGCAGTGCCACGTCGAGCAACCGGCCGACGGCGAGCACACCGAGCCCGTGCAGGCCGAGCACGGCGGTGTCGCCGAGTTCCGGCCGGGCCAGCCTGAAGTGGTCGGCAACGTCATCCACCTGCGGGGTGAACGCCTGTTCCAGACCGGGGAACACAAAGGCCAGCCGGCCTGGCGCATGCCTTGAGTGCAGCGGCGCGCCGGTGAACCAGACGTCGTGACGCCCCCGCCAGGGCACGCCCTGCGCGACGATCCTGCGGGCCAGCGTCAGCCTGCGCGCGGTGGGCGCGACGATCGCCAACCGGCACGGCCCGCCCTCCGGCGGCGAACCCGCGTTGTCGCGGCCGAGCAGGTCGGCGTCCGGAGCCTCCAACTGCCGTTTCATCTCGTCCACGCTGGCCCCGGCCAACAGCAGGACCCGCTCCGCCCCGGTTGGCCGTATCACCGGGGACCGCGTGGTCTCCGGTGGCTCTTTGAGGATGACGTGTGCGTCGATGCCGCCGAAGCCGAATGCGGTGACCGGTTCAGCCATCGTGTCCGACCTCGAATGACGTTGGGGCGGCGCACATGTACACCACCTGGGGCTCGGTGCCGCCGGCCAGCTCGGCGAGCAGGCACGCGACGCCGTCGTCCGGCTCGATCAGCCCGATCCCGCGCCGGGCGTACTCGCGGGTCAGATCGGCGGAGACCATCCCGGTCCCGTCGTCGGGTGCAGCCCAGGGCCCCCAGTCCACGGTGAGCACCCGGCCATTGGCGCGGGGCGCCCAGATCCTGGCCAGGGTGTCCAGCGCGTCGTTCGCGGCGGCGTAGTCCACCTGCCCCCGGTTGCCGAACACCCCCGACACGCTGCCGAACAGCACCAGAAAGCCCAGGTCCGCCCTGGCCGCCTCGGCCAGCGCTCGGGCTCCGTTGACCTTGGTCTCCCACACCCGGGCGAAGCCCTCGGGCGTCTTGTCAACCAGCAGCAGATCGGCCAGGACCCCGGCACCGTGCACAATCCCGTCCAGCCGGTTATGGCGGCGATACACGCCATCCACCAAGGCGGCCACCGCCGCCTGGTCCCGGACGTCGACCGCACAGTAGCGCACCGAGGCACCGATTCTGTCCAGAGTGGCCAGCGTCGCGCGAATCTCCCGCTCGGCGAGGATCTGGCTGGCCGCCGCCTCGATCTGGGCCGGCGTGCGGTGTCCGGTCTGTGCCAGCACCCGCCGCAACGCGACCCGGTCGGCGGCCGCCATGGTCACCGGGTCCTCGTCGCCGGCCGGCGGCGGGGTCCGGCCGACCAGCTCCAGGTGGCCGCAGCCGGCCAGGGCCAGGCCGATCGCCACCCGGGCGGTGATGCCACGGGCGCCGCCGGTGAGCAGCACCACCGATTCCGGCCCGAGCCTGGCCTGGCCGGCTGTGCCTGGATCCAGCGGTGTGGCGGCGAGTTGCAGAGTGACGCGCTTCCCGGCCGCGTAGCCCACCGCGGTGGGGGAGCGCGGGGTGAGCAGTTCGCGCAGCAGGTACCCCGCGATGTGGACCGGCTCCTCCTTGGGGTCCACATCGATGACCCGGACAAGGCGATCCGGGAACTCGCGGGCGATCGTGCGGACCAGGCCAGGTAGCCCGATCCCGGCGACCCCGTTGGGGTTGGGTGTCCGAGCGAACCGGCCACCCGAGCTGGTGACCACGAGCAGCTGGCTGACTCCGCCGAGAACGGCGTCCCGGAGCGTGGCGAACCCATCCGGTAGCACCGCTGCCCGGCCCCGGTCCAGCGCGGCGAGGTAGATGAGGGCATCAGCCCCAGTCACCTCGGTGTGCTGGTCTGGGATGGACTGTTCAGGGCTCGACAGTCCTACCTCGGCGCCGCGTCGCTCCAGCAGCACGGACAGCTCCAGCGCGATGCCCGCTCCGTCCCCGACGATAGTCACCTGGCGCCCGATGAGCGGCGCGTCGGGAGGTTCGGCCAGCGGCGGCAATGCGGCGACCTCGACGAGGTAACGTTGTGCCCGCTGAGGTGGTGTGGCCTGAGCTGGTGTGGCCGGGGGCGACGTGCCGGTCCGGTTGGTGATCCAGCTGACGATGCCGCGCAGCGTCCGCAGCCGGGTCAGTTCTTCCATCACTGACTCATCCAGCGCACAACCGGTACGAGCTAACCCGAGCCGGTCGGTGAGCAGGCCGATCAGCTCGGTCCGCTTGATCGAGTCGATGCTGAGGTCCGCCTCGAGATCGAGGTCGACCGCGAGCATGTCTACTGGGTAGCCGGTTCGTTCGCTCACCAGGGACTGTACGGTGGCCAGCACCGTCTCAGGTGTCAGATCAGCTGGCTCGACCGGCTCGGCGGGACCCGGTTCGGGTATCTGGCCGGCAACGGTGGTGGGCTGCGCTGTAGCGGGATGCACTGTAGCGGGATGCACTGGGGCAGCCGGCAACGCGGCTGGCACAACCGTACCCAGTGGCGCAGTCGTACCCAGGTAGGCGAGCATGATCTCGCGCTGAGTCGCGACAAGCTCACGAGTGCCGCGCAAGAATTCCAGGACGGCCGCGTTCCGCCCGTCCTCGGCGCTGGCCTCTGGCCCAGAATGTGGCTCAGTCACCTGGTGGGCCACCAGGTGGGCCGGACGTAACCCGCCCGGCAGGTGGTGCCCGTCGGCGGTCTTGACCAGATGGCCGTTGACCAGCCAGCCGGGCCGGCAGGACAGAGCAGGCCCAGATGCCGGCACCGGCTGGGTGTCCCGGCCGTGAAACAGCCTGGCCGGATCGACCGGTACCCCCGCGACGGCCAGCTCCGCGAGCGCCAGCAACAGCCGTCGCAGGCCGGGCTCACCCGGTACATCGGTGGCGACCGCGACGTGCGGTCGGTCGGCGAGGATCATGCCGACCAGCTGGGTGAGTACCCGGCCTGGGCCGGTCTCGACGAAGACCCGCGCCCCGGCCGCGTACATCGCCTCCACCTGTTCGACGAACCGGACCGGCTCAGCGACGTGGGCGGCCAGCGCGGCCCGGATGGCCGCTGGTCCAGCCGGGTACGGTGCCGCGGTGGTGTTTGACCACACCGGCAGTCGCGGTGACCTGACGGTACGGCGGTCCAGTTCGGTGGCGAGAACCGCGGTTGCGCCAGCCACCACCGGACTGTGAAACGCGCACGCCACCGGGATGCGCGTGCAGGCCAGCCCCCTCTCGGTGAGCCGGTGCAGCGCGGCTTGCACCGCCGGGGTGGGCCCGGAGATCACGGCCTGGTTGGGTGAGTTGTGGTTGGCCACCACGACCGGTCCGTCCCCGAGCACGGCCCGGACCTGCTCGGGCGTCCCGGTGACCGCAGCCATCGTGCCGGGATCGGCCCCGACTGCGGTGAGGATGGCCTGCCCGCGGGCTTCGCTCAGCTCCAGCAGTTCAGCGGGGTCGAGCGCACCAGCCGCAGTGAGTGCGACCAACTCGCCGTAGCTGTGTCCAGCGAGGTGGTCGGGGTGCACGCCCAGTGAGGTGAGGAGCTCATGCATGGCCAACCCGGCGATTCCCAGCGACGGCTGGGCGACCCGGGTGTCGGTCAGCGCTGCCCGCGTTCGCGCCGACTCCTCCTTGCTGAACGCGGCCGGCGGGAACATCGCGCCGGCCCACCGGTCGCCGAGCTCCAGGAATCGACGTAGCGGCGGGAACGTCACGAACAGGTCGGCCAGCATGCCGGGGCGTTGGCTGCCCTGCCCGGGAAACAGGAACGCGACCTGACCTACACCGGCGCCAGCCGTCGTGTCCGGCGTGTCACTGCCGGACACGACGAACACGCCATCCGCGGCAGCGCTGTCCCGGGCCTGGGCCAGCTTGATGGCGAGGTCGTCCAGGTCCTGCGCCACCACTGCGGCCCACACTCGCGGGCCACTGTCTGAAAGATTCCGGGCGAGATCCCGCAATCGCCAGGGCCGACCCGCGGTGTCATTGGCCGCGAGCAACTCGGCTAGCCGGTCCATCTCCGCGACCGCCGCCGCCCGATCCGCACCGGCGAACAGGAACAGCTCGGCCGGCCACGCATCCAGCCCATGCCTGGGCCCGGGGGCCCCGTCATAGGAACTGAGCACGGCGTGGAAGTTCGTGCCGCCGAACCCGAACGCGCTCACCCCGGCGACCCGGCGCGCTGATGCGGCCCACGGCCGCGCGGCGACGTCGAAGGAGAACGGGCTGGCGCCGCGGTCCCAGTACGGGTTCGGGTCCCGCAGCTGGCCGGTTGGAGGACGCACCCCGGTGTGCACCGCGCACGCTGCCTTGATCAACCCGGCGATCCCCGCGGCGCACTTGGTGTGCCCGATCTGGGATTTCACTGATCCCAGCGTGCAGCTGCCGGTCGGCGTGCCGGCTGAGGTGAACAACTCGGTCAGTACCGCTAGCTCGGTGCGGTCCCCGACCACGGTGCCGGTGCCGTGGGCCTCCACCAGCCCGACCTCGGCCGGTGAGATCCCGGCCATCCGGTAGGCGCGGTCCAGCGCCCGGCGCTGCCCATCCGGGCGCGGCGCGGTCAGCCCCAGCGAGCGCCCGTCGCTGGCCGAGCCGACCCCCTTGATCACCGCATAGATCCGGTCGCCGTCGCGTTCGGCGTCGGCCAGCCGCTTGAGCACCACGCACGCCACGCCCTCGCCGAGCGCGATGCCGTCGGCGGAGGCGTCGAACGGGCGACACCGGCCGGTCGGCGACAGTGCCTGCACCGAGGTGAACATCAGGTAGTCGTGGATGCTGTTGTGCACGTCGGCGCCACCGGCCAGCACCATGGCGCTGGTGCCGGCCCGCAGCTCCTTGCAGGCCAGGTCGATGGCGGCCAGCGCGGAGGCGCAGGCGGCATCCACCGTGTAGTTGGCGCCGCCGAGGTCCAGCCGGTTGGCGATCCGGCCGGCGATCACGTTGGCCAGCACCCCGGGAAAGGAGTCCTCGGTCAGCCTCGGTAGTTGCTCGTCCAGCTCGGGCGGCAGTGCCCCGTGGTAGGCCGGGTAGAGCGAACGGAACCCGTACGCGCTGGCCAAATCGGCGCCCGCCTCGGCGCCGAAGATCACTGATGTGCGTTCCCGGTCGAAGGCCCGCCGCGCGTACCCGGCATCGCGCAGCGCGCGGGTGGCTACCTCCAGCGCCAGGAGCTGGACCGGTTCGATGCTGGCCAGCGCGGCCGGCGGGATGCCGTAGCTCAGCGCGTCGAATGGGATGTCCGGCAGGAAGCCGCCGCAGGCCGCAGGCGTGCTGTACACCGCCGGGTCCCACCGATCGGGCGATACCTCGGTGAGCGCATCCACCCCGGCCAGCACGTTGGCCCAGTAGCTGGCCAGGTCCTCGGCTCCCGGGAACACTCCAGCCATGCCGACGATTGCCACGTCCAGCGGAGGGGCTTGCGTTTCCGGTGGGTGGGCCGGCTGGTCACCGCTGGTCGGCTCAACACCTAGCTCAGCGACCCTGGCGGCGAGGAAGCTGGCCGCGCCCTTGGTCACCTGGGCGTGCAACGTCTCGATTGTGGTGCTCGCCGAGCGCAGCGTGGCTACCTCGCCGAGCATGACCATGCCGTCTTGGTGCTGGATTTCCTCGTCCACCACGACGAGCGCGTCGCCGTCGCGACGCAGCCCCTTGCTGGCGATCCGCAGTCGACCCAGGTTGAGCTGCTCCAGCTCGGCCCACATCTGCTCGCGCGGCACTCCGGCGGCTGCCAACTGTGCCCGGGTCTCGGTGAACGTGCGCAGGTACGGCGAGTCCGCGCAGCGGGTGGCGTGGCCGGGCGCGGTCTCCAGCAACACGGTGTGCTCGCAGGCCATCGCGGCCTGCTGGAACCCCGGCCGGATCGCTCCAGCCGTGACCGCCTCCTCGGTGAAGAGGTACGCGGTGCCCATTAACACCCCGATCCGGGCGCCCCGCGCCACCAGGGGAGCGGCCAGCGTGGTCACCATGGCCGCTGAGCGCTCGTCGTGGATGCCCCCGGCGAACAGCACCCGCAGCGCATCGGCGCACCCGTGCGTGTCATCGTAACCGAGCAGCCGCTGCAGCTGGATCTCCCACAGCGGGAAGCTGGCCCTGGGCCCGACGTGCCCGCCGCACTCCCGGCCTTCGAACACGAACCGCCGGGCCCCCTCGGCCAGGAACCGGTCCAGCAAGCCGGGGGAGGGCACGTGCAGGAAAGTCTCGATCCCGGCGGCGTCCAGTGGCACCGCATGCGCCGGCCGGCCCCCGGCGATGAGCGCGTACGGTGGGCGCACCTGGTGCACTGCGGCCAGCTGCGCCTCGCGGACTTGAGGGGGGACAAACCCGAGGATGCCTACCCCCCACGGGCGCCCACCCAGCAGGGCCGCGGTCTGTTCCAGCAGGATCCGGGTCTGCTCGCCGCTGCTCAGGGACAACGCCAGAAACGGCAACCCACCCGCGGCCGCCACCGCCGCGGCGAATCCGGCCTGATCACTGACCCGGGTCATCGGCCCCTGCACCACGAGCGGCTGTGTCGAGTGCAATCGGGCGGCGGTGCGCAACTGGTCGGTGACCGCAGTGCGGACCGCGGCCACCACGCCTCCAGCGGTCACATACCGCTGCGCCAGCGCGGCGGCCAGCGCACCGTCCTGGCCAATCGGCAGCGCATCCAGGTCCCGCGCGCCGAGTCGGGTCGCGACCGTGTCGGGGTCTGCGGTGGGCAGGTCGGGGCGCGCGTAGAGGCGGTGACCACCGACGACCGCGGTTTCGCTGCCGTCCATCCCCCGGATTGCCGCAGCCACCTGGCCCGGCAGGTCGGCCTCAGCCACCAGCGCCAGCTGCGCGTCCAGCACCACGGCCGCCGCGCCGCCCGCGATCGCCGCGGCGGCCGTGTGCGGTCCGATCCCGCCGGCTGCCCACACCGGGACGCGGATGTGCGGATCGGCCAGCACCTGTTGCAGGAGCACGAACGTCGTGGTGGTACCGACCCGGCCGCCGGCTTCGGCGCCCTTGGCGATCAGCCCGTACGCCCCGGCCCGGACCGCTGCGCGTGCCTGCGCCACCGAGGTGATCTCGACGAACGAGCGCCGACCTGGCTCGGAGGGCCACCGCGAACCGGGCCCGTGCACGACCACCTCAACCTGCTCTGGCAGCTCGGCGGGTGACAGCGGGCACTCGGCCGGTACCCGGACCCCGAAACCACCGGGCCACCATCGGCAGACGTCCGCCAGCGCGGCCCGCGCCCAGCTGGCGTCCCGGCCCAGGTCCAGCACACTCACCGCACCGGCTCGCGCGAGCGCCACCACAAGAGGGGCGTTGGGCTCCTCGAAAGGGGTGATCCCCACAACCAGCTCTCGCTCTTGCAGCCTGCTCATCCTCGGCCCTGTCCTCCTGTATCCGGGTTAGCCCGGTAGTCCGCACGGGGTCCCTGATCTGGCCCGTGGCGTGCGGGTTGTCGATGTGCAGGTTTGGGGCGACCTCGGGTGATCCACCTCAGTGATCGCCCGGAGTCGCCAACCGTCGCAAGGTGTGTGATGACCCTAGGAAATGGCGCGGCGGTTGAAAAAGCATGCCGACTTCGTGAAGGCGGCCAATGCCGTGGTTGGTTCTAGGGTCTTGAGCTGTCTCTAAGGCACAGCTCCGTTAGCCATAGCTAACGTTGAGTTGGTGGTCACTAGAGTTGCCACCACGGTTGTGTTGAGCACGTCCAGGCCCCCCTGCCTTATCGTACCCCGCCACCGAGCCTCTTTCAGGGCTACGGACCCGCCGATAGTAACACTAGGTGAGAGCTACGAGTCAAGAGATCCATGGACAGCACCAATGGCCTACCAATACGGATTAGAATGGTCTACCGGTACTTACTCGATCGATCGGAGCTACGTAGGTGCTCCTCGCTGGCGGTCCGCGCTGGTGGTACCGCCGCGTCCGCTCACTGCATGTTGTCGGCTGGCTGCCAGCCGTGTACACCCGTAGTGGACGGTTGGGGGGTGAGCGTCGTGCGCTGGTTGCGGAAGTCTGGGGTGGCGGCGGCGGTTGTGTGGATGTTGCTGGGTGCCGCGGCATGTGCCGTGGCCGGGCCACCACCGTCGGGTGCAGGTCCGTGCGCGGTGACGAAAACGGCCAACGTGGCGGTCCCGATGCGCGACGGCACCACACTGCGCGCCGACGTGTACCGGCCCTCCACGTCCCAGCCGGTGCCGGTGATCTTGGTGCGGACGCAGTACGGCAAAGAGGACGCCCAGATCCAGCCTTTGCGCTACCAGCGTCCGGGCTGGTTCGCCTCGCATTGCTACCTGGTGGTTGTCCAGGACATCAGGGGCCAGTTCGCCTCCGGCGGCACGTTTTCGGAGTTCACCAATGACCGCAACGATGGCTATGACAGCGTCGAGTGGGCCGCGACCCTGCCCGGATCATCCGGCAAGGTCGGCATGTACGGCTCGTCCTACGTCGGTGCAACCCAGTGGCTGGCCGCCGAGACCGCTCCCCCGCACCTGGCCACGATCGTACCGGCCAACACCGGGTCGGACTACTACGATGGCTGGACCTACGAGAACGGCGCGTTCCGGTTGAATTTCATCGAGCCGTGGGTGATGGACACGATCGCCTTGTCCGCGGCCAAGAATCGTGGTGACACCCAGGTTGCCCAGCAGCTCACGCAGGACAGCAAGAACATCGCCAGTTGGCTGCGGTACGCCCCGTATCGCAATTTTCCACCGTTGCATCCCGGTGATGGCACGGTCGCGCCGTACTTCTACGACTGGGTCGCGCACCGCACCGACGGCCCCTACTGGCAGCGGTGGGAGCCGCAGCGGTACTACTCCACGATTAATATTCCGGTGTTGGACGTCGAGGGTTGGTACGACGCCTTCCTCACCGGCGGTGTGCGCAACTTCACCGGCATGGTCAGCTCCGGTGGATCAGCATTGGCGCGCACCAACCAGCGGATCGTGATCGGCCCCTGGGATCATATCGGCTGGGGTCGGCCCGACAGTACCGTGGCACCGATGCTCAAGCAGATCGGGCCGGTCGGCAACAGCCCGATCAACGAGCTGATGCTGGCGTGGTGGGATCATTTTCTCAAGGGGATCGGCAACGGTGTGAGTAACGGACCGACGATCAACTACTTCGAGATGGGGGCCAACGTCTGGAAAACCGCGTCGGCCTGGCCGCTGCCCGGCACGCAGTGGGCGAGCTACTATCTGTCCAGTGACGGGCATGCCTCGTCGGTGCGGGGTGACGGCCAGCTGGTCACCAGCCTGCCGGCTACCGGGCAGCAACCCGATACCTACGACTACGACCCACGCAACCCCGTGCCCAGCGTGGGAGGTCACTCGTGCTGCGCTGCTCCGGGCGGTTCGCAGGGGCCCTATGATCAGCGGTCCGTCGAGCAGCGACCGGACGTGCTGGTCTACACCACCCCGCCGCTGCCCAGCGACACCGAGGTAACCGGGCCGATCACAGTGACGCTCTACGCCAGTTCGTCGGCGCCCGACACCGACTGGACCGCCAAGCTGGTCAACGTGCACCCGGATGGCACCGCGGTCAACCTCAACAACGGCATTCAACGCGCCAGCTTCCGCGAGTCGAGCAGTGCACCGACGCTGATCGAGCCGGGCAAGGTCTACCAGTACACGATCACCGTGTGGCCGACGAGCAACCTGTTCCGCACCGGCCACCGGATCCGCGTGGAGATCTCCTCCAGCGATTTCCCGCAGTTCGACCCGAATCCCAACACCGGGTCGTGGCTGGGGGAGAGCACGGCGACGCAGGTCGCCCACCAGACTGTCCTGCACGATGCCCAGCACCCGTCGGCGCTGGTCCTCCCGGTCATCCCGGCATCGGCATCGGGCCAGGCCAGCACCACGTTCCCGATGAGGGCCCGCCAGTAGGGGGACCTGCTCGGGTTCGCTGGGGTCAGCGGCTGCCGGGGTCGAACTCGTCGGCTGTCACGCCAGGGATGAACGTGTCCCACTCGGCAGGGGTATAGCGGATCACGCCTCATCAGCGTCGCGGCTGGCGAGATTCGTACCTGCGCCTACGACCACACCACCCGAGCCGACAGACTCAGCGATCACGCTGCCCTACTGACCACCATCGGGTTGCGACCTGACCGTGCGGCACCGAATGGCCATCGCCTGTGGTGAGCGATGGCCATTCGGTGGTGACCTGCTAGCCCACGAGCACTGGGGTGCCCAGACAGACCAGGAGCTTGTTGCGGAACCGGGCCATGTGCGGATCGAACCGGTCGTGCGCCCACTCCGCAGGGTCATCCAGGGCGAACCAGCGGACCTCGTTCGCCTCTCGCGGGTCGGCCTCGATCCGCATGTCCTGATCAGCGGCCAGCACGAACCAGAACGACACATCCGTGTGACTGTGCTCGCCGCGCGTCTTCGTCACGGTCAGGAACAGCGGATCGTCACCGCACCGCAGGTGGAACTCACCGTCGATCCGCAGTTCCTCGGATGCCTCCCGCAGCACCGTGGTGCGCGGATCCTCGCCATCATCGACATGGCCTCCAGGGAGCAGCCACAACCCCGCCTTCACATGGTCCACCAGCAGGACCGTGCGTCGCGCCTCATCGAACAAGGCGAAGTAGACACACAAGTGCTGGTCAGGCGTAGCCGGACGGGCGATCCGAAACAGCGGCGCGCCCGATCGAACCCATCGCAACGTGGTGGCCTTGTCCTGTGCCTCGTGCTCGTCAAGAGGCACCACACCAGCCGCCAGATCGTGCACCACAGTGCGCGGATCCTGACCAACCAACGTCATCTCGAAACCCTCCAGGACGAGCGTGCGGAGTCCATGGCCGCTACTCACAGCAGCGACGCCTGCCGACACCCAAGGGCGCGTGGCGGACTTTAACAGCGACCTTTCCAGACCTTGTGGAGCCCACGCCGACCCCGGTCACATCGATCCCGCACCCGGTCCGACGTCTCAGGTTCGTGCTCGGGTCGCCCTCTGACACAGCTGCACCCCCCGGCGGAGTCCGTCGTGTCCTGGACGACCAGGTCGTCGGCAGAGGACTCGGAGCGTCGTTCGCGCGGTGACGGGTCAGGCGGCGCGGGTGGCGCGGAGTTGGTCGTGCAGGGACCGGACGAATGCCGGGCGGTGGGTGGTAGGACGGTGAGGTCGGCTTCCAGCCGGCGCAGCACCAGCGCGCAGTGGCGGGAGTGGACGGCGGACAGCCGGCGGCGTTCCCGCGAGGTGACACCGGCCAGGGTGAGCGCGCCCCCTGGGCGAGTTGACCCTCCAAGGCACCCGGCCTGAACCAGGTCAGGTCGGGCGGGCGTCCAGCGCGCCCGGGGTGTCGAGCAGGGCGCGGGCCTCGTCAGCGGCGGCGTGGAAGCCGCGCGCGTTCCCGGCCGCCGCTTGGGCCAGCGCGAACCGGCTGGCGGCCAGCGCGCACGGCGGCGGGAGTGGACCGGGCCACCTCGTGCGCGGCAGCTGGCCAGGACGAACAGCGGCTGCCGGCGTCGAACCGGGGTCCGCAGTCTCGGTCCATCGGGCTCCTGAACTGCGAATAAAATATATATGTTATGGTCGGCTTTTGTGGGTTGGTCGGTGCTGGTGCATCCGGAGGTCAGGCATGGATGTGGACTTTGGATGAGAAGACCATAGCGTGCGTGTTCGCGGCGATCGACGCTCTTGCCGAGTATGGGCCTGTTCTGCAGCGCCCGCTGACCGGCAGCGCGGTGAAGAACCTCACGGAGTTGCGTCCGGGATCGTCGGGGCGCAGCGAGGTGCGGATCTTGTTTGCGTTCGACCCGGTGCGGCAGGCGGTGCTGTTGGTGGGCGGCGATAAGGCGCGGGAGTGGTCACGCTGGTATCAGCGGGCCATCCCGCTGGCCGAGTGACGGTTCGCCGAGCATGTCGCGGCACTGGAAGGAAGGGACGGGAGATGACCGAGATGATTCCCTGGGAGCAGGTGCGCGCCGAGGCTCTGGAGTCCGGGCAGGTGACCCAGGACGCCCTCACACGGGCCCAGATCGAGCAGGACGCCCATGTCGCCGGATACCGCTTGGCGGAGTTGCGCGGTAAGGCCGGGATGACCCAAACCCAGCTGGCTGAGGAGATGGGGGTAAGCCAGGCCCGGGTCAGCGCGATGGAGCGCGGCGACGTGGACAGTCTGACAGTGGCCAGCGTGCGCGCCTACATCACTGCGTTGGGGGGCACGGTCAAGATCGTCGCCTCCCTGGACGACACCGACGTCACCCTTCGGCTACCGGGCGATCCACACCCCACCGCTGCCTGACTTCGGTCTTCGCCTGCGGGGAAGTTTACCCTCGTCCGGCGGTGGTGGGGTCGTCACGTTCAACCGCGAACGACGTTGGTGACGGGTCAGGCGGCGTGGGTGGCGCGGAGTTGATCGTGTAGGGACTGGACAGGTGCCGGGCGGTGGGTGGGGGCAGTGCGGCGAGGTCGGCTTCCAGCCGGCGCAGCACCAGCGCGCAGCGCCGGGTATGCTGGCCGGATCGGTGGCTGTGCGCCCAAGTATCTTCTCCGCTGCTGTCCAGCAGCGGCGCGAGAGGTCACCGCAACAAGGGTGAGCGTGTCCTGGGCGCGCTGACTCCAGCTCGGCCGGCCCGAACCAGACCAGGTACGGCGGGCGGGTATCCAGCGCGCCTGGCATGTCGAGCAGGGCACCCGATCCTGGTGCAGCCATTCCGAGACGGTGCTGCGAGCGACATAGCCGGGCCCGAGCACGCCGTTGACGGCCTCGGCCAACCGGCTGGGCGACCAGCCGAGCTCCGCCAGCAGCATCCCCAACACCGCATTGCCCTGCTGCTCAATCCCCATAGCTGCCCCTCCGATGACCGAATACGAGCGACGGCTCACCGTAACCGGCAGCAGAGACGTCCGGGGAACGTTCTCCCGTCGGCTCCAGGGCTGCAACAGGGCAAACCGACGCTACGGCGGTGTTCTCATGCTCCTGGCATCACCCACCGGACCATGCCGTCGCTCGCCCGGGCCACCCGCCGCGGGGCGCGGATGCTTCCCGGAGTGCGTCGGTGAGGTCGTCCGGGGAAGCGCCGAGTAAGTGGGTTCGGCACTGCGCCCCAGCGGGGTAGCGCTCGTCCGTTCCGCCATCAGCCGCGTAGCCCCCAGATGCACAGCCAGTGCCACTCCCGCTCGATGTCGCCCATCAGAGTGTGCTGCACGACGCCCAGCACCCGTTGACGCTGGTAATGCCGGTCATCCCGGTGCGGGCGTCGGGTAAGGCCAGCGCCGCGTTCCCGATCAGGGCCCGTCAGTAGGGGACCTGGTCTGGGGTCAAACCACGATCGCCCGTTGACCGTGGTTGACCGGACGAGCCCACTGGCGAGCAATAGTTCAGTGCCTGTGGTGCCATCTCCGCTAGCGGGTTACCCACAGTCATCCACAGATGTAGAAAACTTCTCGTGCTCCATGTCCTGGGGTACATGGAAGATGATCTGTGGGGATGATGACCGGCCCCTGGATGTCCGGCATCCTGAACAAGGATAAGCAAGCGGAATTATCCCTCGGGCAACTGTACAGGTGGCACAGGTAGGTGGCGCTGGTATTCGAAGCGTTAGGTGAAGTGATGGAGTCTGGAGTATCGCACTAACGTTCGGGGTGATGTCGGCCGTGGTCAGAACTACCCGACGGTAGGGCGATTCCATGACCGAGCGCCGCCGCTTCGAGTCAATGCGGCATCCGCTGACGTTGACCTCGTTTGTCCCGTCGGCTGCTTATCGCACATGGAGGGGAATTTAGCGTTTCTCTGGGAAGAATTCCCAGAGAAAGAAGAAGGAGAGTAAAAATGTTAGTCTCAGACATCTTCAGAAGTGGTCTCTTTAGCAGTGACCATGACCATGACCACGACCGTGATCGTGACCGTGACCGTGACCGCAGGCACGAGCGTCGCCACCACCACCGCCGTCACCACGACGACGACTAAGGGCAGCCCTGCGAGCGCGTGAGCGGTGGCCTCCACTCCCGTCAGTGGAGGCCACCGCTCACGCCAGATCCAGAGAATGAGGGGTTGAACCCTGGGCAGGTCCGATGCGCTCGCGCTTTGATGGCGGTTAGTTCGCGCCCTGAGACATAGGGGGTGTTAGTTTACTCCTGCTGTTCACCGACTTGCTGACTTGGTTCAGCAGGTGGAGGCGAGAGGGATTCGTCGGTGCTGGGTTTACCTGGTCGGTGAGATCCAGGCGGTGACCGAGTACCAGTCGCAGGAAGGCAAGGCGCGCAACCGGGCCGGTTCGGCCTCGATTGGATGAGGTGACGGGGCACCCGCTGTTCCGCGGAACCCTCGCTGACCCCTCTGTGGCGAAGGACCGCGAGAAGCTGGTCACGGTGGAGTTCGCCTGTGCGCACCAGCCGGTCCACCGGAGGCCCTCACCGAGGCTGCTGTTTCGGCCGGTGGTGCTGGAAGGAAGGCTCTCCTGACGTTACTGCGGGTACTGTTGATGTTGCTGTGGGTAACTGTTCATGATCGTCCGGGGAGGGGTGGGCAGAGGCCGCCGCGGGTGAGGTCGGCCATGGCGATGAGTGATTTGGGGCTGTGGTAGCCGTAGGCGCGTCGGGTCAGTAACCGCAGGTGGGTGTTGGTGGCCTCGGATCTGGCGTTGGAGAGGTTGTGTTCGACGGCGTTGAGGATGAGGTCCCGGAAGCGGGTGATCGTCTTGGCGAGTCGGGCGAAAGCGGGGATGCGGCTGCGCTGGGCCCAGGAGATCCAGCCGGCCAGCAGTGCCTTGGCTTCGGGTAGATCGACTTGGAAGATCATGCGGAGTTGTTCTTTGAGCAGGTAGGCCCGATACAGTGCGCGACGTTGTCCTTGGCGATGGCGGCCAGGGTGGTGCGCTGGTCACTGGTGAGCTCGGGTGGGTTTTTCAGCAGTGCCCACCGGGTGTATTTGATCGTGGTGGCTTGGTCGGCGCGTCCGGTGCGGCGCAGCTCGGCGGCCAGGGTTCTGATGGCACACCCCAGGACCGGGTTCGGCGCCTCTCTGTGTCGCGTGGATCTTGATGTTGGGGACAGCAGACCTCTGGCCTGCCGGTGATAGCTGGCCGAGAGTCGCGCTCCTTGCAATAATCTCCCGGTGGCGGAAATTACAGAGGAAGTCGGGCAGCCGGGCCAGTCGCTCGACGCGCTCAGAGCGGAACTGGACACGTTGCGGCGGCGAGTGGCTGTTACAGACGAGGAGGTAGATCTCCTCCAGGTCGAAGCCGCTAAGCACAAACGCAAGTGGTACCGCGAACCGAGCGTACTGGTCGCCGCACTAGCGCTCATTGTATCAATAGCGACGTTCGTCGCCGGCCAGGCCAACCTCATTTCGGACCGGAAGATCCAGGACCGTAGCCAGCTCTCCCGTCTCATCGGACAGCTGCCGCCCGCCCTAGCTCAGTCCGGGAACCCAAGTTCCCTGGCTTCCGACTCCGCACTGCTAGTCGCTAGTAATGCTGCCGCATTGATCGACAGGCTCGGTCCGGAGGAGTCCACAGCTTCCGAAAAAATCGAGGTCGCGGAGGGTTTGGGACCCGTATTTAAATAAAGTACTTTATATGGAGAATTCGCGAGCTCCCGCTCCGCCTGGTTCGTGAATCACAGTTCTGTAACTCTTGGAGTTCTTCGCGTGTCGTCTCCGTTGCTTGCGGTTCACTGCGAGTAGTTTCCGGGCATGTTGACTTCTTTCACTGTAACCGACGAGAATTTGTCCTTCTTCTTCGGGGAGGTTCTGCCTCATCTGGATGAGCGGCAGCGAAGGATAATAACTGGTGTCGCGGCTCGTACGTTAGGTCACGGTGGAGTGAAGGCGGTGGCTGTTGCGTCGGGTTTGTCTTTGTTGACAGTTCAGAATGGCGCACTGGCGGTAGATGCTGGGATTGAGCCGTCGGATCGGGTACGGGCACCGGGCGCCGGGCGAAAACTGGCGGAGAAGTCCATGCCGGGTCTCGTGGGTGCTCTGGATGACTTGGTGGAACCGGGTAGTCGCGGGGATCCCGAATGTGCGTTGCGGTGGACGACGAAATCGACTCGAAATCTGGCCGACGAGCTCACCGAACGGGGATTCGCGGTCACCCATTCGGTGGTGGCCAAGTTGCTTGCCGCCATGGGGTACAGCTTGCAGGCGGCTCGCAAATTCGCCGAGGGCACCGATCATCCGGATCGGGATGCGCAGTTCCGCTATCTGACTGGTCTCGTCGAGCGGTTCCGGGCTGCGGGCGAGCCTGTGATCAGCGTAGACGCAAAGAAGAAGGAACTCATCGGTAACTACGCTCCGGCAGGACGACAATGGCGGCCGGCCGGGCAGCCGGTGGAGACCAACACACACGACTTCCCCGATCCAGAACTGGGCAAGGCAGTTCCATACGGCGTGTACGACGTGGCCGGGGACGCCGGGTGGGTTTCGGTGGGTGACAGTTCGGATACGGCAGAGTTCGCAGTGTCAACGATTCGCCGATGGTGGACCGAGGTGGGCGCGGCGGCGTACCCCGATGCGACAAGATTACTGATCACCGCCGACTCGGGAGGATCGAACAGTTCCCGGAGCCGGTTGTGGAAAAAAGAGATCGCGGCCTTCGCGAAAGACGCCGGGCTGGACGTCATCGTGTGTCACTTCCCACCCGGGACGTCGAAGTGGAACAAAATCGAGCACCGCTTGTTCAGTCACATCTCCATGAACTGGCGCGGCCGTGTCCTGGAGAGTCGTGAGGTAGTGGTGAACTTGATCGCCGGCACCACGACCCGAACCGGGCTGACCGTCCGAGCCGAACTCGATCACGGCGTCTACCAGAAAGGAATCAAGGTGACCGATCATGAGATGAAGCAGCTTCCGCTCGTCAGGCACGAATTTCACGGTGACTGGAACTACACCATAAAGAAGTCGATAGGCGAGTCGGATGGAAAAAGTGGGTAATTTAAATACGGACCCTTGGTTGTAGGGAATAACCTACCGGAGGCTAAGAGGCTGGCGACTGCAGCCGAGCGACAGGCGACCGACGTGCTTGTGAAGCACGTCGTCGAACGCATCCTTGCGAATATCGGCTTCCGTGTAGGCGACACCGCAGGCGGTCGCAGAATTTACAGGCAAGTCATCAGCCAGCTCCAGGCGCCGCAGAACGGAAGCTATTCCCACCTGATTCGGGACCTAAATATCGCCGTTGACGAGGATCTCTGGGCATCTGATGAGTTTACTTATGCCAATAACTGTCTGAACGCAACAGAACAACTGCGGAACGGGAATCAGGTACTCGATCAATACCCGGCAAATGTAGTCAGTGCGCAGAGGGCTCGCCTAAGCAACGTCACCAATTTCATACACCCCTACTGCTTGGGTCTTGGGTCGTAGCGACAGTAGTTACTATAGCAGATCTTGATCCTGCTAAAGTTGTGACCAGTTGTCTCACTCAGTCGGGTTGTCGCCAAGCGGATCCGTCCACGGCGCTGCGCGCTCCGAACCGATCAAGGACGAACGTGCTGGCAGATCGACGCTGAAAAATGCCTGGGGCTGGCGCTCTGTTGTCCTAACAGCTGTCGTCGTAGGTTAGGGAGGGGGTGGTGCACGACGACTCGTCTCAGTTCTCGTCTCATTCATGTCTGTTCATCACGGTCCAGACACGCCAACTTTTGGCGGTGACAGGGGGAGCGCACCCTCGTGACTGCTTCCGTACGTCGCTGCGCGGAGCTTGAAAACGAGTGTAAGTCGTCACTACCCGGCCGGTGGCTTTCGATCCCATAGAGTCAAATTCGGCAGCAACGTACGGTCGGATACTCGAAGGTGAACAAGAGAAGGTCACTAGTTGAGCAAATGATGAACAGGGAATTGTGGCAAACCTCATAAGGGGCACGCACCGGGAGGTAGACCCGTTCGGTACTGCAGCGTGTCGATCGGGTTCGAGCAGACAGACCTGTGGTCGCTGCGGCAAAGGCAGGGGGTCTGCTCCGTGACCGCCCAACCGCGACGGTGGGTCCGGTCGAGTCGACAACGAGTGAGCGAACTGGCGGGCGGGTAGGTCAGACGCCGCTGATAGCGTGGAGACATGCGCGGTGCGGGTGATCAGCTCAGCATCGGCGAGCGTATTGTCTTCTACCGGCGTCGTCGCGGACTGTCGCAGGTTGTTCTCGCTAACTTGGTAGGTCGTACTGAGGACTGGCTGAGCAAGATCGAGCGTGGCGAGCGGGAGATTCGGCGGCTTGATGTGCTCGCGGATGTGGCGCGGGCGCTTCGCGTCACGCTCGGTGATCTGCTTGGGGAGCCCGTCCTGTTGGAGGACGAAGAGGAGTATGACGACGTTCCAGCGGTTCGGGACGCGTTGATGGCTCCCCAACGGCTATCTCGAACGTTGTTTTCGTCGTCGATGCCGCTGGAATACATCGATCCAGCTCCGGTGACGCGGCTGGCTGAGGGCGCGTGGTCGAGCTACCAGAAGGGTGACCTTGGTCAGGTCGTGACGGCGCTGCCTGGCCTGATCAAGACGACTCACCAGATGGAAGCCGCGTCGGCCGACGATGCGGTGTACCGGCGAGGCTGCGCTGCGGTCACGGCGCGGATTCACCATCTGGCCGCGACCACGCTGAGCAAGATCGGTGAGGCCGATCTCGCGTGGATCGCGGCGGAGCGAGCCATGCAGGCCGCCGACGAATCGGACGACCCGTTGGTACTGGCCTCGGCCGCCCGGTCGGGCACCCACGCGCTGCTGGCGGTCGGTCGGTTCGATGACGCCGTGGAACTGGGCGAGGTCGCTGCCCGGTGGCTGCGGCCGAGGATGAAGGCCGGTGATCCGGCGGCGTTGAGCTTGTACGGGATGCTCTATCTGCGTACGGCGGTGGCTGCCGCCCGGCATCAGGACCGATCGACGACTACTGAGCTGCTGGCACAGGCCGGCCGCGCGGCCGATCAACTGGGCGTGGACGCGAACTACTGGCAGACCGGCTTCGGCCCGTCCAATGTGCAGTTGCACCGGGTCTCGGCTGCGCTCGATCTGGGCGACATCCCACAGGTCATCGACTCCGCCCCGCAGATCAACGTGGACCATCTTCCCATCGAGCGCCAAGTCACGCACCTGATTGACCTCGCCCGAGCTCTCAGCCTGGTCGCCAGGGATGATGACGCGCTGCACAGGTTGCTCAGCGCCGAGCAGAAGTCGCCGGGGATCGTGCGGCACAGTGCGGTCGTTCGGGAAGTCGTGCGGTCGATGTACCGCCGGGCGCCGGCATCGGCCGGTAAGAAGTCTTCGCCGCTGCTGGCGCTGTCCGAACGCTGTCGGGCGGTGACGTAGCCGAGTGGGTTCACGGGTACTAGGTCTGGTTGGTTCCGGGTCGGGCGGAGTGGAACAGCTGCTTCCACGCCTCATTCGGCCTGCCCAGGCCGCTGGCTGGACCGTCGTGGTCACGCTCACACCGACCGCTGGCCGGTGGCTGCGGGAGTCCGGGATGCTCGCGGAGATCGAGAAGGCGTCGGGTTTTCCGGTACGCGTCGATCCGCGATCGCCGACCGAACGCAGCCCGCACCCGCCGGTGGACTGCTATCTCGTCGCCCCGGCCTCGGCGAACACCGTCGCCAAGCTCGCCCTGGGCATTGCCGACAACCAGGCATTGACGCAAGTCAACGAGGCGATGGGCATCCGTGGCCTGCCGGTGGTGGTGTTCCCCCGCGTCAACGCCGCACACGCCCGGCACCCGTTGTGGAACAGCCACATTGACACCTTGCGCCGGGCCGGCGTACACCTTGTTTACGGGGACGACGTGTGGCCGCTTCACGAGCCGCGCAGCGCGCCGGGACGCGAACTGCCCTGGTCAGCGGTTCTCGACGCGGTGAACGCGGCCGTTCCCATCGCGCGCTAGTCCTCTCCTCGATGTACCCGGACGGTTTGTCTGGGTAGTTGTCCCTACTCCGGTGTCTTCTGGTGATACCGCGCTCGACCGGACGCGGTGAGACCAAGGTATCGGAGCGCGGAGTCTGGCTGCGGCGGCGAGCGAATTTGGTGAGTGGTGCGAGACCTCGGTTGGATGAGGTGACGGGGCACCCGTTGTTCCGGGGGACGTTCGCGGACCCGTCGGCGGAGAAGGACCGGGAGAAGTCGGTCACGGTGGAGTTCGCGTACGCGCACCAACCGGTGCCACCGGAGGCCGTGCCGGGGCTGCCGTTTCGACCGGTGGTGCTGGAAGGCATGACCGTGCAGCCTCGCGCGGAGGCTTCCGGGCAGGCCAAGTGGCTCACCTGGGTCATCCGTGCCGTGGGCATGGCGGCCCCAGCAGCGAGCACCGGCGCGAGCGGGGCGGTGCCTGTCAGGTCGGCGGCGTCCGGGGCGGCGGCGAAGTCGGCTGCGGCCTGAGGTCCGCTGCGGAAGTGACGGAAAGACCGACATGAGTGTTTCACACCATCAAGGAAGGGAGCCATGATGAACTGGCACAGTTATTATACCGACGGTCCGAATAAGCGCCGCCGTAAGGCGATACCGGCGACGTGTGGGATGCACCGTGGTCCGATCGGTTTCGCCAACCTTCTGGTGAGCATGCAGAACGGGTCGATTGTGTTCGATCCCCATGTCACCGGTGTCTGTGTGATCGCCCTCGATGAGGAGGGGGCTACGGCGCTGCGCAACATCTTGACGGAGTGGCTGGGGTAAGCGGGGACGGGTAGCGGTCGCGACTGTGAGTCGTGCCGCTGTCCGACGCGCGAGACGGTCGAGATGGTCCGGGAGGGGAGGTAAGGGGTTATGGGGTTACGCAGCTGGTGGGCTGGGGTAGTCGAGCGGCGTCGGGTCCGCCGGGATCGGCGGGTGCGGGGGACATGGCGGGCCTGCCGCCGGTGCGGAAGCTACTCCGACCAGACAGGTAAGAGCGGGCTGTGCAGCGGCTGCTTGATCCTGTAATAACAGACACCACACGAACGCCTAAAAGGTAATTCAACGCGCCCGGGGTGGTGTGTCAATCAGGTGACTCATCCGATCGCGTGGTCAAGATTATTCGGCAAATCAAGATCGTGCGTAGCCGCTTGGTGTTTGGGCCGCCGAAGCATGGCAAGACGCGCGGGAGGTCCCGCTTCCCGACAGCATCGCCTGCGCGATCCGCGCACATTGAGCAGTTCCCACCGTTGGTAGTGACGTTGCCGTGGCAGCACCCGGATGGCGAGTTGGTCACGGCGCGACTTCTGTTGTGGACTCGAGAGGCGACCGCGCTGACCGGCACTACTTCAACCACTTCCTCTGGAAGCCCGCGCTGCGGCGTGCCGGTGTGCCGGAACCGAAGCGGGCCGAGGGATTTCACGCGCTGCGGCACTTCTATGCCTCGGTGCTGCTCGACGGTGGTGAGTCGATCAAGGCCCTGTCCGAGTACCTGGGCCACGCCGATCCGGGCTTCACGCTGCGGACCTACACGCACCTCATGCCGTCCAGCTCCGAGCGCACCCGCCGGGCCGTCGACAGCGTGTTTTGTCCATCGGAGGTCCCTGAGGTGGTTCCTCAGAGAAACGACCCCGGCACGTCCAGCGCTGGGTGTCCCGGGGTCGCCTGGCTGTCGGGCGATCAGACGTCGTAATAGAGGGCGAACTCGAAGGGGTGTGGGCGAAGCCGCAGCGGGTCGATCTCGTTCTCCCGCTTGAGCGCGATCCACGTCTCGATCAGGTCGGGGGTGAAGACGCCACCTTCGAGCAGGTAGTCGTGGTCGGCCTCGAGGCGGTCGATCACCTCGCTTAAGCTCGACGGCACCTGCGCGACGTCCTTGGCCTCCTCGGGCGGCAGCTCGTAGAGGTCCTTGTCGATCGGCGCGGCGGGCTCGTAGGCGTTCTTGATCCCGTCCAGCCCCGCCATCATCATCGCGGAGAAGGCCAGGTAGGGATTGCCGGAGGCGTCTGGGCAACGGAATTCGATGCGCTTGGCCTTCGGGTTGTTGCCGGTGATCGGAATCCGGATGCAGGCTGACCGGTTGCGCTGCGAGTACACCAGATTCACCGGCGCTTCGTACCCGGCTACCAGGCGGTGGTAGGAGTTGACCGTCGGGTTGGTGAACGCCAGCAGCGACGGCGCGTGGTGCAGGAGGCCGCCGATGTAATGCCGTCCGCTGTCGGACAGCCCCGCGTAGCCGGATTCGTCGTGGAACAGCGGTACCCCGTCCATCCACAGCGACTGGTGGCAGTGCATCCCGGAGCCGTTGTCCCCAAACAGCGGCTTGGGCATGAACGTCACGGTCTTCCCGGCCGCCCACGCGGTGTTCTTGATGATGTACTTGAAGAGCTGCAGGTCGTCGGCCGCGTGCAGCAAGGTGTTGTACTTGTAGTTGATCTCGGCCTGGCCTGCGGTTCCCACCTCGTGGTGCGCCTTCTCGACAGTGAATCCGCACCCGATGAGGTTCGTGGTCATCGCGTTGCGCAGGTCGGCGAAGTGGTCGGTGGGCGGCACCGGGAAGTAGCCGCCCTTGTAGTTGACCTTGTAGCCCTGGTTGTGGCCATTCTCCTCAGCGCCGGTGTTCCACCAGCCGGCGATCGAGTCGATCTCGTGGAACGCGCTGTTGGGCGCGGTGTCGAAGCGTACCGAGTCGAAGCAGTAGAACTCGGCCTCAGGACCGAAGTAGGCGGTGTCGGCGATGCCGGTGGAGGCCAGGAACTCCTCGGCCTTGCGGGCCACGTTGCGCGGGTCGCGGCTGTAGGCCTCTCGGGTGAACGGGTCTTGCACGAAGAAGTTGATGTTCAGTGTCTTCTGCACCCGGAACGGGTCGATGCGCGCCGTCGCGGGGTCGGGCATCAGCAGCATGTCCGACTCGTGGATCGACTGGAACCCGCGCACTGAGGAGCCGTCGAAGGCCAGGCCCTCCTCGATGACGTCCGCGTCGAAGAACGCGGCGGGGACGGTGAAGTGCTGCATGACGCCCGGCAGATCGCAGAAGCGGACGTCGACGAACTCGACGTCCTCGTCGGCGATGAAGCGCAGGACCTCATCGGAGTTGGAGAACATCGTCGTTAGCTCCTTCGTGCGCTGCGTTGTATGGATCGGAGTAATGGGTCAGTTCACTGCGGCGAACCTAAGTGGGCTGTGTTGCCCAACCATCACCCGGATGTATGGCCAAGGTTACGAGGCTGGCGGGGGCGAGGCTAGCCCGTCGACCGCATACGCTAGTCGAGTGAGCAGATGGACCCAATCCTGGCTGACCGGCCCTCCTGAAGACTTCGCGGGGGATCCTGCGCAGGACCGTTCTGAGCACACTGGCGCGCAGGACTACTTCGGCCAGCGGCTCGGATTGCCTGAGCACGGCCCAGGCTCCGCTGCCGGCTTTGGCCCTCGCATCCTGGCCATCGTGATCGACTGGTTGCCCTGCTCGGTGGCGGCCCAGCTGTTCACTAAAAACCCGGCGTTCTCGGCCCTGGCGCTGTTCGCGGCGATCACCGTGCTCTCCATCGGGATCGCGGGTCGCACCGTCGGGCATGCCGTGGCGGGGATACGGGTGGCGCTGCTGGACGGGCGTCGGGCCGGCTTCAGTGCCGCCGTGATCCGCACGGTGCTGCTGTGCCTGCTGATCCCGCCGGTGGTGTACAACGCCGACGGCTGCGGCCTGCACGACCGCGCCGCTGGGACCATCGTGCTGCGGACCCACTGAGCCGTCGACGCGCGCCCAGCAGAACGGTCCCAGCGGAAAGGCCTCAGCGCCGGCGCACAGCGCGCTGCACATTGCGCATCTTGGTGCCCGGCGGCAGCGGACCCTTGGGCATCGCGGCACCGCGAATGGCGAGGATGGTCAACTTGCTTTCCAGTCCGTCGATCTGCTCCTTGCTGATGTTGCGCGGTAGTTTGGCCAAGTGCCGGGCCAGTTTGCCCAGCGGGACCTGGCCTTCACCGTTGCCCACCGTGACGTCGTAGATCGGAACGTCCCCGATCAGCCGGGATACCCGTTTCTTCTCCTGGGCCAGCAGCGGTTTGAGCCGATGGGAGGTACCCTCTGCGACCAGCACAACCCCGGGCCGGCCGATGACCCGGTGCACGGCGTCCAGTTGCGGGTTGCCCGCCACCGTGGGCGTCACCTTCCATCCGCCGCGCAGGTTCTCCAGTGCCCAGGCCGCGGCACCGGGGTGGCCCTCGGCCTTGGCGAAGACAGTGCGTTGAACCCGCCGCCCGAAGATCAGTACCGCGCCGAGTCCGCCGAGCGTGATAGCCAGCGGCAGGGTTACCCACTGCTGGTGGAACAGGAAGCCCACGCCGAACCCCACCCCGGTGATGACCAGGAACACGCCGATCATCAACGGCAGCAGGGCCTTGTCTTCGCGGCGCTGGATGGTGAAGGCCTCCAGAACTTGCGCCCGGCGCTGCTTGGACGCGGCGCGGCGCTGCTGCTTGGCGGCCTTCGCCGCCTCCTTGTCCTTGGTCCCGGAGGCGGGCTTGGGGGGCGGTGTGGCGGGCATGGCTCATAGGATACGTGCAGATCACCAGCTCGCGACGGCCGTGGTCAACGGCGTGCGATGGCCTGGGCGTAGAGCCGGCCGGCCCGGTAGGACGATCGGACCAGTGGGCCGGCCAGCACGCCGGCGAAACCCATCAGCTCAGCGGCGTGGGCATGCTCGGCGAACTCCTCCGGGGGGACCCACCGCTGCACGGGGTGGTGCAGCGCCGAGGGCCGGAGGTACTGGGTGAGGGTGAGCAGCTCGCATCCTGCGGCATGTAGGTCGGCCATCGCGGCGGTCACCTCCTCGGGCTGCTCACCCAGGCCGAGGATCAGGTTGGACTTGGTGACCAGCCCCGCGTCGCGGGCCACCCGCAGCACGTCCAGCGACCGGTCATACCGGAACGCCGGCCGGATCCGTTTGAAGATCCGTGGCACCGTCTCCAGGTTGTGCGCTAGCACCTCGGGTGCGGCGTCGAACACCGTGCTGAGCTGCTCGGGGCGGGCGGTGAAGTCGGGGATGAGCAGCTCAACCCCGGTGCCGGGGTTGAGCGTGTGGATCTGCCGGACGGTCTCGGCGTAGAGCCAGGCGCCGCCGTCGGGCAGGTCATCACGGGCTACCCCGGTGACTGTCGAGTAGCGCAGTCCCATCGCCCGCACCGATTCGGCGACCCGGCGTGGCTCGTCGCGGTCCAACGGGGCGGGGCGGCCGGTGTCGATCTGACAGAAGTCGCAGCGCCGGGTGCACTGGTCGCCGCCGATGAGGAAGGTGGCCTCGCGGTCTTCCCAGCACTCGTAAATATTGGGACAGCTGGCTGCCTCGCAGACCGTGTGCAACCCCTCCCGCCGCACCAGGCCCTTGAGTTCGCGAAACGACGGTCCCATCGTGGCCCGGATCCGGATCCACGGCGGCTTGCGCTCGATGGGGGTTCGGCTGTTGCGGACCTCCAGACGCAACAGTTTGCGACCGCCGGCATCAGATCCTGGGAGTGCCACGCTCACGAGCGTCACTCTACGCGGGATCCGGCGTCACGCCGGTCAGCTCCGCGGTGCGTTCCCAGAGCAGGTGGGCGGTGAGTTCGTCCCGGGCGGCGGGGCTCGCGCTCACCCGGCTAGGGGCGCCGCGGGTCTCCCCGAGGCTGGTCGGGCCGAAGTACTCCCCGCTGCGCACATCGGGCGCGGTGGCGGCGTAAAGCTGTGGCAACACGCCCCTGGCGACACTCTGCGTGACCAGTTTGGTGCCCCACCGCACAATGTGGGCAAACGGGCCAGCCGAGTGCATCCGCGCGGAGTTGACTATCAGGTCGGTGTCGGTAAGGCCGGGGTGGGTCGCGACCGCGAGCAGGTTCCGGCCGGCGGCTCGGGCGCGGCGGTCCAGTTCGAAGGTGAACAGCAGGTTGGCCAGTTTCGAGGCGCTGTAGGCGGTGGCCGGGTGGTAGCGGCGCCGGTCGAAGTTGAGGTCGTTGACGTCCAGCCCGCCGCTGCGGTGGGCGAGGCTGGACACCGTGATCACCCGGGCGCCGGGGGTCAGGGCGGGGGCGAGCAGCCAGGTCAACGCGGCAGGCCCAAGGTGGTTGGTGGCGATCTGCAACTCGAAGCCGTCCACGGTGAGTCGTGCCGGGGTGGCCATCACCCCGGCGTTGTTGACCAGCACATCGAGCCGGTCCCCGGTGAGTTCGCGGACCTGGGCGGCGGCCTTGCGCACCGAGGCGAGGTCAGCCAGGTCAAGCAGGACCAGGGTGGCGCCCACGCCGTCGCTGTCGAACAACAACCGCTCCCACGCCTCCCGCCCGCGTTTCGGGTCTCGGCAGGTCATCAGCACCGTCGCACCTCTGCGGGCGAGCACAGCCGCGGTCCGTAGACCCAGGCCCGACGTGGCTCCGGTCACCAGCACCGTGCGGCCGGTCTGGTCGGGGATGTCGGCTGCGCTCCAACGGCTCACCTCGACTCCCTAAGTCTCGGCAATGGTGGGCTGCAGATGCAGTGGCAGGGTGCCGTCGAGGGCGTCGAGGACGGCGCGCTGCACCGCGGGCCGCACCTGCGCCACCGAGACCACGTGGCCCAGTTCGGCGGTCAGCGACGTCACACCGGCGTCGGTGATCCCGCACGGCACGATCCGGTCGAACGCGGCGAGGTCCGGCTGGCAGTTCAACGCGAACCCGTGCATGGTCACCCCGCGGCTGATCCGGACCCCGATCGCGGCGATCTTGCGTTCCGGTCTGTTTTTTGGGCGGCCAGTAGCGGGGTCAGCCGCCAGCCACACCCCTGACCGCCCCGGGATCCGCCCGGTTTCCAGGCCCAACGCGGTGCACACGGCGATCAGGGCCTGCTCCAGGCGCCGCACGTAGTCGATGACGTCGACCGGCTCGGCCAGGGCGACCAGGGGGTAGCCGACGAGCTGGCCCGGCCCGTGCCAGGTGATCTTTCCCCCGCGGTCAACGTCGATCACGGGCGTGCTGTCGGTCGGCCGCTCAGCTGGCGTGGTCCGCCGGCCCGCCGTGTACACCGAAGGGTGCTCGAGCAAGAGCAGCACGTCAGGACCGGTGCCCTCCGCGCGGGCGGTGGCCAGTTCCCGTTGCAGGTCCCAGGCCCGCAGGTAGTCGATGGTGCCGAGGTAGCGGACCTCGACCGGCGCCGTGCTGGCCCGGCAGGAGTGGGTAGTGACGGTCACTGGCGTGAGATTACGCTGCAGTGTCGGGTATCCCGTCGGGATCCATCGGCTACTCCAGTGCCGCGGCCAGCGCTGCGGACAGCGTCGTGTGCTGGAAGGGGTAGCCGTGCCTGCGCAGCACCGCAGGCACCGCGCGTTGCCCGGTCAGCACCATCTCGTTGACCAGTTCCGCGCCGCGGACCAGGCGCAGCGCGAAGCCAGGCACCACCAGCGGCGTCGGGCGGTGCATCGCTTCGCCCACCGCCGTGGTGAACTCGGCATTGGTGACCGGGTCCGGACCGCTGAGATTGACCGGGCCGGACAACTCGTCGTGTTCGAGGGCGAAACGGATCGCACCCACCTCATCGTCCAGCGAGATCCACGGCATGTACTGCTTTCCGTCGCCCAGCCGGCCGCCCAGACCGACTGCGAACAGCGGCTTGAGCTGGCCCATCAACCCGCCGGACGGGGAGATCACCAGGCCGGTGCGCACCCGCACCACCCGCGCCCCGGCCCGCTGGGCGACCGTCGTGGCCGCTTCCCAGTCGCGGCAGACCTGCGCGAGGAACCCTGAGCCCACCGGGGCGGTCTCGTCAACCTCGCGGTTCCCGGTGTCGCCGTAATAGCCCACCCCGGAGGCGTTGACCAGAATCGGGACCCGGTGTTCGGCGACCGCTGCGGCGAGTACCTCGGTGGGGCCGATCCGGCTGTCCCTGATGGCCTGTTTGACCTCCCCAGACCAGCGCCGGTTGGCCATCGCCGAGCCGCACAGATTCACGACGGCGTCGGTGCCCTCCAGGGTGCCGGCGTCCATGGTCGCCGTCGACGGGTCCCAGGCCCGCTCGTCCGGGGCGCGCGGCCGCCCGCGCACCAGCCTGAGCACGTCATGGCCGGCTTGGCGCAGCAGCGGCACCAGTGCGGTACCGATGAGACCCGACGACCCCGCGATCGTGACACGCATCAGGAGATCTTCTCGCCTTCCGAGCCGACTCCGCGACCCCCTGATGTGGTCGCTGGGTGGCCGGCCGCACTCAGGAGTGTGCCGGCGTGACCGGTCGCCCGAGACCGGCCACGCTCACGATTGGCCGCCGAGAGGTCCTGTTATCGTGTGGTTTGTCGCGATGGGTTTTGTCTCTGAGAGGTTGCCGCCAACGTGGTAAAGCAGGTGCGTTCGCTGGCCGGAGACGTGGAAGCTGTGGTCCGCGAGGCGATGGCTCGAGTGCTGCCTGCTGAGTTGGCATCGCAGGATCCGTTAGTTCGTCGTTCCGATCATGCTGATTTTCAGTCCAACGTGGCGTTGGCTTTGGCTAAGCGTGCTGGTGAGAAGCCTCGTGATGTGGCGGAGAAACTGCGCCAGCAGCTGGATAGTGTGCCGTGGTTGGCGTCGGTGGAGTTGTCCGGTGCGGGTTTTTTGAACATCTCCTTGTCGGACGCGGTGGTGTTGGATCGGCTCCGCCAGCGTCAGAATCTTCCGAAGCTGGGTGTGGCGCAGACGCAGGTCGACGAGGTTGTGGTGCTTGACTACTCGGCACCGAACATCGCCAAGGAGATGCATGTTGGGCATCTGCGGTCAACCTTGATAGGTGATGTTCTCGCTAGGGTGCTGTCGTTCCTCGGTGGTGAGGTTATTCGGCAGAACCACGTTGGCGACTGGGGCACCCAATTCGGGATGTTGATCCAGTACATCGTCGAGCACTCGGAGCGCTCGTGGCGCCGTCGTGGGGTCGAAGGGCAGGCGGGTGGTGCCGTGTCTGCTCTGGATGCCTTGTACCGGGCGGCTCGGGAGCGGTTCGACGCGGATCCGGAGTTCAAAGACCGCTCGCAGAAACGCGTTGTCGCCCTGCAAACAGGTGACGCCGACACGCTCGCGTTATGGGGAGAGATCGTCGAGGAATCCGCGGTCGCCTTTCAAGAGGTTTACGATCGACTCGGTGTCCTGCTCACACCTCAGGACATACTCGGTGAGTCATTTTACAACCCGTTTCTTGGCGATGTGGTTGACGAGCTTCGCCGCAAAGGTATCGTGGAGGAGAGCGAGGGCGCGCTGTGCGTGTTCTTTGATGATATTCTCAGTCCTGAGGGTAATCGGGTGCCTTTGTTGGTACGCAAGAACGATGGTGGATTCGGCTACGGTGCGACGGACTTGGCGACTATTCGCTATAGCATCCAGGAACGCAAGGCCACGACTTTGCTCTATGTAGTGGACTCCCGGCAGGCCCAGCATTTCGATATGGTCTTCAGGACGGCCCGCCGCGCGGGATGGCTCACCGACGACATCGCGGCGGTACATGTTCAACATGGGACCGTGATGGGTCCAGACGGTCGTCCGTTCAAGACCCGTTCCGGTGGCGCGTTTCGGCTCATGGAACTACTTGATTCGGCACAGCGGCGAGCTCGTGAAATCGTGACTGAAAAATCCCCCCATCAGGACGACGCCGAACTTGACGAGATCGCGCAGATTGTTGGTATCGGTGCAGTCAAGTACGCGGAGCTGGCAACATCGCGCACGAAGGATTATTCCTTCGACGTTGACCGGATGGTGTCATTCACTGGTCAGACAGGCGTTTACCTGCAATACACGCACACCCGCATCAAATCGATCTTGCGTAGGGCGGCGGATACCGCGGTGGGAGTGGCGCGGTTCAGTGGGAACCTGACGCTGGACGCACCGGAGCACGTCCTAGCGCTTCTCCTCGACGAGTTCGGCGCGATCGTACAGCTCGTGGCGACCACTCTCGAACCGCACCGGTTGGCTGGCTACCTGTACACCGTTGCGAAGGCGTTTACCGATTTCTACGAAGCGTGTCCGGTGCTGAAAGCAGGTTCTGAGGAGATCCGGGCCAATCGGCTGGCGCTGTGTCAGCTGACGGCTGAGGTCCTTTCCCAAGGACTCGGCCTGCTGGGGATTGCCGCGCCCGAGCGGATGTGATTCCAGAGCTTCCCCTCATAAGCCCCTCCTCATAATCCGAGGTCACGCTCGAACGCGGCATCGGTGAGGCGCTGTTTGATGGTGTTGAGGAATCGTGCGGCGTCGGCACCATCCACGAGTCGGTGATCGTAGGACAGCGCCAGGTAGATGATCGAGCGAATGGCGATGGTGTCTCCGTCCTCGCCGGAGAGCACCACTGGTCGCTTGACCACACTGCCGGTGCCGAGGAGCGCGACCTGTGGCTGCAGGATGATCGGGGTGTCGAACAGCGCCCCGCGTGAGCCGGTGTTGCTGATGGTGAACGTGCCGCCGCTCATCTCGTCCGGGGTGATCTTGTTCGTCCTGGTCCGCTCGGCGAGGTCGGCAATCCGACGGGCCAGGCCGGCGATGTTGAGGTCACCCGCGTCGTGGATCACCGGCACCAGCAGGCCGCGCTCGGTGTCCACGGCGATGCCGAGGTGCTCCGCGCCGTGGTAAGTGATCTCACCCTTGTCGGTGTCAATCGAGGCGTTCACCTTCGGGTGCTGCTTGAGTGCCTCCACGGTGGCTTGGGCGAAGAACGGGAGGAACGACAGCTTGACGCCTTCTCTGGCCTCAAAGTCCCGCTTGGCCCGATCGCGCAGCCGCGCGAGATGGGTGATGTCGGCCTCCACCACGGTGGTGAGTTGCGCGGAGATCTGGAGCGACTCGACCATCCGCTTGGCGATGACGCTGCGCATCCGGGACATCTTCTCGGTCTTGTCGCGCAGCTCAGAGGCTGCCGCCGGTGGCTCGGCTGAGCGTGGCGCCGCCGTGGACGGCGTTTGCTGCCGCGGTGCGGGCGTGGCCGGT
Source organism: uncultured Actinomycetota bacterium (assembly GCA_963822695.1). Lineage (GTDB taxonomy): Bacteria > Actinomycetota > Actinomycetes > Mycobacteriales > Pseudonocardiaceae. The sequence continues at coordinate 211,257 of CAWGJH010000016.1, forward strand.
GGCTGCTGCGGCGCAGGCGCGGGCTGCGGCTCGGGTTCGGGCGCTTCGACGGCGGCGAGCACGTCTTGCTTGCGGATCCGGCCACCGACCCCGGTGCCCTGCACGTTCGACAGGTCGATGCCGCGCTCGGCCGCGAGCTTGCGCACCAGGGGTGTCACGTATGGTGCGCCGCCGCGCTCCCCGCCGGGTCCACTGAACACCGATGCCGTGCCATGGTCGGCGGCCCGCTCAGGCTCGGCGGCCCGCTCAGGCTCGGCGGATTGTTCGGGCTGGGCGGGGGTGACTGTGGCCATCTCCCCGCCGCTATCACCGACCGTGGCCAGCGTGGCGCCGACCGCAGCGGTCTCGTCCTGGGCGATAACGATCTCCAGCACGGTGCCTGCCACCGGGGAGGGGATTTCGGTGTCGACTTTGTCCGTGGACACCTCGACGAGCGGCTCGTCCACCTCGACGGTGTCACCGACCTGCTTGAGCCACCGGGTCACGGTTCCCGTGGTGACGCTCTCACCCAGCGCAGGCATCGTTACGGGTGTCCCGGAGCCCGCGGTGGGCGGAACTGGCGGGGCGGCGGCTGGTCGCTGCGGTGGCTCCACCCACCGGGTGTGACTGCTTCCGGTCTGGGCGGATCCGGTTTGATGAGAGGGGGTCTGCTGAGAGGCGGTCTGGTGTGAGGCGGTCTGCTGAGAGGCGTCACCGATCACAGCTAGCTCCGCGCCGACCCCGACGGTTTCGTCCTCGAGTACAACGATCCGCTGCAGCACGCCGGTCGCAGGCGAGGGGATCTCGGTGTCGACCTTGTCGGTGGACACCTCGACCAAAGGCTCGTCGACTTCGACGGTGTCACCTTCCTGTTTGAGCCAGCGCGTCACCGTTCCCTCAGTGACACTCTCGCCGAGCGCAGGCATCGCCACGGAGTACGCCATCTGTTGCCTCGACTCCTCGTCTTCCCTGGGTCTAGGGGATCTTTTTAGGGGGCCTTTGTGGGTGGTATGCGTCGATCAGCCGTGCGCGTGCAGCGGCTTGCCGGCCAGGGCGAGGTGCGCCTCGCCGAGAGCCTCGTTCTGCGTTGGGTGGGCATGCACCAGCGCGGCGACGTCCTCCGGGTAGGCCTCCCAGTTGACGATCAACTGGGCCTCGCCGACCAGTTCGCCCACTCGGTCGCCGACCATGTGCACCCCCAGCACCGGGCCGTCCTTAGCGCGTACCAGCTTGATCGCGCCCTTGGTCTGCAAGATCTGGCTGCGGCCGTTGCCGGCCAAGTCGTAAATGATCGTCTCGATCTCACCGTGACGATCCTTGGCCTGCACCTCGGTCAGCCCGACTGAGGCCACCTGCGGCTCGCAGTAGGTCACCCGCGGGATGCCATCCTCGTCGATCGAGGTCGGGTTGCGCCCAGCGATGTCCTCGGCGAGGAAGATGCCCTGGGCGAACCCGCGGTGCGCGAGTTGCAGCCCGGGCACGATGTCCCCCAGTGCGTACACCCCCGGCAGGTTGGTGCGCAGCCGCTCGTCGGTGAGCACGAAGCCACGTTCCATCCGCACGCCGGCCTCGGTGTACCCGGCGTCAGCGGTGTTCGGTCCCCGGCCGACGGCCACTAGCAGCAGATCAGCCTCGAACTGCTCCCCAGACTCCAAGCTCACCGTGACCCCGGAGTCGGACTGGCGCGCACCGGTGAACCTCACCCCCGTCTTGAACTTGATCCCGCGCCGGCGGAAAGCTCGCTCCAGCTGCTTGGAGCAAAAGTCGTCCTCGGCCGGGACAAGCCGGGGTAGCGCCTCGATGAGGGTCACCTCGGCTCCGAAGGAGCGCCACACACTGGCGAACTCGACTCCGATCACGCCGCCGCCCAGCACCACCACGCGGTCCGGCAGGTAGTCCAGGTTCAGCGCCTGATCGCTGGTGATGAACCGGCCGCCAATCTCCAGATCTGGCAGGGACTTGGCATAGGAACCGGTCGCCAGCACGATGCTGCGCCCGGTGTAGCGCTGCCCGTCGACATCGACGGCGTTCGGAGCGACGAACCTCCCAGTGCCCTCGACATAGCTGATCCCCCGGGAGGACACCAAGCCCTGCAGGCCTTTGAACATCTTGGCGACGACGCCATCCTTGTACTTGTTGACGCCCCCCATGTCGATGCCCTCGAGCGCGGTCTTCACCCCGAACTGATGGCCCTCCCGAGCAGCGTCGGCCACCTCGGCAGCCTGCAGCAGCGCCTTGGTCGGGATGCAGCCGCGGTGCAGGCAGGTGCCGCCCAGCTTGTCCTTCTCCACCAGAATGACGGACAGACCCAGCTGGGCAGCGCGCAGCGCGCAGGCGTAACCGCCCGAGCCACCACCGAGGATCACCAGATCGGCGGAGGCAGGGGTCACGGTGCTGGTGGCTGACCTGCTGGTCGCTGACGTGCTGGTTACTGACGTGTTTGTCACTGAGACGCTCCTCAAGCAAACGTCGGTAGCGTGGGGTTGGGCGCCACGGCCATCTTGTCACCACGCCCGGCGCGTCGGTGACGTGGGCGAGGTCGCGCGGCGCTGTCGAGTAGCTGCGGAGTAATTGCCCTGGCACGTGCGTTGAGCTGGCAGGATCGCTGGAAGGGCCAGTTGTGGAGGAGGTGCCGACGTGGGTGTGCTGGATCGGCTCCTAGGCAGGCAGCGGTCAGGGATGAGGCGCACCGCTTCCGGCGCGGACGTCGACTACCTTTACCTTGAACAGTGGGCTGCGTCCCGTAGGGGAGTGGAGGCGTTCGTCGAGCCCCGCACCACGGTCACCGAGACCACCGTGGTGCTGGTTGCGCACGACGGTGAGTGGACCCGCCGCAGAATCGATGGTGGCGAAGGCGCCCGGCGGCTGGGCAAGCGGTTGAGGATCCCGGTCTACGACGTCGCCCTGATCGGATATCCGCAACGGATGCGGGACTACACCGCCCGCCAACGCATTCTCCGCGAGCGCGGGGAGCAGGGGCGCTAGCTTTCAGTACAGGGTCCGGCGCCAGAACGCTAGTGCCCCCACGCTGTGGTTAGGCTGTGCTCGTGGCAACCCTTGGTGCGCTCTGTCCTCGGTACCTGTTCGGCAGTCGATCCGCTGGTCAATGTGCGTCGATGAGGTCATCGCCTGGTGCGTCCGTCCAGGCCTCGGCTCTCCCCTTGGCGATGTGATGCATCACTATCGAACGCATACCTGTGGCCAACTGACCACGGCGGACGTGGGCGACGAGGTGCGACTGTCCGGGTGGTTGCACAATCGACGAGACCTGGGTGGTCTGCTCTTCGTCGACCTGCGTGACCACTACGGCCTCGTGCCATTGGTGGTCCGGCCTGACTCTTCGGTGTTTGAGCAGCTGGTAGACCTGCCCTTTTCGGTCTTTCCGGAGGAGCCGGTGTCTGAGGAACTCAGACTCACCTATCGTTTTCTGGACCTGCGACGTCAGCGGATGCACTCCAATGTGATGCTTCGCGCCTGTGATCTACGGTAAAGCTAGCAAGATTCCATACTTCCCGGTCGTGGTTGTCGAGGGGTGTCATGAAGGATGACTTGTTCTCCCGGGATGCGGCGGTAAGAGACTTCGTCTTCGACGAAGAGATTGCCTCCGTATTTGACGACATGCTCAGTCGGAGCATTCCCTTCTATAGTGAGATTCAGCGTATGGCCGTGGAGCTGAGTTGTCGAGTTCTTCAAGGTGGTTCTGGTGCTGTTTATGATATCGGATGCTCCACTGGGAATACCCTGATGCAGTTGATATCTGCTCTCCCGGCAGACCATCCGATTGATTTTTTTGGAGTGGAGCCGTCCGATGCGATGCGTGCGCAGTTCGAGCGGAAGATCGCGGAATCGGCGACTGATCGATCGGTCAAATTGCTTTCTGATCCGGTTGAGCGAATCCACGAAATGCCCGGTGCTAGGGTTATTCTGATGCTGTTTACTCTCCAATTCGTTCGACCAATTTCCCGACCTAATGTCCTCAAGATGGTTTACGATTCACTGCAAGCGGGCGGCATTTTCTTGCTGGGAGAAAAAGTGCTTGCTGACGACCGCGAACTGAGTAGAACCTACATAGATTTGCACCTTGAATACAAGCGTCGAAACGGTTACAGTGATTCCGAGATCGCGCGTAAACGTGAGGCGCTTGAGAACGTGCTTGTGCCGTACCGGCACTCGGAAAACCGCGCCTTGTTAGAGCGGGCAGGTTTCGGCCCTGTTGACGAGGTGTTCCGATGGTACAACTTCGTATTGTACGTCGCGTGCAAGACATAGCGGCCGGGATGCACGGATGAGGTGCGCCTGTCCGCCGGATTCGGTGCCTGCAACAGACCGTCGAGCATCCTCTTGGATCAGCCCCGTTCGGCGATGTCGGTGAGGACCGCAGCCAGGGTGCGCACTGGTACGCCGGTGCCGCCCTTGCCGGTGTATCCCCATGGCGAGCCGGTGTTGTAGGCCGGGCCCGCGATGTCCAGATGCGCCCAGGGGATGTCATCGGAGACGAACTCGGACAGGAACACCCCGGCGGCGAGCATGCCGCCCCAGCGGTGGCTCGCCACGTTGGCGATGTCAGCGAGCTTGGAGTCCAGATCGGACCGCAGGTGTTCGGGCAGCGGCATGGCCCACCCGTTCTCCCCGACCTCCTGGGAGATCGCGGTCACTCGGTCACGGAACTCTGGGGTGCCCATGATTCCCGGTGTGCGGCTGCCCAGCGCGATGATCTGGGCGCCGGTCAGGGTGGCGGTATCGATGAGGTAGTCCGGGGCGTCTTGCGCCGCGCGGACCAGTGCGTCGGCGAGAATCAGCCGCCCCTCGGCATCGGTGTTGAGCACTTCGACGGTGGTCCCGCCGTACATCGTGAGGACGTCCCCGGGCCGGTAAGCGGTGGCCGAGGGCATGTTCTCGGCCATCGGCACGGTGGCGATCACCTCCACCGGGAGCTCCAGCCGAGCAGCGAGCACCGCAGTGACGACCACGGCGGCCGCGCCCGCCATGTCCATGGTCATCTCTTCCATCTTCGCCGCCGGCTTGATCGAGATCCCGCCGGTGTCGAAGGTGATTCCCTTGCCGACCAGCGCCACCTTCGCTCTTGGCGCGGCCGGGGCGTGATGCAGCCGGACCAGCCGCGGCGGGCGCGACGAACCGCCGCCGACACCGAGGATGCCGCCGTAACCCTCGCGCCGCAACGCCTTCTCATCAAGCACTTCGGTACGCAGCCCGGCTGCCTGTGCCATCGTGACGGCACGATCAGCGAATGAGGCTGGATAGAGGTCATTGGGCGGTGTGTTCACCAGGTCACGCGCGGCTGTGACCGATTCGGCGATGGCGATGGCCCGGGCAAGGTCCTGCGCTGCCCCAGTGTCGCGGGTCGAGGGCACCGACAGGTCCATCTGGCCTAGTGGCACGTCGCCGTTGCGGGACCGGTAGGCGGTGAACGCATAACTACCCAGCACGGTGCCCTCCGCAGCGGCGGCCAGGTCGATCCGGGACAACGTGGTGATCGCCCGAGAGGTGCCCGACAGTGCCCGGGCGGCTGCCCCAGCGGCTCGGCGCACCTGCTCGCTGGTGGGCTGGTGCTCGACCGCGCCGAGACCGGTGGCGACCAGTAGCGGGGCACTGATGGCGCCGCGGGTGGGCACCTTGATCACCTCGTCGGCCTTGCCTCGGGCACCCAGCATGGCCAACAGACCGCTGAGCGCCCCGTCGAACGCCGCGTCGACCTCCTCGTTGCCTGGGAGGAGCCGGGGACCGTCTTCGCCGGACATGGTCCCCACCACGAGGGCATCGACGGTCGCGGTCGTCACCGCGACATCGGTGAGGCACAGCGTCGGGGTGGTCACGGTGATCTCCTTACTGGTCTGGCCTGGTTGATCGGAATGCTTCGGGCGGGCGGTGGACCGCTGCACCGCCCGCTGCCCCTGCAGGTAGCGTTTCACAGCCGTGAGTACCGATCCGCACCGCGGACCCCTGCACAGCTTGCACGTCGAGGCCGGTGCCACCCTCGGGGCGTTCGGCGGATGGGAAATGCCGATCCGTTACCCCGGCGGAGGCGTCGTCGCCGAGCACACCGTGGTGCGCGAGGCGGTCGGCGTGTTCGACGTCACGCACCTGGGCAAGATCAGCATTACCGGTCCGGTGGCTGCGGAGTTCGTCAACTCCTGCTTCACCGCCGACCTCGCCAAGGTCGGCCCGGGACACGCCCAGTACACCCTGTGTTGCGCCGAGGACGGTGGCGTGGTGGACGATCTGATCGCCTACCTGGTCGGCCCGGACGAGGTGTTCTGCATGCCGAACGCCGCCAACGCCAGGGAGGTCGGTCGCCGGCTGGCCGCTGCGGCACCGCCGACGGTGACGGTGACCGATCAGCACTGCGAGTACGCCGTGCTTGCTGTGCAGGGGCCCCGCTCGGCCGAGTTACTCGCCGCGGTGGGACTGGCTCCTGGCACGAACGGTGCCAGCATCGACTACATGGCCTTCGCCGATGCCCAGCATGACGGTGCGCTGGTGCGGGTAGGTCGCACCGGCTACACCGGCGAGCGCGGCTACGAACTGTTGCCGCCCTGGGAGCACGCGCCTGCCTTGTGGGGAGCGCTGCTGGCCGCCGCCGGCCCGCTCGGTGGCCGCGCGTGCGGGCTCGGCGCCCGAGACACCCTGCGCACCGAGATGGGCTACCCCCTGCACGGCCAGGACCTGGGTCCGGACATCACCCCATTGCAGGGTGGCCTCTCCTGGGCGATCGGCTGGGACAAGCCGGCCTTCTGGGGACGGGAGGCGCTGCTCGCCGAGCGGGACCGCGGCCCGTCCCGGCGGCTGCGCGCGCTGCGTGCCACCGGGCGCGGGGTGCCGCGGCCGCACATGGCAGTGCGGTCCACGGCGGGTGCGCCGTTGGGGGAGACCACGTCGGGCACCTTCTCCCCAACGCTGCGCACCGGTATCGCGCTGGCGCTGCTCGATCCCGCTGTGCGGCCTGGACACAGCGTCGAGGTCGACGTCCGTGGCCGGGCGCTGCCCTGCCAGGTCGTCAGACCACCCTTCGTGCCTTCCCATGTGCGCTGACACGCACCGCACCGTGCAAAACATGAGCATGCTACAGTATGAGTATGCCAGCGTTGACCCGGCGGCTCCAGGTCTTGCTTGATGAGGACCGTTACGCACGGCTCGAGCGACTCGCCCGCCGCCGTGGCGCCTCCGTCGCGACCATCGTTCGGGAAGCGATCGACGCGGCATTCCCCGATGACGGGCCCAATCGATTCGAGGCTGCGCGCCGGATACTCGACGCCGAGCCTATCCGGGTGGCCGACTGGTCATTGCTCAAGAACGAGATCGAGCAGATGTACGAGCCTGCGGCCGATTAATGCGTTTCCTTTTTGACACATCGGTTTTCGTGTACGCCCGTGGTGCCGAGCACCAGCACCGGGAGCCGTGCCGTGACCTAGTCCGGCTTGCGGCACAAGGTGTGCTGGCAGGCGAAGCGAGCGTAGAACTGATCCAGGAGTACGCGCACATTCTCCGCCGGCGGGGACTCGAGGGAAGGCGCGTCCGGGAGCAAGCTCGCGACGTTGCCGCGCTATGCTCGCTGCACGACTTCGGTGAGGATGATCTCCGGCTGGCGCTGAACCTCGTAGCTACCCATCCGGCCCTGCGGGTCCGCGACGCCGTGCACGCTGCGACTGCCCTCCGGCGCGGCATCTCGGTCATTGTCTCGCCCGATCGTGATTTCGACGGTATCGCCGGGCTTGAACGCCTCGACCCACACGACGCCGTGCGACGGCTCGTTCCCAGCCCGCGGGAGAGCACGTAACGGCACGAGCCGCCGGCCAGTCGGGTGCGGGTGATCCGCCCGAGCGCTCGTGGCTCGGTCACGCGAGCCAGCATGGCGCACGGGTAAAGTAGTGGGACGTCCTACCATTTCTCCGCACGACGGGATAACGTGCTGGTCATGAGCGTCGCGCCACTGTTCACCCGGCTGCCGCACTCCTCTCCGGCGACGCCGCAGCGGCGAGCGGAGATCCTGGCCGCGCCAGGCTTCGGCCGCTACTTCACCGACCATATGGTGGAGATCTGCTGGACCGCCGGCCGTGGCTGGCACGATCCGCAGATCGGCCCCTACCGGCAGCTCGTGATGGATCCGGCCAGCATGGTGCTGCACTACGGGCAGGCGGTCTTCGAAGGCCTCAAAGCCTACCGCCAGCCAGACGGTACGGTGGCCTCCTTCCGCCCGCTGGCCAACGCCGCCCGGCTCCGTTCCTCAGCTCGCCGATTAGCGATGCCAGAGCTGCCCGAGGAGCTGTTCCTTGGCTCCCTGCGTGAGTTGGTCCGCGTCGATAACAGCTGGGTTCCTGCCGCTGGCGGGGAGGACTCCCTGTACCTGCGCCCGATGCTGTTCGCCACGGAGGTGGGCCTTGGGGTGCGCCCGGCGGCGACTTACCGGTACCTGCTCATCGCCTCCCCGGCCGGGCCGTACTTCCGCGGCGGGCTCAAGCCGGTCAGCGTGTGGCTGTGCACCGAATACGTCCGTGCCGCGCCCGGAGGCACCGGGGCTGCCAAGTTCGCCGGAAACTATGCCGCCTCGCTGCTGGCCCAGCAGCAAGCCGCCGAGAAGGGCTGCGATCAGGTCGTGTGGCTGGACGCGGTCGAGCGGCGTTGGGTGGAGGAAATGGGCGGGATGAACCTCTACTTCGTCTTCGGGGAGGGAAAGCAGGCCCGGCTGGTGACTCCGGAGCTCACCGGCGCGTTGCTGCCCGGCATCACCCGCGACTCCCTCCTCACCCTGGCCCGGGACCACGGGCTGGGCGTCGAGGAACGACGGATCTCGACTGACGAGTGGGAGAAGGGCGTCCAGACCAGGGATATCTCGGAGGTCTTCGCCTGCGGTACCGCCGCGGTGATCAATCCAGTCGGACGGGTCACCTACTCCGGCGGCGAGTTCACCATCGGCAGCGGCGCCCCTGGCCCCGTCACCAGCCAGTTGCGTGCGGCCCTCACCGCGATCCAGCACGGTGCCGCACCCGACTCGCACAACTGGATGGTCCCGCTCACCTGACGTCACGTCCCGCTGAAGGCGAAACCTGCTCAGGCTATGGCGCAGACCGCGAGCACCACGGTGCTGGTCAACTCGCTGGTGGCGCCCAGCACGTCGCCGGTGACGCCGCCGAACCGGTGGCGGGTGTGCGCCGAGACCACCAGCACCACGAGCGCGGCCAGCCCGACCGCGAGCGCGCCCTGCCAGGACCGTCCGGGCACCGCAACCAGCCCGCCGGCCAGCAGGGTTGCCGACCAGATCACCGGGACCGTGGGTTGCTGGCTATCGGCCACCAACGCCCCCAGCCCCGCTGGCCGGGCCGGTGGCACCCCCATCCGGGCGCACCAGCCGAAGGCGGCCCGCCCTGCGACCATCGCCAGCACCACGGGGATCAGCCGGCCGGTCTCGGCGAGCGCCCCCAGCGCGGCCGCCTGCGTGGTCAGCACCAGCACCAGAGCGATCACCCCGAACGGCCCGGTCGCCCCGTCCCGCATCACGTCCAGCGCCCGCTGCGGATCGCCGTAGCAACCCAGGCCGTCGGCGGTGTCGGCCAGCCCGTCCAGGTGCATCCCGCGAGTCAGCCCGGCCAGCGCCGCCACCCCAGCCAGCCCGGTCAGCAGCGCCGGGGTGCCCAGCGCATGCAGCGCGCTTAGCAGCCCAGCGGCCAGCACACCCAACCCGGCACCAACCAGGGGCGCCCAGTACAGCGCCTGGCGGGCGATGTTCCGATCCACCTCGACGGGTGCCCTCACCGGCAAGACGGTCAACCAGGACACCGCCAGTTGCAGTCCACGGCTCACCTGGTGGGCGACGGGGCACTCACCATCCCGGAGACGCCGGCGTCAGCGAAGGTGGCCATCTCGGCGAGTACCCGCACCGCCATCTGCACCAGCGGCAGCGCGGCCACCGCTCCCGAGCCCTCGCCCAGTCGCATCTCCAGATCTAGGATGGGCTCCAACTCCAGATGGTCCAGCGCTAGGACGTGCGCGGGCTCCACCGAGCGGTGCCCGGCCACCCACCACCGCCGCGCCTCGGGCGCGAGCTCCTCGGCGAGCATCGCCGCCGCCCCGACGACCACACCGTCGAGAATCACCGGGGTGCGCCGCACTGCGGCTTGGGCCAGGAACCCGGCCATCGCGGCGATATCGGCGCCGCCGGCGGTGCGCACCAGCGCGATGGGATCACCGATGACCGGGCGGGCCCGGCGTAACGCGTCGCGGATCGCCGTGGCTTTGCGCATCCAGCCGGCATCGTCGATCCCGCTGCCCCGGCCCACGACCGCCACCGGTTCCTCCCCGCTGAGTGCCGCCACCAGCACCGCGGCGGGGGTGGTGTTGCCGATCCCCATGTCACCCGCGATCAGCAAGTCGGCGCCGCGGTCGACTTCCTCGTCGGCGATCGTCACCCCCGCGCCCAGCGCCTGGGTCACCTCCGCGTCGGTCAGCGCATCCTGCTGGTTGATCGCGCCGCTACCGCGGTGGATCTTGTGCTTGGTGACCAGCGGTGCTCCGGCGACCGTGGCCGGGTCGCAGTTCACGGCCACATCGACCACCCGCACCGCCGCCCCGGCCGCTGCGGCGAGCACGTTCACCGCCGCCCCGCCGCTCAGGAAGTTGCCCATCATCTGCTGGGTGACCTCGCTGGGATAGGCGGAAACCCCGTACGCGGCGACACCGTGGTCCCCAGCGAACACGACGACCTGCGGGCGGACGAACGGGTGGGGTGGGCAGGCCCCTTGGCAGCCGGCCGCCCACACCCCCAATTTCTCCAGGCGGCCCAGGGAGCCCGCCGGTTTGGTCAGTTGCTCATGGCGGGCCATCGCTTCGCGGCGGGCTTGCTGGTCGGGTGGCGTGATCCTGGGGAACTCCACGCGGCTCTCCTGGTGCTCGGTGTCCCTCATTGGGTCCCTTACTGGGTCCCTCACTGTCGCTTGTCTGGCTCCATCCTTCCCCTCTCCTGCTCGTCCCGTCCTGGTTGCTGGCGGTGCCGGGCGATGCACCTCAACGCAGCTTGATGGGTAGCCCCGCCACCAGCAACAGCACCTCCTCGCACACTGCGGCGAGCTCGGCGTTGAGCGCGCCCAACTCGTCGCGGAACAGCCGTCCCGCGCGGGTCGGCGGCACGACGCCCAGCCCCACCTCCGCGCTCACCAGTACCAGCCGGGCCGGGCAGGCCGCCACCGCCGACACCAGCTCGGCGCACCGTGCGCGGCAGGCCCGCACCGCGGCCACGCCGCCCTCCCAGGCGCCCGCGTCGTCGAGCTCTCCGGTCAGCCAGGTAGCGATGTCATCGACCAGCACCGGAACGGGGCCTGCGGCGCGCAGTGCGCCAGGGAGGTCGGCTGGCGTGGTGGTGCGCCACCCCGGCGGCCTGCGCGCCACGTGCGCGGTGATCCGTGCCTCCCAGTCATCGTCATCAGGCTGGCGCCGGGCAGTCGCCAGGTAGTCCACCTGGATCTCGCTGAGCAGGCCCTCGGCGTGGGCGGACTTGCCCGAGCGCGCACCACCGAGCACCAGCGTCCGCACTCGCCTGACGCTACCGTCGGGTCCGCCCACGACGATGACGGCAGTAGCGGATGGTTGTAGACGGGAGCATGCGGTGGCTCTGCGATGGCGTTACCAGGGCTCGGACGGTGACGAGGTACCTGGCCCAGACATCGTCTTTGACGACCAGGCCGACGCCGAGGAGTGGCTCGGCCGCGAATGGCCGGGCCTGCTGAGTGGCGGTGTGGCGGCGGTCACCCTGCTCGATGGGACGTCTGTGCTTTACGGCCCGATGAGCCTGCGACCGTAGTAGGCTCTGCGACCGCGGTAGCCACAGTGCGCTAGAGCAGTGCGGGGACCGGTTACGGGATCGGGTCACCGAGACCGATGCGGGGCTTGGGTACTCGCAGCCGACGCAACTGGGTCGCCCGGGTCATAGCGTAGAACCCCAGGCTGGCCGCGGACTCCGACGCGTTGGGGAACCGTTCACGGACGCGACGCTTGACGGTCCGACCCAGTAACACCCCCTCGGTAATGATCGCGAGGAGCATCGCCATCGACACTGGCGACACGTACTGTTGCAGCGATGGCACCAGGACCACCACGAGCCCCAGCAGGGCCAGCGGCATGAACGCGCCAGCGAGATGACGGCGAGAATCCACCAGGTCCCGTATGTAAGCCTTCACGGGGCCCTGATCGCGAGGCAGCAGGTACTTCTCGTCCCCAGCCAACATCCGTTCCCGGCGCTCCGCCGCAGCGTTGCGGCGTTGCGTCTTGGACCCGCGCATCCGGCGTAATGCTTCCCGCTGAGTACGCGGCGGGGGTGGCGCCGGGCCGCGCTTGCGGCCCTCGGCTTCTCGGCGGCTTGGGGTGGGCCTGCCCTTACCAACGTGGCGGCCAACGTTGTGGGCTCGGTGGCTCACGTTGTCCGGATCGAGCTCTTCCACCGCCGGCTCCGGCTCGGGATCGGCGGCTCCGGAGGCGGTGTTGCCGCGCAAGAACCTCACGGTGACCAGCGTAGGGCAATGGCCGAGCACGCTGCTCACCTGTCGGGCCCGTCGGTGGGGCACATCGGTGGGGCGCCGGTGGAGACGTTCGCCCGTGGAGGTGGTTCGATGTGTCACCATGGAGGCACGGAATCACTCATTGGCCGCAGGCGTTCGCGTAGAGTAGAAAGGCCTGCCCGTGCCGAGCGCCGATCCCCAGGGAGAGTCATGACCGTCGAGAACATCGCTGGCACCGAGGTCCCTACTCATGGTGTCGAGCTCACCGACGCCGCTGCCGCCAAGGCGAAGGCGCTGCTCGACCAGGAGGGTCGGACCGACATGCATCTGCGCATCGCCGTGCAGCCGGGTGGTTGTGCCGGCCTGCGCTACCAGCTCTTTTTTGATGAGCGCACGCTCGATGGCGATGCCAAGCGGGACTTCAACGGCCTCGCCGTCGTTGTCGACCGGATGAGCGTGCCCTACCTACAGGGTGCTGTGATCGATTTCGTGGACACGATCGAGAAGCAGGGCTTCACCATTGACAATCCCAACGCGGGTGGTTCCTGTGCCTGCGGGGACTCCTTTAACTAAAAATTTCAACTAGCTAGAAAGAGTACTGAGAGGGTTCCCACGCTCGGCAGGCACGGCGCTGGTGCACTGGAACGGGAGGAATTCTACACCTGCACGGGGTAGCGTGGTTCGGGCACCGGAGGGGTGATCCGCTGTTCGAGGAAGATGCCGTGCCAGAGCATGAAGACCAGCACCGCCCAGATCCGTCTGCTGTGATCTTGCGGACCTGCGCGGTGCTCGTCGAGCATCCGGTGCACCGCCGCGAGGTCGAGGAACGCCGCAGTCCCCGAGTCGTCGACGATGCCACGCGCCCAGTCGTGCAGGTCCTTCCGTAACCAGTGCCGGATCGGCACCGGGAAGCCAAGTTTGCGCCGGTTCAGCACATGCGCCGGCACGATGTCACGCAGCGCCCGGCGCAGAGCGTGCTTTGTGGTTGCGCCAGTGATCTTCTCCTCGAGCGGGATGGTGGAAGCCACCCGGAACACCTCAGGGTCGAGGAAGGGCACTCGTAGCTCCAGCGAGTTGGCCATGGTCATCTTGTCGGCTTTGACGAGGATGTCGCCACGCAACCAGGTGAACAGGTCCACGTGCTGCATGCGAGCGACTGGATCCCAGCCGGTGGAGACGGCGTAGGGATCCGCGGTGACATCGGCGTGTGAGACAGTCGGGTCGTATCCGCGTAGCACCCCGCGCAGCTGGTCGTCCCGGAAGATCCGCGCGTTGCCGTAGTAGCGCTGCTCCAGCGTCAATGAGCCGCGACGGAGCAGGTCCTTGCCGCGCACCCCGTCCGGGATCCGCGTGGAGATCCGGCCCAGCGTGCGGCGCAGCCCGCCGGGGACCTTCTCGAACGCGGCCAGCGACAGCGGTTCCCGGTAGATGGTGTAGCCGCCGAAGAGCTCATCAGCACCTTCCCCGGACAGCACCACCTTGACGTGTTCCCGCGCCTCCCGGGCGATGAACCACAGTGGCACCAGCGCGGGGTCGGCCACCGGATCATCGAGATACCACACGATCAGCGGCAGCGCGTCGGCCAGTTCAGTGGCCGAGACGGTGCGGACCACGTGCCGGACGCCGATCGCGGCCGCCGACTCCGCAGCCACGTCCACTTCGGAGTAGCCCTCCCGGTTGAAGCCGGTGGTAAAGGTGATCAGATCTGGATTGTGCTCGCGGGCCAGCGCGGCGATGGCGGTGGAGTCGATCCCACCGGACAGGAAGGCACCGACGGTGACGTCGGCTCGCATGTGCTTGGCGACCGAGTCCCGTATCGCTGCGGTGATCTCGTCGTGCAGGACCTGCGCATCGGTTTCGGAGCGGATCTCACGGGGCCGGAAATGGGGATGGAAGTAGCGCTCGGTGACCAGCTTGCCACCGGGGGAGAGGGTGAACGAGGTGCCGGACTCGATGCGGATGATCCCGGTGTGCAGGGATGCTGGTTCGGGCACGTACTGCAGGGTCAGGTAGTGCTGCAGCGCTCGATGGTCTACCTCTGGTGACACTCCCAGCGACGGCGCCAGCTCAAGCAGACTCTTCTTCTCGCTGGCGAACGCCACCCCGCCCGGCCCGGCGCAGCTGAACAGCGGCTTGATGCCGAAGGGATCGCGGGCACCGAAGGCGACCCGTAGCTGCGCGTCCCAGATGACGAACGCGAACATTCCCCGCAGCCGCTGCACGGCAGTAGGCCCGAAGTGATGGTATGCCGCGATGACAACCTCAGTGTCACCGTCGGTGGCAAAGCTCGCACCGTATGGTTCGTCCCGAAGTTCCTCACGGAGCTCGATGTAGTTGTAGATTTCCCCGTTGAACAGGATCGTATAGCGCTCCGGCGTGTCCGGCGGACCCCAGTGCAGCGGCTGGTGGGAGTGCTCGAGGTCGATGATGGACAGCCGGTTGAATCCGAGCACCGCGTCAGCGTCGTGCCAGGTCCCGGTCTCGTCGGGTCCGCGATGCCGCTGGCAGCGCAGCGCCGCGGTCACGTCCGGCACCCGCTGTGCCGCGTCTTGCTGCGCGGTCAGTAGCCCCAGCAACCCGCACACGACTCGCCCTCTCCTCCGCGGCCCTCATTCATCAGCGGCCGTCACGACGGCCCAGCATGGCGGCCCAGTTATGGCGGCCCAGTTATGGCGGCCCAGTATGACGGCGCAGTATGACGCACGGGGCGCCGGGCCACTCGCGCCCTGCGCGAGCTCTGGCGCTCGCGCTGGTTTAGGCTCCAGCCAGTGGGCTGCCTGGCCGCATCGGGCGACGAGGAGGAACGAGGCGTGATCGGTGTGGTCCGTTCCCGGGTGGTTCGGCTACTGAGGGTGGCCGGGCTGGCCGGGCTGGTTGCCTTCCTGTCTACCGGGTGCTCGGTATATCAGGCGTTCTCGTTCGGCTGGCCGATGGGGATCACACCGCAGGCTGAGCGGATGCGTGCGCTGTGGATCTGGGCGACGGTAGCTGCCCTGGCGGTCGGGTTGATCGTGGCATTGTTGATTATGTGGACGGTTACCTTCCACCGTAAAAAGTCCGACGAGATGCCCTGGCAGTTCCAGTACAACCTCCCGCTGGAGATCATCTACACGGTCATCCCGTTCGTCATCGTTGCGGTACTTTTTTACTTCACCGTGACAGCGCAGGACTTTGTCATGGCCAAAGTCGATAATCCCAACCTTCGCGTGAGGGTGATCGGTTTTCAATGGAATTGGGAGTTCCAGTATCTGCAGGACAAGCCAGGCAAGGGTGGCATTTACCAGGCCCGTCGGACCGAGGACGGCGAACCGCTGTCCACCGTTGGCTCGTCCACCACTATCCCGCTGCTGGTGGTGCCGACTAATCGTGTCGTGGAGTACCGGCTCGAGTCCACCGACGTCCTGCACTCGTTCTACATTCCAGATTTTCTCTTCAAGCGTGACGTCTTCCCGCGGCCGGAGAAAAACAATACCGACAACGTGTTCCAGACCACGGTAGCGCGTCAAGGAGCCTTTGTCGGTCGTTGTGCTGAGTTGTGTGGCACCTACCACTCGATGATGAACTTCGAGCTCCGCGCGTTGCCGCCGGACCTCTTTGACCGGTATCTGGCCTTGCGGGCTGCGACCAACCCGCAGACCCACCGGTCGTACACCGCCGGTGAGGCGCTCGCGCAGCTGAACTGCGGCGAGCTGTGCACCCCCACGGCAGTGACCACCTCCCCGTTCAATACCGACCGCACCGCCCGCGAGGTCCGTCAGGCCCAGGGGGGCCACTAACCTTCCTAGGTATAAGCGGGTCCTTCGGCAGGCTCGAGAAGCGAGGCAGCACCATGAGGGTCGAGGCGCGGATCTTCGAGATCACCACGGCGTTCTTCTTCCTGTCCGCGGCGGTCTACGGTCTGTGGTCGCATGGTGAGCCGGTGGGGTCAGCTTCGCTAACGCTGACCGGTGGGCTGACTCTCATCGTCGGCACCTACTTCCGGTTCGTCTCCCGGCGAGTCCGGATGCGCCCCGAGGACAACCTCCAGGCCGAGGTCTCTGACGGCGCTGGTGAG
Organism: uncultured Actinomycetota bacterium; assembly: GCA_963822695.1. GTDB lineage: Bacteria > Actinomycetota > Actinomycetes > Mycobacteriales > Pseudonocardiaceae. The sequence continues at coordinate 227,793 of CAWGJH010000016.1, forward strand.
ATGGGTTTCTTCTCACCCGGCAGTTACTGGCCATTCGGGATGGCGCTGGGGGCCAGCGTGCTCGGGTTCGCGTTGGCTCTCGACCAGTGGTGGCTGGTTGCGGTCGGTATCGCGCTGGTGCTCGGCACAGTCGCCGGGCTGGTCTTCGAGTACCACATCGGTCCCAAGCCGGAGTGAACGTTCCCGCTCATACCTCTTTGCCGACTGCTTGCTGACGAGAGTTCTCCAGTGCTCTTGTCTGATCGGCCGGGTCCGGCCTGAACAGGGAGCCGGGCACTGGGTTACCAGCTGAGCCGAGCTGGTTCATCCGCTTGGGCACCCGCGCCCCCTGGTACTCCAGTGGGATGGGATGACCGTGCCTATCGAGGCCGCCGAGGGGCTGGTGCATCTCGATGAACTCACCGTGTGGCAGCCGCTTGATGATGCCGGTCTCAATGCCGTGTTCGAGGATCGCTCGGTCGGCGCGCTGCAGGCCGAGGCAGATCCGGTAGGTGACGTAGTACGCGATGGGTGGCAACAACAGCAGACCGATGCGGCCTGCCCAGGTGGTGGCGTTCAGCGAGATGTCGAACGTGTACGCAATGACGTCGTTGCCGCCGGAGAGCAGCAGCACGAACATGAACGCGGCCGCCATCATGCCCAAGCTAGTTCGCACCGGGACGTCTCGGGGGCGCTGCAGCAGGTTGTGGGAGGCGTTGTCCTTGGTGAGCTTGCGCTCGATGGCGGGGTATGCAAATGCAAGGGTGAACATGATGCCGGGGATCACCATCGTCGGCCAGAACGACGCGGGGATCATGTAGTTGCCCAGGTAGATCTCCCAGGCTGGCCACAGCCGGGCGGAGCCGTCCAGCCAACCGACATACCAGTCAGGCTGCGAGGCCGCCGAGACCTGGGCCGCGTTGTACGGGCCGAAGTTCCATATCGGGTTGATCTGGAACAGTCCCGCCATGATGCAGATCAACCCGATATTCACCATGGCGAAGCCGCTGGCCTTCGTCGCGAAGATCGGCAAGATGCGGACACCGACCACATTGCGCTCGGTGCGCCCGGGCCCGGGAAACTGCGTGTGCTTCTGGTACCAGACCAGGCCGAGATGCACGGCGATGAGCGCGACCAGGATGCCCGGGATGAGCAGCACGTGGACGATGAAGAACCGAGGAATGATCAGGTTTCCGGGGAACATGCCGCCGAAGATCGCCCATTGTGCCCAGGTGCCGATCACTGGCGGCGACATGATGATCGCCGAGATGATCCGGAGCCCGGTGCCCGAGAGCAGGTCATCGGGCAGCGAGTAGCCGGTGAGGCCCTCGAGCCCGGCCAGGATCGCGAGGGTGACGCCGATCGTCCAGTTCGTCTCTCGCGGTTTGCGGAAGGCGCCGGTGTAGAAGGTGCGGAACATGTGGGCCACGATGGCCGCGACGAACAGCAGCGCCGCCCAGTGGTGCACCTGCCGGACGAACAGCCCACCGCGGACATCGAAGGACAGCTGCAGGGTCGACTCGAACGCCCGGGACATCTCGATCCCGCGGAGGTTCTCGTAGACTCCGTTGTACTTGACCTCCTCCATGGAGGGGTCGAAGAACAGCGTCAGGTACGTCCCGGACAGCAGCAGCACGATGAAACTGTTCAGTGCGATCTCACCGAGCATGAACGACCAGTGCGTCGGGAAGACCTTGTTGATCTGCCGGCGCATGCCGGCGGCCAGGTGAAACCGCTGGTCCAGCTCGTCGGCTGCCTTGTCCGCTCTGGCTGCCAAGCCCCCAGATGTGGTTGGCGTCGTCATCGCGCTCATGACCTCCGCTCCCAGAACGCTGGTCCTACGGGCTCGATAAAATCGCCCTTGGCATAGAAGTAGCCCTCATCGTTCACGCCGATATGCAGCTGAGGCAAGGCCCTGGTAGCCGGACCGAAGATCGGCTTGGCGTACTCCAGCATGTCGAACTGCGACTGGTGGCATGGGCACAGCAGCCGAGCGGTCTGGGCCTCGTACAGCGAAGCGGGGCAGCCCAGGTGGGTGCAGATCTTTGAGTACGCGTAGAAGTCGCCGTAGTGGAAGTCCACCTGGCCCTTGCGCTGGACCACCTGCGCTGCCTGCTCAGGGCGCAACCGGATGAGCATGACCGGGCTGTTGGAGGCGCCCAGCGCATCGTGCGCCTCCTTCTCCGACCAGGAGTGCTTGTACGGGAAGACCGTCGCGATGCTGCCGGCGGCTAGGTCTTCGGGGCGCGCCAGGGTGAGCTGCTCGGCGTCATAGCGAAGGAACACCGGTTCACCGTTGTCCGAGCGCCAGGGCGTCACCCACAGTGCGGCGTGGTCCCCGCCCTTCCACGGGTTGCGGACCAGGCCGCCCAGGGCGAAGACCCCCAGCCCGGCTCCGAGGACGGCGGCCCCGAGGCCGGCCGATCGCTTGATCAGGGATCGCCGCCCGAAGCCGCTGCTGGCGGCGGAGTCGGCCAGGATCGTGCTCGTGGTCACCCGGTCCACCTCGGCGGAACCGCCCATGTGCCGCTCCTGGACGGCGGTCTCGTGCGGCATCAGGTTCTTGGCGTAGGCGATTGTCCCGCCGCCGACGGCGAACACTGACAACCCGAAGAGCACCCCAATGATCGGCGTGTAGAGCTGGTAGAGCAGGTGCCGGCTGCCCGGGCTGCCAGGCGGGGCATACTCGTAGGGCCAGAACAGGTAGGCCACCAGGAAACCCAGCCCGGCCAGCGCCGCGATGATGAACCACCGCGCGACCCTGCGCTCGGTGCGCTTCTCCGCACGGGTACCCGGCACCGGGAACGGATCCTCCCGGTGCGTGATGGTGACCCCGTCCAGCGCCAAGCCCAGCCGGACCAGCTCTTCGCGGCTTAACCTCGACAGGTCGGCATCACTGTCAGCATCACTGGGGGGCTGTCGCTGCCCAGTAGACCCCCCCACTGGCCCCCCGTGCGATCCCCCGTGGCCGCTCATGCCTTCGCTCCGATCCACAGCGTGACGGCGACCAGCGCCGAGATACCAATGATCCACGCGACCAGACCCTCCGGGACGGGCCCGAAGCCACCGAGGGAGTAGCCACCTGGGTTGTTGGGTGCCTTCGTGAAGGACTGCACGTAGGCGATGATGTCGCGCTTGTCCTGCGGGGTCAGCTGCCGGTCGGAGAACCTGGGCATGCTCTGCGGTCCGCTGATCATCGCGGCGTAGATCTGCTGGGGGTTCACGTCCCCGATCGCGGGCGCGTACTTGCCGGAGGACAGCGCGATACCGCGCCCAGTGAAGTTGTGGCAGGACGCGCAGTTGAGCCGGAACAGGTCACCACCCCGAGCCGGGTCACCGCCGGCGAGACTGCTTGTCGGCACCACCGGACCACCGCCGTTGGCCTGCACGAAGGCGCCCAGCGCGTCGATCTCCTGAGGGCTGAAGCTGACTGGCTTCTGGGCGATTTGCGCTTCCTGGCGCGTCGCGGGCATCCGTCCGGTGGAGACTTGAAAGTACACAGCGGCCTGGCCGACACCGATCAGACTTGGCCCGCGGTCTTTGACTCCCTGCAGGTTGACGCCGTGGCAGCTGATGCAGGCGTTGTCGTAGAGCTGCTCGCCCTGGCGAACCAGTGGATCCCCCTGGGCATTCTTCTGGGCCAGTTTTTCTTGGGCGTGTGCGGTCTGCGGCTGCGGGGCGAACACCGTATACAGCCCGCCGAGGGCCAGTAATGCTACGCCGAGTGTGAGCATCCCCGACAACCGACGACGCAGGCGGCTGTGTCCTGCCGGCTGTCCTGCCGGCTTCTTTGCCCGCGTTGCTCTGTGGTCCGACGACCTGGTTGGGCTCGATCCGGTGGGGCCCCATCGGGCGCCGGGTGTGTCGCTGGTCATCAGTCTCGGCTACCCCTGCTGTCTTGTTCGGCTTTCGGTGCTCGATGCTCGGGCCGGATCGGGCCTTCCGCAGCGGCCCCCTGGCGGCGGTGCTAAGGCAAGAAGTAGATCGTGGCGAACAGGCCAATCCACACCACGTCAACGAAGTGCCAGTAGTAAGACACGACGATCGCGGCGGTAGCTTGGGCCGGAGTGAACTTGCTCAGCTTGGTCCGGACGATGAGGAAGATGAACGCGATCAGGCCGCCGGTCACGTGCAAGGCGTGGAACCCAGTGGTGAGGTAGAACACGGTGCCGTAAGCGCTCGACGCGATCGTGAGGCCCTGCTCCGTGACAAGGTTGTGGTACTCGTTCAGCGCTCCCAGCACGAACAGTAGACCCATGACGAACGTGATCGAGTACCACAGTCGGAGCCCGAAAACATCGCCCTGCTCGGCCTTGAACACGCCCCACTGGCAGGTGAACGACGAGGATACCAGGATGATCGTAATTACCAGCGCGTAAGGAATGTCGAGATGAATCGGCTCCCCGGTGGCTGCGAGGACCGGCGGCCATGGCCCGTCGTGCTGCGCCTTCACCGTGAAGAACATCGAGAACAGGCCGGCGAAGAACATCAACTCGCTGGACAGCCACACGATGGTTCCGACGCTGACCATGTTGGGCCGGTTCAGCGAGTGCACCCGCTGGCTGATAGAGGGCCCTGCCAGGCTGGACGAGGTCACGATGAGCATTATGACCAAAGGTGTCGGCGTCGGCTGGACCGGGGCCGACGGGATGCCGCAAGAGTGACGATCCCCACCCGGTGTTCCCGCCAGCGGTGGCCTGGGTGTGGTCTGCGGCATAGGATACAGACACGCAGAGTGACACCACACCGCCCCGCAGCGGGAGTAATTGTCCGTATACGATCAGCACCCCACTCGACCCGACCGCGTGGTCTGCTGTCGGCGGGGACACCCACACTACCGATACTGAGGACCTCGAACGCAGATGAACGCCTCGAGTGACGCCACCACGGTACTGGTCTTCAGCCACCGGCCAGAAGTGCGCGAGGCCATCATCAACGCTGTGGGGCGGCGGCCTGCGGCTGATGTCGGCCGCGTGCACTATGTCGAAGCCGGGACGATCGCCGAGGTGCTGGCCGAGGTCAACGCGGGTGGCGTAAACCTGGCCATCCTGGACGGTGAGGCACAACCCACCGGAGGGATGGGGTTATCTCGCCAGCTCAAGAACGAGATTGCGCAGTGCCCGCCGATGATCGTTGCCGTGCAGCGCAGGGACGACCGCTGGTTGGCGGTCTGGTCGCAGGCCGACGCGGTGATCGTGCACCCGCTGGATCCGTTGACTGCGGCCGAGACCGTGGCCGAGGTGCTCCGCTCGCGGCGGTCGCGGGCAGTGAACAATTCAGGGAACGAGTGAGATCGCGCAGCATGGTGGCGCCGATCCGTTCCCGCAGTTGGCCAGCGCTGCTGGGCCACCTGGTCGCTGGTACTGACCTGGATGCCCAGGACACGACGTGGGCGATGAACCAGGTGATGTCTGGTGTGGCCACGCAGGCTCAGATAGCCGCGTTCGTGGTGGCGCTGCGGGTCAAGGGCGAGACGCCGGCGGAGATCGCCGGCCTAGCCGATGGCATGCTTGTGCACGCCTGCCGGGTGCACGTTCCCCAGCGGGCTGTTGACGTGGTCGGCACCGGAGGCGACCACGCGCACACCGTCAACATCTCCACGATGGCGGCGCTGGTGACTGCCGCTGCCGGCGCGCCGGTGGTCAAGCACGGTAACCGCGCGGCGTCCTCACAGTGCGGCGCGGCGGACGTGCTTGAGGCACTCGGTGTGGCGATCGATCTCGGCCCGGAGCAGGTAGCACGGTGTGTCGCCGAGGCGGGAATCGGATTTTGCTTCGCGCCCCAGTTTCACCCAGCGATGCGGCACGTGGCGGCGGTGCGCCGGGAGATCGGGATCCCCACAGCCTTCAACTTCCTCGGGCCACTGATCAATCCCGCGCAGCCGGGTGCTGGGCTGGTGGGCTGCGCGGATCCGCGGATGGCGCGGGTGATGGCCCAGGTGCTCGCCGACCGTGGAGTCAGTGCGCTAGTGGTACGCGGCGACGACGGGCTCGACGAGATCACCACCACGACCACCACCTCGGTGTGGGTGGTCAACGGCGCCATGGTGCGGCGTGATCAGTTGGATCCGGCTGCGCTGGGTGTTCCGGTGGCCCGCCGGGAGGACCTGCGTGGGGGGGACGCTGCGACCAATGCCGATGTGGTGCGGCGCCTGCTCGCCGGCGATCGCGGCCCGGTGCGGGACGCCGTGCTCCTCAACGCTGCCGCGGCGCTTGCCGTGCACCGCGGCGTGACCGGTGATCTGGTCAGCGATCTCCGAGAAATGACACAGCGTGCCGCCCAGGCTATTGACTCTGGCGCCGCGGGTGCGCTGCTGGAGTACTGGGCGAGGCTGACCATCCAGCTGTCCGCGACTGTTCGCTGACAGGGGTACTCGCGGGGGCGCTAACAGGGGGGCGCTGTCACTTCCCGTACTGGTTGGCGGCTGCAGTGTGAACGGAAAGTAATCGCCAATCGTGAAGTGCCCTCTCCAGGATGGCATGACGATGCTGTTCGGGTGAAGATCCGCGCCCGCGTGCCCGCAGGAGCGTTAGGCCACATGCGCGGGATGGTCTCCCGCTACTAGCCGGGTATCCGGACGTGAGGTCCGAGAATAGGAGACAGCCGCGGGTGGTGTCCCATCGTCAGGACCGCGTCCTTCGGAGCGTGGCGGCTGGCGTGGCCTTCGCTGCCGTGCTGAGCATGCCACCAGCGCTTGCGGTTGCCGACCCAGGTCCTGCGCCCGATCCTGCGGGGAGCGTTGCTCAGGTTCGGGCGTTGAGCCGTCAGGCCGAGGTGATCACCGAGCAGTGGAAGCTGGCCACAGACCGGCTGCTGGCCCGTCAAATCGATGCGAACCGGGCGCATAGTGATGCGGCAGCCGCGACGGCCGTCGCTGACCAGGCCCGTGCTGCGCAGAGCGCGTTCCGCGCTCAGGTGGATCGGCTGACCAGCGCCACCTTTGAGGGTGTCCGGATCAGCAGCCTGACCGCGATGCTGATCAGCGACTCACCGCAACAATTCATGGATCAGATGTCCGCGCTGGACGTGCTGGCGGTGAGCAACAGGACGGCGATGGACAAGCTCGCGGCCGTGGTCTCCCGTACCGAGCAGGCAGAACTCGCTGCCACCGACGCCGAGACGCGAGCGGCCGTCGCTGAGCTCGACGCCGCTCGGATAGCTGGCGATGTGGCCCAGGCCCGGCTTGAGATGGGCCGTCAGATCAATCTCGTGCAGGAGCGTCTCGGCAAGCTCACCCCTGACGAGTTCGCCCATTATGCCTCTGAGGGATTTACCGACTACCCGATCGACATGGTCGGTGACACCATCGGGATCAAGGCCCTGCGGGCCGCGCTGACCCGCCAGGGGGCACCGTATATCTGGGGAGCCGAGGGGCCGAGCACCTTCGATTGCTCAGGTCTGGTGATGTGGGCTTACCGCCAAGCCGGGGTAAGTCTACCGAGAGTGGCCTTCGACCAGTCCCGGGTGGGCACCGCTGTGGTCTCGGGCCTGCTTCCAGGAGACCTCATCGCGCTGTACTGGCCAGTGAGCCATATCGGCATCTACGTGGGGAACGGGCTCTACATCAACGCGCCGCAGAGCGGCGATGTAGTCAAAGTCGCCAGGGTCCCGTGGCGTGACGTCACGGCGATCCGCCGGATCGGGTGATTCCGCTCCAGAATCGAGCGACCGAAATTGTCAGTGTCGCGGTCTACCGTCCGCAGTGACCAGATCACGAGCGAGACCCAGATCAGGAGACGGAACCCGACATGATCGTGGATTGCGACCGGTGTGAGGTGCGCGGCGGTGCCTGCCAGGACTGCGTCATCACCGTGCTGCTCGGAGCCCCGCCGGGTGGCGTCGAGTTGGATGGCACTGAACGACGGGCGCTCAACACTTTGGCCGAGGTTGGCATGGTGCCCCGCCTCCGATTGGTGGATCGCTACGAGGATCGCAAAGTAACGCCACCGGAGACCAATACTGGTGCCCACCTGAGCAAGGGCGCTGAGCGGTGTGCAGCTGGCGGTGAGCGGTCTAGGTGGCACGTGAGCTGATCGGCGGGGCTGACGCTGCTTCGGCTTGCCGTGACGTCCATCGTGCCCAGCGGTCACTTTGCCCCTTTGTTGGCGCATAGGTGGTGACAGCGTCGGTAACCTTTCGTAATCTTCCCGAGGCCTTAGCGGTAGATGCCTCCCAGACTGGGCGGCAACGCGGGTCACTGCCGAATCGGCTGCGTCAGGCAGCCGAACCGGGGATGCCTTTTCTTGGGTGAATCCGGGTGGGCACGAGTGCCTGCCCGGTGAGGGCTTGCGTCCGCTCTCGGCTCGAACCCGTCAGCGAGACCCGGTGAGGCGGTCCACAGGGGAGAGGAGATAGCCGCGACGTGTCGTCGCATCATCTGAAGCGCAGTGTCTCAGCAGCGATGGCCGCCGCAACGGTGGTTGTCCTGGTGACTCTGATGCCCGCTACGGCGAACGCCGACCCCGCGCTGCCCGGAGATGCCTCCACCGCCGCGCAGCGGCTTGCTGAGCTGAATCGGCAGGCTGAGGTGCTCACCGAAAACTGGCACTACGCCCGCGACCAGTTGAGTGACCGCCGTGCCGACCTGGAGCGCGCCAGGGCTGATGTCAACGCCGCTGCCGCTGCCGCAGAGCGCGCCAGGGCTGTCCAGGGTCAGTACCGCGGTCAAGTCGACAGGCTGACCAACGCCTCGTTCCAGGGTGCGCGTCTCAACCGGCTGTCCGCTCTGCTGGTCAGTGACTCCCCCCAGAACTTCCTGGACCAGATGTCGGCGCTGGACGTGCTTGCGGTGGACAACAAGCAGGCCATGGACCGGCTCACCGGTGCCGTCGTGCAGGCCCAGCAGGCAGAGCAGTCGGCCAACGACGCAGCGGCGCGGGCTGACCTAGCTGAACACGATGCGGCGCGGCTCGAAGGCGACCTGACCCGTTCCCGCGCCGAGATGGACCGTCAGATTCAGGTGGTCACGAAGCTCCTCGCGGAGCTGACCCGCCAAGAGCGGGCCGCCTACATTGCCGGCGGGGACATCCACTTCCCGATCAACCTGGTCGGCAGTGATATCCCGGTCACAGCGGCGCGTGCCGCGCTGAGCAAGCAGGGCTCGGCATACGTCTGGGGCGCCGACGGTCCGATCACGTTTGACTGCTCGGGGTTGGTGAAGTGGGCCTTCGCGCAGGCCGGGATGCCGGGTCTGCCGCACTCAGCCCAGGAGCAGGCGCGGATGGGTCGCAGTGTCAGCCGCTCCCAGCTGCAGCCTGGCGATCTCATCGCGTTGTACTCCCCGATCAGCCACATCGGCATCTACGTCGGTGACGGCTTCTACGTGAACGCGCCACAGAGCGGCGACGTGGTGAAGGTCGTCTTGGTGCCGTGGAGCCAAGTCACCGCAATGAGCCGGATCAGCTGAGCGGCACCAGCTGTGACCGTCCGGTGACGTCACGGCTACCCTCCGACGGGTGCCACGGATCCTGCTGGTCAGCAATGACTTCCCACCCCGGCCCGGTGGCATCCAGGTTTACCTGCACCGGCTGGCTCTGGCGCTGCCCGCAGGCGAGATCGCCGTCTACGCACCGGATTGGCCGGGAGCGGCGGCCTTCGATGCGCGATTGCCGTTCCCAGTCGTCCGGCATCCCGGATCCCTCATGCTTCCCACGCCGCCAGTACTCCGGCGGGCTGTCGGGCTGCTGCGGCACCTGCGCTGTGAAACAGCGTGGTTCGGCGCAGCAGCCCCGCTGGCCCTGCTCGGTCCAGCATTGCGTCGCCGCGCCGGGGTACGGCGGGTGGTGGCCAGCAGCCATGGACATGAGGTGGGCTGGTCGATGCTGCCCCCTGGCCGCATGGCGCTTCGCCGGATCGGCGCGGATGCCGACGTGGTCACCGCCGTGAGCCGATACACCCGCCGCCGGATCGCCTCGGCGTTCGGGCCCCGAGCCGCCCTGGAACTACTTCCGCCGGGCGTGGACTGCGCGGCGTTCCGACCAGATCCCGGCGCGCGCGCGGAGATCCGCCGCCGCCACCGGCTGGGGGATACCCCGGTAGTGCTGTGCGTGTCCCGGCTGGTGGCTCGCAAGGGGCAGGACACGCTGGTGCGGGCGTTACCCGCGATCCAGCGCCAGGTGCCGGGGGCCACGCTGCTGCTCGTCGGAGACGGGCCCTGGCGAGCGGCGTTACACCGGCTGGCGCAGTCGTGTGGCGTCGCCGGTGCGGTGGTGTGCACGGGAGAAGTGCCGTGGTCTGAGCTGCCCGCGTACTACGCCGCAGGCGACGTCTTCGCGATGCCCTGCCGGACCCGTGGGCACGGGCTGGACGTCGAGGGGCTCGGTCTGGTGTTTCTTGAGGCTTCGGCGACCGGCTTGCCGCTGGTGGTGGGTGACGCTGGCGGGGCACGGGAGACGGTCCGCGTGGGCGGCACCGGTGAGTTGGTGAACGGTCGTGACGTGGCGGCGGTAGCCGGGGCCGTCGCGACCCTGCTTGCCGATCCCGAGCGCGCCGCGGAGATGGGCCGGTGTGGGCGGCGCTGGATGGTGCGGGACTGGGACTGGTCGTGCCGCCAGCAGCAGCTCGCTAAGCTGCTGCTAGGCGCTCACGAGTAAAGGATGTCGATGTCGGCGGCGAACTCCTTGGCCACCACCGCACGCTTGGGTTTGAGCGTCGGGGTGAGCTGACCGTTCTCCTCGGTGAGGTCGACCGGCAGGATCCGGAACTTGCGGATCGCCTCGGCCCTCGAGACGGCCTTGTTGGCGTCGTCCACCGCGCGCTGCACCTCGGCGCGCAGGTCCTCATCGTCGATCAGATCGGCGGCAGAGTTGCCCGCTGGCTTGCCGTGCTCGGCGCGCCAGGTCGAGAGGGCCTCGGCGTCGAGGGTGATCAGAGCAGCGATGAAAGGCTGCTTGTCGCCCACCACCATGCATTGGCTGATCAGTCGGTGGGCTCGGATCCGGTCCTCTAGCGCGGCCGGAGAGACGTTCTTGCCGGTCGCCGTGACGATGATCTCCTTCTTGCGACCGATGATCCGGAGGAAACCGTCCGGGTCGAGCTCCCCGAGGTCGCCGGTGCGGAACCAGCCGTCGACGATGGTTTCCTCGGTGGCCTGCTCGTTGCGCCAGTACCGGCGCAGCACACCGGGGCTCTTGATCAGTATCTCACCGTCATCGTCGATCTTGATCGTCACACCCGGCAACGGCTGGCCCACGGTGCCGACCCTGACCTGTTTCTCGGTGTTCACCGTGGCGGGAGCGCTGGTCTCGGTGAGCCCGTAGCCCTCCAACACCGGCACCCCGACACCCCGGAAGAAATGCCCGAGCCGCTCGCCCAGCGGGGCGCCACCGGAGACCGCTGCGAGACACCGGCCGCCGAGCACCGCCCGGAGCCTGGAGTAGACCAGGTGATCGAACAACGCGTGCTTGGCCCGCAAGGCCAACCCGGCCCCGCCTTCGTCGCGGGCACGGCTCCACTCGATGGCAGTGGCAACGGCACTGTCGAAGATGCGACCCTTGCCCTCAGCATGTGCCTTATGCCTGGCCGAGTTGTACACCTTTTCGAGTACCCGAGGCACCACCAGCACGAGCGTGGGCCGGAATTCAGCCAACTCACCGACCAGGTTCTTCACATCCGGGGTGTGCCCAAGGGTGATCCGCGCATACACACAGCAGCACTGGATGATGCGGGCGAGCACGTGCGCCAGCGGTAGGAACAGCAGCATCGAGTTCCCCGATTGCATCAGGCCGGGGAACTCTCCCACGGCCGACCGGGTCACGGCGAGCAGGTTGCGGTGGGTGATCTCGCAGCCCTTGGGGCGCCCCGTGGTCCCGGACGTGTAGATCAGCGTCGCCAGGTCCTCGGCGCCCACCGCGGTAGCGCGCTCGCGCACGGCGTCGTCACTGATCTCGGCGCCCAGCGCAGTGAGCTCGTCGATCGCTGCAGCCGGGCCACTACCGCTCGTCGGATCGATCTGCCAGACCAGAGCCGGCTCGCCCAGCCGATCAACCAACTCCTGGATCATGTCGCGGTGCGTGGGAGTGTCGACCACGACCGCCTTGGCGCCCGAATCCGACAGGATCCACTCCACCTGCTCCGGGGAGGATGTCTCATAAATCGGCACCGTCGATCCGCCGGTGGCCCAGATCGCGTAGTCCACCAGCGTCCACTCGTAGCGGGTCTTGGACAGCAGCGCAATCCGATCCCCGCGCTCGATGCCCGCCGCGATGAGGCCCTTGGCCACAGCGGTCACTTGCTCTGCGAATTCCCTCGCCGTGACGTCCATCCAGCCGCCGTCGAGGCGGCGGCGGAAGCTGACGCTGCCGGCGAAGCGCTCGGCGTTGGCCCACACCGCATCGGTCAGGTTCTCCTGGTCATCCACCGTGGTGGTGGCGGGAACCGTGAACTCCCGCACGGGTACCTCCGCAGCTCGGGTTTCTCCAGTACTGTGTGGCAACGTATCGCGACCCGCGTTTCGTCCAGCAGGCCTCGAAGCGCTACTGGGCGGCCGGTGACTGGCCATCCGCACCCGTGCCAGCGCCGGGTAGCCTGCCCGCTTGTGCGGGTCCACGTGGTGTCCGACGTGCATGGTAACGTGGACGCGCTGGCCAGGGCGGGAATGGGTGCCGATGCATTGGTGGTACTCGGGGACCTGATCGACTTCGTGAACTACCACGACCACTCCGCTGGCATTCTCGGCTCGGTGTTCGGGCCCGCCGCGGTCCACCGGTTCGCGCAACTGCGCTCCGGTGGGGCACCCGGTGAGGCGTCCGCGTTTGTGCGGGAGCTGTGGACCCGGTTACCGAATCCTCGTGACGTGGTCCGCGAGGCCGTCATCGAGCAGTACGAGCGGCTGTTTGCGGTGCTGCCTAGCCCGACCTACGCCACTCCCGGCAACGTGGACCTGCCCGAGCTGTGGCCCCGATTCGTGCGCGCCGGTATCCACGTCCTGGACGGTCAGACCACCGAGATCGGCGGCCTTCGCTGCGGTTTCGTCGGCGGAGGTCTGTTACCGGACGGGGTCGCCCCGCAGCATGACCTGGTGTTTCGCTCTTACCTGCGCACTCCGCAGCAGTACGCGGTGGCTGTCTCGGCGCTCGGGCGGGTGGACCTGCTGTGTAGCCACATCCCGCCTGCGATTCCCGAACTGCTCTACGACGTGCAGGCCCGGCGGCCCGAGATCGGCTCGGAGCAGTTGCTTGCGGTGATCCGGCAGGACCGGCCGCGTGTTGCGCTGTTCGGACACGTGCATCAGCCACTGGCCCGGCGGGTCCGGGTGGGGCGAACCGAATGCGTCAATGTCGGGCATTTCCAGCGGACCGGGATCCCCCACCTGCTGAGGTGGTGAGCACTTCGGGCGGCGGAGTGGCGGGTAACCTGCGTGGCATGGCCGACCAGTCAACCCAGTCCATCGTCATCAACGCCGATCCCAAGGCGATTATGGACGTGATCGCCGATTTTTCCGCCTACCCGCAGTGGGCGTTGGCGGTGAAGAAGGCCGACGTGATCGCCCCCGGCGTCGGTGGTCGCGCGGAGCGGGTCCGGTTCTTACTGGACGCTGGCCTGGTCAAGGACGAGTACGTGCTCGAGTACACGTGGTCTGCGGACGGGCTGACGGTGAGCTGGGAACTGGTCGAGGGCCAGATGCAGAAGGCGCAGCATGGCTCCTACGTCCTGCGACCCGACGGCATGGCGACCAACGTAACCTACAGCCTGTCGGTCAACCTCTCGATTCCCATGATCGGGATGATCAAGCGAAAGGCCGAGAAGGTCATCATGGACACCGCGCTGAAGGAGCTCAAGCGTCGCGTGGAGCTCTGAGCGCCGGCGAGCCTCGAACCGGCGCCCCCCGATCCGCGTACGTCAAGGTGGTGCTGGGGCCGTTATGCCCCGGACACCGTGCCTCGTACGCTGGGTGGTGCTGCGGCCCGCGAGGGCAAGGGAAGGATCGGTAGGCGGTGTTTTACTGGCTGCTTAAACACCTGCTGCTTGGCCCGCTGATGCGGCTGGCATGCCACCCGCAGGTCCACGGCGCCGAGCATATCCCGAGGCACGGTGGCGCCATTCTCGCCAGCAACCACCTCGCGGTCGCCGACTCGTTCTTCCTGCCGCTGATGATCCGTCGCCGGGTCACGTTCCTGGCCAAGCGGGAGTACTTTACCACTCCTGGACTGCGGGGATGGCTTAAGCGGCAGTTCTTCAGCGCCGCCGGCCAGGTCCCCATCGATCGCTCGAGCGCATCCGCCGCGCAGGCTGCCCTGGACACTGGAGTGCGGTTGCTGGCTGCGGGCAAGTTGCTTGGCATCTATCCGGAGGGCACACGGTCTCCGGATGGCCGGTTGTACAAGGGCAAGACCGGCGTCGCCAGGATGGCGCTGAAGGCCCGCGTCCCGGTGGTCCCGGTCGTGATGGTGGGTACGGACAAAGTCAGCCCTATGGGCACCAGGATGTGGCGGCCGCATCCGGTAGAAATACGCGTCGGCGCTCCGCTGGACTTCTCTCGCTACGAGGGTCTGGTCGGTGACCGGTTCGTTGAGCGGTCCATGGTTGACGAGATCATGTACGCCTTGATGGAGCTCTCCGGCCAGGAATACGTTGACAGGTACGCGACTTCGGTCAAGAAGCGCGAAGCGCCACCACCGCAGCTGGCCCTCAAGGCGTCCTGACCGGCCCGGCATGGACGACATCCGCAGGAAGCCATCCATTGGCGAGCGCATCACGCTACCAGCGCGTGGAACTGGCCACCACCCGTCGCCAGCGCGCGCTCTCGGCTCCTGTGGGCTCCGTGCGGACCAGGGGACGAGCATAATGGCGTTCACGCAGCTCAGAGAGGATGGGGATCGGTTCACGTGCGGTTTTTCTACGACTGCGAGTTCATCGAGGACGGCGTCACCATCGAGCTGATCTCCATCGGGGTGGTGGACGAGCAGGGTCTGGAGTACTACGCGGTATCCACCGAGTTCGATCCGGAGCGGGCCGGCGACTGGGTGCGATCACGCGTATTGCCCAAGCTGCCGTCGCCGGCCGACCGGGCATGGCGCAGCCGGGCGGCCATCCGGGACACGTTGCTGGAGTTTCTCACCGCGTCCGGTGAGCGGGTGGAACTGTGGGCCTGGTTCGCCGCCTACGACCACGTCGCCCTCGCCCAGTTGTGGGGTCCGATGCCAGCGTTGCCCCGGGCACTACCTCGGTTTACCCGGGACCTGCGGCAGCGCTGGGAGGACGCCGGCAAGCCGGCATTGCCCCCGCCGCCCAGTGACGCCCACGACGCCGTGGCTGACGCCCGGTACAACCTCACCCGGTGGCGGGTGATCGAGCAGCACCGCATGGCGCAGCAAAGCCGTCCCCGTTGACCTGTGGCTTTGCCGCACCGATCCACCTCGTGTCACGCTCTGGCTCGTCAATCCGATACGGAGATACGGAACAGGAAGGCGATTCGACATGCGCATCGGTGTACTTACGGGGGGCGGGGACTGCCCAGGGCTCAATGCGGTGATCCGGGCGGTGGTCCGCAAGGGCATCCAGGTCCACGGGCACGAGATCATCGGATTCCGGGACGGATGGCGGGGTCCGATGCAAGGGTTGATCCAGCCGCTGGGGCTGGCTGACGTGGAGCACATCCTCCCGCTCGGTGGCACTATCCTGCGCACATCGCGCACCAACCCGTACCGCAACGGCGGCGCTGAGCAGGTCAAGCAGACCCTCGCCGAGCACGGCGTGGACGCGCTGATCGCGATCGGCGGCGAAGATACCCTCGGCGTGGCCAGCCGGCTGAGCGAAGACGGGATTGTCGTGGTGGGCGTACCCAAGACCATCGACAACGACCTGAGCACCACCGACTACACGTTCGGGTTCGACACCGCGGTGCACATCGCGACCGAGGCGATCGACCGGCTGCGTACCACCGCTGAATCGCACCACCGGGTGGCGGTCGTCGAGGTGATGGGTCGCAACGCGGGCTGGATCGCGCTGCACTCCGGGATGGCCGGCGGGGCGAATGTCATCCTGATGCCGGAACAACAGTTCGCCGTGGAGCGGGTGTGCGAGTGGGTGCTCCAGTGCCGCGAGCGGGAATCCGCCGCGATCGTCGTAGTCGCTGAGGGTGCGGTGCCGCAGGGCGGCGCGGAGCTGCTCGCCACCGCGGACGTCGACGCCTTCGGTCACAAGCGCCTCGGTGGCGTCGGTATCTGGTTGGCCGACGAGATCGCCCGCCGCACCGGTGCCGAATCCCGCGCCGTGGTGCTGGGGCACATCCAGCGCGGCGGTACGCCCACCGCCTACGACCGGGTGCTGGCCACCCGGTTCGGCGTGCACGCAGTCGATGCGGTGCACGAGGGTGATGGCGGAGTGATGGTCGCCCTGCGCGGCACCGACATCATCCGGGTGAAGCTGACCGAGGCCACCGCCACAGTCAAGACGGTGCCGCAGGAACGCCGGGCGGAGGCCGAGGTCTTCTTTGGTTGATGGCCATGGTTGACGGACCCACTGGACCGGTCCGGCGCATCACCCCATACGCTCCTGCATCGTGAACTGGACTGTGGACGTTCCGGTCGACACGCTCCCGGAGCTACCGCCGCTGCCCGCCGATCTCCGTGCCAGGCTTGACGCCGCGCTGGCCCGACCCGCCGCGCAGCAACCGAGCTGGCCCGACCCGGAAGCGGTGCGCGGTATCCGCGCCGTTCTGGAGAGCGTGCCACCGATCACCGTGCCCACCGAGGTGGACCAGCTGCGAGAGCAGCTCGGTGCCGTTGCCCGCGGAGAGGCGTTCCTGCTGCAGGGCGGGGACTGCGCCGAGACCTTCGCTGACAACACCGAACCGCACCTGCGGGCCACTATCCGCACGTTGCTGCAGATGGCGGTGGTGCTCACCTATGGGTCGAGCATGCCGGTGGTGAAGGTGGGGCGGGTGGCCGGGCAATACGCCAAGCCCCGCTCCGCGCCGACCGACGCGCTCGGTCTGACGTCCTACCGCGGCGACATGATCAACTCGCTGCTCGCCTCTCCCGAGGCGCGGGTGCACGACCCGTCACGGATGATCCGGGCCTACGCCAACGCCGCCGCTGCGATGAACTTGGTGCGTTCGCTGACCCTGGCCGGTATGGCGGACCTGCACAGGGTGCACGACTGGAACAAGGACTTCGTGCGGCGATCTCCGGCTGGGGCCCGCTACGAGGCGCTGGCCGGCGAGATTGACCGGGGCCTGCGCTTCATGTCGGCGTGTGGGGTGGATGACTCATCGCTGCTCTCCACCGAGATCTACGCCAGTCACGAGGCGCTGGTGCTCGACTACGAGCGGGCCATGCTCCGCCTGGACAGCACCCGGGAGACTCCCAAGCTCTACGACCTGTCCGCGCACTTTCTCTGGGTGGGGGAGCGGACCCGGGCGTTGGACGGGGCGCACATCGCCTTCGCTGAACTGTTGGCCAATCCGATCGGGCTCAAGCTAGGTCGGGGTACCACTCCAGACCAGGCCGTGGAGTACGTCGAGCGGCTTGATCCGCACGGCGTGCCAGGCCGGCTCACGCTGATCTCCCGGATGGGGGCGCAGCGGATCCGTGATGTGCTGCCGGAGATCGTGCAGAAGGTCACCGCCTCTGGGCACCAGGTGATCTGGCAGTGCGACCCGATGCACGGCAACACTATCGAGTCGTCTACTGGGTACAAGACCAGGCACTTCGACTGGGTGGTGGACGAGGTGCAGGGCTTCTTCGAAGTGCACCACGCGCTGGGCACCCATCCAGGGGGGATCCACGTGGAGTTCACCGGGGAGGACGTCACCGAATGCCTCGGCGGCGCTCAGGACATCTCCGACGCAGACCTGTCCGGGCGCTACGAAACCGCGTGCGATCCGCGGCTGAACACCCAGCAGGCACTGGAGCTGGCGTTCCTGGTCGCCGAGATGCTGCGCTCGTGAGTGCACAGCATCAGGACACTGGATGACGGAGTACCTGAGCTTTCCTCGAACGGGTCAGTTGCGCGTGCCGGGTCGGCTCGCCTCAGGCGTGGCGAAAGCACACCGACCCCCATTGGAATCCCGCGCCGATGGCGGACAGGACGTAGGTGTCGCCCGGTTGTACCAGTCCCTGGCTGAACGACTGGTGCAGCGCCGTGAACACTCCCGCAGACCCCGTGTTGCCGAGCCGGTCAACGGTGACCGGCGCCCGCTGCATCGACACACCTAGTTTGTCCATTGTGGCGGTGATGATGTTCAGATTCGCTTGGTGGAGAAAGAAGTGCGTGATCTCGCCGACTGACAGCCCGGCCCGCTCGACCGCGCTGAGAATGCTGTCGGGCAGGCACCTGATTGCGGTGTCCCACACAGTCCTGCCGTCCATCTTCAGATAGTGCTGTCCGTGCGCGACGGTCTGCGCGCTGACCGGCACCCGTGAACCGCCCGCCGGGATCTGCACGCCATAGTTGAGTTCCGATCCGAAGTCCCAGCCGAGCAGACCGGTACCGGTGGTCGAGGCCCTGCTCAGCACGACCGCACCCGCCGCGTCACCGAAGAACACCCGCGTGGTGCGCTCCTGCGGATCGGTCACCCGCGACGCGCAGTCGGCCGCGACGACCAGCACCACCTCCGCCACCGAGCTCTGCAACAGGTGCGCCCCGAGTAACATCGCCTGCACCCCGTTGGTGCATGCCGCTTGCGTGATGTCCAGGGTCAGTGCCCGGTGCGCGCCGAGGGCGTCCTTGACGATCAGCGCGGTCGAGGGCAGTGGTTGGTCGTAGGTGTAGGTCGCGATGATGATCACGTTGACGTCGGCGGCGGTCAGCCCGGCCGCAGCCAGCGCGGGCCGTGCCGCCGACACGCACATGTCCGACGTGGCTTGCTCGGGCGCCAACCTGCGGCGCTCGCGGATCCCCGTCCTGCTGACGATCCACTCATCGGAGGTGTCCAGCGTCTGGGCGAGCTGCTGGTTGGTCACCGTCCTGACCGGCAGGTGTATGCCGGTGCCCGCCACCGACAGGGGCACGGGCAGGCCGAACTCGGCCGGTCGGTCGAGCCCGGCGCTCACATCCCACCGCCGACAGTCGTGTCGTGTTCTGGGCTGAGCTGGCGTTCGAGGTCGGTGTAGAAACGACCGGACCCGCACGGCGTGCCAAGCAGGATGCGCCGGGCCGCTTCACCGGTCAGCGCTCCACCCAGCGCAACGCCGGAGGCCAGCTGCGGCCAACTGCTCAGTGTGCGGCCGATTTCACCGAAGGAAGCGGCAAGCTCCGGACTGATCCGGTCCGCGTTGACCATAGCCAGGATGAGGTTGACCTTGTCCTGGTAGCTCAGGTTGAGCATGTCCACGGACTTCACATCGCCGAGCAGTCCGTGCAGCAACGGCCGGTCCGGTTCATGGTCGAACCGCTCGATGTCGAGCATGCCCCGGTCGTTGCAGTCCATGACGACCGGGATGCCCAGCTCCCGCGCGTGTTCCCTGGCCGCGATCTTCACCCACGGCGTGTCGCACTCCTCGACCAGCAGGTCGATCGGCCCGTTCCCGCCGGTGAAGAACTCCGCGATGTTGACCTCGGTCAGCCCGTCCCGGTAGATCTCGATGCCCAGGTACGGGTCGATCTCGAACATCTGCCGAGCACAGATCACCGCCTTGTTCACACCCAGGTGGTGCACACCCGCGCGCAGCCGGTTGAGGTTGGACAGGCTGACGTCATCGAAGTCGGCGAGCTTGAACGCGCCACCGATGCCTTCCAGCGCGAAGGTGACCGCGGCGCTGTTGCCCACCGACAGACCGATGATCCCGATCCGGTTGCCCAGCAGACGGCGTTGCTGGGGGCGTTCGATCTTGCCGCGGTTGCGGTCGGTGCGTACCAGGCGGAACTCCTCGCGTGGCAGCACGTGCACGAGCCGCTGCGACCACGGGTACCAGACCCAGGTGCCGTACTCCCACACGGCGAGCCCAGATAGCTGCTCGTGCTTGGTGCGCTGGATCTCGTTCGGGTCAACACAGGACGGATCACGGCTGCTGACCAACTCGGTGAGCTGCTCGTCGATCGTGTCGTGGACCTCGCGTACGTCTCCGGAGGCCAGCAGCGCGGTCAGCGCGTCACGATCGGACGCGCGGCGGGGCTCGAACAGCACTGGCTGCCATACGTCACGGTCGGCGCACTCGGCGTCGGTGAGACCGGCAGGCGCGGGCCGCCCGGACGAGGGCCTAGTACTAGTCGCCAGTGGGGACGGGCCCACGGCGGCGATGATCGGGAACTGCTCGCGTAGCTGGTCGATGAGTTCGGTGTACTGGCCGGCACCCTCGGCGACGCGGTGGAACATGATCACCACGTCCTCGGTGTACTGCGCGACATACCGGCGGGTGCCCGGCATGGCCTGGAAGCCGAACCGCTGGTGGAAGCAGTCTTGGCCGTCCTTGGTGCCCGAGGTGCCGATCATCGCTGTCGCGCCGAGGTGGTGTGCCGCCGCGATCGCCAACGCGTTGAGATGGATGCCCAGGCCCAGCTTGCGGGCTCGGTGCTCGACGACAAGTCTGCTGTGCTCGAACACTGCGGCCACCGGGACGTCCTGGGCCCGCAGCAGTTCCTCGTACCGCTCTACGCCCAGGAACACGCGGGACTGGAAGAGATCGCCGGTCGCCGGCGTGGACAGCCTGATGTAGCCTAGCGGCGGCCCGCCGGGCTCACTGCGTGCGATGAAGTGCCATGCGCCGAAGTCGAGGGCCTGATCGTTGACGTGCGTGCCGTCGGGACCGACGAATGCCGGCCGACGACCGTGGTCGAAAAGGATCCGCGCCCTGAGCTCCCGTATCTCCTCGAGCAGAGTCCGGTCACCGGTACCCTCCCGCGGTGCGAGAAACGCGGTGATGTGCCACTGCCGCGTGCCCACTGCGTGCACTCGAGCCTGCGCAGGCGTCGATTCCCTGGTGCCATACTGGTTTGTGTCCGTCACAGGTTGCCTTTGTCTGAAGGTGAGTTCGTTGACTGGAATGGGCGCCACAGGGGGAGAGCGAGCACACCGGTCAAACGATGGGAAGGCACGGTGGTTTGCGGTCATCGCAGCCCGAACCGGGCCGGCTGGAACCGTAGCAGTGGGGAGACGGTGGACGCGGCGGGGGCATTGTTAGGTTGACGGGGTCTGGGGACTCCAGGCCCGTGAGCAACTTACGGAAGAACCTGGTCGCTGCCTTGGCGTCCCGCCGGGAGGTGACCAGAATGTCCAGCACATTCCCGTCCTGATCAACCGCCCGCCATCAGTCATGAGTCTGCCCGTTGATCTTGATGAACACCTCGTCACGGTGCAACTTGTCACCGGGGCGTGGCCGACGACGGCGCAACCCGTTGGCGTAGGCTTGGCCGAACTTTCCGGTCCACTGCACGATGGAGACGAGAACCCGAACCGGGTGATCGGCGATAAGGCTTCGTTTTTTGTCACGGTCGATTGGAACCTCAGCCCGCCAGACCAGGCCGCGTTGCTAGACGGCACGTGGACGGTGAATCTGTACGCCGGCTCCCTCGGACCGGGCCCGGAGAAGAAGATCGGTACCGCTACAGTTGGCTGCGCAGATGCTGTCAATGGCCCTTGGTGACAGCTACCTTCACGACACCCCTATCCCTTGTGGCTAGAAAAGCTTACTTGATCTTTTTGGCGCTAACTTGACAGGCCGAAGGCCGAGCCCGGCGCCCCTACGGTGCGGGCAGTTCCTCGATTTCCACCTCCGGGTCGATCGCCCGCAGCGGGCCGGGTTCCGCGGTCAGGATGGCCAACCCCCGGGTGATCGCCACGTCCACGGCGTGGGCGGCGGCCACATCACAGCTTCCGGCCTGGTGCGCCGGGTGAGCCCGCACCCCAGCCCGGCCGGCCACGGCCCCACCGAGGTCCTCAACGACCACCGCAGGGGCGTCCAGGAACAACTCCAGCAGTGCCCGCGCCGCCACCGGGACGGCGGCCCAGGCCTGCAGCAGCGCGGTCGAGGGGGTCGGGAAGGTCATCCCGAGTTCGACGGCGGCCACCAGAAACGCCCGACCGTAGACTGAGCGGTCGGTGGCGATGTCCACGATGGCAGAGGAGGTCAGGACCCGGCCGCTCACGACGCCTGCGGGTGCTGGTCGACCCGCTTGCCGAGCAGGGCACGCCGAGCGTAGGCCAGCGCCTCGGGATCGACGTCCCCGGCTGCAGCGCGCCAGCGAGCCAGCCACTGCTCCCGGACCATCCGGGCGTGCAGGGCACCTTCGACGTACTCCGACACGCTGGCCGCGCCGGCGCGTTCGGCGGCGGCCTTGAGCCCTGCGGCGACGCCGGGATCCAGGCTCACGGTGATCCGTTCCTTCGTATTGCTCATACGCTGAGGTTACATCCCTCATACGCTGCTGAGAAACGCGGGTGCCCGCAGTTGAACAGCAAACTGGGGCGGTGAGACCCTGAACGGCACTGCGTGTACGGACAGCAGAACCATGAACTCGACGAGACCGACGTAGAGCCGGGGCTGGGCTTGGGTTACTGGGTTACAACGTCGTCAGCGCGATGGTGGTGCCGGGGCGAACGGGCTGGCCGGCCCCAGGTGATTGCGAGATCACCTGGCCGGAGAAGGCACCCGTGAAGCCACCCGGAAAGCCATCGAGGAATCCGAATCCGTCGGCTGACCGGCTGACCGTGCTGTTCAGCCCCGCGTCAGCGAGCACCTGGCGCGCCTGTTCGACCGGTAGCCCGACCACCTGGGGAACGACCGATGCCGTGCTCACCAGCAGGATGACGCTGGTGCCGCGGGTAGCGCCGGTACCGGCCGTGGGGTTGGTGCCGATCGCACGCCCACCGGCTATCTGGTCGTCGAACTGGCGCTGAACCTGCGCGGTCAGGCCAGCGCGGGCCAGCGCGGAGACCGCTTCGGCTTGGCGCAGCCCCCGCACGTCCGGGACCGTGGTGGGGGCTGGCCCCTTACTGATCACCAAGGTCACCGGCGCGCCGACGGTGAGCGTGGTGCCGGACGCCGGCTGCAGCCCGATCACGGCGCCTGCCGGGACAGTGTCGTCAAACGCCGCAGCGCCCGGGTCCAGCCGCGGACTCAGGTCCGCCTGCTGGATCGCCCGCTCGGCCTCCTCGGTGCTGCTACCGACCGCCAGGTTGGGCACCACAGGGTGGCCTAGCGAGATCACCACGGTGATCTCCGAGCCGCGCATCGCCCGGTGGCCCGGCGCTGGGTCGGTGCGGATCACCACGTTGTCAGGGACCGTGTCGTTGTGATCCTCAGTAAGGGTGGCTTTGAGGTCAGCGGAGGCCAACGCGGTTGCCACCGCCCCGCGTTGCAGACCCGTAAGGTCGGGCACCACGGTCCACCGGCCGCTGCCCAGCCACCATGCTCCCACCCCGATGGCGCTCGCGAGCATCAACACGATCACCATCCAGGCAATGAAGGCGCGCCGGTTGCGAGTGCGCTCGCGTAGGTAGAGATCCTCATGGAGAGCGAGCTTGCTGGGTGGGGGTCCTAGGTCGGCGTCTACCCGGAATCCCGGCGGTCCACCCGCCACATCATCCCTAGTCAGGGCCCGGGTTCCGCGCGGTCCGTGGCCGGGCGGGGAGATCATCATGGCGCTGGCCAACCTAGCCGCGGGCACGGGTACCGGTACTTGATCGATACCCAGGTCAGTTCGCACCGCGTGCAGTGTGCGGAGGAACGCGGCTGCGTTCGGCGGGCGGGCCGCCGGTTCTCGACGGGTGGCTTGCACGACCAGGTTGTCCAACTGTGCGGGCACCACGGCACCGGTTGTGCTCGGGGCCGGCATGTCGTCGTTGACGTGGCGGTAGGCCACCGACAGCGCGGTCTCGCCGGTGTAGGGAGGTGCGCCGGTGAGCATCTCGAACAGCATCACTCCGGTGGCGTAGACGTCGCTGCGGGCATCGGCCGCCCCCGTCGAGACCTGCTCCGGTGAGAGGTAGGCCACCGTTCCGAGGATGACGTCTCCGGTGCTGCTGCTGGCCTCGGCGACCGCGCGGACCAATCCGAAGTCGGCAACTTTCACGACGCCGTCCGGACCGATGAGGACGTTCTCCGGCTTGATGTCGCGATGGACCAGCCCCTCCCGGTGCGCCACAGCCAGCGCCGAAAGCACCATATCGATCACCGAGAGTGCGAGCGGCACCGGCAGCCTGCCGTGCTGGCGCAGCAAATCCCGTAATGTTCCGCCGTCCACCAGTTCCATCACCAGGAACGCGTAGGCACCAGCGGGGGAGGAGTCGACACCTTGGTCGTGGACCGCGACGACCCCAGGGTGGTGCAGCCGCGCGGCGGCGCGGGCTTCGCGCTCGAAGCGCTGCAGAAACACCGGGTCGGCGGCGAACCGCGGAGCCATCACCTTGATGGCGACGGGACGATCCAGGCGGGTATCCGTGCCACGGTAGACGGTGGACATGCCGCCGTGGGCCAGCACCGGACCAACCCGGTAGCGCCCTTCCAGCAGGGTGCCGACCAGGTTCCCGTCATGCTCGGGTCCCTGTCGCTCCACAGTCAGAGGATCGTACGGACCCCCGCTCCCCGAACGGCGGAAGGGCGCCGGTTGGCGGATATGGCATGGTGACCACTGTGAGCGACATCCCCATCGCCCTAGACGTGCTCGACCCCGAGGTGGTGGTGTTACCGCTACCTGACGTGGCGCGACGGCTGGGACTGCCGGTAACCCGAGTGCACCAGATGCTGCGCGACGGGCAACTGCTGGGCGTACGCCGCCATGGCGTGGTGGTGGTGCCCGCGGAGTTCCTCAACGGCGGTGCCCTCGTCAAGGGACTGACCGGCACAATCACCCTGCTGCGCGACGCGGGTTACTCTGCCGAGGAGATTCTGCGCTGGCTGTTCACCGCGGAGGACTCGCTGCCCGGCACTCCGATCGGCGCGTTGCGGACCGACCGAGGTCGTGAGGTGAAGCGCCGGGCCCAGGCGATGGGCTTCTGAGGGAGGATTCTGACCGTCCTCCCACGTCATGATCGGGCGCGGTATCCTCACCACTTCCGCTGTGATCTGGTGGAAGTTGTGGTCGGTCAGCCAAGGGAGGACACACGATGCTGGGGATGCTGGGAAGGCTCATTGCGCTGGCGGGGGTCATCGAGGCCGCTCGCCGGTTCGCTAAGAACAACCCCGAGGCGGTCGGCAAGATTGCCGGCCAGGCTGGCCGCCTCGTCAACCAGTTTACTAAGGGCAAGTTCAGCGACCAGATTGATGACGCGGTGCGCAAGGTCCACGATGCCACCGGTCGAGGCTCGGCCTAGCGCTGCACAGCATTGGTCCGGAGCACCGGTGACAGGTCAGCTCACCGGTGCTCTCGACTTGGATCTCGGGCATCGGCTCAGGGGGCGATGGTAATGCCTCGGATGCTCTTGAGTTCGCCCAGCAGTGCTGAGGACACCGTGACCGGGTAGTCCTCGATTGCGATCTTGGTTTTGCGGGTGCCGTGGCAGAGCAGGATGTGCAGCCGGGTGTCACCCTTGTTCGCCACCAGCGCGGAGCGTAGCTCGGCTGCCGCCTCGTGATCCAGTTGGCTGGCCTCGACGCGCAGCACGAACGGCGGCGCATCGCCGGGGTTCTTCTCGGCGTCGCTGATGTCCAGCGGTATCACCGCTGATCCGAAGACCGACATCTTGTCGTCCCGCCAGTTGACCCGGCCCTGGATCGCCACGGTCGTGTCGGGGATCAGATCCTCGGACAGCACAGCGTAGGACTTGGCGAAGAACAGCACTTCCATGGAGGCGTCGAGGTCTTCCAGCGTGACGATCGCCCACGGTTCGCCGTTCTTGTTCACCCGCTTGTCAACCGAGGTGATCATCCCCGTGACCACGACCTCACCGTCCGGGGGTGCCTCATCCATGAGGGTGGCGATGGGTTTGGGGGCGTGCTTGCGCAGAATCCGCTCGGCTCCATCAAGGGGATGAGCGGAGACGTACAGGCCGAGCATCTCTCGTTCGTAGGCCAGCAGTTGCTTGCGCGGGTACTCCTGTGGTTCGAATTTCAGGTGTGCCAAAGGGGACGAATCCGATGTCGCGAGGGCGTTGCCATCGCCGCCGAACAGGTCGAACTGGCCCCGCTCCTGCTCGCGTTTGAGGCCGATGACCGCGTCGACGGCCACCTCATGCACGGTGATCAGGGATAGGCGGGTGTGGCCCAGGGAGTCGAACGCGCCGGCCTTGATCAGCGATTCGATGGTGCGCTTGTTGCAACACACCAGCTCGACTTTGTCCAGGAAGTCGGTGAAGGAGGTGAAGGGGCCCTTGGCTTCCCTGGTTTTGATGATGGAGGCCACGACGTTGGCGCCAACGTTGCGCACCGCCCCCAGCCCGAACCGGACGTCGCGGCCCACCGCGGCGAACCGCAGCCCGGAGTCGTTGACGTCCGGGGGCAGGACCTTGATGCCCATCCTCCGGCATTCAGCGAGGTAGACCGCGGACTTGTCCTTGTTGTCCCCGATCGAGGTGAGCTGAGCGGCCATGAACTCGGCCGGGTAGTTGGCCTTGAGGTACGCGGTCCAGTAGGAGACCAGGCCGTAGCCAGCGGTGTGGGACTTGTTGAAGGCGTACCCAGCGAACGGGAGCATCACGTCCCACAGGGTCTGGGTGGCCTGCGCGGAGAAGCCCTTGCCTGTCATCCCCGCGCGGAAACGCTCGAACTCCTTCTCGATGATCTCTTTCTTCTTCTTGCCCATCGCCCGCCGCAGCAGGTCCGCGCCACCGAGGCTGTAGCCGGCCAGTTGCTGCGCGATGGCCATGACCTGCTCTTGGTAGACCAGCAGGTGGTAGGTCTCGCCCAGGATGGGCTCCAGGGCGTCGCGGAGCTCGGGGTGGATCGGGGTGATCGCCTGACGGGAGTTGGACCGCTCGGCGTAGTTGAGGTGGGCGTTGGCGGCCATCGGGCCAGGCCGGTACAGGGCGAGCACGGCGGCGATGTCACCGAAGTGGGTAGGTGCCAGCGCCCGCAGCAGTGAGCGCATCGCGGCGCCGTCAAGCTGGAACACCCCCAGTGTGTGGCCGCTGGAGAGCAGCTTGTACGTCGGCTCATCGTCCAACTCCAATGTCGCGGTGTCGATCTCGCGGCCGTGGTTGGCCTTGACCGCCTCGATGGTGTCGCTGATGACCGTCAGCGTGCGCAGGCCCAGAAAGTCCATCTTGAGCAGGCCGATGTCCTCACACGACGGGTAGTCCCAGCCGGTGATGATCGAGCCGTCATCGCGCATCCACAGCGGGATCACATCCAGCAGGGGCTGCGAGGACATGATCACCGCGCAGGCGTGCACCCCGGCGTTACGGACCAGGCCCTCCAGCCCGCGGGCGGTGTCCATGATCTTGCCGACCTGCGGGTCGGTCTCGGCCAGCGACCGTACCTCGGTGGCCTCGGTGTAGCGCGGGTGCGCGGGGTCAAAGATGCCGGCCAGGGGGATATCCTCGGCGGCCACCGCGGGCGGTAGCGCCTTGGAGATCCGGTCGGCGATGGAGAAGCCGGGCTGGCCGTGCAGAACGCGGGCCGCGTCCTTGATGGCGGCCTTGGTCTTGATCGTGCCGAAGGTGATGACCTGCGCGATGTTGGCCGCACCCCATTTGTTGACCGTGTACTCCATCACCTCCCCGCGC
Organism: uncultured Actinomycetota bacterium; assembly: GCA_963822695.1. Lineage (GTDB taxonomy): Bacteria > Actinomycetota > Actinomycetes > Mycobacteriales > Pseudonocardiaceae. The sequence goes on from CAWGJH010000016.1 coordinate 255,313, forward strand.
CGGCGCTCGTCGAAGTCGAGGTCGATGTCGGGAGGCGAGACCCGCTCAGGGTTGAGGAACCGCTCGAAAATCAGGGAGTGCTCGATCGGGTCGAGGTCGGTGATCTGCAGGATGTAGGCCACCAGAGAGCCGGTCGCCGAGCCTCGACCCGGCCCCACGGAGATCTTCTGGCGCTTGGCCCAGCGGACCAGATCCCCGACGACCAGGAAGTAGCCGGGGAACCCCATCTGAGAGATCACACCCAGCTCACGCTCGACGCGCTCACGGTAGAGCTGGGACATCCCCTCCGGGAACCGTTCCGGCACGTACCGCTCAACCTCGCGGCGCAGCAACAGGTCTTCGGTCTCACCCTCCGCCAGCGGGAACCGGGGCATCCGGTCCACCTCGGCGTAGACCTCCGCGTAGGACCCGACGCGTTCGGCGATCAGCAGGGTGGTGTCGGCGGCGCCGGGCACTTCCTTGTCCCAGTAGTCGCGCATCTCCTGCGCGGACTTCAGGTAGTAACCTTCGCCCTCGAACTTGAACCGGTTCGGGTCGTCCATCGTCTTGCCCGACTGCACACACAGCAGCGCCTCGTGCGCCGCCGCCTGATCCTGGGTGACGTAGTGGCTGTCGTTGGTCGCCAGCGGCCTCAGCCCGAGCTTGCGACCGATGTCCAGCAGGCCCTCGCGGATCGACCGTTCGATGGGCAGCCCGTGGTCCATCAGTTCGAGAAAGAAATTGTCCGGGCCGAAGATGTCGCGGTAGTCACTGGCGGCGTGCAGAGCCTGGTCCGGCTGGCCCAGTCGCAGCCGGGTCTGCACCTCACCGGACGGGCAGCCGGTCGTCGCGATGATTCCGCCAGCGTGCTGGGTGATCAGGTCACGGTCCATGCGGGGCTTGCGGTAGGTGCCCTCGAACGAGGCCAGGCTGGACAGCCGGAACAGGTTGCGCAGCCCGGTGGCGTTCTCCGCGAGCATCGTCATGTGCAGGAACGCGCCCGCACCGGAGACGTCACCGCCCATGCCCGACTCGTCGCTGGAACGCTGGTGCAGCTGACCCCAGAAGACCGGCTTCTTGTGGTAGCGGCTGGCCGGTGCCACGTACGCCTCGATACCGATGATCGGCTTGACCCCGGCGCCCTTGGCCTTCCGGTAGAACTCCGCCGAGGCGTACATGTTGCCGTGGTCGGTCATCGCCACCGCGGTCATCCCCAGCCGCGCGGCCTCAGCGAACAGCGGGCCTACCTTGGCCGCACCGTCCAGCATCGAGTACTCGGTGTGCACGTGCAGGTGGACGAACGAATCAGACACGACCCCCCCATTAACCAGCAAGATCAACAAAACACGATCAATAAAGCCACGCCGACGCTGGTAGACGTTTCTGACGTAGCCTTGGTTGCCCCCGGTGGGGGTCGGTCAGATCAGGGTTCGAAGCCAGGCCCGTCGAACCGGTCCACGGTGGTGAATTGCTCGACGGGCCGGCGGCGGAGCGTGCGCACCGTCCGCACGGGGTGTCCCAGCGCGATCAGGCCGGCAACCGCGTGGTCGTCAGGGATACCGATCAGCTTTCGCAGGGCTGGCTCCTGCCGGACCACGACCGATGTCAGCACACCACCGAGGCCCTCGTTGCGGGCTGCCAGCAGGATGTTGTGCCCGAACGGATAGATCGACCCGCCACCCACGATGCTCTGCCGCCCCAGCCCGTTGTCCACGCAAGCCAGCGAACCCAGATGGGCGATGAGCAGGAGCAGCACCGGGACGGTGTCCAGGGTGTCCGCGAAGTCGTTGGGTCTCGGCACCTCGCGGGCCGCGGTGAGATCGACCGCCGGGCCGGTCCAGTGACCGCACTCCCGCGGCGCGAAGGGCACCAGGCCCGCCTCGACATGCGCCATGTACTCGCGCCAACCGAGCTGGTAAAGCTCCCGTATCCGGCGCCGGATCTCTGGATCGCGCAGCACGACGACGTGCCATCCCTGCCGGTTGCCCCCGCTGGGGGCGAACCGGGCGTGGTCGAGGATGCGGTGCAGTACCACGTCGGGCACAGCGTCGCCGGTGAACGCCCGCGTTGCCGGCGTCGTGCGCATCACCTCGTAGAGCTCCACGGCAGCCAATCTAGGCGATCCACAACTGATTCGACGTACCACGCTTCGCCGCTGATGAGAGACTGGTGACTATGGCAGTAAACTCGTTCATGGTCCCGCTCGGCACGCCGGCGCCACCGTTCGCCCTGCCGTCTCTCTACGGCCAGATCGTAACCTCAGATGACCTCGCCCCCTCTCGGCCGCTGCTGGTGATGTTCCTGTCCAACCACTGTCCCTACGTCCGGCATATCGAGCGGGAACTCGGCTCGCTGGTTGCCGAGTACGCACCGGACGTGGCTGCGGTGGCGATCTGCAGCAACGACACCAAGAACTACCCCGACGATGGCATAGACGGGCTGACCGAGCAGGCCCACCGCGCCGGGTTCACCTTCCCCTACCTGCTCGACGACACCCAGCAGGTCGCGCTGGCCTACGGGGCCGCGTGTACCCCGGATTTCTTCCTCTACGACGCCGGGCACCGGCTTGCTTACCGGGGCGAGTTCGACGAGTCCCGCCCCCGCAATGACACTCCGGTGACCGGCGAGGCGTTGCGCACGGCGCTGGATCTGGTCCTGGCTGGAAAACCGGTGCCTGAACCACAGGTGCCCAGCATTGGCTGCGGCATCAAGTGGAAGCCGGGCAACGAGCCGTCCTGACCACTGATGTACTTGGTCCAGCCGAGGCTGCCTTCGCCAGCGCCTCCAACGCCACGTTGATCACGCCAGCCGGGTTGGTTACGCGAGTTCACCAGTGAAGCGCTGGCCGCGGAGATCGCCCAGACCGGGCTGCGGCGGTCCACCTGATCCGCACCGACACCGATGGGTGGGTGCTGCTCATGCGCCGCGCCGGCAGTGGGTACGCCGATGGGCTGCTTGGCCTGCCCGCCGGCCACGTCGATCTCGGGGAAACCACCACCGATGTACCCAGCGGTAGATCGTGACGTGGTCGAGGGTGATGCCGCGCTCAGCGAGCAGTTCTTCCACGTCGCGGTAGGACAGTCCGTAGTGCAGGTACCAGCGCACCGCCAGCACGATGACCTCCCGGGGGAACTGAAACCCAGCGAAATGCGCATCACCCTGGTGACCGGCAACTTATACTCGTCCGGCGGCGGCCGCTTAAATCGATCCAGTAATCGGCAGGCTACGTCGATCCAGTGATAGCCGTTTACCTCGATCTGGTGACGGCCGTCTACCTCGACCCGGTGACGCTCGATCCGGTGACGGGCCGATTACGTCGATCCGGTGCCCGACCAAGCCCGCTTAGGTCGATCCAGTGAATGGTTACAATTGATGATGAGTGTGTCGGCGTCTTTACTCAGCGTGCCGATCATGTAACAGCTGGCCGATCGCATACCTCGATAGAAGCAGCGGCAAATGCTGACTAGGGGTACCGTGAAGGTAGCTGTTATCAGCCGCAAACGATGGCGTTCTCCCTGGTCGGCGGAGAGTCTGGATCCGGGGGAACGCCCATCGATGACAGATTGTATAGATCAACTTGTAGGCTTTTGACCTGGGGCAATACACCGGACCTGTGCTTGGTGGCAGCTTCCTTCACGACACCTCGACACTCGCCCCATCACCTACAAGATCAGCACAACCTGGCCAACCTCAACTGTGATACCTGCTAGCGGATAGTGTGCAAGCGGACAGTCATAGCATCCAGCGCGGTTCACTATTGCAACATAAGTGGTTCGGTGCCCCGTTTGACGGTTGACCACTGTGGGCCTCTATGTTAACTTTTCGTTCATGGCATGCATGCCATGCGGCTTATGACGGGAGGGAGCGGAGGTAAGCCTCCGGTTTCCAATGGGCTTGAATACTGAAAGGGCTGTTGCCGGTGAGCGTAGAAATTTTGAGCATGTCCAGACGGGGCGTCGCGGTGACTGCAGAGGTATGAGGCTCAGTGGACTGCTATCGAGGTGTAGGGGCCCCCAGTGACAGGTCAGGAAGAGCAACATTGAAAGATCAGCCGCACCTTTCGGCCGGCTATCCGGAGCCTTACGGCACGATAGCCGGTACCTACGATCGCCTGCAAGACTGGATCATCAACGAGTGGGAGGGAAAGTCGTGGTCCGAGCGTGTAGCGTTTCTCCACAGCTTGTGGTCGGATCGGTCTGTCCCAGTCAAGAGCGTGTTGGAGATCTGCTGCGGTACCGGGCGCATGCTGGAGGAGCTGGTAAAAAGAGGCTACTCGGTCGCGGGGCTTGATCGGTCGGCGGCCATGCTCGAACAGGCTCGGAGGCGGCTGGGCCCTCAGGTGGCGCTCGTCCACGCTGAGCTTCCCGAGATCCCAGTAGATCAGCAGTTCGATGCCGTCATCTGCGCCGGCGCGGCACTCAACTACATGCCAGGGGAAGAGGCCCTCTCGGAAACATTTCAACAGGTGGCGAACACCGTACGCACCGAGGGTTTGTTTGTCTTCGACATCCTCTCTTGGCGCATGGTGGAAGGGCGTCTCAGCGAAAAAGTTTGGGCAGCGGACATGGGTGATCTTGCCTTCATCTGGAAATTCGGAAACCATCATTCTGGTATATACTGTGATACAGTATATACGCAGTTTCTTCAGTCGAACGGCGCCCCGGGACAACCGTATAGTGTAACCAGAGAGCTGCATCGCCTTTATGGATTCAATCCCGAATCGATACGCCGTCTCGCGCGCGACGCCGGATTCGCCGATATCGCGGTCTATGACGATTACTCATCGCATCCCGCCACTGAAGAAACACTCTATGAAACGTGGGCGTTTACTCGAAAATAGGATGTTGGGTAAGGGGTAGTAACGATGAAAGGTCAGCCACACCTGTCAGCGGGATATCCGGAGCCGTATGCCGCCATCGCCGACACCTATGACCGCCTGGTCGACTGGGCCATCAACGAATGGGGAGAAAGTCCACGCCCTCATATGGGGGCCTTCCTCCAAAACCTGTGGTCGGATCGGTCTGTCCCGGTCAAGACCGTGTTGGAGATCTGCTGCGGTACCGGGCGCATGCTGGAGGAGCTGGTAAAAAGAGGGTACTCGGTCGCGGGGCTTGATCGGTCGGCGGCCATGCTCGAACAGGCTCGGAGGCGGCTGGGCCCTCAGGTGGCGCTCGTCCACGCTGAGCTTCCCGAGATCCCGGTAGATCAGCAGTTCGACGCCGTCATTTGCGCTGCGGCGGGGCTCAACTATGTATCCGATGAGGATGACCTCGCGAAAATATTTCATCAGGTGGCGAGCACCGTACGCGCCGGGGGTTCGTTTGTCTTCGACATCCTCTCTCGCCACATGATCGAGAACAATATCGGTAAGAGTATATGGGCTGCCGACCTGGGCGATCTAGCCTTTATTTGGAATTTCGACAAGCCTAGTTCTGGCGGTTACTGTGATCTGACATATACACAGTTCCTGCGGAGAGACAGTGCGCCCACGGAATATGTTGGAACTAGAGAGTTGCATCGCTTTTATGTGCTCGACCACGAGGTGATCCGCCGTCTCGCGCGCGACGCCGGGTTCGTCGATGTGGCGGTTTGTGACAATTATTCATCGCGGCCTGTCACCGATGCCACACTTTATGAGACATGGATGGCTTCCCGCGCATGATTATTTGTGGACTCAAGCTGACTCATGACGGCGGGATTGCCCTGCTCGAAGACGAGAAACCGCTGTGTAATATCGAGAGGGAAAACCTGGACAAGCACATTCGCGTATTACGCCGCGCAGTCCAATGCGTTTCGGGGAGCTTCTTCCGAAGATTTTAAAGCTACGGAACATCTATTTCTCCGTAATCTTAATGCCCTTCCCTAACAATTCCGGAACGGCCATCGGCACGGCCGTCGCGGAGATGGTACACGGAGGAAAAAGAGGCTGCGATGGGACATCTACCAGGCCCCCACCTCGTCCCGGTCCGACGTTTCGGGGTGGCGGTCCAAGAAATGCGACGAAGCCGGGCTCGCCAGAATACTGCGGGACACGGGAGAATCGGTCGTCGTACTGAACGGACGTGCGGAGCTGTGCCCGCGTGCCCTGGGGAACCGGAAGCATCCTCGCTGCCGCTACAAGCTCGAAGATGAAAGATCTCCCGAATGACATGAAAGGCCGCGAGAGTTACCGGCTGGTGGCTCCAAGTTGCCTGGAAAGCCGTGTGTCGGAGATCTTCTCACCCGGCAGCTCAGATCCGTACATGCTGTTCGACCACACCGTGCGCGCCGGCTGGGTGGAGAGGATCCCGGCAGTTATTCACCTCGACGGCACCGCCCGGCTCCAGACAATCAACGCGCGACAGAACTCTGTCGCGGAACGGAGTGCTCGTGGAATACGAAAAATGGAGCAAAATTCCAGTTTTATGCAATACCAGCGCCCATCGCAAAGGCCGAGGATTTTTTTCGAACGTGCGTTCGGTGGCGCAGTGGAGACGCGTTGACGCTATCTGGTGTGACAGGTGCCTCTACGCGCGGGAGTTGTGATGGCAGACCCCAGGCGCGGAGAGGCCCGAAACCACCCACGACCACACGCCCGGGAACCGATTCGCACAGCCGGACCGGCAGACGCCTCCGTGGTGGTCGCGGCTACTCGCCGAGGCGTTCCAGAATGACCCCGTCATCGCCTGGATATTCCCTGAAGCGCAGCGCCGCCGAGCCGTACTGCCGAGTTTCTTCCACGCGGTCGTCGAGGACATTCTTGACCACGGAGAGATCTATCTGACCAGCAGTGGCGCGGGAGTGATGCTGTTCATCTCGCCCGACACACCAGCCATCACGCTGGCTCAGCGCGACGCGCATCAGCGGCGGTTGCGGGCATGCACTGGTGAGTTCGCCGAACGTGCCGTGCTGATCTCGCGCCTTCTGGAAGAACGCCATCCGCGGCAGTGCGCCCATTATTATATGGTCTTCGGCGCTGTACGGCCCGCTCGGCAGGGACGAGGGATCTTCGGTGAGATCCTACGGAGCATTATCGACCGCGCCGACGTCGAGGGGGTGGGCACCTACGGCGAATGCAGCGCCCCGCACAGCCTGCGCCTCATGCTTCGCCACGGCTTCCACGACCTGGCACCACTCCCGCTGCCCGACGGGCCCAGCCTCTACCCCGTATGGCGAGACCCCCTCCCACGGGCGCGACGAACCGTCAGTGACCTACCCACGGGCGATGACGTGAGCGGGACGCACGGCTTGCTGGGGCGCTCACAGTGAACGGCAGCGAAGCGAAGATGGTGAGCGCTCGCGCGCACCGCTCCCTCCGGGAGTGGCTTCGGGTCGTCGCGCCGGGTCCTGTCGAGTGCCACCCTTGCGACACTTCGGACACCGCCTCTGAACCCTGCTACCAAGATTTTCCCTACGCGGACGTGGTGGCCGCTGTGCGCGAAGAGGGCCTCATCGGGTTCGTATCTACCGTCACCACCGTGCTCACCGGGGCTGCGACACGGGCAGTGGAACGCGCGGGAGATCCCCCCCACGAGAGCTGGTTCGCGGCCCGCTGGCTTCAGTGCGCCACCAACATGACGGGAGGAGACCCATCATATGAGTCATACACGATGTGCGGCCTGTTCGACGAATACTGCCGGGCGGGCGACTTTCGCGAACGAGCACAGACGCTCAGCGCCTTGCTGGTCGCCGATCTCATCCGACACGAACTGGCTGCTACCGGCACCACGCAGACGCGATCGGCGGCATGCACCGCCGCCGCGATCCGCCTAACCAGTCACCTGCGCAAGGCGATGCGGTTCACGCAGTGCCTCCCGCCGGGGGACAGGGTATCGGCGCTGCGGGCATGTACGCGGCTCATCGCTGACGCCGAACGCAAGCAGCCGATCTTGGGCACCATCCTCGCGTCCACTCCTCTTCCCGTGACGACGGAGCCGGACGAATATCTTTTTCTCCGCTCGCTCGAGGTCATGGAACTCCTGTTCGCTGTAGCGGTCTCATATGCAGCCGAAGCAATCTCGTGGTCCTCACCGGCCGAGCTACCGCAGCTGTTATCCTGCCTGCGCGGTATCGCCGACACACTCGATTGGTCCTCGGGTTTGTTCCGCATCGTCGTCACCATCGACGTCGGGCAGTTCGCCCGTATCCGTGCCGCCACTGCTGGCACAGGGGCACTTCAGTCCCCTGCCTTCACGGCTTTGGAGCGGCTCTGCCGTGGTCATGCAGGGCTCCGGACAGAGACGTTCTCCGCCGTGCCGATCGATCTCGTATCCCTTCCCCACATGTCGCTGCAACAAGTCCTCGCGTTACTCGAGGACCACCTCACCGAGGAGGCGGCCGACACGCTACGTGAAACCGTCCAGATCGTGGACCGGGAGTGGATCCGGTGGAAGCGGACCCACTGTGGGGTAGCCAGACGGATCATCGGGGGGGTCCCCGGAACTGGGGGAACCGCTGGTGTGGCATATCTGAGGCAATACATGAATATACCGCTGCTCACCCGTGGTCACAAGCTAGTGGGTCGTGAATCTGTTCGCGTTCCTTGAGGCCCGCCGCGTCCAGACCAACATCAAAAGCTGGTCGATAACAATGTGAAGTAATACGAACAGATTCACGATCAAAGAGGAGGCGCGCGGTGACACACATGAGCCCGGAGGAATTCCGTCGATACGGTCACCAGTCAGTGGACTGGATCGCCGACTACTGGATGCGGCTGGAATCTCTGCCCGTGGCCCCGGACCTTGTACCCGGTCAGATTCGCCAGCAGCTGCCGAACCACGCGCCCGAGCACGGTGAACCGTTCGATGCGCTGCTCGGCGACATGGACGACGTCATCGTTCCCGGTCTGCTGCACTGGCAGCACCCTAGGTTCTTCGGCTACTTTCCCGCCAACGCGTCGGGACCGGCCGTGCTCGCCGATCTGCTCTCGGCGGGGCTGGGTGTGCAAGGGATGTCGTGGGCCACCAGTCCCGCTTGCACTGAACTGGAACAGCACGTCCTGGACTGGCTGGTCGAGATCCTTGGGCTTCCGGACCGTTTCCGCTTCGACGGGCCCGGGGGCGGGGTGATCCAGGACACCGCCTCCAGCGCCGTGCTTGTCGCGATTGTCGCCGCGCTTCACCGAGCCAGCAAGGGAAGGGTTCGACATGACGGAGTCGAGCCGCAGCAGTATGCTATCTACGTCACATTAGAGAGCCACTCCGCAGCCACTAAGGCCGTGATCATCACCGGGCTCGGCGAACAGGCCCTCAGGTATGTGCGTACCCACTTTGCCACCATGGCGCTAGACGTGGCCCATCTGGATGCCCTCGTCAACCAGGACATCGCCGCGGGCATTACTCCACTGCTGACGGTCGCGACGGTCGGAACGACCTCGACAGCCGCCGTCGATCCGGTGGCGGACATCGGCCGGATCTGCCGCAAGCACGGCATCTGGCTACACGTGGATGCCGCGTACGCCGGTGTCGCCGCAGTCTGCCCAGAGCTTCGCTGGCTCAACGACGGGGTTGCCGAGTACGCGGACTCCTACTGCACCAACCCACACAAATGGCTACTCACCAACTTCGACTGCGACGCCTTCTGGGTCGCCGACCGCCGCTGGCTCACCGACGCTTTGACGATCCTGCCCGAGTATCTGCGCACTGCCCCGTCCGAATCCGGCATGGTCACCGACTACAGGAATTGGCAGGTACCTCTCGGACGCAGGTTCCGCGCCCTCAAGCTCTGGGCCGTCCTACGCTGGTACGGAGTGGAAGGGCTGCGCCGTCACATCCGGCAGGGTATCGGCCTCGCCGCACAGTTCGCGCAATGGATCCGCGCCGACGACCGTTTCGAGCTCAGCGCCCCCCCTCGCTTGTCTCTCGTCTGCTTCCGACTCCGCCCATCCCAGGATACCAATCCCAACAGCATGAATTTCGCCCTGCTGGCACGGGTTAACGCCACCGGCATCACATTCCTCACCCACGCCAAGATTCGGGACGAGGTTGTGCTACGAATCGCTGTGGGCGGCACCTTCACCGAACTCCACCATGCAAAACAGTCATGGCAGTTGATCCAGCAGGCAGCCACACAGCTTCAGGCCGAGAATGGGTCTCCCGTCTCAGCTAGACGCTCGATTGGCTGAAGCCAACCGAAGCTTTCTACAAATTCTCTGGTCGAGAGTGGTCTGATGTCATCCACCAGAGAACAGAAGGAATGAATCATGGACGAAAACCTCAGTCCCGAATCGATCCTGAAACTGGGCATGGCGTTCCTAAAATCGAAAGCCCTGCTCAGCGCGATAGAACTCGGAGTCTTCACTGCCCTAGCCGACGGCCCACAGGACGGGACGGCTCTAGCCAAACAGCTCGGTCTGCACCCTCGGAGCAGCCGCGACTTCCTCGACTCCCTGGTCGCCTTAGGCATGCTCGACCGCGACCGCGACCACTACGCCAACACCCCCACCACCGACGCCTTCCTCGACCGGAACAAGCCCTCCTACATCGGCGGGCTGATGGAGATGGCCAACGCCCGCATGTACCCATTCTGGGGCTCGCTCACCGAGGCCCTGCGCACCGGACGACCACAAAACGAGACCAGGGATGGCGGTGAAGACTACTTCACGGTCTTGTACGCCGATCCGGACCGGCTCGAACAATTCCTGGCCGCGATGACCGGCTTCAGCGCCGGCACCGGGCGCGCCTTGGCCCAGAAGTTCCCCTGGGACCGCTATCACACCGTGGTGGACATCGGCACGGCTCAAGGTTGCCTGCCCGTCCAACTTGCCCTGACCCATCCTCACCTACGCGGCGGTGGGTTCGACCTGCCCCCGGTGGGTCCGATCTTCGAGGCATATGTGGCCCGCTCGGGGCTCGCCGACCGGCTGCGGTTTCACCCCGGTGACTTTTTCACGGACGAACTCCCCACAGCCGACGTGCTGGTAATGGGACACGTCCTGCACGACTGGAACCTGGCGGAAAAACGCATGTTACTCACCAAGGCATACGCCGCTCTCCATCCCGGAGGAGCGCTGGTGGTCTACGATGCGATCATCGACGATGATCGACGCGTCAACGCCTTCGGATTGTTGGCGAGTCTGAACATGCTCATCGAGACGCCCGGGGGGTTCGACTACACCGGGGCCGACGGCTGTGAGTGGATGCGCGAAGCCGGGTTTACCCAGATCTATGTGGAGCATCTGCTTGGTTGGGACTCCATGGTCGTCGGCATCAAATAATCACTGTGCTGCTCTCAGAGCTGGCCGACTGCGGTCACCCGTAGCACGGCGATTCCGGACTCATCGGAGGCGGGCAGGTCAACCTCGGCATTGATGGCCCAGTCGTGGTGCCCGGCCGGGTCGTCCAGGATCTGCCGCACGACCCACCGGTCGGGCTGGTGATCGATGATCAGCAGGTGTGGGCCGCGAGCGTCAGCGCCGGTGCCGATCTCGGCATGCTCATCGAAGTAGGGTTCCACGGCCTGCCGCCAGAACTCAGCGTCCCACCCGGCGCCCGCGTCGAGCTCACCCAGCTCGTCCCATCGCCGGCGGGCAGCCAGCTCCACCCGGCGGAACAGCGCATTGCGCACCAGCACCCGGAAGGCCCGCGCGTTGGCCGTGACCGGTGGCGGCCGCTGGTCCACCGGCGCCGGTGCCGCGTCCTGCGCCTGCGGGTCACGCAGTCTCTCCCACTCGTCCAGCAGGCTGGAGTCGACCTGGCGGACCAGCTCGCCGAGCCACGCCTCGAGGTCACGCAGCGGGTCGGTCTTGGCGTCCTCGGGCACCGTGCGGCGCAGCGCCTGGTAGGCGTCGGCCAGGTAGCGCAGCACCAGTCCCTCGGAGCGGGCCAGGCCGTAGAACCCGACGTACTCGGTGAAGGTCATCGCCCGCTCGGCGAGATCCCGGGCCACCGATTTGGGGGACAGCCGGTGGTCAGCCACCCACGGGTGGCCCCTCCGGTAGGTCTCGAACGCGGCGTCGAGCAGCTCAGCCAGCGGCATCGGGTAACTGACGTCCTCGAGCAGCCGCATCCGCTCCTCGTACTCGATGCCCTCGGCTTTCATCGCCGCCACGGCCTCCCCTTTGGCCTTGGACAGTTGCGCGCCCAGTACCTGCCGCGGATCGTCCAGGGTGGCCTCGAGCACCGACAGCACGTCCAGCGGGTAGTCAACCGAGTCCGGGTCGAGCAACTCGATCGCGGCCAGCGCGAACGGGGACAGTGCCTGGTTGAGCGCGAAGTCGAGCTGTAGGTCGCCGGTGAGCTGCACGGTGCGCCCGTGGGCGTCCGGCACCTCCAGCCGTTCGACGACGCCAGCGGCCAGCAACGCGCGGTAGATCGCGATGGCCTGGCGGATGTGCCGGCGTTGCGCGGGGCGGTCCTCGTGGTTGTCGGTGAGCAGGTGGCGCATGACCGCGAAGGCGTCGCCGGGCCGGTTGGCGACGTTGAGCAGCATCGCGTGGCTGACCGCAAAGCTGGATGTCAGCGGTTCCGGTTCGGCGGCGACCAGCCGGTCGAAGGTGCGGTCACTCCAGGACACCGATCCCTCGGAAGGCTTCTTGCGCACGATCTTGCGGCGCTTGCGGGCATCGTCACCGGCCTTGGCCAGCGCCTTGGCGTTGTCCACCACATGCTCGGGGGCCTGCACGACGACGGTACCGGCGGTGTCGTAGCCCGCCCGCCCCGCCCGGCCGGCGATCTGGTGGAACTCCCGGGCGGTGAGCTGGCGGGTGCGGGTTCCGTCGTACTTGCCCAGCGCGGTGAGCAGCACCGTGCGGATCGGTACGTTGATCCCCACACCGAGGGTGTCGGTACCGCAGATGATCTTCAGTAGGCCGGCCTGGGCGAGCCGCTCGACGAGCCGGCGATATCGCGGCAGCATCCCGGCGTGGTGCACCCCGATCCCGTGGCGCACCAGGCGGGACAGGGTCCGTCCGAAACCAGCGGTGAACCGGAATCCCCCGATCAGTTCGGCGATGGCATCCTTTTCCGCGCGGCTGCAGACGTTGATGCTGGTCAACGACTGGGCCTGCTCGGCAGCCGAGGCCTGGGTGAAGTGCACTACATAGACCGGCGCGGCCTTGGTGGCCAGGAGTTCTTCCAGCGTTTCGTGCAGCGGCGTCGTCACGTACCGGAAATAGAGCGGAACCGGTCGTTGCGCGGAGCGGACCACTGCGGTCGGACGGCCGGTGCGCCGGGTCAAGTCCTGCTCGAAGCGGGTGACGTCACCCAGCGTCGCGGACATCAACAGGAACTGGGCCTGCGGAAGTTCGAGCAGCGGCACCTGCCACGCCCAGCCGCGATCAGGGTCAGCGTAGAAGTGGAACTCATCCATCACGACCAGACCGACGTCGGTATCCGGCCCGCCGCGCAGCGCCATGTTGGCCAGCACCTCCGCGGTGCAGCAGATGATGGGCGCCCCGGCGTTGACACTGGAGTCACCGGTCAGCATCCCGACCTCGTTGGCACCGAAAACGTCGCACGCCGCAAAGAACTTCTCCGACACCAGTGCCTTGATCGGCGCGGTATAGACGCTGCGCCTGCCCTGCGCCAGCGCGGTAGCGTGCGCGCCGGTCGCGACCAGACTCTTCCCGGATCCGGTCGGGGTGGCCAGGATCACGTTCGAGCCCGAGACGATCTCGATCAGCGCCTCCTCCTGGGCCGGGTACAGGGCCAGACCCTGGTTCGACACCCACGCCACAAAGGCGTCAAGCAACTCGTCGGGCCCGGAACCGGCGGGCAGCGTCTCGGTGAGCGTCATAGTGACCACGATCGTGCCCGCGGCCTTTCATCCGAGGTGAGGCGGCCCCATCCGCGACGAAGTGGGGCCAGCCGCAGCGAAGCGGGGCCGGCCCCGGGTCAGCGTGCTGGCCCAGTTGCGGCGCGATAATCTGCTCTCCTGTCGGGGATGCCGCATGCCCGTGCTCCAAGCACAGCGCAGAGGGAGTGACCGCAGATCGACACTGGTCAGCTGATTGCCGGCCACTACCGGGTGCTTGACCGGATTGGCGTCGGCGGCATGGGCATCGTCTGGCAGGCTAGGGACGAGCGGCTGGAGCGGCTGGTTGCGGTGAAACAGCTGCTGTTGCAGCCGGAGCTGAGCCCCCGGGCGACCGACGAAGCCCGGGCCCGGGCGATGCGCGAGGCGCGTATCGCCGCGCGGCTGCATCACCCGAATGCCATCGTCGTCTACGACGTGGCTGAGCACGAGGGTGAGCCCTGCCTGGTGATGGAGTACCTGCCCTCCCGGAGCCTCGCTGCGGTGCTGGGCGAGCGGGGCTGTCTCCCGGTGCCCGAGGTCGCCTCGATCGGCAGGCAGATCGCCTCAGCGTTGGCCGCCGCGCATGACGCCCAGATCGTGCACCGGGACGTCAAGCCCGGGAACATCCTGATCACTGCCGACGGAACCGCCAAGATCACTGACTTCGGCGTCTCGCGTGCCGCGGGTGACGTCACGGTCACCCAGACCGGGATGATGGCCGGCACCCCCGCTTACCTTGCCCCGGAGGTGGCCCGCGGGCAGGTCCCGACCCCGGCGTCGGATGTCTTCTCCCTCGGCGCCACGCTCTACGCCGCGGTCGAGGGGCGGGGTCCGTTCGGCGAGCGCGACAACCCGCTCGCGCTGCTGCACGCGGTGGCTGGCGGGCAGATAGCGCCGCCTCAGCACGCGGGCCCGCTGTCCGCGGTGCTGATGAGGCTGCTGGCGACAGACCCAGCTGCGCGTCCCGACATGCACCGCGTCAGCCTGGAACTGGCCGCGGTAAGGGCCACCCAACCGCTGCCCAAGCCAGCCCCGGTGCCCAAGTCCACCGCCGCGCTGCCGCTGCCCCGGGGGACTCGACGCCCCACAACCGATTCCGCTGGAACTGGATCCCCCCAAGCGGGACGCGCAGACCTGCTGCCTGACACCCCACCGGAGCTGGCTGCGACCCAGCCTCCCTGGCCCGTTGTCCGCTTTCCGACACATCCGAAGCAACGACGCGGGCGGGCGGGCGTGCTTGCCGGAGCTGTCCTCGCGGTGCTCGCCTTCGCTGGCGTTGGGGTGCTGCTGTCACAAGGTTCATCCGGGGGACACGGCGCGCACTCCGTCGGGCAAGCGGCCACCTCGGTGCCGGCATCGGCACCGGCACCGGCGTCGACGCCGGCTGTGGTACCCCCGCCGCCACAAGTGGAGCGGGTGGACCATTCCCAGCCAATCGGATGGAGTGACGCCGGGCAGCTCGTGATCGATTACTACAACGGCCTGAGCAATCCGTCATCGGCCTGGCAACTGTTGTCACCCACCGCGCAGGCGGTCTTCGGTACCGAGTCGGATTTCCAGTCGCATTGGAGCCAGTACTCCTCGGTCAGCGCGCGCAACGCCTTCGGGGTCACTGACAACCCCGACGGCTCGGTGAGAGTGCCCGTGGAGGTCACCTACAACACAGGCGGCAACGCTCAGGTCGTCAAGCGGGCACTACGGGTGACCCGGCTGGGTGGCCACCTGCTCATCGACTCGGATCCGCGGTGATGTCCGCACCGGTCATGTCCGGGTGTCGGCAGACGTAGGTCATGGCCGGCGGCAGGTGCCGCCACATGGTGCGAGTGGGCAGCACCTCGCCGAACACCCGCCCCAGTTCGCGGCGAAACCGGCGGGCTGCGGGCGTCCAGTAGCCGCAGCTATACGCGGCGGCGGTGAACACCCCGTCAGTCGCCAGCGCGGCGGCAAAGATCGTCAGGAACTCGCGCTGCTGCTGCGGGCCGAACAGGGTCCACGGCAGCACAGAGACGATCACGTCGGCGCGGTCCACGCCGTGGTCGGCGAGGATGCTTGGCAGCGTGGCGGCGTCCGCGGTGACCACTCGCACGCCCAGCTCGCGGGACCGCAACCGATCGGCCAGCCCGGGGTCCTTCTCGACCGCGATCACCACCGCGTCGTGGTCTGCCTCCCGGGCGATCGCCGCGGTGACCGCCCCGGCTCCGGCACCGACCTCCACCACGACCAGGCGCCGCCCAGCCTGGCCCGCTCCAGGTACCACAGCGGCCAGCCGACGGGCCAGCTCGGGGCCGGAGGGCAGCAGTGTCCCGACGTCGCGGGGAGATCGCATCGCCGCCGCGAGGAAGGCGCCCCAGCCGCCACCGAGCGCGCGCTGGACGGGATCTCGCGGACGCGAGGCGGAATGCGAGGCCATAGGGCACAGTGCACACCACCCGGTGCGGCACCGCACTACCGAGTGAGCAGATGTTTAAGCTTTAAGTCCTCGGCGACCGCGGGGATACCTACCGAAGGGCATCAGATGGCTCCGCTGCGCACTGACCGCTACCTTGACGCGCTGACTACGCAGTCCGTGCTGTTCGCTCAGGCGCTGCATGGTGCCGACCCGCAGCTGGGGCTGCCGACTTGCCCGGACTGGACGCTGCGCCAGCTCGCCGAGCACCTCGGGAAGGTCCATCGGTGGGCCACCGCGATCGTCACCCGGCCCGCCACCACCCCGCCCGACTCCAGCGAGCTGAGTGCGGCCGCAGTACCTGAGGACGCCGACGGGCTCAGCACCTGGTTGCGCGACGGGGCCGGTGCGCTGGTGGACGCGATCCGGACGGCCGACCCGCAGACGCCCGTGTGGAGCTGGGCTGACGACCACAGCGTCGGGTTCTGGGCCCGCCGGATGGCACACGAGACCGCGGTGCACCGTGCCGACGCCGAGCTGGCGCTGGGCCGCGAGTTCGCCTTGGAGGCTGATCTCGCAGCCGATGCGATCTCCGAGTGGCTGAGCCTGCTCAGCTTGCCGCAGGCTGTCGAAGTGCGGCCCGAGCTCGCCGCGCTGCGCGGCGAAGGCCAGATCCTGCACCTGCACTCTACAGATCCGGGGCTGGGCGAGGCGGGGGAATGGATCGTGCGCCGGACCCCGTCGGGCCCGGAATGGGAGCACGGCCACACCAAGGGTGACGTCGCGGTCCGAGGTCCGGTGGTGGACCTGCTGCTGGTCCTGATGCGCCGTGTCCCACCGACCGAGGCACCGATCACCGTGCTCGGCGACGCCAGCATTCTGGAGCACTGGCTGGAGCACACCCGGTTCTAGGGCACACTTGGTAGGTGGCTGAGCCGATGATCGGTGAGCGCATCCGGGCGCTGCGCACATCCTCCACCTACACCCAGGATGACCTCGCGGCGGCGGCCGAGGTCAGCGTGGATGTCATCCGCAAACTTGAGCAGGGCCGGCGGCACACCGCGTCCATCGGCACGCTGCAGCGCATCGCCCGCGCTCTGGATGTGGACGTCGCCGAGCTGCTCGGCCCCTCTCGGCCGACCCCGGCCACCAGTGAGAATCAGGCGCGGGTAGATGCTATCCGCAGCGCGTTGACCAGTGTTGATGATCTGCTGGGTGAGCTGGACGGCGCTGATGCCCCCGACCTGACCGAGTTCAGCCGCGCCGTCACCTACGCCTGGGGGTGTACTGGGCAGGTCGGCACGGGCCGCTGGCGGCGATGTTGCCTCGCCTGCTGACCGAGGCGGCGGCCGCTACGCACGGAGCCGCTGCGTCCGGGGCGGGCCGGGCGGCTGATCTGGCCGCGCAGGTCCACCAGATCACGACCGGCACACTGCTTGGTCTCGGTACGTCCGATCTCGGGTACGTCGCGGCCCGGGAGGCAGTGCGGTTGGCTGCCCTCACGTCATCCGCTGCGGGCTGCTGCTGCCCGCAACACGCTCAGTGCGGATTACGTGGCGGCCGCTGAGGTGGCCCGGACGATGCCCCGTGACTCGGCGCTACCGGTAATATCCCGCTGCCGCCACCTGGCCGATGTCGCGCACGCCGAGCTGCGGCTGGGCCACGATCGGGCTGCGGAGTCCACGCTGCTGACCATGGAGCGGGCGGCACCGGAATGGACCGCGCACCACCAGTTGCCCCGCGTGCTGGTCGGTGAGCTGTTGACCCGTGGGCGCCCGTCAGTCCGGCTACGCGAGCTGGCCCACCGCCTGAATGCACCGCGAGCGCCCCTACCGTCGTGAACCGTCAGTAGCATCAGATCACCGCCGCCAGTAGGGCAGGGCGCCCGATCAGGGGGAGGCCGCCACTGGGTGTGATCAGGAGGGCCTGAGGTGCTGCCGAGTCAACCCCGGCCCGAGGCACGGGATCCGGCCGCCCGGCTGCTGACCGTGCCCAACGTGCTCAGCCTGCTCCGGCTGGCCGGTATCCCGCCCTTCCTGTGGCTGCTGCTCGGCCCGCACGACGACCTGCTCGCCGTGCTCGTGCTGGCTCTGTCGGGCCTCACCGACTGGCTGGACGGCAAGCTCGCCCGTCTGCTGAACCAGTCCACCAGGCTGGGCGCGTTGCTCGACCCGGCGATCGATCGGCTGTACACGCTGAGCACCCTGCTCGCCTTCGCTGTGCGGGAAATCCTGCCGTGGTGGGTGGTGGCCGTGCTGATCGGCCGGGATCTCGTGCTGCTGTTGACTCTGCCCGTGCTGCGCCACCATGGTTACGGTCCGTTGCCGGTGCATTATATGGGCAAGGCGGCCACGCTCTGCCTGCTCTATGCTTTTCCACTGCTGCTGCTCGCCCATGATGTGCATGGTGGAGTGGGCACGGCGGCCCAGGCGTTCGCGGTGGCCTTCACGGGGTGGGGCGGCGCGTTGTATGTCTGGGCGGGGGTGCTCTACCTGCTTCAGGTTCGGCTGACGGTGCGCGCCGCGAGGCATGCGGACTCTAGGTGATTGTGGGGGATGTTGTGGAGGGACACGCGGTGGTTCCTGAGGAACTGCGGTACAGCCCGGAGCACGAGTGGGTGCTGACCAGTACGGAGGGCACTGTGCGGGTCGGTATCACGGACTATGCGCAGAGGCAACTCGGAGACATCGTCCACGTGGAGTTACCACTGGTTGGCGACCCGGTGGTGCAGGGAGACCCGGTCGGTGAGGTGGAGTCGACCAAGAGCGTGTCGGAGGTGTTCTCGCCGGTGGCAGGCGAGGTGGTGGCCCGCAATGATGACCTGGAGGACAATCCCGAACTGGTCAACATCGATCCCTACGGCGAGGGCTGGATGATCGAGATCAAGCTGGCGGACGCGTCCGCAATGGACTCTTTGCTGGGCGCCGAGGACTACCGCCTGCTCATCGATGAGGAAGCCTGACCCGCAGGCATTGACCGACATCGAGGATGCTGACCTCCGTCCGCGATATCTGTCGGCGCACGGTAGGTTGTGGTCCGATTACAGCCACCACCCCTGGCGAAGGAGAGCCCAGCGTGAGCACGAAGGACGGGCCCGGTGTACCACCGGAGCGAGGCCCAGAGCAGACCTCGACGTTCCGGGCCGACTTCCTCTCCGAACACGAGAGTATCGAGGCGCCAGCGCCGCCCATCGCCGGTATTGACGCATTGCCTGCGGGGTCCGCTCTGCTGGTGGTCAAGCGTGGCCCTAACGCCGGTTCCCGGTTTCTCCTCGACCGGGCCACCACGAGCGCGGGGCGGCACCCGGAAAGCGACATTTTCCTCGACGACGTGACGGTGTCCCGCCGGCACGCCGAGTTCCGCCGCGAGGGCGGCGAGTTCGTGGTGGTGGACGTGGGCAGCCTGAACGGCACCTACGTCAACCGTGAGCCGGTGGACACCGCGGTGCTGGCCAATGGTGACGAGGTGCAGATCGGCAAGTTCCGGCTGGTGTTCCTGACTGGTCCGCGTGCCGGGGACCGAGGGGCTGACCAGGGGTCGCTGTGACGGCCCCGGGCCGCTCGGGGCATCGGTCCGGGATGAGTATCGGCTCGGTGCTCACCCAGTTGCGAGCGGATTTCCCCGACGTCACCATCTCCAAGATCAGGTTTCTGGAGTCCGAGGGGCTGGTCCAGCCGGAACGTACCGCTGCTGGCTATCGGCAGTTCTCGTCAGCTGATGTGGAAAGGCTGCGCTACGTGCTCGCTGCTCAGCGTGACCACTATCTCCCGCTGAGGGTCATCAAGGAGCACTTGGACGCGCTGGATCGGGGTGAGCCTGAAGGACCCTCAGACAGACGTTCTGGCCTGCGCTGGCCACGGGCGCCGCGTCCGCTGGTCAGCGCTCGCGCCACCGGCGCGGCGACCGAACCAGTCGAGTCGGAGGACCTCATCGCTGATGCTGTGCTGATGACCCAAAAAAAGATGACGCAGGAGGAACTGCTCGCCGCCGCCGGCATCGGCAGGGCGGTGCTGACCGAACTGGAGCAGTTCGGGTTGGTTCGGCCCGGTCCAGCCGGCTTCTACGACACCGATGCGGTGCTGGTGGCGAGGACCGCGCAGGCGATGACCGATTTTGGGCTGGAACCCCGGCACCTACGCTCCTTCCGGGCGTCAGCGGACCGGGAGGTGGGCTTGCTGGCACAGATCGTCACCCCGATGAGCCGGCAACGAGATCCCAATGCCCGGGCCCGCGCCGATGAGGTGGTCCGGGAACTGGCGGTGCTGTCGTTGCGGCTGCACGCCCTGCTTGTGAAGATCGGGCTGCGTGGTGTCATCGGGAACTGAGTCTCCAGAAGAGAAACCACAGCCAACGTCGTCACCCTAGAGGACGTCACAGCGGGAATTTGGCCGCTGCGGGGCTCGGCATCGGGACGGTGCTGCGTGTAGCGTCGTGAGGTAGCGATGGTGGAGACGCGACTGAGGCTGGCAGCTACTTCGGCCGGTGCCCAGTCCACCGCCGAGCACGACGATCCTCGAGGCACCCGGACCGTAGGGTGCGGCGGGAGGGAGGCGCAACGCGATGAGCGAGATGCGTGTCGTCGGGGTCCGGGTGGAGTTGCCGGCGAACCAGCCGATCCTGCTGCTGCGTGAGGTTGAGGGCGAGCGCTACCTGCCGATCTGGATTGGCAATGGGGAGGCGACCGCCATCGCCCTGGAGCAGCAGCGTGTGCAACCGGTTCGGCCGATGACCCACGACCTGCTCCGGGATGTGATCAGTGCGCTGGGCGGGGAGCTGAAGCAGGTCAGGATCACCGAACTGCAAGAAGGCACCTTCTTCGCCGAACTGGTCTTCAACGGTAACGTGCGGGTTTCTGCTCGGCCGAGTGACTCGGTGGCCCTCGCCCTGCGGGTCGGGGTACCGATCCACGCCGAGGAGTCGGTGCTCTCCGAGGCTGGCCTGATCATCCCGGATGAGCAGGACAACGAGGTCGAGAAGTTCCGTGAGTTCCTCGACTCGGTCTCCCCGGAGGACTTCCGCGGAGCGGATACTTGACGTTGTCGCGGAGCGGACACTTGAGCTGACGTTGAGGGTGAGACTCCGCGCGTCGGATTGACCGGCTACCCGGTGGCGCCTACCGTCGGTCTTCATAGCGAGTCGCGCCGGTGTGATTCGCTCCGAAGGGCCGGAGGATCCGCCGCGGGCCGTGTGGCTCACGGGCGACCGGCGCAAGGCGTGGGAGGCATGGGTGCTCGACGGACCGCACGGCGGAGCGGACACCCCGGTGCATGACGTTACCCCCTCCGAAGCTGGCGACCCGGCTGAGCAGGGTACCCTGTTCCCAGACTCCGCTCTGGCCGACCCGCACGGAGTGACCGACCATCTGCTTGGCTACCGCGGCCCAGCGGCATGCCAGATCGCCGGGATCACCTACCGTCAGCTGGACTATTGGGCACGGACCAACCTGGTGGTGCCATCAATCCGCGGCGCTTCCGGTTCAGGCAGCCAGCGGCTGTACTCATTCAAAGACATCCTGGTCCTCAAAGTAGTCAAGCGGCTGCTGGACACTGGTGTCTCGCTGCAGAACATCCGCGTGGCCGTCGAGCACCTGCGCCGCCGCGGCGTGCGCGACCTGGCCCGCATCACCCTGTTCAGCGACGGCACCACGGTCTACGAGTGCACCTCCCCGGAGGATGTGGTGGATCTACTGCAGGGTGGGCAGGGCGTGTTCGGCATCGCCGTCAGTGGTGCGATGAAGGAGATCGCCGGAACGATCAGCCAGTTTCCCCCGGAGCGCGCCGATGGCGGCCACGTCGAGACAGCTCCGGAAGACGAGCTGACCAAGCGCCGACGGACCCGCCGGATCAGCTGACCCCGTCTCGCTGTGTAGCCGATCACAGTCCGGTGGTGGGAGCGTCAGCGGGCCACCTTCACGAGTACAGTGGTGACGTAGTCGCCAATCCCGCGCGTGGAGAGTTCTCGGCCATCGCTGTCCGGGCTCCGAAGGAGCAAAACCTCTCAGGCAGAGAGGGCCGTGGGGGAGACACCTTCTGGAAAGCTAGTGACGCGAGGCACCCATCGATGAGCTGAGCCAGCGCGACATGCCGGCTTAGATCTCAGGCGCTCGTTCCCGGCACGACCGGACGCGGGTAGGGACGCCAGGGGGAGGGCCGACCGGGTACGGTGCCCGGCGGTTCAGTCTTAACGCCCGGAGGTCATCGCGATGAACACTCCCGATCGGCGCTCATTGTCCGAATTGGAGCACGGCACTCCGTTCGCCGACCGGCATATCGGGCCGCGTCCGGGCGAGTTGGCACGGATGCTGAACGTCATCGGCGTGGAGTCGCTGGATCAGCTCGCACAGCTCGCGCTGCCGCCTACCCTGGTCACGCCAGACGACACCGCTGAGCTGCCGGCCCCGGCTACCGAGGTGCAGGCACTGGCTGAGCTGCGCGCGCGGGCCGCCCAGTGCCACCCGCGGGTGCCGATGATCGGGATGGGGTATCACGGCACGGTGACCCCGCCGGTGATCCGTCGCTCAGTGCTGGAGAACCCGGCCTGGTACACCGCCTACACGCCTTACCAGCCGGAGATCTCCCAAGGGCGGCTGGAGGCGCTGCTCAACTTCCAGACGATGATCTGTGACCTCACCGGGCTGCCGGTAGCCAACGCCTCCTTGCTCGACGAGGCCACCGCGGCCGCCGAGGCGATGACTCTGCTGCGCCGGGCGGGCCGGGCCACCTCAGCACGGTTCGTGGTGGACGCTGACACGTTGCCGCAGACGCTGGCTGTGCTGGCCACCCGGGCCGAGCCGCTGGGCATCGACCTGGACGTCGTCGATCTATGGACCGCTCTCCCGGACGGCGAGTTCTTCGGTGTGCTGCTGTCCTACCCAGGCGTCTCCGGTGCGGTGCGGGACCATGCGATGCTGATCGAGCAGGCGCACCAGCGCGGTGCCGCGGTGGCCGTCGCGGCCGACCCGCTGGCGCTGACCCTGCTGGCACCGCCGGGGGAGATCGGCGCCGACGTCGCGATCGGATCGACGCAGCGCTTCGGCGTGCCGCTGGGCTTCGGCGGGCCACACGCCGCCTACCTGGCTGTGCGCGGTGGGCTGGAACGCCAGTTGCCGGGCCGGCTGGTCGGCGTGTCCCGCGACGCCGACTCCTCGCCGGCGTTGCGCCTGGCGCTGCAGACCCGTGAGCAGCACATTCGCCGGGAGAAGGCCACCAGCAATATCTGCACCGCGCAGGTGCTGCTGGCCGTGATGGCCTCGATGTACGCGGTATACCACGGACCTGACGGGTTGCGGGACATCGCGTGGCGGGCGCACCGGATGGCTGCGGTGCTGGCCGCTGGGTTGCGGGGCGGCGGCGTCGAGGTGGTATCCGAGGCGTTCTTCGATACGGTGCTCGCCAGGGTGCCCGGCCGGGCTGCCGAGGTGGTTCGCGCCGCTCGCGCGGCCGGCGTGGACCTGCGGCAGGCCGATACTGATCACGTCGGGATCAGTTGCGCCGAGACCACGACCCGCGAGCACCTGCGGGTGGTCTGGAACTGCTTTCGGCGTGCCCTCAGCCGACCCGGACACCCTCGACCGCCAGACTCCGGACGCCATCCCCGCCGCGTTGCGGCGCAGAACACCGTTCCTCACCCACCCGGTGTTCTCCGCCTACCGCAGCGAGACAGCGCTGGTGCGCTACCTGCGCACGCTGGCCGACAAGGACGTGGCGCTGGACCGCAGCATGATCCCGCTGGGCTCCTGCACGATGAAGCTCAACGCGACCGCGGAAATGGAGCCGATCAGCTGGCCGCAGTTCGCCGAGCTGCACCCGTTCGCGCCGCGGGAGGACGCCCGGGGCTTGCTCGAGGTGATCAGCGACCTGCAGCGATGGCTGGCCGCGCTCACCGGTTACGACGCGGTCAGCGTGGCGCCCAACGCGGGCAGCCAGGGCGAGTTCGCGGGCCTGCTGGCAATCCGCGCCTACCACCGCAGCCGTGGTGAGACCGGTCGCGACGTCTGCCTCATCCCCTCCAGCGCGCACGGCACCAACGCAGCCTCGGCGGTGATGGCCGGGATGCGCGTCGTGGTCATCGGGTGTGACCGCAATGGCGACGTCGACCTCGACGATCTCCGCGCGAAGCTCGCCAAGCACGGTGCCGAGCTCGCCGCCATCATGATCACCTACCCGTCCACCCACGGGGTGTACGAGCCCGGTGTGGCACAGGTATGCGAGCTGGTGCACGATGCCGGGGGGCAGGTCTACGTCGACGGGGCCAACCTCAACGCGCTGCTCGGGCTGGCCCGGCCGGGCCACTTCGGCGCCGACGTCGGCCACCTGAACCTCCACAAGACGTTCTGCATCCCGCACGGCGGCGGCGGGCCGGGAGTGGGACCGATCGGCGTGCGGGCACATCTGGCACCGTTCCTGCCGGGGCACCCGGAGACGGACCCTGATGCTGCGGTGGGCCCGGTGGCTGCGGCACCGTGGGGCAGCGCGTCGATCCTGCCGATCTGCTGGGCCTACATCCGGATGATGGGTGCGCAGGGCCTGCGTCGCGCCACCCTCACCGCGGTGGCCGCCGCGAACTACGTCGCCCGCCGCCTCGGTGAATGCTTCCCGGTGCTCTATGTCGGCAATAACAAGCTGGTCGCCCACGAATGCATTCTGGATTTGCGGTCGATCACCAAGGCCACCGGCGTCACCGTCGAGGACGTCGCCAAGCGGCTGATCGACTATGGACTGCACGCCCCGACCATGTCGTTCCCGGTCGCCGGCACCCTGATGGTCGAGCCCACCGAAAGTGAGAGCCTGGCCGAACTGGATCGTTTCTGCGACGCCATGATCGCGATTCGGGACGAGATCGATCGGGTCGCCGAGGGGGAGTGGCCCATCGACGACAACCCACTGCGTTGCGCGCCGCACACCGCGAGTTGCCTGGCTGACAAGTGGAGCCACCCCTACAGCCGGGAACTCGCCGCCTACCCGATGGGCCGGACGGCCGCCAAGGTGTGGCCCCCGGTGCGGCGGATCGACCAGGCCCACGGGGACCGCAATTTGGTGTGCTCCTGCCCCCCGATCGAGGCTTATGGCTCCTGACCTTCAGTTATTGTGGCGAGATTTCAAGTCACTCAGCACGTCGCGTGCGGCGAGGTAGCGTAGCCGCACGGTCGGGTTGCGCAGCGCGGCGACGAGCAGAACGTGCGTGGTCACGCCGGTCGGGAACAGCCACGCCGTCACCTGGTCGTGCCACGCTGCGGAGGTGTCGATGGCGCGTAGCCCGTCCTCGATCTTACTTTCTCGTTGAGTAATCGACAGTGTCGCGAGGTTAGCGGGAGGCGTCTACTGGGAGGCCTAGGAACGTTTTGAGCTTCCCCCCGTAGTACGGACACCCGACCTGAGGTGGCCTCGGCCACCAGGAACGAGGATGCCGCCGTCCGACAGTATGACGCTGCTATCATTGGAGTATGACTGCCGAACGCATCACCGTGAGCCTGCCGCCTGAGGTCCTAGCGGGGGCCCGGGGCGCCGTCGACGCCGGCGCCGCCGACAACCTCTCAGCGTTCGTCGCCGATGCCCTACGAGACCGACTCAGCCGCACCCACGCGCTCGCCGAGCTCGCCCGCGTACTCGGCGGCCCACCGCCCCGAGAAGCGCGGGCAGCCGTCCGCCGCGCCTGGGGACTACCCGCACTGCCCGCCGACGCGCGGTGATCGGAGGCCGGGTCCTCGACACCTCCGCACTCCTCGCGTTCGCACGTGGCGCCTCCATCTATGCGTCCGCGGCAGTCTGGACCGCCGTCGAAGAGTCCATCGTCTTGGTTGTGCCGTCGACCGCGGTCGCGGCAGCGTGGGCCGAACTCGCCGACGAGTACCGGCCCGTGCTCGACGTCCTGCTGCAATTACCGGTCACGGTCATCGATGCCTTGGATGAGAGTCGAGCGCGGGCCGTGGGCGAGCTCGGAGGCCCCCAGACCGACGCGCATGCCATCGCTTGTGCCCAGGAACGCGGCTGGCCCCTGCTCACCGCTCATCCGGCCCGATACGCCCCGTACCAGCAGGCCGGCGTTGACCTCGAAGCCCTGCCGTAGCTCGCGCGTGGCTTAATCTGGTCGGGGGCGATGGAACGTGGAATACCGGCGCGTCGTTAGCTCGCTGAATGGACTGGAGTGGGAAGCAGGTGCGCTCGCAGAGTGCATCCTTGGCGCCGCCTCCCAGTAGTAAGCAGCCTTAACAAGTGCGAAAGTCGAGTTCACTGTTTGATGCTGGTAATCCGGCGAGTGGGCACCTGCCGGTCGTCCCGCCATTTTACTCTTATGCTAGAATCAGCGCATGCCCTGGCGATCACGACGCTGTCTCACCGTTGCGACAATTTTTGTTACTGTTCTTGCGGTGGCATCGTGTTCGACGCCGCCGCAAGCGTCCGGGCCGCTTGTTCATCCACTTCCGGACCCCATCGCGTCCGATGTGGGACTGACTCTTCACGAGTTGGTGACGATCCCGCCGTCGAAACCGAACCCGCCACCACCGCCCGGTGACAGCCTCGACCGTTGGGCCCGGATCAACTACCTGGGCGAGGTTCCGGACGGTTCGGGGCGCCTATTCGTGCCCGACCTCAACGGCAAAATTTATCTCATCAAGGATGGTAAGCCGCAAACCTACCTTGACGTTGGCGTCGGGTTCGCCCCCAACTTCTTGAGTACCAAGAGTCTCTCGAGTGGGCTTGTGTTCGTGGCCTTCGATCCGGAGTTCAAGAAAAATGGTTTATTCTACACCGCCCATACCGAGGCGAGCGCCGCTCTCAACCCGAAGGTTCCACAGACCAAGGTTCCCGATTTATCCTACCCGTCGAACGCGGCCGTCCACGGAGTGGTGACCGAGTGGAAGGCGGCTGATCCCTCCGCAAGTACCTTCAGCGGAACGCGACGAGAAGTGCTCCGGCTCGGATTCGCCGATACCATACATGGAATTCAGCAGATCGGCTTCAACCCCACCTCGCGGCCCGGCGACCAGGACTACGGATTACTCTATATCGCTGCCGGGGACGGAGGTGTGGTCGGTGAGGAAAGTCCGGGTATGGTGACCACGGTCCCTCAGGATTTGAGGGTTCCACAGGGAAAGATCTTGCGAATAGACCCGAGGGGCACCAACGGCGCCAACGGAAATTACGGGATTCCGGCGAACAATCCCTTTGTTGGCAAGCCGGGTAACGCTCTCCGGGAAATCTACGCCTCCGGTCTGCGCGATCCCGTCCGCTTCAGCTGGGACCCTAGCGATGGTCACCGGATGTTCCTGGCGAACATCGGCGAGCAGCAAATCGAATCGATCTACGAAGTGCGTCCTGGAGACAACTTCGGATGGAGTCAACGGGAAGGCCCGTTTATGTTCAAGGCCGGCGATCCTTCCTGCGGTGTCTTTCCCCTGCCTGCTGATGACAGCAAGTACGGCTACACCTATCCCGTGGTCGCCTTCGCCCATAACCCGCCGCCTGGCTGGCCGTCGTGCCACACCAGCGGACATGCGGTGGTCGGCGGTTTTGTCTACCGGGGTAGTAGCGTGCCCGAGCTGCGCGGTAAGTACCTGTTCGCTGACTTCGTGCCGGGTCGATTCTTCTACACAGACACCCGCGAGATGCACGCGGGCGGTAAACTTGCCACGATCTATGAGCTCACGCTCTTCACCGATAGGGGTCAACCGGTCACCATGCAACAGCTGGCCGGCAACTCGCGGGTCGATGTGCGGTTCGGCACCGACAGCCATAGTGAACTCTATGTGCTCTCCAAGGCAAACGGCAAAATCTGGAAAATCATCGGCACCCGCCGGTCGCCGGCGCCACCACGATGACCTGCCCACGTGAGTCGAACAGCACCCTGTCGGACGCAACCCGCTCGTGAATGACTGGATGACCATCTCTGCGTGACGTTCCCCGGGCAAACGTCGCCCCAGCGGGTCGATCCCCGGACTTGCTGCCCGGTGAGCGAAACGCGCCGAAGACGCTGATGGCGTGATTGTCCCGTGGGCACGCAATAACCTCTGCCGAAAGATCCGGAGAGTTTGGTGGGGGAGGAGGTCGTCATGCAGGATCGTAAGCCCACGATACGTAGCCGGGAGTTGGGGGAGGGATTGCGCCAGGCGATGGAGGGCGCTGGGCTCAACGGCAGGCAAGCGGCGTATCTGCTCGGCTGGTCAGAGAGTTGGGTGTCGCGGCTGCTGTCCGGCAAGCGCGGGGGCAGCGCGGTGGACGTCGCGGCGTTCCTGGGAGCGTGCCGGGTCAAGAGCCCGGAGCGGGACCGGCTGCTCGCGCTGTGCCAGGAGCAGAACCGCCTGGGTTGGCTGCAGCAGCACGGTTGCCGGCTGCCCAAGCAGCTCGTGACCTTGATCAATCACGAGGACAAGGCCGTGACGATCGACGATTTCCAGCCGATATTCGTGCCTGGTCTGCTGCAGACCGAGGACTATGCCCGTGCCGTGATCAGCTGCAACGTCAATATGCCGCCCGAGGAGGTCGACGAGCGGGCGGCGGCCCGGTTGGCCCGGCAAATCCTGTTCTGCCGTGACTACCCGCCACGATTCACCTTCTACGTGCACGAGTTCGTGCTGCGCACCCCGGTGGGCGGCCCGGCGGTGATGTCCGACCAGCTGCACCACCTGCTGCGGATGTCGGTGCGCTCCTACCTCACGCTGCGGGTGGTGCCGGTGTCGCTCGGCGCCTATACGGCCATGGCCGGGGCGTTCCGGCTCATGGAGTTCGCCGAGTTCAAACCGGTCGTCTACCTGGAGAGCGAGACCGCCAGCCTGTTCCTGGAGAAACGGGAGGAGATCGCCGCCTACCAACGCATCCTGGCGGCGCTGGCGGATGCCGCGCTGGACGAGGGAGAATCGAGGGAGCTGATTGCCACTGTGGCAACCGAGCTGTACGCGGATCGGGAGGACCATGGATGACCGCGCCCGAGCCGGACACCATCGTCTGGCATACCAGCAGCTACAGCGGCGCACACGGTGACTGTGTCGAGGTTGCTCCGACGCCGGAGTGCGTCCTCGTGCGCGACTCCAAGGACCCCCACGGCCCCGCGCTGGCCGTCCCCACCCCGGCCTGGCGAACGTTCCTCACCACCCTCACCCGCTGATCACAGCGTCGCGGCGCCGGCCACCAGCGGACCGACATCGGCGTCTGGAACCGCTGAACGCCAGCGTGAACTAGGTAATCGTGGTGATGACCCCCAAACACGATCACCTGTAACGCTGGCGAGAACTGGTCGCGGCGAACGAGCCAGTGATCATGTCTTGTCGTGGGGAACCGACTACTGCAACGGCGTCATGCTGACTCTGCACGCGGGCGCCGACCGTACTCTCACTGGTCGCCTCATCGGGGATTTTGCGTTCATACGACTACGCTCCCACCGCCGCCGTTTCTTCGAACCTGACCAGACGTAGATCCAGCACACGCAGGCGACCACCACCGACTTGCGCGGGTGGGATTTCTTCCGAATGATCAACAGTGATCAGGACGCATTCGCTATCGGGTTGAAGGTGCTCCACTGCGCGCTCACTGTCGAACTCAACAAACTCGGCGAAGACAGTGGTGCCTCTCATGCCGCAGTAAAGTTGATGTGGGCCGGTCCGGTGAGGGTGAGGGAACTTCAGAATTCCGAAGAATCCTCGTGATTTTCTCGCCGGAGGTAGGCGCCAAGAACCGCTGGTTACCCCACATTATGAAACACGGCCTAATGGGGCTGCGCCTCAGCCTGCGGAGATGTGCGGTGGTGGCTCCGGTCGGGCGGTGCGGTGATGTCACCTGTCACCGGTATGGGACCGGCCTGAGTCGTTTCTTGCCACGTTCATGGGACCACCCGGGTTGCCAGTCATGGGACCACCGGTGTGTCGCGCGCCGTTGTGGGTGTGTGGACTGCCGCTACCAATCCGTCCAGGTCGAGTGATCTGGAGGAGCGGAGTGGCGTAGCGGGAGGTCCATGTGATCGAGATAGGGCAGCTGAACGCCAGCGTCGGGCTCGACGACATCACCACCACATCTCATGCGAGCGGTTCCCGCAGGGGGAAGTGGCAGGCGGCGAGGTGGCGGGGTCCGAAGGGGCGTAGCGGCGGTTCGACATCGGCGCAGAGCGCCTGGGCGCGTGGGCAGCGGGTGCGGAAGCGGCACCCGGATGGCGGGTTGATCGCGGATGGCAGTTCGCCGCGTACAGCGGGCTGCGAGGGGCCGGCGTGGGTGCTGGTGGCGGTGTCGGCCGGGTCGAGATCGTGGACGGCGCGCAGCAGGGCCTCGGTGTAGGGGTGAGCGGGATGGTCGGACACGTCGGTGGCGGGACCGATCTCGACCA
The DNA here is from genome assembly GCA_963822695.1 of uncultured Actinomycetota bacterium. GTDB lineage: Bacteria > Actinomycetota > Actinomycetes > Mycobacteriales > Pseudonocardiaceae. The sequence continues at coordinate 285,701 of CAWGJH010000016.1, forward strand.
GCTTGCCGAGGTACATCACGCCGATCCGGTCGGCCATGTACCGGACCACCGCCAGGTCGTGGGAGATGATCATGTAGCTGAGGCCGAGCCGTTCGCGCAGCTCCCGCATCAGGTTGAGGATCTGCGCCTGGATCGAGACGTCCAGGGCGGAGACCGGTTCATCGGCGATGACCAGCTTCGGGTCCAGCGCCAGCGCGCGGGCCAGCCCGATGCGCTGGCGCTGCCCGCCGGAGAACTCGTGGGGATAGTGCTGGGCGGCGCTGGCCCGCAGACCGACCTCGTCGAGCAGTTCGCCGATCCGCTGGTCCTGTTCCCGGCGCGAGCCGATCCGCTGGATGGTCAGCGGCTCGCGCAGGATCGCTCCGACTCGCATCCGTGGGTCGAGCGAGGAGTAGGGGTCCTGGAACATCAGCTGCAGGTTCCGGCGGATCGGGCGCAGCTCGTGGGCGGACATGGCGGTGATGTCGTGGCCGGTGAAGATAATGCTGCCTGAGGTGGGCTTCTCCAGCGCGACGAGTGCCCGGCCGAGCGTGCTCTTGCCGCAGCCGGACTCTCCGACCAGCCCGAACGTCTCCCCGGGCGCGATGGAGAAGCTCACTCCGGCCACCGCGCTGACCGCGCCGACCCGGCGTTGGAGCAGCCCAGCTGTGACGGGGTAGTCCTTGACCAGATCGCGGACCTCGACCAGCGGGGCGGCCTGCGCATCAAGGGTACGGCCGCTGGGGGAGCGCTCGGTGACCGTGAGGGTGGACTCCGCAGTCGGCTCGGTGTCATCGAGGTATTCGACTGGGTGGACGCAGGCGTGCTGGTGGTCGGGGGCGACGGTGACCAGCGGCGGGTCGACCGCCCGGCAGTCGTCCTGGGCGAACCGGCATCGAGGGCTGAACCGGCAGCCGGCCGGCGGGTCGGACAGGTCCGGCGGCAATCCGGGGATGCTGTAGAGGTCGGTGCCGGTGTCCTGGTCGCGGCGGGGTACGGCCGCCATCAGCGCCTCGGTGTAGCGGTGGCGCATCTGCCGGAACAGCGGCCTGACCGGGCCGGTCTCGACGATCCTGCCCGCATACATGACCGCGACCTGGTCGGCGTAGCGGGTGATGACCGCGAGATCGTGGGTGATCAGCAGGATCCCCATGCCCAACCGGATGCGCAGCTCATCGAGCAGGTCGAGGATCTGCCCCTGGATGGTGGCGTCCAGCGCGGTGGTCGGCTCGTCGGCGATCAGCAGCTTCGGCTCGCAGGCCAGCGCCATCGCGATCATGACGCGCTGGCGCATACCGCCGGACAGTTGGTGTGGGTAGTTGTCCAGCCGCTCGTGGGCGCGCGGCATGCCGACCAGGTCGAGTGTCTCGGCCGCCCGCTCCAGGGCCGTGTCTCGGGAGGCGCCGCGGTGCAGCCGGACCGACTCGGCGATCTGGTTGCCGATGGTCATCGTGGGGTTCAGCGAGGTCATCGGGTCCTGGAAGATCACCCCGATCTCATTGCCCCGCACCCGGCGCATTCCCTCGTCACTGAGCGCGGTCAACTCGTGGCCGGCCAGGGTGACCGAGCCGCCGACGACGTGCCCGCCGGGCGGCAGCAGCCGTACAATCGACATGCCGGTCATGGTCTTGCCAGACCCGGACTCGCCAACCAACCCGAGGATCTGCCCCTCACCGAGGGTGAGCGACACGCCGTCAAGGGCGTGCACAGTGCAGCGGCGCTGCCGGATGTCGGTCCGCAGGCCGCTGACGTCGAGCAGGTCGCCCATGACTAATCCTTATTGTTGACGCAGCCGGACGTCGAGAGCGTCCCGCAGCGCGTCGCCGACGAAGTTGAACGCGAGCACGATGAGCAGGATCGCCACCCCAGGCGGGTAGATCTGCCACCAGTACCCGTCGTAGATGTACGCCGTGCCGCTGGAGAGCATCTCGCCCCAGCTCGCGGCCGGCGCGGACAGCCCGAACCCGAGATAGCTCAGCACCGCGAAGATCAGAATCGCGTCGGCCACCGCGAACGTGGTCTGCACGACGATCACCCCGATCGTGTTCGGGATGAGGTGGCGCAGCACGATCCGCGGGCCGCGACCGCCCATGACCGTCACCGCCTGCACGTATTCCCGGCTGCGCAGGCTGAGCACCTCGCCACGGACCAGCCGGGCCGGTATCAGCCAGGCGAACAGCGCGATGATGGCGATCATCGTGCCGAGGGTGGGAGGGATGATCGTGGCGATGAACAGCAGGATGAACAATCCTGGGATGGACAGGACCACGTCCACGATCCGCATCATCACCGCGTCTAGGACGCCGCCGGCGTAGCCCGCGACCGCGCCCCAGATCACGCCGATCGCGGACGCCATCACCGCCGCGGCCAGCCCGACCTCGATCGAGCTCTGCCCACCGACCATCAGCCGGCCCAGCTCGTCATAACCGAGGTAGTCCGTGCCCAGCCGGTGGGCCGCGCTCGGCGGCAGGTTCGCCGCCGTCAGGTTCGTGTAAACCTGGTCGGTGTGGTAGATCAGCGGCCCGAGGAAGCAGAACAGCACGATCGTCACGATCAGCCCGACCCCGAGCACGGCCAGCCGGTTCGCCGTGAACGCCCGGCCTATCGTGCGCCCAAGGCCGCCGCCGGTGTGGAGTTCCCCGCCCTCCAGCCGGGTCAGGGCATCGAGGCGCGGAGTGGTCATGCCAGCCTTACCCGCGGGTCGGCGATCCCGTAAGCGAGGTCGGCCAGCAGGTTACCGACCACGACCAGCGCCGAGCCGAGCAGCGTCAGCGCGATCTCCACCGGATAGTCCCGCCGCAGCGCGGCGTTGAAGAACAGCAACCCCACCCCGGGATAGTTGAACACCTGCTCGACGATCAGATTGCCGGCGACCAGCGCTGGGATGCTCAGCCCGATCAGCGTGATGATCGGCAGCATCGCATTGCGCAGCAGGTGCCGGCCCAGGATGGTCCGTTCCGCCAGCCCCTTGGCCCGGGCGGTCCGGATGTAGTCCTGGGCCAGGTTCTCGATCGCCGCCGAGCGCATGAACCGGCTGAACGACGCGATCGAGACGATCGCCAGCGCGGCCACCGGCAGCACCATGCCGGCCGGATCGGCGAGCGCGCCGCCGACCGTCGCCGTCTGCGGTGCCTCCGGCGGCAGCAGCGACAGGTCCACGGCGAACCAGGTGATCAGCAGCAGCCCCAGCCAGAAGAGCGGCATCGAGTAGCCGAGGAACGCCCCGGTGGTGACCGCGTAGTCGACGAAGCCGTTACGCCGCACCGCCTGGGCGATCCCCAGCGGCAGCCCAACGATGATCGAGATCGCCAGCGCCAGCAGGCTCAGGTACCCGCTCTTGGGGATGTCCTGGGCCAGCAGCGAGGCCACGGACTGGTTCTGCGTGTAGGAGAACCCCAGGTCTCCGTGCAGAAGTGCGCTCAGGTAGCTGAAATACTGCAGGTAGATCGGTTGGTCGTAGCCGTGCGCCCGGTTGAACGCGGCGATCGCCGCCGGGGTGGCCCGGATGCCCAGGATCGCCCGGGCCGGCCCGCCCGGCAGCAGGTGGGTGAGCGCGAACACGATCACCGACACGCCGAGCAGGACCACGATCGTCTGCCCGATGCGCCGCAGCAGGTAGCCGGTCATGACGTGAAGTGCCACCTCTCCGGTTGCAGGTTGCTCTGGGTGAGCGCGGTGAAGGTGCCACCGGTGGCGAGGGTGGACTTGACCACGACGACGGCGTCGCTATCGGGCTGGTAGATCACCGGGACCTGCCGGGCGATGTAGTCCTGGTAGGCGGTGAGCGCGTTCGGGTCGCTGCCGTAGAGGGTGGCCTCGATCAGTTTGTCGGCGGTGGGGTCGCTGTAGCTGCCGGAGTTGAGCGCGCCACCGGTTCCGAAGAGGACATCGCCAGTCGGGTAGGTGCTGAAATTGATGCCGCCGAAGTCGGACATCTGCCACCCGCAGGCGCTCTGGTCGGGTGTGCAGACGCTGTCCTGCGCGAAGATCGTGTTGAAGGGCGCACCTCGCAGGTCGAGCTGGATGCCGACCCGGGCCGCGTCCGATTTCATCGCGCTCACCTGCGTCGCGGTCCGCTGGATAGCGTTGGCGTAGTCGAGCGTGAACTCCAGTGGGGCGCCTCGTGCGATGCCGGCGCCGCACTGGTTGGCCGCGGTGCCCGGGTTGACGCAGGTGTCCACGCCGCCCGGGATGACCGACCAGCCGTGCGACGACAGCAACTGAGCGGCGGCGGACAGGCTGTAGAGGTAGGTGCCCTGCTGTTCCAGCGCGCTGGCGTAGGGATTCGGCGGGCCGACCGGCACCGGACCGTAGGCGGGGATCCCGTACCCGGAGTAGACCCCGCGGATGATCGCTGGCTGATCCACCAGGTGCTGCAATGCCTGCCGGATGTAGAGCTGCTTGAACACCGGGCCGGCCGTCGGATTGTTGAAGTTCATGTTCACGTACGCGATAAAGAACTGGGGCAACGCGAAGACGTGGTAAGCCCCGCGCTTGATCGCCGGTAGCTGCGGGAGGTCGTCGGTGGGTACGTACCCGACGTCGATCGCGCCGGCCCTGACCGCGCTGAACTCCGCCGCCTCAGAGGTGAACGGCAGCTCCTCGAAGTGGGGGATCGCCGGCTTGTAGGGGCCGCCGTAATGCGGGTTGGCCGCCATGGTGAGTTGGCCGGTAGTGGAGTATGAGGTCAGGTGCCACGGCCCGTCCACCACCTGCCACAGCGGGTTGGTGGCGTAGGTGGACAGGTTCGCGGCCTGGTCGGCGAGGAAGTCATAGACCTGCTTGGCCCCCGCCGGAGTCAGGTCGTAGTCACCCTGCGGGCCGTCCGCGGCGGTCTTGTCCCAGGCCAGCGGCAGTGGGGTGAGGAGCTGAAGCTGCTCGGTGGTGAACCACTGCGGGTTCACGCTGCGGGTGAGCGTGAACGTGAGCTGGTACTTGCCGGTCGCGGTGTAGCTCGTGAGGTTGTCCGGGATCTCACCGATCGTGTAGTTGCCGAAGTTGGCTGGGCTCTCCCGCACCGCGGCCTTGAGCAGGTTGAGGGAGAACACCACGTCGCGGGCATCCACCGGCTCGCCGTCGGACCACTGGTAGTTGGGCTTCATGGTGACGGTCACGACGGTGTTGTGCCGCGAGTAGACCGGTTCGTCGGCCAGGCTCAGCATGTCGTCGATGACCGGTTGGTCCTCTTTGGGCGCGTAGTACAGCGGCCGGTACATCAGGTTCTGGAACTCGTTGACGGTGTTGACGCTGAACTGTTGGGTCGGCGTGATCGGGAAGATGTAGTTCGGCGCCGCCCCGGGGGCTTCCGCGAACGTCACCGTGTTGCCCTTCGTCGGTGTGGCACCCGACCCGTGGAGGCTGGCACTCCCGCCACCGCACGCCCCGGCCAGCAGAAGGACCCCAACCAGCAGAAGAACACCGCCCAGCAGAACCGCCCTGCACCGGGCAAACCTGACCAAGTAACCCAGCTTTCTCTCGTAGCCGAAGCCCGGCAATCCCCACCGCGAAGACTAGGCGCTGAACCTGGGTGCTGCCCTACACCAGGTGCGGCGCGTCGCGGCATCGCCGTCGATCACGTGCAGGCTGGCCGTGTCAGGTCTGTAAAGCGCGCATGATGCCGGGCAACGCGCGATGCAGTTCCCGCTGCCAGTACGGCCAGTTGTGGATGCCGGGCCCGTACGCGTCAACCTCCGCGGGGATGCCAAGCTCACCCAGCCGGCGAACAAAAGCGGCGTTTCCCGGGGCCAGCTGCCGCTCGATCTGACCGCCAACACCGGAGGGGGTCCCCGCGACGTCCAGCGGGCCTGGATCCCCGTTGCCGTAAGACACGAACAGGGAGATTCCCCGCAGGTCCGCCGCCCTGTCAATGGGGTTGTGCCGGCGCCAGATCTCAGCTTGCTGGGTGCGATCTCCCCACACGTCCGGCGGGAACTGCCAGCCCGAGGTGCCCAGGGTATCCAGGACTCCGCTGAACGAGGCAGCCGCGCGGAACAGATGCGGCGAGCGGGCAGCGTAGAGCGTGGCGCCCAGCCCTCCCATGGACAGCCCGGCCACCGCCCGGTGGTCGCTGGCCCGCCAGTCGCGGTCGAGTACCTGGAGCAGCTCAACCAGATGGAAGGTCTCCCAGGCTGGTGGCCCGCCGCGGCCTTTGTTGAACCAGTCCGAGTAGTAACCCTCCGTCCCGCCCTCAGGCATCACCACCAAGAGGGGAAGTCCGGCCGTCAGGGCGGCGACATCGGTGGACCGGGTCCAGCACTGGTAGGTGTCCGGATCGTTGGCGCCGTGGAGCAAGTAGAGAACCGGCCAGCGGCGGTTCGGGTCCGCCTCGAAGCCGACTGGCACCAGCAACCGCACCCTCACCTCACCGACCGAAGGCGAATCAATCACCACATCCCGGGTCCGCTCATCGACCTTGTTCACCGAGACCACGCGAACAGCCTTGCTGGAGGCCCCGGTGGTCGCTGGCCCGCCAGTCACGGTCGAGTACCTGGAGCAGCTCAACCAGATGGAAGGTCTCCCAAGCTGGTGGCCCGCCACGGCCTTCGTTGAACCAGTCCGAGTAGTAACCCTTCGTCCCGCCCTCGGGCATCACTACCAAGAGGGGAAGCCCGGCCGTCAGGGCGGCCACATCGGTGGACCGGGTCCAGCATTGGTACGTGTCCGGATCGTCGGCCCCGTGGAGCAAGTAGAGAACCGGCCAGCGGCGGTTCGGGTCCGCCTCGAAGCCGACTGGCACCAGCAACCGCACCCTCACCTCACCGACCGAAGGGGAATCGATCACCACATCCCGGGTCCGCTCATCGACCTTGTTCACCGAGACCACGCGAACAGCCTGGTTGGGGGCAGCGGCCGATGGATCGCTCGGCGCTGCGCAACCCCCAGCGACCACAGCACCGGCAAGCACCAGTAACACCACGCGCAGCCAGCACATACATCCCCCGACCTCTAGTCGGGCCGTGCCTGCGACAGCCTCAGCGTACCCTCTGTTGACCTCATATGAGCCCTGTATAGACTTTAGTCATGCTGGGTCGAAGCCCCGGTCGTGGACGGCAAGGGAGGCGGGTATGGGTAGTGCCTACGGGTGGCGCCGGGTGTCGCTGGCTTTGAGCGAGGTCAGCGTGGCGCGCAGTTGGGGCGGTTGCTGCGGGACCGGTGGCGCGAAACTGCGAGCACATCCGAGGGCCGCTCGACAGTCACCAGGTAGGCGATAGCGGAGTTACTGGGCGGGCCTCTTCAGGTCGCGACCGTATCGGTGTAAGCCTGGGTGGTGAGGTCGCTGTCCTCGATCCCTAACTCGCGGAGCATGGACCGCACTACGTCCAGAGCGGCCGGCGGCGATGACGGTAAGCACCCGCAGCGGTTGCCCTGGCGGGTCCAGTGCGAGCCGGTAGTCGAAATAGCGCTCAGAGAGTCGAGCGTTCGCCCACCGCCGGCCGCGACAGTGCCGCGTGGATGCGATCTGGGTTGCGTGCGAGCGCCTTCAGTTCCGCCTCAACCGCCACCATCGCCTCCCACCACCTGGTGCAACGCGCCATGCGGTGAGCCGTGAGCCGGAACATCGGCGACGTGTGTCCCTCTGGTGCCGCCGTGCCGGTCGGCGCGTTACTCGCCGTGCGCGGTCGAAGGCGAATGCCCGAGGTGAAGCTCTCGAACCTCGCCGATCGCGGCGGCCTATGGCGCGCGGCAACGCAGGCGGAGCTGCAGTAATGCCCGCCCCGTCGGGTTCCCGGTGCACGCCGCCGGCAACGGGCGTTAAGCCACACATGCGCGGGCGCTCACTGCCAGGGCGTCAATCTCTCGGCAGTATCGCGAGCCCCCGCATGTCCGTCATCGCCGATGACTGCGAGATGTGGGTGGCTGCGCTGCTAGCGGAGGTGTGGTAGACCGCATTCAAGGTAGGTGGTACGGCCTGCTTGGTGAGCATCAATGGCGGCCGCCACCCGGCGACCCAGGCGGGGGATCAGCAAGGTGACCGCTTCTGCCGGGTCGCGGAAGGCGTAGGACGCGAGTTCGTCGGCGTGCAGCCGGATCGCGTCGACGTGTCGGCGGTCAATGTCCCGCCGTCAAAGACGAGTAGTAGTTTGTCGCCTCGTCGGGGTGCGTGCCCAGTCGCGACGAGCAGCGGCCCGCGCGGCCTCGATGCGGGCCTTCGCGGACTCGCGCAGCGCGGCGGTGGCTCTCCGGTCTCCACGTGGCGCCGGGGATGTCAGTGGTCTTGTCGGTGGGCAGGACGAGCAGGACGGTCTGCATCGTTGAAGAACAGGACGCCAGCGGCGACGTAGGCACGGCTGCGATCGAGGGGGTCGTCCGCCACGGCGAAGACCCTACGGGCACGCGCTCAGATGACGTGCAGCCGCTTCGCCAACCCGGCAAGGTGATGACTGGGCTTACCGCGCTGCTGGCGGATCCACCGCAGGACGAGTTGCCGGCTGATGACATGGTGCCGGATTTGTTCCGGTGCGTCCCGTTCTGCGTCGAGGAGGATCGTCAGCGCCTCGTCACGGCGGTTCCACGCGCTGTACGCCCGGGCCACCTCGATCCGGTGCCTGATCCGGCGTTCCACAGGCAGCGCCGGGACATCCACCCGCGGACCGAGATCGACTGCGACTGGAGGTCTCCAGCTCGGCTGCGGTGGATACGGTGGATAGACGTTGATGGGACCGAAGGCGGTCCAGAGGTGGTTGGCGACCGCGCCCAGCGCTGCGCGCTGCGTCAGCCTCGGCCAGAAACGTCCTGATCGTGGCTCGGTCATCGTTGCGTGCTGCCGCCATCGAGCCAGCTAGGAACAGCGTGCCGTAGATCGACAGATATTCCGGGGTCGCGTTCGCCAGCCCAGGTTGCAGGTCGGCAGCCGCGTCCTGGGTGAGCTGCACCGCCTCGGCCTACCGGCCATTGACAAAGCGATGCCTCACCGGCCGGAACAGCGAGCCGACCAGGACCGGGTTCCCGAGTCCTGCGCCGCGACCAGGCCACGGTCCGCCGCAATCCAGGCAAGGCGGCTTCCCCGAGCTTGGTCAGGATCATGGCCGCCGCCTGGTGGGTCATCGCCAGCAAGTTCTTCGCGCGTTGGCGGCATTCACCGGTGTACGCGCGGCCGGCGGACTGGGCCTCGGCCAGCAGCGACGGCAGCCGACTGGTCACATACCGTAACGCGAATCCTGATAGGCCGTCCCACCGGGCCTATGGCGCGCGAGCACATCCAGGTCGGGCGGCGACGGTCGGCGCGCGGCCCAGGAGCGGGGTGATCTGCCGGTAGTCCATAGCGCGGTTCGCAGCGCCGGCACCGTCGAGCGGCCACCTCGGCCGACCAGTCCAGCAATAACGGCTCGCCGATCAGATCCCCGACCCTCACATCCAGCGCCGAAGCAAGCGACTGCAGAACGGAGAGCCGATCGAGATCGATCCGGTTGTTCTCGATCTTGCTCAGCCAGTCCGCCGTGCGGCCAACCAGCCCGGCCAACACCTCCTGCGACATGCCGCACCGCTGCCGGTACCAGGCAATGCGCTCCCCCACCGACAGCGTGTCCACCAGCCCTCGCAGCAACTCACCCTCCCCGGGCGCCGGGCCAACCCCGGAATTTTTTCCGGGTAGTCCCTCGATTCCGGCCATAGCTTCCAGACACGCGGCGACCGAGGACAGCCCGGAGCGTGATTGTCCACGCCACCGGCAGTGTGATCCATTGTGAAGAAGAGGTGCCCAAGACATGCCTGTCAAGCCTGGGTGCCTCCGGCTCCGGGAGTTGCGCACGGAGTTGGGGTGGACGCAGCAGCAGCTCGCGGACAAGCTGAACTACTCTGTATGGACTCATGGTCAGGGATGCGCCGCGGTTGACCATCTGGCCGCCGCCCTCGCCCACGCCGAGCGGGCACCCGCCGTCGCGTCCTGGTTCGCGAGCATTGAGGCCATGACTCACGCCGATTCTGGCGACAGCGCGCGCATGCATCGTCACGGTGCGCGCAGGCGGTGGATTGTCGCTTGCCAACAGTCAAGGAAGTGAATCGTGACAATCGAACGTAATCCGGCTGTGCCCCACCGGAGCGGCCACCCGGATAACCACCGCCGCAAAGCGTACCGGCAACATGTCAGCTGAACCGGGGTCCGGTGGTGTCAGTCAACCTGGTGGTGAGCAAGCGTGGCGGGACGATCGTGCTCGATCCTCAGGTCACTGGCTCGTGCGTGATCTCTCTCGATGAGGAAGGGGCCACGACGCTGTGCGACCTGCTGACCGTGTGGCTGCGGTGAACCGGGGATAACGGCCACACCCCAAGGACCGGCATCGGGGCGGGTGCCGCTGCCCAAAGCCGCCAGCCCCGATGCCGTCCACACATCCTTGTCCACGCAATCCATGAAATGGGGTATGAGCTGATGCTGGTGGGAGCCAGAGTGACCGACAACGCGATAGCTGAGATCGTCAAGGACACTGGGACACTGCTGACAATCAGCATTCCCGGTGGATTGTTGCCGGTGCGCCTGATCGTGGACCCCCCGGGGGCGGCGCGACTGATGGGACTGCTAGCCGGGTACGCGGAGAAAGCCAATCTACTAGCCTAGCACGCCGAGAAACCCCAGCGGTTCGCGCCAACAAGTTACGAAACACCCCGTCTACTGGCTGGGACGAAGGGCCTTCCTGGCCGAGTGGTGATCATCATCATGAGGAGGGGAGGCAACCCCAGTCTCCCCTCTATTGACTTCATATGAGCCCTGTATAGACTTTAGTCATGCGGGTGGGTCAGAGAGGCGGGCATGGGAGGTGCCTACGGGTGGCGGTGGCCGCGGTGGGAGTTGTGTTGGCTGCGGCGACGCTGGTGGGTTGTGGCTCCGGTGCTGCTGGGCGAATCGTGCTGGTCTTCTACACCAGCGACGACGGTGTGGCCCAGCATCGAGCCGCAGCGGCGGAGTGCAGCAGGACTGCGGGAAGTCGATACACGATCGAGCAGCGGACCCAGCCGAGCCGGAATACCGACGAGCGGCGGATGCAACTGGCGCGCCGGCTGGCCGCTCACGATACCGGCCTGGACATCATGGAACTCGACGACATGTGGACCGCGGAGTTCGCCCAGGCGGGGTGGATCTTGCCATATCCGACCGGGGTGGCTCGACAGGTCGAGCAGGGGACCCTTCGGGTCCCGCTGGAGACCGGGACATACCAGGGCAGGTTGTATGCCGCCCCGGTGAGCACCAACACGCAGCTGCTGTGGTACCGCAAGGACTTGGTTCCCAAGCCACCACAGACTTGGGATGAGATGATCCAGATGGCTGAGGGCCTGGCGGCGCGGGGCCTGCCGCACTACATCGAGGTGCAGGGCGCGCGGTATGAGGGTTTGACGGTGTGGTTCAACACGCTGCTCGCCAGTGGTGGCGGTGCCATCGTCTCGGAGAATGGCGATGTGCAGGTGGCCCGGGGCGATGCCGCCCGGCAGGCCGTGGGCGTCATGGTGCGGGTCGCCACTTCCCGGGCTGCGGACCCGTCGCTATCGCTGAGCCAGGAGGATGACGGCCGGTTGGCGATGCAAGCAGGGAGCGCGGCGTTCGAGGTTAACTACCCGTTCGTCTACGTCTCGATGCACGAGAATAGCGGCGGCACGTTCATCGATTCGCTGGGGCGGCCGACCAGCCAGAACACCGGCCGCCGCGTCGGGGACGTAGTCGGCTGGGCCCCCTACCCCTCAATAGTGGCGGGCACACCGGCAAGGGTGACGATCGGGGGCTATAACCTGGCGGTGAGCACCACCTCGCGGTATCCGGCGGAGGCGTTCGAGGCGGTGCAGTGCCTACGCAACCGGGACAACCAGCTGCGCGACGCGGTGGAGGTGCAAAGATCGCCCACGCTCATCGCGCTCTACGATGATCCGGCATTGCGGAAGCGTTACCCGGCCTGGCAGGCGATCCGGGATACGTTGAACCACGGCAGCGTGCGGCCGAAGACACCGGCCTACAACAGCATCTCGATCGTGATCTCCAACCTGCTCAACCCGCCAGCAAAGATCAATCCGAACACCGTGGTGGGTCAGCTGGCTGACCAGATCGGCAAGGCCGTCACGTCGCAGGAACTGGTGCCATGACGGCGGTGCGGTCGGGTGTCCGCACCGCTGCGCCGGCGAGAGGGGGCCGGCGGGCGCCGGTCTCCGAGCGAGTCCGGTCGGAGCGTCGGCTGGCGGCGCTGCTGTGCGCACCAGCGGTGCTGGTGATCCTGGCGGTGACCGGTTACCCGATCGGCTACGCGATCTACCTGTCGCTGGAGCGGTTCGACCTGCGGTTTCCCGAGCAACACGGCTTCATCGGGCTGACCAACTACGGCGCGGTGCTGAACTCTGGCTACTGGTGGCAGGCGTTCACCGTCACCGTGATCATCACGGTGGTCTCGGTGGCGATCGAGTTCGTGATCGGGCTGGCACTGGCGTTGGCGATGTACCGCACAGTGGTCGGCCGGGGCCTGGTGCGTACCGTGGTGCTGATCCCCTACAGCATTGTGACGGTGGTCGCCTCCTACGGCTGGAAGTTCGCCTGGACGCCGGGCAAGGGCTACCTGGCTGCGCTGCTGCCGGAAGGGGCGGCACCGCTGACCGATCAGGTCACGGCCATCGCGTTGATCATCCTGGCCGAGGTGTGGAAGACGACGCCGTTCATGGCGTTGCTGCTGCTCGCTGGGCTCGCGCTGGTCCCCGAGGACCTGCTCAAGGCCGCCGCGATGGACGGTGCCGGGCCCTGGCAGCGGCTGACCAGGGTGATCCTACCGACAATGAAGCCGGCGATCCTGGTGGCGCTGTTGTTCCGCACTCTGGATACGTTCCGGGTATTCGACATCATCTATATCCTGACTCGGGGCTCCAACGGCACGGAGTCGGTGTCGATGCTTGGCTACGACAACCTGTTCGTTGGGTTCAACCTCGGCATCGGCTCGGCAATCAGCGTCCTGATCTTTCTCATAGTGGCTCTCTTCGCGTTGGTGTTCGTGACGCTGTTCGGCGTGGCGGCGCCGGGCGCTGAGTCCCAGGAAAGGAGGTAACGATGGGCGCCGGGTGGGGCCGCAAGGGTTGGTGGGCCGTCACCGACATCGTCATCCTGATCTACGCGCTAGTCCCGGTGCTGTGGATCGTCAGCCTGTCATTCAAACCCCTCAACTCGATCAATGATGGCCGCTTCATCCCAGCCGAGTTCACCTGGTCGAACTACCAACAGATCTTCCAGCTGGCCCCGTTCGTCAGCGCGTTACGCAACTCGGTCGGCATAGCGCTCATCGCGACCGCACTGTCGGTGATGATCAGTACGCTCGCGGCCTACGCGATCGTGCGGCTGTCCTTTCCGGGTAAGAAGTTGCTGGTCGGCGTCACGCTGCTGATCGCGATGTTCCCGCCGATCTCGCTCGTCACGCCGCTGTTCGACATCGAGCGCACGGTCGGCTTGGTGGACACCTGGCCAGGGCTGATCCTGCCCTATGTCACCTTCTCGCTGCCGCTGGCGATCTACACCCTGTCAGCGTTCTTCCGGGAGATCCCCTGGGAGCTGGAGAAGGCAGCTCAGATGGACGGCGCGACACCGTTCCAGGCGTTTCGCAGCGTGATCGTCCCGCTGGCGGCACCCGGGGTGTTCACCACCGCGATTCTGGTGTTCATCTTCTGCTGGAACGATTTCCTGTTCGCGGTCTCGCTCACCTCCACCGAGGCATCGCAGACCACCACGGTGGCGATTGCCCAGTTCAGTGGGGCCTCGGAGTTTACCGAGCCCACCGGGTCCATCTCGGCGGCCGCCGTGCTGCTGACCATCCCGATCATCCTGTTCGTGCTGTTCTTCCAACGTCGGATCGTCGCCGGCCTGACCGCCGGCGCAGTCAAGGGGTAGCGGTGGCCACCATCGACCTGGACAAGGTGACCAAGCGGTTCCGCGACGACGGCCCACCCGCTGTGCGGGAGGTGGACCTCCAGATTGCCGACGGCGAGTTCGTCATCCTCGTCGGGCCTTCCGGGTGCGGGAAGTCAACGACCCTGAACATGATCGCCGGTTTGGAGGACATCACCTCCGGCGAGCTGCGCATCGGGGGACAGCGGGTCAATGAGCGAGCGCCCAAGGACCGTGACCTAGCGATGGTCTTTCAGTCTTACGCGCTCTACCCGCACATGACCGTTCGGGAGAACATCGCCTTCCCGCTCACGCTAGCCCGGGCCGGCCGAGCCACCATTGAAGCCCGGGTGGCTGACACCGCGCGCCTGCTCGACCTCACCCCGCTCCTGGACCGCAAGCCGGCCACGCTGTCCGGTGGGCAGCGGCAGCGGGTGGCGATGGGACGCGCGATCGTGCGCACGCCCCAGGCGTTCCTGATGGATGAGCCACTGTCCAATCTAGACGCTACGCTGCGGGTGCAGATGCAGGTTTCGGTGTCCCGGTTGCAGAAACAGCTGGGCATTACCACTGTCTATGTGACCCACGACCAGACCGAGGCGATGCGGCTGGGGGATCGGGTGGTCGTGCTGCGCGCCGGGGTGGTGCAGCAAGTCGGCGCGCCGCAATTCCTTTACGAGCATCCGGTCAACTTGTTCGTGGCAGGATTCATCGGCTCGCCCGCGATGAACTTCCTGCCCGCGCGGCTGAACGAGAGCGCTGTGCGTTGTGCAGTGGGTGAGCTACCGCTATCCGACCGGATGCGTCGCACGTTGGAAGCTGCGGCCGCACCTCGCGATGTCATCATCGGGGTGCGGCCGGAGCACTTCGAGGATGCCGCACTGGTGGAGCCCGGGGCCAAGCAGTACGGGGTGACGGTCACGGCGCAGGTTGAGATGCTGGAATCGATGGGCTCGGATAAGTATGCCCACTTCGCGCTGGAGGATGAGCTCGCCTGCGCAGCCGCGCTGGAGAAGCTGGCTGCGCAGGCAGGCACCGTAGGCGCGCCCGGTACCACCCAGTTGGTCACCCGGCTGTCCGTCGCGTCGGCTGCGACTCAGGGGGAGAAGGCCCAGGTCTGGTTCGATCCGGACCAAGTCCAGGTCTTCGACCCCTCCGATGGGCGTAACCTCACCTTTGCGCCCGGGGCGGCTAAGGTCAAGCAGGTTCAACGTCTAGGAGCGGGAACGTCTGGTTGATGGACTTACCGCCTTACGCGCCCGCTCCCAGAGGGACACCAGGACGCGGACCCAGGCTCTCAGGATTGTCCTGGGGGCGTTGATCAGCAGGTCGGCTACGATCGCTGGTATTTTCTCGTGGGCTAGATCGTCACGGATCTCGGCGATCATGGCCTCCCGATACTGCTCGCCTTCGCCGGGTGGCTGTGCTCCGCCGATGGCACATGCCAACAGTTCGGCCCGATCTTGACAATCGCCTAGCGCAAGGCTGACACAACTGCACGCAAGGAACACCGTCAGTTTCAAGGCCATGGCGAGCGTGAACGGAGCAAGCACAACTGTCACGCCGAGGGTCACGGTCGTGGGCTCACCAAAGATCAACAGAATGAGGTTGCCCACGCCCAAGACATGACCGCAGTTCTTGACGACCTTTGCGCGCCGGTCGCGTCTCACCGTGGCTCACCCCCCGGAATCCGAGGCGATCGGCCAGCGGGTGCAGGTGACCTTGTTCATGGGGCTTTCCCTTCAGCGCGGCTGGCGTCCACTCGTTAGGCGGTCTCATGCCGAGCAGCGGCGTCGAGCCCACGAGTCCACGCAAGGCGTCTCGCGGCCGAGCGCGCCGACACATCCTGGAGAGCCTTGCGGGCTTGCGACGCACCGTCCTCGGTGAGTCGGTAATACCGGCGCCGCGGCCGGGCCGCCTCATGCGGATCGAGATCTTCCCACTCGTCGGTCAACCAGCCGTGGTCGAGAAGCCGTTGCAGGATCGGGTATGTGGTCCCCGGCAGCAGGCCGGTACGTGCGGTGATCTCCAAGCCGTAGAGGGCCGCGGTGGGATCGTCATCCCAGACCTGCAGGAGGGCCTCCAGAACCAGCCGTACGGTGGTCGTCATCCTGGGAGCCATAGCTGAAGTCTAGTGAGGGCTTGTCTGAAGTCAACTGAGGAACAGTCACCGGGGGACCGAGGGTGGCCTATCCGTCTGCCCCTTGACTATACTCGATATAGGCTCTATCGTGTTTGTTTATGGGGCGGTGATCCGGGACAACTACTCGGACCGCAGTGCTGCAACCCGCACCATCGATGATGAAGAAAGGGGAAGGCGATCATGTCGATATCTCACCGGAGCGCGACACGCCTCCCCGGGGCCCGGCCGGTGGGCCGGGGACAGGGAGCGCAGCGTCGTGGCGGTATGCCGCGCAGGGCCCGGTGACCCTGCAGGTGTCGGCGGGGCTGCTGCTGGTCTGCCTCGGGCTGCTGCTCGGCACGACTTGGACCATCCAGGCATTGCAGGTCAGGGTTCGCTATCAGGCCGAGGAGCGTCGCAGGCTCAATGCGGAGTGGGCAGCGATTCGCGTCGCCCGCCAGCGGCGGGTTCAGTGCCCACGCTGCGGGACTCCACTGTCTGACTGGGACTAGGTCCTGACGGTGTCCCGGGATCGCCCGGTTTCATGCGGATGGATTCCAGGCTGGCATCAGGGTGGGGCGCTGGTCGGGCGCGAGACGTGGGTGGCGTCGCGAACCGTACCGACGTATTCCTCGACCAGGTCCTCCAGCGCGACGACCCCCTCGGTGCTCCCGCCGGGACCCACGACCCGAGCGAGGTGGCTGCCTGAGTGGCACAGCAGGGCCAGCGCCTCGTCGAGCTTGGCAGTGGACAGTATCGCGGGCAACGGGCGGGCGCGGCCCGGTGGCACCGGTGTGTCCGGCGGTTTGCCGAGGAGTTCTAGCACGTCCTTGACGTGCAGGTAGCCCACCAACTGCCGCTCAGTGCCCGATTGCCGCTCAGCGCACAGCGGGAAACGGGAAAAACCAGTCTGGGCGACGGCGCGCTCGATGTCGCCCAGGGTGGGTTCGGCGGGGACCGTGGTCAGCCCGGAGATCGGGATGAGCACGTCGGCGACGGTCCGCGTCCTGGTGGACAAGGTTTGAGTCAGCCTGCGGTGCTCGTGGCTGTCCAGCAGTCCTTCGCGGCTGGAGTCGGCGATCAGGTTGGTCAGCTCGTCGGGACTATACGCGCTGGCCAGCTCGGTGCGGGGCTGCACGCCACAGAGATGCAGAACCAGCCCTGCGGCCCGGCTGAACAGCGCAATGACGGGCCGCGTCGCCCGCATGAAGGCGGCCAGCGGCGGCACCATCCACAGCGCGGTGCGCTCTGGACCCGCGATGGCGATGTTCTTGGGCACCATCTCGCCGAGCAGGATGTGCGCCACCGTGACGATGCCCAGCGCGATGATGAAGGCTGCGGTGTGCAGCACCGCGTCGGGTACCCCGAGCGGACCGGTCAGCCGCTCGAGCTGATGGGCGATCGCTGGCTCACCGAGCGACCCCAGCCCCAGCGAGCTGACGGTGATCCCGAGTTGTGCCGCGGCCAGCATCAGCGGCAGCATCTCTGTGGCCTGGATCACCGTGCGAGCCCGCTGCGCCCCGCGCTGGGCCATCGCCTCCAAGCGGTCTCGCCGTGCGCTGATCAGGGCGAACTCGGCACCGACAAAGAAAGCGTTACCGGCTAGCAGCGCTATCGCGACGAGCAGCGCAGCAGCACTCATGGTGTCACCTGCTCAGCGAGCGCGGTGCGGGTGAGCCGGAGATCCGCGATGCGGCGGCGGTCCATCCGCATCACGGTCAGCCGCCACCCGTCGAGCTCGACCTCGTCGCCGACATCGGGGATGCGGCCCAGCCGTTGCAGCACGAGGCCGGCCACGGTCTCGTAGTCACCCTCGGGCATCACGAACCCGACAGCATCGGCTACCTCGTCGGCTCGCAGCAGCCCGGAAATGATCCAGCTCCGCTCGTCCAGCGGTTGAACCACGGAGACCTCCACGGGATCGTGCTCGTCGCGGACGTCACCGACGATCTCCTCCACCAGGTCCTCGAGGGTGACGATGCCCGCGGTACCGCCGTACTCGTCGACCACGATCGCGACCTGGAGGCCCTGGCCGCGCAGCCGGTCAAGCAGCGCATCACCGTCCAGTGAGCTCGGCACGATCGGGACCGGGCTGGCCAGGGTGCCGACCAGGGACACAGCGCGCGTGCCGGCTGGCACCGCGAAGGCCTGCTTGACGTGCACCACGCCACGCACATCATCGAGGTCGCTGCCGTAGATCGGGAAGCGAGAGAACCCGGTCCGGCGCGCGGCGTCCACCAGGGCGAGTACCGGCTCGTCCGCTCGAAGCGCCTCCACTCGCACCCGGGGGGTCATCAGCTCCTCAGCGGTGCGCTCGCCGAAGCGCAGTGAACGGTCCAGCAGGGTGGCGGTTCCCTCGTCCAGCGTGCCGTGCTGGGCGCTGCTGCGAACCAGGGAACCGAGTTCCTGCGGGGAGCGTGCGGAGCGCAGATCCTCCGCCGGTTCGACGCCCAGCCGGCGGACGATCCAGTTCGCCGCCCCATTCAGCGCGGTGATCAGCCACCGGAACGCGATCGAGAACGTATTGAGCACCCCAGCGACCTGCCGTGCCGTCTGCAGCGGCCGGGAGATGGCCAGATTCTGCGGGACGAGTTCGCCGAACACCATGGACAGCGCGGTGGCCAGCGCTAACCCGATCCCTAAGGACACCCCACTCACGGCGCTCACGGGCAGCCCGACGGTGTGCAGGCCGGGCCGGATCAGCTCGGCGATGGCCGGCTCGGCCACGTACCCGGTGAGCAGAGTGGTGATCGTGATGCCGATCTGAGCGCCGGAGAGCTGGAAGGACAGCGTGCTGCGGGCGTGCTGGACTTGGCGGGCCCGCCGGTCGCCGACCTGCTGCACGTGCGCGTCGACGGTGCTGCGTTCCAACGTAGTGAGGGCGAACTCGCCCGCGACGAAGACGAAGGTGCCCGCGGTCAGCGCGGCCAACCCGAAAAGGCCCCAGAATGGGCCCCAGAACAGATCCCAGATACTCCGCAGGACGTCCATCACGTCGTCCACGGAGGCGGTGAGGTGGGGCAGCCGGGCCCGGAGCCCGGCCACCTACTACAGCCGGGCGTCGATGCGGCAGGCACCGAGTTCGTCACGCTCCTCAGGGGCCCCTCAGTGGGACCAAGGTCTGGTCGATTCTACGGGCGCGCGAGGTACTGTCGAGCTGAATCACGCCAGGGCACGGCCATTCGGGCTAACGTGTCTCCTCGTGCGGATCGGCATTCTAGGGGGCCAGGGTCGTGCCCTGGCGCACCGGTCGACGACGCCGTCCGGCGGTTGAGAGCCGAGCTGGGGCGCCGAGGCTGGGGCATGGTGCTCGGGATTGCCGGGCCGCTCGCATTCGACACCATCGGACCGGGGCTGATCGGAGCCTCTTGTCGCTAGGCCGGAAGAGTGTTATCTACACTCTTCCGATTCTATCGGACATGCTTTCTGTCACAATATGCTGACAACAGGTTCGACAGCTCACCCGGTCGATTGATAGGATCGACGGTGACGGCGAACTGGACAGCTCGCGGCGGTGGGGCCCGCCGTCCACCCGGAAACCGCGGCGAGCCCGCCAACGGTCCCTACCAGATCCCTGGTAGGAGTGCGCCCGTGGCCGAGATCCCCGCCCACCTCACCGGCGATACGCCGGCCGACATCGACCCTGACCTCGAACCCACCGCGACGGGTGACCATGCCCCAAAAGCCGTCGGAGGGCCGTTCGCCACCGCCCGCCAGTCTCGGGCTGGTGCCGCGTGGCTCGTGCTGGCTGTCATCTCTGCCGGCGGGGTGGCCGGCGCGCTGGCCCGCTACGGCCTCACCGAGGCGTTCCCGTCCACTGCGGCGGGATTCGCGTGGGCCACGTTCGGCATCAACGTCTCCGGTTGCCTGCTCATCGGCGTGCTCATGGTGCTGGTCACCGATGTGTGGCCCACCCGACGACTGCTGCGACCGTTCCTGGGCACCGGGGTGCTCGGCGGCTACACCACCTTCTCCACCTATATCCTCGACATTCAACACCTGCTCGCCGCCGACGCGGCCCGCACCGCCCTGGCATACCTGGCCAGCACCCTGCTGACGGCGCTGGCCGCCGTGTACGCCGGGATCACCCTCACCCGATGGACCGTGCACCGCATCCACCACCACAGGGAGACCCGATGAGGCTGCACGGCGCGGCGCTACGGCTGACCATCTTCGTCGGCGACTGCGACCAATGGCACCATAAACCGCTGTTCACCGAGATCGTGCACCGGGCCCACCAGACCGGCCTGGCCGGTGCCAGCGTCATCCGCGGCATCGAAGGCTACGGCGCCTCCTCCCGCATCCACACCACCCGACTGTTGTCGCTCTCCGAAGACCTACCAGTGGCGATCATCATCGTCGATGCCGAAGAGCGCATCCGGGCTTTCCTGCCGCAACTCGACGAACTGATCACCGAAGGACTGGTCATCATCGACCCGGTCGAAGTCATCCACTATGTCGGCCGCGACCCGGCACCGATGCGATGATCGCGCTGCTGGTCGCGGTTGGTGCCGCCGTCGGCGCGCCGCTGCGCTACCTGCTCGACCGGGCCGTGCAAGCCCGCCACGACTCCCTGTTCCCGTGGGGCACATTCGCGGTCAACGCCGCCGGGTCCTTCCTCCTCGGCGGGCTCGCCACCACCGGTCTGCACACCCCGACGCCGGTGATGGCCGCCCTGGGCACCGGGTTGTGCGGGGCGCTGACCACCTACTCCACCTTCGGCTACGAAACCGTGCGATTGCTGCAAGACCGCGCCCGGCTGTTCGCCCTCATCAACGCCGCCGCCAGCATCATCGCCGGACTCGGCGCCGCCGGCCTCGGCGCCGCCCTCGCCCAAGCCCTGACCAGCTGAACACCACCCAGCTGAACACCACCCAGCTGAACACCACCTATCCCGGTCATACGCCGACGCGCTGCGCGAGATGGGGATGACCGGCCCCCATCGCAAGCGGGGCTGGGCCGGGTGCAGACAGGGTGTGGGCATCCCGCCGACCTCCCTCCAGGGCTTACCACGCGGCGACCCGGGGGCAGGGTCACCCGGGCTGTTCTCCGTTTCGCGGTGGTTTCGCGAACGGTGGCAGATGGGGCCTGATGACGGCAGACAGCGGCAGAACACAAGATCGGAATTGTCTGGCGTTTGTGCTGCTCAAGGTTGGCTTTGTCTGGTGAGTGGTGGTGCCACCGGCAGGATTCGAACCTGGGACACACGGCTTAGGAAAGTCTCTGACAGTGCTGGCAGGGGCTTCTAGCGGCCATTATAGGTGGCTGCTGTTCGCACCACGTCGCACTGTTGGCTCCGCATCACTGTGCTTCGCACCACGACCCGCACCATGAGCTCCTGGTGATTGCCCTGGCAAGCCGGTGAGGAGCGGGCAGGGTGGTTGGCCGGACGTGTGTCGTTATTTTAGGCGGCGCCGAAGGTCACGGCGGGCAGGTCGGTGGCGTCGGCTACTTCCAGACGCAGCTGCACGCCAAGCGCGTCGGCGAGGCGTTCGAGTGTCGCAAAGGTTGGTGAGGTGCCTCCCGCTTCCAGCCGAGCGATGGCCGAGGCGGTGGTGCCCATGCGCGTGGCGAGTTCTTTCTGCGTGAGACCAGCGTCCTTGCGGAGCCTGTGGGCGAGTACGCCGAATTCGTAGGAACGGCGGGTTTTCTCATAAGCGTCACGGAACTCGTCAGTGCCTGTGTCGTCCCGCGCGGTGTAGATCTCTTCTATGTCTCGTCGAGTGTTCATTTATCGAACTCCTGTTGCGTTTGTTTGAGGACCTCGTGGGCTCGCTCGACTTCGCGGCGTTCGTTCTGACGCTGTTTGCGGAACGTTGTGAGTAGTACGATCAGTCGGTCAGGTGTTATCCAGAACGTGATGCGTCGCTGCTCATCGCGAAGATGAAACCGCAATTCACGTAGTCCGTTCCCGAGGCTGCGCGCGTATGGCATGGCCAAGGTGCTGCCGTGTTCGGTGAGCAATTGCAGGTAGAAGCGTGTACGGGCGGCGTCGTGCGTGGACAACTTCATCAGCCAGGTGTCAACCTCGTCCTCGGCCTCGATCCTCCACGTTGAACCCACCCCAGCATGATAGCAAGTCTGCTAACTCCATGTGGGCGGACCAGGATCCCGCGGTGGCTGGGATCCCGGGTAGTGGTCCGGTGTGTCACAACTGAGGCAGGCCCGTACGCAGCATGACGGCACCCGCCAGCCAGCGGAGGCGCGGGCCTACCCGGATGACTTCGCCGAAGTCATCCGGCACGTCATCTTCGCCGAAGCCGTGGGTATGCCGCAGGCCGGGAATGGAGGGCAGGCAAGCCAACCTGCTGAGGCAGAGGCCGCAGGCATGCCTTCGAGAGCGCAGCTGCGTGGGGTGTCGTCGGGTCACGTCTGTTTATGTTGCGGCCCGCCACAGTTCGAGGGGTGAGCAACGGTCTCAACTCGCACCACGCTTGATGCCATGGAGGAATGAACGACCGTCCCCCATCCATGTTTACGCAGGCCAAAGCCTGGTGCCCCCGGCAGGATTCGAACCTGCGACACACGGTTTAGGAAGAGCATCGACGGCGCGTACTACGCGGTCTACCTGCGGCTTTCATGTGCCAGAGGTTCGCAGTGGTCGCGTCACACGGCACGAGGCGACCCTGGTTCGCGTCACAAACCGTGTCACGGCGCACCCTGACCACTGGTCGGCCTTGCGACCCGGATGGCGTAACCATCCTCAGCACGACCTCTCCCAGTTTGTCCCGCTCTCCAGGCCACATCGGCGTTGTAGACCCCTCGTGCGGACGATAAGGCTTAAGGGCTCCAGCAGCGCCGCCAGTCGCCGAGGACCGACCGCCAACGGTTCGCCGCCGTGCCACACAATCTCAACAGGTGGCCAGTCCGGCTCGATGCCCGCGACAACGGCAGCCGAGACGGCCGGCGTCATGTCCCGCTTGAGATGCCGCTGCTCTCATTCCCTTCCCCCGAAGTAACTCCACATAGACGGTAGGGCCAGGAATCGGACAACGGCACCGCATGGTGAGTGAACTTTGCCGCTGCCAGTTCAAGGAAGGCCCAGCGGAACGTAACCGGAATCGCCGCCAGCGGGGAGTCACCTGTCGTCAACGGCTACAGTACCTCACATTCAGCGTCTTCCACGGCAGGCCCGACTTGATCCCCGCCGAACAAGATCCTCAATGCCACGCCTACGGCGGACAGCGAAACCGCGTCACTGTCGCCGCGACCCGCCCCCGACCAACTCACCGCCGCAGCCAGCAGCGCCACATCCTCACTCGTACCGCCGGTCAGGGCCGGCCAGGGCACAACGTTCAACCCGGACGTACGGGTGGCCGCCCGCAGCACGGCTGCGGTTGCTGCTGGGGTCCCGCATCAGTTCGGCGAGCGCCGGACCTGACTCGACAATGCTCACGTCGAGCTCAAACTTCGGGTCCACTGCCGTACTGCTCGGTACTACTGCCGGATCACCGATACTGGCCTGTGCCATGGCTGGTCGGGGCTATACCAGACCGCCTGGCGTGCCGCGCTTACCCTCACGGTCTGCACGTGGCTGCCGCACCTGGCCGAGTTGTTGACCCGGTACGCCGAAGCCGAGGAACACCACGGCGCGGGACTCCTCGACGGAGCCGCCGGCCCCAGACGGCGGCGGCAATGCCTAATGAGATCGCCGGGGCAATCACTGGGAACCAGACCGCCCCAACTTGCATCGGAATGTACCGGCGGGCCCCACGTCGGTGATTGGCCTTATCATCACCCCTGATAATGGTGCCACCGCAGAGCGGAGTCGGACATGAAGCTCCTGGTCACGCCGAGACTGCCAGAGGGCAAGCATCAGCCGTCAAGGGCATCTAGGTCGGCTAAGTCCTGGGGGCGCCCACTCACTGTCTTGTTGCGGCGCAGGTCGGCGAGGCCAATGAACGGCACCACGACCTCATCGAGCTGAACTTCGACGCGGTTAGCGTAGCAATCATCGAACGCGACACCATCGACAGATGTGAGGAGATCGATCCGCAACGGCGGATAGCCCAGCTGTACGACCCGATTAGGCTGCATGAAATCTGCCGCCGTCAACCCAACGGAGCCGAACCCGAAGTCATCAAGGGCACGCATCAACCGTTCCGCGTTGTCGGGATGGACGAGCACCCACACATCGAGATCACCCGTATAGCGCGGGTGGCCGTGCACGGCCACGGCGTAGCCTCCGACTACGAGAAAACGCACCTCATGGGCGCTCAAGAATCCAATGAACTCGCTGAAGTCGCGGTCGAGACGCATCCGTCCATCCATGCTGACGCTGGCGCAACAACTCGACAGCTGCGACGCGCTCGGCCCGAGGCCGTGCGCGCCAGTGCGCCGTGTCGCCTGACTTCTCGTGGAGTTGACGACGCGTCACGACGCGCGCGAGCTGCCGCATGACGAGATCATAACCAGCACGCGGTACACGCATGACTTCGGGGGCTGCCGGCGTCGGCGGCAAGTGCGAGGTCAGCCGGCGACCGGGGTCTGGTGCTGGCGGCACCCGGGGTGGGCATCGGGTCGATGTGCGGGACGGGGTTCGCACTGGGGTCTCACTCGGCGGTGACGGTTTCCCGCGCCGCCTGGTGACGGTCCACGATGGACCGCTGAGCGTGATCGAATGGATACGGGGTGGCAACGACCATGAGTGGTGCGGGTGGGACGGCGGCGGGCGGCAACACCGCGTTGCGGGTATTGCTGGAGGAAGCGGAGATGAGCAACGCTGGGCTGGCGCGCGCGGTGGTCAGCGCCGCCGCCCGGGAGGGACAGCATCTGGGCACCAACACCACCTCGGTGCGGCGGATACTGGATGGCGCTCAGCCGCGCTGGCCGGTGCCGCGTCTGGTCGCTGCCGTGTTGAGCCGGCGGTTGCAGCGGAGGGTAAAGGTCACCGAGTGCGGGTTTATCGACCGTGAACCCACCGGTGAGGATCCGTATGACGGGTTGACCTGTGCAGGCACACTGGAGGGCACAGTCCGCACGATCGTCGAGCTCTCGGGACGGGACATGCGCCGCCGCAAACTGCTGCTGGGTTCCGGGTTCAGTATGGCAGCGTTCGCCGAGCCCACGCTGCTCGCCCTCATCGCGCCCCCGGCCCAAAGCAGCGCTCGCGCGACGGGTCAGCGGGTCGGCATGGCCGACGTGGAAGTCCTCACCGAACAGATCGATCACTTGACCAGGCTGGGTTTCCAGTTCGGAACGTGGCGGGTGCGGGAGCAGGTGGTGGTGCTACTGCACCGGGAGGCCAACACCTTGCTGCACGGCAGTTACTCGGAGAAGATCGGCAGGGCCCTGCTCTCCGGGGTCGCCCAGGCCACCCGGCTGGCCGGATACATGTCATCCGACGGGGGCCGCGACGCGCTGGCGCAGCGCTACTACATCCAGGCACTCGATCTGGCCATGCGGGCCGGAGACCGACTGTATGCAGCTGAGGTGCTGGCCACGATGAGCCGGATGACGGTCCGGATCGGCGAGAACACACCCGCTGAGCACGACACGGCGCGGCACGGGCGCCAAGCGGTCGCGCTCGCCCGAGCCGGACTGACCATCACTCAAGGCGCGGCCACCCCAGCGCTGGCCGCCGAGCTACACGTGCTGGAGGCACGCGGCCTGGCACTGCTCGGCGAGGCCAACGCGGCCCGTCGCGCGGCGCTGGCCGCTGAGCGGCTCTACGAGTCGGTACGCCCCGGCGACGGGCCCCCTGGCAGGGTTCCTTCTACTCCGAAAACTCATTGATGGCTGACGTCGGCCTCTGCCTCAGCAACCTCGGCGAGTTCAAGCAGGCACTCACTCTGAGCACCACAGCCTTGCGGAGAACCGAGACCTGGAGAGTCCGCTCCCAGGCGATAATCCAGACCTATATCGCCACCCATCATCTTTCCGTCCGTGATCTGGAACAGGCTGCCGTATACGGCCGGGACGCGCTGCGCACCGCCACCGACGTCAGCTCGACCATCATCGCCCAGCGGTTGGGCACCCTGCACCGGCACATCCAGCCCCTGCGCGCCAGCTCCCCGCACCTGCGTGAGCTGGACGAGCGGCTCACCACCTTCTTCACCCCCAACGCCCGACAAAACTAACGCCCGGGTCGTGGACGCGATCCGCACCGGGGACCGGCACCAGCGGGCCCGTATGACCGGTGACCGGGCGTCGGCGCAGGCCTCCTCCGAGCTCGACCCCGCACCGAAGCACAGCGGATAATCTTGGTGGGAAGGGGTGTGATCAGCTATGGGAGCGGACCCACTCCTCCAGCTGGTTCGCCTCGTCCTCACGACCGAGGGCGCGGAGGTCGGCGGCGAGGTTGCTGGCCGAGGCCAGGGTGTGGGGGTGGTCGTCGCCCAGTACCCGGCGGCGGCGGGTGAAAGTGTCTTGTTGGAGTTGGCGGGCCTGCTCGTAGTAGCCCAGGGCACGGAGGTCGGCGGCGAGGTTGCTGGCCGAGGCCAGGGTGTGGGGGTGGTCGTCGCCCAGTACTCGGCGGCGGCGGGTGAGGGTGTCTTGCTGGAGTTGGCGGGCCTGTTCGTGGCGGCCCAGCGCGTGCAGGTCGAGGGCGAGGTTGTTGGCCGAGGCGAGGGTGCTGGGGTGATCCTCGCCGAGTACCCGCCGCCTCCGGGTGAGGGTGTCTTGCTGGAGCTGACGGGCCTGTTCGTGGCGGCCCAGCTTGCGCAGGTCGCAGGCTAGGTTGTTGGCCGAGGTCAGGGTACCGAGGTGGTCCTCACCCAGTACCCGGCGGCAGCGAGTGAGGATGTCCTCGTCGAGCATGCGGGCCTGCTCGTGCTGGCCCAGCATATCCAGGTTTATGGCGAGATTGTTGGCCGATTGCAGGGTGTCGGGGTGGTCCTCACCCAGTACCCGGCGGCGGCGGGTGAGGATGTCGTCGTCGAGTTGGCGGGCCTGCTCGTACTGGCCCAGCTCGTACAGGTTTACGGCGAAATTGCTGGCCGATTCCAGGGTGTCGGGGTGGTCCTCACCCAGCACCGAGCGACGCAGGCTCAATGCCCGTTCGAACAGTGGCCGGGCGGATGCGGGTTCCCCTCGGGTCAGCACATACGATCCGGCGTGGTGGAGCAGCCAGCCGACGTCGTCCCCGGTCGGATCGAGGGTGTGGCGGGCATCGGTGGCGGCAAGGACGTGCGGGCGCAGCTGCCGCCAGAGCGACCAGGTCGGCGGGTTATTCCAGGGGTCATCGGCTGGAACTGTGGCACGGAGTAGCCGGATCGCGACGGTGGCCATGTCGTGCTCGCTGGGCTGGGAGAGAAGAATGGCACGCAGCAGCCGGTGCAGCTGCAGGCTGCCAGGCTCGACGCGGGCCAGCCCTGCTCGTCGCAACAGCCGGGTCAGCTCGGTGAAGGTCAGCGGATCACGGGCCATGGTGGCGAGTGGGTCGGGGAGTCGGTCGGGGTGGGTGGTGAACAGGGTGAGGGGGATCGGGTCGGGGGCCAGGTGCGCGGCCAGGGTGAGCAGGTCCAGCGCGGCCGGTGCCTGCTTGGCGAGCCGGTCGAAGGCGATCTGGTAACTGGCGGCCAGCGACACCGGGTAGGTGGCGGGCGTTCCGTGGGTCAGCAGTTCCGCGGTGCGCTCGTTGAGCAAGGACAGGTAGTCGCCGGTGGGTATGGCGGTTTCGGTCAGGTAGGCGGCGGCCTGACTGAGCGCCAGGGGCAGGTCGCCCAGGGCGTCGGCGATCCGGGCGGCGTCGTCGGTGGTGAGTCGCGGGACGCGGCGCAGCAGGGTGAGCGACTCGCTGCGGTCGAAGACGTCTACCCCGAGTGGGGTGGCGAGGTCGCGCCAGGCGGGGTTGCGGGAAGTGATCAATACCTGCCCGCCACCACCGGTGGCCAGGTGAGGGGCCAGCGCGGCGGGGTCCTCGGCGTTGTCGTAGATCAGCAACCAGCGGTCCCGTTCCCGCAGCGCCCCCAGCAGCCGCGCCACCGCCGAGGCGACGGGGTCGGTGGCCCCGGCCAGGCCCAGGGCGTGAGCGAGCTGAGCCAGCCGGTCGGGGATCAGCGTGGGTACTTCGGAGGGGATCCACCAGACCACGTCGTAGTCGGTGTCGTGGCGGTGGGCGTACTCGATGGCCAGCGCGGTCTTGCCGATCCCGCCCATGCCGTGCAGGGCCTGTACCACCGTCGCCCGGCCAGCTCGCAACGACGTGCGCAACCCGGTGAGCAGGTCTTCACGTCCGGTGAAGGTGGCATTGCGCGCGGGCACGTTCCACACCCGCCCGCCCCGGGGCCGCTCAGTCAGTGTCTGGAACAGCTTTTCGCTCAACTCCTCCGGGGTGGTGACCGTGACGGTGGTCAGTCCACTGTCCCCGAGCCGGGCGCGGAACGCGTCCTGGCGGGTACCGTGCTGCTGGTCGCGGAACAGATCCGCTGGGCCTTCCGCCTCAGCACCCAGCAGGAACACTAACCGGGGCAGGCCATGCTCACCCGCAGCCTCGTACTCCAACTCCGTATAGGACAGCTCCGGCCGGTCGCGCACCGGGGATCCGTACCGGAACCCGACGATGGCCACATAGATGTCGGCGGCCAGCACCGCCTCTCGGCACACCCGCTCCGGGCACTGGTCCCGGGCGGTGAAATACGCCATGTCCCCGATGGCGTCCCCGGCGCGGGTGATCGCCTGCTCCGCAGCGTCAACGAAGGAGCGGCGAGTAGGAAACCGCCGCAGCTCCGAGTTATGGCTCAGGAACACCCGCCGCGGCCGTGATGACACGCCTCGTAGCATCTCACTGACCGGTTCCGATCGGCCGGTCTGCCTACGGCTTGTCGTCACGTCGTGGCCGAGATCGCTGCGTCAGGATGGGTGAGGAGTGATCAGTAGGGTACTCCGCTCTACCCGGTTCCTGAGGCCGCTCGCTACCTCGACGTACCCGCGAGCACGTTGACGACCTGGACGCACAGCTATCGGCGGCGGTCCGCCAGCCGCCGCGGCCCCAACATCCCGTTCAGCCGATTCCCGCTGGTTGTACCTGGTGCAGCTGTCAACCGGCCGACGTGTCGAGCTACGGGTCCTGCACACGCTGAAAGCCGGACTCCAGCCTCTACCGTTCGCGCGATTCCACGCACCGGGCACTGCTTCGTGCCCACCTCGGTCGCGGCGGCCAAGTCGAGCTACGCGAAGCCCCCACCCCCGCCGGACCTGGCCTGACGACCGCCCCCGGCCTCCCGACGGCATGATGGGCGGCCGTACGAGTCACACTTGACGACATCGCTTCGGTCCGCACCAGCCGCATGACCATCCACCAGAGCTTTCTCGACCACGCCATGCCTCAGCTGCTCGGCACGCCCATCGACACCACGGCGCCGCGCCCCTGGACGACTGCCCACGGCGACCTCCACTTCGCCAACATCAGCGCGCCACCCTGTGCCTATTCGTTTTGGAAGGCTGGGGCCTGGCACCAACGGGCTATGACGCCGCGATGCTCCACAGCTACAGCCTTCTGGTGCCCCCCATCGCCGCTCGGATCCGCACCGAGCTCGTCGAGGTACCTGACACACCCTCCGGTCGCTTCGCCGAACTGATCGTCATCACCGAGCTTCTCCACGCCGCCACCCGCGGCGACCACCTCGCACTGGCCGAACCCTTACGTCGGCGCGCCAGCCTCCTGGGACGGAGTACCCCTGCGCTGCTCACCCTTTTCGGGCACGGGATCAGGGCTATCCCTCGACGTCAGTGCGGTCATGGTAGTAAACGGTAATGGACGGCCGGTTCTCGCCGTCAGAGGTGATCTCGGAATGTAAAATGAGGTCGCTAATGTCAACATCTCCGAGTTCATCAATTGTATCGGCAACGCGCCGCAATAGCGCCGGGACATTGTCTTGCCTCGCGCTTCGTGGATTGGCTTGCGAAAAATGAAGCGCGGTGTAGCGTGGAACTGGCATCTTCTTTGCAACCTTTGATAGTAATTGTGTTCATTATTTCCGTCGTTTCTGCTTGTTTCGCTCTTTATTATATTTTTCAGCTTGAATCTGTTTCTGCCTCGCTCGCTTGAAGGATTTTTGGTCGTAAGGCCGCCCAGCCTCCTCGTTCGCAACCGCGCGCCTTTCTTCCTCGGATAGCTGAGGTGGTTGCGGCGCCATATCAACCGAGCCACTGAAGAGCGGCACTCCTCCTGCTGTCGAGGGGTGCGATTCTCCCGTGCTGGTTGCTGAAGCGTCCGGTGCTCCTGCAACGAGAACCGCTAACGCGGCTAGCGGTGCAGCAACACCACCGATGACAGATTTCATGACTTCCCCAGAGTAGAGACAGCGAGCGTGTGAGACGCCCAAGACGAGTAGAGAGGAACAGCAGATTCGCCCGCCGCTAGGCGGAGCGCGAAATGCTGACGATGATCGCCAAGCCGGTGGGACACTATCATCAGGGATCCACTACTAACAAGACATGGGCCTGCACGCCGGCCTGGTGTCGGCCCTGAGCGCGTCCCTGACGCGTCCACACCTCCGTGCCCGTAGCCCCAATCTCCCGGGGATCTCGTCCTCGCAACTGGTCGCGCTGCAGCCTTCGTCGAGTCCCCCGGCGCTTGGGTCATCGCCCACCACCCCCGTCGCGGTCCCGGCCCTTCCTCTTGGTTGTGGTGGCGGTAGCGTCGCGCGTCGTGGCTGACGTGTCGAGATCGGTGCCGGAGATGGTTGACGACTTCACCAAGTTGTACGAGTGGCAGGACGGCGCCGAGGTGCGGCTGAGGCAGGCGCGTGATGATCAGCCGTTGGCGTGTGCTCTGGTGATGGCGGCGTTGTCCTGGGACCGGGTGGACCAGCGGGGGTGGCGCGCACCTGCGGTGCTGTGTGCGCAGGCGCGCCGGTTGATGGCCCTCTGGGGGGTCCGCACTGAGTCGGTGGACGACGCGGACCGGGTGGGCGCGGCCTTGGCGTGGGCGACGCAGGACCCGGCGCTGGTGGAGTGCGACGGCCAGGGCCGCTACCGGCCGGTGTGTGAGATGGTGTTCCCTGTCGGTGTACAGCTCTGGCGAGAGCATCACCGCGCTGCGGTGGCCTCCGGTGTGCTCACACCGCTGGAGCTGGTGGAAAAGGGTGATGCTGATCGCGATGCGAGCCCGGCCGATCTCGATGCCGCCGAGGTGTCGTATCGGCTCGCCGTGGACAGCGACGACCCGGACGCGGCGGCGTTGGCGTCGCTGCGACTGGCCGAGCTCGCCGAGGGGCTCGACCAACCAGCGGAGGCGGCACGCCGGTACGCCGACGTCGCGGCCTTGCGGCATCCGGTTGCGTCGCCGCCTGCGGTGCTGTGGCTGGCCCGCCAAGCCGGCCGGGACGGTGACCGGCCTGCGGCGCGTGTTCTGGTGCAGGAGGTCCTCAGTAGTGGCGACGGGCCGTTACTGCCGGAGGCATGGAGCTTGCTGGCCAGCCTCGCATGGCTCGACGACGACAGAGACGGGGCAGTGGCCGCTATGCGGCTGGCGGTGGACACGGCCGGAGAGTGGCACTGGGCGTACAGCCGACGCCTGGCCGAGATGCTCGCCGCCGGCGGCGACCTGGCGGGCGCGGCCGACACATATCGCGGGTTGCTGGACCAGCCTTTGCTCCCAGGCCCGGACGCCGGGCGGTACGTGCAGCTCATGGCGGCGGCTGGCCGTGTTGATGAGGCAGTGGCTGTCCTCGAGCAGTACGCCGCTGAGGACGGGCTCTTCGCCGGGGACCTGCTACTGGCCCTGGCGTCCGCCCATGCGGCTCGCGATGACCTCGACGCTACTCGACAGGCGCTTGCCCGCGTTCGCGCCCACTGGAGCGCGGCGCTGCCGCAGGTGTCGGTGCGGGCCGACGTGATGGAGGCGTCGGTGGCCGCCGCGGACGGCGACGACGAACGCGCGGCCCACCTGTTCCGGTCGTTGACGGACACTGACGACGCCAAGCGTCGCGAGCTGGCCCGCCCGCTGCTGATCGCCGCCGGGGAGCAGCTCGCCGCAGACAAGAAAGTTTGCATGATCCCCGGTACACGGCCGTTGCTGGAGTACCTGTCCGAGGCTGCAGCGCCGGACACCGCAACATGGGCTGCCACCAGTCTGGCGCACCTGGCCACCGTGGAAGGCCGTCCCGATGACGCGGAAGCCGCCGTCCGCCTCGCGGCCCGCCACCTGAACCCCGATGAGGTGACCATTCTGCGGGCGCTGCTGCTGCACCGCGCCGGCCGCGACCGCGACGCGCTCGCCTACCTCGTCGACGCCTGCGAGACGGCGACCCCGCCGGCCTCGACTGCACTGTTGTCGGCCATCACCGCATTCGGGATGCGCGGTCTCCGGCCCGACGCTCAGCAGCGCCGCCGGCTCCAGGCCGCCGTCGATCATGCCTTCGGCGACGACGGCAGCGCCGCGTTGTAGCGCAGGGGCTGACCGCTGCGGCGCTCATGATTCCGGGGTTTACCCAGCGGGGTTGATGATGGTCCGGGTAGTGCTGCGTGAAAAGCGGTGCGTGGTGAAGTCCTCGATCGCTTCCCCGATGCGGTTTGCTTCCGCAGCGCCTCGATAGCGCGATGCGCCCACCATGCGTCCGAGGGTGGTGAGCCGCCGCACCACGGACTCGGTGCGCTGTTCCGGATTCACTGCGAACACCGGCCCGAGCGCGTCCTCGGCTCCAGCGAGGTCATCGCGCAGGGTGCGGGCCGTGGCGAGATCCACCCGCGCGGCAAACTCACCGGCCATCCACCGGTCGGCTTCGGGCACGTCGCTGAACAGTTGCAAGGCGGTGGTGGATTGAGCCACGGCTGACTCGCTCTCACCGAGAGCGACGAACGCTGCCCCGGCGGACATCGCCAAGCGAGCGGGGCTGAAAGCGAGTAAACCGCCAGTATCGTCCAGGAATGGGTCGTCTCCGGCGCGTTGCGCTTCCTCGTCGGCGGCCTCGTAGGCGGCGCGGACCTCGTGGCGGGCACCGATCAATGCGAGCGAGCGGGCTTGCACGTCGTAGAGCTGAGCGCGGGCGGTGCCAGCGGGCGCGGTGTCCAGCGCAGCGGCCGCCAAAGCCACACCGTGACGTGGACGGTCGGTCCAGACCATGACGGTGACCTGCAGCGATCGCGCCCAGGTGCGCAGTGACGGGTGGTCGATGATGCTTCCGTAGGTGTGCGCGGCGCGGGCCTGCTCCTCAGCCACGTCTGGGTGGCCCAGGTCCCAGCTCGCCGTGGAGAGCAGACCGCATACCAGCCCCGCCAGCAGGTACAGCTCGGCTTGCTGGCGTGGTTTATGGGTGCGGTCCAGCTGCTTGTACACGGTGTCCCGCAGGCGCACCAGGTCGATGAATCTCGCCAAGGACGGGGTCGCACACCACTCCCGCGCCAACCGCCTCGCGACGCTGTACAGCTGGTCCAGCGCGGACGGGTCCAGCGCGGCGGCGGCGTTGATAGCGTGCTCCGTCGGTTCCCGGCCAGCGTTCACGATCAGCTCCTCCTCGGTCATCGCGACCGCGAGCGCGACCGCGCCGCTCTCGGGGTCCGAGCAGCCGGGAGATGGGCTCCCGCCACCAGTGTTCCAGGATCCGGCGGCATACCGGGCGTGGCATGTCCGCCGCCCCGGCAAGCCACCGCTTAACCTGGCGCTCCGAGACGTGGGTCTTGTTCTCCCCGCACTCGATCGCCGTGGCCCGGAACCGAGTGACGAACTCGGGAATGGATAGATGCGCGAACTGTACGTGCTGTTCTAGCCGTGTTCGCGGCGCTGGCTGAGCCATCGATCTTCCCTCCCGGCGGTGAGCCGAGACGGTAACCGAACTGCGCACCAAGTGTGATCAGTTGCCCCGCAGCGTCACCGTAACGGCCTCTCGCTGGCCTCCGCACTGAGCAGCGTGCTTGCGCGCGTGGGTTCTGGTGACATCTGCCTGGCACCATGCCCCGCGCCGCTCGAAAACCCTGATCAAACGCCCTGACCGTGGGTTGTGTCCGACCCACCGGCACCCCGTGCGAGTATCACTCACGTTGCCAGACGAGGATGAACGAGGTGTCGATGTCGGTCAGCGCGCCTGGGGTGATCAAGAATCATGCTGCGTTCATCTGGTCGGTGGCCGACCTGCTGCGTGGTGACTACAAGCAGTCCGAGTACGGCAAGGTGATCCTGCCGCTCACCGTGATCCGGCGGCTGGACTGCGTGTTGGAGCCGACCAAGAGCAAGGTGCTCGCCGTACACAAGCAGTACGGCGATCGTGACGCGATCCTGCGGGCGGCGGCCGGCGACCTGGCCTTTTACAACACCTCGCCGCTGACCTTGCAGCGGGTGCTGGCCGACCCGACGACGATCGCCGACCAGCTGCGCGCCTACCTCGCTGGGTTCTCCGAGGCCGCGCGGGATGTGATCGAGAAGTTCGAGTTCGACGCGCAGATCACTCGGCTGGCCAGGGCGAACCTGCTGTACTTGGTGGTGTCGAGGTTCTGCGACCCGCAGGTGGACCTGCACCCGGACAAGGTGTCCAACCTGGAGATGGGCTATCTGTACGAGGAGCTGGTCCGCCGCTTCTCCGAGCTGTCCAACGAAACTGCAGGGGAGCACTTCACCCCGCGCGAGGTCATCCGGCTGATGGTCAACCTGCTGCTCACCGACGAGCCGGAGCTGCACAAGCCGGGGATCGTCAAGACGCTGCTCGATCCGGCGTGCGGCACCGGCGGCATGCTGTCGATCTCCGAGCAGCGGCTGCGCGAGCTGAACCCGGACGCGACCTTGAAGACCTACGGGCAGGAGCTCAACGCGGAGACCTACGCCGTGTGCCGCTCCGACATGATGATCAAAGGACAGGACGCGGACAACATCGCGTTCGGCAACTCCTTCTCCGAGGACGCCTTTGACGGCGAGAGGTACGACTACCTGCTGGCCAATCCTCCCTTCGGCGTCGAGTGGAAGAAGGTCGCCGACGTCATCAGGGCTGAGCACCACAGGGATGGTTTTGGTGCACGGTTTGGTGCCGGGCTGCCGCGCATCAACGACGGCAGCTTCCTGTTCCTGCAGCACATGATCTCGAAGATGAGGCGGCCGGCGCAGGGTGGCACCCGGCTCGCGATCGTCTTTAACGGCTCGCCGCTGTTCACCGGCGCCGCTGGCTCCGGTGAGTCGGAAATCCGTCGGTGGATCATCGAGAACGACTGGCTGGAAGCCGTGGTCGCGCTTCCGGACCAGTTGTTCTACAACACCGGCATCTCCACGTACTTCTGGATCGTCACCAACCGCAAGAGCGCGGAGCGGCGTGGCAAGGTCCAGCTCATCGATGCGCGAGAGCTGTTCACCAAGATGCGCAAGAGCCTCGGCGAGAAACGCAAGGAGATCTCCTCAGCGCAGATCGCCGAGATCGTCCGGCTGCATGGCGACTTCACTGAGAACGACCGGGTTAAGATCTTCCCCAACGAATCCTTCGGTTTCCTGCGCATCACCGTCGAGCGGCCGCTGCGCCTGCGCTGGGAGGTCACCGAGGACACCCTGACCGTATTTCGCGCCCACCCCAGGGTTGTCGCGCTGTCCGACGCGGCCCGCGTCGCTCTGGAGACAGGCCTCAAACACTTGGGTGACGAGGTACTCACGGACATCAAGTTGGCCGCCAAACGGGTTGTCGAACTGCTTCTGGGTGCTGGACAACGCGGCAAACCGTTGCAGAAAGCGGTCCTGGAGTCGCTGGCCGTCCGCGACCCAGCGGCGCCCCCTGTCCTCGATGACAAAGGAAATATCGAACCCGACCCCGAACTCCGCGACTACGAAAACGTCCCGCTGCCTGCCGTACCGCTCACCTTCGAGGCCAACGTCGCCGAGCGCCTGTCCACCATCGAATACCGCTCGGCAGTCGAGGACTACATGGAAGCCGAAGTCCTCCCCTACGTCCCCGACGCCTGGGTCGACCACACCAAAACCAAGATCGGCTATGAGATCCCCTCGCCCGGCATTTCTACAAATACGTACCTCCGCGCCCGCTCGCCGAAATCGATGCCGAAATCAAGCAACTCGAAAAGGAGATCCAGGCCCTTCTCGACGAGGTGACTGAATGAGCGCGTCAGTCCGTTTGCGGCACCTCGCTCAGATCAACCCTGCGACACCCGAGTTCGACGAGCTGCCGGCTGACGCGGAAGTTACATTCTTGCCTCTTGAGGCCGTGTGGCCCGGTACCCAACTAGACATCGCCAGACTGTGCCCCAAGGCTGAGGTTGCAACTGGCTACACACGATTTCTCGAAGGCGATGTCTTAATTCCCAAGATCACACCGACGTTTGAGGCAGACCGTTCAGTCATCGCCGTTGGTCTCAAGGACGGTGTCGGAGCCGGCACAACCGAACTTCATATCATCCGGCCAGGTACTGAGACAGATCGCCGATACATAAAATATTTGGTGTCCTCGCGTTCATTTCTGCTGGGAGGTGAAGCGGAGATGTTCGGCGTCGCAGGCCAAAAACGAGTTTCTGATTCCTGGCTGCGGAACTTTCCCGTCCTCGTGACAACGAAATCTAGGCAGACGGCGATCGCAGACTTCCTCGACGCTGAGACCGTCCACATCGACGCCCTCATTTCCAAGAAAGTCCGCTTGATAGCGCTTCTTGAGCATAGGCTTGCCGTGAAAATCGAGATGCTTCTTACTGGCCGTGATAAGTCGCATGTCCAGAAGGCTTCAACCGATATTCCGTCGATTCCGGAGGTGCCGTCGTCGTGGAAATTGCGGCGGAACAAAACCTTCCTTCTTGAGGTTAATAAACCGTCTTTAGATGGTCAAGAAGAGCTGCTGTCTGTTTCCCACATCACCGGTGTCACCTCTCGCTCCTTAAAGGAGGTGAACATGTTTATGGCGGAGTCGCTCGAAGGATACAAGATGGTCTCAGTCGGAGATCTGGTCATTAACACGATGTGGGCTTGGATGGGCGCCGCCGGGACATCCTATATAGAAGGTATCGTGAGTCCGGCGTACGGGGTGTACCGATTTGATCAGTCCATTATGCTCCCACAGTTTTTCGACGGTCTTGTTCGAACTAGGGCATATATTGACGAGATGACGAGATTTAGTAAGGGTGTCTGGAGTTCTCGCCTTCGACTCTATGGACCCGTATTTAAATAAAGTACTTTATATGGAGAATTCGCGAGCTCCCGCTCCGCCTGGTTCGTGAATCACAGTTCTGTAACTCTTGGAGTTCTTCGCGTGTCGTCTCCGTTGCTTGCGGTTCACTGCGAGTAGTTTCCGGGCATGTTAACTTCTTTCACTGTTACCGACGAGAATTTGTCCTTCTTCTTCGGAGAGGTTCTGCCTCATCTGGATGAGCGGCAGCGAAGGATAATAACCGGTGTCGCGGCTCGTACGTTAGGTCACGGTGGAGTGAAGGCGGTGGCTGTTGCGTCGGGTTTGTCTTTGTCGACAGTTCAGAATGGCGCACTGGCGGTAGATGCTGGGATTGAGCCGTCGGATCGGGTACGGGCACCGGGCGCCGGGCGAAAACTGGCGGAGAAGTCCATGCCGGGTCTCGTGGGTGCTCTGGATGACTTGGTGGAACCGGGTAGTCGCGGGGATCCCGAATGTGCGTTGCGGTGGACGACGAAATCGACTCGAAATCTGGCCGACGAGCTCACCGAACGGGGATTCGCGGTCACCCATTCGGTGGTGACCAAGTTGCTTGCCGCCATGGGGTACAGCTTGCAGGCGGCTCGCAAATCCGCCGAGGGCACCGATCATCCGGATCGGGATGCGCAGTTCCGCTATCTGACTGGTCTCGTCGAGCGGTTCCGGGCTGCGGGCGAGCCTGTGATCAGCGTAGACGCAAAGAAGAAGGAACTCATCGGTAACTACGCTCCGGCAGGACGACAATGGCGGCCGGCCGGGCAGCCGGTGGAGACCAACACACACGACTTCCCCGATCCAGAACTGGGCAAGGCAGTTCCATACGGCGTGTACGACGTGGCCGGGGACGCCGGGTGGGTTTCGGTGGGTGACAGTTCGGATACGGCAGAGTTCGCAGTGTCGACGATTCGCCGATGGTGGACCGAGGTGGGCGCGGCGGCGTACCCCGATGCGACAAGATTACTGATCACCGCCGACTCGGGAGGATCGAACAGTTCCCGGAGCCGGTTGTGGAAAAAAGAGATCGCGGCCTTCGCGAAAGACGCCGGGCTGGACGTCATCGTGTGTCACTTCCCACCCGGGACGTCGAAGTGGAACAAAATCGAGCACCGCTTGTTCAGTCACATCTCCATGAACTGGCGCGGCCGTGTCCTGGAGAGTCGTGAGGTAGTGGTGAACTTGATCGCCGGCACCACGACCCGAACCGGGCTGACCGTCCGAGCCGAACTCGATCACGGCGTCTACCAGAAAGGAATCAAGGTGACCGATCATGAGATGAAGCAGCTTCCGCTCGTCAGGCACGAATTTCACGGTGACTGGAACTACACCATAAAGAAGTCGATAGGCGAGTCGGATGGAAAAAGTGGGTAATTTAAATACGGACCCTATCCTGATGAATTTCTGCGCTTGTCGTCGCCTGTGCCGCCATTGAACGAACAGAGGCAGATTGTGAATAAGATCTCAGTGATACGACAAGGCACTTCTCGCAGTTGCGCAGTTCTTAAGAAGGAAGTGGAACTTCTTCAAGAACGTCGCCAGGCGTTGATCACGGCGGCGGTGACTGGGGAGATGGATGTGCCGGGAGTTTCGACGTGAGAGTGGACGAAGCGGCGTTCGAGATGGAGATTGTCGCTTCACTGGTCGGGCATGGCGGGTATGAGGAGACGAATGCTCACGAGTTTGACACCGAGGCGGGGCTCGACTTCGGGCTGACGTTGGCGTTCATCGGGGTGACCCAGCAGGAACAGTGGGACCGGTTGATCAGGCTGCATGGCGGGCAGAACACTGCGCAGCAGGTGTTCAAGCAGCGGCTGGTGAAGGAGCTGGACTCGCGTGGCACGGTGGATGTGTTGCGGCACGGGGTCGTTGACCATGGGGTGAGCGTTCAGCTCGCCTATTTCCGGCCCGCCCACGGGCTGACGCCGGAACTGGTGGCTCGATACGAGCGCAACTACCTTTCGGTGACCCGGCAGTTGCGGTACGAGAAGGACTCGGACAAGTCCGTGGACCTGGCGCTGTTCGTCAACGGTGTTCCGGTCGCCACCGCAGAGCTGAAGAACGCGCTGACCGGCCAAACCATCGACGACGCCAAGGGGCAGTATCGCAGCGGTCGTGACCCGAACAACATCACCCTCGGCCGGCGCGCCGTCGTGCATTTCGCCGTTGACACCGAGCGGGTCGCGATGACCACCCGGCTGGCCGGTCCGCAGACCCGGTTTCTGCCGTTCGACCAGGGACATGACGAGCATGCGGGCAATCCACCCAATCCGGACGGTCATCGCAGCGCCTACCTTTGGCAGCGGGTGTGGCAGTGCGACTCCTGGCTGGACCTGCTGCAACGGTTCGTGCACGTGGAGAAGGTGCCCAGGGGCTCACGGAAGCTACCCAGCATGATTTTCCCGCGGTTCCATCAATGGGACGCGGTGCGCAAGCTTGAGGCGGCGGCGAAGGCCGACGGTGCTGGTCACGACTACCTGGTGCAGCACTCTGCGGGTTCCGGCAAGTCCAACACCATCGCCTGGCTGGCCCACCGGCTGTCCATTTTGCACGGCGCTGACGACAGGCCGGTGTTTGACAAGGTCGTCGTGATCACCGATCGGCGGGTGCTGGACAGGCAACTCCAGGACACTATCTACCAGTTCGAGCACGCGCACGGCCTGGTGCAGAAGATCGACGTCGACTCCGCGCAGCTGTCCGGTGCGCTGGCCGGCGCCCAGGCCCGGATCATCATCACCACGCTGCAGAAGTTCCCGATCGTGATGAGCCAGGGTGTCAAGTTGCCCGACCGGCGCTACGCGGTGATCGTGGACGAGGCGCACTCATCGCAGACGGGGGAGAGCGTCAAAGACCTCAAGGCGGTACTCGGCGCCACCGAGGAGGAGCGGCTGAAAGTCGCCGAGCGCGACGAGTCAGCCGCGCAGGATGACCCGCTCGGCGAGGCGCTCGCTGAGGCGGCCAAGGCCCGCGGAAAGCAACGCAACATCAGCTTCTTCGCGTTCACCGCCACCCCGAAGGGTCGTACGCTCGAACACTTCGGCCGGCTCAATCCGGTGACCGGCAGGTACGAGGCGTTCAACACCTACTCGATGCGCCAGGCCATCGAGGAGAAGTTCATCCTGGATGTGCTCGCCAACTATGTGACCTACCGGACTTTTTGGAATATCGAAAAGAAGGTCGCGGAGGACCCGAATTACGACGCCAAGAAGGCCGGGGCGGCCATTGCGCGGTTCGTCAGCCTGCACGAAAGGAACCTGGCGCAAAAGGCAGAAGTCATCATCGAGCACTTTCGCCGGCATGTCCGCCACAAGATCGGCGGCCGGGCCAAGGCCATGGTGGTCACCGCGTCGCGCCTGCACGCGGTGCGCTACGTCCATGCACTACGCGCTTATTGCAGGGACAAGGGTTACGACATCGGCGTGCTGGTGGCCTTCTCCGGCACCGTGCTGCCCGACACCGAGAAACACACCGAGTCCTCGCTCAACGAGTTCCCCGAGTCCCAGACGGTCGAGCGATTCGGCACGGGTGAATGGCACGTGCTGGTGGTCGCCGAGAAATACCAGACCGGGTTCGACCAACCGCTGCTGTACGCGATGTACGTGGACAAGTCGCTGTCCGGGCTCGCCGCAGTGCAGACGTTGTCCAGGCTGAACCGCATGTGCGATGGCAAGGACGGCACGTTCGTGCTGGACTTCCGCAACGACACCGAGGATATCCGCGAGTCGTTCTCTCAGTGGTACACCACGACCGTCGCCCAGCCGACCGATCCTAACCTGCTCTACGACACTCGGCATGCACTCGACCCGTTCGGTGTGCTGTGGCCGGAGGAGGTCGAGCGCGCCGTTGCGCTCCTACTCGGCAAGCAGCAGGCGAACAGCCACGGCCGGCTGCACGCCGCGCTTACCCCGGCCATCGAGCGGTTCGCCGTGCTGGACGACGACGAGAAGAATCGCTTCCGCGACGCGCTGGCCAGGTTCACCCACACCTACTCGTTCCTGTCCCAGATCGTGTCGTTCACCGACGTGAAGCTGGAAGCGGACTATCTGTTCTGCCGGGCGCTCGCCACGTTCATCCGACCATCCGGGGAGGCCGGGCTGGACCTCGGCAAGGAGGTCGAGTTGACCCACCTGCGCACCGAACAGAAGTTCTCCGGCTCCCTCGCGCTCGAGGTGGAACACGGCGAGGTGAGCACGTTCTTCTCCGGTGCCGGCGGCCAGACCACGCCGGAGCAGGAACCGCTCTCTCAGATCATCGCCAAGCTGAACGAATGTTTCAGTACGGAGTGGACAGAGCGGGACCGGATACATCTCGACGCGATCTTCGACGACTTGGCCAGCCGTCCAGACATCCAGCGGGCGGCGGCGGTCAACACCTCGGAGAACTTCAAGCTCGTCATCGAGCAGGAGTTCGTCAAGGCCATCGTCGCCCAGATGAACCTGGCTGAGGACATGTCGTTGCGCCTGCTCGACAATTCCGACGCGCGCAACCTGGTGGTGGACACCTACCTCAAGCTCACCCAGGGCAAGGCCAAGGTGGCCTGGCAGGAGCACTGCCCGATCGGTGATCTGCTCGGTCCGGATAAGGAGAGCCAGTACCTGGAGTACAAGTCCACGCTGCGAATCAAGACCACCGGCGAGCTGTACAAACCGCTGGAGACGGCGACGCTGAAGACGGTGGCGGCGTTCGCCAACAGCCGAGACGGGGGAACACTGCTGATCGGCGTCGGCGACGACGGGTCTGTCTTCGGGCTGGCCAGCGACTACGCGTCGCTGCGCAAGCCGGGCAAGGATGACCGCGACCTGTTCCAACTGCACCTCGGCAACCTCATCGCCAATTCGATGGGAGCGGCGGTGGCCTCGAACATCAGTACCTACATCCACACCGTCGACGGAGCTGATGTCTGCCGCGTGCACGTTCACGCCTCGGGCTTTCCGGTCAACGCCAAGGTCACAGTCGACAAGAACGGACAAATGATCAAGAAGGTGGCGTTTTTCGTGCGTGCCAGCAACGCCACGAGAGAACTCGATGACACGGAGAAGGCGAAATACATCCTCGGGCGCTGGCCCACCAGATCCACCTCGCCTGAAAGCAATCCTTAATCCTCGAAAACACATGACGCCGCGCCCCACGCCACGTGACTGGGGACAGCGGCTGGACGGGATCGCGGCCGAGCGCGAGCGTGAGTCGGCGGCCGTCCGGGCACACCGGCGGTCGTCATGCCGTGTCGTTCCGTCTCAATCGTCATTCGTGGGCCATCATTGGCTGGTATAAGGGACCGGAGGAGGTGGGCGTGCAGGACGAACGTGGCGGCGGGCTCGACCGGTTCGCGACGCCGCTGTACAGCGTGGCCGAGGCTGCCCGCTACCTGGACGTGCCGGCCAGTACGTTCGCGACATGGACCCATGGATATCGGCGTCGTCCTGCCGGGCGACGAGAGGTGGTGGGCGGGCCTGTCCTGACTGCGCTGCCCCGCTCCGGGGTCCGGGCGCCGATCATCCCGTTCATCGGGCTGGCGGAAGGCCTGGTGCTGGCGGCGATGCGCCGCAGTGGTGTCCCGCTGCAGCGGATTCGCCCAGCCCTGGAACGGCTTGAAGAGGAGTTCGGGCTGGCGCACGCGCTAGCCAGCCAGCGGCTGTACACGGACGGCGCAGAGGTGTTGTTCGACTATGCCGAGTCAGCCGATGATCCGACCGCGGCCCGCGCTGCCCGTGAACTCGTCGTGGTCCGCAATGATCAGCGTGTTTTCAACGAAGTCGTGGCGGCCTATCTGCAGCGGGTAGAGTTCGGCCCCGAGGGCTATCCTCGGCTTATCCATCTACCGGCCTACGAGATCGCTGACATCGTCGTTGATCCCGAGCGCGGATTCGGGCAGCCGATCTTCGTCCGCGGTGGCACGCGGTTGGAGGATGCGCTCGCGCTCTTCCGTGCCGGCGAGCCGCTCGATGTCGTTGCCGAGGAGTACGGGGTACCGCGCGACCAGCTCGAGGATGCGGTCCGCATCGCCACGCGGGTCGCCGCCTGAGATGGCGTCCCCCATCGGTTGGCTCGCCCGCCGCCCATGAGGGCGGTGCACCCGGACGGTCTGCCCGAGTTGTTCCTCGACCGTAG
This sequence comes from uncultured Actinomycetota bacterium, assembly GCA_963822695.1. Taxonomy (GTDB): domain Bacteria; phylum Actinomycetota; class Actinomycetes; order Mycobacteriales; family Pseudonocardiaceae. The sequence continues at coordinate 328,761 of CAWGJH010000016.1, forward strand.
CCTCGGCCGTCGGCAGGTGCCGACGCTCCTGCGTGACGTTGGGCTGAGACTGAAAACCCTGGCCGAGGTCTACGGAATTCCCGCCGACGAGACTGTTGCTGATACTGAGTGGCTGGCCCGGGCCGGGCAGCAGGGGTGGGTTGTGTTGATGAAGGACGACCGTATTCGTTACCGGCCGGTCGAATGCGCTGCCGTTCTTGACCACCAGGTGCGGGCTTTCTGCCTCAACAGCGGAAATCTGCGGGCCGCCGAGATGGCACAGCGGTTCATCGACGTGCTCGACCAGATCACCGAAGCTTGCAGCCAACCGGGGCCGTTTCTATACACGGTCTCCAGCGTCGGCCTTCGCCGGGTGCGACTCGACGGTTGACTGACCTGGCCTGCCAGGTCAGTCAGTGGTGGTTCCTGGGTGCGGCAGATCTCCTGTGCCCTCCAGCAGCGGGTGTGAAATCGGCAGGCCGGAGGCAGCTTTAGCGGGCCGGGCACGTCGCCGGTGAGCAGGATTCTGCGACTCTCGCTGCGCCTCGTGGGGTCGGGCACTGGCACTGCTGAGAGCATTGCCACCGTGTAGGGGTGCAGGGGTTGGGAGTACCCGGCGTGCGGTCACCGAGTTCGACGATCTTGCCGAGGTACATGACGGCGACGCGGTCTGACGCGTGGCGTACTACTGACAGGTCGTGGGCGATCAGCAGGTAGGTCGGGTTCAGCCGCCAACCCAATGCCTGGGGATGCCCCCCTCGGCCCGACGTTGAGGAGGGGCAGGCCAGCCGAGCGGCTACGGCAGCGGCGGCGTGAGCATGGCGCTGGTTGACGGCGATGGCCTGCCCCTTTCGTTGCGTGCCACCCACCCGAGCGCAGCGGCGCGGGCGAGCCGAAGGCAGATACGTTCGGAGTCCTGGTTGATCCCGACCACGCGGGCGTGGTGCAGATGCAGCAGAGAGGCCAGTACCGGATCGGGGTCGGGTCCCTCCACCGGGCTGAGGTGGGCACGGTAAGCCGCCACCGCTGACCGGCGCCGGTCCCAGACCAGGACGAGCTTGTCGCCACCCGACAATCCACGTAGGGTTGCCCAGTCCCCGCTGGGATCGGCCAGGCGCAGCGCGTGGTCATAAATCTCACGGGCAAGCACCGGGGCCGCCTTGTGCTTGACGTGATCGACCAGCCACTGCAGGCCGCTGCTGAGGCTGCCGGTGAAGACGGTCGCCAGGTCAGCGCTGCGATGCTTTGGCGATCACCTGCTGGTCGCTGGCACTGGCCATGCCGTAGTTGCGAATGTGGGTGGCGTGATGCCCACCGGCGGTCAGCAGTGCACAGATTCGGGGTGAGAGGTTCTCATCGATCAGAAACCTCACGCAGGCGGCCTCAGTGGGTAGTAGTGCTCGGCGAGCGCTTCAGCGGCGTAGTTCAGCGCTGCGGGAATGTCCTTGTGTTGGAGGTCCGGATGCTCGCCGACGATGTCGTGGGCACTCATCCCTCCAGCGACCATCCGCAGCACGGTGACGACGGGGAAGCGAAGGCCCCGGATGCAGGGCTGGCCGTCCATCTTGTCAGGTTCGATCGTGATGCGGTCGTGTCCGTGCGCGCTCACGGGAGATCACCCCACTACCTGTGTCAGTGTGCCCACTGTAGCTGTGAGCACTGTGGTCGATCTCTGTCCGTCCGGATGCCGCATGTTCAGTTCCCGTCGGGGTGTTGGGCTCGCCCGGTCGTCGGCGATGATGCTCAGCGTGGACCGGAGGAGGTTGGAGCCGGTGGCCGAGGTCTCGGTGGGCGTCTGGATCGCGCCCGCTCGGGGTCGTTCGGTGGGTGGGTCGGCTCTGTCGCACCCTGCGGGTACGCCGCCTACGCCTGGGCCCTTCACCCGGTACCCACAACACCACGAAATAAGGTCAGGGCCAGGGGGATCAACCAGGCTGTCGTGCTTGCGCTCGCAGCGCAGACCGTGGCGCGGCGATAACCGGGGGTGTCTCTCCGGAGAGACACCCCCGGTCGGCTACGCCCGCAGACCGGCCCGGCGGGCCATGGCCCGTAGCTCCTGGCCGACCGCGTCCTGCCGCGCGTGCCTGAGCAGCACGGCGAGGGTGTCGCGGACCATCGCATCCCGGCGCACCTTGGTGGGATGGATGTCCTCCGCAGTGCGCAGCGCCCGCACCGCGTCATCGTGACGGCCCCACAGTTGGGCGAGTGCGCAGCCGTAGTGCAGCCAGTACATTGCCCTGGCTCCCTGGAAGGGGTGACGCTCAGGGTGCACGTTCCGGGCGATGCTGACCGCCTGGTCGGGCTCGTTCGCTTCGAGCGCGAGCCACATCCGGCAGACCCCCACGTCAGCCGGTACGTGCACGAATCCCAGTGAGTCGATGTCGCCGGTCGCCCCGAACCGCTCGGCCACCTCTGCGGCAGTATCCATCGGCGCGACCGCATCATCCGGCCGGCCAGCCAGCACGGCGGCCAGGGCGTGGGTCGTCGTGAGCGCGCACACCAGGCCGGCGGTGTCGGCTGTAGTCGGCGGCAGGGTCAGCGAGTCGAGTGTGGCTCGCCCCAGCGCGAACGCCCCACCGGTCAGCAGCCTGTTAGCCACGGTGAACCCGGCCATGCCGAGCATGGTCACCCCACCGTGCTCCTGGGCCAGGCGCCTGGACAGGAACGCCGCACGGCGCCGCAGGTCGGTAGGTGCGGCCGCCACGCCCAGCCACACGAGGGTGACGTGCACATGCAGGTAGACGGCCAGCTCGAGCAACTCGCCATGGTCGGTGCCGGTAGCCAGCGTGGTGTGCAGGTTCCGGATGAGCCCCGGCAGGTCGGTGGCCACCTCGGCGAACCGGCACGCCCGGCGCTGTGCGTGGATCCGGGCCACCCGGTCCCGCAGCACCGCAATGGGGAGCACCATTCCGCCAGGCTGGTCGGCTTCGATCCCGTCCAGCGCCAGCCGTACCGCCTCTATGGTGCTGTCGGTATGCCCGTTCGCCGGTGCGGGTACAGGGAGCCTGGTCAGATCTGACACGGAGATCTGGAGCGCCTCGGCGAGGGCAAGGACCTCGTTCAGGGTCGGGGAACGCTTACCACGCTCGATCCGGTTCAGGGTGTCTTTGCTCATCCCGGCCAGCCCGGCGATCACCCGCAGCGACTTGCCCCGATCGCCGCGGACACGCCACAGTGCCCGTCCGATCGTGCGAGCTTCCTCAGCATCCATTCAGTACCTCTCCGCACTAGCTCCTCACCGATGCCCCGGTGCCGTCGTCCCAGGGCGGGGACCTGGGACCGCTGCTGATCGAAGCCGAATACGCCGAGCTCATCATCTCCTTCGCCACCTTGCGGAGGCCCGCCAGGATCACCGCCGTAGTGGGCTCAGTCATGCCCACGGGTAGACGCTGCGGTGATCCGCTCGGCGCCGGTGTAGACGTTCATGGAGGTGCCGCGAAGGAAGCCGACGAGGGTGAGGCCAGCTTCCTCGGCGAGGTTGACGGCGAGTGCGGAGGGGGCGGAGACCGCGGCGAGCAGGGGGATGCCGGCCATGACGGCTTTCTGGGTGAGCTCGAAGGACGCCCGGCCGGAGACGAGCAGGGTGCAGCCGGTGAGGGGGACCCGGTCGTTGAGCAAGGCCCAACCGAGGGTCTTGTCGACGGCGTTGTGGCGGCCGATGTCTTCGCGGGTGACCAGGAGGTCACCGGTGTGGGTGAACAGGGCGGCGGCGTGCAGGCCGCCGGTGCTGTCGAAGACCCGCTGCCCGGCACGTAGCGCGGCGGGTAGCGCGGTCAGGGTGGTTGCGGAAATCCGCAACGGGTCGGCGGCCGGGGGGAAACGGGTGCTCATGCGCACCGCGTCGAGGGAGGCTTTGCCGCAGATGCCGCAGGAGGAGGTGGTGTAGAAGGTACGTTCGATGCCGGGTGTCGGTGCGGGCACGCCGGGGGAGAGGGTGAGGTCCAGGACGTTGTAGGTGTTGCGGCCCGCGGCGTCGGTGGAGCTGCAGTAGCGGGCCGTCGCGACGTCGGTGCGGGTGGTGATGACGGCTTCGGTGAGCAGGAAGCCGTGGGCCAGCTCGAGGTCGTGGCCGGGGGTGCGCATGGTGACGGCGAGGGCCCGGCCGCCGACGCGCAGCTCCAGGGGTTCCTCACCGGCGAGGGTGTCCGGTCGGTGGGCGCGGCCCTCGGCGGTGATCCGCAGCACCGGGCGGCGGGTGGTGACTCGTCCGATCACGGGCCCCCTGATCTGATGGTGTTGATCTGCTTGGTGGTCGCGAGTCTGGCATAGCATGGGATGCGCTGGCTGGCTCCACGGGGAAGGCACTGCGCTGCAGCAGGGAGATAGTGGTGGGTGTTCGGAAGTGGTTGCGGGCCTGGCCGGTCTACCGGCAGTTGACCGGGGCTGATCCATGGGGCCGTGGCAAGGCGGTGCAATCCGAGCCGTCCGCGACTCTGGCGCCGCGCACGGCGAACGCTGACCGGGTCGCGCGGTCGGTGTGCCCGTATTGCGCTGTCGGCTGCGCTCAGTTGGTGTACGTCAAGGACGAGCGGGTCATCCAGATCGAGGGTGACCCCCACAGCCCCATCTCGCGGGGGCGGCTGTGCCCCAAGGGTTCGGCGAGCAAGCAACTGGTCACCGGGAATCATCGCGCGCAGCGGGTCTTGTACCGTCCGCCCTACGGTACCGAGTGGCGGGAACTCGACCTCGACACGGCGATGGACATGGTCACCGACCGGGTGCTCGACGCCCGGCGCAAGGGCTGGCAGGACATGAACGAGCACGGTCACCGCCTGCGCCGGACGCTGGGCATCGCGAGCCTGGGTGGGGCGACGCTGGACAACGAAGAGAACTACCTGATCAAGAAGCTGTTCACCGCGCTGGGTGCGGTGCAGATCGAGAACCAGGCGCGTATTTGACACTCGGCCACGGTTCCCGGTCTGGGAACCTCCTTCGGCCGCGGTGGGGCCACGGACTACCAGCAGGACCTGTCGAACTCCGATTGCATCGTCATGATGGGGTCGAACATGGCCGAGGCCCATCCGGTGGGCTTCCAGTGGGTGATGGAGGGCAAAGCCCGCGGTGCCACCGTCATCCACATCGACCCGCGGTTCACCCGCACCAGCGCCCTGGCGGACATGCATGTGCTGCTGCGCGCGGGGACCGATAACGCCTTCCTCGGCGGAGTGATCAACTACATCCTGTCTCACGAGCTGGATTTCCGGGAGTACGTCCTGTCCTACACCAACGCGTCGTTCCTCGTGGATGAGCGCTACCAGGACACTGAGGACCTCGACGGCTTGTTCAGCGGCTACGACGAGCGGACGGCGAGTTACGACCCGAGCAGTTGGCGCTACGAGGGCGCCACCTCCGTGAACTCGACCGGCACGGAGGATCACGCTGCTGCCAAGGCTCACTCGCTGCCCGACCAGCACGGCTCGGGCGGCCCTGCCCTGGAAGGGGTGACCGAGGGGATTGCCTCGGATCCCACGCTGCGGCATCCCCGCTGCGTCTACCAGATCCTCAAGCGGCACTTCTCGCGCTACACGCCCGAGATGGTGGAGGCGACCTGCGGCACGCCGAAGGAGGTGTTCCTGCGCGTGTGCCGGGCCTGGACGTCGAACTCCGGGCGGGAGCGCACGACGGGGCTGGTGTACAGCGTCGGGTGGACCCAGCACACCACGGGCGCGCAGTACATCCGCGCGGGCTCCATCATCCAGTTGTTGCTGGGCAACATCGGACGGCCCGGCGGCGGCGTGTTCGCGTTGCGCGGCCACGCCAGCATCCAGGGCTCCACCGATATCCCGACGCTGTTCAACCTGCTGCCGAGCTACCTGCCCATGCCGACTCCGGCGCACAACGACCTGTCCAGCTACATCACCAGCATCCGGGGTCACAAGCAGAAAGGGTTCTGGCGCAACGCGGACGCCTACGTGGTGTCCTTGCTCAAGGAGTACTGGGGTGTCGCGGCAACCCCGGAGAACGATTTCTGCTTCGACTACCTGCCGCGGATCACCGGCGACCATGGCACCTACCGCACCGCCATGGACATGGTCGATGGGAAGGTCTACGGCTACTTCCTGCTCGGCCAGAACCCGGCGGTCGGGTCGGCCCACGGCAAGCTGCAGCGGCTGGGCATGGCCAACCTGGACTGGCTGGTCGTCCGGGACCTCACGATGATCGAGAGCGCCACGTTCTGGAAGGACTCGCCGGAGATCGAGACCGGTGAGATCATCCCGGAGCAGTGCCGCACCGAGGTGTTCTTCTTCCCGGCCGCCTCGCACGTGGAGAAGGAGGGCACCTTCACCCAGACGCAGCGGATGCTGCAGTGGCGTGAGAAGGCGGTCGAACCGACGGGCGACCAGCGTTCGGAGCTGTGGTTCTTCTACCACCTGGGCCGGCGGCTCAAGGAGCGGGTGACAGGCTCGACTGACGAGCGCGACCGGCCGCTGCAGGACCTGGCCTGGGACTACGAGGTGCACGGCGACGAACCGTCCGCGCAGGACGTGCTGCGCCACATCAATGGGCATGACCTCACGACTGGCCAGGTGGTCACTAGCTACCTTGAGCTCAAGGCCGACGGCACCACCTCCTGCGGCTGCTGGATCTACAGCGGCGTGTACGCCGACGGTGTCAACCAGGCAGCGCGGCGGAAGTCGCGGTGGGACCAGAACTTTTACGCGCTGGAGTGGGGCTGGGTCTGGCCCCTGAACCGCCGGGTCCTCTACAACCGCGCCTCCGCCGATCCCCAGGGGCGGCCGTGGAGCGAGCGCAAGGCCCTGATTTGGTGGGACGAGCGACGCGGCGAGTGGACCGGCGACGACGTGCCGGACTTCGAGAGGGGCAAGCCACCGACGTACGTGCCCCCGCCAGGGGCGCTCGGCCCGGACGCCCTGCGTGGCGACGACCCGTTCATCATGCAGGCCGACGGCAAGGGCTGGCTGTTCGCACCGACCGGCCTCCTGGACGGGCCGCTGCCCACCCACTACGAGCCCCACGAGTCGCCCATCCGCAACCCCCTCTACGGCCAGCAGGGCAACCCAACCCGCAAGGTCTACGGCCGCCGCGACAACCCGTCCAACCCGTCGCCGCCCGAGCGGCACAGTGAGGTCTTCCCGTACGTGTTCACCGCCGCCCGGCTCACCGAGCACCACACGGCCGGCGGGATGAGCCGCCAGTTGTCCTACCTCTCGGAGCTGCAACCGGAGCTGTTCGTGGAGGTCTCGCCGGAGCTGGCCCGGGAACGCGGGCTCCAGCACCTCGGCTGGGCGCACGTCATCACCAGCCGCACCGCCATCGAGGCCCGCGTTGTGGTGACCGACCGGATGAAGCCGCTTCGGGTCCAGGACCGGGTGCTGCACCAGTTGTGGATGCCCTACCACTGGGGCTCGACCGGCAAGGTGGTCGGTGACACGGTCAACGACTTGATCGGCGTGGTGGTGGACCCTAACGTCTTCATCCAGGAGAGCAAGGTGCTCACCTGCGACGTCCAGCCGGGCCGCCGCCCCCGGGGACGGGAGTTGCTGGAGTACGTGGCCGGCTACCGCAGGCGCGCGGGTATCACCCCGGCCACCGGCACCCGGGTGGCCACCGCCGGCTCGCCCTCTGAGGTCAGGCACACCGAGATCCCGCACACCGAGCCGGTGCGCCACCACGCCGGTGCGCCGGAGAAGGAGGACGGACGATGAGCACCGACCACAGTCTGTTCGGGCCCATCGATGACGTGGCCGCCACCGCCGGCCACCTGGACCACCCCCCGCGGGTGGGCTTTTTCACCGACACCTCCGTCTGTATCGGCTGCAAGGCGTGCGAGGTGGCGTGCAAGGAGTGGAACCTCGTCCCCGAGGACGGGTTCACCCTGCTGGGGATGTCGTTCGACAACACCGGCATGCTCGGCGCCAACTCCTGGCGGCACGTGGCCTTCATCGAGCAGGAGCGGGCTGACGTGGTCGCTGACGGGCCGGAACAGGCCCAAGGCGGCGGCGACGTGCGCTGGCTGATGATGTCTGACGTCTGCAAGCACTGCACCCACGCCGGCTGCCTGGACGTCTGCCCGACGGGCGCGTTGTTCCGCACCGAGTTCGGCACTGTTGTGGTGCAGCAGGACATCTGCAACGGCTGCGGCTACTGCGTATCCGGTTGCCCCTACGGCGTCATCGACCGGCGCCCCGACGACGGCCGCGCGCACAAGTGCACGCTGTGCTACGACCGCCTCCGCGGCGGGCTGGAGCCGGCCTGCGCGAAAGCCTGCCCCACCGACTCCATCCAGTTCGGAGCGCTCGACGAGCTGCGCGAGCGCGCCGCGCGGCGGCGTGACCAGCTCCACGAGAGTGGCGTCACCGAAGCGCGACTTTACGGTGCGGACCCGAATGACGGCGTCGGCGGGGACGGGGCGTTCTTCCTGCTGCTCGACGAACCCGAGGTCTACGGGCTGCCGCCCGACCCCATCGTGCCAACCCGTGATCTCCCCGCCATGTGGCGCTATGCCGCCGTGGCGGCGTCCGCCTTCCTCGCCGCCGGCATCTCGGTCTTCCTGGGCGGCGGCCGGCGATGAGCGATCAGCGTGACGATCCACTGCCGCGCGAGTCCCGCAGCGGTCCACAGCCGGAATTCCGGTCGTACTACGGCCGGGCCGTGCTCAAGCCGCCGGTATGGGAGTGGAAGGTGCCGGCGTACCTCTTCACCGGTGGGCTCTCCGCTGGCTCCGCGGTGCTCGCGGCGGGTGCGGACCTCACCGGCCGGCCAGCGCTCCGGCGGGCCGGCCGCATCGGCGCCCTGGCGACGCTGGCGGCGAGCACTTACTTCCTGATCGCCGACCTTGGCCGCCCGGAGCGCTTCCACCACATGCTGAGGGTCGCGAAGCCAACCTCGCCGATGAGCGTAGGCACCTGGATCCTCGTGGCCTACGGCCCCGGGGCCGCCGTGGCGGCCGCGAGCGAGCTCGTGCCAGGACCGCTGCGTCGAACCGTACTCGGCCGGATGCTGCGGCGGATGGCCCGACCCGCGGGGCTCTCCGCCGCGGTCATCGCCCCGGCGGTGGCCTCGTACACCGCGGTCCTGCTGTCCCAGACGGCGGTCCCCGCCTGGCACGAAACGCACCCCCACCTGCCGTTCGTGTTCACCGGCTCAGCCGCCGCCAGCGCGGGCGGCCTCGGAATGCTGCTCACGCCCGTCCGGGAGGCCGGCCCCGCCCGGCGGTTCGCGGTGGTGGGCGCGGCCTCCGAGCTCGCCGCTTCCCGCCTGATGGAGAAGCGGCTCGGAGTGGTCCGCGACGCGTACACCACCGGAAAGGCGCACCAGCTGCGCACGTGGGCCGAATACCTCACGGCCGCCGGCCTGATCGGCACGGTGGTCGCCGGGCGACGCAGTCAGGCCGTCTCAGCGGTTTCCGGACTCGCCCTGCTCGCCGGGAGCCTCCTGCAGAGGCTGGGGATATTCGAGGCCGGCGTCGCATCCACTAAGGACTCCCGTTACGTCGTACTCCCACAGCGGCAACGCCTCAACGACGCGGAGGTGGCGCCGCGCCGGGTGCGTCATGGCTGAGTCAGGGCTTGCGGCCGACACCACCGGCGATGCAATGCTGGACGGGGTTCAGCGGTGTGATCTGTGGCCCGTCGGGCCACCACTCAGCGCAGAGCGTGAGGCCGGGTTCCATCAGTTCGAGGCCGGGGAACATACTTTCGATCTCGGCCCGGGTCCGGAACCACCCGCAGCCGAGCGGGCTGTGTAGGAAGACCTGTTCGATTCTTCGGGCGAGATCGCTGTACTCACTGGTCTGTGGGTCGAGAAAGTGGCTGATCCCCACGTAGGAACCTGAGGGCAGCGCGTCGATGTACTCCTGCATGATGTCGGCCGGGCTGCGTGTGCCGCTGTAATGGTGCAGCGTCCCGTTCTGCAACAACGCGATCGGCTCGGAGAAGTCGAGGTACTTGCGGACGGTTTTGTTGTCGATGACCTGGCGTGGCTCGAAGATGTCGGCCTCAACGAGGTGGGTCTGGTCGTTGTCCTGGAGCAGCGCGCGGCCGTAGGTGAGCACGACAGGATCATGGTCGACGTAGATCACGCGCGCGTCCCGTTGGAGGCGCTGGGCGACCTGGTGGGTGTTCTCCGCCGTCGGCAGGCCTGAGCCGCAGTCAAGGAACTGGGTGACTCCGGCCTTGTAGGCGAGGAATCGGACCAGACGGATCAGGAACATCCTGTTGTCCCACGCGATCTGCTTGGCCTCCGGTGCCACCGCCAGGATCCGCTGGAGGAGCTCGCGGTCAACCTCGTAGTTGTCCTTGCCGTTCAGAGCGGCGTCATACGCCCTGGCGATGCTTGGCTTGGTGATGTCGATGACTGGCGCGGCATCGACTGAGAACGGGTGGTTGGTGCTGTGCATCAGGCCTCTCAAAGCGGTACGGGTACGGGACGCGACCAAACCGTGTCCGGTAGATCCTTTGGTGATCAACCCTGCTGCTGCCGAGTTCGACAGCAGGGCTGTCCAGCCGTGCCAAGCAGCTCTGAGGTCGAACTCGGCGAACCGAGACCACCCAAGAGCTGGCCATCCTATCCCGCCCTATGATCTACAGGACACGGCATAGATTGAGGGTATGGGAACGGGCAGTGGGGCAACTCTCGGCATGGTGTTGGCCGGGAGCCCCGCGACGGGATATCCCTGGAGGATCCGGCCGCCTTGGCGCGGGCTCAGCATGTGGCGCGGGCAATCACTCAGCGGATGGCCGACCGGTTCGGGGCGCCCACTCTGGCGCACTATCGGCGGGTGTATGAGTCCTGCGGTCAGCCGTGGCCGGGTGAGGAGGAGATCCGTCGCTGGTTCCCCGTGGCGGATGCCTCCTGACTGAGCAGCCGCCATCGTTGCTGGTCGGCGGTCGAATCCTTCGGTACGGATCACCCCGAGCCCGGCGATGATGTCCTGTACACGCCAGGCGAGTTCTTGGTCGCTCCAGGCCGGCATCAACGCACTGGCGGCGAAGCACAGCGGGATCGGCGGCGTACTGCTCCTCAGCCACCCCATGCTGGGCTAGCGCCCTCAGCGGAGGCTGCCACCCGGCGAACGATTCAAGCAGCGGGGCTGTTGCGTCGGTGGATCCGCAGTTCGGGCTGGCTGGACGGATGCGTCGTTGCCCGGCCCGAGGGCCGGCGTCGAGGTCCAGCTTCGGGCCGGGTTCCGTCAACTCACAGACCCCCACGTGGTGTCATTCACTCCGATGTGCCGCTGGACCGACCGCAACGGCCGCGTGCATGGCTCCATCACGCCCCCCACCAGCTGAAACACCACAATTGATCAAGGAGTCTCGGAAACTCAGGCTCGTGGTGGCAGGGTTGCGGCGCCGTGTGACCCCTGTTTATGTTTGTTGCATGAAGCAACCAAATTTATCCTCGTGCCGGGAGTCGGGGCCGGTAGCCACGACGCCGACACCGGCCGCGGCGGGCCGAGCGCAGCGGCGGCGGGCCCGGGCGTTGGTGGATACGGCCAGTGCGCACTACAAGTGGATCGCGTTGTCGAACACCACGCTCGGGGTGTTGGTAGCCACGATCAACGCCTCGATCCTGCTGATCGCGCTGCCGGACATCTTCACGGGTGTGCGGATCGACCCGTTAGCGCCGGAGAACACCAGCCTGCTGCTGTGGTTGATCATGGGTTACATGATCGTCACAGCGGTGCTGGTGGTCAGTTTCGGCCGGCTGGGCGACATGTTCGGGCGGGTCCGGATGTACAACGCGGGCTTCGCGGTGTTCACGGTGTTCTCCGTCCTGCTGTCGGTGACGTGGATGCAGGGCACGGCGGGCGTGCTGTGGATGATCATCATGCGGGTGCTGCAGGGCGTCGGGGGCGCGATGCTGATGGCGAACTCCAACGCGATCATCACCGACGCCTTTCCGGTCGAGCAGCGCGGGCTGGCGCTGGGGCTCAACCAGGTTGCCGGGATCACCGGCTCGTTCGTCGGGCTGGTCCTGGGTGGGTTGCTCGCGCCGGTGGAATGGCATCTGGTGTTTCTGGTGTCGGTGCCGTTCGGGGTGTTCGGCACATTCTGGGCATACTGGAAGTTGCATGACACCGGGATCCGGCAGCCCGGACGGCTGGACTGGTGGGGCAACCTGACCTTCGCCGTTGGTCTGATTGCGGTGATGGTGGGCATCACCTACGGCATTCAGCCCTATAGCGGGCACACGATGGGCTGGACCAACCCGTGGGTGCTGGCCGCGCTGATTGGTGGCGTGGTCGTGCTGGTGATCTTCTGCGTGGTGGAGACGCGGGTAGCTGAGCCGATGTTCCAGCTGCGACTGTTCCGCATTCGGGCGTTCACCGCGGGGAACCTGGCCAGCTTGCTGTCAGGGTTGGGCCGTGGCGGGCTGATGTTCATCTTGATTATTTGGTTGCAGGGCATCTGGCTACCCCAGCACGGCTACAATTTCGAGTCCACGCCATTGTGGGCGGGCATCTACATGCTGCCGCTCACCGTCGGGTTCCTGATCGCCGGGCCGGTATCGGGGTGGTTGTCTGACCACTTCGGAGCGCGCGCTTTCGCCACCGGCGGGATGCTCGTGGCCGCAGCCAGCTTCGGGTGGCTGGTCTGCATGCCGGTGGACTTCACCTACTGGGAGTTCGCGCTGGTCCTGCTGCTCAACGGGATCGGTATGGGGCTGTTCGCCGCACCCAACAGGGCGGCGATCATGAACAGCCTGCCGCCCAACCAACGCGGAGTCGGCGCGGGGATGAGCACCACGTTCCAGAACTCGGCGATGGTGTTGTCGATCGGGGTGTTCTTCAGCCTGATGATCCTTGGATTGGCCCAGACCCTGCCGCAGACCCTGACCAGCGGACTTATCGCCCAGGGCGTGCCCGCCGCTGACGCGACCCAGCTGGCCGCCCTGCCCCCGGTGACGGTGCTGTTCGCCTCGCTGCTGGGCTATAACCCGGTCCAGACCCTGCTGGGCCCGACCGTGCTCGGGCACCTTCCGGCCAGCAACGCCGCTTACCTCACCGGTCACGGCTTTTTCCCCGCGTTGATCTCGGGGCCGTTTTCCGATGGATTGACGGTCGCCTTCGCCTTCGCCATCGCTGCCTGCCTCATCGCCGCCGTCGCCTCCTGCCTACGCGGCGGCAGATACGTGCACACCGAGCAGCCTGCGGGCCAGGCCACCGGCGAGGCGACAAGGGACCGGGAGCTCGCGTCCTCGGCAGCCGTGCGCTGACGACCGGTGACAACGACCGATAGGGCGCCGGAGATGAACTCCCCTCACGGGGTGGCCGCTCAGCCCGCTGGTGGTGTGGCCTCTGGCCAGGGCGCACCGGCGGGCTGGGGGTTGCCGCTGTTGGTGCTGATCGTCGGGATGTTCATGTCGGTCCTGGATACCAGCATCGTCAATGTGGCCATCCCCACCATCCAGAACGAGTTCGGGGGGACCACCGACGACGTGCAGTGGGTGGTCACGGGCTACACGCTGATGCTGGGCGTGGTGGTGCCGATCACTGCCTGGTTGGGGGATCGCTTCGGGCTGAAGCAGCTGTACAACCTGGCACTGATGGCGTTCGCCGCCGGATCGGCGCTGTGCGGGCTGGCCTGGGACCTGAACAGCCTGGTGATCTTTCGGATCTTCCAGGCGATCCCGGGCGGCATCCTCCCGGTGATCACGCTGTCCATCTTGCTCCGGATCGTGCCACGGGAGCGGCTCGGGGCCGCGATGGGCTTGTATGGGCTGGGGATCGTGTTCGCCCCAGGGGTCGGCCCAGTCCTGGGCGGATATCTGGTCCAGTACGTGAACTGGCGGCTGATTTTCTACATCAACGTGCCCATCGGGATCCTGGGTGCGGTGGCCGCGGCGCTGGTGTTGCAACGATTCCCCAGGGTGATTGGGCGACGGTTTGACGTGCTGGGTTTTCTCACCGTGGGTGGTGGGCTCTTCGCGTTGCTGCTGGCCGCCTCGGAGGGTGAGTCCTGGGGCTGGGGCTCCTACCGGGTCCTGGGTCTGATTACCTACGGCGTGCTGAGCCTGGCGTTGTTCGTGGTGATCGAACTGGAGGTCGCCGACCCATTACTGGATATCCGCATATTCCGCTATTGGCCGTTCACCAACTCGCTGCTGTTGATCGCGGTGCTGATGATTGTGATGTACGGGGTGCTGTTCTACATACCGCAGTTCCTGCAGCTGGCCCAGGGATGGGGTGCATTCGACGCCGGGCTCACCCTGCTGCCCCAGGCGCTGGTGATGGCGGTGCTGATGCCTATCACCGGGCGGGTCTATGACCGCATCGGACCCCGCTGGCCAGCGGCCATCGGCCTGACGATCGTGGCCGCTGGCACCTATCTGCTGCACACCATCACCCTCGATACCCCCCGTGAGCACATCATGTGGTTGATGATGACGCTCGGGATCGGTCTGGGGATGGCCTTCATGCCGATCCTCACCGGGGGTGTCGCGGTCATCCCGTTGACCCGAACGAACGCCGCCAGCGCGCTCAACAACGTCGTGCAGCGCGTCTCGGGTGCGCTCGGGCTGGCCATCCTCACCGCCATCCTGACCATCCAGCAGGCTCAACAACTGGCCGGACGCGCCGCGCTGCTGCCCGCCACCACCCCCACCCCCCACATCGGCGGCCCGTCCGTCCCCGATTGGGTCGGCGCATACGGGCTCTACCAGCAGACCCAACTGCAAGTGTTCGTCGGGGCGATCGACGACCTGTTCTTGATCTCCGCCGCACTGGCCGCCCTGGGTGTGCTGGGCGCGCTGCTGCTGCGATCCGGACCCGCCCCTGCCCCGCCGGCCGGCTTCGGCCCACCAGCGCAGGCAGCCGCACCGTCCGCCAACGGCGAGGTTGCCGTCGAGGGCCACCGCATGCCGTCGGCCACCACCACCGAAAAGATCACAAGATAGGGATGCTCGTGGCCCTTCTCGTCATGGTGGCGAGGCTGACGGCGACGAGGGCGGTGAGGAAGCTGGGCCGCCGTTACGGTGGTGCGTCAGACGGGCCGGTGGCCAACGCCGACCGAGACCCACCACCGGCCGGGCTCGCCTGTCCTACCGCCGCGCCGCCGAGTTATTCACCGCCCACACGGTTGGGCCCTCCACTTTCTTCTAGAAACCAAAGGCAGAACGGTTCAAATGTAGCTATTTTGGACGCCGGCCTCGACAGTCAACTTGCCAGCTGTGGCGTCAATCATCGAAGTTTCGACCAGTGTGAGATTGCCGCCGAGTAGGACGCCACTAGCTTTTCCCGGCACCAGGACTGGTGCAGTCGTCTCGTGTGGGTCGCGGTTAATAGTGATCAATTCTGTTGTCATCACCGCTTTTCGGAGCGACTCGACCGACTCTGGTCCAGTCCGATTGTCATCCCAGTTCATTACTGGCCCGTAGAAGCTAGCTAATCCGGTGGCCTTCCACAGTCTACCTAACAAGCTAGTGACATCACTGAACCCCACAACAACCTTCGGGTTTCTGTGCACCTCTTCCAGGTTAAGACCGTCAATGATCCGCTGAGTGCCATAACCGCCGCGGGTGGCGAACACGCCGCGGATGTTTGAGTCGGCGAATGCTGCGTTGAGATCGGCCAACCGATCCTCATCAGTGCCGGCGAGGTAGCCGTATGTGTTGAATGCGTGCGGACTTGTCTCTACCACCAGTCCCCAGTGCCGCAGGATATCCACTCCGCGCGCGACCTTCACGGGGTCCGGTGTGCTACCCGGCGAGATGACCCGGACTCGATCACCTGGCCGTAATACATCTGGTCGCAACAGAGGATATTTTTGAGAGGTGGACGTGATAGTTGATTGAGTGTGGGCAACGGAACTGGCTTGCAAGGCTCCACCAGCGCTGACTGCTGGGAGGTCCCACAAGATCCGACGGGACGCTGCATCGGGCTGATGACTCTGCGCGTAAGCACTCTTGGGAACAGAGCTGTCAGCCAGATCCGATCCAGACACTACTCTCCTTCATGACGGGTCTGTCCACTTCTCTGCGGCTAGGGAAGCAGAGAAGCCAGTAAGGCTGTGCCTTGGACTGCCGAGATGAGTAGCTACGTTCGAGGCTGGTGATCGGCAGGTCGCCGCCACCCACCAGCGGTCAATCAGGCCGAGCAAACAACTCGGCCTGATTGACCGGCGCTGCGATATCGGAGATCGCGATTCAAACGCCGGTTTACCCTGGTTGTAGGGCGCTTTCGCTCATCTAGACACAGACACGCTGTCAAGATTGTCTAACAAAGCCAGGCCCGACATCTTCAGATGTATACCAATCCACACATGCCCAAGCAACGTAGTCTGTGCGACCCTCGTACGGGACCGGAATCCACCATTGGCTTCCTCCGCAGTCATCGTAATACTCACCGCGCCGAGCCTCACAACTGGCGGGAAGGGACTGTCCGTCGTCGAGGTGCCCATCCGATCTAGAGTCTTTGCTGGCACGTTCACGGATATGCAGACCGTTGAACCTGCTGACGACCCAGCACTGGCTATCGCCAAACTGGCCGCCGCCAACAAAACTTGGCCTTTCGCCCCTACTCCGCTGAGGACGGGGGGCGTTCTGATCACCGGATTGTGGGCCGTTCTGAGGCTCTGGCTGGGGTGCGTTCTCGCTCATTGGAATCCTTCTTTCGAGCTTGCGTGGTAGGAGTTCTTACATCTATTTCGTGGAGATTTCATAACCGACAGCGACTCGAAGGGAAGCCTTGGCCTCCACTGGTAGGACTGGAGTGGTTTCCGCAAATCTTGGGACTGGCGAACTCCTGGGTCGTCGGTCCACTGCTGAGATCCGACTCGTAAATTAAGATGACGTTTCCGAGTGCTACATCAAGTCCGTCCGTCAGTTGGTGTGCCCGGTCCTTCGCGTCATCTATGGCCTGCTTCCTGGCTTCGACGAGCAAGCGTGAAGGGTCGGCGAAGGAAAATGAGATACTCTCGATGTGAGCCGCGTCGCCTCCTGCCTGGACTGCCGCGTCGATGACGGCGCCTGCGCCCTGTATATCTCGTAGCTTGGCGCTCGGTCCGTTCTGAACTCGGTACCCGTCGATCTTCGGCGGGTGCGTGTCGTTGAGATCCTGTCGCTCAAATACTGGATTGATGCTGAGTTGCGTCGTCTGAATATCCTGTTCTTGGACTCCATGGTCCTTCAGAGTTGATAGCACGGCCGTCACTTGCTTGTTGTTCTCGGTCAGCGCCCCGACGTGGTCACGGCCTGGGTTTCCACGGCGACTTAAGCAGCCGACCACAGGAAAGAGGGCGAGCAACACCAGGTAAGTACGTCACACTAATCACCCAATCGAGTGAATTTGCGCGACAGGGTGAGACCTAGGGGCAGTGACTAAGCACCGCCGATGGCAGTTGCATTGCGCGAAGACTGGGGCAGGCGAGGGAGCCCACTGCGGGGAGCGCTGCTGCTGGTGACCGAGCCGTGGTTGGTGCTCGGTGGGTCGTCTATGTCGGGATGGTGGTTGCGTTGCAGCTTCCATAGACGATCGCCTCCCGGGCGGCGAACCACCCGTGCGCGCCCTTGCCACTGCCGTCCACGGTGATCTTCTCAGTGAGGTAGGTGCACACGGTGCGCTCCTCAGTCGGTGAGGTGGGTGCCGAAGAAGTCCAGGATCCGGCGCCAGCCATCGATCGCCGCCTCCGGCCGGTACGCCGGGCGGTCCACCGCGAAGAACGCGTGCCCGGCACCGTCATAGGTGTGGAACTCGTGCGGCTTGCCCAACCGCTCCAGCTCGGCGGCGAGCCGGGCCGTCTCGGCCGGGGCTGGGTTTTTGTCGTCGGCGCCGAACAGGCCGAGCAGCGGGCAGGACAGCTGGGGCGCCAGGTGCAGGATCGGCTGCAGGTGCTTGGGCATCCCGGGCGGCGGGTCGTTGACCACGAACGCGCCGTAGCAGTCCACGGCGGCGTCCAGTGGCAGCGAGCAGGCCGCCAGGAACGCGTGCCGGCCGCCCGAGCAGTAGCCGATCACGCCGATCCTGCCGTTCGCCCCGTTGAGGCCACGCAGGTACTTGGCCGCGCCCGCGACATCGCCGACCAGCCGCGCATCCGGCACCCCGCCAGCCGCGCGCACCCTGGCCGCCGCATCGTCCGGGTCCGCGCCGGGCGCCTCCCGAGAGTACAGGTTCGGGCACAGCGCGGCGTACCCGTGCACGGCGAAGCGGCGCACGATCTCCTTCGTCGTGGCGTCGTAGCCGGGCATATGGTGAATCACCACCACGCCGTCGCCGCGGCCGCCGTCCACCGGCCGGGCCAGGTAGGCCTCGATCTCGTCCCCGCCGTGCCCGGTGATGGTGACTGTCTCGGCACACATCGCGTCCGTCATGCCGTGATTCTCTCGCTGCTCGGGGTGCGGCCAGCGCCGGGGCGGAGCTGATCGAGGCGCACAGGCACATACGTGCTGCGTCGTGCTTCTGAACCACCCCGCTAGAAGGTGCACAAGCATCCATGTGACCCTGCGTGGGTGGGTTGGAAGGTGCACAAGCATCCATGTGACGCTGTGTCCAGCGAGGCGATCAACTTACACAGTTGCTGGTCGGAGGTGAGAGCGTCCAGCGCCGACGCCCTACGCACAGCGCGGCAATGCGTGCCCTATCCCGCTTGACGGCGTTCTCAACGTGGAGCCCCGTTCTGTGTTGGCGGGGCCGAACGTCGCCGGTTTCTTGCCGAGCGGAGCTATTCGCTGATCCAGGCCTTGGCTGCGTCCAGTTCGCGCAGCGGGAATACCCGTACCTCGCCTGGTATCAGCCAGGACAGCAGATGCACGCTCGTGCCTATCCACGTAAGGTTCGGTCACGTAGGCGGTGCGCCGCCAGGCCGTCCGGTGGGCGATCCCGAGTTCGATGTCGGCCTTCACACCCTCCCGCACCGCGCCAGGTTCCTCGCTGAATCCCGCGTCGATCTGGCACAGGACTCGCAATGGCTGATTGCGCTCGATGGCCCCACGCAACATCGGCACGACGACCTTGGCTAGATCATCGCGTGTTACATTACCCGCTACCCGGAAGCCAAGAGTACCTTCAGGCATGTCCGTCATAATTTCGATCATTGGCCACTCCGGGAAGTCACGAAAAATGTCGGTCCACTAACATCGTTCAACCGTCACTCAGGCTGTATCCCCACGCGCCAAGCCGCCCATGTTGACCAACTCGTCCTTGCACTGCGGGCATACCACGTACAGCACACCCTGGTACTCCACCGGCTCGCTGGCGGGGCGCCCGCAGGTCGCCTCTTTCATATCACTGCCAGTGGCCACGGACTTTACGGAGACGGCCCACCTCATGGTGCAGGTGTTACCTGCACCTACCTGCACCTCAAAGCCCTCGTCAGGCTGCTGTTGTCCACGTTGGAGCATGGCGAGGTAGTTAGCTGCAGCGTACAGGTGCGCGGAAACCTCGGGGTGGTTCGCGTGGCGCTCAGCGATGGCACGGAGGATGTCGATGTCGCTGAAGGACTCGGGGTCGCTCACGGGGTTGCCCTCTTCCTTGGCCGTGCTTCACACGACGGTAAAGGATCAGTGGTTCGTCTCACCACCATAACGGGGCACCTTACGCGTCCGCTGGGTTCCGGAATGAACTGTCACCAGCCGCCCGGTAGCGGGCGTCCCTCGGCGAAACCGGCCGTCGACTGCACCCCGATCACGGCTCGCGCGGATAGCTCGGGCAGCGTCCGGGCGCCGGCGTAGGTGCAGGCGCTGCGCACCCCGGCGCAGATGTAGTCGATGAGGTCCTCCACCCCGGGCCGGTGTGGGTCGAGGTACATCCGGGCGGTCGAGATGCCCTCCTCGAACAGTGCCTTGCGAGCCCGGTCGAAGGTGTCGTCCCAGGTGATGCGGGCGGCGACAGCGCGCTTGGAGGCCATCCCGTGAGACTCCTTGTAGGGCCGGTCGGTCTCGTCGCGCTGCAGGTCACCCGGTGACTCGTAGGTGCCCGCGAACCATGAGCCGATCATCACGTTCGCCGCTCCGGCGGCCAGTGCCAGCGCGACGTCTCGTGGGTGGCGCACCCCCCCATCGGCCCAGACGTGGCCACCGGCCTCGTGAGCTGCGGCAGCGCATTCGGCCACCGCGGAGAACTGCGGCCGGCCGACTCCGGTCAGCATCCGGGTGGTGCACATCGCGCCCGGCCCCACCCCGATCTTGACGATGTCGGCGCCGGCTTCGAGCAGGTCGCGGGTGCCTTGCGCGGAGACCACATTCCCGGCCACCACCGGCACGCCCGGGCGGCGTGACCGGACCGCGCGTAGCGCGTCGAGCATCTTGCGCTGGTGGCCGTGTGCGGTGTCCACGACCAGCACGTCAACTCCCGCCGCGAGCAGTGCCTCAGTCTTGGCCGTGACGTCGCCGTTCACCCCGAGCGCCGCGGCCACCCGCAGCCGGCCGTCGGCGTCCAGCGCGGGGGAGTACAGCTCGGCACGCAATGCCCCGGTGGGGGTCAGCACCCCGACCAGCCGGCCCTGGGTATCCACCGCGAGCGCCAGATTCTGGTGGCGATGGTGCAACTGATCGAAGACCTTGCGCGGCTCGGTATCGGCGGACACCACCACCAGATCGGTCTGCGCCACGTCGGCGAGCCGGGTGAACCGGTCCACTCCGGTCAACTCAGCCTCGGTGACCAGCCCCACCGGAGCGCCTGCGCCATCGAGCACCACCACGGCCCGGTGTGCTCGCTTGGGCAGTAGGTTGATCGCGTCGGCGACGGCGTCCTGTGGGTTCAGGGTGAGCGCGGTGTCCAGCATCAGGTGCCGCGATTTCACCCATGCCACCGTCTTGGCGACCACCGCCGGGTCCACGTCCTGGGGCAGCACCACCAGCCCACCCCGGCGGGCCACCGTCTCAGCCATCCGGCGCCCCGCCACCGCGGTCATGTTGGCGACCACGAGCGGGATGGTGGTGCCCGACCCATCCACCGTGGACAGATCCGCATCGAACCGGGACGCCACGTCCGAGCGTGCGGGCATCAGGAAGACATCGTCATAGGTGAGGTCGTGCCCGGGTCTGCGATCATCGAGAAAGCGCACATCGGCGACGTTACCCGGGTTTCCGGGGGCACCGCCGGGTTAGGTTCTCCAGGGCGATGAGGGGCGGTGCCTGTGTGCTGCTGTGTGATCGTGGTGCGGGTGCGGAGCCGTTGATGCCGCCGCACGGGTTATTCGTTGGCCTCACCACCCTGGATCTGATCCAGCGGGTGGCGCGGCGGCCCGGCGTGAACGAGAAGGTCGTCGCGCAGCGGAGCGATATCGCCGCTGGGGGACCGGCCGCTGCTGCCGCGGTGACGTTCGGTGCGTTGGGTGGCCATAGCGTGCTGCTTTCCGCGCTGGGCCCTGGCCCGGTCGGCCGGTTGGCGGCGGGAGAGCTGGACCGGGTCGGCGTGCACATCGTGGATGCCTGGGCCGCCGGTGCAGACCTCAGCATCTCGGCGATCACCGTGCTGGATGACACGGGACAGCGGTCGGTGGTGTCCCGCAATGCCGAGGACATGATGACCGTGGTACCCGGCGACCTGCCGGCGCTGACCCGAGCCGCCGACGTCGTGTTGCTCGATGGGCATCATCCCGACCTGGCCGTGGCCACCGCGCATGCCGCCCAGGCCGCCGGGGTCCCGGTGGTGCTGGATTGCGGCAGCCCCAAGCTGGTGTACGCCGAGTTGGTGCCGCTCGCGGACGCCGTGGTGTGCTCCGCCAGCTTCGTGGCCGGCCAGCCAGATGGATTCGATGCAGTCGCCGCCGCGTTGCTGGCCAACGGTACCCGCCTGATGGCGATGACAGCCGGTGCCGAGCCGGTGCGCTGGCAGACCCGGGAGGCCGCCGGCGCCGTCGAGGTCCCGCCGGTCACCGTCCGCGACACCCTGGGTGCCGGCGACGTACTGCACGGGGCGATCGCCTTCGCCCGGGCTCGGGGGGTGACCGATCCCGAGCGCAGCCTGAGCTTCGGCGTCGCGGTGGCCGCGCTACGGGTCCAGCACGTCGGTCCGCGGGCGTGGATCAACGATCAGCGACTGCGCGGGTTGCTTGTATAGTCAGTGGTTCTGCCGAGGCCTCTGGGAATTTCGGCAGGCTAACCGTCGGGCCGAGAGCTGTGCCTGCCCGGTGAGCTGGAACGTGGACCTGGCGATGCGCTGGCCTGCGGACCCGTGTCGCCATAGGGCGATGGTCATGTTTTATCGCGCTCCGCGATGGCCCGCCTCTCTGGTAGACAGGTTGCTGGACGTACTGGGATGCTTCCGCACATGGCATTGCAGATTACCATTCGGCTCGATGGCGTGCTTACCGAGGCGCATGGCCCGCTCGGGATCCGATTGGGACAGGCGTGGAAACCTCCTGACAGGACATCAGCTCAATTGGTTAGATTCTGGTGAAGAGGGACCTTCGGAAGCAATCCGTCGAGGACGTACTCAGCCACGTAGAGAACAGTCTCAACCTTCGCCTAGACCCGCGGACCTTGGTGCGCGAACGGCGCTCGCTCGGAGCTCGCACCAACCGGGGAACCTGGGTCCGCATCGAAGCCCGCCCGTTGGCCAAGATCGCCGCTCAGGGCCAGGCAGGGGATGGGATGGAAGCCGCCGCACGGCTGTATGGCATCGCCAAGCCCGAGTGGTTCAACGCGGTCTCTTGGCATGACTCACCAGGCCAGGCGGTCTGGCGTGCCGATGAAGTTGAGCTGGTCACCGCGGCCCCGGTTAGGTCCAGCGGGCCTCTGGGCAGCGACGTCGAACTCTCGGACGAATGGTGGAACGCGCTCAACGCCTCGCTTGACAATCTCGTTCGTCAGCACACGGCCCGCATCGCAACCCCCGACACCGAAACGATCACGCAGGCCCTCGTCACCACCGAGATCAACCGGGTCTTCCCCGACCAGGTCGACGCCACCATCACCGACCATGAGTGGGTTCCCGCCCATGCAGATTTGAACTGGGCCAATCTCACCAGCCCCGAGTGTTGCATACTCGACTGGGAAGATCACGGCCTCGCTCCCCGAGGCCTGGACGCCGCGACCCTCTGGATCAGCTCCCTGACCGTCCCGACGCTCGCCGAGCGGGTCTATCGAGAGCGACGGGCGGATCTGGAAACGCGCTCGGGAAAGCTCATGGCGCTGTTTCACTGCGCGCAGGTCCTCAATGACTCCGGCGCTTCCACCGATCCGGTGTTCGAACTCATCGAACGCGAAGCGGCCAAACTCGTCGCCGACCTCCAACGCTGACTTCCCCCGTCTGGGTGGCGCTCATGACTCGGCGGCTGTGCCTACTGGAGTTCGAATGAGCTGCCGGTATCGGCCGATGGCGTCGTCGTTCACCACCAGCTCGGTGGCGGCGACGAGCTCGACGACCCGGCATGGCGCGAAGCGTTCACGACGATTCCCCGTCACCACTTCCTGCCCTGCTTCTATGGCGCCTCGGGTGATACCTGGCGACGGTTCGACTCGCAATCCGTGGGTGACGATGACCGGTATCGCCTTGCCTAATGATCCACGAGCTTGCGGTCACCGAGAACGACCACATCTTGGAGATCGGCACCGGAACCGGCTACCTGACCGTCTTGCTGTGCCACCGCCTCGGCGCGAGCAACATCACGAGCATCGACATCGATCCCGACCTGATCGACTCCGCCGACAGAATCCTCACCGGGCTGGGATACAGCCCTACGCTGGCCACCGCCGATGGAACCCACGGTTATCCCGATCGCGCCCCCTACGACCGCATCCTCGGTACCGCCGCAGTGGAAGGAGTCCCGCGGTCCTGGATCGGCCAGACCAGTCCGTTCAGTGGAGTCCGATACCCGTTCGCGCACTCTATGACGAGAATTTTCGATTTCTCCTTGACCTGGTCCTGCCCGGCATCGAATACCACGATCAAGAACCCCTCGGGGGTCTTATCATGCGCTACCCCGACGGCTCCACAGCTCAGATCAGCCCCACTGGCCAAACCCTGCAGCACGGCCCCCGGCGGCTCTGCGACGATATCGCCGCCCTACACGAGATCTGGCACAACGCAGGAGGTCCCCGCCCAGATCGATACCGGCTCACCATCAACCCGCGGGGCCACACAATCTCGCTCGATGACCCTCAAAGCCCCCACCTCTGGAACCTGTGATCCACGCACGGGTCGCTTCGCGTCATCGCATGACCCCATGGACCTTCCACTCGGCCGCAGGCATGATCCAGATCGGTGCGGTCACACCACGCGTTAACCGGTCGTGTCGCCAGGTAGCCGGCGGCCGAGTGGCTCCCGCCCCACCGGCTGCGCCAAGCGATCGGTCGCCGGAGCCGGTGGGATGGGCTGTAACACCGGCGAGTCCATGGTGACGGTGATGAGCCGCCCGTGGTGCCTCAGCTTCAGCTCGGCACCGTCCAGCAGCTGATACTCCGCTTGCTGCGGGGTGATCTGCACCCGCAGGCGCTGCCCGCGCCAGCGCAGCCGGAAGGTGATCCTGGTCAACGCCTCGGGAAGTCGAGGTGCGAAAGCCAGGCCGCCGTCGTCGAGGTGACGTAGCCCGCCGAACCCGGCCACCAGCGCCGACCAGGCGCCGGCTAGCGACGCGATGTGCAGACCATGGGCGGTATTGCGCGCCAGATCAGCCAGATCCACCAGCGCGGTCTCGCAGAGGTAGTCATAGGCCAGGTCGAGGTGTCCGGTCTCGGCCGCCAGCACCGCCTGGGTGGCCGCTGACAGTGACGAGTCACGGACGGTGATCCGCTCGTAGTAGGCGAAGTTACGGGCCTTCTGCTCGGCGGTGAACGCCTCCGGGCACAGGTGCATGGCCAGCACCAGGTCGGCCTGTTTCACCACCTGCTTGCGGTACAGGTCGAAGTAGGGGAAGTGCAGCAGCAGCGGGTACTGATCCGGTGCCGTGCCGGCGAAATCCCAGACCGCGTGCTCGGTGAAGCCCTCTGCCTGCGGGTGCACGTCGAGCTTCTCGTCGTAGGGCACGATCATCGCGGCTGCCGCGTCCCGCCAGGAGGCGGTCTCCTCTGAGTCGACGCCGAACGTCGCCGCTTTCTCCAGGTGCCGCTCGACGGCCGCGGCCGCGGCACGCAGGTTCCGCTGCGCCATCAGGTTGGTGTAGACGTTGTTGTCGGCCACCGCGCTGTACTCGTCTGGCCCGGTGACGCCGTCGATGCGGAAGTTGCCTTGCACGTCGTGGTGGCCCAGCGAGCGCCACAGCCGCGCTGTCTGCACCAGCAGCTCCAGCGCGATGTCGCGCTCGAAGTCAGCGTCGCCGGTCGCGGTCACATGACGGATCGCCGCGTCGGCGATGTCGGCGTTGACGTGGAAAGCCGCGGTACCGGCTGGCCAGTATCCCGAGCATTCCTGGCCGCGAATGGTGCGCCACGGAAACGCCGCGCCGGCGAGGCCGAGCTGCCCGGCACGCTCGATGGCCAGTGGCAGGGTCTGCTGCCGCCAGCGCAGTGCGTCGGCAGCCGCGTCCGGCACCGTGTGGCTGAGCAGCGGCAGCACGAAGGTCTCGGTGTCCCAGAAGGTGTGGCCGTCATATCCCGGGCCGGTCAGGCCCTTGGCCGCGATCCCCCGTTGCTCGGCGCGCGCGCCGGCCTGCAGGACGTGGAACAACGCGAATCGGACCGCCTGCTGCAGCTGCGGGTTGCCCTCGACCTCCACGTCGGCCGCGGCCCAGAAGTCGTCGAGGTAGCGGCGCTGTTCGGTGCTCAGCCCGGTCCAGCCGGTGTACCGGGCCGCCGCCAGCGCGGCCCGGACCTGGTCGCTGAGCGCGGGAAACGTCCGCTGCGAGGACCAGCCGTAGGCCAGGTACTTCACGATCCGCAGCCGCTGACCGGGTTCCAGCCGGCAGATCACCGTCGTCCGGGCGACGTGCTCGGTCGCTGAGGAGTGGAACTCCGTGCGCGAGGGCCCGACCACCTCGTGGTCCATCGCCGCGGCCATCCGCAGCCCGGAGTGGCGGGCGCTGTGCGTCAGCGTGGCGCCGGTGTCGTTGCACCGGTGCTGCTCGGCGACCAGCGGCTCGAAGAGCGCCGCGGCCACCCGCGGGTCATCGGTAGTGGCGGGCAGTTGCTCGTTGGCGAACAGCTCGGACTGCAGGACCAGGAGCACCGGGGCGTCAACCGGTTCGATGTCGTAGTTGATCGCGGCCACAGCTCGTTGGACCAGCGATACCAGCCGCTGTGAGCTCACCCGCACCGCCTTGCCTGCGGGGGAGACCCACTCAAAGCGGCGGGTGAGCATGCCGGCCCGCAGGTCGAGCACCCGTTCGTGGGAGCGCAGCTCGCCGTAGCGCACGTCTAACGGCTCGTCGTCAACCAGCAGCCGGATCAGCTTGCCGTTGGTCACGTTGATGATCGTCTGACCGGACTCGGGATAGCCGTAGCCGCCCTCGGGGTAGGGCAGTGGCCGCAGCTCGTAGAAGGAGTTGAGGTAGCTGCCGGGCAGCGCGTGCGGATCACCCTCGTCGAGGTTGCCGCGCAGCCCGATGTGCCCGTTGGCCAGCGCGAAGACCGACTCTGTCTGGCCCAGTGCGGCAAGGTCCAGCCCGCACTCCCGCACCGCCCACGGCTCGACGGCGAACTGGTGCTGTTCGATCATGACCGCTCCAGCAGCTCGGCGAGGTCGCTGACGACGACGTCGGCGCCGTGCGCGCGCAACGCATCGGCTTGGCCGACCCGGTCCACCCCGACGACGTAACCGAACTGCCCAGCGCGGCCGGCCGCGACGCCGGCCAGCGCGTCCTCGAACACCACGGCCGCCCCCGGCGGCACGCCGAGCAGCCGGGCGCCAGCCAGGAAGGTATCCGGCGCCGGCTTGCCGGCGAGCCCCTCGCGGGTGGCGACCACTCCGTCGACGCGGGCGTCGAACAGTTCAGCCAGCCCCGCCGAGGTGAGCACCTGCTCGGCGTTCGCGCTGGAAGTCACTACCGCGCAGGGCAGCCCAGCCTTGCGCGCCGCGTGCAGGTAGCGCACCGAGCCCGGGTAGACCGTTACCCCTTGGGTGCGGATGAGTTCCAACACGAGGTCGTTTTTGCGGTTGGACAGCCCATGCACGGTTGGTGTTCCGGGGGGGTCCTGCGGTGTGCCCGTGGGCAGCTCGAGGTGCCGGGACGCGAGGAATGACCGGGTGCCGGCCAGCCGCGGTTTGCCATCGACATAGGTGTCGTAGTCGGCACCGGAGTCGAACGGCACGAGGGGTTCGCCGGTGTCCCGCGCCCGCTGCGCCAGAAACTCGTCGAACATCAGCTTCCAGGCCGCGGCGTGCTGCTTGGCGGTCTGGGTGAGCACGCCGTCCAGGTCGAACAGCAAGCCACGGGCGGGGTCGGGCACCCCGAGCGCGCCGAACATGCGCTTATCACCATCCGTTGGGTTTGGCTCATCACGATGAGGGCCGGGATCGTAACGGGTCGGTCACCCGGCAAGGATCTGGTAGAGGCTGTAGCCGACCACCAGGGCGCAGGCCAGGAAGCAGAGTACTGCAGGGCCCAGGCCGCAGCAGCTCGCGGGCCAGTGGGCGCGGCGAGCGCGCTCACGCCCAGCGCGAACAGCGCGATCATCACTCGAATCGGAGGCAGCCGTGTGGTAGAAGTTCTCGCATCGGGGCACTCGCAGCTCGATGGCGGTGGCGGCATGGGCATCGCCGGCCACCTGCCACGGGTCACAGAACGTGATCTTGCGACACAAACTTCAGGCGCACATCACCCCGATGGCAGCCATAGGCACCCGCCGAGCGGGATACTCAACACCACGCACGGTCCGAGGCGGACCCCACTGAACACGGGGATGTGGGCGTCAATGACAGGGGTGGGCCAGATGGCGAGTCGGTCGGATGACACCGATGGGTGCCGTGGGAGCGTGGCCGCTCCCTTCTTGCTCGAGGCCCACTTCCGGGACCGCGCCCTGGTCATGCGACCGGTGGGGGAGCTGACCCCTAAGACCTACGAGCGGCTGCGGGACGGCCTGCTCAAGTACGCGGCCGAGGAACCAGCAGCGATCATAGTGGACCTGGCCGGCATGCGGGCGACCACCGCGTCGTTGCTCACGGTGTTCCTCACCGTGCGTGACCGCATCAGCGACTGGCCCGGCGTGCCGCTCGCGTTAGCCACGGCACGCCCGCCGCTACGCACCTTGCTCGACGTCAGCGCCGTGCCTCAGTTCGTCCCGACCTACCACAGCGTCAGTGACGCTCTCCAGGATATCGATGCTGCATCCCACCGTCACCGGCGCCAGGTGCAACTGCCCTGCGACCCGGCTAGCGCCCGGCTAGCCAGGCGGCTAGTCGAGCTGACCTGTCACCAGTGGGGGATCCCCGGACCGGCCCCCGCCGCCGTGGTAGTTGCCTCGGAGCTGACCGACAACATGGTGTACCACGCGCGATCGGACGGCTGGCTGCGCCTGGACCTGCGCCGCAACAGACTCACCGTCGCGGTGGCCGACGCGGACCCACGCCCACCCCAGCTGCGCGTGCCCGGCTTGCATGCTGTCGGCGGCCGGGGCCTGGTACTTGTTGACAAGCTCAGCTGGGCCTGGGGAACCGCATCCCGGCTTCCCGGTGGCAAGGTGGTCTGGGCGGTACTCACCGTTCCCTCACGCTAGGGGCAGCTGTTATTTGAGGATGTTGACGGCGCGGGCGATGACGAGAGCCAGGGTGGCCAGCGAGATCAGGGATTGCCCGAGCATGGTCAGCTTGGCCCATCGTGAGAGCGGCATGACGTCGGTGGGGCTGAAGGCGGTGGCGTTGGTGAACGAGAGGTAGAGGTAGTCGAGGAACTGCGGTTCCCAGTCGGGGTGGGCGAGGTCGGGGTTTTGCATCTGCACGAATTGGAAGTCGGGCAGCAGGCGCCGGGCGTGGGCCCGGGCGGCCGGTCCGCCCCGGTCGAACTGCCAGTACCACACGGCGAAGGCGATGATGTTGGTCAGCCAGAT
Source organism: uncultured Actinomycetota bacterium (assembly GCA_963822695.1). GTDB lineage: Bacteria > Actinomycetota > Actinomycetes > Mycobacteriales > Pseudonocardiaceae. The sequence goes on from CAWGJH010000016.1 coordinate 357,561, forward strand.
CGCCGCCCCGGTGGAGAGCAGCGCCCCGGCGTCTTGGCCCTCGGTGCCGCGGATCAGGCCCCGGATCAGCAGGGTCGCCGACCACGCGTTGGCCAGGCTGAGCAGCCCGGTCAGGCTCAGGCTGGCTATCCGCAGCGCGGTGGATTCCCGGGTGAACCGGACCGGACTGGCGATGATCAACCCGAGCAGCATGGCCAACTCCAGGCCGGGCAGCAGCCACCGGGACTGCAGAGCCAACCTGTCGGGCAGCGCGACCTGCAACCCAATGGCCACCACCATCGCGGCGGCGACCGGCCACCGGCTCTCTCCCCGGGTGACGCGCAGCCAGGCAGGAATGTGCACGTGGTTCACAGGCCGGGCACGCCGGTCCAGAGCTGGCGTTCTGTGCCGCGCGGGTCGTGCACAAGAGCGGTGGTGAGCTTGCCAGCGTCCTGGTCGAAATTGAAGATCAGGACCGGCCGGGTGGCCGGGTCGTAGCGGGCCCAGTTGGGGTTGCCGGACCTGGCGAACTCCACCCAGGTCTGGTGCATCTCGGTGGCGAGCTCTTGCGGCGGGGTGCGGCCGGTGAGTGTGAGGTTGCCGTCGGAGTAGAGCGTGTCCCACATGAAGGGAAGCTCCACGGCGTGGCAGGCCCCCAGCTTGTAGTGGTTGTACGACGTGGGTGTGCGCCAGGCGAACTCGTACACGTGGGTGTCGGTCGGGGCGTTCGCCCGCACTTCGGCGAGCCGGTAAGCGGGGATCCGGAAGAAGAGGTCGGTCAGGACCGCGCACGTGATGGCCGCCGGCGTATCGTCCGTGTCTGGCCGGTTGGCTTGGTAGGTGTCGTAGAACTCGGTGGGGACGTTGTAGCTGGCGAGCTTGTTCTTGGCTTGTGGCTTGGTCGCGAGCGAGAGGAGCGCCAACGGATTCGGGATCACGAACAGCCGGGACTCCTCGGTGTTCGTGCCGGTGAGGACTTGGACGTTCTGGCCCGCACCGTTGGCGATCGCGTCGATCGGGCGCCGGGTGAGTAGTTCCCCGTCAATCACTGGAAAGAAAGACAGGCCACCGGCCGCGATGGTGGTCTGACCCCAGCGGTCCGGGTTGGGATTGGCGATGATGTCGTTCGTGATCTCGGTCTGGACGGTGATGATCTCTTCTGGCGACTTGGTGGCAAGGCCCTCAGCGGTCGGCGCGACCTTCAGCCGGTTGGCGAGTTCGTTGGTGAGGAGGGCGGCGTCGGCGGCGGACTGCACGTTGTGCCCAGCGCCGCTCTGCGCGATCGTCCGGTGAAAGAGTCCCTGTCCCCGGTCCAGCGAGAGCAAGGTGGTCACGCTCATCCCTCCGGCGGACTCGCCGAAGATCGTGACCTTGCCCGGGTCGCCACCGAAGCGGGCGATGTTCTCCTGCACCCATTCGAGTGCGGCGATCTGGTCGAGCAGGCCACGGTTGGCCGGGGCGTCGGGCAGATCGGCGAACCCCTCGACGCCCAGCCGGTAGTTGATGGTCACGCACACCACACCGTCGCGGGCGAACGTGGCGCCGTTGTACTTGGTCACGGCCGATGAACCGGTGCGGAAGGAGCCCCCATGGATCCACACCATGACGGGCAGGCCGCAAGCGCCCGGGTCGGGGGTCCACACGTTGAGGTTGAGGCAGCCCTCGCCGGGCACGATGGGATCACGCAGCAGCTCGTTGAAAGGCGCAGGGGTAATGGGCTTGGGCGGAGTCGGCCCGTAGGCCCTGGCCGGCAGCACCCCGTCCCAGGCGGTCGGCGCGATCGGTGCGCGGAAGCGGTTGGGTCCGAAGGGCATGGCCGCGTAGGGGATTCCGAGGAAGCGGGCGACGCCCTCCTCGACGCTCCCACCGAGCTTGCCATGGCGCGTGTCGACAATTACTTCGTTGACGCTCACTTCTGATCATGCTTGCTGGCATCGTTGCCGGGGGTGCCGGCGAGGATGAGGTAAAGCGAGCGGCGCGCCTCGGCCAGGACCCGCTGGGCGGCCTGCACCTGCTGCGGGTTACCCAGCGTGAGTTGGCGGGTGGGGTAGCGCAGCTCCTCCAAGGCGCCTCGAAGGTCGTTTTCGCCGCCGGACCGTGCGGTGAACTCGGTGAAGGGGTCGGGCATCGCGTCGCCGTGAGTAGTGAGGTATGCCCGGCCGGCCTCGGTGAGGGTGGCTAGTTTGCGGCCGCCCTGGGCGAGAGTGTCGATCAGGCCTTCGTCCTCGAGCTGGCTGAGGGTCGGGTAGACGGCGCCGGGACTGGGTCGCCAGGCACCGGAGGTGCGCTCGGTGATGGCCTGCATGAGTTGGTAGCCGTGCATGGGCTGCTCGGCCAGCAGAAGCAGCAGGGCAGTGCGCACGTCGCCGCGTTGCGCTCGCCCGCGTCGTGCGCCGCGGGGATGGCTCCCGCGTGTCCTTATGCCACTTACCGCGTCGGGCTGGGCGGGAAAGTGGGGGTGGTGGCGTCGCTGGCCGTGTTGATGGCCGGCGGCTAGGTGGTCGCGGTGCCGACGTGAGTCGTGGTGATCGGTGTACATGGCTTCTCCTCGTTGAGTGTGTCCCCACGTTTGGAAGACACGCTCACGATATATCGAGATAGTGTCAAACGCAAGTGGGCAGGTTCTGCCGTAGCGTGGTGTTAACCAGGTAGCTGCCCGGCCCGCAACCAGGCGATCCGGGTGCGCAGGTCATCGCCGCGGAGCTGGCGGGCGTCGACGCGGTCGATGAGCACCGCACTGGCGCTGGGTTCCAGGCGGCGCATGAGCGCTGCGAGCACGGTGCTCTTGCCGCAGCCGGACGGTCCGGTCAACGTCAGCCGTTGCCCGGGGGCCAGGCTGAGATCAGTGCGCGCCACCAAGAAGATAAACTCGGCCCCTGTCAGCCCCTCGATACGGTCGTAGCGCAACACTAGCTGGTGCACCGCCTACTCGGCGGCGGTTGCCCACCGCATCGGACGGTGATGACCACGGAGTTCTCTTTTGCTTCCCAGGAGTGGCCCATGCCCGGTCCCCATACCGCGTGACCTAGTTCAGCAGTCGCTACCGGTCGCGGTCTGGCGAGTGTGCGACAGCACCGCCGCGTCCGAGGGTTATGTCGTATTTTCGCTAGCTCAGGACGCGGCCACCGGTGATGCTGAGGGTGTGCATGAGGACACGGAGCGGTGCGTGCGGGCGGTGCAGTCCAAGGACGCGCGGTTCGACGGCTGGTTTTTTACTGCGGTGCTCACCACCCGCATCTATTGCCGGCCGAGCTGCCCGGTCGTGCCGCCCAAGGTCGAAAACATGCGCTTTTACCCCAGCTCGGCTGCGGCACAGCAGGCCGGGTTCCGCGCGTGCAAGCGGTGCCGGCCGGACGCCAGCCCGGGATCGCCACAATGGAACGAGCGCGCCGACCTGGTAGCCAGGGCGATGCGGTTGATCGCCGACGGAGTGGTCGATCGTGAGGGTGTTCCAGGCTTGGCCGCGCAGTTGGGATACAGCGTCCGGCAGATTCAGCGGCAGCTGCTGGCTGAGTTGGGGGCTGGCCCGCTGGCGTTGGCGCGGGCACAGCGCGCCCAGACCGCGCGGGTGCTGATCGAGACTACCTCCGTGCCGATGGGCGATGTCGCCTTCGCTGCGGGTTTCGCCAGTGTGCGGGCGTTCAACGACACCGTGCGTGAGGTCTTTGCCCTCGCCCCGACCGAGCTGCGAGCTCGCGCCGCGCGCAGGCACCCGCCGGCCACGTCCGGATCACTGGCGCTGCGGCTGCCCTTCCGGATGCCACTGTGCCCGGACAACCTTTTCGGGCACCTCGCGGCGACCGCCGTGCCAGGAGTGGAAGAGTGGCGCGACGGGGCCTACCGCCGCACCCTGCGCCTGCCGCACGGCCACGGTGTTGCCACCCTGTGCCCGTTGCCCGAGCACATCGACTGCCGGCTGACCGTGACCGACCTGCGGGACCTGTCCGCCGCGATCACCAGGTGCCGATGGCTGCTCGATCTCGACGCGGACCCGGTGGCCGTTGACGACCTGCTGCGCAGCGACCCGGTGCTCGCCCCGCTGGTGGAGAAGAATCCAGGCCGCCGGGTGCCCCGCACCGTCAACGCGGCGGAGTTCGCGGTGCGCGCGGTACTCGGGCAACAGGTGTCCACCGAAGCGGCCCGCACCCACGCCGCCCGGCTGGTGGCCGCCTACGGTGATCCCGTGCCCGACCCGGGCGGCGGCCTGACTCACCTGTTCCCTGACGCGAGCGCGCTGGTGTCGCTCGATCCAGCCGCGCTCGCCCTGCCGCGGACGCGCCGCACCACGCTCACCACCCTGATCGGCGCGCTGGCCGGCGGCGACATCGACCTCGGCCCCGCCACCGACTGGCAGCAGGCCCGCATCGAGTTGGCGCGCCTGCCCGGCTTCGGCCCCTGGACGATCGAAACGATCGCAATGCGCGCGCTGGGCGATCCGGATGCCTTCGCGGCGACGGATCTCGGAGTTCGACGTGCCGCCCGTGACATAGGCCTGCCCTCCACCGCCGCTGGTCTGACCAGCCACGCCGTTGCGTGGCGGCCATGGCGTGCCTACGCCGTGCAGTACCTGTGGGCGACCAGTGACCACGCCATCAACCGGCTGCCGGCCTGAGAAAAGGACTACCAATGGACAAGCGAGTACATACCATGGTGGACAGCCCCGTCGGCACACTGACCCTGGTAGCCGCCGACGGCATTCTCAGCGGCCTCTACATGGACCTGCAGCGGCACCGGCCGCTGCAGGAGACATTCGGTGCGCCGGACCCCACTCCGTTCACCGAGGTCATCAGGCAACTGGATGAGTATTTCGCCGCCCAACGCACCGACTTCGACCTGCCGATAACGTTCGGTGGTACCCCATTCCAACGCACCGTGTGGGCGGCTCTGCGGGAGATTCCCTACGGCGAAACGGTGTCCTACAGCCAACTCGCCGAGCGGATCGGACATCCCACCGCCACCCGGGCGATCGGCCTAGTCAACGGCCGCAACCCGATCAGCATCATCGTGCCCTGCCACCGCGTCGTGGGCGCCACCGGGGACCTCACCGGCTACGGTGGCGGCCTGGAACGCAAGCAACACCTACTCGACTTCGAACGGCACGCCGCAACACGAGCTGTCCTCAAGCACCAGCCGCTCGGTCAATGATGTTGCACATGTTTGTGGTGCCCCCGGCAGGATTCGAACCTGCGCTCCCGCCTCCGGAGGCCGGATCTCGCCATCCATTGTGGTGTCCCTGATGTCCATCGCTGACCGCCGTCAGGTCATTGATCTCGGTTGCGAGCTCCGGAAAATGATTATCCGGATGCTTCTCCTGGGCGAGCGCTTTGTCGAGCCAGATCAGTGTTTCCACCGCGACTGCAGTACTGTACATAGCTGAAGCTGAATTTCACTCCCTTCTCTTGTTGAGCAAGGACAAATCATTACGCGGGTGCGGGAACGGATTGCTGCAATCGATGAGCTTGGCGACGGGATATGTCGTGAATCTTCGTTGCTTGGGGAACGGCGACGTGCGCTGATTACCGCGGCAGTGACAGGGCAGATCGACGTGGCCACCGCACGCGGCGTGGCAGGCTGACATGGCGATCCCTAACTTTCAGGAGACCATGCTGCCAATTCTCGGTGCAGTCTCGGATGGTGGTGTCCATCTGTGGCGTGAACTCCGTGACGTGCGCGCGAAGTTCTTCGAAGCGACTGACGAGGAACTCGCGGAGCGGCTGTCCAGCGGCGGCAGCAGGTTCGACGGTCGCGTGCACTGGGCGCTGACTCACTTGGTGCAGGCGGGCTACTCACGCGACCGCGCCGGGGACACGTCCAGATCACCGTCTGCGGCAACGACGTGCTCGCCGCGAACCCGGTCACCACTCCCTGATCGACGCCATGACGAAACGTGCATAGGGAGATCGCGTTCGAGGACGCGATCGAGCGGGCGATGCTCGCCTCGGGCTGGTTGCCCGGCCAGGCCGTGAACTACCGCCGTGAATTCGGGCTGGACACCGCCGAGCTGTTCCCATTCTTCGGTGGGACCCAGATCGACCGGTGGGAGCGGCTCGTCGAGTTTGAGGGCGGTGCCCGGACACCGCCCAGCGCAAGTTCACCGAGCGCCTCGGCCGGGAGATCGACACTCGTGGCGCGCTGGACGTGTTGCGGCACGGTGTGAAGGACCGCGGAGCAGTACCGCCGCGACCGCGATCCACGCGAGCTGCTCTTCGCCCGGCGCGCTCTCGTGCACTTCGCCGCCGACTCCAGCGCGCTGACCAGGGAGAATGAGTCCTATCGGAACGCTGGGGCGGAGACTTGGGCGCGTATTGGGCGTGGCGTTGACGGCTCGCGTAAGGCGGTGTTCGCGGGCGCCGACAGCGCCCGCGCCAAGCGCTTTAGTTCCGGAGCGGGCGACTGGAATCGAGCCCGCATGGCCAGCTTTGAAGATCTGGTGGCGATCAAGGTGCTGACTTGCATTAATGCTGACCTGTGGGTACTAGGTGACAGGTGACGTGGGTGACCGCTGTTGACCGCTCGCGACTCTGGGAAGGGGCACGCGGGGGTGCGCGCGCAACCGGGTACGGAGATCTTCGTCTTCGGCGGGAGAGGGCCGAGTCCTTGCGATGAACAGATGCGGGCCCGCTCGTCGCTGCGGTGTGTACCCGGAGTAGGTCGAGCTCAGCGTCGGCGTGCACGACCAGATTGCGGAACCCGGCGGCGCGACCCAGCCGTTGTGCCAGCTCGTCGGGTATGACCCTGGCACCGGCGAGCATGCGGAATGCATCGGCATAGGTAGGCGGGCTACTCAGCCCGAGCCCCACACAACTCGACACCGCGAGATCGATCACCAGCTGCACGGCCTGCCAGAGGTGCAGGACGACCGCGTCGGCGGCGACCCGGCGCAGATGGCGATCCACCGTCCGCAGCACGCTCGGCGAGCAGCTCGCGGTCGATCGCGACGCTCATCCGAGCGCGGCCAGAACGTCGTCGTGCGCGCTCCGGATGACGGTCTCCGTGTCGCACCAGAACTGAACGGCCTCACGCTGGAAACGCTGGAACTCATCCGATGGACGTTCCAGCAAGGGGATGCCGTCACGAGCCGCGCGGTAGCACAGCAGCGCACTCGTCCGGCTGAGGTTGACCACGTTGACTTCGTCGGTGCCCAGGATCTCGATGAGCGTTGCCGACAGCGTCGGCAGGTCTGGGGGGTCGTCGGCGAGCACGCCGATATCCCAGTCGGACCCCTCAGCCGCGTCCGCACGCGCTCGGGAACCGTGCAATACAGCGAGCCGCAGCGCCGCGGCCGCAGGATCCATCGACAGCCTTTCGCGCAGCTCCACCGAGGTCACGGTCACCAGCGTACGGCTGGCCGCCACCACCGGTTACGCGACGCGCGGTCACGGAGCGGACCGAAGCGTCGTGCCCGCCCTTGGCGCCGAGCCGGCGAGCAACCCTCGCCGCTGAGCACCCCAATCCGGGTTCGGTGACGCGCCAGCCTATTCGGGCGACGGCTTCGCCGTGGCTGGTGTGGCGGTGCATCATCGAGGGGGCGAGGGCGCGGCCGAACGGGGTGAGGAGCGACCCAGGTTCGAAGCATCAGCTACGCCACCCCGGACCGGGTGATCGCCGGCGAGGTATCGGATTGGCTGTGATTAGCGGGGCATGAGCTGTTGCTCTCCCACGATCTTCGCAACGGCGTCAGCGTCGGTGAGAATTGGGCTCGGTTCAGCGGGTACCAGCCAAGGAGAGTTAGCGTTCCCGATGGAGTTTCTGGGAGGGGTATTGACCGGGCCGCGCTGGGGTCACGCCGTGGTGGTTGGTGGCGCCCATGCTGGTTTGCTCACCGCGCATGCCTTGGCGGAGCACTTCGAGCGGGTCACTGTCTGTGAGCGGGATCTGATCGACGAGGACACCGAGTTCCATCCTGGAGTACCCCAGGCCCGGCATCCGCATGCCGTGCTGGCTCGGGGCGCGGAGTTGCTGGAGGCGAGGTTTCCGGAGCTGCGTGCTGAGTTGGCTGCTCTCGGCGCACCGGTCTATGACGTCGGTCTGGGCGTGCGGTATCGACTGCCCAGTGGCCGGTTACCGGTTTCTGCGCTGGGCGTCGAGATACAGAACGTGAGCCGGACGACGTTGGAGCGGGCCATCCGCCGGCGGGTGCTGGCCCATCCTCGGATCGAGCTGCGCGCGGGATTCGAGGTCGATGGCCTGGATCTGGACAGGGAGAGTGGCACCGTCACTGGAATCACTGGTCGCCAGCGTGATACCGCCTGTCCTTCTGGTCCTGCCCGTGCACATGGTTCCCGCGAACACCTTCCCGCCGATTTCGTTGTCGAGGCCACTGGCCGAGCCGCGAAACTCTTTGGCTGGCTGGCCGAGATCGGCTGGGAGCGTCCAAGGATCATTGAGGTTGACGGGCGGACGACCTATGTCTCCCGGTTCTTTCTGTTGCCGGCCGACCACGCCCTCGGCTGGTACACGGCCGGGCGCCTTACCTACGCTCCCGCGATCAACCGTGGTGGCGGCGCCTTCATGGTGGATGGCGACCGCTGGTTGATCACTCTGGTCGGAGCCGGTGGTGAGGTGCCACCCACGGACCAGACCGGTTTCCTGGACTACGCCGCATCCCTCGGCATGGAGGAAATCCTCGCTGCTATCACCGCCGGCACCCCACTGACGCCGGTCTATCGCTACGCCCGGATGGCCAATCGCTGGATCTGTTACCACCGGTTGCGCCGCTGGCCGGCGCGTCTGGTCGCGGTAGGCGACGCGGTCTGCGTCTTTAACCCTGTCTACGGTCAGGGCCTGACCGTCGCCGCTCAGCAGGTGCAGCTGCTCGGCGAACTTCTGGAGGGCACCCGCACGCTGACCGGTCTGGCCCAGCACTTCCAGCGTCGGCTGGGAGGCCTGATCCGGTTGCCCTGGTCAATGGCCACCAGCAACGATCTCTCGTGGGACCCGGCGCCACCCAGCCGTTCGGCCCGCCTCGTCCGCTGGTACCTCCATCACCTGCTGGACCTCGTCCCGACCGACCTAGAGGTAGCGAGCCGTTTCATCCGGGTACAGAACATGATTAGCGGTCCCACTACGCTGGTCATACCCCGTATGATCGCCAAAGTCCTCCGACAGTCCTCCGCCGCCCGCCCTCACTAGCGATATCCCGGCCACAGTTCCGGACGGTGCCGACGGATCCCGGTCGGGCCGCTGACCAGGCCCGGGATTCTGGTCAGTTCCGGTCTTTCCCCGCCCGTGCTCACTGTTTCCTGAGGGTAAAACATCCACGCCCCACGGAGGTCGGCGGCGCGACTCTCGGTGGTGCGGGTGCCGGAAACGACAGCCTTCGCTATTTGGCGAGCACGGCCCGCAAGGCGTTGTCCACTCCGACAAGGTCCTTGTTGATCTCCCCAACGATCGGTCCAATTGGCTTGGTTTTTTCGGTAACCAAGTGGAGGTCAGCGGTGATTGCGCGGAGCTTGGCGTCGGTGCGCCAGAGAACGAGCGCAATACTGATCAGGTAGGCAGCGAGCACCAGCACGGTGAGCAGTGCGCCGATGATCGTGATTACAGCGGCTAGCGGCATGGCAATTCGCTCCTCACAGGATCCGGGCAACCGCCTTCACATAGCGGGTGAGACCGGCCCCCACCCGCTTCACGGCGTCGCGGGTGGGTATCAGCTGCTTCACATCGTCGAGTGCGATGACGATACCCCCGGCCTGATCGTGAATGGTGTCGATGTGCTTCCCGATATCGCTGGCGGACCTCGCCAGGCGCTGCAGGAGCACCACCACGACGGGTATGACCACGAGGATGAAGATCGCGTTGCCGATCCACCACAGTGTCATCGTCGCCTCCTTGTCTTACCTTCGCCTTATCGCGGCGTCCTGCGCCTGCGTCCGCTGCGCAGGCAGCGACTCGGCCTTCTCCGCGATCGCCGGCAGCGCGCCGGCGATCGCGTTTAGCTTCCGGTTCAGGATCGCGGCGCCAGCACCAACCAGACACACGTCCCCTTGGATCGCCCTGATGACCCCACCACTCACCTGTCCGAGGGTGTTGGCGACGGAGCGCAGCCGGCGAGTGATCAATATAACGAACAGTGCCAACACGACCACCAGGGCCACAATCTCGACGACGGTGAGGATCACAAGCAGTGCCGTGCTCATCGTGCCCCCACCCCCAGGAGTCGAGCGTGGCGACGCGCCTCGTCCGCGACCTCATCCAGGGTGTCTGCGACAGCGAGCGCAATCTTGATGTTGGCCGTGTTGCCGGCAACCCCCTGCGCCACGTCCCACAGTCGCTGCACGCCGGTTTCGATGGAGCGGACGAGGTAGAGGAGCAGGCTGAGAAGCGCGATCACGACAACTATCACGACCGCCCCGATAGCCAGCATAACCTGCCAGAACGTGATCTCCTCGGTCGCGAGAGCTAAGACCATCGTTATCCTCCCAATGCTTCTCGAGCGGCCCGAGCGCCCCGGAGGATGCTCTGGAGCGTGTCGTTCGTGCGGCGCAGTTCCCCGAGCGGCTGCGTGGTCGACCGTGTCGCCTCGAGTTCATGAACCGCTGCGCGTGCCCGTGCGTTGATCCGGGATGCAAGCACCAGGAGCACGCTTACAATGACCACCACGACCACCACGACCACCAACCCGATGATCAGGCCCGCCCACCAGCCACCGAGGTGGGGTCCCCCCAACTCATTCAATGTTACCTCCAATCCTGCAAGGAATGTTCTGGTACTAGATCAGGCTCGGAACACGGCTGTTTCACTATTGGGTTCGTAACCAGCTTGCCTGGGCCGGTGATGCCGACAATACCGAGAGTTTACACTCGATCATGAGCTGAGGGAAGTGGCAGTATGGGAAGTGCTGCACCGCGCGGCGTCCGGAGTCTCAGACATCCGGAAGTGTTGCGGTGACTGTTGAAGGTTGATCATGGTGTGGTGATGGGACCGGCGATGTGAGGGGTGGGTGTTGAGGTAGTCGGTGAGCAGGGTGAGTGCTCGGGTGATTTTTGGGAGTGGTGGGTCGGTCGAGGCGCAAGGTGATATTGTGGGTGTAGGTGATGGTGCCGCTTAGTTGTAGCAGGTTGCGGGGGGTGGACCGGTATTCGTTAAGGTCTTGTAGGTAGGCGTTGAGTTGGTGGGCGAGCCAGTGTTCGGCGGTGGCGGCGAGCAGGCGTAGCACCATGTGCAGGGCGGACCGTACCCGATCTTGTAGACACCAGGTCGTAGGCTGTCGTTGATTGTCAGCGGAGGGGATCGCGTGGCGACACGCCGACGCTTCACGACCGTCCAGGGGCTCGCTGTCGTGCGGATATAGCGACGACTGGCACCTGGGTAATGCGGTCGTACCGGGGTGAACTGAGACGGACGAAAACAAGAGTGGTCCAGCGCTCTAGAGCGACGATACCTCTTCCATGCATGTTTTTGAACTCGACGATCCTCGACCACGGCGGCGAGCTTCACGTCGGCGACCACCTTGGCCCCCACCATCGGATCAACAACTGAACAGCGTCATGGGGTGCGCTACACATTAGGTGTGGTGCGCTCTCTCAGGGTTCACAGAACCGCGTTGAGGTTATTGGCCGCTTTTAGTGTGCGGGGGTGGTTGTCGCCGAACACGCGCCGCGCTCGTGCGAGGGTGTCGTCGCAGAGCTGGCGGGCGTGGCTGTAGGGGCCAACATCGACGAGAATGCCGACGTGGGTGTAAGCGCTCTGCAAGGTGTGCTGGTCGTCTGGTCCGAGCTGTTCGCGCCACTGCCGGTGGAGGTGCCCGGCGAGGCGCCGGGCCGAGCGGACATCACTGCGGCTGTGCAGATGCCAGGCGGCGTGGCAGACCAGCTCCCGTTAGGTCGAGTGAGCCGGTGCGGTTGCAGCTACGGTCAACGCGGGCCAGACCCGTAGCTGTCGACCCGCCCGAGGCTGCAGTGGGTCGCGACCGGACTGGTCACGGCGGCGGCTAGCATTTCCGGTTCCGGCGGCCAGCTGGAGTCGATCGCGGTGACGGGGCGGGTAAGTACGTCACTGGGGATCGATTCCGGGGCGAGGAATGCGCCGATGCGCACGAGGGCGAGCGCGGCCGGCGTCCAACGCATCACCCCACGACCCCATCCGCGGCGCCCAAGCATTCACCGATCTCACCGCACCAATCGTCACTGACACCGGCGCCCGCATCCCCGGGCTGCGCTTCGGTGACGCCCGCGTCCACGCCCTCCTGCAGGCTTTGCTCATCCACTGGCTGCTACCCTACGGGTTCACCAACCGTGAGTTGCGCACCCACATCGCGCCCCTCCTCGGCACCACCCCCGAGAACATCACAGCCGGGAAAATGACCTACGACCTGCGCACAAGGAGGGCTTCTCACGCAGTCCACGGTGAACGACTGCACAGCTCCCGGGCCACCCACGCCCGGCCTAAGCCACTGGCGCAGGTCACAGCAGCCCCAGCTGACCGTTATTGATCGTTCACTCGCTCGCCGCTGATCAGATACCAGATCCTCCTGTCGTCCTCCGGGGTGCCGGGCCAGCAGCTCGGTCCAGCGTGGCCCCTCCTGCCACATCCGGGCCGGGTGCTTATGTGCGAGGCCACCGAAGCAGAGCAACTCTCCACCGCAGGGCTGCCAGCCGTGGCGACCGGCCAACCCGGGCATCAGCACCGCCGCACGGGGTTCCGCTGTTAAGGAACTCTTTCGGTGATAGATCCGCATATGCGGACATAGAACGCTTGACTAACCGCTTCTGCTGCTATCACTATAAGTCCAGAATGTCACCGTCGCCGGAAGGTGGCTGCAGATGCGGTTCGGCACGCGAGCCCTGCCCTGGTCGGCCTGCGCGCAACTCTGGTCGGTTGGCCACTACAACCCCCCCTCACGTCAGCCCGGCCGGTGTCGTGGTGATCGACGGCCGGGTGGCCCCCCGGGTCGCACTGACCGTGGCCCAGATTGGGCCTGGCGTCGTGCGCGTCAACGAAACCGGTCCACGAGTGGTAGGTGCACTGCCGATGTCTGACGTGGATGAGACGGTGTGCGGGGGCGTCTCCGGGCAGGTGTTCGGCTTCATCGGCGGCGCTTGCGCCGAACCGGTGATTGTTCGCGAGCGCGGCACATCCTCGCTAAGGGTGAACGATTCGTGAGGGAGAGAGAGGCCAGATATGATCTTGTGGTGGATTGGTGACCTTATTCTGCTCTTCGTGGTGTTGCCCATCGTGGTAGTGTTGATGAAACGCATCGTCACGCCAGTGGATCGAATCCGGGCGACGGTGGATGACATTCTGCACAACGGCGTCATCCTGACTGGGAAACTTGACAATGTGCCGGCGCTATTGGCTGTGACAGACAGCGCGGTCAAGGAGATATCTATCGGCGCGACCCGCTACGTGAAACGCGTTGGTCATCTGCTGGGCGCACTAGGCGTCTAGTGGGCTAATGACTTGATGAACACGATCCAAGAATAGGAGGAAGTCATGCCCTTGGTCGCGTGGGTTATGTTGCTCGCCGTCGCGTTGATCGTGGCCGTTGTCGGTATCTCACTGTTGAAGGTGATTTATCAGTTGAAGCACGTCGCTTGGACGCTTGGTGCGGTCATCGTGGGTGTCAACGCGATCGCCTATCAGACGAGGACGGTTCCCGAGGTCTTGCCCTCGGTCAATGCTAATCTCGCACCGGTACGATCTATGGCAGAACAGGTTTAAGGACCCAATGTCGTCCAGTCGCCGGTTGTGTGGAATCGAATCGAAGGAGTAAGGGATGCACGATTTCACGTGCGGTCATCAGGAATGCGGCTCGCAGTTGATCTCGCCCGACAAGGACGTTCTGATGCGTTAGGGGTTGCGGATCATCTCCTTACAACCGCTAACGAAGGGAGGTCTACGGGATGGTGTTGCTTGCGGAACAGGCGCCCGGGCCCGGTGAAGCACATTTGTTCGGCTGGTACCTGGGTTTCGCGATCGCCGTCGTTGTCATCGCGGTGGTGGTCGCGCTGGTGGCCCCGATCCTGGTTCTCGCCGCGCGGATCGCCCGTCAGGCTCCAGAGATCAACCAGGCTCTGCAGCAGTCATATCGGAACACGCTCCCGTTGGCGGATCTACGACAGACGATCGACCATGCTGAGGTCATTCTCGGAGGCCTGGAACGCGGACGCGCTAGGCTTGGAGGTTAGCGATGTTATTTATGTTTGGGTACGCCGGTGGACCGGACGGCTATGCGCCTGAAGAGATCACCTTTTGGTGGGTCGCGATAGCCATGGGCGTCGGCGTCTTGATCGTAGTGATCCTACTGTTGGGTTCCCTTGTGGCGATGGTGAAATCCATCGAGCGAAGCGTGGCGGGAGTGCGGGACACCCTGCGGGCTATCCCGAAGAATACCGCGAATGCCGCGCTTATTCCTATCACGGCTGACAGGGTCAACTCGGTACTGGCAGAGGGTCTGGAGCATCATGCGTTCCTAACCAGGGTTCTGGCTGGTTGAGAAAGGCTGGTAGAAAGGGCAAGAGACCACTCTTAATCTTCCTGACAGTAGTCTGTATCGCGTCGCCAATCGCCGTTATTCCTTCGCCAACTCAGCGATCGGGTTGGCCCGCTCACGGGCCAACCCACCAGCACGACGACGGAACTCCGCAGGGCGAGTAGGCGGTACAGCGGCATCCTTTCTGGTGGCCGAGGCCATCTCAAGTGGGGTGTCAGTGCTACAGAGGGAAGCTCATGCCCTGCGCGGAATCGTCCCGTGCACAGCTCGCGGCAGCGGTGCAGTCGCGCGTAGAAACTTTCCAGCAGCTCGGCGTCGAGCTTGCTCGCCAGCATGTCGCCTAGGATCGGCAGGATGTAGAGGCGGAGCGATCGTCGTACCGTTCGCGGGTGGTGACTTCCAGTTCGGCGACCTCAAGCCGCTGCGTGGTGGCCTGCCGAACGGCGATGGTGGTCTTCGGGTGCCAGTCTTCGTCAACCTGGCGCTGAAGCTTTGCGAGCGTGATTTTGGCTGCACCCCGCTTGCGGCGGTCTCAACTAGCTAGGTACCGCCGCTTGCCAGTCAGGGGATCGATCCGGGCGCATACCTTGGCCCGGAAGCTCTCGGCGGGAGCGTCTCGATGTGGTCGCGAGCGCGGCTTCGGCGACCAGCTATGAACAGAGAGTAGCGCGACTGAATCCACGAATGATTCCATGAACTACCCAGCGTCAAGCCGGTCTGACCATCCTGGCTGGTCAGAAGTGCTGCTCCCGGCAGGATTCGAACCTGCGCTCCCGCCTCCGGAGAGTGGTAATCGGTCGAACACGGGCCCTGCGCTGACTAGAGTAAATGGGACCTGTCGGAACGCCCGGGCGGAGGACTTGGGCGAGTCTGGGCATGGTCAACGGCTCAACGCTTAAGCCGTCCCCGGGGCTCTCAGTGCCCCCTGTGCCCGCCACTGCCAACCCCGGCAGCTACGCCACCGCCGCGCTGGGGGTGAAGTATCCGGCGTTACGAAGCGTTGCAGTCTTCACACTGCCTGTCGCGACCACTCTGCTACCCATCGTTATAGTACAGCGGTGTAATTCACTCATATAGGTGGTACGCCACCGTGTCTATAATTACGAGGAGTATAGTGAAGCTGGCAGCCTATTTTGAAGACATCCCCCGAATAGCAGGTGTGCCATCGACAGCGCTAATACTCGCTAGTACTACAGTTACACTGCCACGCTGAGTAACCAGCGCGGGATTGTCGAGTGCCGGCAGCGACATAGTCGAGGGGCGATATAACCGATTTTTCGCGGGTTCCAACTGCTCTAACAATGATCGTTTAGTAAGTTACACCCGAGAGGTAATGGTACGCCGACAGAAGAGGATGTCTCGCGACTAACAGTTTCGATAATAAGCATTCACAGCTTACCTTCGCTGTCGTGTTGAGGTTTCTTGTCTTGGACCATCTTGTCACAGTAGTCAAGAAACTCGTCAGTGAGATGAGCATCTCCGTGGTGCTGCGCTAAAGGACAGAGAGGAACACGCATGGGATGGTTCGAGTGCTTGTCCGGCAGCGACAAGCAGGAAGGCGCGCGACATGCATCCGTGGTCGAGGAGGTCGAGATTAAACGCTATAGGGCGCACCATCCGCCACTGAAATCTGATGAATCACTTGGGTGGGACGGTCACCTCTTCGCCGGTTACCACCTTCACAGAGTGAAGAAGGACGCGTCCACGGAATACCTCAAGACGCACTTACCCGGCTACTGGGCGAAGATCAACGACTAGTGGGTGAACCCGCGGCACGTCTCTCCATAGAGGGCAGCGCTCGTTGAGAAACCGATCAAGCACTTCGACACGGGTTCAGCGAGCGGCCTCTGTGGCATAGAACCACGGTACACAACGTGAAACGCCGCCACCGTTGCGGCTGCGTGACATGCCTCACGAAGCGGTATAGCTCCGGCATGGCAGACCAATTAAGGGCCTGTCTGGAGCACCTGATCCACGCCGCGCTCCTCGCGGAGGAACGGGCGGACTTCGACCAGGCGCACCGGCGGATGCTGCGCCGCGCGGCCCACCTGCTCTCTCCGGTGAAGACGTGCCCGAGGATTGAGCCGCTAGCGCACGTTGCGAGGTAGCGCTCCAGTGCCTCGCGGGCGACCTCGGACACCGATCGGCCTTCGTCATGTGCGTGTTCCTCGGCCCGACGGCGGGTTTGCTCCGGTACCCGGTAGGACACCCGCTGCTCAGTGAAGGGTGCCCCCGGCAGGATTCGAACCTGCGCTCCCGCCTCC
>CAWGJH010000017.1:0-133809 GCA_963822695.1 uncultured Actinomycetota bacterium
GGAGGGCGGTGCTCTATCCCCTGAGCTACGGGGGCGTACCACGGCAGAGCGTACCGTACTGGCCGCGCACGCCCAGCGGTACTCACTCGCGGCGCCCTGGAAGAACTGGAGGGTGGCGTCCACACTGGTTCGCCGACCGGGCCTGAGGCCTGCCTAGACTCCGAGGGGTGACTCCCGCTGCACTCGCCGAGCTGGTCCGATCCCTCGCCCACGACATACTGACCGGCCACGGCCTCGATCCGGCTGCGCTTCCGGCCACGGTCACCGTCCAACGCCCACGTCACCCCGGGCACGGTGACTACGTGACCACTGTGGCATTGCAGACGGGGACACGGGCCGGGGTGGCACCGCGGGAGTTCGCCGGCTGGCTGGCGCAGGCGCTGGCGCCGCGCCGGGGGGTCCGCTCCGCCGAGGTCGCCGGTCCCGGCTTTCTCAACCTGCGGTTGGCGGCTGAGGCTCACGGCGCGATCGTCGCGCAGGTGCTCGCGGCCGGGGAGCGTTTCGGTGCTCTTCCAGGCTGGCCTACCCCCCGCTTGGCCGACCTGGACGAGCCACCCACAGTGGACGCCGCGCGGTACGCGCACGCCCGGCTGGCCGCGTTGGCCCGCCACGCCGCCGACCTCGAGATCAGCTGCGCGGGCGCCCGGCTTGAGCTGCTGGATCATGAGCGGGAAGGCGAGTTGATCTGCACGCTGGGCGAGTTTCCGCGCATTGTGGCAGTGTCGGTGACAGTGCGGGCATCAGCGCCAATATCTGGGACCGCCGAACTGCGCCAGCCGCGCCGGGTGGTGCGCTACCTGGAGCAGTTGACCAGTGCCTATCATCGATTCGACGGTAGCTGCCGGGCGCTGCCGATGGGCGATGAGGAACCGAGCCCGCGGCACGCCGCCAGGCTGGCGCTGTGTCAGGCGACCCGGCAGGTGCTGGCTAACGGGCTAGGCATGCTTGGCCTCAGCGCACCGGAGCGGATGTGAGGGCGCATCCGGCCGGGCCGCGCCATGCCGACGTGCTGGCCCGTTCCTCCACCTCAGGCCCGTGCCCGACCGGCTCCGCCGACGTTGTCCAGGCTGAGCTGCACGCGCTGCATCCGGCGGTCTGGCCGCGCGGGGCACACCGCGGCGACGACGGCGCGGTGCGGCTGGCCGGGGTGGAGGTCGGCGAGCTCGCCGAGACCTACGGCACCCCGCTGTTCGTGGTGGATGAGGCGGACTTCCGGGCCCGCTGCGCCGAGCATGCGGCCGCCTTCGGCGCCCCCGGGCGGGTGCACTACGCGGCCAAAGCCTTCCTGTGCTCCGAGATCGCTCGCTGGGTAGCCGAGCAGGGCCTGAGCCTGGACGTGTGCACCGGCACCGAACTCGCCGTCGCCCTGCACGCCGGTTTCCCGGCGCACAGGATCGCGATGCACGGCAACAATAAGTCCGCCGACGAACTGACCGCCGCCGTCGTGGCCGGAGTCGGTGCGGTGGTGCTCGACTCCTTCCTGGAGATCGCCCGGCTGGACGACATCGCCCGCCGGCACGGCGTGGTGCAGCCGGTGCTGATCCGGGCGACCGTCGGCGTCGAGGCGCACACCCACGAGTTCATTGCCACCGCGCACGAAGACCAGAAGTTCGGGTTCTCGCTGTCCGGCGGAGATGCGACGGAGGCCGTCCGTCGAGTGCTCAAATCCGAAGGGCTGCGCCTGGTGGGTCTGCACAGCCACATCGGCTCGCAGATCTTCGACGTCGACGGCTTCGAGGTCGCCGCGTACCGGATGGTCGGCCTGTTCGCGGCGATCCGGGACGAGCACGGGCCTGACGCCATCGCCGGGGTGTCCACGCTCGACCTCGGAGGTGGACTGGGCATCGCCTACACCGCGGAGGACGACCCGCCGCCGCTGTCCGAACTGGCTGCGCAGCTGCGGTCCATTGTGGCTCACCAGTGCCAGGTGGCCAGCCTGCCCACCCCTGAGCTGGTGATCGAGCCGGGCCGGGCGATCGTCGGGCCCGGCACAGTGACCCTCTACGAGGTAGGCACCACTAAGGATGTCACGGTGGTGGCATCGAAGCGCCGGCGCTATGTGTCGGTGGACGGCGGGATGAGCGACAACGTGCGCACCGCGCTCTACGATGCGAGCTACGACTGCCGGTTGGTCTCGCGCCGCTCCGAGGCGCCGCCCGCGCTGTCCCGGGTGGTCGGCAAGCACTGCGAGTCCGGTGATGTGGTGGTCCGGGACTGCTGGCTGCCCGACGACCTGGCCCCGGGGGATCTGGTCGCGGTGGCCGGTACCGGCGCGTACTGCTACTCGATGTCTAGCCGGTACAACCTGCTGCCCCGACCGGCGGTGGTTGCGGTGCGCGACGGCACGCACCGGTTGCTGCTGCGCCGGGAGACGTTGGCCGACCTGCTGTCTCTGGAGGTCTCGTGAGCAGACCTACCCTTGCCGCCCCCATCGGTGTGGCACTGTTGGGCTGCGGCACCGTCGGCCATGAGGTGCTGCGGTTGCTCACCGAGCAGTCCGCCGAGCTCGCCGCGCGGGTCGGCGCGGCGGTGCGGCTGGTCGGCGTGGCGGTGCGACGCCCACGGCGGCATCCTGAGGTGCCCGCTGAACTGCTCACCCCCGACGCCGCCGAGCTAATCAGCCGGGACGGCGTGGACGTCGTGATCGAGGTGATCGGCGGCATCGAACCGGCCCGGTCACTGCTGCTGGCTGCGCTGCGCGCCGGGCAGGGCGTGGTCACCGCCAACAAGGCGCTGCTCGCCGAGTGCGGACCTGAGTTGTACGCCGCGGCCGACTACACCGGTGCCGACCTGTATTTCGAAGCGGCGGTAGCCGGCGCGATCCCGCTGCTGCGCCCGCTGCGGGAGTCTCTGGCCGGGGACCGGATCACCCGCGTCACCGGCATAGTCAACGGCACCACCAACTTCATCCTGTCCGCGATGGATTCCTCCGGGGCCGGCTATGCCGAGACCCTGGAGGAGGCCAGCAGGCTGGGCTACGCCGAGGCCGACCCGACCGCTGACGTGGACGGCTACGACGCCGCCTCCAAGGCGGCCATCCTCGCGTCCCTGGCTTTCCACACCCGAGTGACCAGCGCCGACGTCTATCGTGAGGGTATCGCTGAGGTGTCCGCCGCTGACATCCTTGCGGCCCGGCAACTCGGTCGCACGGTGAAGCTGCTGGCGATCTGTGAGCGAGTGGTCGACACAGCCGGCACCGAGTGGGTCTCGGCCAGGGTGTACCCGGCGATGATCCCCCGCTCGCACCCGCTGGCCACGGTGGGTGGGGCCTACAACGCGGTGTTCGTCGAGGCGGACGCTGCTGGCGCGCTGATGTTCTATGGTCAGGGCGCCGGTGGGGCACCGACCGCCAGCGCGGTGCTCGGCGACCTGGTGGCTGTCGCCCGCAACCGGGTGGCGGGTGGCTACGGGCCGCGCGAGTCCGCCTACGCGGACCTGCCGATCCGGCCGATGGGGGATACCCCGACTAGTTACCATGTCAGCCTCGAGGTGATCGACCGTCCCGGTGTGCTGGCGCAGGTAGCGCAGGTCTTCGCCGAGCACGAGGTGTCCATCATGGCGGTGCGCCAGACCGGCCACGCCTCTGACCACGCTCTGCCCGATAACACTGGGCCCGATAACACTGGGCCCGATAACGCTGGGGCAGGCGGCGCCAGAGCGAACCTGGTGATCGTCACGCACTCGGCGCCGGACGCCGCGCTACGCTCCACAGTGGACAAGCTGGCCGGTCTGGGCGCGGTCCGCGACGTGATCAGCGTGATGCGGGTAGAAGGGGAGGTCAGGTGACCGTGACACCCGCGCCGCAGGTGGCGGCGTGCCAACCCTGGCCTGGGGTTATCCAGGCCTACCCGGGCCGGATCCGGGTCTGTCCGGGTTCCCGGGTGGTGACCTTGCAGGAGGGCGGCACCCCACTGCTGCCCGCTCCCGCGCTGTCCAGGCGCACTGGGTGCGAGGTGCTCCTCAAGGTCGAAGGAGCCAACCCCACCGGCTCCTTCAAGGACCGCGGGATGACGTTGGCGGTGACCGAAGCGCTGGCCCGCGGCGCGGAGGCGGTGTTGTGTGCCTCCACGGGCAACACCGCCGCCTCAGCCGCCGCCTACGCCGCCCGTGCCGGAATTCCCAGCGCCGTGCTGGTGCCCCGGGGCAAGATCGCGCTAGGCAAGCTCGCGCAGGCCACCGCCTACGGCGCGCGGATCCTGGCCGTGGATGGCAACTTCGACGACTGCCTGGAACTGGCCCGCAAGACAGCCGTCGACTACCCGGTGACCGCACTGGTGAACTCGGTGAACCCGGTCCGGCTGCAGGGGCAGAAGAGCGCCGCGTTCGAGGTCTGCGACGTGCTGGGGCGGGCCCCGGACGTGCACTGCCTGCCGGTCGGCAACGCCGGCAACATCACCGCCTACTGGATGGGCTACACCGAGTACCACACCGATGGGTTGGTGGCTGGCCGGCCACGGATGTTCGGTTTCCAGGCCGCTGGTGCCGCGCCACTGGTGCACGGCGCTCCGGTGCTGCAGCCGGATACTATCGCCACCGCTATCCGGGTCGGCAACCCGGCGTCCTGGGACGGAGCGATGCGGGCCCGGGAGGAGTCCGGCGGGCTGTTCGAGGCGGTCACGGACGAGCAGATTCTCGACGCGTACCGGTTGCTGGCCGGGCAGGAAGGGGTGTTTGTCGAACCGTCCTCGGCTACCGCCGTGGCGGGGATGTTGCTGGTCGCGGGCGACGGCCGGTTGCCTCGCGGTGCCCTGGTTGTCTGTACGGTCACCGGGCACGGGCTCAAGGACCCCGACACCGCGCTGCGCGGCATTCCCGAACCCGAGCCCACCCCAGCGGACCCGGCCGCCGTCGCGGCCGCCCTGGATCTTTCGTGACCGCCGGAGCGCAGTGAGTAACCCCGCGGTGCGGGTCCGGGTACCAGCGTCCACGGCTAACCTGGGGCCGGGCTTCGATGCCCTCGGACTGGCGCTGGCGCTGTATGACGAGGTGAAGGTGACGCCGGTGGCGTCGGGCCTGCGCATCGAGGTGCACGGCGAAGGCGCCGGGCAGGTGCCGACCGACGAGGAGCATCTGGTGGTCCGCGCGCTGCGGGCGGCGGGCGCACGGCTCGGTTACCGGCCCGGCGGTCTGGTGCTGCGCTGCCGCAATAACATCCCGCACTCCCGGGGACTGGGCTCGTCCGCGGCCGCCGCTGTCGCCGGGGTGCTGGCCGGTTATGCACTCGCGGGAATGGAACCGGATGGAGCGGTGTTAGACCTCGCGGCTGGGTTCGACGGGCATGCCGACAACGCTGGCGCCAGCCTACTGGGTGGTCTGGTGATCTCTTGGAGGGACGGTCAGTCCTTCCAGGCCGTTCGCGTGGAGCCTCATCCGGATCTGGCACCCGTGCTGCTGGTGCCGGAGGACACCTCCGCTACCAAGGTCACTCGTGGGTTGCTGCCGGCTGAGGTGCCCCACGCCGACGCGGCATTCACCGCCGGGCGCGTCGCGCTGCTCGTCCACGCGTTGACAGCGGCCCCGCAGCTGCTGCTGGCCGCCACCGAGGACCGGTTGCACCAGCCCTACCGGCGTGCGGCCTATCCGGCGACGGGGCGGCTGGTGGACGCGTTGCGCGCGGCCGGGGTGCCCGCTGCGGTATCGGGTGCCGGGCCGACGGTGCTCGCATTGCCGGCCAGCGGCGGGTTGCCGACCGTGGTGGATACCGCCGGTTTCACCCGGTACCGACTCGACGTCGCCCGCGACGGTGCCGCTGTCGTCGCAGGGGGGTGATCCACCCATCAGCGGGGCAGTTGTTGCCGTGACGGCGCCGTACCGATAGTCTGAGTGAAGTTCAGACACCGTGTGCACGGGCGCCGGTGCCGAGTTCGGGGCCCTCTCACCCGGACGATCAATCTCCCGACCGCCAGTTCCGTGGTAGCGGGAAGGCTGGCACCCAGACCCTGGCCACAGCTGAACATGTCCCGTGCCGGTCGGCTCGACACCGATAGCTTGTGGGTACGCGAGCCTCCCGCACCGGATCAGGCGCCGTCCGCATACCGCCGGACGGTGAACAGGCTGGCCTGAGCCGTGTCTCGGGTCGGTTAGGAAGGACCTGTGTGAGCGACATCAACCTGTTGGGCAGTGACGTTCCCGCTGCAGCATCTTCGGACCAGCCTTCGGCCGACCAAGCTCGGAGGACTGTGTCGTCTTCGGACAATGGGACGGCGCCACGTCGCCATAGCGGGCTGTCCGCAATGGTGATGGTTGACCTGCGCAAGTTGGCCGGTCAGATGGGCATCTCCAACATCTCCGGTATGCGCAAGAACGAACTGATCTCCGCTATCAAGGAGCGGGAGGGTCCCCCCCGTGGGCAGCGGCGTGCCGCCGTGGAGCAGCTTCCGCTGGACGGAGCTGGTACCCAAACAACAGAGGCTCAGACCGGGGCCTCAACGGGGATCCGCATGGAAGCTACAGCAGCCGAGCCGCAGGTTGCCCCCGTTGTCGAGTCGGGTCGCGTCGAGCCGCTGACCCCGGTTCAGCATGACCCGGTTCAGCATGACCGGACTCAGCAAGATCCGGCTCAACAAAACAGGGTTCAGCAGGACCGGGACCAGCAAGAGGGGGACATCGACGGTGTGGATCGGTCCCGCAACCGGCGGCGACGTCCGGTCCGCGGCGGTGATGCACCTCGCTCCCAGAGTGATCAGACCCGGAGCGATCAGACCCGGAGCGATCAGACCCGGAGCGATCAGACCCAGGGTGATCAGAGCCTGGCCAGCCAGAACGGCAACCAGAACGTGGCTGGCCAGACCGGTCCTCGCGACGACGACGACGAGGCTGGTCGCCGTCGCGGCCGGCGCTTCCGCGACCGCAACCGCCGCACTCGGAGTGACCGCGGTAACGACCGCAGCAGTGACCGCCGAGACGGCGGTGAGCTGGAAGTCCGCGAGGACGACGTGTTGCTGCCCGTTGCGGGGATCCTTGACGTGTTGGACAACTACGCGTTCGTCCGCACCTCGGGCTACCTCTCCGGGCCCAACGACGTGTACGTGTCATTGTCGCTGGTTCGCAAGTACTGGCTGCGCCGAGGTGACGCGATCACCGGAGCAGTGCGCCAGCCTCGCGACGGCGAGCAGCAGCGACAGAAGTTCAACCCGCTGGTTCGGGTCGACAGCATCAATGGTCTGGACGTCGAGCAGGCCAAACAGCGCCCGGAGTTCACCAAGCTCACCCCGCTGTACCCCAACGAGCGGCTGCGGCTGGAGACCGAGCAGGGCGTGATGACTACCCGGGTGATCGACTTGATCGCGCCGATCGGAAAGGGCCAGCGGGCGCTGATCGTCTCGCCGCCCAAGGCGGGCAAGACGATGATCCTGCAGGCGATCGCCAACGCGATCACCACCAACAACCCGGAATGCCACCTCATGGTCGTGCTTGTCGACGAGCGGCCCGAGGAGGTCACCGACATGCAGCGCTCGGTCAAGGGCGAGGTCATCGCCTCGACCTTCGACCGTCCGCCGTCGGATCACACCACGATCTCCGAGCTGGCCATCGAGCGGGCCAAGCGGCTGGTGGAGATGGGTCACGACGTGGTCGTGCTGCTGGACTCCATCACCCGACTGGGCCGGGCCTACAACCTGGCGGCACCGGCATCCGGCCGGATCCTGTCCGGCGGGGTGGACTCGACCGCGCTCTACCCGCCGAAGCGGTTCCTGGGCGCGGCGCGCAACATCGAGGATGGCGGCTCGCTGACCATCTTCGCGACCGCGCTGGTGGAGACCGGGTCGACGATGGACACGGTGATCTTCGAGGAGTTCAAGGGAACCGGGAACGCCGAGCTCAAGCTCGACCGTAAGATCGC
The DNA here is from genome assembly GCA_963822695.1 of uncultured Actinomycetota bacterium. GTDB lineage: Bacteria > Actinomycetota > Actinomycetes > Mycobacteriales > Pseudonocardiaceae. The sequence continues at coordinate 7,841 of CAWGJH010000017.1, forward strand.
CGACAAGCGGATCTTCCCGGCCATCGACATCAACCCCTCCGGTACCCGCAAGGAGGAGTTGCTGCTGTCCCCGGACGAGCTGGCTATTCACCACAAGCTGCGGCGAGTGCTGTCCGGGCTGGAATCTCAGCAGGCTATCGATCTGGTGTTGGACCGCCTGCGCAAGACTCGGACCAACATCGAGTTTCTCATGCAGGTCTCGAAGTCCGCCGCTGGCAACGGCGGCGACTAACTGACCGAATCGCATCCAACCGGTAGGGGTGGTCGCCCACCCCTACCGGTGAGGCCAGTTGCGTTCGGCGTAGGCATCGCCTTTGGTGTAGTGCGTCAGGGCTTGAGCGGCGTACGGGATCATGTCGGCGGGGAGCTCAGTCAGCGGGAACCAGCACCAGCGGGCGCATTTGTCCGGCTCGCGGTTGTCTGGCTCACCGTGCCAGCGGGTCACCTCGAAGAACAGGGCGATGCGTCCGGAGTCGGTGCGGTGGTGCATCAGATGCACGAACCGGACCTCGGCGGGGTCGATGCGCACGCCGATCTCTTCGTCGGCTTCCCGGATCAGCGCGGCGGTAGCTGACTCGTGGTCCTCGGTATGACCACTGGGCAGGTGCCAGCTGCCGTCGGCGAAGCCGGTGTTCTGCCGCTTGCCGAGCAGGACCTCCTCACCGCGGCGCAAGATCAGGTGGACATCGACGCAGGCCCGGTAGCGCAGACGTGGGTGCGGACGGTGGGCAGGATCAGCGAGCTCCATCCGCGCCATCCTGACCCTGACTCTGACAGTGGTTGGCTGTTTGGGCGGTGGGGTGTCCCACCAGCGGGGTCGCCGACACTGGCCGCCTCCTACGTCGATTGAACTACCGCCAGGCTGTTCAGAGTGCCACGGAGCGACCTGGGTGAGGAACTTCCGAACGGCAAGCGGGTAGTCGTAACGGGCGGCGGCAAAGCGCCGAGCGTTATCCCGCATCCGGTGACGTCCGGCGGGGGTGAGGGTGACTGCGCGCCGCAGGGCGGCGGCCAAGCTGATGGGATCCTGGGGTGCAGCGGTGAATCCGGTGTGCCCGTCGCTGACTTGCTCGGCCAGGCCACCAACGGTGGTGGCGATCACTGGGCTGGCTCCGGCCGCATAGGCCTCGATCGGGACGCGGCCGAAAGGTTCGGCGCGGGAGGGCACGACCACGCCACGCAATGCGGGGTGTGCGAGCAGGCGGCGGATATCGGGGTGGAACCGGGTGAGCAGCGTGATGTCGAGGCCCTCGTTGGTGATCTTCGCCGCGAGGTGTTGCTGGTAGCTGCTCAGCTCGGGGTTATCGGTGACGGCAGCCAGCACCAGATGCGGTACCGCCAGATACTGCTGGCGCAGCAAGGCGAGAGCGTCGATGAGGTCGTCGAAGCCCTTGTAGGGCTGAGCGCGGCCCATCGCCAGCATGAATCCGTCTCGTGCTGGGTTTGGTAGGAGCCCACTGTTGGGCGGGGTGAGTCGCCAGTCGGTCGGGCTCAAGCCGTTGGGCAGTTCGATCAGGGCGTTGTCGGGCACCTGGTAGCAGGCGCTCAGGTGGGCACGCATGTAGTCGGAGATCGTGGCGATCCGTCCGCCTTGTTCCGCGGCGGTGACCAGCCCATGCGACTCCCACGCGATCCGGTCCCTATCCGCCGGGGTGTGGACACGCGCCGTGGAGCGTGGCACCAGCACCAGATTGGGCACGACCTGGGTCGGCAGTAGCGGCGCAAGGCCAAGGAATGGCGCGTCCAGAGCCAAGATCAGGATGGGGGCGGCGTCGGGCAGCACGCAGTGGGTGAGGATGTCGGCGGCGTTGCTGACAAGGTGCCGGAAGCAATCCAGACCCCCGAACCGGACTTGACCTGCGGTGCCGTTGTCCACCGGATGTACCACGGCATCGGTGCGGGCGAGCAGGGTTGTGACTTCGGCGTGCCAGGTCGGGTCATACTCCGGGCTGGTGGACTCAAGATGGACTGGGAGCATGACCAGCCGTACGTGGGTGGGGAGCAAACTCACGAGGACCTGGAGAAGTGCGTGATTGGAGTATCCGGCTCCGGTGCCGCAGCCGTAGAACCCGTCGTGCAGCGCCACCACCAATGTCGGACGCTGGCGTCTGGTCATGGGCGGCATGCCAGGTCGCGGAGGTACCCGACGGTGTGGTCGAGTGAGCAGTCGCGCAGCGGGTGCCAGTTGGCAGAGCACAGCCGGGCGGCCAGCTCCGGGTGCGCGGGGGCCACGGCATTGGCGGGGTCGGCGTAGAACGCGGCGAGGCGGATCAGGCCGGGCAGACCGCTCCATGGATGTCGGGGGGTGAGCCGGTTCGCGCGTCGTTGGAGGCTGATGGTGGGGTCCAACTGAAACACGATGTAGGTGCTGCCGAGGGCGAGGCCGCCGCAGTCGAGGCAGTCAGAGGCCCAGTGGGCTCGGTCGCTGAGTAGCTCACCGTGGTCGGTGTCAGCGACGCTGTAAGCGTAAGCCAGCGCGGAGAGCCAGTCCCGGTCGCAGAACACCGGGCCGTGGCGGCGGGCGGCGCAGACCTGGTGGTGTTTGCGCATCCAATTGCGTTGGTGGCCAGCGTCGTCGTCGACGTCCGGGTGCTTCTGAATCGGCACGACGACCCCTGTGCCGGTCGTGTACTCGCCGATCACAGTCCAGTTCTGGGCAGCCAAGGCCGTGGCTGCGGTGGTCTTGCCCGCGCCGGGCATGCCCTCCAGCACCAGCACCGGGTACCAGCCGGTGCTCGCGTCAGAACAGGGATGCCTGGGCTGCGGCGTCATCGCTGCGCGCGTTATCGCAGGCCCGCAGCGTGAGGCCGGTGGGTGCTGCGGCGGTCGGGTGTAGGGGCCATCCGGCCAGCAGGCGGGTATCAGCCAGCAGCGGCCCGTCCTGGGTGTCAACTAGCAGTTCGCGCCCGACTGCGCAGCGCACGGTTCCGCTGAGCACCGCGTCGCTGGCCAGGGCGGTGATCTCCTGGTAGGAATTGGGGAGCGCGCCGAGGCCGAACAGCTCGACCTGGTCAACCACTGCGCATGCCTCTCGGTTGAGCCCTGTGGGCCACGGCACGGTCTCGATGATCTGCTGGTAGGCGGCGCGCAGCTGCTCGTGGCGTTGGGTGTGGTCCGGGAGTTTCCACCAGCTGGTGAGTTTGACGCGACGCTGGCGCCGCTCGGGCGCCAGACCACTGGCCGAGACGCGTTGCTCGGCCGCCCGGATGGTGGGGAGGCGGCCGTGGGCGAGCCAGGTGAAGGCCAGCGCGCCTTGTTCGGCGAGCCGGTCGGCGCCGCGTTCGGTGGCGGTCAACCCGACCTTGGTCAGGCCAGGTCCGAACCAGGCCAGATACAGCGCGTACTCGCGCCCATTATCGAGGGTGGCGTTGCGCGCGAACCTCTTGCCGGGATCAACTGCCCCGCACGGGTCGCACTGGGCTCGGGTGGCCGGTGGCGGGATCGGGTGGCCGAAGGGGCAAGGTTGGCGCCGTTGTTGCTGGGCCAGCCAGACGCCGGTGCAGCAGCGTTGCCCACCGAGTTGGTAGCCCACCGGGGTGCCCGGTGGGACTGGGTGGGTGCGTTCGGTGCCGCTGGGATCAACCAGTCCTAGGCCGGGGGTCCGGTTGTTCCAGTAGAGCCCGGTAGCAAGCCAGACGCTGTGCTGCTCGGTCACGCTCATACCTTTCGTAGAGTCGGCTGAACGTCTCAGTACCCGTGAGGTGATCGAGATCGGCGAAGGCGTCGCCGGGGCTGTCGGGCATGTGCAGGTGGTTGCGCAGCGCGTCACCGTCGCCGAGGAGGCGACGAATGTCGAGCTTGATGTCATTGGCCTTCCCGATCGCCGAGGGTGACGAGAGGAGGACGAACACGGTGACCGGGGCCGAGGTGAGGTAGTCGTCCCGGTGGGCCACATAGTCTCGCCCGTAGGCGTCGGGGTACAACCGGCGCACGTCCGCCGGCGTCAGGCGTCGCTGGACCTCCTCAACGACGGTGTAATTCTGGGCCAGTAACCCGCGCACTGGGACCGGGTTACTGCCGGGCTTGACCATACTCACTGTCAGTCGCCACCCGGGCCAGATGATGTCGGGGGTTGGCTGCCGCATCGACCGTGCCCAATCCAGCAAGCACGAGCACTCCCCTCGGGGCGTCCCATTCGGGTGCTCGGGCGGCGCACGGAAGGCCAGGCTGCTGGCGTCGATGGCGCAGACCTCGCAGTGACTGGTCGCACGGCCAGGGTCCAAGCTGAACTCGGCAGCGGTGCGTTGGGCGCGGTAGCAGATCCACCACACATCCCACGGACCGTCCCCGGCTTGTTCGAGGGGTTGCCCTTGGCCAGTGGCATGCTGCTCGATCGCGTACGCGAGCAGAGCTTTGGTGCGGTCACGATGACAGAGGGCCAGCTCGTCAACGTTCCGGGTGGCGGCGTGGCGCATGGTGATCACGTCAGGTGAAGTCGAAGCGGGCGGTTGCCGAGGTACCCGGGGCCTCGGAGACCTCCAGCTCCCCTGTGGTCAGGCTATAGCCGTGCAGGTACGGCAGCACCCGCTCGAGCACGTAATCAGCGATGGCCTCGGTGGTGGTGTTGACCAGCGGGAGGACTACGACATCCTCGGCCGGCAGAACGTAGCGCTTGCGACCCGCGACGATCGACACGGTGTTGTTCTCCGACGTGATCAGCACTTCCGGGGCATGTCCAGGCATCATCGTGCGGCTGCGTAACGGGGCTATGGCTTCCCGCAGGCCGGCATTGATCTCGCCGAAATCGACCAGCATGCCGTCATCGCCAGGGGTGCCCAACAGTCGCAGCGTGACCTGGAAAGTGTGGCCGTGCAGGGGTTCGAGCTCGCCGTCGTGCAGTCCGGCATGGGCTGCGGAGAAACTGAACTGGCCACGACCCACCTCCACTGTCGTCAGCATCTTCGTTCTCCTCAGCGTTGAGCGGAGGGTGTGACGGCTCATGACACGTGGCACGTGTCATGAGCAAGAGTATGCATCATCGACAACTGGGCCGTCAAGGAACACATGGCACGTGCCGTGTGTTAGGGCTATGGTGCAGCCCAGGTCGTCAACCCAAGGAAGTGCACACTGATGACCACTCCGCCAGTCGCCCGCTACCAACAGGTAGCGGATCGTCTCCGGGAAGCGATCGTCGCGGGCGAGTATCCACCCGGCCAGGCACTACCGAGCGAGAGCGTGCTGGCCGAGCGGTACGGTCTCAACCGCACCACGATCAACAAAGCTGTCCGGCTGCTCGCCGCGCAGGGGCTGGTGACGGTGGAGCACGGGCGGGGTGCCTTCGTGCGCATCCCGCGCCCGGTCATGCACGTCTCGACGTCGTACGTGACTCAGGCCGGCGACCAACCTCGCGCGTCGTGGCAGTCGGAAGCCGAGCGTCTTGGCATGCGAGGCACCCAGGAACTCACGGGCGTGGGCGAGGCTGCCGCTGCGGACGATGTTGGCGGGCTCTTGGGCGTTGAGCCCGGCTCCACCGTGATCGTGCGTCGGCGGGTGATGCTGCTCGACGATGAGCCGGTGCAGCTCGCGGACTCCTACTACCCCCTCGACCTTGCTCGAGGAACACCGATCGCCGAGCCTCGGAAGCTACCCGGGGGTACCGTGGCAGCCCTGGAGCGCCTCGGCCTGGAACTGGACGATTTCGAGGAGCAGGTGAGCGCGCGGGCCGCCACACCGGCGGAACGACAGGCATTGCGGCTCGCCGACGGTGTCCCGGTGCTCGTGCTGACTCGGACGACCTACGCCGCCAATGGGCGACCCGTCGAGGTCAGCCGGGCAGTACTGGCCGCGGACCGACACCAGCTGACCTACCGACTGCCAGCGCGCGCCTAGCGTCCCTCGCCCGATGACCGCGCACTGAGCCGATGATGGCGGGAACACCCCGGAGTTCTGGCGAGAGCTGGAGGTCGGTCGGTCGCCGTCCTCGATCAGCGACGCGGCGCAGGTCTTTCATCCTCGGCGGTGACCGCACCGCTGGTCGCTGTGGTGTTCGACCATACCGCCCTGCTCACGCTGGGCGCAGGGAACCGGTTGCTGGCCGGGTTGGTTGCGCAGGCCCATGCGCAGCCTGGTCGTTACATCTACGCCCCCTCCCTCTGTGTGGTCGCGGCCGTCGCGGCGCGACCGGGGTTGGCTGATCACATTGGCGTGCTGCCTGCGGTGCGGGTCATCGAGCTCGACTATCCCGCTGCCGCCGATGTGGGCGGCTTCATCGCCGCCGGGGTCGATTGGCGAAGCGCTCAGGCGATCGACGCGGGCCGGCCCACGGCTGACTGGCCGACGGGACGACCCGTGATGACCACTACGCCGGAGGTCTACACCGGCTGGGGCGTGAAAACGATCACGGTCGGCTGACGGGGTCGTAGGAGCACACCTCCACTCACCGTCCCCGCGCCCACCGCTGCCCCAGCGACCGAATCTCAGCAAGATCAGTCCAGCCAGCCGGCAAAACTGGGATGGTTCCCAGGACGTCGGCCATCCCGTGATCGCCTATCCGTTGACCGTCCAACACGTAAGCCACCCGATCACCCCGCCGCCACCGAACCGTGAATCCGCCTTCACGGTGGCGATCAAGGAACACCCACCCGACAGGCGATGCGCGGGGTGTGGCTCCGCCCGGACGGCGGCTCATGTGAAGTTTCCTTCGATCACGATGGGAATCCTCGGCGTCCGCTGACGAAGCCGTCGGCAAGTTTCTCAAGGCCAACCTCCATCTGCCGGATCACGTCATCGTCAAGATCATCAATTGCTCGCGGGTAGCCGGAGGTCAGGGGTGTCACGGCTGATTCCCCCGTGCTGCGTGGAAGGCCAGACCGGCGACGGGCTCGGGGGGCCAGGCGTCGCCGGTCCGGCCGGCTTGGGGAAGCGTTCAACGGATCGATCTGCCTCCATGAGTGCTGTTCTGCTCAGGCTCCTATAATGAACTCCTAATCTGAACTCTGGTGCTGGATTCCCAGCATACACGTGGGCGACCATTTTAGGAACCTATTTTAGGTGGTACACCCCTGCCTACGTGCTCAGCGCCCGGTAGTCCAGGATGAGCGTCCTGGCCGATGGGGGAGGAGGCACTGACCGATGGCAACACCGATGATCCAGCGCCGGAGGCTGGGTAAAGCGCTGAAACGCGCTCGTGATCAAGCGGGCAAGACGCAGGAGGAGGCAGCGGCCGTCATCGACGCGGCGGCCAGCAAGATCAGCCGGCTCGAACTGGGTCAGAGCGGGATCAAGCTGACCGACCTGGCGTTGCTGCTCGACTTCTACGGTGTGACCGGTGAGCAAACCGAGTGGATGCGTGATCTTGCCCGGGCCGGACGGCAGCGTGGCCGCTGGACGGGCTTCCGCAACGTCGTCCCGGATTGGTTCCGCGCCTACGTCAACCTCGAAACCGATGCCAGCGAGATCCGCTGGTACCAACCCGAGGTCGTCCCCGGAATCCTCCAAACCGAGGCGTACATCCACGCGATGAACGCCACGGCCCGCCCACGGGTCACCGACGACGAGGTGAGCCGACATGTCAAGGTGCGCCTGGAACGGCAAGCCATCCTCGACCAGTCGGACACCACGCTGCACTTCATCCTGAGCGAGTCAGCACTGCGGCGGAACATCGGTGACGCCACGATCATGCACCAGCAGCTCATTCACTTGGCCGAAGTAGCCGAGCGGCCGAACGTCGAGCTACAGGTCCTGCCCTTCGACGCCCAGACCTTCGGAGCCGCCTGGGTCGGTTTCACCATCCTCCGGTTCGATCACGACGCCACCTCAGACGTGATCTATCTGGAGACCTTCACGGACGCCGACTATCTGGATGCTCCGGACGCGGTCGAGGCGTACACTGCGCTATGGAGCCGCCTGAGCGCAGCGGCGATGGGTCAGGTGGAGTCCCGGAACCTGATCATCCGTCTGGCTGACGAGAAGGAAGTACAATCATGACCACCCCAGATTTCACCCATGCGGTGTGGCGCAAGAGCACCCGGAGCGGGGACAACGGCGGCCAGTGCGTGGAAGTAGCGTTCCTGGGTACGGCTGTCGGGCTCCGCGACTCCAAGGACAAGGGCAACGGCGCCATCCTCATCGTCACCCCCGGCGAGTGGAACGCGTTCCTCGCCGAGGCGAGGGACGGAGAGTTCAGCCGGCTGTAGCACCAGACGCCACGAAGCCACGCCTTCAACACCTGAGAGGGCGGGGCCTCATTTTTTCATGTCACGACATGGTGAAACTGCTGTATCCGACGCGGGTTACCGACGCTGATCGGAATTGTGGGCATCGAGGGTCTCCAGACACACACGAACCTGGGCTGTTTCCGGGTCACCCAGATCGTCGAAAATGCTGAGAGCTTCAAGTCAGGATTCACGTGCTTCAGACAGCTGACCTATGGCCTGTAGAGTTTCACCTAGGTGATGGAGAGTTTGGGCGGCTGAGCGTCGGTCGCTAAGTTCGCGGTTGATTGCCAGGGCCTGCTGGAAGTGATCAGCGGCCTCGTGGAATCGACGGAGATCGAGGTAGACTAGCCCGAGGGTGTGTAGAGCGAATGCTTCGCCCCACGTATCGTTGATTTCTCGTCTTGCTGCTAGGCCGTCTTGGGCGTAGGTGACAGCCTGTTCGAAGTGTTGCCGAACTCGGGCTAATTCAGCAAGACGGACCAGTATGAGGGCCTCGTTTCGCCGGTGGTTGACGTCACGGTAGATGGCCAGGGACCGTTGATAATGGTCGGCGGCCTCCTCTAACCGCCTAAAATGCAAGTCCACCTCCCCGAGGTCACCCAGTGAATTGCCTTCGGTCAACCGGTTCCCAGTCTCTCGTGCGACGCTCAGCCCTCGCAGAATAAGAGGAAGAGCCTCCTCAAACCGCCCAAGCCATACATATGTCTCACTGAGGTGACCGAGTGCACATGTTTCCCCCAGCTTATCGTGGATGTGTGTGGCGGCGGCGAGACCGAGTTGGTGAACGGTGATCAGGTCGGCACAGTGGTAGCGCAGCATCAAGAATGTGCACATGGCACTCGGAAGTTGCCAGGCGATAGTGTGGTGGCCAGTGTCGGTGGCGAGCCGGATGGCGGCTATGAGGTTGGTGTGTTCGGTGTCGAACCACTGCAATGCCTGGTCGCGGTGGGTGAAGACCAGTGGCTGGCAGCTCACCATGAGGGGGTCAAGCGGGATCTCCGGGTGTTGTGGGTACAGGGCGTAGAGCGCGGCGTGGGCCGTGTGCAGGTACCACGCAAGGACCCGGTGCGTTGCGTTGGCGCATTCGTCAGCTGACTCGTCGAGTGAGGCGCGTTCGGCGGCGTAGCCGCGCAGTAGGTCGTGAACTGGTAGCGATCGCCTCGGGTCTCGGTCAACAGGTGCGCGCTGGTCAGCGCAGCCAACTGGCATCGTACTGCGGTCGTGGTGCTCCCGGTGAGCGCGGCGGCGGACGCCACACCGACATCGGGGCCGGGGTGCAGGCCCAGCAGCCGGAAAACCCGGGCGGCCTCGGGTGCCAGCATGCGGTAAGACCAGGAGAACACCGCCCGCACCCCGGTGACTTCGTCGTCATCCGCCGTGAGCACATCCAGCCGATCGCGCTCCACGGCGAGTTCCTCGGCGAGATCGGCCAACTTCAGGTGGGAGCGGGCGGCTGCCCGTTCGGCGGCGATCCGCAATGCCAACGGCAAATATTCACAGTGTCGGGCCACCTCGGCCGCCGCCTCCGGCTCGGCATCGACCCGGTCGTGCCCAACAGCGCAGCGCAGCAGCGTGACCGCGTCCTCCGGGGGCAACACATCGAGCGTGAGACGGTGCGCCCCGTCGCGGGCGACCAGCCCGGATAGCTGGTTTCGGCTCGTCACGACCACCACACAGGTTGGTGAGCCGGGCAGCAGCGGCCGCACTTGGTGGGGGCTGGCGGCGTTGTCCAACACCACCACCATCCGCCGCCCGGCCAGCAGTGACCGGTACAGGCCGGCCTGCGCGTCCACGTCATGGGGGATCTTCTCGGCCGGGCACGTCTAGCGCCCGCAGGAATCCGTCCAGAGCCTGGTCCGGGGTGACCGGTGGGCCAGGGTCATAGCCCCGCAGGTTCACATACAGCTTCCCGTCGGGGAAGCGTTTCCGGACCCGGTGCGCCCAGTGCACCGCCAGCGAGGTTTTGCCCATCCCCTCGGTGCCCGCGATGGCGGAGATCACCACAGCGGCGGGCTCGTCGCGATCCAGCAGGGCATCAAGCGTGCCCAACTCGGCGTCCCGGCCGGTGAAGAATGTGACGTCGGCCGGCAACTGTCTCGGCGCTGGCAGGGATGACGCCCTCGGCTGGTGCACGTGCACACCGCCCTGGATCTCACGGGCTTGCACGACGTTGTCCGCGCGACCGGACAGTGCGTTGCGCGTTCCGCCCTCCGGCGGCTGCTTCCGGCCAGCCGCCGGCCTGTTGTCCGAACGCGTATCGTCCGGTTGTGTCGTGGCCGCTCCACCGAAGCAGCCCGGGCCGTCCGCTCTGGCTGACTCAGTCAACGTGCCCCCAGTACAAGAGATCAGCAGGTGATGCTGTCACGGTTCGTTGGTCCACCATGGCCGATTATGCCGGTCCCCCCATCGACTTGCCGGATCTGCGCTTGCGGCCGGCCGTGTGGTGGACTGACGGTCTCGGCGCCTGTTCTTGGCGCCTTCGAGGCTAGTAAACGCTAGACTGGAGGAGAGATTCATATGCCTGATCCGATTCTCGTGTCTATAGCCGCCGCACTCGCCGGCAAGGGTGCCACGGGATTGTACGACCTGGTCAAGAAGAAGTTCGCTGGCTCACCCCAAGCGGCTGGGGTGCTCGACGATGCTGAGGGTTGCCCTCCGGATTCCCCGGAGGTTCACGCCTTAAGTGAAGAGTTGGCGAGAGCGGAAAGCTCGGACCCGCAGTTCGCCGCAGACTTGCGCGCGATATGGGGCCACGTGTTAACGCGGCAGCGCGCCGACAATGGCGGTGTTGTCAATGGGGTTACTGGTACCGTCAGTGGGAATGTTCTCCAAGCTCGCGATATCGCGGGTGGAGTGAGCTTCTGACACCGCAGGCCGGACGGAAGGAGCGTGCGCGCGTCGATGTCTCGGCGGCAGCTCGGCCAGACGCTGACGGAAATCCGTCGGGCGTCGTGAACTCGACGGTACCGACATCTCCACGCACTGCCCACGTCGGTGGCGTCGCGTTCACGACGCGCACCATCGCTGCGCAGCTAGCGCCAGATGTTTCAGGATGCTCAGTGGTCGGCACCGTCATGGTTTGGCACGTTGACGTTCCTAATCGCCGACGCACTCGCTGAGCTGTTGATGGGAGAATGCGCGCGATGAGTACAGCGGCGGCGGCGGCCGGTCTCCCCGACAACCAGTGGCGACCGCGCGTGCGTGAGCTGGTCGCTGAGCTGACCGCCGAGGCAGCACTGCGCACACCCGGGTGGCGAGCCGCGTTCGCTGCGGTGCCCCGGCACTTGTTCGTCCCGCGGATTTACCGCCGTGATCAGCGCGGTGATCTTCGCGCCGTTGATGGTCACGACCCCGCCCAGCGGGAAACCTGGCTGACTGAGGTGTACTCAGACGACAGCCTGATCACCCAACTTGCCCAAATCCGCCCCGGTTACGCGCTGCGCCCCTTCACCGTGCCGGCCAGCTCGTCCACCCGCCCGAGCCTGATGGCCCGCATGCTCGAAGACCTGGAGCTCGCCGATGGCATGCGGGTACTCGAGGTCGGAACGGGTACTGGCTACAACGCCGCCCTGCTGTCCCACCGCCTCGGCGCACAGCACGTGCACTCCGTCGACATCCACCCCGGCCTCATCGCCACCGCCCGCAACCGGCTCGCTGACCTCGGCTACCACCCACGGCTCGCCACCGTCGATGGCACCGCCGGCTGGCCCGACCACGCCCCCTACGATCGGATCATCGCCACCTGCAGCGTCCCCACCATCCCGATAGCGTGGGTTGACCAGGTCCGCCCCGGCGGCGCCATCCTTAGCGACCTGCAACTCGGTGGGGCGAGCGCCCTGGTCCGGCTGCGCGTCGACACCGATCGCAGCGCCACCGGGCGCTTCCTGAGCTACCCGGGTCTGTTCATGGCCGCCCGTCGCAGCGCCGACCAGCTCAGCCGCCTGCCCGAGCTCACCCCCGACCAGCTTTTCGGCGTGCGCGAGACCACCACCGACCTCGCCCCGACCGCGCTCGCCGATCCGGCGTTCCGGTTCTTCCTCCACCTCTACCTCGGCACCGGCCGCAGCGATCACTACCGCAGCGGTGACCGCGACTGCGCCAGCGGGGTCGCCGACGACGGCTCCTGGGCCGAGCTCACCACTGGTGAGCACCTGGTGCGCTACGACGGCACCCACAACCCCTGGAAGACCGTGGAACAGGCCCACCACCGCTGGAACGACCTGAAACGGCCCGAACCGGCCGATCTCGGACTCACCGTCACACCCACCACGCAACACATCTGGCACCGCACCCCCCACGCGCGCCTAGCGGCTCTCGTCTGATGACCGCACCGCTGGACCGATGATGGCGGGAACATCGCGTGAGCGCCGATGGTTTCATCGTTGGTTGGGCCGTCTGGCACACTGTGACGGCTCACTGCTGCCCACGCGGTCCGGCTCCGGTTCACCCCGTGCATCCACGCATCGGGGACCCGGCGGCCATGAGGAGAGGACATCCATGAAGCAGGGCATCCACCCGGAGTACGTTGAGACGCAGGTCACCTGCGGCTGTGGCAACGTCTTCGTCACCCGCAGCACCAAGCATGACGGTCAGATCCACGTCGAGGTGTGCTCCAACTGCCACCCCTTCTACACCGGCAAGCAGAAGATACTGGACACCGGTGGTCGGGTGGCGCGTTTCGAGAAGCGCTACGGCAAACGGCAGAAGTAGGTCAGAGTAGAGATCGGGGCCAGTGGGGATTGGGTGAGTTCGGTGGACACCGCGGCAGTTCAGGCGCTGCTGGATCAGCACGCCGAGCTGGAGCGTCAGCTCGCCGATCCCGCGCTGCATGCTGATCCCGACACGGCCCGTAAGGTAGGGCGGCGCTACGGAGAGCTATCCCGCATCGTGCGGGTAGTCCGCGAGCTGGATCAGGCTCGCGGCGACGTCGAGGCCGCCCATGAGCTGGCCGCGGAGGACCCCGCCTTCGCCGCCGAGGCTGACATCGTCGCCGACCGGATCCCGGAGCTGGAAACCGAGTTAGCCGATCTGTTGCTGCCCCGCGATCCGCACGACGACTCCGACGTCGTCATGGAGATCAAGTCCGGGGAGGGTGGCGCGGAGTCCGCGCTGTTCGCCGGGGACCTGTTGCGGATGTACCTGCGCTACGCCGAGCGGCACGGCTGGCAAGCCGAGGTCCTCGATGCCACCGAGTCCGACCTGGGCGGCTACAAGGACGTCACAGTGAGCGTGAAGTCGTCTCTCAAGCTGCCAGCGCCTGGTGTATGGGAGCGGTTGAAGTTCGAGGGCGGGGTGCACCGGGTGCAACGGGTCCCGGTCACCGAGTCGTCCGGGCGGATTCACACCTCGGCGGCAGGGGTGCTGGTCTACCCCGAACCGGACGACGTCGAGATCGACGTCGAGGACAAGGACCTGCGCATCGACGTCTACCGTTCCTCTGGTCCTGGGGGACAGAGCGTGAACACCACCGACTCCGCGGTGCGTATCACCCATCTTCCCACCGGGGTCGTGGTGTCGTGCCAGAACGAGAAGTCCCAGATTCAAAACCGGATCCGGGCCACCGCCGTGCTGCGGGCCCGGCTGCAGGCGCTCGCCGAGGAGAAAGCCCAGCAGGAGGCCTCCGAACAGCGCCGCTCGCAGGTTCGTACCGTGGACCGCTCCGAGCGGGTGCGCACCTACAACTTCCCGGAGAACCGGATCTCTGATCATCGCGTCAACTACAAGGCCTACAACCTCGATGCGGTGCTCGACGGGGACCTCGACGGGGTGCTGGACGCGCTGGTCGGGGCTGATCGTGAGCTGCGCCTGCGGGGCTCGTGAGTGGGCCCTCATCAGTGGACCACCGGTGAGTAGGCAACCACTGCGCCTTGCGATACTCGAGGCGGAACGGATCCTCACCGACGCCGGTGTGGCCTCCCCGCGGGTGGACGCCGAACTTCTCGCGGCGCATGTGGTCGGCGTGCCGCGAGGGCGGCTTCCGATGGTTCCGCTGGTTGACCCACCCGTGGTCGAGGCATTGCGCATGCTGGTGTACCGGCGCGCAAAGCGGGTGCCGCTGCAGCACCTCACCGGGACTGCCGTCATGGGTGCCATCGACGTGGCGGTGGGGCCTGGCGTGTTCATCCCGCGCCCCGAGACCGAAGTGCTGCTGGCCTGGGGTCTGGCCGCGCTGGAGGGCGTGGCGCAGCCGCTGGTGATCGATCTCTGCACGGGATCGGGTGCGTTGGCGCTAGCGCTGGCGCACGCCAGGCCCGATGCGCACGTCCACGCAGTGGAACGGGACCCCGTGGCATTGAGCTGGGCGCGGCGCAACGCCGACACCCGAGCTGCGGCGGGGGACACGCCGGTAGTGCTGTATGCCGGTAACATCGCCGATCCCGGACTGCTCGGCGCGCTGGACGGGATGGCGCACCTGGTGCTGTGCAACCCACCCTATGTGCCGGTGGGGACGCCGCTGCCGCCCGAGGTCGCCTTGCACGATCCGCCCGCCGCCGTCTTCGCGGGTCACGATGGCCTCGCCGTGATCCCTGACGTGGTGCGCACCGGCACCCGGTTGCTGCGCGAGGGCGGAAGTATCGCCATCGAACACGACGACTCGCACGCGGTGGCAGTCCCCGCGCTGCTGGCCGCCCGACGGGTGCTCACCGACGTGGCCGACCACGTCAACCTCGCCGGGCGGCCCCGGTTCGCCACCGCTCGGCGCACGACACTGCCCGTCACCGTCAGCTCAGAGGTGCCGCCTCGCCCAGGCCGCTGAGCACGTCCAGGGCGAAAGCGGCCACTGCCTGCATGCCGGTGATGTTGGGGTGCACCGGGGCGGCCGGGCTGGTCGGCGCGGTCCCCTCCACCCACTTCACGCCGGGCAACTGGCAGGCGTCGCGGCCCAGCGAGCCCCCGTAGGAGTTGACGAAGACCGCGCCATGGTTGAAGGCCTGGTCGGCCAGCATGGCGGTGAGCTGCTGCTGCAGCCCGTCGAGGTACGGCACATCACCGTGGGCGATCGGGAAGACCGGGTAGCACCCCACTGCCGGCGGCAGGATCCGCAGGTAACCCACCAGCAGCACCGTCGCGTGCGGCGAGCGCTGCCGGATGCCCTGCAGCACCCGGACGATCTTCGGTGCGGCGGCGGCGATGCGCTGAGCGTAGCGGTCGGTGCCGCCAGCGGTGGCCTGCCGCTCACACGGATTGCCGAACGGATCGGTGGCGCTGAGCCGGATGCAGGTGAGAAGGATGTCGGTGAACCCGATGTCGTCGCCACCGATGGTCACCGTGACCAGGTCGGTGTCCACGCGTAGGGCGTTGAACTGTGGTGGGTTGGCGCCGGCCGGTACCGGCTGGGGAGCCGTCATGTTGACGGTTGTCGCGCCACTGCAGCTCGCGTCGGTGTAGTCGCGGATATGGAGCGTCACGGCCAGAAACGCCGGATAGTTGCTGGTGGACCGCTCGCAGCCGATCGGGTCGATGCGCTGCACCGGGATCAGCGGACCCGCCGCGTAGGAATCGCCGAGCGCGACGTAGTGCCGTGGTGAACCCACGGCCCTGGCGGCTCCGCTGGCGGGGAACCCCACCAGCGCCAGCACAGTGGCTGCGGCAGCGATGACGGCACGGCGATACACGGGCAAGGGGGCCTCCGGGAGCTGATCGAAGACGGATCGTGCCTTCTTGGTCACGCGCTGTCAACAGCCATAGAGCGGCCCTGGAGATGAAGCCTGCTCATCGCGGGGGAGCGGGCCGTCGTAGTGTTCGGATCTGTGAGCACTGTCTATGACTGCGCGCTGCCGGACAGCCGCCTGGCCGGGTTGGCTGCGGCCGTGGGTGCGATCCAGGAGCGCCAACTTGTCGTGCTGCCCACGGACACCGTCTACGGGCTGGGTTGCGACGCGTTCTCCTGGATGGCGGTGCAGAGGCTGCTGGCGGCCAAGGGGCGGGGCCGGGATATGCCGGTCCCGGTGCTGGTGGGTTCCTGGTCCACTGTGGATGGCCTGGTGCTGAATGTCCCGGCACGAGCGCGCGCGCTGATCGAGGCATTCTGGCCCGGCGGGCTGTCGTTGGTGCTGCCACACGCGCCGTCACTGGCCTGGGACCTGGGCGATACCCGAGGGACCGTCATGCTGCGGATGCCGCTGCACCCGGTGGCCCTCGAGTTGCTTCGCGAGGTGGGTCCGATGGCGGTGTCCAGCGCGAACCGCTCTGGCTTCCCGCCAGCGACCACCGTTGAGCAGGCCCGCGAGCAGCTTGCCGAGCGGGTGTCGGTGTATCTCGATGGCGGGATCGCGGGTGGGGCCGCCTCGACCATCGTCAACCTCACTGCGGACGATCCCGTGGTGCTCCGCGAGGGCGCCGTGACGACCGCCCAGATCGGCGAGGTGCTCGGCCTGAGCATCCAGGTGGCCCGCTAACCGGGTGATCACCGCTGGGGTGGCCTACCGGCGGAGCTGAACCGGTACCGGGCTAGCCTGCACCCGTGGGACCCGTTCCCGTTTCCTCCGGACTGCCGCTGCGGGAGTACCTGCTGGTCGGCCTCACCACTGCGGTGGTGACCTTCCTGCTGACCGGGTTGGTGCGCATGCTGGCGATCCGCACCGGTGCGGTGGCGATGCCTCGTGAGCGGGACGTGCATCGCGCCCCGATCCCGCGGCTGGGTGGGGTGGCGATGTATGGCGGGATCCTTGGCGGCGTCCTGCTGTCTCACCAGCTGCCAGTGCTGCGCAGGTCCTTCGAGTTCTCCGGGGACGTCGTGGGGGTGCTGGTGGCCGGCGGCATCATCATGCTGATCGGCGCCCTGGATGACCGGTTCGAGCTGGATTCACTCACCAAGTTCGCCGGGCAGGTCACTGCCGCCGGGGTGCTCGTGCTCTACGGCGTGCAGTGGTTCATCTTCTGGGTGCCATGGAACGGCGGCGCTGACTCGGTCGGCTCGGTGCTCATCCTGGGGCAGGACCAGGCGGTGCTCGTCACGGTCGCGCTGGCGGTGGTGCTGATGAACGCGATGAACTTCATCGACGGGCTGGACGGTCTGGCCGCCGGAATCGGGTTGATCGCCGCAGTCGCCATCGGGGCGTTCACGCTGCAGCTGCTGCACCGCTCTGGCGGCAGTGTGTCGGTCTATCCGCCGACGCTGATCGCCGCCCTGATCGCCGGCGCGTGCCTGGGCTTTCTGCCGCACAACTTCCAACCGGCGCGGATCTTCATGGGCGACTCTGGGGCGATGCTCATCGGCTTGATGCTGGCTGCGGCGTCGACCAGCGCGTCAGGCCGGGTCGACCCTGGCAGCTATGGCGCCACCGACGTGCTGGCGCTGTTCTCCCCGCTGCTGGTGGTGGCCGCGGTGCTGTTCGTGCCGATGTTGGATCTGCTGCTCGCGGTAGTGCGCCGGACCCGCGCGGGCCGCAGCCCCTTCGCCGCCGACAAGCTGCACCTGCATCACCGGTTGCTCGAGATCGGGCACTCACACCGTCGGGCGGTGTTGTTGATCTACCTGTGGGCGGCCCTGCTCGCTTTCGGCGCCGTCGCGCTGACGCTGTTCGACGTCTACGTGGTGGTGTGGTCGATCACGCTGGGGCTGCTGATCGCCGTACTGGGTTCGATGGTTCCCCGGTTACCCGCGCGCTGATCTCCTCGAGCCCCGGCAACACTAGCGTTACACCAGAAGAAGCGCAGCTCGAAGCGGGTGGGGTGAGCGCAGCGGCGCGACGAGCCGTGTGATAGCTTCTGGTTCGTCCCACCCGGGGGTGGGATTTCCGGTCAGGCCGGCCCATCGGTAGTGCTCAGGATCATGGCTTTGTGCCATGCGCGCTGCCCCTGGACTGTGAGGAGTGCCTTTGAGCGATGGCGGCGGGTGACGTCATGCGCCCACTCAGGTAGTAGGTGGTCGTGGAACGACGCGGACAACGCGACGGCCCGGAGCTCGCGACACTACTCGGCCTCGGCGTCGCTACCGCAGGGATCCTCCTGGCCGGGCTCGGCATCGGATGGTTGGTCAACCAGGTAGTGGATACCCTCCCGGCGTTCACCCTGGCTGGTTTGGCGCTCGGCATCATCGGTGCTGGCGTCTATATCTACACCCAGTTTACGAAGTTCATGAAGGAGTAAGCGCAGCACGTGACCACCCCTGATGTCACCACCGCTGACGTGACCCCCCCGAAGGCGGTCGTCAATCTACGCCGGGCCATGCCCATCGCGGCATGCTTGGGCGCCGCCAGCCTCGTGGTGCTCGCGCCGCTGGGCTACCCGCTGGCGGCAGTGTTCTTCTGCGGTGGGCTCGGGCTGGGTCTGCTCAACACGGCGCTGGTACAGCGTTCCGCGGCACGCTTCGCGGCCAGTGGTGACCCCAACAAACGGCAGTTCGCGGTGTCGGTACTTGCCCGGCTCACGCTGATCACCGGGCTCGCTGTCGGTTTGGCGCTGGCGCTGCAGCCTGAAGGTCTAGGGGTGTTCGCCGGGCTGGCCGTCCTCCAACTAGTGATGATTTTTATTGCGTCGGTTCCGCTGGTCAAGGAGCTGCGTCAGTCCGGAGTCGGGGGTCCCCCGTGATGAGTGAGCACGTACTGGCCGACGGCGGCGGCGTACAGGTCGGCGAGCACCCCGCCTGGCACCTGTTGGGTCTGACGATCAATGCTGACACCGTGATCTCCACCGCGATTGCCGCGGTCATCGTCCTCGGGTTCGGCCTCTATCTTGCGGCTAAGGCGACCTCCAAGGTACCCAGTGGCCTGCAATTGGTCTTTGAGGCGGTGACCGATCAGGTGGAGAGCCGGGTGGAGGACAGCATCGGCATCCGCACCGCGCCCTTTGTCGTGCCGCTGGCGATCAGTCTGTTCTTCTTCATCTTGATCGCGAACTGGCTGTCGATCCTGCCGCACGCCTGGGAAGAGTACGTCAGACCACCGACGGCAGATGTGAACCTTACCTTCGCGTTGGCTATCTTTGTGATCATCCTCGTGCACGTGACGGGGATCCGGGTCAAGGGCAAAAACTACTTCAAGCACTTTGTGCAACCGTACCCATTGATGCTTCCTTTGAGCATCTTGGAGGAGCTGACCAAGCCGGTCACTCTCGCGCTGCGGTTGTTCGGCAACATCCTCGCGGGCACCGTGATGGTCGCTGTTCTCGCGCTGCTGCCGGTGGCTGTGTCGTGGTTGCCGACTGCGGCTTGGAAGTTGTTCGACCTGTTCATCGGCCTGCTCCAGGCAGTGATCTTCGCGCTGCTGACGATCATCTACTTCGGATTCGCGGCCGGCCAGGACGAGGAGGGGGCCCACTGACAGTTCTCCGGTCGCCGTGGTGACGTCACTCATCCCACGCATCATCCACTCAGATACAGCCAAGCACGCTCTCATGACAAAAGGGAAAGACATGAGTTTCTCTGAACTGCTCCTTGCCCAGCCGGGAGTCGGCCCTACCGGCTCAGTCCAGTTGGCCGGCGCCTTCATCGGGGGCGGGCTCGCGCTGGCCGGCGGCGCAATCGGCGCGGCGATCGGTGACGGTCTTGCCGGTGGCGCGACGATCCAGGGCGTCGCCCGCCAGCCCGAAGCGCAGGGTCGGCTGTTCACCATCTTCTTCCTGACGGTGGGTCTGGTCGAGGCCATGTACTTCATCAACCTCGCCTTCATGGCGTTATTCGTGTTCGTGCTCGCCAAGTGATCTGGCTGGCCTCGTGATCCGGCTGGCTCAGTGATCTGGATGGAGACGGTGTTCATGAGTTCGTACAACCTAGCCGAGCAGGGCGGTGGCGGGGGCAACCTCTTCCTGATCCCCAACGCGACGTTCTTTGTCGAGCTGGTGATCTTTCTGGTCGTGCTCGGAGTGATCTGGCGCTACGTGGTGCCCCCCGTGAAGCGCGTGATGGGCGAGCGCCAGGAGATGGTCCGTCGCCAGATCCAGGAGAGCCAGCAGGCCAGCAAGCGCCTGGCCGAGGCGCAGGCCCGCTACTCCGCGGCGCTGGCCGAGGCGCGGGTTGAGGCGGCCAAGATCCGGGAGAGCGCCCGGGCCGATGCGCAGGAGATCAAGGACGAGCTGCGTCACCAGGCCGAGCAGGAGGTCGAACGGATCCGCGAGCGTGGCGTCGAGCAGCTCGCCACCCAGCGCGAGCAGGTCGTCCGCGAGCTGCGTGGCGAGCTGGGCACGCTCGCGGTGACGCTGGCTGGCCGCATCGTCGGTGAGTCGGTAGCCGACGACGCCCGCCGGGCCGGCACGGTGGACCGCTTCCTGGACGAGCTGCAGGGTATGGCGACCCCTGAGGACGTCCCCGGGAACGTTCCCAAGAACGTTCCCGCCGAAGGGGCCATCTCGGTACCCCACGGGCGCCGGAGGCGCTGATGCAGCCGGCCAGCAGGGCGGCATTGGCCGCGGCCCGGGAGCGGCTCGAGAGCCGGATCCGCAGCGCCAGTGTCCAGGACCGCGAGCGCTTGGGTGACGACCTGGGTGCCGTCGCGGCGGTGCTCGGTGAGCAGCCAGTGATCCGGCGGCACCTCGCCGATTCCTCGGCGCCCGAGCAGATCCGACGAGAGATGATCGAGTCCCTGTTCGGCGGCAAGGTGAGCCGGATCAGTCTCGGGATCCTGGGCGACGTGGTGACCTCCCGCTGGTCTCGACCACTGGACCTGGTCGACGGAATCGAGGAGCTGGCCTGGCAGGCGCTGCTGGCCCTCGCCGAGCGGGACAAAAGCCTCGATGACGTTGAAGACGAGCTGTTCCGGTTCGGTCGGATCCTGGTTGCGCAACCGCGCCTGGCGACATTGTTGGGTGATGAGAGCGCGCCCGCGCCCGGGCGCCTGGAGTTGCTGGACACGGTGCTGGCCGGCCGCACCCGTCCGGTGACCCGCCGCCTCCTGGAGCAGGCGGTCCGGGCGCCACGACGGCGCCCAGTTGAGGAGATCATCGAGGAGCTCGTTGACCGGGCAGCCGCCCGGCGGGAACGCTCGGTGGCCTACGTCACCGCGGCCGGCCCACTGTCCGAGCAGCAGGAACAGCGGCTGATCGACGTCCTCAACCGGATCTACCAGCGGCCGATCTCGCTCAAGGTCGCCCTCGACCCCGAGCTGCTCGGCGGGCTGGTGATCCGGGTGGGAGACGAAGTGATCGACGGCAGCCTGGCGGCCCGGCTGGACCAGGCGCGCCAGTGGATGTCTCGATGAACGGTGACAAAAAACAAGAGAGCAGGGACCGATAGCCATGGCGGAGCTGACGATCTCCTCGGATGAGATCCGGAGCGCGATCGAGAACTACGTCACTTCCTTCTCGACCCACACCTCGCGTGAGGAGGTGGGTGCGGTCACCTATGCCGGTGACGGCATCGCCCGGGTCGAGGGGTTGCCCTCGGCGATGACCAGTGAGCTGCTGGAGTTCCCGGGTGGGGTGTTGGGCGTCGCGCTCAACCTCGAGGTGCGGGAGATCGGCACAGTCATCCTGGGTAACTTCGACACGATCGAGGAGGGTCAGGAGGTCAGGTGTACCGGAAGGATCTTGTCGGTGCCCGTCGGGGAGAACTTCCTCGGCCGGGTGGTGGACCCGCTGGGCATCCCGCTCGATGGCCTGGGCGACATCGTCCCCGAGGAACAGCGGGTACTCGAGCTGCAGGCGCCCTCGGTGATCGACCGGCAGCCGGTGAAGGAGCCGCTGCAGACGGGGATCAAGGCGATCGACTCGCAGACCCCGATCGGTCGCGGCCAGCGTCAGCTCATCATCGGTGACCGCAAGACCGGCAAGACCGCAGTGTGTGTTGACACCATCATCAACCAGAAGTCGAACTGGGCGACCGGGGACCCGACCCAGCAGGTGCGCTGCATCTACGTGGCGATTGGCCAGAAGGGCACCACGATCGCGGCGGTTCGCCAGACCCTGGAGGATTCCGGCGCGCTGGAGTACACCACCATCGTCGCGGCACCGGCGTCGGATTCGGCCGGCTACAAGTGGCTGGCGCCCTACACCGGTTCGGCGATCGGCCAGCACTGGATGTACCAGGGCAAGCACGTACTGATCATCTTTGACGACCTGTCCAAGCAGGCTGAGGCGTACCGGGCGATCTCGTTGCTGCTGCGCCGTCCACCGGGTCGGGAGGCTTACCCGGGCGACGTGTTCTACCTGCACTCGCGGTTGCTGGAGCGCTGCGCGAAGCTGTCCGACGAACTGGGCGCGGGATCGCTGACCGGGCTGCCGATCATTGAGACCAAGGCCAATGACATCTCGGCCTACATTCCGACCAACGTCATATCCATCACAGACGGTCAATGCTTCTTCGAGTCCGATCTGTTCAATCAGGGTGTCCGGCCGGCGATCAACGTTGGTGTGTCGGTATCCCGGGTGGGTGGTGCAGCGCAGATCAAGGCCTTGAGATCGGTCGGCGGCACGCTGCGGCTGGAACTATCGCAGTATCGCGAGCTGGAAGCGTTCGCGGCGTTCGGGGCGGAGAACTTGGATGCCACCTCGCGACGTCAACTTGAGCGCGGTGCCCGGCTCACCGAGCTACTCAAGCAGGGGCAGTACGCGCCGATGCCGATCGAGGAGCAGGTCGTATCCATCTTCCTCGGCACCCGGGGTCACCTGGACGACGTGGCGGTGGTCGACGTCCGACGTTTCGAGTCGGATTTCCTCACCACTGTTCGCAAGCACCACCAGGACATTCTCGATACGATCCGTGAGACGAAGCAGTTCAGTGAGGACACC
Organism: uncultured Actinomycetota bacterium; assembly: GCA_963822695.1. Classification (GTDB taxonomy): domain Bacteria; phylum Actinomycetota; class Actinomycetes; order Mycobacteriales; family Pseudonocardiaceae. The sequence goes on from CAWGJH010000017.1 coordinate 30,661, forward strand.
GAGCAGCAGGTAGTGGATGCGGTGACGGCGTTCAAGAAGCAGTTCACCGCGGCGGACGGCTCTGCACTGGGTCAGGAGGACGAGGTCGAGGCGATGGACTCCGACGAGGTCGCGCGCGAGTCGGTCAAGGTCACCAAGCGGGCCCAAAGAAGTAACGCGAAGAAGTGACACGATAATGGCAGCGCAGCTCAGAGTCCTCCGTCGCCGGATCCGCTCGATCCAGTCCACGAAGAAGATCACTAAGGCGATGGAGCTCATCGCCACCTCGCGGATCGCCCGGTCGCAGGCCCGGGTCGAGGCGTCCCGGCCGTACGCAAGGGAGATCACCAAGGTGCTGTCCGCGCTGGCCAGCGCGGCGGGCACGCTGGACAACCCGCTGTTGGTCGAGCGGGAGAACCCCACCCGGGCGGCGATCCTCGTGGTGACCAGCGACCGGGGCCTGTGTGGTGGCCACAACGTCAACCTGATCAGGGCCGCTGAGGAACTGCATGAGCTGCTTCGCGAGGAGGGCAAGTCCGTAGCGTTGTACCTGATCGGTCGCAAGGCGGTGAGCTATTACACCTTCCGCCAACGGCCGATCGAGCAGTCCTGGACCGGGTTCTCCGAGCAACCCTCCTACAGTGACGCCGCCGCGGCTGGCAACGTGCTGGTGCGCGCGTTCCTGGCCAGCGCTGCGGACCCAGGATCGGGCGACCCAGGATCGGGTGACGTAGTGCCGGGTGACGCGGTGCCGGGTGTCGACGAACTGCACATCGTCTACACCGAGTTCCAATCGATGCTCACCCAGATGCCGCGGGCGCGCCGGATCGCGCCGCTGGTAGTCGAGTACGTAGACGAGAACGCTGCCGGCAACGAGCACCACGCCGGCCAGCGGCCGCGTTCGGATAGCCCGACACCGCTGTATGAGTTCGAGCCGGACGTTGACGAGCTACTCGCCCGCCTGTTGCCCAAATACATCAATACCAGGATTTACGCGGCGCTTCTGGAGGCCGCAGCATCGGAGCAGGCCGCCCGCCGCCAGGCGATGAAGGCGGCCACGGACAACGCCACTGATCTGATCCAGGACCTCACCCGTGAGGCCAACCGGGCCCGTCAGGGCCTGATCACCCAGGAGATCAGCGAGATCGTCGGCGGCGCGGAAGCGCTGTCCGCCGCGGGAAGTGATAACTAAGATGAGCCCAGACACAGGCGCTGCTGAGAGGTCGACCGTCGCGGACCCCACCTCGGCCGGGACCGGTCGCGTGGTGCGGGTCACCGGCCCCGTGGTGGATGTGGAGTTCCCCCGAGATCAGCTGCCGCAGCTGTTCAACGCGCTGACGGTACAGATCGAGCTGGAAGCGCTCCGCAAGACGATGACGCTGGAAGTCGCGCAGCACCTCGGTGACAACACCGTGCGCGCTATCGCGATGCAGCCGGTGGATGGCCTGGTCCGGGGCGCCCCGGTGACCGATACCGGGTCGGCGATCTCGGTACCGGTCGGCAGTCAGGTTAAGGGCCATGTGTTCAACATGCTGGGACAGTGCCTGGACGCCCCGGACACGACGTTCACCGGGGACCGCTGGGGGATCCATCGCAAGCCGCCGCCCTTCGACCAGCTCGAGGGCCAGACCGAGATGCTCGAGACCGGGTTGAAGGTCATCGACCTGCTTACTCCGTACGTGCAGGGTGGCAAGATCGGTCTGTTCGGGGGTGCCGGGGTGGGCAAGACGGTGCTCATCCAGGAGATGATCATCCGGGTGGCCCGGAACTTCGGCGGAACGTCGGTGTTCGCCGGAGTGGGCGAGCGCACCCGGGAGGGCAACGATCTGTTCCTGGAGATGCAGGAGGCCGGCGTTCTCAAGGACACCGCGCTGGTTTTCGGTCAGATGGACGAGCCGCCCGGGACCCGGATGCGGGTCGCGCTGTCCGCGCTGACCATGGCGGAGTACTTCCGCGACGAGATGAACCAGGACGTGCTGCTGTTCATCGACAACATCTTCCGGTTCACCCAGGCCGGCTCGGAGGTCTCCACCCTGCTGGGTCGGCTGCCTTCCGCGGTGGGTTACCAGCCGACTCTGGCCGACGAGATGGGCGAGCTGCAGGAGCGGATCACCTCCACCCGGGGTCGATCGATCACCTCGATGCAGGCGATCTACGTGCCGGCCGACGACTACACCGACCCGGCGCCGGCGACCACCTTCGCTCACCTGGACGCCACCACAGAGCTCTCCCGGGGGGTGTTCGCCAAGGGCATCTTCCCCGCGGTGGACCCGTTGACCTCGTCCTCCACCGTCCTCGACCCGCAGTACGTGGGGGAGGAGCATTACCGGGTGGCCCAGGAGGTCAAGCGGATCCTGCAGAAGTACAACGAGCTGCAGGAGATCATCGCCATCCTGGGCATGGACGAGCTGAGCGAAGAGGACAAAGTCGTCGTCAAGAGGGCCCGGCGGATCGAGCGGTTCCTCAGCCAGAACATGTACTCCGCCGAGCAGTTCACCGGCCAGGAGGGCTCCACGGTGCCGCTGAAGGAGACCATCGAGGCCTTCGACAAGCTTTGCAAGGGTGATTTCGACCACATGCCCGAGCAGGCTTTCTACCTGTGTGGTGGTCTGGAGGACTTGGAGGCGAAGTACCAGAAGCTCTCCGAGAGCGACCGTTAGACCATCAATCCGCTGGGGGCAACGACAGGGCAGGGAGATGCGCGTGGGTGAGATGTCCGTCGAGCTGGTCGCGGTAGAGCGCCCGGTGTGGTCCGGTCACGCGATCTCGGTGTTCGCCCAGACCACCGAGGGCGAGTTGGGCATCCTGCCCGGGCATACACCGCTGCTCGGTGAACTCGTCGAGAGCGGGATCGTCAAGATCACCACCACCGACCGCGAGACCGTGACGGCAGCCGTCTTCGGTGGCTTCCTGTCGGTCACCGGAGACAAGGTCAGTGTGCTGGCCGAGGCTGCCGAGCTCGCCGACGAGATCGATCCCCAGGCTGCCAGGGACGCCCTGGCAAAGGCCGATACCGACAAGGATTCGGGCCCGGCTGGCTCGGTACGGGCCAGGGCCACAGCGCGGCTCAAGGCTGTCGGCCAGGCCGTCTGAGAACCCTCCGGGCGCGGAGCGGGCTTGATGGGGATCGGGCAGATCGTCGGTGTGGTACTGCTAGCCGTGGTACTGGTCATGAGCGCGCTGGTGTTTCGACGACTCCGGCTGGTCCGTCAAGGCGGGATCGACGTCGCGCTGCGGTCGAGACCGAATGCCACTGGCCGTGGCTGGCACCAGGGGATCGGTCGCTACCGGGGTAATGGTTTCGCCTGGTTCCGCGTCTCCAGCCTGCGCTCGGGCCCCGACCGGGTGCTTGACCGGGAGCAGTTGCAGATCGTGGAGCGACGTGGACCGACAGTGCCGGAGAGCTACGCGATGCCCAGCGAGTCGATCGTGCTGCGCTGCCGCACCGGTGTCGACGAACTGGAACTGGCGATGCGCCAGGACACCCTCACCGGTTTCCTGTCCTGGCTGGAGTCGGCACCCCCTCATGAGCGCCGGGGTTGAGTGGGTGGGGTGCCGGCCGGGGTGGGCATGCGTAGCGTGGAGCCGTGACCGTCACCCCCGCGCGTGGATCCCTGGAGCCGCCGACCAGCCTGCCGCGCTCCCTGGGTGCGTTGCGGGCCTGCGGGCATGTCCAGCGTGATGTTAGGGGTGAGGTGCGGGCGAACCTGCTCGCCGCGTTGCGCGGTGGCCGTGATCCGTGGCCGGGCATCGTCGGGTTCGGTGACACCGTGTTGCCGCAGCTGGAGCGGGCCTTGTTGGCTGGGCATGACGTGGTGTTGCTGGGGGAGCGCGGCCAGGGCAAGACCCGTCTGCTGCGTACGTTGGTGGGGTTGCTTGATGAGTGGACGCCGGTGATCGAGGGTGCTGAGCTGGCCGAGCATCCTTACCGGCCGATCACCCCGGGCTCGGTGCGTCGTGTCGCCGAGCTCGGTGATGATGTGCCGGTCGGCTGGTTGCACCGTTCGCTTCGTTACACCGAGAAGCTCGCGACTCCTGACACGAGCGTGGGTGATCTGGTTGGTGACGTTGACCCGGTGAAGGTCGCGCAGGGTCGTAGCCTGGGTGATCCGGAGACGATCCACTTCGGGTTGGTGCCTCGCGCGCACCGCGGCATCGTCGCGATCAACGAGTTACCCGACCTGGCTGAGCGTATCCAGGTCTGTTTGCTGAATGTGATGGAGGAGCGGGACATCCAGATCCGTGGTTACACGCTGCGGTTGCCGCTGGATGTGCTGTTGGTGGCTAGCGCCAACCCTGAGGACTACACCAACCGGGGCCGGATCATCACCCCGCTCAAGGACCGTTTCGGTGCTGAGATCCGCACTCACTACCTGCGGGAGACGGCCGCGGAGGTGGCGTTGGTCGCTCAGGAGGCGGATCTGGGCGGTATCGGTGCGGAGGTTGGTGAGGCACTGTTGGAAGTGCTGGCTCGGTTCTCCCGGTACCTTCGGGCGAGCGCGGCGATCGACCAGCGCTCCGGGGTGTCGGCGCGGTTCGCGGTGGCTGGTGCGGAGACTGTCGCCGCCGCCGCGCTGCGGCGCTCCGCGTTGACTGGCGAGGATCACGCGGTGGCTCGCCCGGTGGACCTGGAGGCGGTGCCGGTGGTGCTCCGCGGCAAGCTGGAGTTCGAATCTGGTTATGACCAACGATCCGAGGACGACTCAGAACGCGACGGGCGGGGTGAGGTGCTGACGCATCTGCTGCGCCGTGCGGTGGTGGACACTGCCCGGGCTCGGTTGCGTGGTCTGGACCTCGGGCCGCTGGTCGCGGCGGTCGCCGGTGGTCACCGGGTGGTCACCGGCGAGCGGGTACCGGCCGGTGAGGTGCTGGCCACGCTGCCGGAACTGCCGATCTTGCACGAGGTCGCCACCCGGCTGGGGGCCGCGCCTGACGGCCCGCCCGGGCCGATCGCCGCCGCTGTTGAGCTTGCGCTGGAGTCGTTGTACCTCACCCGCAAGCTGGGCAAGGACGTCGAGGACGGTCGCGCTGTGTATGGACCCGGGGGATGACTTCGGCAGGCCGGTACAGCTACGGGCCCTGGCACGGCGGCCCGGACCCGCTGGCGGCCCCGGTCGATCTGTCCGCGGCGCTGAACCAGATCGGCCGTGACGTGATGGAGGGCGCATCGCCCCGGGCGGCGATGCGGGAACTGTTGCGCCGCGGGCTGCCTGGCACCCGGGGAATGGATGAGCTGGCTCGCCGGATCTGGCAGCGTCGCGCCGAGATCACCCGCCGGCACCGGCTCGACGGCACCCTCCAGCAGGTCCGCGAGCTGCTGGAGGAATCCCTCACCGCGGAGCGCCGGGCGCTGTTCCCCGACCCCGAGGACGACGCCCGGTTCCGCGAAGCCCGGCTCGATGCGCTACCCCCGGACACCGCCCGCGCCGTCACCGAACTCGCCGACTACGCCTGGCGCTCCCCCGAGGCCGCGCGGGCCTACCAGCAGATCCGCGACCTACTCGGCCAGCAGCTGCTCACGCAGCGCTTTGAGGGGATCAAGCAAGCACTGCAGTCCACCTCGGCCGAGGACGTCGAGCGGATCCGGCGGATGCTGTCGGATCTCAACGATCTGCTCGCCGCACGCGCCCGCCGGGACCCCGACACCCCGCAGCGGTTCGAGGAGTTCATGCGCAGGCACGGCGACTTCTTCCCCGAGCGCCCGCGCAACGTCGACGAGCTGATCGACGCGCTGGCCGCCCGGGCCGCGGCGGCGGCCCGGATGCTCAACTCGATGAGCCCGCAGCAGCGCGCTGAGCTGACCGAGCTGGTCCAGCAGGCCTTTGGTGACCCGCGGCTGGCCCAGCAACTCGCGACGCTGGACGCCCAGCTGCAAGCGCTGCGGCCCGGTGAGGACTGGCAGGGCTCCGAACGGTTCCGTGGTCAGGACCCGCTCGGTCTGGATGATGGTGCGCAGGCGATGGCTGACCTCGCAGAGCTGGACGCGCTGGCTGAGCAACTCGCCCAGTCCTATGCCGGGGCCCGCGCCGAAGACGTCAACCTCGACGCGCTGGCCCGCCAGCTGGGCGGGGCAGTCCGCATCGACGCCCGCCGGCTGGCCGAGTTGGAGCGTGAGCTGGAGCGCCACGGTTTCTTCGAGCGTGGCCCGGATGGCTCGCTGCGGCTGTCGCCCAAGGCGATGCGCCGGCTCGGCTCGCAGGCGCTGGCCGATGTGGCCGACTCGCTGCGCAGCCGGCGCGGCGAGCGCGAGCTGCGCCGGGCCGGAGCTGCCGGGGAACCCAGCGGCGGCACTCGGCCCTGGGAGTTCGGTGACTCCGAGCCGTGGGACGTCCCCCGCACCGCGCGCAACGCTGTGCTGCGCAGGGCTGCCAGCGGGAGCGGGGGCCCGCTGCTGGCCGTTGAGGATGTCGAGGTGGTGGACACCGAGCAGCGCGCGCGGGCCGCAGTGGCGTTGTGCGTGGACACCTCATGGTCGATGGTGCAGGACGGGCACTGGGTACCGATGAAGCGCACCGCACTGGCGCTGCACCACCTGGTCCGGACCCGGTTCCGTTCCGACGCGCTGGAGCTGATCACCTTCGGGCGTCACGCGCAGCGGGTGGACATCGCGCAGCTCACCGGGTTGGCCGGGATGTGGGAGCAGGGCACCAACCTGCATCATGCGCTGCTGCTGGCGGGGCGGCATCTGCGCCGTCACCCGGACGCCGCGCAAGTCCTGCTGGTGATCACCGATGGGGAGCCCACCGCGCACCTGGAACCCAGCGGGGAGGCGGTCTTCAGCTACCCGCCACAGCCCCAGACGCTGGCCCTGACCGTGCGGGAGATGGACGCGCTGGCCCGCAACGGCACGGCGGTGAGCATCGTGATGCTGGGCCGCGATCCCCGGCTTGCGGGATTCGTGCACGCACTGGCCCGGCGCTGCGGCGGGCGGGTGCTCGATCCCGGGGGGGACGGGCTGGGTGCCGCGGTGGTCGGGGACTACCTACGGCATCGCCGGCGCCCCGCTTAACCCCCCAGATCCCGCCCTGCGGTGACGTAGGGTCGAGACCATGCAGCCCTGGACGACGACGCCGGTGCCGCAGCTACCCGGTCAGGGCCCACCGTTGCGGCTGCACGACACTGCGGCGCGCCAGGTCCGGCCGACCGCGCCCGGGCACACCGCGCGGATGTACGTCTGCGGGATCACCCCCTACGACGCCACCCACCTTGGGCATGCGGCCACCTACCTGGCCTTTGACCTCGTGCACCGGTACTGGCGCGACGCCGGACATGACGTGCACTACGTGCAGAACGTCACCGACGTCGACGATCCGTTGCTGGAGCGGGCACTGCGCGACCAGGACGATTGGGTGGTGCTCGGGATGCGCGAGACCGCGCTGTTCCGGGAAGACATGGAGTCGCTGCGGGTGCTGCCCCCGCGGGAGTTCATCGGGGCCGTCGAAGCGATCGGCGAGATCGTCGAGGTGGTCGGCAAGCTGCTCGCCTACGGCGCGGCCTACCGGGTCGACGATCCCGAGCACCCGGACATCTACTTCGACCACCAGGCCGCTGCACACTTCGGCTCCGAGTCAGGTTACGACGAGGAGACCATGGCCCGGCTGTCCGCCGAGCGCGGTGGGGACCCGGAGCGGCTCGGTAAGCGGCACCCGCTGGACGCCCTGATGTGGCGCGCCGCCCGCGAGGGTGAGCCGTCCTGGGGTTCTGAGGTGGGTCCGGGGCGTCCCGGCTGGCATGTGGAGTGCTGCGCGATCGCGCTCAACCGGCTAGGCACTGGCTTTGACGTGCAAGGCGGTGGCTCCGACCTGATCTTCCCGCACCACGAGTTCTCCGCCGCCCATGCCGAGGCGCTCACCGGCGAGCATCCCATGGCCCGGCACTACGTCCACACCGGAATGCTCGGCCTGAACGGTGAGAAGATGTCCAAGTCGAAGGGCAACCTGGTCTTCGTCTCGCGGCTGCGCGCCGATCGGGTGGACCCGATGGCACTGCGGCTGGCGCTGCTGTCCAGGCACTACCGCACCGACCGGTCCTGGACCACCGGGATGCTCGATGAGGCGGTGGTCCGGCTGAACCGCTGGCGCAAGGCCGTCGCGCGGCCCGCTGGGGCACCGGCACAGGATGCTGTGAGCCGGCTGCGTGCTCATCTGGCCGACGATCTGGACACCCCTGGTGCCCTCGCCGCAGTCAACGCGTGGGCCACCGAGACGCTGGACGGGCGCGGCCGCGACGTTGACGCACCCACTCAGCTGCGCGCCGCAGTAGATGCCCTGCTCGGCATCGCTGTGGATTACCCGTGAGTGGGGATGCGAGTCCTGACTCGCATCCCCACTCACGGGTGCCGCAGGCGCCTGACGGGTCGCTCGCCGACGTGGTGCCCTCGCTGCTGGCCGGTCTGGGGGTTGCTGGGTTTGCTGACCGGTTGGGGCTGTACCCGGCACGGGGGGTCTGCCTGCTGCTCGTGGACGGCCTCGGCTGGCTGTCGTTGCGGAAACATCCCCAGGACGCCCCGTTCCTCACCTCATTGACCGAGGGCGGTGAGCCGATCACGGCCGGGTTTCCCGCGACGACGGCGACCAGCGTGGCCACCATCGCAACGGGTGTGCTGGCGGGCCAGCACGGAATCGTTGGCTACACCTTCGCCACCCCCGAGGGCGACCTGATCAACGCGTTGAGCTGGCACACGCACAGCGGCGGCCGAGTCGATCTCCGTGAGCGATTCGTGCCCGAGGACATCCAGCCGCAACCCACGGCACTGGAACGCGCTGCGGCATCCGGAGTTCGGGTCACCCTGGCGGTTCCGCACCTGCATCGGAACTCGGGTTTGAACCGCGCGGTGCTGCGTGGCGCCGACTTCCAGGGGGTGCATACGCTAGGAGACCTGGCCAGCAACGCGCTGGCTGCGGTGTCCGGCAGCGAGCGGAGCTTGTGCTACGCCTATCACGGTGACCTGGACCTGCTTGGTCACTTCTACGGCGTCGGATCGCTGCCATGGCGGCTGCAGCTCGCTCACGTCAACCGGTTGGCGGCAGTGATCGCCGAAGGACTGCCTCCGGGGACTCAGCTCGTAGTGATCGCAGACCACGGCATGGTGACCGTGCCCGAGGAAGGCAAGCTCGACTTCGACACCGAACCGGCGCTGCAGGCCGGGGTACGCCTGCTGGGCGGAGACGCGCGCGCCCGGTACGTCTACACCGAACCGGGCGCCACCGACACTGTGCTCGCGACCTGGCGTGAACTGATCGGGGACCGAGCGTGGATCCGTGCCCGCGACGAGGCCGTCGCGGCAGGGTGGTTCGGTCCCGTGGTTGAGCCCCACATCCGCGGCCGCATCGGTGATCTCATTATCGCCGCACGCACGGACTTCGCCATCGTGCAGTCCCACGTCACACCCACGCTGAGCCGCCTGATCGGCCACCATGGTTCACTGACCGCCGACGAGCAGCTGGTGCCCCTGCTGGTGTACAGGCCGGACTCGGATTAGCACTGGCTGATCTGCCCGACCCGCAGACGCTATTCCATGACACTTACCGCGTCCTGGACGTCCTGGATGGGCGGCGAGCGCGTCGAAGACGTTCGCCGGGACGATCTATCGCATCCCACCCGCACGAGTTAGGGGACACGCCCTAGTCTGGTGACACCGAGAACTTGAAGGACGCCATGCTCACCGACCGTACGACGCTCACCCAGTTCCTGATCGAGGAGCGGCGCCGCTATCCGGGCGCGAGCGGGGAGCTGAACTCACTCATCCTCGATGTTGCGCTCGCGTGCAAGGCGATCGCCAAGCGGGTGGCCTACGGGGCGCTCGGTGATGTGCTCGGCGCCACGGCGACGATCAACGTCCAGGGGGAGACGCAGCAGAAACTCGACGTGGTCGCGAACGATCTGTTCGTGCGCGCCAACGAATGGGGTGGCCTACTCTCCGGGATGGTGTCCGAGGAGCTGGAGGCGCCGTATCCCATCCCGGATCGCTACCCGCGGGGAAAATACTTGCTGGTGTTCGATCCGCTCGACGGTTCGTCGAACATTGACGTCAATGCCTCGGTGGGCAGCATCTTCTCGATCCTGTGCGCGCCGAATCCGGGTGCGAACGCCGCTGTGGGTGATTTCCTGCAGCCTGGGTCGGAGCAGGTCTGCGCCGGATACGCGATCTACGGCCCGTCAACGATGATTGTTTTGACCGTCGGTACGGGTGTGCACGGCTTCACGATCGAGCCGCAGCTCGGGGAGTTCATCCTGACCCATCCGGCGATCCAGGTCCCGGCCGCCGCGAGCGAGTTCGCGATTAACGCCTCGAACAGCCGGTTCTGGGAGCCGGCGGTGACACGCTACGTCGATGAGTGCCTCGCCGGCAGCACGGGCCCTCGCGGCAAGGACTTTAACATGCGATGGGTCGCGTCGCTCGTCGCGGAGACGCACCGCATCCTCACCCGCGGCGGAGTGTTCCTCTACCCGCGCGACACGAAGGACCCGGCGAAGCGGGGTCGGCTGCGCTTGCTGTATGAGGCCAATCCGGTGGCCTTCATCATCGAGCAGGCGGGCGGCCTCGCGAGCACCGGGCGCGAGCGAGTTCTCGACGTCGCGCCCGAGGAGTTGCACCAGCGCATCGCGTTCATCTTTGGCGCGCGTGAGGAAGTCGAACGCGTCGAGCGATACTACCGTGACCACAACGTGGTCGAGTACGACACGCCGCTGTTCAGCACGCGCGGCCTGTTCCGCACCCACGGTTGAGCGAAAAGGGGAGGAGGCCATGTCAGCCAAGCATCCGATCATCGTCATCACCGGCTCGTCAGGCGCCGGGACGACGTCGGTGATGCGCACCTTCGAGCAGATCTTCCGGCGCGAGCAGGTGAACGCGGCGCTCATCGAGGGCGACAGTTTCCACCGCTACGACCGCGCCGAGATGAAGGCCAAGGTGGCCGAGGCGAGTGAGCGCGGTGACCACAGCCTCAGCCACTTCGGCCCGGAGGCGAACCTGTTCGAGGAGCTCGAGGAGCTGTTTCGGCAGTACGGCGAGAACGGCCGCGGCCGCGTGCGCAAGTACCTCCACGACGAGGAGGAGGCGGCGCCCTACGGACAGCCCCCCGGTACGTTCACGCCCTGGGGCGAGCTGCCCACCGACACGGATCTGCTGTACTACGAAGGACTACACGGAGCGGTCGCGACCGGCAAGGTAGACGTCGCCCAGCACGTGGACCTGCTGATCGGCGTCGTTCCGGTGATCAACCTGGAGTGGATCCAGAAGCTGCATCGCGACAAGGCGACTCGGGGCTACTCCACCGAGGCGGTAACCGACACGATCCTGGGCCGCATGCCCGACTACGTGAACTACATCTGCCCGCAGTTCACGCGTACGCACGTCAACTTCCAACGCGTGCCCATTGTTGACACCTCCAACCCGTTCATCGCCCGGACCGTCCCGACGGCGGACGAGTCGATGCTCATCATCCGCTTCGCCGATCCACGCGGCATCGACTTCTCCTACCTCCTCTCGATGCTGCACGACTCGTTCATGTCCCGCGCCAACACCATCGTCTGCCCTGGCGGCAAGATGGACCTCGCGATGCAACTCATCTTCACACCCATGATCTGGCGGCTGATCGAACGACGCAAGCAGGCGCTCGAGCACTGACACGGGTACGACCACGGTAAACCCAGATCCCGCCGTGAACCTCGACGCGGAGTGACCGCGTAACGATGCGGGACGGCCCGCGAGCAAGCCCACCGCGCCGCACGGGGCAGGGGATGGCCGGCGTGTCGGGCTCACGGCGGTGCAGATGCTGGCGCAGCGTGTCCTTTCAGGGGTGGCCGGCGACGGTGTTCGGGCGGCGGCAGGCGAAAATAGCCAGGATCGGGATCCCTCGGAGCCAGAGCGACTGTTCACCCGCTGGCGTTGAAGCACCGCGAAGACTTTTCGAACGCTGCCTCGCCCACCGCTGCCCGGAGATGGCGGTGCGCTGCCTGCGCGTTCCAGCGGCTGTTGGTCTAGCGGCTGTTGGTCTAGGTGGAGACGGTCACGACGGGATCACTCTGGTACACCGAATCCCGCCGGGGAAACAGGTGGCCCGCCGCTCTTATCCCCGACACCATTGTCCGGGTGGCTCCGTGGGGCTGGAGGGTGCGCTCACCGGGAGGTTTGTATGACTGAGATCATGCGGAGTGGCCGGGGCTCGGTCGTGGACGCGCTGGTCGGCGCTGTCGTCCATGACCCGGCGGGGGATCCGTTCCCGGTGGTTGATATGGATCATGTACGTTTCGTGGTCGGCAACGCTCGGCAGGCGGCGCACTATTACCGCACGGCATTTGGGATGACCTGTGTGGCCTACCGCGGTCCGGAGACTGGTCACCGGGACTCCGTGGAGTACGTGCTGGTGTCCGGACGGGCTCGTTTTGTCCTGACCGGTCAGGCGCGCCCGGGGATGCCCGGGGGTGAGCACGTCAGGATTCACGGTGACGGCGTGGTCGACCTCGCGTTGGAGGTGTCTGATGTGGATCGGGCGATCGCGCACGCGCGAGCCCATGGCGCCACCGTGGTGGCGGAGCCGAACGACGCGAGCGATGAACAGGGCACCGTCCGGTCCGCCGCTCTGGCCTGCTACGGCGAGACTCGGCATACGCTCATCGATCGGTCCGGCTATTCCGGTGTGTTCCTGCCGGGTTTCATCGCCACGGAGTCAACCTTTTATGGTAAGCCGGCACACCACCCAACGTGGTATTTCCAGGCTGTTGACCACTGCGCGGGCAACGTTGAACTCGGCCACATGGAAGAATGGGCCCACTTTTATAACCAGGCGATGGGATTCACTAACCTCAATGAGTTCATCGGCGACGACATCGCGACCGAGTATTCGGCGTTGATGGCGAAGGTGGTTGCCAGTGGAAATCATCGGGTGAAGTTCCCGCTGAACGAGCCGTCGGTGGGTAAACGGCGTTCTCAGATCGAGGAGTACCTTGAGTTCTACGGCGGTCCCGGTGTCCAGCACATCGGGCTGGCCACGGACGACATCGTGGGCAGCGTCCGGGCGATGCACGAGATGGGTGTGGAGTTCCTGAACACCCCCCATACCTATTACGACGCACTCGGTGACTGGGTTGGTGGGACCCGGGTGCCGATCCATACCCTGCGGGAGCTGGGCATCCTGATCGACCGCGACGAGGACGGTTACCTCCTGCAGATCTTCACCAAGCCGGTCCAGGACCGCCCCACGATGTTCTTTGAGCTCATCGAGCGGCACGGCTCGCTGGGCTTCGGAATGAACAACATCAAAGCCCTGTTCGAGGCCATCGAACGGGAGCAAGATCGCCGCGGCAACCTCTAGACGTGATGGAGAAGCCTCCGGTGATAGGAACCCCGCGGCGCGCGGGTAGGGCATCGGTGCTGGTCTGCGGCGCTGGCCCGGTGGGACTGGTCACCGCGCTGCTGCTGGCCCGGTGGGGGGTACCCAGCACGGTCCTGGAGGCCGCACCCGGCCCAGACGCCTCGGGCTCGCGCGCGATCTGTCTCCAGCGCGACGTCCTGGAGATCTTCGACCGGGTTGAGTGCGTGGCGCCGATGCTCACCGAAGGCCTCACCTGGTCGGTGGGACGCACCTTCTACCGCGAACATGAACTGTTCACCACGAGATTCCCCGACCCGGGCCGCTCGGCGCTACCACCCTGGATCAACCTCTCACAGACCAGCACCGAGCGCTACCTACTCGACGCGGTCCAGGCCAACCCCCTGGTGGACTTGCGCTTCGACCACCGGGTCATCGCGCTCACCCAGGATCACACCGGAGTCGAGGTCGAGGTGGCCGGTGACGGGAGGCGGCGGCTACACGCCTCCACGCTGGTCGCGGCCGATGGGGCCCACAGCATGGTGCGCCGAGTGCTCGGCGTCGGCTTCCCCGGGCACTCCTTCGCCGACCAGTTCCTCATCGCCGACATCCGGGCCGAGCTGCCATTCCCCACCGAACGGCGATTTCACTTCGATCCGGAGTACAACCCCGGACGGCAAGTGCTGATCCACCAGCAACCAGACTCGATATGGCGGATTGACTGGCAAGTGCCCCCGGAGTTTGACCTGGCCACCGAACGCGCCTCCGGCGCCGTGGACGCGCGCATCCGCCAGCTTCTAGGGCAGCGACCCTATGAGATCGTGTGGCTATCGGTGTACCGCTTCCACGAACGGGTTGCCGAGTCGTTCCAGGTCGGGCGGGTGTTTCTCGCCGGAGACGCCGCCCACCTGTTCGCCCCCTTCGGCGCGCGGGGACTGAACTCCGGAGTTCAGGACGCGGAAAATCTGGCCTGGAAACTCGCCGCGGTACACCACGGCTGGGTCTCCGGTCAGGACGCCCAGCGACTGTTGCACAGCTACTCCCAGGAGCGCCGCCCCGCGGCGCTGGAAAACCTGAGAGTCACCCACGCCACCATGCAGTTCCTAGCACCACAAGACGAACCCGCCCGAACCCACCGCCGGGAAGTGCTGGAACAGGCGGTACACAGCGCCGACGCCCGGCGCCTAATCGACTCCGGAACACTCGCCGAGCCCTACTGGTACCTCGACTCCCCACTCACCACACCCCACCCCACCGCCACGCACTTCCCCACCACACCCGGGATACCACGCCCCCCGCTACCAGGCGTGCTATGCCCCGACGCACCCTGCCGACTACCCGGACGACCCAACCTGACCCGACTACGTCAACTGTTCGGAGTCGGGTTCGTGGTACTCACCGCGCGACGATCACCCTGCCCACCCGACACCACCATCCCCGTCACCACCTACGCCCTCCCCATGATCGACCCGACCGGGACCGCGCGACGGGCACTACACACCACCACCGACAGCGTCCACCTCGTCCGCCCAGACGGCCACCTCGCCGCCGTGCTACCACATCTCAACACCACCGCCCTCACCGCCGCACTGCGCCGAGCCAGTGGCGGCTTACCGGCCAGCGGCTCGGGGGAGGGCCAGTCCAGCTCGTAGTTCACGGAGGTCCACACGACGTGTGGGGACAGCATGCCATCAGAGCACGCTCGCTCTGTCCGGACTCAACCGGCACAGGGGGTGGGCGGTGGTGGGGGAGCAGACGTGGTGGCTGATCGACCAGGAGTCAGCGGTACCTGCTCCGGGGTGGCAGGATCGCACCTGGCGGCGTCTGTGCCCGCACCGATCGTGAACGTTCCGTCACCAGGTCGCGAGGTGCTCGTCGTTGGCGCCTACTTCGTTGATGTGGTCTTTCGGGATTTATCCCGGCCTGTCCTGTCCGGCACCGAGGTTTTTGCTGGAGGGTTCAGTCTGTTGCCCGGCGGGGCCTTCACTCTGGCAATGGCTATGCGCCGCTTGGGGCACGACGTTGTGTGGGCCACTGATTTCGGCAATGACCTGTTCAGTCAGCAGGCCCTGTCTGGCGCCCGCACAGAGGGTCTCGATGAGACCGGTTTTCGTCATCATTGCATCCCCCTGCGCAGCGTCACGGTGGTGCTGTCGTTTCCCGATGACCGGGCCATGGTCAGTTATCAGGACCCGGTCAGCCCGCGGTCGCTGGCCGCGCTGCTGTACGAGCACCGCCCGCGGGTCCTGATGCTGCCTAAGCTTCAATACGGTGCGGCCGTGCAGGCTGCCCTGCGGGTCGCTCACCAGCTCGGGACCCAGGTGTTCATGGATTGTCAGGACGTCCCCGCTACTCTCGACACCCCCACGGTGCGCGAGGTCCTCGCCCAGGTCAACGTCTTTGCGCCCAACGCCGATGAAGCTCTGCGGCTGACTGGTACCACCACTGTTGATGACGCTCTGGAGGTGCTTGCCGGTCTCGTGGGCACTGTGGTTGTCAAACGCGGTGGCGCCGGAGCCGTCGCGGTCCAGGGCGGGAAGCGGTACGACATCGCCGCCGTCGAGGTTGATGTTCTGGATACCACCGGTGCCGGTGACTGTTTCAATGCTGGCTTCGTGCACGCCCACCTCATCGGGCAGCGGCTTGCGTACTGCCTCGATGTCGCCGTCGCCTGTGGTGCCGCGGCGACCACCGGTCTTGGCTCCAGCGCCGCACCCGACCTGGCCGGGTTGCGGTACTGGCTTTCCCGCGTTCCTCACCCATGACCGCCCACCGGCCGCAAGCCCTCCGGTCCGGGCGAGGATGCCGACCATGTGGCCCACAGGGGGAACTGCGCTTCACCCAGTTACTGATTCATGTTAACTACTTGTTCATGTTAACGTTCGGCTGATGTTGACCTGAGGTGCGCTCCGACCCACCGGCCGGGGAGCATCTGCACGTGGCGATCGGCAGGGGCCGTGGCTGAACCTGGTGCGCGCGAGCACACGGCAGCCCCGCGTCGCCGGAGGGGGCGCTGCATGCAGATCCTGGTCGCTGGCCGGTTGGCCGGTGCGCAGCGGGTGCGCACCCCGTTACGCCGCTTCCCCGCGTTGACTTATCGGCGCGCATGGCGTGATCGTGGGTAACGCCGAGCCCGCCCTGCTCGCAGCAGTCGCCGTGGGCGACACCGTGCACCGATCCGACCAAGCGGGCGCCGCCGACATCCTATCGGCCCCTCAGGACCTGGGTGGGGTGGAACGCGAGTACCCGCTCGTGGTCGGCTACCACCGCCCGCCGGGGAACTGGTCCCCCGGCGGATGGCAGCCGCCGTCAAGCCCTAACGGCATCTTGCCCACCCTGCGCAGCCTGTTCACCGGAAACCTGCAGGCCATATGGGTAGCCGCTGCGGTCCTGGGGCAGGACACACCCGCAGGCCGCCTCGAGGGACACAAGACCGGGCTGCCGCTGTCTTTGCTGCCGCTGAGCCCCACTGAATGGGCCGGGTACTTTCACCGGGCCTGTAAGGAGGCATTGTGGCCGGTGCTGATGTCCCAGCCCCAGCGGCTGCGCTTCGATGTGGCTGCCTGGGCGCACTACCGCGCGGTGAACGCACGCTTCTCCGACCACATCAGCACTCGGGCGGCACGGGGCGCAACCGTCTGGCTGCACGACTACAACCTGTGGCTCGTGCCCGGCCTGCTCCGCTCGACCCGCCCCGATCTGCGGCTGGGCCTGTTCCATCACACGCCTTTCCCCCCGCCGGACATCTTCGCCGCGCTGCCCACCGCCCCGGAGATCCGCGCCTCCCTAGGCTGCCTGGACTGGGCCGGATTCCACACTGAGGCCTTCGCCGAGCACTTCCGGCAGGCCTTCGCCGGCACTCCCCGGCCACCACGCCTGGGTGTGTATCCACTGGGCATCGACCGCGACGCCATCGAAGCACTGGCCCGCACCCGCACACCCCACCGCCGATCGGCCAGCGGATCGTTGGTGCTCTCCGTCGAACGCCTGGACTACGTCAAGGCCCCGGTGCAGAAGGTCGAAGCCATCGCGGCGCTGTTCACCCGCTGCCCGGAACTGCGTGGACACCTGCAGTTCCGGCTGGTGTGCCCGCCCCCCGAATCCGGTATCACCGCCTACGACGCGACACGCCAGACACTCGAACACCGCATCACCGAGGTCAACCACGCCTGGAGCACCGGCAGTTGGCAGCCCATCGACTACCTGCCCCGCAGCCTGCCCTTCACCGAGGTGATCGAACACTACCTCGCCGCCGACGTCTTTTGGGTGACCTCCTTGCAGGACGGCATGAATCTGACCGCGAAGGAGTTCATCGCCACCCAGGCAGCCGCCGGCCTGTCCGGCGTGCTGGTGCTCTCCCACCACACCGGCGCCGCCGCCCAACTCGGCACCGCAGCGCTGCTCACCGACCCCCACTCACCCGCAAACCTCACCGACACCCTGCAACGAGCCCTGACACTTGCCCCCGCGGAACGCCGTACACGCATGGAACACCTCGCCGAGCTCCTCGGACACCACCACCCCACGGACTGGGCCACTCAGATCATCACCGCCATCCAAAGCCACGACAAGAACAGCACGCCACCCAGCAGCCACCAACAGCGATTACCCGAGCCGCCAACGCCGTTGTCGGATGACGTTGCCGACACAGCTGGTGCTGCGGGCGATGCTCGCCGAGCCAACCCGGGAGATGTACGGGCTGCAGATCGGCCAGGCTGCGGAGTTGCCCAGTGGCACTATCCATCCCATCTTGGCCCGGCTTGAGGGCTGCGGGTGGCTAGAGAGCCGCTGGGAGGACATCGACCCAGTCAAGGAGGGCCGACCCCGCCGCCGCTACTACCGGCTCAGCGCTGAGGGCGCTGAATGTGCCCGCACGGCGCTGGCCCGGGTTCACATCCCCCGGGCTCTGCTGAGCGGGCTGCGTCCAGGCCTGGTCGGAGGGGTGTCGTGATGCGGCGGGTCGCCCGCGCCAGTGACCTCGTCTGCGATCTCGATCGCGCCCGCGTCCTTGCTCGTGATCTCGTCAGCGCTCTTGACCGTGCCCGCCGCTGCGCGGCGTTCGGCGCTAGTGCGGTGGTAGCTGGCGCGATGCCGGGCCGGACGGCTCGGGGGTTGGTGGTGCTGGCGATGCGGTTGCTGCCGGTGGCGCAGCGATCGCGTTACCGCGAGGAGTTCGGTGTGGAGTTGGTTGAGTTGCCGCGATGGTCGCGGTGGGGGTACGCGCTGCGGGTGGCCAGCGCGTGGGAGTTGCGGAGGGCTTTGGTCGAGGGGGTGCGTGCCTCGGGTGGTGAGCCGGCGCGCCGGGTGGGGCGGTGAGTGTTGTGGCGAGCTGGCTGGGCCCGGGGGCCGGGAGCGTGGCGTTGGTCGCGGTGTAGTCACCCGATCTGTTCCGGCGGGACGCCGCGGAGAAGATCCTCGACCGACTCCTGACCACACTCCACACTGCGCCTGCGTGATCCCGCTACGCGAGCTCCGTGAAGACATCGCAGGCCGCCCGGTTCGGGTCAGTGACAGACAGGGGTCAGTGACAGACAGTCTGGTGAGCGGTGTGATCGGGTTGCTCTGCGTGTGGCATGGAGCAACCTGGGATCGCCCTGTCATCAGGTGGTCGCGGTCGGCTTAGCGCTGTGCCGGCATGTCGGCGGCGTTTCGTTGTGTGTAGGCATCGACGAGTTGTTGTTGTGCTTTGTCCAGGTAGGCGGCGAGCAGTTGTTCCGCGCGGGGCCTGTCGCCGAGCTCGATGCGGGTGAGGATCTCGCGGTTGCTCGCCAGGTAGGGTTCGTGGAATCGGCGCGGGTCGGTCATGACGTGGAAGACCAACCGGAGCTCAGCGAGGATTCCCCGCATGAGCTCGTCTACTCGGGGGCTGTCGGCGAGGGCGGCGAGCGCCTGGTGGAAGTGGATGTTCGCGGTGCCGAGTCCCTGCCAGTCGAGCCGTTTTTCGGCTTGCTCACCCTCGATGACGGCGGCGGTGATCTTCTTTATGCCGTGCGGCGGGTGGTCGGTACTCCGCACGGCCGCGCATTCGACGAGTTTGCGTACCCGGTAGAGGTCGATGACGTCGCTGACCGTCAGGACCCGGACGAACACCCCGCGGTTGAGCTCGTGGGTAAGGAGCCGCTCATGGGTCAGCAGCCGGAATGCCTCGCGGAGGGTATTGCGGGACACCCCGAGACCGCTTCCGATGGTGTCCTCCGCCAAGCGGGTACCTGGGGGGAAGAATCCCTCGGTGATGCGGGGGCGGAGCACATCAGCGACGCGTTCGGCGGTGCTGATGCGGCTGAGCAGCGCGCGGTCCGCCTCCAGCGCCCGGCCCTGCGGAGAGAGCTGCCGCGCAGGCCCGGGGACAGTGTTACTCACGGCGGCCTCCAGCCCGTGCGGACGAGATCAGGAACGGTTAACCGCGGATCACAAGAATTAATCAACATACCTCTTGTGGGATCGTTCAACGAAAATCTACTGTACTTGCAGCCGCATCAGCGGCGACGTCGCTGTTCGGCACGGGCATGGATCTGGACGGTGGCCCGCCTGCCTGGCTAGCGGGTTCTGTCTGCTCAGCCACCACCCTGTGAGGTGACCTCATGAGCGCTCTCCCGACCTCGCGGAGCGCCGCGGTTGAGGCCACCCGGCCTTTCGCGTGGGTGCGGTCCCTGGGGCCCGAGGGCCGTCGTGCTTTCATCGGAGCGTTCGGTGGCTACGCGCTGGACGCCTACGACTTCCAGGTCCTGCCACCCTGCTGGTCTTCCGGGCGCTGCAGGGACTCGGCTTCGGGGGCGAGTGGGCGGCGGGCGCGATCCTGGTCGCCGAGTACTGCTCGCCGCGCTACCGGGGCCGGACGGTGGGGTTCATCCAGAGTTCGTGGGCTGTGGGGTGGGCACTGTCCGTAGTTATCTACACCGCTGTGTTCAGCCTGGCCAGCCCACACATCGCGTGGCGGCTGCTGTTCTGGACCGGCGCGCTGCCCGCGCTGCTCGTGTTCTATCTCCGCAGGCGAGTCACCGACGCGCTGATCGTGGCGCAGCACAGGGAACGTGACCAGCACCGTGGCTCGATCGGCGCGATCTTCGGGCGACGCCTGGGGTGGACCACCTTCTGTGCGGCGCTGTTGGCCACCGGTGTTCAGGGTGGCTACTACACGCTGGTCACCTGGATACCGGCCTACCTGAAGACCCAGCGGCACCTGACCGTCATAGGTACCGGGACCTACCTGGTGGTGCTCATCTTCGGAGCGTTCGTCGGCTACATTATCGGCAGCTACCTCACCGATCTGCTCGGGCGGAAGTGGACCTTCGTCCTGTTCGCCGCGTTGTCCGCGGTCCTCATCCTCGCCTACACCCACCTCCCCACCGGGGCGAACACCACCGTCCTGGTCCTCGGCTTCCCCCTCGGCTTGTGCACCTCGGCGATCTTCAGCGGGTTCGGGTCGTTCCTCGCCGAGTTGTACCCGACCGCGCACCGCGGAACCGGGCTGGGATTCACCTACAACGCCGGTCGGGGCCTCGGGGCGTTGTTCCCCACCCTGGTCGGATTCCTCGCCGAGAGCTGGGGCCTGAGTGGGGCGATGGTGATCGGCGCGGTTGCCTACGGGCTCGCCGTCCTGGCCCTCCTCGGCCTGCCCGAGACCCGCGGACGTGAACTCACCTGACACTGTTTCCTCTCATCTTGGAGCCGACACCGTGACCGCGATCGACGATCCGGCGACCCTGAGCCCGACCCAGGCGCGTGCCCTGTTCCGGAGCGGCGCCCTCGCGCCGACGTCCGGTTGGGTGGCCGGGCACACCCAAGCCAACCTCATCGCGGTCCCTGCGGACTGGGCCTATGACGTCCTGCTGTTCGCCTACCGCGGACCTGCGCACCGACCTGCCACGCTACCGGGTCTGGGAACACGGCCAGCTCATCGGCGAGCCCACCGACGTCACCGAGCACTGGCGGGATGACCTGGTTACCTTCCTCATCGGATGCAGCTTCACCTTCGAGACCGCACTCGCCGAGGCCGGAATCCCGCTGCGGCACCGTGAACAGGGCCGGAACATCGCCATGTACGTGACTAACCGGGAATGCCGATCAGCCGGGCGCCTCCACGGGCGGCTCGTCGTCTCCCTGCGCTCGATCCCCGCCGACCAGATCAACACCGCGATACAGGTAAGCGGGCGCATGCCAGCCGGGCACGGCGCTCCCATCCACACCGGGAACCCGGCCACACTCGGCATCACCGACCTCGACTACCCAGACTTCGGTGACCCCCTCGATCCCGCCCCCGGGGACGTGCCGATGTTCTGGGCCTGCGGGGTCAGCACCCAGGCCGCGCTGATGTTCTCACGTCCACCCTTCGCGATCACCCACGCTCCCGGACACATGCTCATTACCGACATGCCCGACACCAACTACCGGGTAGTGACCTGATGACCCCACTTTGGCGCCCCGGTTTGTCCTGGTCTCCTGGTTGCGGTTCGTCTCGCCCTCTTTCGGCAGGCAGATCTGGGTCAGGCCGTACCAGGCGGTCACGCCCGGTATGTTCGACGAGCCGGTGGAGCCACTGGTCCATCTGATCAGTAGTTGGAGCATGGACAGTGCGCGGGAGGCCGCGTGGGTACGGGTCCAGGTACTTTGGCTACTACGGGCAGAGCCTGAGTTGTTCAACCAAAGCGTTGCTGTGTCCAGTAAGGCGATCGGCATGATCAGTCGCCACTTGCTCACTCCGCTGTACCCGGGCTTGGCTTGAGACCCCTGACTGGCTCGGCGTGAGGAGGTGTTGGGGATGGCGGTGATGACGCGATACGAGCAGGCCGCCGATCGTGCCGTGGGATGGCTAGCGACCCGGTTATGTGACGACGGTTCGTATGGTCCCGATGCTGATGATCTGGCCTGCTACTACAAGTCCCCGTACCTGTTTCAGCTGTCTGGTCGTACTCGGGACGCCACTAGCCTCTTGGAGTTCATCCGGGGCAGGTTCATGCGTCCCGACCACGACTTCGCCACCTCAACCCGACACAAGAGTGACAACGCCGCTTTCACCGAGTACTGGGCGTACCCCAACGGTTGGCTCGCGATGGCCGCGCAGCGAATGGGTCGCTTCGACATCGCCTATCCGGCGTTCGAGTACCTGCGATCGTGTCACGAACCAGATCGGGGCGGGTTCCTTACCAACGGGTCCGCCGGTTCCGGCGACGGAGGAACAGATGCTCTTACCACTGCGCACCTTGGGCTGGCCTGTCTTTATTTCGGTGACGTACCGCGAGCGGAAGGCGCCGGCCGATGGCTGGCGCGGCTGCTGGCACTCCAGCCGGACCTGCGCGCCGGCCTGTTCCTGCGCCTTGACCGCTCCGGACACCTTGTTTGCGATGTCCCCGAAGCAAAAGCCGCGTTCTACCTAGTCAGCGCACGCGAGTCCGACCAGGCATATTTTATGATCGGTTACCCCATCGCGTTCCTGGCCAAGCTGTATGAGGCCACGGCTGACGACAGATACCTGAGGGCGGCCCGTGGCTACCTCGATTTCGGGTTGTCCTGCGAAGGAAACCTTCGATCTTGCCACACCAGCCACAAGGTAGCCTGGGGAGCTGCCGTCCTCGCCAGAATCACCAGCGACCCACGCTGCATAGAACTGGCGGTGGCCATCGCTGATTATCTACTTGGTATCCAGGATTCGAGTGGTGCCTGGCTCGCCGACCAGCCAGCGCATACCACGTTCGACCAAACCGCTGAAATTGCAATTTGGCTGCGGGAGATCAGTGCGGAGCTGTTCACACTGCAGCAGGGCAGGGCGTCCCACAGGTTTCAGGTAGGAGAAGAGCTTCGTTGAAACGGTACGTCCTGACGGGTGCGCCGGGAGTTGGGAAGACAACGATCTTGCGGAGCCTGCAGGAGCGGGGCTGGGCCGTCGTTGAGGAGGCGGCGACCGAGGTAATCGCGAGCGAGCAGGTGCGAGGGGTCGACGAGCCGTGGCAGGCCGGCGGATTCGTCAGCAAGATCGCTGCGCTACAGCGAGAGAGGCAGCGGCAATCCGTCCCGCCTGATGTGTGCGTGCAGTTCTACGACCGTTCGCCCTTCTGCACGCTCGCGCTCGCGCTGTACTTGCGGCAGCCGGTCACGCCTGCGCTGACTGAGGAGATCGCGAGGGTGACCGAGGAGCAGGTGTACGAGCGCGTTGTCTTCTTCATTCGCCCCATCGGGTTCGTTGAGCCGTCTGCGGCCCGCAGGATCAGCTACCGCGACTCTCTGGTGTTCGAGGCCGTGCACGAGGTGGTTTACCGGGACCACGGATTCGAGATCGTGGATGTCGCGGCGGCCGGGGTCACAGAACGCGTTGCGGCCATCGAGGCGAGGGTGGCTTCCGAGCGACTCATTCCTGCTCCACCGACACGCTGAGCCGGACCAGTCGGGCCACGGCGAGGACTACCCCTGCTCCGGGTACGACCTCCTCCAGTACCGGCAGTAGCAGCGCCGTGGCCAGGGGTGCCAGCGCACGCGCGGCGCTGACCGCGCTGTCCCAGCGGTCCACAGTAGGAATCGTGATCGTGATCGACATGGCAGGGCTCCCCTCCCACCCCTGGGGGATGGGATAAGCTCGACACGATCCGCCGAAGCAGGGGCCGCCCAGCTAGCGGGTGAGCGGGCGGGCCGCGCGGGTGGGCGTATCGAGGGACTCGGCAGCGGACTCGTCACAACGACTGCCAGATGCCATCCAGCACCACCTCCTCACGGCCGGGACACGCGCGGGTGTCGCTACCGAACATCAGCCGCAGCGAGAATGCCCACGCCAGACGGGCTCAGACACCCCCCTCGTCAGAGCTTTGGCACTGCACGGCGTGATCCCGCCCCGTCAGGGGTGGGAAGCCACTTGGGGTCACCCCTTAGGCCGGGGAGACCTGTCCTGACCCGGGGGCGTCTCTCGACGCTGGAAGGTCAGTGGCCTGTATCCGCACAGACGCCTCACCGAACGAGGTGCTGCACCACCAGTGGAACCCCCACCTACGGTGACTGTCAAGGTGAAATTCGGTGGATCGGCCACTTGTCGTTCCAGCATCAGGGCCATGGGAGGCTGTGACGGTTGCGCGTCCGAGCCCGCACCGCCGTCTCCATCCGTTGAGGAGGGGAGCCATGAATCTGTGGCGTACCAAGACCATCGAGCAGTCCATAGCGGACACGGAGGAACCCACGCACCAACTCCGTAAGCGGCTCGGTCCGATCGACCTCACTGTCTTCGGCGTGGGGGTGGTCATCGGTACCGGCATCTTCGTGCTCACCGGCAAGGCCGCCGGGGTCCAGGCCGGCCCGGCCGTCGCGCTCTCATTCGTCTTCGCGGGCCTTGCCTGCGCGCTCGCCGCGCTGTGCTACGCGGAGTTCGCCAGCACGGTGCCGGTGGCCGGCTCCGCGTACACCTTCTCCTACGCCAGTCTCGGTGAGCTGGTGGCATGGATCATCGGCTGGGACCTCATCCTCGAGCTCGCTCTTGGCGCCAGCACGGTGGCGGTCGGCTGGTCAACCTACTTCGCCGACGTGATGAAGCAGCTGGGCATCACCATCCCGGATTGGGCCTACGGCAATGGGCACAACCTGATCGCCGCGGCGATCGTCCTGATCCTCACCGGCGTCATCTGCCTGGGGATCAAGGTCTCCTCGCAGGTGAACATCGTGATCGTCACCATCAAGATCGCCGTTGTGCTGTTCGTCATCGTGGCCGGGTTGTTCTACATCAAGGCCAGCAACTACTCGCCGTTCATCCCGCCGGCCGGCTCCCCGCCCGCCGGGGGCGCGCAGAGCACACCGTCGCTGCTGCAGGATCTTGGCTTCGCACCCGGTTCCTTCGGTGTCACGGGCATCTTCACCGGCGCCGCGCTGGTGTTTTTCGCGTTCATCGGCTTCGACATCGTCGCGACCGCCGCGGAGGAGACCAGGAACCCGCAGCGGGACATGGCGATCGGCATTTTCAGCTCGCTGGGCATCTGTACGGCGCTCTACGTCGCGGTGTCGCTGGTGGTCACCGGGATGGTGAAGTACACCTCGATCAAGATCGACGCGCCGCTGGCGGAGGCCTTCCGCTCGGTCGGCAAACCAGCCTTCGCGACAGTGATCTCGGTGGGGGCGCTGCTCGGCCTGACGACGGTCATGATGATCCTGCTGCTAGGTCAGAGCCGGGTCTTCTTCGCGATGAGCCGCGACCGGTTGCTGCCGCCCGGGTTTTCCACCGTGAGCGAGCGGTTCGGTACCCCGACCCGTACTACGATCACGACCGGTGTCGCGGTGGCCGTCATCTCGACGTTCGTGCCGCTCAGCGAGCTGGCCGAGCTGGTCAACATCGGTACCCTGTTCGCCTTCGTCCTCGTCGCCATCGGCGTCCTGGTGCTGCGCCGCACCCGTCCGGACCTGCCCCGCGCGTTCCGATGCCCCGGCGTTCCGGTCGTCCCCATCCTCGCGGCGCTGGCATCGTTCTACCTGATGCTCAACCTGCCGGGGGCCACCTGGATCCGGTTCGTCGTGTGGTTGGCCGTCGGGCTCGTCGTGTACTTCGCCTACGGCGCCAGGCACAGCCGGCTCCGCACCGACCCGAACTACTCCCGGGCCGCCGACAAGGCCGCGAGCGGCAGATAGCCAGCAGTGCACCGTCGAGCCGGATACTCGGGCCGGTCCCTGAGAGGACCTATACCGGGGCTGGTGAGGTTTCAGGAGCGCGGTGCCGACCGCGGCTGGTCGGCTGATGAGTCCGGTAGAGGTGCGCATAGCCGCCGTTGTGGGCGAGTAGTTGGGGGTGGGTGCCGGTCTCGGTGATGCGGCCGTGGTGCAGGTAGAGGATCTGGTCAACGTCGGTGATGGTGCTCAGGTTATGGGAGATGATGATGGTGGTGCGTCCGGCCATCAGCCGGCGCAGCGGGGTGAGGACGCGCTCGCTGGCCGCCGCGTCGAGGCCGGTGGTGGGTTCGTCGAGGATCAGCAGGGGGGCGTTGCGGATCATGGCGCGGGCGATCGCGATGCGTTGGCGTTGCCCCCCGGAGAGCAACCGGCCGCGTTGTCCGACCCGGGTGTGGTAGCCCTGGGGTAGGGCGGTGATGAATCCGTGGGCGTCGGCGGCCATCGCGGCGGCCTCTAGCTCGGTCTGGGTGGCGTGGGGGCGGCCGGTGCGGATGTTCTCGGCGATGGTGCCATCGAGCAGCAGTGTTTCTTGCAGGACGACGGCCATGGTCGCGCGTAGCTGGTCGGGGTCGAGGTCCCGTAGATCGATGCCGTCGAGGTGGATGGCTCCGGTGGTGGGGTCGTGCAGCCGGAGGAGCAGTGTGGTGAGGGTGGTTTTACCCGAGCCGCTGGCTCCGACCAGCGCGAGGCTGCCCCCTGGTGGCAGGGTGAAGCTGATGTCGCTCAGTGTGTTGGTGGCGGCGCTGGGGTAGCGGAAGTTGACCCGGTCCACTGAGAGCGCCCCACGGGGATGGCGTAGCCGGACGGGGTGGGCGGGGGAGCGGATGTCGGGTTGCTGGTCGAGGAGATCGATGATGCGTTCGGCGCTGGCGGCGGCGGTGTGGACGGTGGTGGACAGTTGCCCGAGGCCGCGCAGGGGGCTGGAGAGTTGGGAGAGGTAGGCCAGGAACACCAGCAGCCCGCCCAGGGTGATGCGGTTGCTGGTCAGCTCCCAGGTTCCGATCCCGATGATGGTCATGACTCCGGCGATCTCGAGGAGGTCGACCAAGGGGGAGAACGCCGCGCGGAGCCGGGTGGCGGCGAGCTCGGCGGTGAGGGTACCCCGGCTTGCTTGGGCGAAGCGGGTGATCTCGGCCTGGTGGCGGCCGTAGACCTGGATCAGCGTGGCGTTGCCCAGACTTTCCTCGGCGAGGACGCTGATCTCACCGCTGCGCTGGCGTACCTCCCGGGAGGCGGCTTTGATTCGCCGGGAAAAGAACCGGGCGGTGAGCCAGAACGCCGGCACCGTGACCACCGAGACCAGCGCCAGGGGCCAGCTCAGGTAGAACAACACCCCCGCGAACAAAACGATTTTGATGACCTGCGCGGCGGTGTCGGTCACCCCGGACAGGACCAGGTTCTCGATCGCGGTGATATCCTCGGTGAGTCGGCTCAAGGTGTCGCCCAGCGGGCGCCGGTCGAAAAAGCTTACTGACAGGGTCTGCAGGTGGGTGAATACCCGAGTGCGCAGCCGGTGCAGGAAATTCTCCCCGATCCACGCGGTGAGGTAGTCGTCGGCGAACTCCACCACCCCAATGACCACGCTGATCGCCACATACGCGATGGCGATCGGGCCGAACGCCGAGAAATTGCGGACTGTGAGGACGTTATCGATCAGGAGTTTGAACAGCCAGATCGTGGCCGTATCCAGCAGTGGTGCCACCACGACCAGGATCAGGCTGAGGGTCAACCAGGTTCGGAAGGGGCGTGCGTCGGGCCAGAACCGGGTGAAGATATCTCGCACCCGCAACGCCGGAGCGGGTTGTCCCAGCCCGTCAGGCTCGACTGGTGCCGGCCGGACCAGCCATTCCGCCAGCTCTCTCGGTGACCGCATCCCCGTTCCTTTCTCCTCCACTGGCCACTGGCGGGGGCTCCCCTTGTCGCGTCTGCGCGATGGGGAGCCCCCGCCTCAGTGACTGACTACTACCTGCGGCCGTTTCTGCGCCGGTCGTCGGTGCGCCGGCGCCGGTCGTCGGTGCGCCGACGACGGTCGTCGTTGTTGTTGCGATTCCAGTCCCAGGGTCGTGCGCTCATTTCTTTTCCCTCCTCCTTGAGGAAACGCCGGATGCGTTTTCCTCGCTGATCGCTACGGTACCCCGCCGATCGCCCGAATACCCGGTACTCACACCGAACCTCCAGCTCCCTGTCGGTATTCACAGCGAGCATCCAGCTTGTTTCTAGCATTCACAGTGAATTTACAGCTCGTCACGAGAGAGCCAGGACTGCGTCAAAGTCTCGTGATCATGGCTGGGTGGTGCGGAGACACGCCGAGACTGGCGTTCTCGCGTCCGGGATGGTAGACATCGCGGGTGGCTGGGGCGGGTGTGAGGGATGTGGTGGTGCGGCCGATCTTCGTGGATGAGGTTGGTCGTTTCAATGCTGCCTTGAGGGAGCATCACTGGCTTGGGCATCGGCTGACCGGTCAGGTCTTGCGGTATGTCGCGGTGTTGGATGGTGAGTGGGTCGCGGTGGTCGGGTTTGGGTCTGCGGTGTTGTCGTGTCGGGCCCGGGATGAGTTCCTGGGGTGGTCGCGTGAGCAGCAGTACGCGCGGTTGAGGCATGTCGCGAACAATCAGCGGTTTTGTGTGCTGCCCGCGGGGCGGCGGCCTAACCTCGCATCCGTGGTGTTATCGCGGGTGTTGGCCCGCTTGAGTGCTGATTACCTGGCTGTCTATGGGCATCGGCTGCTCGCTGTGGAGACGTTCACCGATCCCGCCCGGCACACCGGTGCCTGCTATGCGGCCGCGAACTTCACGCAGGTCGGGTCGACGCTGGGGTACTCGCGTTCTGCGGGTGCTTATCACCATCACGGAAACCCCAAGCGGGTGTGGATGTATCCCCTGCACCGGGACGTGCGCGGCGTCTTGTCCGCGACGTTTCCCCACCCGCTGCTGACCGGGAGAGACGACGCTGTGGCTGATGTGAACACCCTGGAGTTGGGCGGGGCGGGCGGGCTGCTGGAGGCACTGCGAGAGTTGACTGACCCGCGCAGCAAGCGGGGCATCCGCCATCAGATCGCGTCCACTTTGACGATGGTCGCTGCCGCGACGATCAGTGGCTGCCGTAGTTTCCGGTCGGTCGCGGACTATGTTGCTGACCTGCCCTCCGAGGCGCTGACCCGGTTAGGTGCCCGGCGCCACCCGGTGACCGGAGGCCCGGTGCCGCCCAGCGAGGCCACGATCCGGCGCACCGTCAAAGACATCGATGCCGATGAGGCCGACACCATCGCCGGGACCTGGCTACACGCAAAACTAAAGGCTGGGCTCGTGTCCCCGAAGGCCTGGCGGGGTCTGGCACTGGATGGCAAGACACTCAAGGGCTCCTGGGAGGAGGTGGACACCGGGGCGGGCAAGGTCCGGTTGTTCTCCGCGCTGACCCACGCTGAAGGAGTCGTGGTCGGCCAGCGCGCAATCCCTGAGCACACCGGGGAGCAAGCCCAGATGATCCCCCTGCTCGACCAGGTCGCAGGCGCCCCACTAGGCAGCGAGACCCCCGGTGACCTCTCAGGAGTCGTGGTCACCGCCGACGCATTACACGTCCACCGCCACAACGTTGAACAGATCCTGGAACGCAACGGGGAGTATGTCCTGGCCGTGAAACGCAACCAACCAACTCTGCACAACACCATCAAGGCCCTCTTCGCTGACGCGGACGGGGCTTTTCCCCCCTCACCACGTCACGTTTGACCGCGGCCACGGCCGCGACGAGATTCGCTCGATCACCTGCACTCCGCACGTCACGGACCTGAACTTCCCCGGCGTCTACCAGGCCTTTGCGATCACCCGCGAGGTGTTCGACCTGCACGGCAACCCACTGCGCAAGCGCAACGAGACTGTGTATGGCATCACCAGCCTCACCACCTGGCAGGCCAACTCCGCCGACGTTCTCGCTTTCAACCGTGGACATTGGGGAATAGAAAACCGCGAGCACCATGTCCGGGACGTCACCTTCGACGAAGACCGATCCCAAGTCCGGACCGGCTCCTCCCCACAAATCATGGCCACCATGAGAATTATCGCGATCAGCCTCCTCCGCCTCGCTGGCTGGACCAACATCAAACAAGCCACCGAGAAAATGAGCCGCCGCCTAGACCAAGTCCTCAACCTCCTCGGCGTCTGACCAGCGATCAGAAAGGAGGTGATCACCACGACACGACTTTGACGATGACCCTGACGAGAGAGCGGACAGATGTTAGTGCGTGGTCCACGGCGAGGGCATTTTCGCGCTCGCCGGCTCTTACCGGGCTCTGAGCGTGTCCAGCGTGAAAGCGGCCACCTCCTGCATGCCCAGGGCATTGGGGTGCATCGGGGAGGCCGGGCTGGTTGGTGCGGTGCCCTCTACCCACTTCACCCCGGGCTGCTGGCAGGCGTCGTGGCCTCGTGAGCGCGCGTAGGAGTCGACGAATACCGCGCCGTGGGTGGCGGCCTGGCTGGCCATCATGGCGGTGAGCCGCTGCTCCACCCCGTCCACATACGGCACGTCACCGCGGGCGATCGGGAAGACCGGATAGCACCCGAGGGCAGGCGGCAGGATCCGCAGATAGCCCACCAGCAGCACCGTGGCGCGCGGCGAGCGCGCCCGGATACCCTCCAACACCCGGGCGACCTTCGGTGCCGCGGTGGCGATGCGCTGCACGTAGCGGTCTGTGCCGCCGGCGGTGGCCTGCCGCTGGCACGGATTGCCGAACGGGTCGGTGGCGCCGAGCCGGGCGCAGCTCACCCAGAGATCACCGATGTCGATGTCGTTGCCACCGATGGTCACCGTGACCAGGTCGGTGTCCGGCGTCAAGGCAGTGAACTGGGGTGGGTTGAGGCCCAGCTGTACTGGCTGAGAGACCGTCATGTTGTCGGTCCTCGCGCCGCCGCAGCTCACATCGGTGACGTCACGGATTTGCAGCGCCGCCGCGAGGAGCGCTGGGTAGTTGTGGGTGGAGCGCTGGCAGCCGACCAGATCGGCTCGCTCGGGGACCCCCGGGCCCGACGCGTAGGAATCACCGAGCGCGACGTAACGCTTCGGGGCATCCACGGTCGTGGCGGCTGCGGTGGTGGGCAGCCCCAGCAGCGCCAGCGTGGTGGCTGCGACAGCGCCGACGACGCGGCGATACCCGGGCGCAGTGGCGATCACTACTCTCCCAGCCATACGGCGGTATCGGGGGATAGGGCGTCGCCGGTGGGCGACAGCGGGCCGCTGGCTAGCAGAACCTGACCGGCCGGCAGCGACACCGGCGTATTGGAGGCATTCAGGGCGCAGACCAGCCCGCCGCCCCTACGGCGGAACGCAAGGCAGCCGGGTGGCGCGCCGTACCACTCCAATTCGGTGCCGGTGAAGAACGCTTTGTGCCCCTGGCGTAGTTCCAATGCCTGCCGGTACAGCGACAGCGTCGAGCGTGGGTCCTCCAACTGCGCTTCCACGGTCCGGCCGGCCCAGTCGCCCGGCATCGGCAGCCAGGTACCCGGCGTTGCGCTGAACCCGTACGGCGAGGTGCTGCCCTCCCACGGCAACGGGACCCGGCAGCCGTCGCGCCCGCGTTCGGTGCGCCCGGAGCGCTTCCACACGGGATCCTGCAGCGCCCAGTCGGGCAGCTCGACGTTGGGCAGACCCAGCTCATCACCGTTGTACAGGTACACCGGGCCGGGCAGGGCAAGCTGCACCAGCGCCATCGCCCGCGCCCGCGCCAGGCCCACCTTGCCGCCGCCGTAGCGGGTCACCGGACGAACCGCATCGTGGCTGGAGAGCGTCCAGGTGGCTGGTGCCGGGCTGCCCTGGACAGCGATCACCGAGTGTTCGATGGCCGCGCGCACGCTGTCAGCATCAAAGTCTGCCTCGAGCAGCCGGAAGTTGAACCCCAGGTGCAGCTCATCGGGGCGGACGTAGCGGGCGAACGCGGCGTCGTCGCTCACCCAGATCTCGCCCATCGCCACCCGCGCCGGGTACTCGTTGAGCACCTTCCGGATCATCCGGTGAATGTCGTGCACACCCTCGGCGTCGAAGCGGGGATCGTCGGCGTCGCGCAGACCCGGGCAGACCCCGATCGGGTGCGGCATGTCCGGCAGCCCAGCGGGTTTGGCCATTCCGTGGGCCACGTCGATGCGGAACCCGTCTACCCCCCGGTCCAGCCAGAACCGCAGGGTTCGCTCAAAATCGGCGACTACTTCCGGGTTCTCCCAGTTCAGGTCGGGCTGCTCGGGTGCGAACAGATGAAGGTACCATTGGCCGGCGTCGTTCGTCGAGGGGGGCAGTCGGGTCCACGCCGGTCCGCCGAACATACTGGTCCAGTTGTTGGGCGGCCGTAACCCGCCGAAGCCGGAGCCGTCCCGGAAGAGGTAACGGGCCCGCTCGGGGCTGCCCGGTGTGGCCGCCACGGCCGCCTGAAACCACTCGTGCCGGTCGGATGTGTGGTTGGGCACCAGGTCGATGGTGACGCGCAGCCCGTGCCGGTGAGCGTCGGCCAGGAGCCGATCGAAGGTGCCCAGGTCACCGAACAGCGGGTCGACGTCGCGCGGATCGCTGACGTCATAACCATGGTCGACCATCGGGGAGCGGAAGAACGGGGTGAGCCACAGCGCGTCGACGCCCAGTAATTCCAAGTAGCCCAACCGGCTGCGCACACCCTCCAGATCGCCCACACCGTCACCGTTTGCGTCGGCGAAGGAACGGACGTAGACCTGGTAGAACACGGCATTGCGCCACCAGGCCTCGTCGTCAGAGGCTAGGTGACGGTTGTCGGCGCGTCGCACGAGGATCAATCCTGCCAGTGAAGTACGCAGCGATGGTCGTCGATTCAGGCCAGCGAGTTCAGCATGCTGTTCGCTGCCATCACCAGGTAGTCCCAGAGCACGGCGTGGTAGGCCTCGCCGAGGTCGGCCTCATCCACCGCGATACGCATACAGCGCAGCCAGGCGTCGCGCTCGGCCGGCCCGATCCGGAACGGGACGTGCCGCATCCGCAGCCGCGGGTGTCCACGCTGGGCAGAGTAGGTGTGTGGCCCACCCCAGTACTGCATGAGGAACAGCCGCAGCCGCTCCTCGGCGGGACCCAGGTCCTCCTCCGGGTAGATCGGACGCAGCACCTCGTCCTTTGCCACCAGCTCATAGAAGCGCCCGACGATCCGACGAAACGTCTGCTCGCCGCCGACGGCCTCATAGAAGTTCTCCGGTGCAGCCATCTGTTCATCCTGCCCTGCCAGCGTGTTTGACGGGGGCGAAGGTCTCAGGACTGCGGGACGGTGAGGCCAGCCGGCGGGGTGGTAAGGCCAGCTGATGAGGGCGGGGGGATCCCGGCATCGGCGAAGGCCGCCTTGATGCCGGCCAGCAGCGTCCGCTGTACCGCCCACTGCCGCCCGGGTTGCACCTTGGTTGTGATCCGCAGCGTCACGCCCTCCGAGCTGATCGACTCAACTCCGAGCACCTCGGGGGGTTCAAGCACATCGGCGGCCAATGTACTGCCCTCAGCGGTGAGCTCGGTGGCGGTGCGGCCAGCGAGCTCGGTGGATACCGGGATGTCTGCGTCATGCCCGATGGGCAGGTCGACGACGGCCACCGAGTAGCCCTGGCTGGAGTTGCCGACGCGCAGCACCTCGCCGTTGCGGACATACCACACGGTACCCCTGACGTCCCGGAGGGTGGTCACCCGCAGACCCACCCCCTCCACGGTGCCGCTGGCCGCACCGAGGTTGACCACGTCGCCGACGCCGTACTGGTCCTCGACCATCATGAACATCCCAGACAGGAAGTCCTTGACTAAGTTCTGCGCGCCGAAGCCCAGTGCGAGGCCAAGGATGCCAGCCGAGGCGATGATCGGCCCGAGATTGATCCCGAGTTCGCCCAGCACCAGGGTGGCCGCCACCCCGTAAATCACGAAGGTCATACCCGACCGCAGCACCGAGCCGATCGTGCGGGCCCGCTGGGATCGCCGTTGCGACAGCACCCCCGTGCCACGCCAGCACTCCGGGGCCCGCTCCCGCAGCGGCCGGAGCAATCCAGGTGGTGCGCCCTCTGCGCTCCCCTGGGTCAACCGGTTGATCGCCCGATGCACCATCAGCCGGATTAGCACCGCGAGTACGAGGATCAGCAGGATTCGCAGCCCCGTTCCCATCACGGTATCGGCGTAGCGGGATAGCACGTCACTGTGGGTGAGATGGTAGATGCGCGCGCACCACGAGCCCTCGTCCCGGGAGCAGTCCGGCTGGGAAATCAGCTGGGTGATCATCTGGTGTGCGCGTCCTCCAGTCGAGCCCGGTGTGCGGTCATCCGCCGGACTGTAGCTGGGTCACGCGCCGACCACGGTCCGGCATCGCTTGTGGCCAATTCGGCCGCTGGTCACCGCTGGTCACCGATGAGTCAGCTCCAGATAGGTGCGCGATCGGCGCCTTGTGTGGTGGACTGGTTCCGCGCATTGGTGGAGGTGGTTTGGCGGAGGTGGTCACGTGCATGACCGACAACCCAGCCCGGAGGGTCACCCAGCGGGGGCGGACCAGCGGACCGCCTCGCGCTCAGGGACCTCAACCGGGCTTCTCGAAACCACCACCGTCGTCGTCGCGGACCAGTCCCCGGTCGCGGGCGCGCTAGCCTGGGGACGCCGACGGGTACTGCTGCTCAACGCGAGCTTCGAGCCGCTGACTGCGCTGCCGTTGCGCCGGGCAATCGTTTTGGTGGTGTGCGGCAAGGCTGATGTGTTGCATGGTGACGCCGCGGGCCTGGTGCTGCACTCCGCGACGACCAGCGTCGTGGCTCCTTCGGTGATCAAGCTGTGCACGTTCGTGCGGGTGCCACACCGGGCGCGGCTCCCGATGACCAGGGCGGCGCTGATGCACCGGGACCGTTACCGTTGCACCTACTGTGGAGCGCGCGCGGAGACCATCGACCATGTAGTGCCGCGCAGCCGCGGCGGCGAGCATTGCTGGGAGAACTGCGTGGCTTGCTGCGCCCTGTGCAACCACCGCAAGGCCGATCGACTGCTCAGCGAACTGGGTTGGAAGCTGCGGGTGGCGCCGCGCGCCCCGCGGGGGCAGCACTGGCGGCTGCTGGCCACGGTGCTCGACGCCGACCCCCAGTGGTTGCCCTACCTCGGAGAGGTCGCCTGACGTGCCGCTGCTAGCGTCCGCCGGTGGGCCGACCCGCAGACCTGGTGAGGCGGTAGCTGACTCCGGTCGGCTACCGTGATGCCGTGACGTCGCTGGAGGTCATCCTCATTCTGGTCGGTGTTCCGCTGGCCATCATGATCTTGCTGGGGTTGCTGACGCTCCGGCCGAACTTCGCTCGGACCCGCCGCTACCGTCCTGGCGAGGAGTGGAGTTACCCACCGGTGTTGTGGACGGCGAACCCCGAGGCCTTGCGCGACGGGGTGGGGCATTACCGCCGCCGGGATGGATCCGGTGGAGCCCGCGGAGGTGCTCGTGGCAACTGGTAATGAGCAGGACCGGGCTCCTGCCCGGCGTGAGCACTCTCAGGGCGAGGAGGGGGAGGAGTACCAGCAGGAACCCGCGCCCGGTGAGGCTGTCGTCGGCACCGGACGGATCTCCGCCGCGCGGCAGGTCAAGCCGGTCCTGCGCATGCTGCCCTTCACCAGGTCGCAGCTTGCGACCCTTGATGACGTGCTGGTCCGGGCCAGCCGCAGCGCGAGCGTGCATTTCGGGATATACCTTGGCGACCTTGGCGCCGACACCCGGACCCGGGCCGAGGAGATACACGACTTGATGGGCGAGTGGGCCGACGATGCGGTGCTGGTGGCCGTCTCGCCTGGCCAGCGGGTAGTCGAAGTGATTACCGGCGGCAAGGCCGCGCACCGGCTCCCCGACCGGGGGTGCAAGCTTGCGGTGGAGAGCATGATCTCCTCGTTCAAGGAGGGCGACCTTGCCGGAGGCCTGACCTCTGGGCTGCGGATGCTCGCGGACCACACAGACTCGTGAGCGCGTAACAGTGCCGTGGCACTCACGAGTCTGTGCTATTCCGGAGCTACCGAGTGTCGAACACGCGGGCGGCCAGTGCGCGGGCCACGCTGGCCTGACCCTCAGAAACCAGTCGGCGTAGC
Organism: uncultured Actinomycetota bacterium; assembly: GCA_963822695.1. Taxonomy (GTDB): domain Bacteria; phylum Actinomycetota; class Actinomycetes; order Mycobacteriales; family Pseudonocardiaceae. Next base: position 66,651 of record CAWGJH010000017.1, read on the forward strand.
GCGGGCGGGTGCTCACTGGCCTCAAGCCACGCGCTCGCAGCGTCTACGCAGCTCTGCTCGACGACCCAGGATGGGAACAGTCCGAGCACGCAGGGTTGGGCGCGCTCGGAGGTCCGGCGATCCCACACGTCGGCGATCTCGTTGAAGTACCGCTCCAGGTAGGGGGTCAGTAGCTGCTTCTGCGCGGGGTGGTTGAAGCCGCCAATGATCGCCTCGCTAATAGCGTTGGGTAGCTCATCGTCGTGCATCGCCCGCTCCCAGGCGCGCTCCTTGTCAGCCGGGGTGGGTAGCAAGGCCCGGGTCCGCTCGGCTTGCCGGCGCCCGGTCGCGGTGGCATCGCGGTCCTGCTCGGCGGCGATCTCGTCCTCATCCATCACACCGTGGGCGGTGAGTGCCTGCAACAACCGCCAGCGCAGGTCGGTGTCCACCGCGAGCGCCTCGGGCACGCCATCCCCGGCCAGCCAGCCGGCCATCGCATCCAGTTCCGGCTTGCCCAGCAGTGCCGCGGTCAGCGCGTTCACCAGGGCAAGCTGGTAGTCGGAGCCGGGGTCGGCCGAGCTGAGGAGGTCCATCAGCGTGCTGGTGAACCGGGGCCAGCCAGTCTCGCTGGCCCAGGCCGGATCGGCGTAAGCGGACAGCGCGGTCTGCGCCTGCGCCAATAGTCGTTGAACGACGCCCACCTCGGTCTCGGCGGGCAACCCGCTCAGCACCACCGCGACGAAATCCCTGGCCTTGAACTCAGCCTCGCGAGTCATCTCCCAGGCCGCCGACCAGCACAGCGAGCGGGGCAGCGACTCAGCGATGTCGCCAATCCGGTCAACCAGCGTTGCCAGCGACTTCTCGTCGAGTCGCATCGCGCAATACGTGAGGTCGTCGTCGTTGACCAGTATGAGCTGACCCGCAGGCACCCCGACCAACTCGGGGACCTCGGTGCGCTCCTCGCTGACGTCGAGCTCCACCCGGTGAGTGCGCACCAGCGCGCTGCCAGGCCCGCCAGCAGTGTCCCTGGGTGAGTACCCAGGTGAGTCATAGATGCCGACAGCGAGACGATGCGTGCGCCGCTCCCCGGCACCGGGACAGGCGCCAGCTTGGAGCACCGCGAACGACACGAACGCACCGTTACCGTCGAGAGTGAACTCTGGTCGCAACGTGTTGAGCCCGGTGGTTTCCAACCACTGCGCGCTCCAGCCGGACAGGTCGCGACCGGACGCCTGCTCCAGCGCGGCCAGCAGGTCGGCAAGCGTGGCGTTTGCCCAGGCGTGTCGGGTGAAGTAGACCCGCAGACCGGCGAGGAACTCCTCCAGGCCGACGTAGGCGACCAACTGGCGCAGCACGCTGGCGCCCTTGGCGTAGGTGATGCCATCGAAGTTGACCTCGACGGCCTGCACGTCGGGGATGTCGCAGGCGATCGGGTGGGTGGAGGGCAACTGGTCCTGCCGGTAGGCCCAGGCCTTCTCCACGGTGGCGAAGGTGGTCCACGCGCCGGTGTACTCGGTGGCCTGCGCCTGGCTCAGGACCGAGGCCCAGGTGGCGAAGGACTCATTGAGCCACAGGTCGTCCCACCACCGCATGGTCACCAGGTCGCCGAACCACATGTGCGCCATCTCGTGCAGCACCGTCTCGCAGCGCCGCTCGTAGAGGTAGCGGGTGACCCGGCTGCGGAAGACATAGTCCTCCAGAAAGGTCACGCAGCCGGCGTTCTCCATTGCTCCGGCGTTGAACTCGGGTACGAAGCACTGGTCGTACTTGTCAAACGGGTAGCGCACCCCGAAGGCGCGGTGGTAGAAGCCGAAACCCTGCTTGGTCTCGGTGAACAGGCGATCGGCGTCCATGTGCTCGGCCAGCGAGGAGCGGCAGTAGATGCCCAGCGGGATCGTCCCCGCCTCGTCGGTGTACTCGTCGGTCCACTGCGCGTAGGGACCGGCGACCAGCGCCACGATGTAGGGGCTGATCCGGGCGCTGTCGGCGAAGACATGGCGAATTGCCCCGCTGGCGAGGGCCTCGGTGCGCTGGCACGGCGCGTTGGACACCACCACCCAGTCGGGGGGCGCCACGACCCGGATGCGGTGCACCGCTTTGAGGTCAGGCTGATCGAAGCAGGCGTACATCCGCTTCGCGTCGGCGGTCTCAAACTGGCTGTAGAGATACACCCCGCCGTCGACGGGATCCACGAAGCGATGCAGCCCCTCACCGGTGTTCATGTAGCGGCCGTCCGCCTCGATGATGACCTCGTTGGCGGCGGCCAAGGCAGGCAGCGCGATCCCGTTCGCCTCGTCGTAACCGGCGATGTCGAGCGCGGCTCCGTTCAGGGTCGCAGCGCCCACCCGGGCAGCCACCAAGTCGATCCAGCTGGACGCCCCCGGGGTGCGGCAGGAGAAGTGGACTGTGGTGGTGCTGCGGAACGTGCCCTCGCCCGGTTTGCCGCCACCGTCAGTGAGGTCAAGCTCGACGGTGTAGGAGTTAACGTCAAGCAGGGCGGCGCGCTCGACGGCCTGCTCCTGGGTGAGATTGGGAACGGCCACGGATCACCTCGAGTGTCGGATCGGGATTCCTTGGGATCCAATCATGGGTGAGGGCCGGCCCGCAGGTGAGTAAGGCCCGGGGAAGACGTCACCACCCGGACGGGTTGTACAAGGTGACGAGGAACGGAGAGTGTGATGACGGTAACCCCTGGCGACAGCACGGAAGCCCGAACCAAGCCCCACCCCGCGCGGGTCAACGTCTTCTTCGACCCGGTATGCCCGTATGCATGGGTCACCTCACGTTGGATCCTCGAGGTCGCGACGGTGCGGGACATCGACGTGCACTTCCGGGTGATGAGCCTGTCGGTGCTCAACGAGGGCCGCGAGCTCGACGAGCGGTACCGGAACCTGGTGGACCGGGGTTGGGGTCCGGTCCGGGTGTGCATCGCTGCGGCCCGCGACCACGGGGAGAAGGTGCTCGATCCGCTCTACACAGCGCTGGGTAGGCGAATCCACAACGAGGGCAACAAGGACTTCGATGAGGTGATTGCGGCCGCGCTGGCCGAGGTGGGGCTGCCCGCTGAGTTGGCGGCGGCAGCGCACAGCACCGAGTACGACGAGGAGCTGCGGGCCAGCCATGAGGCCGGCATGGGTCCAGTCGGGCTGGACGTCGGGACCCCGACCATCCACGTGAACGGGGTGGGCTTCTTCGGACCGGTGCTGACCCGGATCCCGCGCGGCGAACAGGCCGGGAAGATCTTCGACGGCGCCTTGTTGCTAGCCAGCTACCCGCACTTCTTCGAGCTCAAGCGAACCCGGAACGAGAAGCCCACCTTTTCGTAACCTGTGGGCGGGCCTGCGGCGGTCGGACGACTGACCTGCTTTGAGCTGCTGGTTTGTTCTCGTTGTGCCCTGTTGCGTCCGGACGTGACTTGACGTCTGACGGCCTGTAGACGGCCTGATCTTTTCGCGCTTCGGCCGTGTCGGCTCGTGCGGTGGTGTGTTGGAGGTCGTGATGCGTTTGTGCTGCCTGATGACCACGGATGATCTTGCACGCTGGGGGCTGTGGGGCATCCCGTCGGCCTGGCGTAGCCCGACCACGCGGCGACCCGGGGGCAGCCTTTGACGCGACCGGCGGCGATCCTCGGGTAGCTCTGCCCCCGGGTCGCCGCGTGGTAGCCCTGGGGGGAGGTCGGCGGGATGCCCCACCCTGTCCACACCGGCCCAGCCCCGCCAGCGCTGGTGGCCGGTCATCCCGGAGGTCTGCCCGCCCGGCGAGGGCATGTTTTGTTTGGGTGGCGTTGCGTTTGGAGATGTAGCCGCTGGGAGGACCCTGGCCTGGGCTTTCGCGGTCGATATGGCCGGCGAGCTGTGAAAACGTTGTTTGATATTGGTTGACGTTGGCTGGGGTTGGGTGACGTGGTTTGTACCCTTGGGCCGGGATTGCCCCGAACCTGACACGATCTCGACCCCTGCGGCTCGTCGTGCTGCTTCTGCTGATGATGACCCACCCGTGAGCCCCAACTTGGAGGTTCAGTACTGCACTTGCGGCCTGACTTGCGGACTATCCGACCAGGATGTTAAGTAGGTTCTACCTAGCCGACGTTGCCCGTAGTTCTCCGGTGTTGCCTGTCCTGTCTGGCATGAATCTGGCACGGGTGGCAGGAGCGGCGGCGGAGCTGCCCTGCAACCTTTGACCATGCCTCAGGGGTATCTGGGCGCGTGCCTGTCGCCACCGGCGACCCATTACACCGCCCGGCGGCTCGGCAAGCTGTGGACCGGCGGCCTTGCGCGTGGTGCCCTGGGGCGGAGGACGTGGGCACGCACTGGGCGTGGCGGCGACGGCGCGCCTTGTGCGAAGGAGTGTCACGACAAGGTGGTGAACGCTGATACGCCTGCGCGCGGATTACCGGGGATCGTCGCTGTGTTGCGATGCCGTCACGTCATCCCGAGCACATGTTTGTATCTTCGTCGGTTCTTCAGCTCGCGTAGCCGGCTCTGGTCAGCGTCTCGTCGAGGCGCGCCGGTGTCGGTCTTCCCGCCAGGCCCCGAACACTGGCCGGGGGCTACGTCACCGACACCATGACCGATCCTTCGCTCCTTATCATCTGGCACGGGTCCCCTGCCAGCGGGTTGCAGCGTGGAGTGACCCGCCTTGTGGTGAAGCCAGTTAGTCAGTACACTGGGTAAGGCTAGTTCGGTGATCCGTCCGAAATGTCAATCAGTGACGCGAGAAGCAGTAGAATTCTATATTCAATCGCTCACCTGGGGAGGGTGTAGTCATGCTAGTTACGCCGGTTGTTAATAACGCGGCATATCCGTTCAATGCAACGTTCACTAGCCAGGGAGGCAAGCTTTCCATTCAGTTCGCGGGATCCGCCTGGAGTAGCAGTGGTGGAAAAATTAGCATGGATCTGTTAATGGACGGAAATGTCGTAGCGGCCGCCTCGGTCTTCACGAACGAAGCAAATTCACATAAAGCCCTGGTGCCCGTTTCTGTGCTTATTTCAGCGGCGGCCGGATCACACACATTTTCTGTTGCCCCATCTAGCGGTACTAGAGTTGACTCAAACGACTTCTTTACCGTTACCGTGACCGAGAGCGCGCCCAACCATTTTGAAACCAATATTTTCGATGCGGGTTATCTAGCGACGCCAGGGTGGACGCTCGACACTGGTAGTGGCGGGCGGGAGCACCGAGAGACCATCACGTTCACGAAGGCATTTAATGCACCACCGGAAGTAATGGTGGCGATTTCCATGCTCGACATAGGTAATGCCGCGAACAGTCGCGCAAGGGTGGAGGCGCAGAGTATAACGAAAGAGAGTTTTGATTTAGTTTTTTCGACGTGGGAAAATACGACATTGTACTCCCTAAGGGCTAGCTGGTTGGCCTTTGGAGATGCACAATGACCGAGGAATCTCATGATCTCAAAGAAACACAGCCTATGCCGGGTGATCTCGCAGTTCAGCAGATCCCAGCCGTGATCAGGGTTCGGGAGGTGCCCGCTGCTGCCGAGGCGCGTGAGAAGCTGCTGCAGGCCATCGCGGCCGAGGCAGAAGCGATCATGAACAAGTCCCAGAGGCAGGCGTCCACGGCCCTGGAGGAACTCGCCCGCGCCTACGCCCTGGTGACCTCCGGCGCCACCGCTGTCGCACCGGCCGCCGAGACCACCGCAGTCCAGCTCCAAAGCAGAGCCGGTGGCCACCAAGTGGGCCTCTGCCTAGAACTGGAACCCTAAAGAAACCCTGGCCGCGTTAGGGCTGGTCCCTCCCACGCCAGGGGGGGTGTGTCATACGCTCGGCTCGGCGGGGTCAGTCGCACTCGGGCTCGTAAAGGTATCTCGTCCGGCGCTTCCCCGCTCCGGAACGCTACGAACGAGCGCGCTCCCATGAGCCACCGACGGCGGACGCCTTGGCCACCATCGCCCGCCGGGCCGGCCCGCGCGAGCACGGCCGCCAGGCCGCGCGCAGCAAGCGGGACCGGCCCGGCCGGGCAAGGCGAGACACGTCCACAGCCCGACTACCTCCACGCCGCCGCAGGCGGCCTTGATCCCATAGAGCTAAATTCGGCAGCACTCGACATGGCTAGGACGACATGGTCATGAGACGCGGTTAGGCTCGTGGGGCGTAACGGCGTGCGGTTGCTGGGAGGACACGTGGCTGAGTCACACTGCGCGGTGATAACGACGACTGACAGCGTGGAGGCGGCCGAGGAGCTTGGCCGGGGGATCGTGGAGGCACGTCTTGGGGCGTGTGTCCAGGTTGTCGGGCCAATCCGCAGCCTCTATCGCTGGGAGGGTGGCGTTCACAATGACCAGGAGTGGCAGTGTTGGGTAAAGACCAGCGCTGACCGGCTCGACGAGCTCATCGAACACATCAAAAAGAATCATAGCTACGACGTGCCGGAAATCGTCGCCCTACCAATTGTCGGTGGCAGCGACGATTACTTGTCGTGGGTCACCGACGAGACTCGTCCCCTCTGAGCGATCTTGGGCGTTACCGGCGCAGGTTGGATATGATCTGGTCCCGTAAAGCGCTGGTAGCGCTCCGGTCTCTGGTTGCCGTGAGCTGGGCCGCGAGGGTCAAGAGCCGCTGTCTGGCGATGCTGGTTTCCGTTCGTACGGTCACCTCGATCGCGTCTCCGACCAGGGAGTTCGCTCGGTCGAAGTCTTTATTTCGGACCGCAAGGGCGGTGAGATCGGAAAGCGTCATCGCGCGGGCTTTGTTGTCTGTGGGGGACAGTGACGCGAGCAAGGCGTCGCCGGCAGCGGTCGCGTCACGATGATGCAGGGCCATATACGTGGAGACGGCCAATCCTCCGAGTCGATTGGCGGTGAAGAAACCGGTCCAATGACGCTCCGTGCGTGGCCGGGCGAAGTCGAACGCGGTGAACGCACGTTCGAGCGCGCGCAAAGCCGCGGTTTCGTCACCAAGACGGCTCAACTCCTCAGCTTCGCGAGCCGCGATCCATGACCGTGTCGCGGGCGCCGAGCGCCCCGGTACATACTCCCCTGCCTGTTGCAAGAGTTTGGCAGCCGGTTCGATATCGTTTCGGGAAGCGGCGAGATAACTCCAATACCCGAGTGCGCAGGCGGCTAACGCGCGATCCCCGGTTTGCCTGGCGACCCCCAACGTCGAACGCCAAGCCCTCGTCGCTTCGTTGGCCCGACCAAGGTCGAAATACAACCAGCCGATCAATGCCTTAGTTTCACCCAGCATGACGTTAAGCTGATCACGTGTGACATCCGTTCGGGCGTTGCCCACCAAGGTCGTCAGCGTGGCGCAGTGTTCCGTGAGGGAGTCGAGCACTCGTCGCGCCGGCACCGTGTACTCAGTTTCGAAGAACTCTGCCGTCTGATCTTGCATGAACTCGACCGTGGCGGTGTCAACCGGGCGTTCCTTGTCCACCGAATCCATGAGCCTCCGCCACGGGCTGTCGGTGAGCGCGTCGCCACCAGTGGACGCAGCGGTGACCCCCGCGAACGTCATGAGCTCTCGTCTACGCACGCCGTCCCTCTCCTCCTCATCCCGGTCCGGCTCCTCCACGGTAACTCGAAGCGGCGAGAGCGGTGGACGCACCGGAGGGATCGGAGGACACGTCAAACCACAACAGGTGCGCGGGGACATGCAGCGCGCGTGCCCAGGTCTCCAGCTTATGGAGGTCACAGATCGGCGTGGTGGATCGTTCGATGCGACTGAGTTGGCCCTGGGTGATACCAAGCCAGTGAGCCAGCTGGACCTGCTTAATCTGGGGGGATTGAGCCGTCCGGTAGGCGCGGAGGAAGCGGCCGAAATGCCGGCTGAGCAGGGCCGACCTGATTTCCGGTTGTTCCCAGAAGTCAGCGGGTAACACCGGTGGGACATCCAGCGCAGTCTGAGTGGCTTTCGCGCACGGCTCGCACTGGCCACCGGGGTTGTTTGGTGGCAGGGTGATGCTGCACGAGGTGCAACGGCGGCGTGTGTGGTGATTGCTCATCGGTGCTCCCGTCGTGCCTGGCGTATGCGCGGAGTGTAGCGCACCAGAAATCCATGACGTGCACGTACGCGCCAAGACCATATGCGCAGGTCCGCCAGCGGCGCAACGATTATTTATCATGGGTTACTGACGAAACTCGCCCTGTCTGAGCGATTTGAACCCATCCGACAGGTAGCTATAATCCACATGACAGGTAGCTATACGGCTACATCAACGCTGCATAACTACCTGTTGTTCGCGCGCCTGCTGTTCTTCGCTGGGGACGCTGCAATAAAATCAGCTCGACATGGAAATTAAATTGAGACTACAAACGTCAAGAGGTTAGGTGCGGATTTTCCAGAGGGAATAATGATACTCTCGACTCGACTCGCCGAGAACAAGATTGATCAAGAAACTTGAGCGGCGGATTACTACCGGCGTAGGCTGGATATGATCTGGGTCCGCAAAGCGCTGGTAGCGCTCCGGTTGCTGGTGGTCGTCGTGAGCTCCGATGCGAGGGCCAAGAGCCGCTGCCTGGCGATGCTGATTTCCGTTCGTACGGTCACCCCGATCGCGTCTCCGACCAGCAAGTTTGCTCGGTCAAAGTCTTTAGCTGCGGACCGCGAGGGTAGTGAGATCGGCAAGCGCAATCGCACGATCTTTGTTGTCTGTGGGAGACAGCGACGCGAGAAAGGAGTCGGCGGCAGCGGTCGCGTCAGGATGATGAAGGGCCATATACGTTGATACGGTCAACCTTCCAAGCTGATCCGCAGTGATGACCCCTGTCCAACTGCGCTCGGTGCGCGGGCGGGCAAAGTCGAACGCGGTAAACGCACGCTCTAGGGCGCGCAAGGCTCCGGTCTCATCACCGAGATGCCCAAGTTCCTCAGCTTCGCGGGCCGCGAGCCAAGACCGTGTAGCGGGTGCGGAGCTGCCCGGTATGTACTCCTGGGCCTCTTGCAACATCCGTGACGGCGGGTGCGGTGTCGTTTCGCGATGAAGCTAGGTAGCTCCAATATCCGAGCGCGCAGGCGGCCAGCGCACCGTCACCGGTTTTCCTGGCAATGTTCAGTGTTGATCGCCAGGTGTTGACGGCTTTGTTCGCGCGGCCAAGGTCGAAATGCAACCAGCCTATCAATGCATCGGTTTCGCCCATCGAGACGGTCAGTTGATTTCGAACAGAGTCCGTTCGAGCGTTGGCCAGCAGGGAGACGAGCATCGCGCGGTGTTGCGTGAGTGATTCGAGGATTTGACGGGCTGGTGCCGTTTCCTCAGTGTCAAAGAAATCGGCGGTGCGGTCGTGTATGAGCTGAGCCGTTGCGGCGTCCACGGGTCGCCCTTTGTTTACCGAGTCGATCAACCGCTGCCATGGTGCGCTGGCAAGAAGCCTGTTACCTGTGGCAGCGGCGGCGGTGACCCCGGCGACCTTGAACAGGTCTCGTCGGTACACGGCGCTCCCTTCGTTGTGCGGTGACTTCTCCACGGTAGCTCGGTTCGGCGTCGCATCGTCCGCCGCATCGTCAGTGTCAGAGGAAGCGGGTGAGGGACGTGAACCAGAGTCGATCTGGCGGGGACGTGCAGCGCGCGTGCCCAGGTCTCCAACTTGTGGAGGTCACAGATCGGCGTGGTGGAGCGTTCGATGCGGCTGAGTTGGCCTTGGGTGATGCCGAGCCAGTGGGCTAGTTGGACCTGTTTAATCTGGGGGGATTGAGTCATCCGGTAGGCGCGGAGGAAGCGGCCGAAGTGCCGGCTGAGCAGGGCCGATCGGATTTCTGGTTGTTCCCAGAAGTCAGCGGGTAAGACTGGTGGGACATCCAGCGCAGTCTGAGTGGCTTTCGCGCATGGCTCGCACTGGTCACTGGGGTTGTCTGGTGGCAGGGTGGTGCTGCACGAGGTGCAACGGTGGCGTGTGTGGTGATTGCTCATCGGTGCTCCCGTCGTGCCTGGCGTATGCGCGGAGTGTAGCGCACCAGGAATCCGTGACGTGCGCGTATGCGCTCAGACCATATGCGCAGGTCAGCCAGTGGCGCATATGTGGTGTGTTCTTTGCTGATTCGGCTGATCGGGGGCATGGTATGGGCGTCCGAGAAGACCCACGACACGGCAGGGGGCGGACTGATGAGAGGACCGAGACATGACGACAGGAGCGCAACGCTCGCACGCGGTCGAGACGCACGGAGTGGTGGACGAGGGCGCGGAGCGATATATCTGGGTGTTCCCCGAAGAGGACCGGCTTGTGCTGGCGATCCCGGGCCTGCGTGGTCTCAAATTCAGTGTTCACGAGGCCCGAGCGATGGGAGAAATGCTGATCCAGGCAGCAGATGAGATGACAGAGCACCACAGGGATCCAGGAGAGGGTGGTGATGGCGATGGCGGCTCCGAAGCACCTCCGGTTGAGGGCTGAGTTCGATGAGTGGTTTCCGCAGGGGTTGTTCCTGGTGGGTGAGATCACGGCGGTGATGGAGTACCAGTCGCAGGAGGACCGGGCACGCAACCGCCCACTACGGCCCCGGATCGATGAGGTGAGCGGCGTGCCGTTGTATCGGGGGACGTTCGCTGATCCGGCGGCGGAGAAGGACCGGGACAAGTCGTTCCCGGTGGAATTCGCCTGCGCTCACCAACCGGTGCCACCGGAGGCCGTGGCGGGGTTGCCGTTTCGACCGGTGGTGTTGGAAGGCATGACGGTGGCGCCCCGCGCGGAGACCTCCGGCCAGGCCAAGTGGATCACCTGGACCATCCGGGCCACCGGCATGAGAGCACCAGGCACCGCCGCAACCAGCGTCAGCGGTACAGGTAAAGCGAGTTCGGGCAGGTCCTCGGCTGAGTCGATCGGGAGGACTGCGGCATGACCAGTTCTGGGGCGAGCAGGGGTCGTCGCAAGGCGATCCCGGCGACGTGTGGGCTGCACCGGGGTCCGATCGGTTTCGCCAATCTCATGGTGAGTTATGAGGGTGGGTCGCTTGTGTTCGATCCCCACGTCACCGGCGCTTGCGTGATCACCCTCGATGAGGAGGGGGCGAAGAAGCTGCGCAACCTATTGACGGAGTGGCTGGGGTGAACTGGGGCGAGTGAGCGGCCCCGCCAGTGAGCTGGGCCGCTGTCCGACGCGCCACATGGTCAGGGAGGGGAGGTGAGGGTGATGGGGTTACGCACGTGGTGGGCTGCGCGGGTCGAGCGGAAGCGGATCCTGCGGGGTCGGGTGCGTGTGACGTGGCGGAACTGCCGCCGATGCCGACGCTACGGATTCCAGATGGGGACGAGCGGCCTGTGCGAGAAATGCTTGGACACCATCCAATAGCACCCATTGCAGAGAAAGGGTCGGAAGGGTAAGTCAACGCGCCGGGGGTGGTGCGGTAATGCCGCACGCCCTCATCCAGCGCACCAGACGGCGTACGCGCAGAAGCGGATTTCACGGCTACCAACCTTGTCCGCTTCTGCGCTGTCCACACCAGAACCCGGAGTGAACAGTCATGAGAATACGCACAACAACCTGGCCCGGCGCAAGCCCCCTCCCCGGCCACAGGGGCACCAGCGACAAGCAGACATGCCTGCACCGACGAGGAATAGGCACCGTCGCCCCCCGCCAGAGCGTCGATGACGGGTACACCGGAGCACCCGTGGTGACCGTCGTCGTGTCGATCACCGTTGCCACGGTCGGGGGTGATCGATGATGACCGCGCACACGATCGCCGTGGTGATCGCGGGTGGTGTCACGCTGGGCCTCGTCGTGTGGGTGCTGTCCAGAATCGGTAAGGCACTGATCCAGCTCGCGGAGGCGCTGGCGGCGGCTGCGCTGGTGTTCGCCACCGTGTGGCTGGTTATCAAGGCCGGGGTGTGGGCGATCCGTCAGGCGGTGACCCACTGGCGGACCAGCCTCACCGTGATGGTGATCCTGGTGTGGTGGCACTGGTGGGGCGCCCTGTCACTGGCCATCACTGTGGGCGTGGTCACGGTGGGGCTCGTGGTGTGGCGGTGGGTCGCCCTGGTGTCGTTCGATCCGTGGGTGGGTCGGCATCTGCGGGCCTGGTGGCTGCGCTGGACCCTCTACGCGCCCAAGCTGCCCGGGTGGCTGCACGCCTGCGGGCTGAGCATCACAGACCACGCCACGCCCGTCATGGTGACGGTCACCCTGGTGGGGCGCCAGAAGATCCACCGCGACCGGCCCCAGGCCCAGGCGCAGGCGCGGGTACCCCAGGTGCTGGGTGTGCGCTCGGGTGCGTCGTGGGATGAGGTCCGGGTCCGCCTGGTAGCCCGGGCAGAAACCAGAAGACTTCGACGAGATCACCCGCGCATTGGCCTGCGCCCGAGGAGTCCAACGCTGCCAGATCCGCGAACTGACGCCGAATGTCGTGTCGATCGATTTCCAGCGTCGCAACCTGCTCGCCGACCCAGTGCCCTGCCCCGACCTCGCCGAGTTGGCCAGTGTTGAGGGTGGGTCGGTGGATCTGCGGCGGGTCTTGTCCGGACGCACCGAGTACGGCCAGGACTGGCATGTGCCCTTGGCCGGGGGGCACACCATGGTGGCGGGGTCGACGGGGGCGGGCAAGAACTCGGTCATGTGGTGCCCCCTGGTGTCCATCGCTCCCGCGATCCGCGACGGCCTGGTCCGGGTGTCGGGGATCGACCCCAAGGGCATGGAACTGGCCTACGGACGGGGGATCTTCACCCGCTACGCCGTCACCGGACCCGACGCCCTGGCAGTGCTGGAGGAACTGGTCGCTGCGATGCAGGCCCGGAAAGCGGAGTTCGCGGGGCAGGTACGAACGGTGCCGATCAGCCGCGGATCACCCCTTGGAGTTGCTGGAGTTCGACGAGATCGGGGCACTGACGAAATACACCGACCGCAAGACCCGCGACGCCATCACCGAAAAAATCGCCCTGCTCACTACCCAGGGTCGAGCGTTGGGATTCACCGTCCGCGGCTACGTCCAGGAACCCACCAAGGACACCGTCCCCGTCCGGGAGTTGTTCCCGCGCCGAGTGTGCCTGCGGGTCTCGGCGAAATCGCATGTGGGCATGGTGCTCGGCGAGGGCGCGTATGAGCGGGGGGCCTGGGCCAACCGGATCGGCGAATCCGAAGCCGGCGTCGGCTACGTGGTCGGCGAAGGCAATCCGCGAACCCCTCCGCATCCGCGCGGGCTGGGTGCCCGACGAGACGATCAAACACCTCGAAACATTCATCACCACCCCACCCACCCACGACACAGCGGTGCTGCCCTTCCCCACCACACCGACCGAGGCGACCGTATCAACCCGGGGAGGCGCGGCATGACCACCACCCCCACGCCGGGCGTGACGTTCGTACAGGCGGCGCACCTGCTCGCCGCGCACCTGGCCGATCACCAGTTACCCGAACCCGCATCCCTGACAGTGACGACCAGGGCTGGACAGTCGCAGGTCAGGGCGCAGGTGCACTCGCTCACCGTGCCGAGAGTCGCGGCTGAGTTGCTGGCCTGGGCCGACACGCTGACCACCGTCACCGTGGAGGTATGGCGGCCACCGGCTGGTGCCAGTGTGCAACTGTCGATCGCCAGCACCCTGACCGGCCCGGCCGGTGCGGTGGCACTGGACATCTACGGCAGCGCCGTTGACGACCCAGCTCTGTTCGCTGATCTCGCACCCAGCGAGCACCGGGACGTGTCCCTGGGACAGCTGCGCATCTGGGCGGCCCGTGCCACGGACATCACCGGTGGGGGTGGGGCGGTATGAGCACCTCTACCGAGACCGTGACCGACATGCCCAGTGGGCATACCCGGGCCGAGCGGATGCGCCAACCCCTGGCCGCCGATGTCCTCGCGGCGGTCGCCGATCAACACGGGGTCTGTGTGCGGCCGTTCACGATGGAAGTCGGCGACCCGGACACCGGGGAGCTGAGGTATGTGCCGCTGCCCTGCGGGTCCACCGTCGAATCCGTCTGCGGACCCTGCGCCCGCAAAGCCAGGGCACTACGGATGGCCCAGTGCCGGGAGGGCTGGCACCTCACCGAAGAACCCACCCTCACCGCTGATGAACCCACCCCCGAGCAGCGGACAGCGCTCACTGAGCGGGCGGACCTGGTCGCCCACTACCGGGATGCGGTGCAGACCGGGCGGGACGGGGACGCTGAAGAACTGCGCGAGGCCATCCGGGAGGCGGATGGAAAACTTCGGCAACTCGGCGTCCGGGGCCACCTTCCCTCACCTGATGCGCTACCGAAGCGGTCTGCCGAAGCGCTCCACCAAGCGACGGCAGGACGCCCCCAACCTCCCCGCCCGCACGGTCAGCAAGACCACCGTGGGTCGGGAGTTCGCCGGCCGATACCGACCCTCCATGTTCGTCACCCTCACCTGCGACACCTACGGCCGAGTCCACAACGACGGAACCCCAGTGGACCCGGAGCGCTATGACTACCGGCGGGCCGCTCGGGATGCGGTGCACTTCTCCTCCCTGGTGGACCGCTGGTGGCAGAACCTACGACGCGTCGTCGGCTGGGACGTCCAATACTTCGCCACCGTCGAACCCCAAAAACGGGCCGCACCACACCTCCACACAGCCCTACGCGGGTCAATTCCGCACGACACTGATCCGGCACGTCACGGCGGCCACCTACCACCAGGTCTGGTGGCCCCACCACGACCAGATCCTCTACACCAAGGACCGGTTGCCGAGTCTGGGATGCCAACCGCAAGACCTTCATCGACCCCGACACCCGCCACCCCCTCACCCCCTGGGATCAGGCGGTGGAGCAGGTGGAGGAGGCCGTGCACGTGGTCACCTTCGGACCCCAAGTGCACTCCAAAGGCATCCTCGGCGGCACCGACGACGCTGGCCGGCACATCGGCTACCTCACCAAATACCTGACGAAATCGATCACGGAAGTGGTTGAATCCTCAACGGATGCCCAGCGGCGCCACACGGACCGGTTGCACGCCGAGCTGTCGATCACGCCGTGCTCGCCTCGCTGCGCGGTCTGGCTGCTGTATGGCATCCAACCCTTAGGCGCCACCTCCCGCGCCGTACCCGGACAGTGTAAGAACCGGGCACACCGGCGAAGCACCCTGGGCCTGCCCGGGCGGCGGGTGCTGGTGTCCCGGAAATGGTCAGGCAAGACATTGGCCGACCATCGGGCGGACCGTAAGGCGTTCGTCGCGCAAGCCCTGGCGGCGGTCGGGATCGAGAAACCAGCACAGGACACCTCCCGGCTGATCTGGCGCAAACTCACCCCCGGCGACCCCCACGTCCCACCCCGAGCCCACCTCCTCATGCACGCCATCGCTGAACGCCTCGCCTGGCGAGCCGAATACGACCGGGCCATGGCAGCCGCGACCGGCCCACCACTGGGTCACGAAACTTCGGCAACTCAACCGGTAGCGGCCTGACCAGGAGGAACGTGATGACCAAGGGAGACAGGACACGGGGTGTGCCTGTTATCGGAGAACCGCTGTGGACTCCGGATGACCTGTCGAGCTTCCTGTTCATACCGGAGAAGACATTACGCGAATGGCGGTCGAAGGGATACGGGCCACCGTGGCGGAAGGTCGGAAAGCACGTCCGCTATGAGCCGGGGGCGGTCCGAGCGTGGTTGGACACGCTGACCGGTGACGCTGGCGCCGCGTGACTGCTCGATGTTTCAGCGGTTATCGCATTGAGGGAGCGTGAGCGATGGGGCATGTTCAAGATCGCTGGTACAAGGAAGTTCCCGATTCTGAAGCGTTTGGCAAGACGATCCGGGTGCCGACCGCGTTACACGGAAAGGGGCTGAGGTACAAGGTCCGGTACATCGACCCGGATGGCCACGAGCGTTCCAAGAGCTACCCCGATAAGAAGCTCAAAGACGCACGGTCCTTCCTGGCAAAAGTTGAGGCAGACAAGCTGACCGGCGATTATATCGGCCCAAAAGCGGGCAACACAACACTGCGCGAGTACGGCGACAACTGGCTGAAAGGGCAGTCGCAGGACGAGTCGTCACAGCGCACC
The DNA here is from genome assembly GCA_963822695.1 of uncultured Actinomycetota bacterium. Classification (GTDB taxonomy): domain Bacteria; phylum Actinomycetota; class Actinomycetes; order Mycobacteriales; family Pseudonocardiaceae. The sequence continues at coordinate 82,526 of CAWGJH010000017.1, forward strand.
ATGCGGTTCAAGCTGAACAAGCAGGTGTACCCATTTCTTGGTGCGCGTTCACTGTCCACCATCGGCGCAACCGCCATTCGTGACTGGCTGAGCTGGATGAACGGAAACAATGTCTCGGAGTCACACAAGTCGCAGGTGTTCGACCTGTTATCGGCGGTGTTGTCCGCAGCTGTGGACGAGAAGAAGATTCGGACGAATCCCTGTAAGGCCAAGGGTGTCAAAAAACCGGTGCCGGACAAGCGGAAGGTCACTCCATGGACCGAGGGCAGGTTACGCAAGATACAGCTTGCTCTACCGCCCCGGCAATCTGTCGTGATCCCGGTGGGTAGCGGCCTTGGCCTGCGGCAGGGTGAGATCCTCGGCCTGTCGCCCGATGACATCGACCGGGAACAGATGATCGTGCACATTGATCGGCAACTCGCGTATGTGGGTAACCGGCCGCTGTTCAAACTGCCCAAAGGTCGCAAGACGCGCATCGTGCCGATCTCACACGGGCTGCTGGACGTGATCGATGACTACACAGACGCACACCCGCCGACCACGATCACGCTGCCCTGGGGCAAGACAACCGGTGACCCGATCTCCGTTCGCTTACTGATCGTCACCGCTGCCGGCAAGGTCGAGACCGGGACCGAGTTCAACCACCGACGCTGGCGGCCCGCGTTCGCCACGGCGGGCTTGACCTACATCGAGGGTGGGGACGGAATGCACGCACTTCGGCACTTCTACGCCTCGACCCTGCTGGCGCGAGGCGTCACGATCAAAGAGCTGGCCGACTACCTCGGCCACGCCGACCCCGGATTCACACTGCGGACATACACACACCTGCTGCCCTCCAGCCACGAACAAGCGCGACGAGCGGTAGACAGCATCTTCAAACCGCGCCAGCCCGATCAACTCCTCTCGGACCCTGGGACGGCCTGATGACGGCCTGGACGGTACACGCATCCTATTTGCGCAGATCAACGCCATGGTACGGAAGAAGCCCACCTTTTCGTAACCTGTGGTCGGGCCTGCGGCGGCGTTTGTTGAGGTAGCGCCGCCGCTGGAAGAACCCGGACCAGTGCCTTGACGGTCGGAAGGGCCAGTGACCTGCTGGGCATTGGGTGATGCTGGGTGGCGCGGCCGGTACCCGTTTTTACTGGGGGAGCCCGCAGACCTGGCGTGATCTCTTCGGTGTTAACGCTGGTTGGCCATAGGTTGGGCTGTCTGGGAATGTCGCTGCGTGCCGTCTAGCTGCGGCTATGCACGTTGGCTCTGCCGCAGGACGGCGAGCTCGACGAACTACGGGCAGACATTCCACCGGCTTCTCGACGCCTTCCGGGACGGTGGCGGAGTTCCCCAGGAGCTGTTTGGCGCGGAAATGACGGAATCCATCGATCGGTTCACCGCCCCGTGGTTTGAGCATCTGCTGGTGCCCGAGTGGCTACCCGCCATGCCCGATGTCCTGGTCAAGCTGCGGGCTGGGGCCACCGTCGCCGTCGTCGGCTGCGGTCGGGGTCGGGGTCGGGGTCGGGCAGCCATTACCCTCGCCCGGGCGTTTCCCGCCTGCTTGGCCGTCGGCTACCACGTCTATGAGCCGGCCGTGGTGGCGGCGCAGCATCGGGCCGCTCAGACCGGACTCAGCGACCGGGTGCGCTGTGAGGTACGCGACGTAGTCCAGGGCCTTCCCCAGCGCTATGACCTCGTCACGACCAGCAGACGTCGCCGTAGCTCCTCGCGGGCATCATCTGACAAAGCGACGCAATAGCTCGAAGCGGGGGCTTCACCGCCCAAAAACGGCGTCCAGTAGTCCTCGAAGCCCGCGAACACGGTGGGCATCCCGATTGCCCGAGACCTCATCTCACCCATGCCGGCATCGGCGAAAAGACGATGCAGAGCGCCTGGCGGCACAACGGGAACCGTGTCGCTTCGTCGAGATCGGCCGCAGCCGGATTCAGGGCGATCGCGGCATCCCACGAGCGGCGGATGAGCTGTATGCCTTCGCTATAATCCCAGACGTAACCCGCGATCGTCGTACCGTTCAACCGCCACCCGACACATCTCGGCAAGCGCCGCCGCAGGGTCGGGAATGAAGTTCAGGACGAGACCGCAGACAACATAGTCAACTGATGCCTCGCCAACAGGCAGCGCCAGCGCGTCGCCCACCCGGTTCCCGTGCCACAACCCACGTCCAACCACCGACGACCGAACTCTGGAGTGATCCACGTTATGAACTCCCGACCGACCGACCGGCTCCACCGGCCGATATACGGCTCATACAGATTACCGCGTGACCATGCTTCCCTGACCATGACACCATCTTCGCGGTAGCGGGGCTGGGGCGATGCCGAGGTTGTTCAGCGACATGGCAGGTAGGCGGCGGGTTGGTCTGGGCCAGCTGGCGGTAGTGCTCGACGGCTTCCTCGGTGGGCGAACGCCTCCTCCCGCCGACCCACCGCATCCAGCTGGATGCCGAGGTTGCTCAGTGACCGCCTCGACATAGTCGTCACCCTCGGCTCACCTTCGATGCCTCCCAAGTTATCAATCACATCACCAAAAGTGAACAACCGTGCGCTCTCTGAGGCAGGGTGGATCGCGTCGATACACCTACTGCGGCCAACCGGGTGATTAGTCGGCCATCGCGTATCAGGACGGCGGCGCTCAGGCTCCTAGTTAGCAGAAGGTTAGGAGAAAGTGAGATTTAGGAGAAAGTGAGGTTAGGGTCAGGTTAGTAATGAGCAGCACGCGATGGCCGGCCGCAGTCCACCAGACCGTCGAACGCATGAGCTCGACAGGAGCGTGGTCCGGATCTTGCCAGGCGAACTCGGGTCAGAGCCATCCAGGTATGAGCTGTCTTGTTGCCCCGTCAACTGCTTATCGCTAGCAGGGAACATATTTATTGATCTTCCCGGGAGACAAGTTCCCAGGATAAGAAGAAGGGTGGGGAATATGAGGATCACGGAAATCTTCAGGTTTGGCAAAAAAGACGACGACGACAGGGGCCACGGCGGCTGGGGTCACGGCTGGGGTCACGGCTGGGGCTGGGGCCACGGCTGGGGCTGGGGCCACGGCGGCTGGGGCTGGGGCCACGGATCCTGGGGCCGTTGGGGCAGCTAGCAGGCCTCCTGCAAATTGTGGGCGGTGGCTTTCACCCCATTCAAGGTGGTGAGGGCCACCGCCCACGTCAAAACCAGAGGGGTGGGGAGTGGTTGTGTGGGAGGTGGTGCTTCTTCGACCGCCGTCGACTGGGGGACACCCTGTCGCGGCTGACCGGTGATATGGCCGCGATCGAAACGGTCGTGCTCTCCGGCGTCATCATCGGCACAGCAAAATACGCATGAATGGATCAGTGACATGAAGATCGTGTGCATCGGCGGCGGTCCGGCCGGGTTGTACTTCGCCATCTCGGCGAAACTGCGCGACGCCGGCCACGACATCACCGTCATCGAACGCGATCCCCCCGGAGCCACCTACGGCTGGGGCGTCGTGTATTGGGACGACCTGCTCGACATCCTGTTCCGCAACGACCGCGACAGCGCCCGGACGATACGCTCCGAATCTGTCCTGTGGCAGGAGCAGCGGGTGATCCTGCGCAGCGAGCAAACGGCCTATCTGCCTGGCTATGGCTTCAGCGTGGGCCGCGCGACCCTCCTCAATGTCCTCGGCAAGCGGGCCAGCGAACTCGGGATCGCGGTCCAGTATCGCCACGAGGTCGATGACCCCTCCGCGCTGCCTGACGCCGACCTCGTGGTCGTCTGCGACGGCGCGAACAGCCGGGCGCGACAACACCACGGCGATCACTTCGGCTCCCGTGTCGACATCGGTGGCAACCCCTATATCTGGCTGGGCACCGACAAGGTCTTCGACAGCTTCACCTTCGCCTTCGAACAAACCTTAGCCGGGTGGATCTGGTTCCACGCCTACCCCTCCAGCGCCGGGAGCAGCACCTGCATCGTGGAATGCACCCAACAGACCTGGCAGGCACTCGGGTTCGACGCACTGAGCAGCGAGGACAGCGTCGGACTGCTGGAGAAAATCTTCGAGCGCGCCCTCGACGGCCGTGCGCTGATCAGCCAATCCCGCAGCGAACCGGCGCGGTGGCTGCGCTTCACCCAAGTGACTAACAAGACCTGGTACCACGACAACCTGGTGCTCATCGGCGACGCCGCCCACACCACCCACTTCACCCTCGGCTCCGGCACCAGGCTCGCGATGATCGACGCGGTCATGCTCGCTCAGAGCATTGACGAGCACGAAGAGCTTTCCGCCGCGTTGCAGAACTATGACCAGCGAGGCCGCGCCGCGCTGCGGCCGATCCAAGCTGGGGCGCGCACCAGCATGGCCTGGTTCGAACGCGCCGACCGCTACCTCGACCGGGAGGACGCCGTGGCCTTCGCCTACTCCATGTCAGGACGGCAAGGGGGCCAACCACCCTGGCGCTATCAGATGCACCTCGCCACCCAAATCCCCGCCCTACGCACAGCGCTGCGCGGGTCACACACCGCTTGCCGGTGGTACCTCGCACATCGACGGGGGGAACCGACTGTCCGCGACGGTCAAGGGGATCGCAGGTTCAAATCCCAAGCTGTCTCATCCGGCGCCCCCTTCCTAGGTGTTACTCATGATCATCTTCAGTGAGCCGTCAGTGAAAGCGGCACAACGAGTTCCTTCGCCAAGCCACCGGCTCCAAAGCACGGGCAGGTAAACGATGAAACCCGGCGAGATCGACGCCTTGCACAAGCGAGGATGGTGTCAAACAATATCCTCGCCACCGATGGACGCCTCTGCCTCGATGGAGCCTTGGTGCTGGGCCGCGGCACCCTCTGGGCACAATTCACTGGTAGCTCCACTCCAACCCTGCGGTGGTCCTCAAAGCCCTCGCCCACCATGTGGCTGCCAAGGGCGTGGCCGGGATCGACGCATTCACCGACGATCGGGCCACCTCTTCGACGATGTGCTCAGCGTCGCGAGGGAAGTCCTTGTTGAGCTGGAGACACCTAGGACGACCCGGATGTCCGCCTTCACTGGGATCTGGACTATGTCATCATGGTACTCACGGAAGGGAAACTTCCGTGTTTCCTAGATCTTCGCGCTGGACACACGCGATCGTTGTCGCGACGTGTCTTGTGACCGGTGGGCTACTTGCCCTACATTTTGTCATGACGTTTCTGTACGTCGCGCCGCGGAACCCGATCTCGGCCGGCGCCGACAAAGGAATCAGCGCCTATATACTTCCGTACTTCGACCAGGATTGGAAATTGTTCGCTCCTGATCCTGTAAAAACGGATCCTCATGTGCTCGTGCGGGCCAAGGTCGTTGACGCCAAGGGTCAGCAGCAGGTGACGTCGTGGCTGGACATCACCAGGCCTGAGCTGGCGAGAGTGAAGGGACACTTGTTCCCTGACCGGGTTAGCCGGCTGTCGGCGAAGGTCTCTGAGTCGTTGTTCGAAGCCGCAGAGCGACAGGGGCAGGCCGCAGCCGATCGACAACAACAGGCCCTGACGCCCGAGGAGGCGCGGCACGATAATCCTGATGGAGCTTTCGCGCGTGTGCTCGCCACACGGGCGGCACGTGCACAGTGGGGCAAGCAGGTCACAGAGGTTCAAGTCCGGCTCGACGGATACATACCTCCGTCTCCGCCGTTTTTCGGACCCCAGGATGCGGGTGATACGAAGGTCATACAGCACCATCTGCCGTGGTGGCCCGCTGAGGCCGTCACGCCGGCTGAGTTGAAGGTGTGGAAGGAGATTCACGGATGAGGAGTCTTCGGTGACACTTCACACGACGGCTCAACTGCGTGAGGCTATTGGTCGCAAAAGCACCATTGTGCTGGAGCGGGTCAGTGGTCATAGGTATGCCCTGTATGGCCTGTCCGTGGTACGGATCGGCTACGGCCTCGTCCTGATCGGCATCCTGCTGATCAACTACCGCGAGCGCAGGCTGTTGTGGGGACCGGAATCTCCGTGGACATATGAGATCTTCCGTGACACACCACGAGATCTGGGAGGGTTGTCGCTCTATCAAATTTCCAGCTCGGGTCTCTGGTTCGAGCTGGTCTATCATCTGACCATCCTTCTGTGCGTGCTTTTCGTGCTCGGCTGGCGCACCCGCTGGATCACTCCAGCGCTGGTCGCCGCTATCTGGTCCTGGCAGGAAAGAACCCCCATCGTGGCCGATGGAGGCGACAACCTGCTGCGCCTGATCTTGATTTACTTGTGTTTTGCCCAGCTTTCCGCCCACTGGTCGCTGGATGCCCACCGGGCGGTGCGACGGCAGGCGGCCGGTCACGAGGCCAGGAATCGGGAACAATTGGGCTGTCGGATGGCCACCGTGGTGCACAACGGTGCCGTCCTGGCTGCACTGTTCCAGGTCTGTTTGCTGTACATGGCCTCCGGCATGTTCAAAGTGCAGGGGCAGTCTTGGCAAGACGGGACGGCGCTGTATTACATGCTGCAGATCGAGACTCTTCAGTCGTGGCCGGACCTGAGCCGGCTGGTCTACACCAATTCCGTGGTGTTGGTGACGTTTGCCTACCTTGCTGTCTTCCTCCAGGTCGCCCTTCCCTTTCTCATGCTGAACTCTGTGACCCGGCGACTTGGATTGATCGCGGTGACCGGCATGCATGTCGGAATTGGTGTTCTCCTGGCCCTCCCGTTCTTCTCGCTCATAATGATCGTTACGGACATGCTGTTCATCCGGGACACCACCTATCACCGGGCGACCTTTGTCGTGGAGGCACTACGGGAACGTCGGCGGAGTCACAGCAGTTCGGCTGGGGCGCTGGCACCCGTGGCCGAGATCCCCGAGCCGGCCCGACCGGCCCAAGTGGCATGAGAGCAACGTAACGCACGCGTGCGTGGCAGCGGTCGTCATCGCCAGGCTGCCAGTCCCAGCCCGTGGTCCTCGAGGCTGTCCCGCAGCTGCTGCAGCGCCCGCGCTCGGGTGGGCCCGATCGCGCCGGCCGGGATTCCGGCGGTGCGGGCCACCTCGGCGTAGGGCCGGGGATGGTCGGTGAACAGTGCCCGCAGCAGGATCCGATGACGAGGCGACAACTCCTCGACGAGGTTCCACAGCGTCTGCGCGGCGTCGACTTCGATGGCCCGCTGCTCGGGGCTCACCGATGGGTCGGCGACAGTGTCGGCCACCGTTTCAATGGAGTCCGGGGTGGGCTTGGCTTGACGCAAGATGCGAAGGCATTCGCGGCGGGCGGTGGTCGTTAGCCACCCGCCCAGCCGTTCTGACCGCACCACCTGGTGGGCATTCTCGGCCAGCCGTAGCCACGTCATTTGCACCGCATCGAGGGTGTCGGCGTCCTGCAGCCGAAACGACCGCACCGTCGCGGACACGAGCTTGCCGTACCGGCGCAGGACTTCATCCCAGGCCACCGCCTCGCCGCCGCTCGCGTGCGGCAGCAGGTCGGCGACGCCGGCTGTGGCGCGAGCAGAGATGTGGCTCCTCGTGGCGGTTGTCATTGGCATCGTGGCCCCCCGATCACGGTCTCCGCTCCGGCTACGCCGAGCCGGTCGGACGGGGTAGATCGTCGCGACCTCTGACCCGGCACGCGGCGGAATTGCCGCTGCTTGGGCGGCGTCTCGGTGGACGTGCTGAGTGGTGGTCGTGCTAGTGCCCTGAGCGGGCTCGCCGGTGACGAGTAACTTCAGTGCGGTCCTCTCATCAGCGCCCAAGCCACCCAGCTGGGCCTGGACGACCTCGTGCAGCCGGGGCCGGGGCTCCATGAGCCCCTCCCAGTACCGCACCCCTTCGCGCATTCGCAGCCTGCTCGTTTCACGCCCCTCCTCCACCATCTCGCGAAGGAACAAGACGTTCCCGCGGGTGGCACGCCACAACCCCTCAATGGTCCGGCCGTCCACCACCCCATCAAGCACCCCGGTCACCAGCCGATCCATCTTCGCCCGGTGTAGCTGCCGCAACTCCAGCCGACCGGCCACCCCGCTCTTACACAGCGTCACCACTGGATCCGGATCAGGCTTGCCGGTCCGCACGGTCAACAGCAGACACGCCACGCGAGTCAGGACCAGCTGGTGCATCAGCGTCACCGACAGCTCATCAAGCAGATGCGCATCGTCGATACTCAGGACCAACCAGTGGCTCTCAGCCTGATCAGCGATCGCGACGCCGGATCGCTGCAGTAACGTCAGTGGGCCAGACGAGGTCCCCAAGGCCGGCAGCGAATGCGCCACCGCGCCTAACGGGATCGTCGCCGCCGCACTCGTCCCCACCGCCCACCGTGTCACACGAACCACGCTGCGTGGCTCCGCACCAGGAATGCGCTCAGCGATGAGCTGCAACTCCGAGTTACGCCCATGTAGTGTCCAAAAATTCATTTCCATGGCGCAGGCCTCCGGTAGTCGCTAGATAGTCTATAGTCTGTCGGTGAATATTTCTGTTCCGTTACCTAAACCGCCGATTTTGCCGTGCTGTCCGATGTTCGGGTCCGGTCGCCGAGATAGCCAGCCTGCACTGTTCGTCCCTTTCTGTTATCACCTTGGGTTGGCCGTGACGTCGGGGTCGCCTTCATGACTCCTCACCAGACCGCGAGCTGGCGATGAAGCCGCTTCTCGCCCCTCTCCACGACCTCAATCCTTCACCACGCCAGCAACATCGACGCCCAGGACGGCTGCGCCATGCACCCCGGAAGTCAGCGAGTAACGGTGCTACTAGCAGCACAGCATGCGTGGGAGGAGGTCCACCTGTGGGATTTTGCCGACCGCTAACCGATTTCGGGTGGGGCGATAACCGAACCCTTCTAGCGTTGGTCTTATGACTGACCAGCTCCTACCCGAGTCTCCGACGAGGACATTTCAGACTATGGGCATGCAGTCAGGCGACGTCTCGATGACGTTGGTGACCCGGCCCGACCCCGACCCGATCCATGCCTGGGATCACCTGGTCAGTCACACCCCGGGCAGCGACGTCTCGCAGCTGTCGGCGTGGTCGGCCGTGCGGGGACAGGCCGGTTTCGTTCCCCGCTACGTACTGGCGTCCTTCGGTGGCCAACCCTTCCGCTATCCCCCAGCGGTGGCGCTACTCTCCTCGCGCCTGCTGCGGACCGGCTATGGCCTGTTCCGTCGGTCCGCTACCGGAGGCAAGGTCATTGCCCTGGCAGAGCGGCTGATGCGCGGTGGGGTTCAGTGACCTCCCGCGCGATGACCTCCCGCGCGATGCAACGCACCGAGGGGTCAACCGACTGCGCCGGGATCGGCTGCACCCTGACGGGTCGCATGCGCCCGTTCGAGATCGACCACCAGTCCCAGTCGACATTCCAGAAGTCCGGCAATACCTCGGCGCTGAATCCGCGGCCAGGTGTGCCGGTGCCGGCGCCGCCCGGGGATCCACCCCTCCGTCCCCGGGCGGCTGCCTTACTCAAGCAGGTGTAGCCACGGCTCAGCCCCAGATGATGCCCCCAGGTGGTGGCGGTGGCGATGGTAGAGGGTGACGATGGCGAAGTCGGCCAGGCCGCTGAGGGCGTCAGCATCAGACGCGACGGCTGCTTGACTAGACCGGGTAGTACGGTCGGTGCATCCGGAGGTGATCGCATGGTTGCCGACAGCGCACGGCGTGCGCGGTGGCGCCGCTACTGGGACCGGCACTCCAAGACCTACGACCGCGAGATGCGCTTTTTCGACCGGGTGCTGTTCGGTGACACCCGGAGTTGGATCTGCCAGCAGGTGACCGGTGAGGTACTCGAGGTCGCCATCGGCACCGGCCTGAACCTGGAACACTACCCACTCGACGTCCGGTTGACCGGTATCGAGCTCAGCCCAGACATGCTGGCGATCGCACGGCGACGTGCGGCCGAACTCGGCCGTGACGTCGAGCTTCGGGTGGGGGATGCGGAAGCACTCGACTTTCCTAGCGCCACTTTCGACACGGTGGTGTGCACCTTCTCGCTGTGCGCGATCCCCGACCACCGTAAGGCGCTGGCCGAGATGACCCGGGTGCTGCGACCGGGGGGAGTGCTGCTTCTTGCCGACCACGTAGCCAGCCGGGGCCGGGTGCTGCGGGCCAGCCAGCGCATCCTGGAGTTGGTGACGGTCCCGCTGGGTGGCGAGCATTTCCTGCGCCGCCCGCTTGAACACGTCCAGGCTGCGGGATTCAGCATTGAACGTCATGACCGGTTCGCGGCAGGGATTGTGGAACGGCTCGTCGCCCGCAAGCCAGCTGGCTGAACGCAACGTCCGGCGATCCCCTCGGGGCCGCCGGCCAGAGGTGTGCTGATCAGCTGCACTGGAGGAAGGTGACCGTCGCGTGGACGTGGTCTATCTGGAATGGCCTTCGTTGTTGAGGCGGGCACCCCAGCGGGGAGGCTCTCGCCCGATGCGGCGCCCCCTGAGGCCGGATCGGCGTGCTCGCTTACACTCGGCTCACACCTCCTGCCCGGCGGCGATGGCTCAGCCGGCGCGTTCCCAGTCCTGCCTCAAGGAGTACTTTCGTGAAGAGCACCGTCGAACAGCTCAGCCCGACGCGGGTGAAGATCAACATTGAGGTGCCGTTCGACGAGCTGAAGCCTGACTTCGACCGCGCCTACAAGAAGATCGCCCAGCAGGTCACCATCCCGGGATTCCGGCCGGGCAAGGCGCCGGCCCGGATCTTGGAGCAGCGGCTGGGTCGCGGCGTGGTGCTTGAGGAAGTGGTCAGCGGGGTGGTGTCGGCAAAGTACGCCGAGATTGTCTCCGCTGGTGAGGTTCACCCGATCGGCCGTCCGGAGATCGAGGTCACGAAGATCGAGGACGGGGACCACCTCGCGTTCACCGCCGAGGTCGACGTCCGGCCGGAGATCGAGATGCCGGCGTTCAACGAGTTCGCGGTGTCCGTCGACGATGTCGAGGTGACCGACGCCGAGGTTGACGAGCAGCTCGACGGACTGCGCTCCCGCTTCGGCACCCTTGTCACTGTCGAGCGTCCCGTACAGCAGGGCGATTTCGTTGTGCTCGACCTGTCAGCCACCGTCGGCGGCGAGGAGGTCGCGGAGATGGCGACCACCGACCTGTCCTACGAGATCGGCTCCGGAGAGCTCATCGAGGGCATCGACGATGCGCTGATGGGGGCCGCGCAGGGCGAAGAGCGAGTTGTCACCACCGTCTTGGCCACCGGGGAGCATGCTGGGCGCCACGCTGAGGTGACGGTGAAGATTCAGGCGGTGAAGGAGCGAGAATTGCCTGCGGCCGACGACGAGTTCGCCCAGCTCGTCAGCGAATTCGACACTCTCGAGGAGTTCCGCGCCGATCTGCGTACGCGCTTGGGCCAAGCCAAGGCGCTGCAGCAGGGCGCTCAGGCCCGGGACAAGGTGCTCCAGGCGCTGCTTGCCACCACCGAGGTCCCCCTGCCGGAGTCGATCGTCGACTTTGAGTTCGAGTCGCGCAAGCACGACGCCCTGCGCGCCTTCGAGCACGACAAGCAGCGTTTTGGCCGGTGGCTGGAGCAGCAGGGCCATACCGCGGAGGAGTTCGAAACCGACCTGCGCAAGGGTGCGAAGGAGACGGTCAAGACCCGCCTCTTGCTCGACGCGATCGCCGACGCTGAGGAACTCTCGGTCACCGACAGCGAGCTCACCGAGCGCATCGTGTACCAGGCACATCGCCACGGTGTCAGCCCCAACGAGTATGCCCTGAAGGCTCGCGAATCGGGCGAGTTGGGCGCCATGTATGCCGACGTTCGCCGTGGCAAGGCGCTGAGCACTGTGGTGCGCCAGGCCATTGTCACCGATGCCTCCGGCAACCCTGTCGATGTTGATGCCCTGGTCGACTCGACGATTCCGGAGTAGGCCGGGTCCGCTGGGTGGCCCACCCGGCGACTGGCTTAACGCTCTGAGCGAACGGTGGGCGCGCCAGGCAGTAGTCGGTGACCGCCTTCGTTAGTGTCGGCAGTGTCCACAGCGTCGGAGTTCGGATCGCTCTGGCGAGCCGGACCCTTACCCACCGCAGATGGACTGATGACACGAAGGCAGGCACACGTGACCTCCAACCACCTCGCCTCGGCCGTGCCGCTGCGGGACGCCCCCGCGATGCGTGCCGCCACGGCTGGCCTCAACTTGACCGACTCGGTGTACGAGCGGCTGCTGCGCGAGCGCATCATCGTGCTCGGATCCCAGGTCGAGGAGAACATCGCCAACCAGATCTGCGCCCAGCTCTTGCTGTTGTCCGCGGAGGAGCCCGACCAGGACATCCGGCTCTACATCAACTCGCCGGGCGGCTCGGTGACCGCGGGAATGGCCATCTACGACACCATGCAGCTGATCGAACCCGACGTGGCGACCTACGCCATGGGCCTGGCTGCCTCGATGGGACAATTCTTGCTGTCCGCGGGCACCCGCGGCAAGCGATACGCCCTGCCGCACGCCCGAATTCTCATGCACCAGCCCTCAGCTGGCGTGTCCGGCACAGCGGCGGACATCGCGATCCAGGCGGACATGTTGATCAAGCACAAGCGTGAGATGGCCGAGCTCATTGCCGAGCAGACCGGCCAGCCGGTGGAGCGCATCATCGCCGATTCCGACCGCGACCGCTGGTTCACCGCGGAAGAGGCCCGTGAGTACGGCTTCGTCGACTACGTCCTGAACCGCGCCAACTCGCTGCCCGACGCGAGCCGCTGAGCTTCGAGGAGCCCCGATGAACCACCTGCTTGGAGGCGCCATGCCCCACGATCGGACGCCACAGTCACGATATGTCCTGCCCTCGTTCGTGGAACGCACCAGCTACGGGGTCAAGGAGTCCAACCCTTATAACAAGCTGTTCGAGGAGCGCATCATCTTCCTCGGCGTGCAGATCGACGACGCGTCCGCCAACGACGTGATGGCGCAGCTGCTTGTGCTGGAGTCCACAGACCCGGACCGCCTCATTATCATGTACATCAACTCACCGGGCGGGTCGTTCACCGCGATGACGGCGATCTACGACACGATGCAGTTCGTCCGGCCGGAGATCCAGACGGTCTGTCTGGGCCAGGCAGCGTCAGCTGCCGCCGTGCTGCTCGCCGCGGGCACACCGGGCAAACGGATGGCGGTGCCCAACGCCCAGATCCTCATCCACCAGCCGTCCATGGAAGGCGCCTACGGCCAGGTCTCTGACCTGGAGATCCAGGCCGCCGAGATCCAGCGCATGCGCAGCCTGATGGAGGCCACGCTGGCCCACCACACCGGCCAGACCCAGGATCGTGTCCGCGCCGACATCGACCGTGACAAGTTCTTGACTGCTGCCGAGGCCAAGGAGTATGGGATCATTGACGACATCACCCAGCCCCGGAAGCTCTCCGCGGTCAGGCTCTGACCCTGCGTTGGGCGACACACCGAGCGAGCAGCGGAGCCGCGTCCGCCGGCCAAGGTCAGGGAAGCTAGTCCTCCCACGCGGCGGGGTTGGACGAGTACCGTCGAGCACACACGCAGCCAGGCGCGCTGAACGCCACGCGCCGGGAAGGACGAGAGGCCAGCGCCCATGGCACGGATCGGTGACGGCGGCGACCTGTTGAAGTGTTCCTTCTGCGGGAAGAGTCAGAAGCAGGTCAAGAAACTCATCGCCGGACCCGGCGTATACATCTGTGACGAGTGCATTGACCTCTGCAATGAGATCATCGAGGAGGAACTGGTTGACGTCGGTGACGTCAAGCTCGACGAACTGCCTAAGCCCAGCGAGATCCATGATTTTCTCGAGGCGTACGTCATCGGCCAGGACGACGCCAAGCGTACGTTGTCAGTTGCTGTTTACAATCATTACAAACGTATTCAGGCTGGCGAGAAGGGTCGCGACGACGAGATCGAGCTGGCCAAGTCGAACATCCTGATGCTCGGTCCTACCGGGTGTGGAAAAACTTACCTGGCTCAGACCTTGGCAAAGCTGCTCAATGTTCCTTTTGCCATTGCTGACGCCACTGCCCTCACCGAAGCCGGCTACGTCGGTGAGGATGTGGAGAACATCTTACTCAAGCTCATCCAGGCTGCGGATTATGACGTCAAACGAGCCGAGACCGGCATCATTTATATCGACGAGGTCGACAAGATCGCTCGCAAGTCGGAGAATCCGTCGATTACCAGGGACGTCTCCGGTGAAGGTGTCCAGCAGGCTCTGCTGAAGATCCTGGAGGGCACCACCGCCAGCGTTCCGCCGCAGGGTGGTCGCAAGCACCCGCACCAGGAGTTCATTCAGATCGATACGACGAACGTTCTCTTCATCGTCGCCGGTGCGTTCGCTGGTCTGGACAAGATCATCGATGATCGGATCGGCAAGCGGGGTCTGGGTTTCGGCGCCGAGCTACGATCCAAGATCGAGATGGACACCTCCGACGTGTTCGCTCATGTCATGCCGGAAGATTTGATCAAATTCGGGCTGATCCCGGAATTCATTGGTCGGCTTCCGGTGATTGCTAGCGTGACGAACCTGGACAAGTGCTCACTGGTGCAGATCCTGACCGAGCCTCGCAACGCTTTGTCGAAGCAATACTGCAAGCTCTTCGAGATGGACGGCGTGGAGCTGGAGTTCACCGGCACCGCGTTGGAGGCGATCGCCGATCAGGCCATCCTTCGCGGTACCGGCGCCCGTGGGCTCCGCGCCATCATGGAGGAGGTGCTGCTGCCGGTGATGTATGACATTCCCAGCCGCAATGACGTGGCGAAGGTGGTCATCACTGAGCAGACCGTGCGGGAAAATGTGAACCCGACAATCGTGACTCGCCAGCCCACCCGCCGCGAACGCCGCGAGAAGTCGGCCTGAGCGCTCAGGAGCAGGCGCTCTAGTGTGACGGGTGATGACTCAACTGGCGATGACTCAGCAGTCGGTTCGTGGTGGGGATGCAGCGCTGGCTACGCTACGGGCAGTCGAGTTCACACTGGACCGCCGTTGGCCGGAGAGCCGGATCGAGCCATCGCTGACCCGGATCGCGGCGCTGGTTAACCTACTCGGCTCGCCGCAGCGCGGCTACCCGGTGCTGCACATCGCCGGCACGAACGGCAAGACTTCGGTGGCCCGGATGCTGGATGCGCTGCTGTCCCGGATCGGGCTGCGGGTGGGCCGCTACACCAGCCCGCACCTGCAGTGGGCCACCGAGCGGATCAGCCTAGACGGTGCGCCGATCAGCCCGGAGCGCTACGCCGAGGCCTATCACGACGTCGAGCCGTACGTGGCCCTGGTAGACGCTGGATCGCCGGTGCCCATGAGCAAGTTCGAGGTGCTGACCGGGATGGCACTGGCAGCCTTCGCCGACGCTCCGGTGGACGCCGCCGTCGTGGAGGTCGGCCTCGGTGGCAGTTGGGACGCCACTAACGTCGTCAACGGCACGGTGGCGGTGATCACTCCAGTCGCCGTGGATCACGTCAACTACCTGGGCAGCGACATCGCGGGTATCGCTGCGGAGAAAGCCGGGATCATCAAGCCCGGTTCGGTGGCGGTGCTCGCGCAGCAGCCGCCTGAGGTGGCCCGGGTGATCGCGGCCCGCAGCGTGGAGATGGACGCGACCGTGGCGAAAGAAGGCATGGAGTTCGGTGTGCTGCACCGCGACGTCGCCGTCGGCGGGCAGCAGCTGAAGTTGCAGGGTCTCGGTGGGGTATACGACGAGATCTTCCTTCCGCTGCACGGTGCGCACCAGTCACGCAACGCCGTGCTCGCGCTGGCCGCTGCCGAGGTGTTCTTCGGCGCGGGCGCCAGCCGGTCGTTGGACATCGAGGCGGTGCGTGAGGCCTTCGCCACGGTGACTGCCCCGGGACGGTTGGAGCGGGTCCGCACGGCGCCCTCGGTCTTCCTCGATGGCGCGCACAACCCGCACGGGGCGCGCGCCCTGGCGGCCGCCCTGCGTGAGGATTTCAGGTTCCGCAGGTTGGTCGCCGTGGTGGGGGTGATGCGGGACAAGGATGCCCGCAGCATCCTTGTGGAGCTGGAGCCGGTGGTCGACGACGTCGTGGTCACTGCCAGTAGCTCGCCGCGCGCGATGGACGTCGAAGACCTCGCCGCGGCTGCCCGGAAAGTCTTCGACGAGTCTCGGCTGCGGGTCGAGCGCCGGTTGTCCGGCGCGATCGAGACGGCCATCACCTCGGCAGCGGAGGTCGATCCGGATTCCGAGGGCATCTCGGGTGCTGGTGTCGTGATCACTGGCTCCGTGGCGACGGTCGGGGAGGCGCGCGCCATGTTCGGCCGTGAACCCCAGTGAGTGACCGGCCGGTCCCGGCGGATCCGCTGCGGGGATTGTGCGGCATCTTCGCGGGGACCCTCGTGATGGAGGCGATCGTCGTCGGGCTGGCCCTGCTCGTTCTCGACCGGATCGGTGGTGGCCTGGGTGGGCCGGCTGGCTGGTATACCGCTGGTCTGGCACTGGCGATGGTCATCGCGGCCTGCGTGCAGCGCCGTCCGTGGGGCTTGGGACTGGGCCTGGCGCTGCAGGTCGCGATGGTCGTTGGCTGGTTCGCCCACCCCGCGCTAGGCGGGCTCGGCTTGCTGTTTGTGCTGGTCTGGGGTTACCTGTTGTACGTGCGTTGGGCGGTGGCGCAACGTCAGCGGTGCTAACCCACCGTCATCGCATCGCTCCGGTGACTGGCCGCTAGGCTCCTTGAGTCCCATCACCGTTATCGCCCTGAGGAGGACGAGTTGTCGTGAGTGAGCGCACCCTGGTCCTGGTCAAGCCCGACGGCGTCGGCCGCGGCTTGGTCGGCGAGGTGCTCGCCAGGATCGAACGCAAGGGTCTGACCCTGGCCGCGTTGGAACTGCGCATGGTCCCGCGCGACCTGGCCGAGCAGCACTACGCCGAGCATGCGGACAAGCCGTTTTTCGGCTCGCTGCTGGAGTTCATCACGTCCGCCCCGGTGGTGGCCGCTGTGGTCGAGGGGGAGCGGGCGGTGGCGGCCTTCCGGCAACTGGCCGGAGGCACGGATCCGGTGGACAAGGCAACCCCGGGCTCGATCCGCGGCGACTTCGCGCTGGAAACCCAGTCCAACCTGGTGCACGGATCGGACTCGGTCAACTCCGCCAAGCGCGAGATCGCGCTGTGGTTCCCCGAGCTGTAGCGCTGGCGGTCGGCACCGGCTGCCAGCCGTAAAACAGACGGGAATTGTCAGGGGCGCCGGGTAGCGTCAACCGCGTGTCCGATTCTCTCGTGCAGGCCCGTGGGTTACGCAAGCGGTTCGGTGTGGTCGAGGCAGTTCGAGGCATCGACATCGACGTCCGGGCTGGCGAGGTGTTCGGTTTCCTGGGACCCAATGGCGCCGGCAAGTCCTCCACCATGCGCATGATCGGGTGCGTGTCCCCGCGCAGTGCCGGTGAGCTTCAGGTACTCGGGATGGACCCGGATGCCGACGGGCCGCGGATCCGCGCCCGCCTTGGGGTGGTGCCGCAGCAGGACAACCTGGACATTGAGCTCTCGGTGCGGGACAACCTGCATGTCTATGGCCGCTATTTCGGTATGTCTCGGCTTGCGGTGCGGGCCAAGGCCCTCGAGTTGCTGGACTTTGTCCAACTCACCGATCGGGCCGCCGACCCCGTCGAGCAGCTGTCGGGTGGCATGAAGCGGCGCCTGACCATTGCCCGGTCACTGGTCAACGACCCGGAGCTGATGCTGCTCGACGAGCCGACCACCGGGCTGGACCCGCAGGCCCGGCACCTGCTGTGGGACCGGCTGTTCCGGCTCAAGCGGCAGGGCGTCACGCTGATCATCACCACGCACTACATGGACGAGGCTGAGCAGCTGTGCGACCGCCTCGTCGTGATGGACGGAGGGCTGATCGTCGCCGAAGGGTCGCCGCGTGAACTCATCGCCCGGTACTCCACGCGCGAGGTGCTTGAACTGCGGCTGAGGCCGGGTGCAGAGCACGGCTGGGGTGAGACGCTGGACGGCGTGGCTGACCGCATCGAGGAGCTGCCAGACCGGCTGTTGCTCTACGCCTCAGACGGCGAGGCAGCGCTGGCCGCCGCGCATCAGCGCGGGATGCAGCCGGCATCCAGCCTGATCCGGCGGTCCACCCTGGAGGATGTGTTCCTCCGGCTCACTGGCCGATCCCTGGCCGAGTGATGACTGGCCGACTGACGACTGGTGAACTGATGGCTGCCCAATCCAGCAGCCGGGTGCTGACCCGGTGCGTAGCTGTATTGCGCGTCGTTGAGGGGCTATGGACCTGGTATCGCCGCAACTGGCGAGCCACGGCCGTCTCCAGCCTGCTGCAGCCGGTGCTGTTGCTGGTGGCCTTCGGTGTCGGCTTCGGTAGTCTGATCAGCACCAGCGGCCGCGTGGCGCAGGCCACCGGCGGCGTGCCCTACCTGATATATCTCGCGCCCGCGCTGCTCGCGGTCGGTGCCGTACAGACCGCATTCTTCGAAGCGAGCTATCCGGTTCTCTCGGCGTTCAAGTGGCGGCGCACTTACGAGGGTGTCGCGGCGACCCCGATCACGCCCGGTCAGCTGGCGGATGGGCAGCTCACCTGGATAGCGCTGCGGCTGACCCTGTCCGGTGCCGTCTACCTATTGGTGATCACGCTGTTCGGCGCGGTCCGCGGGCCCGGCGTGCTGGTCGCGCTGGTCTTCGCCGTGCTGTGTGGCATGGCGTTCAGCGCGCCGCTGGTGGCCTTCTCGGCGGCGCAGGAAAGAGAAGGGAGCGCGTTCGCGGCCGTATTCCGGTTCGTGGTGTTGCCAATGACCCTGTTCTCCGGGACCTTCTTCCCGATCTCGCAACTACCCAGGGCGGTCCAGCCGCTGGCCTGGATCAGCCCGCTGTGGCACGGCACCGAGTTGGCCCGCGGCGCTGCGTTGGGCACGCTGCATCTGTGGCCGGCGGCAGGACACGTCACGTACCTGGCGGCGTTGCTGGTGGTGGGCGTGCAGCTGTCGCGTTGGCAGTTCCGGATGAAGTTGACCCGATGAGCGCGCTGCGGGAATTGACACGGGAAGTCGGTGCGCCTCGCCCCAGGCCGCTGTTGCGGATAGTGCCGCCGGGCCTGTACGCCGGCCGGGCCCGGATGCTCCTCGTGCGCTCGTCACTGGCGTCACGAAGCATCTGGCTGGCCGTCATCTCCGGGTTCTGTGAGCCGCTGTTCTACCTGGCGGCGATGGGTCAGGGGCTGGGCAGCCTGGTCGGTACCGTGGTGGGGCCGGCCGGGCAGCAGCTGAGCTACGCGGCGTTCATCGCGCCCGGGTTGCTAGCCGCGTCGGCGATGAACGGGGCAGTGTACGATGCCACGTTCAGTTTTTTCGTGAAGCTGAAGTACGCGAAGCTTTACGACGCGATGCTCGCCACCCCGCTGGGCCCAGTGGACATCGCGCTGGGGGAGATCAGCTGGGCGCTGATCCGGGGCGGGATGTACTCGGCGGGCTTCCTAGTGATCATGCTCGTCATCGGGTTGATCTCCTCACCGTGGGCGTTGCTGGCGCTACCCGCCGCGCTGCTCGTGGCGTTCGCGTTCGCGTCGGTCGGGGTCGCTGCCACCTCGTTCATGCGGTCCTGGCTGGACTTCGATCTGGTGCACCTTGCGGTGCTGCCGATGTTCTTGTTCTCCGCGACCTTCTTCCCGCTGTCGGTGTACCCGCTGGCGTTGCAGCGGCTGGTGCAGGTATTCCCGCTCTACCACGCGGTAGCTCTGATGCGCGGCTTGACCGCCGGCGTTGTCGGCTGGTCAATGCTCGGACACGGGGTGTACTTCGTGGTGATGGCCGCCGTGGGCATCGTGGTGGCCTCCCGCCGCCTGAAGACTCTCCTCCTGCACTAGGAGGTGGAATGCCCCCAACTACCCTAGGCACCATGGCAGTCGCATCGGTGTTCGAACAACTTGAGCTACTGCTGCCCCGGGTCTCCAAGCCGGTGCAGTACGTGGGAGGTGAGCTCAACGCCACCGTGAAGGACTGGGACACCACCACGGTGCGCTGGGCGTTGATGTACCCGGACGCCTACGAGGTCGGGCTGCCCAATCAGGGAATCATGATCCTCTACGAGGTGCTCAACGAGCAGCCCGACGTGCTCGCTGAGCGGACCTACGCGGTCTGGCCGGATCTGGAAGCGCTGATGCGTGAGCACGGTGTCCCACAGTTCACCGTGGACTCGCATCGGCCGGTCGGAGCCTTCGACCTGCTCGGGGTGTCCTTCGCCACCGAACTTGGCTACACCAACCTGCTCACCGCGCTGGACCTCGCTGGGATCCCCTTCTCGGCGAGCGCGCGCACCGACGACCATCCCGTCGTCATCGCCGGGGGCCACGCCGCGTTCAACCCGGAGCCGATCGCCGACTTCATCGATGCCGCGGTTCTGGGGGACGGCGAGCAGGTGGTCCTCGAGATCACCGGGGTCGTACGGGACTGGAAGGCGCACGGATGCCCCGGCGGACGGCGGGAACTGCTGGGCCGGCTGGCCGGGATCGACGGGGTCTACCTGCCGGGCTGCTATGACGTCAGTTACCTTCCCGATGGCCGGATCGCCGAGGTTGCCCGCAACACCGAACGGGTCCCGCAGCGGGTGGCCAAACGCACCATGATGGACCTCGACGAGTGGCCCTACCCGAAGCAGCCGCTGGTGCCGATCGCGGAGAGCGTGCACGAGCGGATGAGCGTGGAGATCTTCCGCGGCTGCACCCGCGGCTGCCGGTTCTGCCAGGCTGGGATGATCACCCGTCCGGTCCGGGAGCGGTCAGCGCAGGCCATCGGTGAGATGGTCGAAAGCGGTCTGGCGGCTAGCGGGTTCAGCGAGGTCGGGTTGCTGTCGCTGTCCAGCGCGGACCACTCGGAGATCCGCGAGATCACCAAGGGCCTGGCCGACCGCTACGAGGGGAGCGGAACCGGCCTGAGCCTGCCCTCGACCCGGGTGGACGCCTTCAACATCGACCTTGCCAACGAGATCTCCCGCAACGGTCGCCGCTCGGGCTTGACGTTCGCCCCCGAGGGCGGCTCCGAGCGGATCCGCCAGGTGATCAACAAGATGGTGTCCGAGGAGGACCTCATCCGCACCGTCTCTACCGCGTTCGGCGCGGGCTGGCGGCAGGTGAAGCTGTATTTCATGTGCGGCTTGCCTACGGAGACCGACGACGACGTGCTGCAGATCGCCCCTATGGCGCATCGCGTGATCCGGGCCGGCCGGGAAGCCAGTGGGAGCAAGGACATCCGGTGCACGATCTCGATCGGCGCCTTCGTGCCCAAGCCACACACCCCGTTTCAATGGGCTGCCCAGGAGCATCCCGACGTGGTCGACCAGCGGTTACGGAAGCTTCGAACGGAGATTAACTCCGACTGCGGGCTCGGCCGCAATGTCGGCATGCGTTACCACGATGGGAAGCCCTCGCTGATCGAGGGACTGCTCTCCCGCGGGGACCGGCGGGTCGGCCGGGTGATCGAGCGGGTGTGGCGCGACGGTGGACGGTTCGACGGCTGGAGCGAACACTTTCGCTACGACCGGTGGGTCGCGGCGTGCGCAGCCGAGCTGGCACCCCAGGGCGTGTCGCTGGAGTGGTTCACCACCCGCGAGCGTGGTCGCGAGGAGATCCTGCCCTGGGATCACTTGGACTCTGGCTTGGACCGGGACTGGCTCTGGGACGACTGGCAGGACGCGCTGGCTGGCCGTGAGCAGGACGACTGCCGGTGGACCCCCTGCTTCGATTGCGGAGTATGCCCGTCGATGGGCACCGACATCCAAATCAGACGATGAGCCCCAACCCCTCCGCAGCCCCGGTTTGCAAGGTCCGGCTGCGCTATGGCAAGCGTGGAAAGCTGCGGTTCACCTCACACCGTGACGTTGCCAGAGCCTTCGAGCGGGCGTTGCGGCGGGCTGGTCTGCCGATGGCGTACTCGCAGGGTTACAGCCCGCATCCGAAGGTCTCCTGGGTGGGTGCGGCGCCCACCGGCGTGGCCAGTGAGGCGGAATACGTCGAAATTCAGCTCGTGGAGCACGTCGATCCGCAGGTGGTCCGTGCCGAGCTCGACGCGGCATTGCCCGAGGGGCTCGCCGTACTCGAGGGGGTGTTGGCCAGTCCCGGCGGACTCGCCGAGCGGATCGAGGCCAGCGCCTGGCGCATCGAGGTCCAAGGGCTGAGCGGTGAACAGCTACGGCAGGCGGCCCAGATGCTGCTCGCCGCCCCAACGCTGCTTGTCGAACGCGTCACCAAGGACGGCCGGCGGTCGCTCGACGCGCGGGCGGCGATCGTCTCGCTGGACGTCGAGGATTGTCCGACGGTGCTGCCTGCGTCCGATCAGCTCAGCCGGTGTGGGATACTGATAGCGGTCGTACGGCAGGCCAGCCCTGCGGTACGACCCGACGATGTGCTGAGTGCGCTCGGTGCCGTCGCCGGTCTTCCGTCGTCGGTGCTCGTGAAAGCTATCCGGACTGCGCAAGGCCGGCTTGACGACGACGGGGGTCTCGTTGATCCGCTCGCTGCGGACCGGGCATTCGCCCGGACGGTTTTGGCTCCGGATGGTGGGGCGCACTCCGACGACGGGTCGGATCAGCACGACGTTGCGGGACACACCGGCTGACCGCTCTGGACCACGGAGCTGCCGGTGCTAGACAGGATTGCCGTCGCCGGCCTCGGCGGCGGATGACGCACAGGGCCCCTGCGCGGTCGCGTTCTGAATGTGGGACGCGCCCGGGGGCTGGAGGAGTTGAATGGCGAACACGACAACGCCCGCCGGACGCATCGGCGGGTGGACAGACGCATCCACGGCCACCACGGCTGACGGAGCTGATCTTGCATTCTCGCTGCCGAACAAATTGCGCGTACATGCCTTGGCCAAGCTCCTCTCCGTGAGTAGCAAGGAGATCATGGCCGCGCTGGCCGAGCTCGGCATCGCGGTACGCAGCGCGCAGTCCAGTATCGACCGCGAGACGGCGTTGCGGGCACTGCAGGTGCTGCTGCCGGATCCCGAGCCGGACTCAACCGAGATCGACGAGGTGGCTCAGCGGACCGCGCCGGAGACACCCCTGTTGCCGGTGTTGAATTCGCCGGCACGGCCGCCGACACCCGTGTTCCTCCCACCGGCCCCGCTACCGACGGCAGCCGACGAGCCCAACGGCGGTGACCACGGAGACGAGCCGGGCGAGGACGAGCCGGGTGCGGACGAGGTGGAGATCGACGGGACTGCCCGGCGTCGTCGCCGCCGCGGCCGCCGGGGCCGCGGCCGCGGTAAACCCAGCGGCGACGCCGAGGACGGCTCGATTGTGCAGGGTGCCAGCGGCGTCCAGGGCGAACAGGACGATGGCGACTCCTCGGACGAGTTGACCGAGGGTCGTGCGCCCGAGGAGCCCAACGGGATCGTGGCTAGGCGCCGCCGTCGCCGACGCCGCCGGGACGGCAGCGACGATGACGCCGTTGTCGTCGGCGAGGACGACCCACCGGACACCGTCGTGCATGTCCGGGAGAGCAAGGCCCAACCACTGGTTGAGGACGAGGTGCAGTCCATCCGGGGCTCGACCCGCCTGGAGGCCAAGCGGCAGCGCCGGCGTGACGGCCGGGAGGCTGGCAGGCGGCGGGTGGCGATCCTGTCTGAATCGGAGTTCCTCGCCCGGCGCGAGGCTGTCGAGCGCACCATGGTCGTGCGTGAGCGCCCCGAGCGCACCCAGATCGGGGTGCTCGAGGACGACATCCTGGTGGAGCACTTCGTCACCACGTCGGGCACTGGGTCGCTGGTCGGCAACGTCTATCTCGGCAGGGTGCAGAACGTGCTGCCTTCGATGGAGGCTGCGTTTGTGGACATCGGCCGGGGCCGCAACGCGGTGCTCTACGCCGGCGAGGTGGACTGGGACGCCGCCGGACTCGAGGGCAAGGCGCGCCGCATCGAGCAGGCCCTGTCCAGCGGCGACAGCGTTCTTGTGCAGGTCACGAAGGACCCCATCGGCCACAAGGGTGCCCGGTTGACCACCCAGATCAGCCTGCCTGGCCGGTTCCTGGTGTACGTGCCGGGCGGACGGGCCACTGGGATCAGCCGCAAGCTGCCAGACACCGAGCGCAAGCGCCTCAAAGAGGTGCTCAAGCGGATCGTCCCTGAGGATGCCGGTGTGATCATTCGGACCGCCTCCGAAGGAGTCAGCGAGGAGGAACTGGCCCGCGACGTCCGCCGGTTGCAGGCTCAGTGGGAGGTCATCCAGAACAAGTCAGGTGCCTCCGCGCACAGTTCCGGGGGCAAGGGTGCCGAACCGGAACTGCTGTATGAGGAGCCCGACCTGCTGGTGAAGGTGGTGCGGGACCTGTTCACCGAGGACTTCCGCGAACTGGTCGTGCAGGGCGATGGGGCATGGGACACCGTCGAGGGTTACGTCAAGCACGTTGCCCCGGAGCTGATGCCCCGGGTGCGCAGGCACGTTGGCGTGGACGACGTGTTCGCCGAGTTCCGGATCGACGAGCAGATCACCAAGGCGCTGGACCGAAAGGTGTGGCTGCCCTCCGGTGGATACTTGATCATCGACCGTACCGAGGCGATGACCGTGATCGACGTCAACACCGGCAAGTTCACCGGTTCGGGTGGCAACCTCGAGGAGACCGTCACCCGCAACAACCTCGAAGCCGCTGAGGAGATCATCCAGCAACTCCGGCTGCGGGACATCGGCGGGATCATCGTCATTGACTTCATCGACATGGTGCTCGAGTCGAACCGGGACCTGGTGCTCCGCCGGTTGACCGAATGCCTGGGCCGGGACCGCACCCGCCACCAGGTCGCCGAGATCACCTCACTGGGCCTGGTCCAAATGACCCGGAAGAAGGTCGGCACCGGGCTGCTAGAGGCGTATTCCAGCAACTGCGAGCACTGCAAGGGTCGCGGCGTGGTGGTGTCCGCGGAGCCGGTGAACGTTCGGATCCAGGCGGCTGAGGTGTCGTCTGGGGTGTCGACTGAGGTGCTGGCGGTGGCCAGGGACTCCGGCACTGTGAACGGCCGCCGCTCCAAACCCTCTGGACGTGGGTCGGGAACCGCCCCCGCAGCATCGGAGCAGTCGGTTGCCCAGGGCCTGACCGCAGCGGAGGTTGCGCCGTTGCCAGCACCGGCGGACGGCCCGCCCTCCGTGTCGGCGTCGGATGGTGCGGCACCGGCTGGACCCGTCTCCGCGGCACAACAGGCGTCACCGGCTACCGATGCACCGAGCGTGCCTGCGCAACAGGCAACGCGCGGTGTAACGCGCCGCCGCCGAGCCGCTTCGCGGCCCGCCGGACCGCCCGCTACAGAGCTGCCGGAGGGTGCCGACTCGGCAGCCCCGATCCTTCGCGGTACGCAGGTAAGGTGAGTGCCCCGGTTTGACCGAGCCGGACGGCGGGTCGTACCCTCGGTGGCGCGGCCCGCCAGCTCGGCGGGCCTAGGTCTGTCCGCCGCGGACGGCAGCCACCATCCACACAGGCATCATCCACACAGTCACCATCGAACGACCAGGAGTACCACCCGATGTACGCGATCGTGAAGACCGGCGGCAAGCAGTACAAAGTGGCCGTCGGAGACGTCGTCGAGGTGGAAAAGCTTGACGGCGATCCCGGAACCGAGGTCAGCTTGCCCGCCGTGTTGCTCGTCAACGGTCCCGCTGTGACCACCGACCCGGCTGCCCTGGGCGCCGCCTCGGTCTGCGGGAGGGTCGTGGCGCAGCTCAAAGGCCCCAAGATCCGGATCCACAAGTTCAAGAACAAGACCGGCTACCACAAGCGCCAGGGTCACCGGCAGCAGCTGACCCGCGTCGAGGTTACCGGCATCTCCCCGTGACCTTGGGATCCCCGTGTGGCCTGTGGAACCAGTTGACCTTGAGAAACTCCTGACGAGGGTGTGAGCACCGATGGCACACAAGAAAGGCGCGTCCAGCTCCCGGAATGGTCGCGACTCCAACGCCCAGCGGCTTGGGGTGAAGCGGTTCGGTGGCCAGGTGGTCAACGCGGGGGAGATCCTCATCCGCCAGCGTGGCACCAAGTTCCATCCGGGTGTGCACGTCGGCCGCGGTAGGGACGACACCCTGTTCGCCCTTGCGGCGGGCTCGGTGCAGTTCGGCACCAAGCGGGGGCGCAAGACCGTCAACATCGTCCCGGTCGAGGCCTGAACTCGGCCCTCGTCGGCGCGGTATCACCTGTGGCGGTACCGAGTGATACCGATGTGAGGAGAGCTAGAGGTGTCCCGCTTCGTGGATCGGGTGGCGATTCACGTCGCTGCGGGTGATGGCGGCCATGGCTGCGCTTCGGTGCACCGGGAGAAGTTCACGCCGTTGGGGGGCCCCGACGGGGGCAACGGTGGGCGCGGCGGTCATGTGGTCCTGGTGGTGGATCCCGGAGTACACACCCTGCTTGACTTCCACTACCGCTCCCAGGCGAGAGCCTCGAGTGGCAAGTCGGGGCAGGGTGGCAACCGCAACGGCGCCATGGGCGAGGACCTCGAGCTACGGGTGCCGGACGGCACCGTGGTGCTCACTCCCGACGGCGAGGTACTGGCTGACCTGGTAGGCGATGGGACCCGGTTTGTCGCCGCGGCGGGTGGGCACGGCGGTCTGGGTAACGCGGCGCTGGCCTCCAGGGTCCGTAAGGCGCCGGGTTTCGCCTTGCTCGGTG
Organism: uncultured Actinomycetota bacterium; assembly: GCA_963822695.1. Classification (GTDB taxonomy): domain Bacteria; phylum Actinomycetota; class Actinomycetes; order Mycobacteriales; family Pseudonocardiaceae. The sequence continues at coordinate 108,975 of CAWGJH010000017.1, forward strand.
AGCCGGGTGAGGCCCGGGATCTGGTGCTGGAGCTGAAGTCGGTGGCCGATGTCGGGCTCGTCGGCTTTCCCTCAGCGGGCAAATCCTCGCTGGTGTCGGTGCTCTCAGCGGCCCGCCCCAAGATCGCCGACTACCCGTTCACCACCCTGGTGCCCAACCTCGGTGTGGTCACTGCGGGCGAGACGGTGTTCACCGTGGCCGACGTCCCGGGCCTGATCCCCGGTGCCAGCCAGGGCAAGGGACTCGGGCTGGAGTTCCTGCGGCACGTCGAGCGGTGCGCCGTGCTGGTGCACGTCGTGGACTGCGCGACCGTCGCTCCCGGCCGCGACCCACTGTCCGATGTGGATGCTCTGGAACGAGAGCTCGCTGCCTACACTCCGTCGCTGGGCGGCGAATTGGCGTCTCGCCCCCGGTTGGTGGTGCTGAACAAGATTGACGTCCCGGATGCCCGGGAACTGGCTGACATGGTGCGGCCCGAACTCGCGGCCCGTGGACTGCCGGTGTATGGCGTGTCCACGGTGACCACTGAGGGCCTTCGGGAACTGCGCTTTGCGCTCGGCGCGGCCGTGCGCCAGCACCGCGTGTCACTGCCCCCAGCCGAGCCGACTCGGGTGGTGCTGCGCCCCACGGCGGTCGATGAGTCCGGTTTCGACGTCACGGCTGACCCTGATCGGCCCGAGGGGTTCATCGTCCGTGGCGGGCGCCCGGAGCGGTGGGTGCGGCAGACGAACTTCGACAACGCCGAGGCCATCGGCTACCTCGCCGACCGGCTGGCCCGGCTCGGCGTCGAGGATGCCCTGGCTGCCGCGGGTGCCAGGGCTGGGTGCCCGGTCACCATCGACCACGTCACCTTCGACTGGGAACCCGCTACGCCGGCCGGAGCAGCCGCGATTCGCCTCGGTGGGCGGGGGACGGACTGGCGGTTGGACAGCGACGAGCGCGTGGGCGCGGCCCAGCGCAAGGCTGCTCGCCGGGCGAGGCGCGAGAGCGCCGCCGACGGTGAGGTCGAGCAGGATTGAGCCCTACCCGGCAGGCCGTGGCGCAGGCCCGGCACCTGGTGGTCAAGATCGGCTCGTCCTCGCTCACCACCGCTGCCGGCGGGCTGGACCGGGCCAGATTAGACGCCCTGGTCGACGCGCTCGCCGCCCGCGTCGCGGCCGGCACCCAGCTGGTCCTGGTGTCCTCAGGCGCCATCGCCGCCGGACTGGCGCCATTGGGGCTGCGCCGCCGGCCCCGTGACCTGGCCACCCAACAGGCCGCAGCCAGCGTCGGGCAGCTGGCGCTCGGGTACGCCTACGTGCAATCCTGGGCCCGACATGGCCGCACCGTCGGGCAGGTGCTGCTGACCTCCGATGACATGGTCCGCCGCGCGCACTACCGTAACGCGCAGCGCACGTTCGCCCGGCTGCGTGGCCTCGGCGTGGTGCCGGTGGTCAACGAGAACGACACTGTGGTCACTGATGAGATCCGGTTCGGAGACAACGACCGGCTCGCTGCCCTCGTCGCGCATTTGGTAGGTGCCGACGCTTTGGTGTTGCTCTCCGACGTCGGCGGGCTCTACGACAGTGATCCTCGGCTCGGCGCGGCTCGGCTGGTTCCGGAGGTGAATGGGCCGGCTGACACCCACGGTGTGCGGGCCGGTAAATGCGGTGCGCTAGGTACCGGGGGGATGGCCTCCAAGCTCGACGCCGCGACGCTGGCTGCCCAAGCCGGGGTGCCGGTGTTGCTGGCCGCCGCGGCGCAGGTCCAGCGAGCCTTGGGTCCGGCCGACGTCGGTACTGCTTTCGCGCCGACCGGGGCGCGGCTCTCGGCCCGCCGGTTCTGGCTGCGCCACGCCGCGGGCGCAGCCGGCCGGTTACGGCTCGACGACGGGGCGGTCCGCGCGGTGGTGCACCGTCGGCGTTCGCTGCTCGCCGCCGGCATCACCGGCGTCGAGGGTGACTTCGAGGCTGGTGACGTGGTGGAGCTGCTCGACGGGCAGGGCATCGTGGTCGCTCGGGGGATGGTCGGGTTCGATGCGGCCGAGCTACCCGAGTTGATCGGCCGTTCCACCCGCGACCTGCCTGCTGAACTGCGCCGCGAGGTCGTGCACGCCGACGACCTGGTGCCCGTGTAGTGCGGCATGCGGGCAGTAGGCTCGGGAATCGTGCAGCTGCCCACGGATTCCGAGATGCCCGCTGGGTCCGCGTTTGGGTCCGCTTCTGGGACGGGGATCGTCGCCGAGTGCGCGCGGCAAGCGCAGCGCGCCGCTGCCGCCCTGGCTACGGCGTCCGACGAGACCATCGACGCCGCGCTGGATGCCATGGCGCGGCGGCTGACCGCCTCCGCCGCTGACGTGCTTGCCGCGAATTCCGCCGATATTGTCGCCGCCGAGCAATCCGGAATGACCCAGGCGCTGATCGACCGCCTGCGCCTGGACGAGGCGCGGCTGACGGAGATGGCCGGCCAGCTTGCCCTGCTCGCCCAGGTCCCGTTCCCGCCGCGGGACCGGGTACTGGAAGACCGCCCGGATGGGCTACGGCTGATCGAGCGCCGTCGCCCGGTTGGCGTCATAGGGGCCACTTTCGAGGCCCGTCCCAATGTCACCGTCAACGTCGCCTCGCAGCTGGTGAAATCCCGCAACGCCGGGGTACTGCGAACCGGATCGGCGGCACTGCGCTCCGCGCTCGCGCTGCGCGAGCACGTCATCGCGCCGGCACTGAGCGACGCCGGGTTGGACCCCGGTGCTGTGCAGGTGGTGCCCGACCCACACCGGGACAGCGCTGTCGCCCTTGTGCAGCAACCCGAGCTGATCCCGCTGGTCATCGTGCGGGGCAGCGGGGAAACCACCCGGATGCTGGCCGCCGAGGGCGCTCGCCATGGGGTACGGGTGTTGGCTCACGCTGACGGCGGTGGTGTGCTCTATATCGATGCTGCAGCCGACCCCGTCCTGGCTGTCGAGCTGCTCGTGGCCGGGCTGGACCGGTTGGGTGTCTGCAACCGGGTCAACCTCCTGCTGGTGGCCGAGCGCGTGCCGGACCGGGTGCACGATGCGCTGCTTGAGGCAGCCCGCCAACGTGGGATCGCGCTGTCCCTGCCGCCGCATGATCACCCGCTCGGGCACGAGTGGGCGTTAGACACCGGCCGGGAGGCAACGCTGACCGTGAGCCGGGTGGTCGGTCCGGGGCACGCTGCCCAGGTCGCGAACCAGGAGACCTCCGGCCTGGCTGCCACGATCGTCACCAGCGACGAGGCCGCCGCGCGCGAGTTCCTGGACAGCTACACCGGCACCGGGGCGTTCTGGAATGCCAGCACCCGCTTGCTGGACGGGTTCAAGCTACGGCGGGTCCCGGAGACCGGGATCAACCTCGACCGGGTGCCCGGGCCGCGCGGGCCGGTCACCTTCGCTGACCTGTACCTGCGGCAGTTCGTGGTCATCCCGGCGCACCGGTCGTGCGGATGAGACCGAGGTAACCGGCGATGGCGAGCGCGGCCAGCGTCCAGACCAGGGCTTGGAGTATCCAAGTGGATGCGGTGAACACTTGGCCAAGCGGGCTGGACGTGTCGAAATCGCAGCGGTTGCGGATGCCCGCTGGGGCCAGCGGCACGCTGCGGTCGATCCCTACCCCAACCTGCTCGACCAGCGAGCACGGCGAGTTGGGATCGTGGGCTTGGCTGGTGTGCGCGGTGACGTAGCGGCCCGGGCCGAGGGAGGTGTGCCCGGCGGCGACACCCAGCCCCGCCGCACTCATGAGCACCAGGATGAGGGCGAGAACAGCGCGGCCGCTGCGGTAGCCGTATCCGGCGAGTGTTCCCCAGAGCCAGTGCGCGCTCTTGGTCAGCGGGCCACCGAGTTCACCGCGTTGGTAAAGGTCCCGCTGCTGGGCGATGAGGACTTCCCGCGCGGTGGATTCGTGGCCACTGGCTCTCAGCGCGGCGGCAAGCTGCTGGTAGGGCTGAGGTCGATAGTCACGGGTGTGGTAGAGGATCAGGTGCAGCCACTCACGCCAGTCGACCGCGTGAAGCGACGTGTAGGCGAGGCCGGATAGCGTGAGCCGATGCGCTGACGCGGCGCAGCTCGTCCTCGTGGCCGCACCGTGTGGGCAGATCACCTGGGCGGGCAGGAACAGGTGCTTGGCCGTGGCGTCCTCCAGGTCGAGGACAGGCCCAGCCGGGTTGGTCAGCTTCGCGTGGCTGAGGTTGAGTTGGCCGCTGATGTGGGCGTCCGCGAGCCGCACGGCGCCGTCTTGGCAGTGTCCGGTGGCGATGAATCCCTCGGCGAACATGTCGCTGTCGACCACGAGGTGATCGCCGATGAGAGCCCGGCCGGCTTGGTTGGTCAGCTTCGCGTGGCTGAGGTTGAGTTGGCCGCTGATGTGGGCGTCCGCGAGCCGCACGGCGCCGTCTTGGCAGTGTCCGGTGGCGATGAATCCCTCGGCGAACATGTCGCTGTTGACCAGGAGGTGATCGCCGATGAGAGCAGGTCCGGCGGGGTTGGTCAGCTCCGCGCGGTCGAGGTTGAGTTGGCCGGTGATGTGGGTGTCCGGCAGCCGCACCACGCCGTCCTCGCCTGATCCGGTGGCGGTGAATCCGTCGAGGAACACGCCGCCGTTGACGGTAAGGTGGTCCCCGATGAGGGCGGGGCCGGCCTGGTTGATCAGCGTCGCGCCGTCCAAGTTGAGTTGGCCACCAATGTGGGCACCTGGCAGCCGCATCGCGCCGCGCTCGTAGTGTCCGGTGGCGATGAGGCCCTCGGCGAGCACCAGACCGCCGTCGACGTGGAGCCCATCGCCGATGAGGGCGGGGCCGGCTTGATTGGTCAGCTCGGCGCCGTTGAGGTTGAGTTGTCCGATGATGTGGGCGCCCGGCAGCCGCACCGCGCCGAGCTCGCCGTGTCCGGTGGCGATGAACCCCCCGCCGAACACGTCGCCATCGACGTGGAGCCCGTCGCCGATGAGGGCGGGGCCGGCTTGGTTGGTCAGCCTCGCGCCGTTGAAGTTGAGCTGGCCCCTGATGTGGGCGCCGAGCAGCCGCACCGCACCGTAGTCGCCCTGTCCGGTGGCCGTGAATCCATCGCCGAGCAGAACATCGCCGTCAACGTGGAGTCCGTCGCAGTCCAGAGCCGAAAGATGCGAGCCCGCCAAGGTCAACCAGGGCAAGCGGGCACTGACCAGCAGCACAGCGCGCTCGAAGAAGCAACCTCGCAGCTCAATCCCCACTGCGGCCGGAACATGGGTGAGATCCAGCGTTCCCCTGATCCGCGCCCCATGGACCCGTACCCCCAGCGGATCAAGACGCTCGCCGCTGCGTCCCAGCACCATCTCCCGCAGGAGCTCGGCGCGGATGGTGTACCGGGGGTTGTCCGTTAAGCCTAACTGATCAGTGCTGAGTGTGCTGCACTCGACCACGCAGCCCGAGGTCAAGGCATCGACGAGCGCCCGTTCCCTCGATGAGACCTCGCTGAGACTCTTGCTCGCCACGACCGCCCAACCACCGGTTGCTCGCTGAGCTCCCAGCTTATCGCCCCCGGGGCTGGTCCCGAACGGGTCACTAGGCTGCGCCCATGTCCAGCCGGCGACTCGGGGTCATGGGCGGGACCTTCGATCCGATCCACCATGGCCACCTCGTTGCCGCCAGCGAGGTGCAGTCCCGTTTCGCGCTGGATGAGGTCGTGTTCGTGCCCACCGGGATCCCGTGGCAGAAGGAGGCACGCGCGGTCAGCTCAGCCGAAGACCGCTACCTCATGACGGTCATCGCCACCGCGTCCAACCCGCGGTTCTCCACCAGCCGGGTGGATATCGACCGCTGGGTTCCCACGGTCACTGTCGACACCCTCACCGACCTGCGCACCCAGTTCCCCGACCACAAGATGTTCTTCATCACCGGCGCCGATGCGCTGGCGCAGATGCTGTCCTGGAAGCGGGTCGACGAGCTGTTCGATCTGGCCCACCTAATCGGGGTGACCCGCCCCGGATTCCACCTTGACGGCAAGCACCTGCCTGACCGCGCGGTGAGCCTGGTCGAGGTGCCCGCCATGGCGATCTCCTCGACAGACTGCCGCCAGCGCGTCGGGCGCGGCCAGCCCATCTGGTACCTGGTGCCCGACGGCGTGGTGCAGTACATCTCCAAACGCCGCCTGTACCGCAGCACACGACCCTGACCAGCATTAATAATATTGTTGGGTGCCTCGGGTACACCAGCGGTACAACTCGCCATCACTGACCTACCCCAGCGGTAGCTTTCGACGGGTGCGATCCGAGCGCCGTGTCCACGAGTGTCCGGGTCCGGTCGAGAGCATCCGGTCACTCATGCGTGTAGGTGTTCAAGGTGATGATCGGTGTGCTGTGCCCGAGCGCGAGCTGGACCGTGGTGCAAGACCTCGGCGCGCTGGCGGGTCAGGGTGGCGAGGTGTTTTCCAGGAGTTCCACGGCCTCAGCGCCGTTGGTGCATACCAACGCGTGGAACAGCCCTTCGGCGCGGCCCGAGTTCCATGCCGCCCTTGGGGTCGATCCCGAACACCTGCACCACCCCGGCGCGAATCTGGGGAGCCAGGGCGCGCAGCACTGCCCACATCACCGAGGACTTGCCGGCATCGCTCACGCCAGCGAGGAGGATGTGCCGGTCTAGCAGCCGCAGTAGCCATGGCTGACCGGTTTCGGTCCGGCCGATCACTACCCGGGTCAGGTCCATGGCTGTGCCCGGTTCCGCCACGGCGGGAACGGTCAGGGACTGAGTGAGCGGATCGGAGTGGAGGAAGTCCAGCCAGATCCGCCGGGGCTTGTCCACCCGGACCCGGCATGAGTGGGCGCCGAAGGAGTTCGCCAGCGCCTCAGCTTGCGCGGCATACGTAGCGGCGCACTGCCCATGCACCAACCGCACGGATACTCGGTCGCGCCACCCCTCGGAGCGGACCCGCCGAATCCTCGGGTAGTGCACGTGGTGCAGGCCAGGACCGGTGCGCTTGGTCAACTCCGAGAACAACATCACCCGACGCCAGCACCAGGCGTAGATCAGGACGCGGCGCCATTCCGAGCGCACCTGCCGCACCACAATCCGGGTGAACGACTCCAGGTGCGCCCAGGCCCACAGTCCACACACCACCGCCAGCGCGGTCAGCAGCTCCACCGGCACCCACCACGAGCAGCCGACACCCAGACCGACCAGGACCGTGCCGCCGATCACAAACAGCGGGTAGCGCCACACTCGACGGGCGGCGAACACCAGGACCATCACCACCACGGCCACGGCGATGATCGGCGAGGCGGCCAGCAGGAGTGTGCGGGGCAGCATCGTCCACCACGGCAGGTGGGGTCGTTCTACTTCCAGTGGTGCTGGGTCGGTCCACGCCAGCCGGCTCACCGCCCCTCACCCCCACCCAGCAGGCTCGGGCAGTGGGTAAAGCGATTCGTGGCCGTGTATTGGAGGGGGTCTGGCTTCGGGGCGGTGGCAGGTTCTATCCTTGTCACTGTTCACTCCTAACTCGGTGTGGACAGCGCAGAAGCGGACAAGGTTGGTAGCCAAGGGATCCGCTTCTGCGCGTACGACTGACATGCGCGTGATGAGGGCGTGCGGAATTACCGCACCACCCCGGTGCGCAATTTCATTCACTTTCTGCTAGTGGTCCTGTTGTGGTTGCGATCGTTGGCGGCAGCTACCGCATAACCGGTCGTCGCTGGCTGGGGCGAATCCGCCGCGCTTGCACCGTCGGCAGGTCTGCCACGTCAACCGGACCCGCCCCCGCCGCATCCGCCGGAGCCGGTCTCGCGCTTGCTTGTCCGCCCGTACTCGCGCGACCAGCGCAGCCCAACGCTCGCGAATCCACATCACCTTCCACCCCCTTCCTTTCTGACAGTGCTTCACCTATAGCTATGACGCGCGCCCTTGCGCACGGATCCCGCTCGTGACCTCCTCGGTTTTCTCGTGCTCCCGCTGCGTTTTTGTGTACGGTTATGGTTTCTCGTTTTTGGCGCGTGTTTCCCAGTCGAGTGCTTGGGACTCGAAGGCCGCCGCGGCGGACTCCAGGGCCGCCAAGGTCCACCACGGCAAGGTGGTCGTGGTCGCGATCTGCCGCCACGCCGCCGCGACCGCCCAGGACGCTGAGGCCATCTCCCGCGCCGCCGCCGGATCACCCTTGGGGCACCGCGCGGTCCACTCCCAAGCCCGGCCGTAATGCCGGTAGGCCCCCTCCCAACCCGAACGGACTTCTCAGACGCCCCCGCACCGCCCAGCCCAGGGCACACATCGTTACCAGGGGGACCCGAGACCGGACGGGCGGCCGGATCCCTCCCCACCAGCCCCCGAACCCGCGCGGGCTCACCGCGACTCATCGCGGGACTCACGCGGCCTTACCGGACTGCTCACCGCTCCCGGCGGCACCGGTGGGTTTGATCGACTGGCGACGGCCGAGTCCCGGTAGCGGTAGCCGTCGCCCTGAAGCCAGTCGCTCGGTAGAGGTAGGACTGATATTTGAACTCGCCATTGCCCGCGACCCTGGTTTCGGCCGTCAGCCCCTCCAGCTCGATCGGGCGCATCCCTGGCAGGACCTCCGCAGCTCGTCGGCACCGGTTGGACATCAGCAACGAAGGTGATTTCGAACGAGGCCCGCTTGGCGTTGGGTTCATCAGGGTCGGTGACGGTGGCTTTCCACTGCCGCTGACCCGTCACCTGGTCCAGCTTCTGCCGCACCGGCCGACCAGCGGCCTTGTCCTCACGCGTCTGGTACTCGTTGTCCGGCGTGACGCCACCAATCAGAACCAAACCCTGCGGAAACGCGCTGCTGAACGCAATGTCGAATCGATGGCCCCTGGGGATCGCCATGAACCCTGCCCCGCTCACTCGCTCACTCGGTTGCCTGTGTGGTCGCCACCCCGTCAGTGGGTGACACCACAAGGTTCGGCCAGGTCAGGTCCGTTCTCGATCCCGTGATCGTCTCTTCTCGAACTTCTGTACCTCCCATGGTCCCGCGCGGTCTCTCGAATGTGATAGTCTCATCTCGCTTAGCTCCGAAGGAGGGTCAATACCGTTGAACGCCAAGTCGCCTGTCGTACTGAAGGTGCTGCTCCAGCACCGTCACCTGCAAACCCACCGCGCTTTTTGCCGGGAGTACGACAGGGTCGCCGCGAAAACCGATCCGACTTTGCGAGGAGGTTGGCCGAGCAAAGCACAGTTCTACCGATGGCTGGCCGGCGAGTTGATTGGGCTTCCCTACCCGGACCACTGCCGCATCCTGGAAAGCATGTTCCCCGAATGGAAAGTCGATCAACTGTTCCAAACCCACGACGGTGGAATCGAATTCGTACCCGAACCACCCACACTGCGGACACAAGCGCCCACTATGCGATCCATTCCATTAACCGCGCCAGCCAGCCAAAGCTCCTCAGCCACGTCTCAAACGCTCGACTCAATCGAGCGTGGCCTCGAAGGGCCCATTAACGGACAAGTCGGGCGGTTTGACGAGCTAGCCGGACCTCATAATGTTTCTCGGGTGACACCCGTTGATCTTGGGTTGGTCGCTGTTGAAGACCGCACACGCGAGATGGAGATTGATAATAATTGTGATCTAGTCAAGGTAAGTCAGCGTTCATGGCATGATGTACGAAAGTACGTTAGGCGCAACCAGACAAAAATGCACACGCGAGCTGTCGAGCTGTATGCGCCATCGTGGCGGCTACCGCAGGCACCTATGCTCTCTCAACCCTCTTGGCTGCCCGATACGCCTATTGCCCTTGAGGATGTCGAGCTCGAATGGGAGCCGAATCCGCCGAAACCGATTATCCTGGGCCAGGAACCGGAAGTTCGCTCGCTGCTTCCCCTGCGCACCCAGCGACAAACATTTCCTAGCTATAGTAGTGCCATTCGTTATCTCCGTCCACCTGTTCTGTTTGAAAACCGCACTTGCTACAGGTTGCTCGACGCAACGTTAAGCGGACATAATCAAGCCCGCCTTCGGTTCGGTCAGTCCTGTTATTTCGATAAGATAGACGTATCCGAGGCGCTTGTACACGAACTGTCCTCGGCGATGATCAATTCGACAGATTCCCGGCTGGAGCTACCGTTCCGCTCACTTATCTCGGATCCGTTCGATCTTGTTCTTCGTACTGTGAACACTTCTGTCGTGACACTCACCATCCGGCGTGATCTTACGACCGGCGAGGCGACTTTCTTACTGCTTCGCCGGGATCCAGCCAAGGTTGTGACGGGAGGTGGTGAATACTGTCTTATTCCGGCCGGTGAGTTTCAGCCAGCAAGTGTCTCCCCTGAGAGTGTACTGTCAGATCTGAACATTTGGCGTAATATCGTACGCGAGTACAGTGAAGAGCTACTCGGACAACCGGAACATGACGGAAATAGTGGGTGGCCACTCGACTATGATCACTGGCCTTTCTTTCGGGCGATGCAGAAAGCTCGTGAACGAGGTGAACTGCGGGTTTACGTGCTTGGTGTCGCACTCCACGCCTTGAGTCTCAATGCCACCATCGTGACTGTCGCGGTCATCGACAGTGCGGTTTTCGACTTTCTGTTCCGCGAGGCGGCTGATGTGAACACTGAGGGTGAGGTCGTGGTCCGCTGGGGCGACAAGGAAGGTCATAGTCTTTCATTCGATGAAGCCACTGTCAATCGTTTCCTTCACACGGAGCGGCTGGTGTCATCCACCGCAATCACTGGACTAAGTCTCGCTTGGCGACACAGGGCTGACATCCTGGACCCCACGGGGTAGCGATTAGCCTACAATGTCCATTTCAACCTGTCAGTCTGCGTATCAACTGACTAAAGGATGATGATCGACTCGATTCGTCTGCTCGGTGTACTCCCGCATGGTGATCGTGTGGCTGCACACTACTGCACAGGCCGGGTGGCCCAGGGTGACCCTACCGATCGCCGAAGACCCCAGCGAGCTATCCGGCCCGGATTGCCTACGGCGCAGCCAGCTGCGCGCTGCTCATCGGAAAAAGGCCGGAGCGAGCCCGTGTCGCTCGCCGTTTGCGCCTACGAGGTCTCCGGCATGCCTATCGTTCGGAAGTGGTTCAACTATCTATCCCCACGACCGCGAAGTCACTGCGGATCACCCCTGGACGATATCCGGCCGAACCGGGCCCTCCAGACGACAGCGGAACCGTCGGACCTCTTGAACATGCTTGCGTTATGCGTCGCAATGGACCCGGATTTTTGGCCACCACGCCGCATCCATCGCGGCCGTTCACGGACTGTGTCGGACCCTCGGGCACCACTTTGGGAGCGAGAGTGGGGCGTCAACAGGTAGACGATGCTGCGCGCAGCTAGTACGACACCGGAAGTACAGCAGGCGTGCGCCACCAACCAGACAATGTCTGACCGTGCAACCAGCATTGACCTGTGCAGCGACCTGCTCACCCGGCCAAGCTGTCGATCTCGGGGCGAAGTGGTCAGCAGCTCGATTCAAGATCGATGCCCCACCTTATCCCCACGGAAGGCCGTGTATATGCTGGCTAACGGTCGAATCTCCACCTGGAAGGACGAAGCATGACGGCGTGGATTGTGCGGGCAGGCGTCGCGGGCGAACGCGACGCCTGGGCTCTGACTCGGGGAGTTGCAGGTGGCGGCTTTCACGAGGTCGCTGATTTATCCGCTGCGGAAACTAGAGAGCAGGTAAGAAACCTTGTTGCTGCGGCATTTCTCAATGATCAACCAGGTCGGATTAATAACTTTAGTGGCCAGATGTGGGCGCTACGCCATCGGATTAAGCCGGGCGATTTGATCGTATTGCCACTAAAGACAACCAAGAAGCTAGCGCTGGGCATCTGCACCGATGGATATGTTTACCGAACAGACGAAGATGACCAGACAAGGCGTCACGCGATCACCGTGAATTGGAAACGTACTGACGTCTCCCGCGCGGCCATCAAAGACGACTTGCTGAATACGATTAATGGTGACATGACCATCTTTGAGGCGTCGAAAAATAACGCCGAGAAGCGGTTGCGCTCTATGCTTGAAACAGGCATTGATCCAGGCAGTACGCTTGGAGCCGCAGGTGGGTCGACGACAAGTGGAACGACAAACACGTCTGATCTAGTCGGCTCTATAGTCGATGTGGCAGATCCGACCCCGGCGATAACTCTCGAAGCTTTACGCGATCGCATTCGTGCGCACCTGGTCGAGAACTTCGGCCAACACAAGCTCACGCACTTGATCGCCGAGATTCTTCGCGCCCAAGGGTATGTCTGCGAAGTATCTCCGGAAGGCCCGGACTTCGGCGTCAACATCATAGCGGGACGCGGACCACTTGGATTGGATTCACCCACGCTCGTCGTAGAAGTAAAATCCGAGGCTGGCCAGGTCGGAGCCCAGGTGCTCAACGGTCTGCAGGGTGCGATTAAGACCCACAGGGTCGACCAAGGCCTTCTCGTCGCTTGGGGCGGCCTCGCTAAGCCCGCTCGAGAAGCGTTGCGGACAGAACGACTCACCGTGCGGGTGTGGGACGCGGAGGACGTCCTCGATCACCTCTTCACTGTGTACGATCGGCTCCCTGACGAGCTGCGTGCCCAGGTGCCCCTGAAGCGCGTATGGATCCTAATAGATGAGACGGGCTAACGCCAGATCAGCTTGTGTGGTCGCGAGCCGGGAATGCGGCAACAAATACCCGCAAGCGTCGCTAAGCTTCGCCGCCGTTCAGACGGCTTTCCGGCCCTCGTCCGCTGGCTGGACGACACGGACCTGGTCCGGCTGATAGGCTACCCCATTTGTGGACTAGTACTACAGTCGCACTTCACTCTGGGTGACGACCAAGGGAGTGGAGAGCCGCAGTCAGTGGGCGGTAGGTCCGGTTTCTTCCCGGCTTTGGCCGCCGTCATGATCTTTGACATGATCACCAATGTGGGAAGTTCGGCTGTAGTACTAGAGGCGGACCGCCGTGCATCTGTCACGCGCCGTCACATTAGGTTGTTGCCGAATTTGGCTCTATTGGATCTGCGCGCTGGCTGCGCCGGCGCTGGTGGTGCTGGTTTGTGTCCTCGCCTGCCCGCTGGTCCGGCTCCGCTTGCTGCGCGTGGCCTGGCGGCCGTGCTCGCGCGGGCCGGATCGGCGGGCGGTGGTGGTCGGTATGCGTAACGGCAGCGAATCCGTTGACTCATGGTGTCGTGCTGCTCCAGTTTCCCGCCCAGCCAGCTCGGATGGTGCAGGCACGCCCGTAATTCCTGGTCTAGTCCCAAAGCCGTGCAGTTAGGCGTTGGGTCGTGTTGTCAAGGGCTGTTACCTGTGAGGATGTTGATGTTGATGGTGGCCTTGTAGCTGGGTCCTCGGATCCGGCCGAGGGTGGTCTTGGCGACGTAGTTGGAGATCGCTCGTTTGACGACGCGGGGGGTGGTCCGCAGTCGGCGATCGTGCATGAGGTTGTCCAGGACGTGGCGGCCGATGGCGCCGATGAGGTCGATGACGGTGCCGGCGATGACGCCGGCGGCCTTGATGAGCTGGTCGCGGGCGGCGTTGAGGGTGATGGTGAAGCTGCCGCGGTCGGGGTCGACGTCGGGCCGGCCGATGGTGGCGTCGGTGATCGCAATACGCAGCGCCTGGTAGGTGACGAGCAGGGCGTAGATCTCTTGGTCGATCCCGGCCGGGGTGCGGGCGCGCGGTACCCGGCCGCCGAGGATGGTGTGTGTGAGCTCCAGGAACGCGGTCTCGATCTCCCACCGGTCGTGGTAGAGCCGCACGATCTCGGCGGCGGGGCAGTCGGGATCGAGGATGGTGGTGACCAGCCGGTAGAGCCCGGTCTGGTGTCCCGCGCTGGTGGCGATGGTGATCTCGTGGCTGATGACGCGGACCTCGACCGGGCCGATCCGCGACACAGACGAGCCGTCGCGCAGCTGGCGGCAGACCGGGAGGTTGCGCCCAGCCTTGATCCTGATCAGCAGCTCGGCGCCGGTGCCGACGATCGCGGCGATCAGCTGCTGGGCGGCGAAGTTGCGATCGGCCAGCACGATCATCCCGCGGTGCAGGGCGCGCGGCAGATCCCGGGTATAGGTGGTCTCCCCGATGCTGGTCGTCCCGAACGTGGGTGTCGATGATGGTCCGGGTGCCACCCACGACTAACGCGAGCATGCGGATCATCGGGTACCCGGTACCACCGTGGTGGCCCCCGCCGCGGCGGAATTTCCGCAGGTTCGCCGGGGTGTCCGGGCCGCACATCATGGTGCCGTCGATCGCGGTCACCAACCGGCCACGCCAGTACACGCCCTTGGTGGCCGGACCGGCGGCCGGGCCACGCAGCAGGTCGAACAGCCCACGCAGCGGCGCCACGCCTATCCGACGCCGGGCTTGGGCCAGCGCTGAGGCGACCGGTGTGGCCACCGTCACCCCTCGTGCGGGACAAGGCTGCGGTGGGCCTCGATCAGCGCCCGGTCCAACTCACCCCGCCGATGTTGGGTCCGTTCGCGCAGATAGCCGTGGATGACGTCATGCAGCACCACCCGATCGGGGTGGGACCGATAGTCGCTGAGCAAAGCCAGCTCGGCCAGGCGCTGGCGGTACCGCCGGGTCGCAAACGCCGACCAGCCGCCGGTGGCCTCCCAATACCGGGCCAACACCGGAGCGGGGATCGCCACATCCTCCCCGAACAACGCCAACTCCAGGTAGCGATCCCGCTCATCGTCGGTCAACCTGCTCAGGCTGACCCCGATCGTCTGTGCCACCGCCGTGTGCCTCTCCTGCGCATCGGTGGCATCCAGCGTGGTCAGCCCCGTCACGCGCAACTCCCGCAGGATCTCGCGCATCGACTCCTCAGCCCGGCGCCCGGCGTTCTGGTCGGCCCGCACCGCGCCATTGACCAGCGTCAACCGAGGTACACGCCACCCGCAGGTCAGCGCGCATCACCTGGCACGGTAGACAGATTCCCAAGCTCTAAACGGACCGCAGGGTGTGCTCGTGGATGGCGTAATTGTCAACCACTGGCCGCGCTGTAGTCCGGGACGTGCCCAGGGAGCACGCCGGTGGGGACATGAGCAGGACGGCGACGCCAGCGTATCAGTCGTTGTCCGGCAGGTACTCGTTCTTCTCGTAGTACTTGAGAAGGTCGATGAACGTTGGGTAGTCATAGGTGACCAGCTCGTCGCCCTCCCACTTGGCGCCCAGTTCTTCAGCCCACTCCACCTCGTTCAGACCGGGCGGAGCCTCCTGGGACCAGTGGAACGGCACCATCGTGCTGAACTTGTCACGCCGACCCAGCACCACCCGGTCGCCCTCTGCTTTCGGCGCTGTCACAGGCACCGATCCTACGCCCGAGGCTCGGCGACGGCATACCCACATCCGACCCCGTCCTCGCCGCAGGCCAACCCCGCCGTGTGCCATTAGCGTGCCATTAACACCGGTCAACCACGGTCAACAGCGGTACCCGGTGACCAAGCCTGACCACCGATCGAGGACACTCACGGCGCGGTGAGCACAGCCTTCCAAGCTGGCGATGCTGGTTCGATTCCCGTCGCCCGCTCCACTCACAATGCCCAGGTTAGAGAGATAATCCTTGACCTGGGCCTCAGCGGTTTCGAGGCGTTCACTCCTTCACGTGCCAGATCACGTGACCGGCGCTGGCCCCGGACCGCGTCGTCGCCTGGGGTCGCCTGGCTGCTCAGCAGCATCCTGGGCGACGGTGCTGATCGCCTTGGGCCATCGCCCGGCCCGGCGGCAGCTACCGGCCGGGTACACCGAACCCGACGCCGACGAGTTGGCCGGACACGTGACCGCGGCCACCGACGAGGTCCACCGCGTCACTGCGGGCCGCGCTGGTGGGACCAGGCAGCCTGGTCAACCGGGCTATGCCCCGTCTGTGCTGACCCCTCACTATCCCGCCTGTACCCGCCTCACATGCCCACGAACGAACTCGGGCGACCGACGGCTGATGATGTGGTCCTCTTGCACGAAATCGGGCGTCGCGGACTCTCCATAGTTCCCAGTTGGTTGCTGTGGTTCCCCAAAGCTGTGGTTTCCCAGAGGAGACATCGTGTCCAGTGTCATCATCTTGTACGCCGGGTTTGCGATAGCCATGCTCAGAGTCGCACTCATCCATGAGATCGTCGCGCAAAGAGCCTCGCGGCAGCGGCTCGAACAGGAACTCCACCTCGCTCTGACGCGCATGCTCGCGACAAGCCCACCACACGCCGTGACCGCCACCCAGAATCCCGACAGCTCAGCCAGCATGCCGGCCGGCCGCTCACATGGTTCGGACAGCGCCGTAACCTCGGTGCAACGAACCCGGAGGATCCGATGAGCCGCCCTGACTACGAGGAATATGCGGAGTTCTTCAGGCAGGAATACCCGAAGCTGGTGAAGTTTGTCCTCGGTCGGGGAATGAGCCTGTCCGATGCCGAGGATGTGGCACAGACGGTGTTCATGCGGGTGTTCACCCGATGGGCCACGGTGCAAAAGCCACGCGCCTACCTTTACCAGGCCGCGAGGCATGAGGCTGCCGCACTCGCGCAGCGACAGCGCCGTCACCTGGACACGCCCCTGCGCCGGGCGGCCAGTCACGTTGAGCGCTCCGCCGAAGACGTGTACCACCAACGCGACGTCGGCATCGTGCGGGACAGCCTGATTGTCCTGCCCTCAGGACAACGGGAGGTCATGGCCAGGGTCTGCGCGGGTCACCGAACCAACGAGATCGCCGAGGTGCTCGGCACCTCGACGTCAACCGTCCGGTCGAACCTGCGACACGGGCGTGAAACGCTCCGCCCCCTCCTTCACGGTGACCGACAAAATCTCCACCGGCGGGTCGGAGAGCGGCTGTACGAGGCGTATCAGTGCGGGGACCCATTGCCGGACGCGCCGCGACTGATGATCCTCCAAGCATGGGACGAGGCGAAGGCCCACAAGGTGAATCCCCAGCGTGGCACCGACGTAGATCCGCTCGGTTGGGACGAGGTGAAGCGCCGCCGCCGCGAATCCCCGATCGCCACCTGCCCGTGGGCACTGGACGCGCTAGCCGAGCTTGGGAAGACCACCCGACAGATGATGGTGGTGGTCAACGTAGACGGCGTGGTGCTGTGCCGGGGCGGCGACCGGGGGGTACTACGCCTCGCCGACCAGCTGGGATTCGTGGAAGGAGCCCACTGGGACATAAAGCATGCCGGCGCCAACGGCATCGCGCTCGCCTTGATGACCGGGCGGACGGAGATGGTGTGCGGGTGGGAGCACTACGTGCAGGCCCAACACGGCCTGAGCTGCGTCGCCGCACCGATATGTGATCCGCAGGGGCGGGCGCACTGCGTGTTGAACCTGACCGGAACCCAGCCCACCATCCACCGCGCCATCCTGCGCGAGATCGACACGATAGCCATGCGCGTGCACCGGCAGTTGCGCACCTCGTGGACACCCCACACCTAGCCAGGGATGTCTGTCAGGGAGAGGTGCGGCCGGGGGTACGCCGGAGATGGGCCTAGTTGAGCCCACCGACTCAAGTCTGAGCCGAGCGCGTGCCCCCCGCGTGCCCCTTCCCAGGGTCGTGAGCGGTCAACAACGGTCACTCACGTCACCTGTCACCGAGTACCCGCAGGTCGGCATTAATGCAGGCCAGCACCTTGATCACCGCCCGATCTTCCAAGCTGGGGTTCACGTGTGGTCATCATCAGCGGAAATAGCGCGACGAGCCACAGGGGGTCGAGATCGTGTCAGGTTCGGGGCTATCCCGGCACAAATCGGGTACCTGCAGCGGTCGGTGATAAGCGGTGAGGAACAGGAGCCTTGCCGGCCGTTGATGGATGTTCCGGGTATCTGTCATGGGATCAAGCGCGCCGCCTGCGGCGACGCGGATCTAGAGCGGCCGTGACACGTCCACCGTAAAGCTATCCGCTTGCGGACTGACCTTCGGTTCAACCGGCGGCGGACCAGCCTCCGTCGGAGGCGATGACTTGGCCGGTGATCCAGTCTGCTTCGTCGCTGATCAGCCACGCCACCAGGCGTGCGGTGTCGGCGGGGGTGCTCCAGCGACCGCCGGGGTTGCGCGCGGCGACGGCAATCCTCGTGCCGGCGTCGGCGTAACCGGTGTCATTGGGGCCGGGGTCGACACAGTTGACCGTGATACGGCGAGGCATGAGGTGGACGGCGAGGCTGCGTGTGAGCTGGTGCAGCGCCCCTTTCGAAGCGATGTAGGGCAGCTCACCCGGCATGGCCGAGTGATACTGCCCGGAGGTGAACAGCACGACGCGTCCACCCGGGCGGTCGTCATGCTGCGCAGCGAACGCCTGCACCAGCAGCAGCGTCGCGCGGGTATTGACCGCGTAGCTGAGGTCGATCTCCGCCGCGGTCAGCTCCTCCAGCGCCTGGGCGCTGCTGCGGGCGTGGTTGGCGACGACGCCGTCCAGGCGCCCGAACGTTCGGCGGGCGGCGTCCACAAGTCGAGCAGGTGCGTCGTCGGGGTCAGCGAGGTCCGCGCAGACGTGCTCGATCCGTCCGCCCTGATGGCGGAGCTCGGCGACCAGCATCTCCACGCCACCTGGGTCAGCACCCCACGGCTGCTCCGCGTCGTGTGGGGACCACGAGTGCAGCAGTACCGCAGCACCATCAGCGACGAGCCGACGGGCCACACCGGCACCGATGGCGAGTTGCCGGCTGGCACCGGTCACCAGGACCACGCGTCCGCGCAAGGACATGGCCGACGTCACGAGTGGACCTCCAACTCCAAGGGTGTAAAGGGATAGTGCTCCGATTCAGACTGATCATCGGGGTTCAGTTCCGACAGCGTCTGCCTGACCGGGCGGCATCATGTCAACGCAGCTCACGCCGTGCCATTGGCTTCCTTCCTGGGCCGCAAGCCGATCCGCCGATCGTGGTGCGGACGCTGTGGCACGGGGTCGAGCCCTCAGATCTGGTTGATGTGGGCGACCAGGTCGCGGTAGGTCCGATCCACCTTCCCGGCCACGGTCATCACGGTGCGGGTGCCCGGTCGGCTCGCGACGACCTCAAGTAGTCGGTCGTACATCGCCGGTAGTTCGCCGACTCCGCCGCTGCGTTCCCGCAACGCCGCAGCGTCACGGTGAGCGGGCGTCTCGGGCCGGCTCAAGCGTTGGACGAAGCGGTGGGTGGCGTCCTGCGGGCTGCTGAGCAAGGCGAGTTCGACAAAGTCGGCGCCGACCTGCTGGCAGAGTTGCTCCAGTTCAATTATGAAGTCGATCCGGCCGAGGAACTGCGGGACCAGGACATCCCTGCCCGCTGTGAGCTGGACCCGGGCCATCTCCACCGCCATGCCTCGCGCGATGAGGCCGGCCTCGGTGGGTTGGTCCAGCCAGCCACCGAGCATCGCGCGGACCACGTCGATGTCCAGGGCCAGCGTCAGTGGGTGCGCATCGGCATACATCCGCGCCAGCGTCGACTTGCCGCTACCAGGAGCCCCGTTGATCAGTATCAGACGAGCCACGCGTCGTGACTTTACGGGCCCTCGCGGGCAATGCCGAGACCGATCGTTGGCCGGGAGGGGAGAAGGTGGCCTGAATCTTGGGTGGTGTGGTTACGGACGCCAGATGTCGAGCGCGATCTCCCGGAGGTGCTCGCTGAACACCCCGGTCGGGCTCGCGCCATGGAGCAACTGACGCAGCTCGGTCACAAATGGGGGCCAACGAAGCCGGCCGCGCGGTAGACCCTGTCCTCATCAGCGGGCGTGCCATGAGGAAGCGAGGTATGTGGTGGCGTGGACATGGAGGCAGGCCCCGTCTTCATCCAGCATGCTGTGAACCGTGGCGGCGACCCGAAACCGGTCCATCCAGTGGAACGACTGCGTCCGCATAGGGAACGCGGCCACGAGCGTGATACGCCGCGCTGCCGCCATACAGCGACGGATCCCACGACCACTCGATCTCAGTCACCAGCAACCACTACCCACACACAGCGCGCTCCGCTCCCGACAAATCATCCCCTTCACAGAGTCCCGCCGCGTAGCCATGGCCTTTCGATCGGCCGCCCTCCCGGCAAGGAAACCTCATGCCTCCGGCGGGCCTCCACTCCGGGATCGTCCCAACGCTGGCAACGAGGTTGGTGGGTCATTGGGCGGCGCGGGTATCCATGCCATAAGATTCGGCCAGGTTAGGGTCAGTTCTCGACCCCGTGATCGTCTCTTCTTAGACTTCTCTACCTCATCTGGTCTCACTTGGTCTCCCAGGGGTGGTAGTCTTGTCTCGTTTCGCGACGAAGGAGGTCAACTCGTTGGACGCCGAGCTCATCGTGCTCAAGGTGCTGCTCCAGCAGCGCCACCTGCAGACCCACCGCGCCTTTTGTCGTGAGTACGACAGGGTCGCTGCGGTCATCGATCCTACTCTGCGGGGTGCTTGGCCGAGCAAGGCGCAGTTCTACCGGTGGCTTTCCGGTGACTTGGTTGGACTTCCGTATACGGACCACTGTCGGATTCTGGAGGGCATGTTTCCTGACTGGAAGGTCGATCAACTGTTTCGCGTGCACGATGGTGGAATCGAGTTCGTACCTGAACCGGCTACACCGCAGATGCAAAAGCCGACTCGAGCTGTCCCGTCAACTGCGCCAGTCGATCAGCTCAAGGAAGCCGGGATCTCTCATCTGTGGCCTCGCATCAACCCAGCTGTACTTGACGATTTAGTGGAACGTGTCAACAACGCCCGTGAAGAGATCACAGTTTTTGGACTAACCCGGAACTTCTATGCCAAAGACGATATACTTCCATTATTCGAAGCGAAAGCAAGTGAGATACCAGTAACGTTCTACGTCATGGATCCGAACTGCGATTCCCGGCGAGATAGATATCGCATCGAACCCGTCGAAGCCGCAATGGAGGATCCTGCGCGATATGCACGCGAGATCCTTCGGCCACTCTTTGACGCTTCACAAAGAATAATACCCACAACGCCATCGGCTGGAATGAAAATATTCACCTTCAACTTTCCATGCTCTTTTGCAATAGAAAAGATTGATCGAAGCTGTCGCGTGATGCTCTACGGTCACGGCAAACGAGGCACAGAGGGACCGATGCTCGTCTTCGACGAAGGCACGCCATATTGGACTTATTTCACGGACCAAATCCAATGGCTTGAGCGACTCGCCGCTAACCCGCGCGAGCCTTGGGTGAGCAAAGGGCTAGTCGTTCGCGCGCTGGACGAGGCTAACCTTCTCGGCGATAGAGAGGTCTAGGGGATCACGGAGCGCCGCTTGCGGCGGCGCTCCGTGGGCGAACTGACCTGCTTTCGCACTTGCTCGCTCGGGCCGGCCCGCGAGCTTGCGTGGTCCCCACAGGTGCCGCCCACCTACACTGGATCTCCAGTAATTGCAATCGCAAGCCGATTGGAGCCTGCGGCTGCAACCTGCCGTAGTCAACTGGCGTGACTACACCGGCGTCGGTGCGTACGCGCTGCCCCTGCGCCGGGTTAGTGCCTGCCCTGTACGAAGGGGTGCTTATCTGAGCCGCCCACGTTATTTGCGTCCCTCACGAAGTCCCGCATCGCTTCATCGAATTCCGGGACGCCGCCACGGTTGCAGTCTACGATGATGCCTAGACGCTGGGCCAGAGGCCAAACGGGCAAGTCTGGATTAAATACGAGGTTCCTGTTACGAGCCGCTTGCACTAAAGACACAAAGCCGTCGTAATCGCCATCCTCGATCTCCTGTAGGTCCCGTAGAACAGCAGCCCTATCAATCTTCTTGCCTCTCACCAGTCGCCACCCTCCAGATCTAAATATGCCCTCAACTGCTCACCGCCCGCACCGACGATCACATCTTCATCAGTCTTGCCCCGCTCGGGCACCGTGCGGGGCAAGACTACACGCCAAGATCAGTGTATTGCCGCGCCCACTTCCCGACCTCCGGCGCCCTGGCCTGCGTGGTCGCCGCAGCGCCCTCGACTCGCCAGTCCGGCACACCCGCGTCGCGAGTGTCCGACTGGCCGCAGCGGACAAGCAGTAACGCGACGCGATCTCGCGACATCGCCCGGCGACAGCCAGTGACGGGGCACCTCGCACCCATCCTGACCTGCGGCATAACCGTTTTGCAGCGTTGGTCGTCTGCGGACGGTGCCGTCGGGCCCTGCGGTAGATCCGCGTCGACCAACCTCGAACACGTACGCTCACCTGTGGTCGGGCGCGGACGGCCGGAGTACATGCGGTGCCGCGCGCAGTCGAGCGCCGGCTGGCAGAGCCGGGGGAGTAAGGAGCGATGTGTCAGCCTCTGATCATGCGCGACAGCTTGCACTGACCGCGGCGAACGCGGCGGCGGGCAAGAAGGCGCACAACGTCACCCTGCTCGACGTGTCCGAGCAGTTGGTGATCACAGACTGTTTTGTCATCGCTTCGGCGCCCAACGAGCGCCAGGTCCAGGCCATTGTGGATGCCGTTGAGGAGCGGATGGCGGCCGCTGGAAGCAAGCCGGTTCGCCGCGAGGGCGCTCGCGAGGGGCGCTGGGTGCTGCTGGATTTCGTCAACGTTGTCGTGCACGTGCAGCATGCCGAGGAGCGTTCTTTCTACGGCCTTGAGCGGCTGTGGAAGGACTGCCCGACAATCCCGTTCGAAGCTGACGCCTCCGAGGTGGACGAATCGGGGTGACCCTGAAGCGGCTCGTGCTCTGGCGGCACGGCGAGAGCGACTACAACGTGGCGCACCGGATGCAGGGTCAGATTGACTCGCAGTTGACCGCAACTGGCCTCGGCCAGGCTCGACGGGCGGCCCGTTTGCTCGCTGAGTTGAAGCCGGAGGTACTCATGACCTCTGATCTGTCCCGCGCCGGGGACACCGCGGCAGCGCTTGCCGCCGAGACCGGGATGCCGCTGTGGGTCGACAAGCGGCTTCGGGAAACTCATCTCGGGACGTGGCAGGGTCTGACCCATGCTGAGGTGGAGGTGCGCTGGCCGGGTGGCATCCCGACCTGGCGGGAGAATCCAGAATGGGCCCCGCCCGGTGGCGAGACCAAGGTGGAAGTGGCCGGACGGGCCGCGCACGTGGTCGCCGAACTTGATGTGGCCGGTCACGGTAGCGCGGTGCTGTGCACCCACGGCGGGCTGATCGCCGGTCTGACGCCGCTGCTGCTCGGTTTGCCGGTATCAGGCTGGCCGGTGTTCGGCGGGATCAGTAACTGCCACTGGACGGTGCTTGTTCGCCACGGTTCCGGCTGGCGGCTGGTCTCCTATAACACAGCCGCTCCCGTCTGAGCGACGTTTCTAGGCTGTGGTGGTGCGGGCATCCCGACTTATCCCCACCCACCCCTGTTGTCCACAGCTGGGAGTGTCGGCCATCGAAGTGAGCGGGGACATTGTCCTAGCGTCGCCCCGTGGCCCTGCTTCCCAGCTTCCCGTCCCTCGACACCGGTGGACCGCAGCGTGTCCGAACGCGGCTTGTGGCCCTGGGCGGTGTTCCCGGTCCACCGCTGGATCCCGGTGATCCAGCTGCCGGGCACGCCGCAGCCATCGACCCCATGCCCGGTGGGCCCCACCAGACCCACCTGGACGATGCGGACCATCTCCTCACCACATCGAAAGTAGGTCGGCTGGTCCAGCGTTGGGTGCCCGGATCGCTACGGGACGCTCGGTGGGAACCCGGACGGCCGGGAGCCCTGATTTTGTCGTTGGTTGCGGCTCTGGCTGCGGTGGTGGCCGCGGTCGGGGTGTGGTGGGAGCGCCCGGTGCCCGAACCAGCCCCGATCCTGCCGCTGGTCACCGCCACTGCGGCGAGGGCGTCATCAGCGCCACCACCGCCTGGCCCAGCCCATGAGGTAGTGGTCAGCGTGGTAGGTCGGGTGGCCCACCCGGGTCTGGTCCGGCTACCCGACGGCACCCGGGTGGCTGACGCGCTGGCCGCGGTCGGCGGCGCTCTGCCCGGCACCGACCTGATGGACCTCAACATCGCCCGGCGGCTGTCCGACGGTGAGCAACTTCTGGTCGGTGTGGCACCACCTCCAGGGCAGCCGGCCGGCAGCATGGCGTCAGGTACCTCCGGCGCGCCGCGGGTGGTCGATCTCAATGCGGCGACACTTGAGCAGCTTGACGGGCTACCCGGCGTTGGCACGGTGACCGCCCAGCGGATTCTTGATTGGCGCGCCACGCACGGACGCTTCACGTCGGTGGATCAGCTCCGCGAGATAAGCGGTATCGGACAGGCACGATTGGCCCACCTCAAGGGTCTGGTGCGGGTGTGACCGCCGATGGGGGAGTGCGCCATGACCTGCGCCTGGTGCCCGCCGCTCTCGTCGGCTGGGTTGTGGTGCTCTCCGGGCTTTATCTCGGGTCCTTGGTCGCTGCCGCGCTGGGCGTGGGGGGCTTGCTGATTGCCGGGGCTGCCGCGCTGCGTGGCCGTTCGGCAGTGGCGCTCGCGGTGGGCGGGGTGGCCGCCGCTCTGGCACTCGTGGTCGGCACGCAGGTCTGGCAGGTTGAGCATCATCCGGTGCGGGTGGCTGCCGAGCACGGTTCGATGGCGACCGTCGTGGTGCACGTGAGTGATGACCCGCGGGCGGTCGCCTCCCCGGGCTACGGCGGCCAGCAACCGCATCCTCAGCGAGTGGTAGTACACGCGGAACTCGAGGCTGCGGAAGTGGCTGGGCACCAGTGGCGGACCGGCGGTCGGGTAGTTCTCCTGGCACCGGCGCAGGGCTGGACTGGGCTGCTGCCCGGTCAGCGGGTGCGGGCCACCGGGCTGCTCGCCGCATCCGACCGATCCGACCTGACGGTGGCCCTGTTGCAGGTGCGAGGTGGGCCGGAGGTGCTATCGCCGCCCACCGCGGTCCAACGGGGTGCCGAGCGGCTTCGGTCCGGGCTGCGGCGGGCGGCCGGGGTCCTCGATCCTGAGTCGGCCGGCCTGCTCCCCGCGCTGGTGGTGGGCGACACATCGGCGATGGTGCCTACTGTCGACGCGGAGTTCCGCGTCGCCGGGCTCACCCACCTCATCGCGGTGTCCGG